>NZ_JCAUAY010000001.1:0-1380198 GCF_059692195.1 Paenibacillus sp. J22P90
AGTATGTAAGACCCCTTGTAGACGACGAGGTTGATAGGTTCGAGGTGGAAGTGCGGTAACGTATGCAGCTGACGAATACTAATCGGTCGAGGGCTTAACCAAATTCCTAAGTAATACTTACGTTGAGTTTCGTATCTAGTCTTCAGGGAATAATATTCCTACTGTGGCGATCGTGGCGAAGGGGTTAACGCACCGGTTTGTGGATCCGGCATTCGTGGGTTCAAGTCCCATCGGTCGCCCTTTTCCCTTTTCTAATGGGGATTAGCCAAGCGGTAAGGCAACGGACTTTGACTCCGTCATGCCTAGGTTCAAATCCTAGATCCCCAGTATACGTTAGCGGTCGTGGTGGAACGGCAGACACACCATCTTGAGGGGGTGGCGCTCACAAGGCGTGAGGGTTCAAATCCCTCCGACCGCATCCCAGCTTTACAAGTTTGAAACCCTTACGGTGTAAGGGTTTTTTCTTTTTTTATATTGTTAATAAGGGAATACCCGTTATTGAGTCTTGCGCCGCCGATATATTCTCATGGTCGGTTGAGATGCGATGAAATCAAAGTTTGAGCGTTCATGTTCACGGTCATTAATTACAACGATATTTTTATCGTAGTTGGTCACGAAGCCACAATCGACCAGGACTGCGCTATCAGGGAGCAAAACGAAAACATATTGCTGAAACAAGATGGTGTTTTCGAAGTCTGAGTCATGGCAAAGTACGTTCATGTTTTTCCCCCACATGGTTATTTAATCGACTTGTGGCTTGGATGACGACGGGCTCACCATCATTCCACCATACCACTTGAAGCTCAGGATATAGTTTCGCAATATGAACGGCTTGAATGGCTTCACTTTCTACATATCGGGTGCAGCCAAGATTTAGTGCTTTTTTTCCTTTCCATTCTGCAGTGGTTTCTTTTGTGGGAATATCTATTTGGTCGTCCCTAAGATATAGAGGAATCTTTATGCCATGCTTAGCCATCCAAAGCATGGTCCGATCTTTATCGATCATTGGTCGGCCAGTAACAACAACATCTTGCTCTTCTAAAGTAGGTGCTAGTGGCGATAAAGGATAAGTGTCTCTGAGTAATAATGCGCTCGAATGGTTATTTTTGTAATGTTCTGATGGTACGTCATCTAGAAAGATACCATCCATGTCCCAAGCGGTTTTACTATACTCATGATCTTTAAGCTTTTGACTCCCATGCAATATTGTCGTATACAACCGATGACGCTCCCAGGGAAGAATGAATCTGGCTCCTTTATCTTGGCATTCAAAACAATAAAAGTCTGGTTGACTGGCAGATAAATGATCTTTACACACGACAAAAGTATCCGTGCTATAACCGGTATCAAGTAGGAATTGTTTGCAATCAATGAGGGTTTTGCCAGAGCCAGCAAAGTCTTCAATCAGCAGGATACGATGAGATTTCGGTGGGTCTTGAAACCAAGTCGGTTTATTAAAACAACGGTCATAATTTAAAAAATAAAAGGGTAAGCCCGTCAGAAATGCCATTTGTATACCAGCAAAGGCTCCCCCGCGCAGAATAATGACTAAAGCTTCGTAATTTTTTTCTTTTACTTCATGGGCTAATTGAACTAATCTTAAAGAAATGGCATTATAGTCTAGATAGATGTTTCTCATAAGACCTCCATGATAAGCGTATCATCACAAAAAAGTGATCCTGACGACCACTTCTTAAAGTTTAGTTGCGTACTGTTGTATTTATAATACAGTGCAAAAGTCCTAACGTAAACGGTGAATCATGTCGGTAAAGATTAAGAATTGCTAAAGAAAAAGGTCGAAATGATTAATTGGAGGGAAGAGGAAAATGATAGAATTTGAACGAATCCATCACGTAAGTATCGCAGTTAGAGATTTAGAAAAAGCTAGGGAATTTTATTCCGAAGTCCTTAGATTCCAAGAGATTGAACGTCCACCTTTTAAATCTAAAGGTATTTGGTATGCGATTGGTAATCAACAACTTCATTTACTTGAGCATCCCAATGGCGAAACGCTTAGAAATAGTGAGATCGACTCTGTGGATGGTCATTTTGCAGTCTGGGTAAAAAGTTATCATAATACAATTGAGTGGTTAAAGAAGAGTGATGTTAATTATGAAGCTAGACCGAATAGTGTCGCTGGATTTGCGCAAATTTATATCTTGGATCCAGATAACAATATAATTGAATTTGATGCTGTGTATGATTCATAAACATTCGAGGAGGATACCCCTTAAGCCATAACTATGGCTGCAGGGTATCCTCCTCTTTGCATTTCTAAGCTTATTGAATAAATTGAATCCAAGCAATGTCGATGTTGCAGCCGGGAAGAAAAATGAGCGACACGGTATTTTTGCCTTTGATCGACTCGTCTAGACTGAACACGGCACTGTTGTACTCATCACAGCTTGCCACTTCGATCATTGTTCTGATTTCACGCTGTTCATCGGCGAACACGAGCTGTATCGAATTTTGTGCGATGTTGGAACGCCAGCAAATTTCAATTTGTCTTGCGCCTAATTCACCGAAGTCCATATGTTCATATACGAGGGATACGTTATTCCCTATTTGTTCAATCGTATCCTCACGAACCGTAAAACAATCGCCATACACCGATGTAACTTCGGTGGCCTTCAATTTTTGGAACGCCTTTTGATACTGGGAGAAGGTAAAGCCTTTGATGTGTACCTTTTGTCTAAACACAAAGCATAAGGTAGTCATACCGCTCAGCCTACGCGGGAGATTACATACTATTTCTTGATAAGTATTCCAAATCGATCCTTTATCATAGTGGATCGTGCTGAGATGCTTGCCGCCCTCCAAAGGCATTCCTTCCCAAATTTCGAACGTAAAAGGGTCTTTACTCAAAGGGAATAGAGGCAAGGTAATCTCATCCGACCCGTAATCTCCGAAGTCCAAGTCTTTAAAGCCGACATGACTTTCGCCATCTCTTAACGTAGCTACACCACGCTCATTGCCATTGGTCAGCTCTACGTTGCTTGCATTGTATAGTCCGCCGGATACGAACTCATACGGGTTAATAAAGGGCTTTCCTAAGCCTTTAATTTGCAGTGTCATCATCGAGATAAAAGCATAATGATTGCCGCCGTTTTTAGGGGAACAACGCACATAAACTTCGCCGTCTCCTCTAGGCTTGATGGTTGCGCTTTGTCCATCTTCAGCTACCAGAATCGTAGCCAACTGGCTATCAATACCAGCGGAATCTGTGACCCGCCAATATAATTCGTTATATGTGGCATGCTCTGGATAAGTCTTTGCCTTCACATGGTAATCGTCCACGGTCAATTCAATTTTGCGAATAGGCACTTCACTCTGCACGAATTCTGCATGAATGACAGGCTTGTTATTGTCAATCCGTTTTACTATAGCCAACAGTTTGCCGCTAAAGAGCCGCCTGGAGTCCGTCTGATATTGGTCATAGTCCGTAGCATCGCCGTTATCCAATGCAAGCAATGTTCCATTTTCGACGGATACCTGGACACGACAGTTGGCATTTTCAACGGGATTCCCGCGCGAATCCAAGGCTGTAATCGTTGTGAACACAAGCTCGCCTATGATTTCGTTCTTTAGCTGCAGCTTTACAGCATCACCAAAAGAGGTTCTGCTCTGCGTTGCAATCGACTTGTTATTGTCATCATAAGCCACGGCGCGAAGCGTTCCAGTGCGATATATAATTTGCCAATCAGCAACGATTTTATCGTGATCCAGTGACACAATACCTTGACTCTCATCATTTACAAACAATTCGACTCGAGGAGCGTTGGAGCAGACTCTGACGTCGATGACCTGGCCTTCCGAAAAATCCCAGTACGGATACAGATGGACAAAGGGCGCTTTTCGATAGTCGGTCCATGAAGCTTTAAACAAGTAATACGAATCTTTTGGAAAGCCCGCAGTATCTACATGTCCAAGATAGGTATTTTTGGTGTGGTAAGGTGTTGGCTCGCCAAGGTAGTCCTGACCTGCCCAAATAAACTGTCCAAGAGAGAAAGGGGTGTCTGCGTCTGCTTTGATGCACGATTCTACGCTTTTGGCTCCCCAACTTGTGGCGCTGTTGCCAAGAGCCGAGCATTGCAGATCATCGTCCGCTAGAATTGATTTTGACAGTGGAAAATGGTAAATGCCTCGGCTTTGCACCGTGGAACAAGTCTCGCTGCCATAGATGATCCAGTCCGGATGAGCAGCATGATGCTTCTCGTATAATGGCTCAGCGTAGTTATAGCCGATTAGTTTGATAACGTCGGCACATTTTTGTGTGTTTTCCCAGGGCATGTAGTTGGAGCATAAGGTGACAGGCGCATGAACATGGGGATCATGCTTTTTAACTAAATCCATGAGGTAAGTCATCGTTGCTATTCCAGACTCTGCATCTGCATGGGTATCATAAACTTCGTTGCCAACGCTCCACATAATAATAGAAGGGTGATTGCGATCCCGACGAATCCAAGAGGCGACATCCTTTTCGGCCCATTCATCAAAGAAACGCGCATAGTCATGTTTCGTTTTTGGACGCTTCCAAACGTCGAATATTTCGCTCATGACAAGAAAACCCATTTCATCTGCAATATCGTTAAAAATGCTAGCGGGCGGGTTATGAGCTGTACGAATGGCGTTGACGCCCATGTTACGGAATATCTCAAGTTGCCGGCGAATGGCATCCGGGTAAACGGCTGCACCCAATCCACCGAGATCGTGATGGAGGCAGACGCCGTTTAACTTTACATGCCTGCCGTTAAGAAAAAATCCCCGATCTGTCGTAAATTCGATCGTCCTAAAGCCAAAGCGGGTATCCACGGTATCAGTGATCTCACCGTCAACAATGAGTTCGCTTCGCAGGGTATAGAGTTTTGGATTTTCAACGTCCCATTCTATGATTTCGTCATCTTTTTCTAAAAGCGTGTGGCGAACCTCATAAGGCATTCCATCGGTTTCTACTTCCACATTCACTTCGTAACTCCACTGACCGTCCACTTTACGGGTTGTAATATAAATTCCGTCAGATATGAAGTGACAGGCGTTTTTTACAATTAGAAACACATCCCGATATATGCCCGCGCCTGTATACCAACGGGAGTTTGGTGCTTGATGAACGACCTTGAGTAAAATCGTATTTATGCTGTCTTTATGAATAAAATTAGTAATATCAAATTCAAAAGCGGTGTACCCATACTTCCACTGGCCCACTTCTTTGTCGTTTACAAACAAGGTACTGTCCATATACACGCCATCAAAGCGGAGGAAAAGACGCTGTCCGTCAGTTACGTTACTTGCTTCTAACTCACGCTTGTACCAGCCAATGTCATCTTTGTATAAATTTTTGGTATCTGCAATTAACCAGTCATGAGGAACGCTGACAGGGACAAACTCGTTGGGTTCCCCTTTTGCAAAGAGCCAACCATCATTCAAGAGCTTCATACGAATTCCATGCCTCCATAAAAACCTAGAGGCTTGCATACGCAAGCCCCTGGGTTTTATCAATCTTTAGAATGCTATTTCAGTGTTGTTTCTTTTCCGAAAGATTTTTCCCATGCAGCAGTTCGCTCGTCGATAATCGCTTGACCGCCTGAATTGAGGTAATCCTTCATGCCTGAGTCATAGACAGCGTCAAATTTGTCAACAGGTGCCACAACAGCCTTGTTCAAGAGCGTATCACGTTTTTCTTTAAGAGCTTGACCTTGTCCGTTTTCTGCCTTGATCGCACCCACATTGGCATTTTTGCCTACACGTCCATCGTGCGTTGTAATTTGATTCGCTTTCTCAATATATTTGGCGTCAATACCCGCATATCCATTGGCAATTGACTTGACTGTCTTAGCAGGATCGCCAAGATCAAGTCCATTGCTTGTGATTGTGTAGTCGATGTTTGCTGGAGAGTTCATAATTTTTTCGCCTGTTACTGCAATGGTCTTTATGGAACCGTCAGGCAACGTTTGACGAGTAACGCCTTCTTCTCCAAATTGCAGGAATACGCGATTGTCAAGCTTGGAAATCCAATCTAAATAAAGCAGAGAAGCAATTGGTTCTTTGTTTGTAGCTGGGAAAAATATTTTTCGGTCAACAGGACCTGATAAAAATTTCTTATAAACACCAGCATCATTGGCAAATGGTTCAACAGCAATATAAGCTGCATCTGGGCCAACAAGCTTTTGCATTCCTGTCTGAATGCTGTCGGCGCCGTTGCGATACGGGTAATCCCAGTTGTGCATGAATGCGCCAACATATCCTGCTTTCATCAGGTTATCCTCCGTTTTATCTCCGGCAGGGTAAAGTGCGAAATCTTTCCAAACCAAACCTTGGTTATACCACTTGTTCAACGTTTTAATGCCTTCTTTGTAGTTCGGATAGAGGAAACGTCGATCGTCAAAATCGTGCGTGAAAATGTCCTTGTCTGTTATATTATTGGGCGCGTAGGCCGCAGTTAGATGATCTGTACGCCAACCGACGTCAAAGCTCGTTGAAAAAGGAATCATTTTGTCGGCATCTTTTCCTAAAAGTGTGGAAGCGTTGTCTTTAAATGCTTTTAGCATGCTTTCAAATTCTGGCAACGTTTTTGGAGCTTGAAGATTGAGCTTCTTTAACCAATCCTCGCGCACAAAAGTATTCGTACGGTTAAGCGTGTTCAAACGAGATTCTATTGCCCACAAGGTTCCTTTGCTAGGATCCTTGTCCCAAAAGATGTTGGCTTCGGTTAAATAATTCCACATGTTTGGCAGAAGGTCTTTGTTATCTTTGAGCAGGGGACCTAGGTCAAGAACACCGCCCATATTGGCGTACGTTTGGATGGTTGGATATGAGTACGTGAGACTGATATCCGGCGCTTGATTCCCTGCCAAAAGGTTGTTAATCGCCTCGCCCTCTGTCCAACGTGGAACAGGAACAAAAGTAACATCTACATTATGGTCACGAAGCATTCCGTCTTTAATATATTTGGTATAGAAGTTGTTCTCTGGTTTACTTCCCCCGGGATTACCACGGTCATAAATCTCTACTTTGATTTTACGAGTCTCCTTGAATTTGAGATTGGCATCGAGACCTAGCTTTTCTAGTGCAGCGGTGTTCTTTGGAGCATTAGATGCAGGCGCTGAAGCTGATGGAGTTGAGGAAGCTAGTGGATCTGATGAAGCTGATGGCGTTGGTTTGTCGCTAGTGGTACATCCTGAAAGTGCTCCAGCAAAAATAGTACTAACCGCTAGAACGGACAATGCTTTGAGAATTTTCATGGTTATTCCTCCTCATTCTTGTTTAGAATCATTTATAAAAATTGACGTAGCCAATTCCTATCATGCGTTTAAATTAACCTTTTACCGCTCCGATGGTGACGCCGGAGATAAAGTATCTCTGCAACCACGGATAAATGAGCAAAATCGGTACCGTTGCAAACATAACGGTTGCTGATTTAATCGTTTCTGACAGGCCTGGGCTTGAGAAACCTTCCTGCGTAGCCACCTCAATACTACTGACACTATTAAGGATGTTATAAAGCAGCAATTGGATAGGGAAGTACGTTCTATCGGACATAAACATCAAGGCATCAGAGAACCCGTTCCAGCGGCCTACTGCATAGAAAAGAGCCAGCGTTGCAAGCACAGGAGCGGAAAGAGGTAAGTAGATGCTGATGAGTACCCTAAGAGGTCCTGCTCCATCGATCTCAGCGGATTCCCTAAGGCTCTCCGGAATCCCGAAGAAGAAGCTGCGCATGATGATGACATTAAATACACTAATGCAGTTTGGCAGAATCAGAACCAACGGATTATTGAGCAAGTGCAGTTCTTTCAAAAGTAAATAGAACGGGATTGTGCCTGCACTAAAGTACATGGTAAAGATAACGAGTGCTATGATAATCTTTTTCCCTTTTAGATTGTCATAGATGAGCGGGTATGCACACAGAATCGTCATTAACATCGACCAGAGTGTGGAGACCAAGGTTAGTATGGCTGTCCACAGCAACGCCCATGTGTATTTGGAATCGCCAAGTATCGTCATGTAAGCATCGAAATTCAGTCCTACAGGCAGAAGTAAAACTTCATTTTTCACCAAGGAACTAGCAGAACTCAAGGATCGTGCCAAGATATTCAATAACGGTAAGAGACAGACTAAAATACACAAGAAGCATATTAAAGCGATCATCCAGTCTCCGAGTTTGGTACTTTTTGACTTAATCATGTTACAGCCTCCTACCAGATGCCGCGTTCGCCAAATTTTTTCGCCAGCGCGTTTGCTGCAAACAAAAAGATGACGCACACAACGGATTGAAATAGACCGACGGCAGTGGTGAGAGAGAATTGCAAGCCACGAATACCGTTGTTATAGACGAAGATGGAAATAACGTTAGAAACTTCTGTGACAAGCTTATTGCTGAGTGCGTAAGGTCGATCAAAGTCACTGCCCAAGATACGCCCCAGACTCAGAATCAGCATAATAATGATCGTAGGACGAAGTCCTGGCAGCGTAATGTGCCAAATATTGCGTAAACGACTTGCGCCATCCACGGATGAGGCCTCATACAGTTCAGGATTGATCCCTGTGATGGCTGCCAGGTAGATGATGGTATTCCAACCGCAGCTTTGCCAGATGCCCAGCAAAATGTAGGTGACCACCCAATAACCAGGTTCATTTAAAAACGGAATGGATGCAAAGCCCATCTTGTTTAGCATGATGTTGACAAGCCCTGTCGTCGGCGCAAACAGTTGGAGAGCCATACCTGAGATAATAATCCAGGATAAAAAGTGCGGCATATAGACAATCGTTTGAGTGAGGCGCTTAAAACGTTTGAAAGCAAGTTCATTTAAGAGAATGGCGAGAATAATTGGTGCAGGGAAGCCAAAAAGTAAGTCAAGAAAGTTAAGACCGATGGTGTTTCTAAGTGAATAAAGAAAGTCGCGATTCGAAAAGGCCTTAATAAAATATTCAAACCCATTGTTGCCTGCCCACTCCATCTCTGAAGGGCTTTTGACAATGCTATAATTTTTGAATGCAATTTGAATGTAGCCCATGGGAATGTAACGGAAAATGATAAAGAAGGCCATCGGGAGTATCAACATCGCATAGAGTATCCAGTAACGTTTCATATATTTGAGCGATTGACTTTTATTTGTAATTACCATGCCTGCACCGCCTTACCTATAGATTTTTCTTCCCTTCTCATCGTCAATGCCTGTTTTGCGATAGAAATACGTATTTACTTGATCTCGCCACTCACGAGCATTGCGCAGTTGAAGTTGAAGTCGTTCTTTCACCGAGTTAAAAGCTTCCTGTGGAACTTGGTTCTCCAGCGTCTCCCAGGATTCTAACAAGGCTTCCGCTTGCTGTGCACCTTCAAAGTGACTGTCATACAAGTACTGAAGCAATGTTCGTCCGTCTTTCATTGTGTAGTCGTACCGTACTCGATGGAAGAAAAGCAATAATTCTTCTGGACAAGTTGCTATATGGTCATACATTTTTTGTAGGGACTCTGGATACTGAGTTGTAAATCCCGTTCCTTTGGAAGTACGATCGACCCCAATGGCCGCAAAGCTTGCTCTGTGATAAGTTCCCCAATGTGAAAACTCATAGCCATCAACATTTGGCCCGTAGTGATTATTTGGATTTACCATAAAGCCAATACCAAGAGGTGCTGTATAACTCTCATAAATCCCTCGGGATTTAAGCAGCATCTCCTCGATTGTTTGGCGTCCAGGCTCATCTGTTTCGAATGTGATCTGAGTCCACTCACGAATCAGCTCTTTCGCAGTAAGCTCCGGATTCCACGCCATTCTCCCAAAGGCATACAGATTGCATTGTGCAAGAGTGTTACCTGTCCAGTTCATATTATTGCCTGTGTTTGTAACTGCTGTCACAGCAACGATTTCTTGACCAAACAAGCTTTTCAATTGTTTCCCTTTGTCAACTTCCGTTGTCAAAATTTCTTCCCACTGAACAGCCAGACTGTACAGGTCGATTTGCTGGCCAGTGTATTCCTGAGCTATTTGAAACTCAATGGCCTCTTGCGTGTTTTTAAGGCTTGAAAAAAGAGGCGATACGGGTTCTCTAGTCTGAAAATCGACAGGGCCGTTTTTAATTTGCAGAATGACGTTTTGATCAAATGTGCCATCCAGTGGCTGAAAGTGCTTATAAGCCGCCATTGGTCGGTCGGTTTGTGTATCCCGCCAATCCTGCTGGCAGTTATACACGAAGCAGCGCCAAAAGACTAACCCTCCAAATGGAGCGACTGCTGCGGCAATCGTATTAGCACCGTCTGCCTGAGTTCGTCCAAAGGCCTCAGGGCCGCCTCTAAACTCAGAGTCCGCTTTTACCAAATAGCCTAAAAAGTCCGGGATTTTATCGTAGACAACCGCAGATTGCGCTTTCCAAAATTCCTTGACTCCGGCATCCAGCGGATCAGAGGTTGTAAGACCGCCGACGATCATCGGTGCATCAAAATGTACGGATACCAATAATCGGATGCCAAAAGGTCTAAATAGGGCAGCTAGTTCTGCTAAGTCAGAGAGCAGCGGTTCAGCAATCAGACCAGCGCTTATTTTGTTCACGTTAACATTGTTAATGCATATTCCGTTAATTCCTATAGAAGCCATTAGTCGGGCATAATTCGTAATTCTTTCTGCATCATAGTCAAATTTATTATTGTGGAAAAAGAAAGAATTACCGGCATACCCGCGTTCAATGTGTCCATCCATGTTGTCCCAATGATTAATAATGCGATGGTCGACTTGAGGGGCGGAGCGTTCATGAATCTTTTCCATGCATTCTCCAGTGGCTAGACGATGAAGGAAGCGATAGACACCATATAAGAGACCAGTCTTACTGCCGCCAGCGATCTCGAATCCATTTTCCAGTGGGGTCAGTGAAAACGCATCATGCGCCAAGTTATCATCCATTTTCAAATGCAACGTGTACGAAGCACTTTCTTGAATTTCTCCCCATAGGCGGTTTAGACCTAGACGACATTCTTGATGGATAAAATCTAAATCGAAGCCTGCACGGATTCGCAAAGCTTTAGGCTCTAGATTGGATTTTGGCTGTAACCAAGCATTGTATTCGGAATATTTACGTAGTGTGTGATTCATGAAGCACCTCTATTAGTTAATTAAAGCGTTTTCTTAATTAAGAATTTAGCATTGAAAGATTCCTTTCAACAATAGTCTGACTATAGTTAGCAATGCCTAATTAAAGATATTATTTGAAATAAAAAAAGACTAGCGGACGCTAGTCTGGTTGATGTCTGAGACATTTTGATGGCGAATAGCCTTTGATTAATTTAAATTGCTTTCGAAAATGAGACAGATCACTATACCCGCAACGCTCTGCGGCTTCGGTTACGTTGCATTCGCCATTTTGCAGCATGTCCTCTGCATGGTTAATTCTCGTTTGCGTCAAGTATTGATTGACCAGCATGCCCGTTTCATTTTTAAATAGCGCCCCAAAATATACTGTGTTAAGCCCTGCAAGATTGGCAAGCTCTTTGACAGTAACGTTGCTGGCGTAGTTTTCAGATATATAGTTGATTGACTTCTTCACCCGATAGTCTGATCTTGTAGTGTCTTTTTTAAAGAGAATCAGCTCATATAATCTGTGCATAATGACGAGCAGCTGGCCTCTGGTTTTTGTGCGATACCCAGTATCTTTACGAACCCAAGCATTGGATAGCTCGCGAAAGAGCCCGACGAGGTCGCTTTTAATCCCGATGTGTGTCAGCAAAGGAAGAGGCAGGTCGGCTTGTTGTCCGTTCATATCATAGATTTTAAAGTTAGCGGAGTACACGTTCATAAGGTCATCGACGATGCAGTGGGCCATACGAATACTTCCGCGAGGAATGCAAAGCAGATCACCGCGTTTTACCTCGTATTGTACGCCATTAATTGTATAGATTCCTCGCCCTTCTATGACATAGGTGATGTCACAAAAGGAGATTTCATTTTTGGCAATTTCCCATGTTGGTGTGCACTTTCTATATATTAAGTAACCGATATCAGGTACTAAGAAGTCGTTAATTTCCACGGACAAAGTGAGCGCCCTCCCAAATCATATTCTTTAATTTATACCCTATAACTATAGTTCAACCATTGTCAAATAAAAACTCTGGTAGTCATGCGCCTACTTTTCCGTATTCTTCTAGTATACAAAAAAAGATACCCATAAACTGAGCACATTTTTCTATGTGTCCAGTCTATGGGTATCCGTGTAGGAATCTTATTTTTTGTATGGATCAAGGGTCTGAATGGTGCCGTCTGGGTTGTAGTGCAGCTCGGTATATTTGACACTGCGCTTGTGGTCGACACCGCCAGACAATGAACAATCGTGATAGAATAAGTACCATTTATCTCCGACCTGCACGATGGAATGGTGCGTTGTCCAGCCGAGGACAGGCGTGAGGATCGTGCCCTTGAACTCATAAGGGCCTTCCAAATTCTTACTCATCGCATAGACAAGCTTATGGGTGGTCCCGGTGGAATAAGACAGGTAATAATAGTCGTTAAATTTATGCACCCACGGCCCCTCGAAATAACGCCGGTCTTCGTCACCAGCCAGCAGCGGGTTGCCCTCCTCATCGACGATACTGATTTCGCGAGGCGACTCGGCGAAAGTAAGCATATCGTCGCTTAGCTCAGCGAAGCGCGGACCGAGTGCAGGAGTGGCAGGATCAGGTCCTTGTGCGTCCGGAAGGAAATTGCCGGTTTGCCATTTCTCCAGCTGGCCGCCCCAAAGTCCGCCAAAGAAAATATAGGCGCGATTGTCGTCGTTGACGAAGACGGCGGGATCGATGCTGAAGCTGCCCTCCATGTAGTGGGGCTGCGGCTGGAACGGACCAGCTGGCGAGGCGCTAGTAGCAACACCGATCCGGAAGATTCCGTCGTGGTCTCGGGCCGGGAAGTAGAGGTAGTAGGTGTTGTTTTTAAAGGCGGCATCCGGCGCCCAAAGTTGTTGGGATGCCCAAGGAATGTCGCGAAGATGAAGCGCTTCACCATGGTCGACACATGGAGAGTCGAAATCGTCCAGGGAGAGAATATGGTAATCTTCCATTGCATATTGATCGCCGTTATCATTGCTCGGACCGTTATGATCGAGATCGTGAGACGGATAAATATAAATTTTACCTTCGAAGACGTGCGCAGACGGATCGGCGGTATAAATGTGCGTAACTAGCGGCTCATTGGGCTTAACGGAAGTTTTCATTGGCAAACAACAGCTCCTTTTAAGGTCAGTTTTGATATCAACATGGTTAGTTTAATGAATAAACTTTCTATTTTTATTATAGACGATAACGATTAAACATCAAGACCTATCTTTCCAGCATTTTTTCAAATAGGATTGACAGCGCTATCAGCTACCCTTACACTCGCTAATAGAAGTGCAGAAAGCCTGCTTCATTCAGAAAAAAGCGTAGAAAATACAATAAACGCCTCCAGATCACAAATTGTTACAGTGCCGCATTTGTTGGACAATAAAGCTGTAGCAAGTGTGAAACAAATTCATGAGGAGGCCTGACATATGTTAACACAAGATCAGCTTTCGCAGTACAAGGAGAAGGGGTACATTATCTTTGACAGCTTGTTCACGTCGGAGGAGATTGATCGAATTCGTTCGATCATCGACGTATTTGACGCAGAAACGGAACGGCAATTACTTGAAAGTGGTGCCAAGTTTAACAGCATACCGAAGCAGATCAATTTTACGGCTGGCTTAAACTTTATGCATCCTGAACTACAGCGGTTTACTGCTGATCCGCGGTTTGTTGATATTACGACGTCGATACTCGGGCCGGATATTCGCCTATACTGGGATCAATCCGTATATAAGCGGCCGGAGGCGAACCGCGACTTTCCATGGCATCAGGACAACGGCTACGTGCCGACCGATCCCGTTCACTATGTGACGTGTTGGCTGGCGTTAGAAGATGCCACGATTGAGAATGGCTGCATTTGGATCCAAGAGGGAACGCATCATAAAGGCTTTGTCGAGCATGTGAGATCGGAGATCGGTCAAGTTTGCTATACGGGGGATGATGAAGGAACACCGGTGGAATTGAAGAAGGGCAGTATGGTGGCGTTCCATTCGCTGCTGTTCCATCGCAGTACACCGAATCGCAGCCAGGGCACACGTAAGGGCTATGTCATACAATACGCTGTAGAAGGCTCAATCAATCCGCAGAGCGGAGTGCTGTTCCGTAACGGCCCGGTCATTGCAAAAAATGGCCGTCCAGCCTACAACTCTTTCCAATCCCGGGAAGAGGTTAAAGCGGAGGTTGTGTAACATTTGAAGCTGGGGGGACGCCGGTGACTTTTCAAAATAAGCTGTTTGATGATCATTGGCAGGTGCGCATCCATAATGTGGAGGAAGCGTCCTATGAGAAGGTCGGCTTGGTGGATAAGCAGTTTCCATATTGGGTAATCAGCTATATTATTTCCGGTCATTTGCGCGTCACCGACGGCAATGTCGTGCAGGAAGCGAGAAGTGGTCAAGTGATGCTGCACGCACCAGGCATCCCTTTTTGTGAAACCTCACTGATGCCGGGGAGGCATCAGTGGCTGCTGCTCCAAGTCACAAACAGCTTTCAGGCGGACTTATTCGATCAATTTCCAGTCGAAGAGGTCATGACGCTGCTGGAACCGGAGGCATTTTCAGATATCTTTGTCCGACTTCTCAGCGCATGGCGCAAAGAGGAATCCTGGCTTCGCTCGCTAGAGCTTTCTGCGCTTGGCCTTCAGCTCGTGCATTTGCTACTGCACAACTGGGATAAAACTGGGAGAGCGGTTCGTACCTTGAAGAGAGGAAAGAACGATGAACGGCTAGAGCAGGTCATGACATTTCTGCACGCCTCGTTGAAGGAGAAACTATCCCGTCATACGCTCGCACAGCTCGTACATTTGAACCCGAGCTATCTGGATAAGATTTTCGCAGAGAAATATCAGATGAACCCGATGGAGATGCTACGCGAGCTGCGATTATTGAAAGTCCAGAAGCTGCTGGAGAACACGGATGATACGCTTACGGAGATAGCGGAGGCCTGCGGTATGGGAGATGCTCCCTACTTGAGCAGGCAATTCGTAAAGCGTTTTGGCATGAATCCAGGTGATTATCGGAAGAGATTAAGTCAGGCGGCGCAGGGGTATTACATGGAGCCGTCTTTAGAATCAAATATGAAGTAAAGCTAGCTGCGAGGGTGCGCCTTCGCAGTTTTTTTTATTTTTATCAGATTAAACGAGAATGCCTATCAAAGAAGTGACAATTTCGATATTCAAGTCATGTAACCCTATAGCAGGTTCAGAAGAGGTGCTGATACGATGTGAATACATTGTGAGCATTGTGAATTGAAAGGGGGTGAAAATTGTAGATGAAAAAAGCGAGGAACGGCATGTTGGCATTCGGCTTGGGGTGTTTGATTCTCATTCTGGCGAGCACGTTGTCAGGATTTACAATGCGCAGTGAGAGTTCTCATGCGGATGCTGTCCATGTTGCCTCCGTTAACGGTGAAGCCGTTGAAGCAAGAGAATTTTCCGCCTTGCTGGCTGCGGAGCGCTCCAAGATTTATGCGTATTTTCAAGATAAATACGGAGCGGAAGATAGTACGGAATTTTGGACCCATTCTTATAATGGGGAAATTCCATTGGAAAAAATAACGCATGAGGCATTGAAGCAGCTGGTTAAGCGCAAGGTTCCGCAAATGTTAGGCGTGCAATACGGGCTGTTGCAGGATGCAAGCTACTCCACGTTTTTAGACGAGCTGCGTACTGAGAATGAGCATAGAAAGAAGGAGGTAGCGGAAGGTAGACCCGTTTACGGGCCAAAACAACTTACGGAGAAACTGTTTTATGAAATGCGTCAATCCAAATTGCTGGAAGATTTGAAAAAGAAAAAAGCCAGCGAAACACCGGTTAGCGATCTTGAAGTTGCAGCCTATTATGAGGCGAATGGACAGGACTTCACGCGGACAGAAGTGAACAAAGTGAATATCTTCTCCGGTACCGAGCCATCACTGAGTGCCGGACCACCGAAGTCTGACGCTGCGCCTAGCACGAAAGGGAGCGACGCGAAGATTCCGCTATCGGAAGTGAAGATGCGAATTGCGGCCCACTTAAGTGATCTCTCGTTTGAACAGTTCTTACAGAATCAAACCAATCAGGCACAGGTCATTGTGAATGATCAAGAGCTGAAGTCCATTGCGGCTAAAGTGCTGCGGGGTGAATCTTGAAATTTATCCTAGAGATGAGGTGCGTAAATGAGAAAAAGAATAACCATGCTTCTTATCGTTACTCTTCTATTCAGCATGTTTCCGTTCGTATTGCCGAAAGCAGAGGCGGCGATTGTCAACGTATTGTCGCAAGATTTTGAGACGACAACCATTGGGCAAGTACCGGCAGGGTGGACGGCGACGACCGGCGCGAATCTCGTTTCTGTCGCACAAGATACGGCTGGCAACGGCTATTTGACGACGACAGAAACGAATAATTCCGTGGCGAATACGGCGACTTATGCTTTTGCAGCGCCAATTACGACGGATTTCTCGGTCGATATGCAGGTCATGACGAAGCAGACCGGCTCAAGCTTTGAGGGCTACTTCCTTTTACTCAAGGATGCCGCAGGCGATAAAGTGCTGGAACTGCTGTTCAATGGAAGCAATATTGCGCGCAGGTATGGCAGTAATTTAAAATCGACCGTACTGTCAGGCATCGTAGCCAATGAATGGTATAACATTCATGTTGACGTGAATATGACAACGAAACAATACAGCGTGTCCATCGACGGCTTGCCTATGTCGTCCGCAACGAATGTTGCGCTGTATAAACAAGCGAGTGAAGTGACGGATTATACGTTCTCCTCCTATCGCTATCAATCGGGCACGATTCAGATGGACAATATCTCGGTGAGCAAATTTGTGGCAGATCCGCCTAATCAGGCGCCAACCGCATCCGGCGTGACGGTGAACGGCACAACGCTAAGCGGCCAAGTATTAACGGGCAGTTATACGTATGCTGATGCAGAATCGAATCCGCAGGGCACGTCAACGTTCAAATGGTATCGGGGGACGAACGCAGATGGCACGGGTAAAACTGTGATCAGTGGCGCTACCTCGCTTTCCTATACGGCTGGGGCAGCCGATGTGAACCGCTATCTGTTCTTTGAAGTAACACCGGTCGCAACTGCAGGTGTGCTCACGGGTACAGCTGTACTAAGCCCATCTGTCTATATTCGTTATCCAGGCAATGTCCTTACCTTTGATGCTACAGGACGTGCCACCGATGCACTCAATCAGCTTGACCTCGTGTACAGCCAGAGCGGTGTTACCTTAAGCAGTGGAAGTGTAACAGGAATTGGCGGCAATTTCACTTATTATTCAGGTGCACAAGATTTCAAATCGTTCGGCATTGATGTGACGTATAACAAATGGACGATGAATTTTACGCCATTAGATGATTTATCCGTCTATGAAGCGACCTACGACAGCCAGACAGGAACGCTCGTGGATGGCAATAAAGTGACGCTAGTACGCAAGCTTCATCCTGAGCTCATGTCCGACGTTCAATTTGTGAAAGCAACGTATGTCGCTGCGTCACCTATTACGCCTGGGACCAAGTTCCTTCGTGTAAAAATGCCGACAGCAGCATTTAACAGCGGGACAGCGTCAGATTTCAAGGTCGATCAAGTTGCTTTTGAAGGTTCACTTTCAACTTCAGCTCGCATTGACGGCTATGTGGAAGATACGATGGTCGATTTCTCGAAGTACGTGAGCGGCGGCGACACGAGCAATTTGCAAGTGGTTCCGTTGACAACTTCTACGTTGATTCGCACGTTTAATACGACGTCTTATGTGAAACGAACCAACCCGGCTGTAGCGACAACAGCTATGACTTTTGCAGCGCCAACCGGCAAAGATTTCAAATCAGCCTATCTCGAGGGCTACTATTACGCCAATTTGCCTAGCACTCCTGCCTTTGAGCTCTGGACGTCTACGAACGGCACGGATTTCACGCTGTATAATCTGTCTGGCATTTATAAGCATCCTGCCTTCGGGTCCTCAGCCAATAATAGTATTCCCGACACCTTGCATGCTAATTATTTGCCGAATGGGGTGAAGTACGTCAGGGTAAGGTTGGCCGGCAATATCGCGAACGGTTTCCCTTACATGACGAAGCTTGCTTTCGGTTATGGTGCAGAAATCCCTGTGGTCCCGGCGGATTACGACGTTACGATCAAAAAGACAGCCTCCGAAATAACGCTGGATGGTGTGGTGTCGACCGATGCAAGCGGCAACCCGAGCGGCGAATGGGCGGGCAGCGAGTTGATACGAATTCAAGGATTGACGGATAACAACGGCGATCAACATAGGGCAGATATTTATCTGAAATATGATGATAAAAAGCTTTACCTCGGCGCGAAAATCAAAGACCCGACCCCGATGAACAATACGCGAACAGGAACAGGCATCTGGAACGGCGATGCGCTAGAACTCTTCCTGGGTGATGAGGATATGGATTTCACACAGCATCCGGAGGCAGTCGGAACGATGCTGCCAAGTGACCGTCAGCTTGTCCTAGGCAGCGGTATTGAGAATGGCTACCAGTGGTATATGAATACGCAAGGCGCTAATTCGAAACCGCTAGTGTTCATGGAACTCTTGAGAGATGCAGATGGCAGCGGATATACCATGGAAACAGCCATACCGCTTTATGCGCTTGGCATCACAAATCCATGGGAAGGGAAAGCGCTTCTTCTGAACGCGGCGCTCAGTGATGGCAGCTATGCGAGTCGTGGACAATGGGGCTGGACGACCAATGGCGAATCAGCCAAGCGGGCAAGGGGACAATTCGGTACAGTCACATTTGAACAGGCCTCTGCGCCAGCTGCAGAAATGAGTTTATCCGCCAGCTATAACAACAGCACGAACCTCCTTACAGTTACGGGGCAAACGACCCAAGTGAATACGCGCTTAATGACATTGTTGGTCAAAAATGCGGCAGGCGCCACGGTGTACTTTGAACAAACGCTAAGCAATGCCTCCGGAAACTTCACGTTTAGCCACAACCTAAGCGCACTTGAAGCTTCCCCTGGCACCTACACAGTAAAAGTTGGCGGAGACGGCGTACGCAATCCGCGAGTGACGACCGTTGTTATTAACTAATCGGCAGTTCATGAGGAGGGAAACCATGAAGCTTAAAGGGATCGTAGGGCGGGCATTTTCGATTATGATGTCAGCTGCCGTGTTGATGACAGCATGGGTTGCAGTCGTACCAGGGGAACATGCTTATGCTGACAATACGGCGTATTACGTCGATGCTGTAAATGGAAACGACAGTAATAACGGCACAAGTACGACAACGGCTTGGAGAACTATAACCAAAGTTAATGCGAAGACCAACTATTTGCCTGGCGATCAAATATTGTTCAAATCGGGCACGTCGTACACAGGCTCGCTAAAACTTAGAAACTCGGGTGCTTCAGGTAATCCAATTATTGTGGGGAAATACGGCGGGGATGTCAAACCGATCATCAATGCAAATGCCGCCTACGCTGCGATTGAATTGGAAAATATTCAGTACTTTACGTTGCAGGATCTGGAGATAACGAACTATAAAGCTGCCGATCCCGACGATTACTTGACCGGCTACTATCGCCGGAACGGGATATGGATTAAAGCTTTCCATAACGGTCCAATGCGAGGGATTACGATCCGCAACATGGATATCCATGATGTGACGGGCATGAATCTGACCGGCGAGACGACAACGACGACTACAGACGGCAAGGATAAAGGCGTGAACAAAAATTCGAACGCCGGTATTCAAATCGATGGTTGGGAGTGGGAACCCACTCAGCCGAAGGCTTATTACGACGGTCTGACGATTGAGAATAACTACATTCATGATCTGGTTACGATCGGGATCAATATGGCGGGGCACTCCAGCGATACGATGTACTTTAACAGGAATGTTACCGTGCGAGGTAATTCGATTATGAATAACGGTGCGGATGGCATTATTATCGGGGTCACTAACAATCCACTGATTGAGAATAATGTCACCTTGGATGTGGGGGCTTATGCGCCTGGTATTAAATGGATTGCAGGCATCTGGGTATGGCGAACGAATCAAGCGCTCGTGCAGTTTAACGAAGTGGGACGGGTGAATGCAGAAATCAAAAATGACTCCGACTCAACGGCTTTCGATACAGACATTCAAGCGCAGGGTGATCATATTTTCCAATATAATTATAGCCATGAGAATGAAGGCGGATTTTTCATGGATATGAACCAGTTGAAGAATGGGAGAAACATCCTCCGTTATAACATCAGCCAGAATGATAAGCGAAATGGCTGGCATAGCTTCACGATCAACAGTGCCGACCCTAGCATTTTCTACAATAACGTCTTCTATAACAGCCTTGGTATTGGCTTCCAAATGAAAAACAGTGCAAACGCCACGTTCATCAACAATATTTTTTATGTCACAGGGTCAACTGAGACGTATTCGGCATTGCCAAGGTTTATCAATAATGCGTTCTATGGTCAGCCTGCGCCAGCACAAGGCCTAAGCAATATCGTTGGAAACCCTGGCTTCGTGAATCCAGGGACAGGTGCAGACGGCATGACGACTGTGGATGGGTATAAATTGAATGCCACTTCCCCGCTCATCGGTGCCGGAAGAGTGGTCGCTAATCACGGGGTTCGCGATTTCTGGAACAATCCGATTTATACAGGGTTACCAGATATTGGGGCTTTCGAACATCCAACAAGTTCAATCACAGATACGGTGGCGCCGAGCGCTCCAACAGCTGTAACGGTTACAGGCAAAAGCGATACGACGGTATCGTTGTCTTGGACTTCGGTTGAAAGTGGTGTTCCATTGGATGCAGACATTTATAATGCAGCGAACAATCAGGTCCTGACTTCGGTCATCGCTGCTAATACGGCTACCGTGACAGGTCTGACGCCGGGAACAGCCTACAGCTTCTATATCAAAGCGAAAGATAGAATTTGGAATGCTTCTGCAGCAAGCGCTACCGTATCCGCAACAACGAAGGTGGCAGTAACGGTTGATAACGCGCAAGCTGTTCGAACAGGAAGCTGGACGGCGGCAACAGGTGGTAACGCTTATAATAACGATTACCATCGTATCGCAGCAGGTTCAGGAGCGAATACGGTCAAATGGACACCGACGATCCCGACTACTGGATATTATACGGTGTACTACTTCCTGCCGGACGGAACGACATCGCGCGCTGGTAATGCAAGTTATACGGTCAGCGGAGCCGGCGGCTCCAAAACGTACTCGGTCGATCAGCGCGTGAAAGGCGGCGCATGGGTTCCGCTCGGTATCCATCGCTTCAGCGCAGGCACTACAGGCTATGTGCAGCTGGGCGATGCTGGAAATGGCGAAGTGGCAGCGGATGCCGTGAAATTCGTCTACGAAAGCACATTCGGCTTAGATGATATCGTGAGTGTCCAGCTGACGACGAAAAAGCTGCAACTGCGTTTAGGGGAAACCACCACGTACACAGTCACGGGTGTTGATAACCTAGGGCAATCGGTGGATCTCGTCGCAGATGGCGCCGCGCTTACGTACACCGTGGGTAATGCGTCGATTGCCGGTGTAAGCAGCGGTGTAATCACCGGTAATGCGAACGGCTCAACGCAATTCAGCGCGAACTTTACTTTTGGCGGCAATACGTTAGTGAGTAATGCTGCTGAATTGATTGTTGGACCGAGATTGACGGTAGATGTGCCAACCTTTACGAATTCAACGGGCCAAACGATAACGTCGATCTCCGCGAACAGCGCCATTACTGCCTCGTCCAGAGTGGTAAATTCCTCGGAGAAGCAGATCAGTGCGACATTAATTCTCGCCTTGTATTCACCAACGGGACTTGTGTCATACACGATTCAAGAAGCCGTTGTGAACAAGTATGATAACAAAACGTTTATCGCAACGTTAACTACACCTGCTTCGGTGAGTGGTCATTACATCAAAGCGTATATGTGGGATAACACGAACGATACGTCGGCTTTGGCGGAAGAAGCAACACTTCAGTAAATGAAGTGATAGAAGGTCGACTAACAGCTTACAGAGCTGTTGGTCGGCTTTTTTCCATTGTCACTGCGGGGATTGCGGTGGTAAGATAATAGAATTAAGTAATTGATCAATCCAGTATATTGTAAGCGTTTTCAAAAAACATACTTAGGATATAAATATCCCAGAGGAGGAGAGTCGAATGGCGATAAGCCAATTGATGGTTCAGCAAAAAAATTACTATCACACCGGTGCTACGCGTGGACTCGATTTCCGGCTTGCACAGCTCAAAAAGCTGAAGCAAGCGATTGTCGAACGTGAGTCAGAGATTATTCAGGCGCTTCGCACCGATTTGAATAAGGGAGAGAAGGAAGCTTACGCTTTTGAAATAAGCATCGTTTATCAAGAAATTGCACATGTCGTGAAGCATTTGAAACGTTGGATGAAGCCGAAAAAAGTGAAATCACCGATGACGCATTCCGGGAGCCGCAGCTACATCATTCCTGAACCGCTGGGTGCGGCGCTCATCATTGCACCGTGGAACTATCCGTTTATGTTGGCATTTGACCCGTTAGTGGGAGCCATTGCGGCTGGCAATACGGTTGTGCTGAAGCCTTCCGAGCTAGCGCCAGCGGTATCCGCTGTAATGACCGCGATCCTACGCGCGACGTTCGAACCTGAGTATATCGCTGTGGTGGAGGGCGGTGTGGAAGCCAGCCGTGAGCTGCTGGAGCAGCCGTTTGATAAAATCTTTTTTACGGGAAGCGTAGCCGTTGGGAAAGTTGTGATGGAGGCCGCTTCGAAGCGGCTCACAAGAGTCACGCTAGAGCTCGGCGGCAAGAGCCCCTGCATCGTCCATCACGATGCGCAATTGAAGCTGGCCGCACAACGGATAGCGTTCGGGAAGTTCTCGAATGCGGGACAGACCTGCGTAGCTCCCGACTATCTACTCGTGCATCGTAGCGTGAAAGAGAAGCTGCAGACTTATTTGCAAGAAGCGATCACCTCCTTCTACGGCGACAAGCCGCTGCAAAGCCCCGATTACGGCAAAATTATTTCCCGCCGTCATTACGAGCGGTTGCTCAATTTTTTACAAGATGGGAAGGTCGCAATTGGCGGTGGGGCTGACGATCAGAAGATGCAAATCGAGCCGACAGTGCTTGAAGATATCACATGGGAAATGCCCGTGATGCAAGAGGAGATCTTTGGCCCTATTCTTCCTGTCCTCACCTATGACAGCCTTGATGAAGTGGTAGGCTTGATTCAAGCTCGGCCGAAGCCGCTGGCGTTGTATGTTTTTTCGGAGGATAAAAAGGTGCAAGATACCTTGCTGGAGCGAATTTCATTCGGCGGCGGGTGTGTCAATGATACGCTGATGCATTTTGGATCAACGCATCTGCCTGTTGGCGGCGTCGGCGAGAGCGGAATGGGCAGCTATCATGGCGAGATGAGCTTTCAAATTTTTTCGCATATGAAAAGTATATTAAAGCAGACGACGAAGTTCGATATTCCTTTTCGCTATCCATCCAGTAAAATCGGGTTGAAAATCATTCGCAGGCTGACGAAGCCTTAACGACGGCTCTATTGGGAAGAGGTAAGTCTCATGACAGGATCCTACGAGTACTATAAACAGATTTTCAAGGATGTGCCGAAGCCATTTGCCTTTGTTGATTTGGATTTGTTGGATGCGAATATAAAGGCGATTGCCAAGGAAGCCGGGGGAAAAAAGATTCGGGTGGCGAGCAAGTCGATTCGCTGTCCGGAGGTGCTTCGCCGTATTTTGGCAGCTGATGACGTGTATCAGGGGATTATGTGCTACACGGCGGCGGAGGCTGTATTCTTGGCACGTGAAGGCTTTGATGATCTTTTACTGGGCTATCCGCAGTGGCACGCAGAGGCATTAAAAGATGTGATTTCGCTAATTCGCGAAGGCAAAACGATTACGTTCATGGTCGATTGTATCGAGCATGTGGAACAGATAGAGCGGCTCTCGGCTGCCGAGCAGCTTGTTGTGCCCGTTTGTATCGACATCGATATGTCGACGGATTTTCCAGGGCTGCATTTCGGTGTGTGGCGTTCTCCGTTGACACGATGGGAGCAGGTTCGTCCTGTGGCTGAGCGGATTGTCGGATCGAGCTGGCTGCGGCTTAACGGCATTATGGGATATGAGGCGCAGATTGCCGGTGTAGGCGATCAGGTACCTGGGCAAGCTTTGAAAAATGCGCTAATCCGCAGGTTGAAAAAATCCTCCATTCGCAAAGCTGCGCAGTGGAGATCGGAAGTGACACGCGGGCTTGAGGCGATGGGAGTCCAGCTGCGTTTCGTCAATGCTGGCGGGACGGGAAGTATGGACAGCTCGCGGAAAGAAGCATGTGTGACCGAGATTACAGCAGGCTCTGGCTTTTACTCACCGGGCTTGTTCGACAACTACACATCCTTTCGCTACAAGCCTGCTGCTGGATATGCGGTAGAGGTGGTGCGAAGTCCGCAGCCGAACATCGTGACCTGTATGGGCGGCGGTTATACGGCTTCTGGACCGACCGGGATAGACAAACGACCTAAGCCGTATTTGCCGGAAGGTCTGGAGCTATTCCCGCTGGAGGGCGCAGGTGAAGTGCAAACACCGCTGCGCGTGCGCGGCGACGTGCAGTTGGGGCTGGGCGATCCGGTGTTTTTCCGACATGCGAAGGCAGGGGAGCTCTGTGAGCGATTCCTTACGCTGTATGCTGTTTCGCAGGGCAGCATTGTAAGTACATATCCAACATATCGCGGTATGGGGGCGTGTTTTCTATGAGGAGCAAATGGTCCAATTGGTCGGGAATCGTTCAGGCATCGCCGCTGACGGTGCTTTATCCGGACTCCATCGAAGCTGTGATCGATGCGGTTCGGCTCTGCAGACGCGAAGGACGTAGGCTGCGTGTTGTCGGTACGGGGCATTCTTTTACGCCGATTGCGGCGTCGGATGATGTGCTGATCTCGCTAGACCGCATGCAAGGTTTAATTGAGGTAGACGCACAGGAGCAGACAGCGACCGTATGGGCAGGCACCAAACTTAAGTTGCTCGGAGAACTGTTGTTCGCCAAAGGGCTGGCGCAGGAGAATCTCGGCGACATTGATGTACAGTCGATCGCTGGTGCAATTAGTACGGGGACGCATGGCACTGGTCAGCAGTTCGGCAACATCGCTACGCAAGTAGTTGGACTAACGATGGTGACTGGTGCAGGGGAGGTTATTGCCTGTACACCTGTGACTCACCCTGATTTGTTTAAAGCGATGCAGGTTTCCATTGGCGCGTTGGGTATCATCGTGCAAGTGAGACTCAGGCTCCAGCCGACTTATAAAATGAAGTACGAAAGCAAGCGCATGCCGTTAAAACAATGCTTGCAGGAGTTGCCCGATATCGCGGGCGGACATCGGCATTTTGAATTTTATTGGTTTCCCTATGCGGACCCGTGTCAGCTCAAATTCATGAACCCGACGGATCAAGCGGTGACGAGCCGCAAGGTGCGTGATTACATCGGAGATATCCTACTTGAAAATACGGTTTTCGGTCTGTTGTCTGAATTATGCCGTAAGGTCCCGAAACTCAGCATTACGGTGAGTCGAATTTCCGCATCGCAAGTGCCCGTGGGAAGCAAAGTCGATTACAGCCATCGCCTGTTCGCGACGCAAAGACTCGTTCGTTTTAACGAGATGGAATACAATCTCCCTGCAGAAGCGATGCCGGCTGTGATCGAAGAAATGCGCGAGAAGATGGCGAAGGACAAGTACAAGGTTCATTTTCCGATCGAGTGCCGTTTTGCCAAAGGCGATGACATCTGGTTAAGTCCGGCGTTCGGACGGGATTCTGCCTACATTGCGATTCATATGTATAAAGGGATGCCGCATGAGGCGTATTTTGCGGCGATGGAGGAGATTTTCCTGCAGCACGGCGGCAGGCCGCATTGGGGCAAAATGCATTCGCTGCGCTCAGCGGAATTGTCGGAGAGATATCCAATGTGGCAATCCTTTTGCCAGACTCGAGAGAAGTTGGACCCGGACGGCATTATGCTGAACGGGTATCTGGAAAAGATTTTCGGCGTGACAGGATAAGGTTGACAAGGTCTTGGGAGGTGTCTGTGATGGAGCTAAGTGCGCCTCGTTCTCGCTGGTCAGTTGTCACGGCTTACGCCTTATTGGCGGCGGTGACTCAGCTGTTATGGGTAACTTTTACACCGATTACGACGGCTGCATCCAGTGAGTGGAACGTTTCTGTCGACGCGGTAGGCTGGCTATCGCTAGTTTTTCCGCTTGTTTATGTGCTGCTATCTGTGCCTTTCGGCCTTGCTGCTGACCGTTGGTTTCGCGGATCGCTCCTCGTGGGTGCTGCGTTGACTGCAATTGGTGGCCTCATTCGGATCGTGCCTGGTTATGAGTATGCGCTCATCGGACAGATTGTGATCTCCATCGGTCAGCCGCTGGTACTCAATGCGGTGAACAAATTAGCCGTGCTCTACGTGCGTCCAGAGCAAAGAGCTCATGCGATTGCGGCGGGAACCGCCAGTTTGTTCGTCGGGATTCTGATCTCGACGGTTACTGTTCCTTTTCTGCTGACGTGGCAGGGGATGCCGGCAGTCCTGATTATACAAGGCGCGATTGGCGTCATCGCCGCTGTGGCCATGCTGTTGGCGCTGCGACGCGCGCCAGTTTTCAATGCGGCTGCTGCGGAAACGAGCAGCGCCTTCGGGTTCAGCGCAATTGCGACCCTCTGGTCGCAGCGCTGGGTAAGGCTGTTCAGCCTGCTGCTGTTCGCAGGCTTCGGCATTTTCATTACGCTGGCGACATGGCTTGAAGTGCTGGCCAGCGCGATTGGTTTCAATGCCCAGCAAGTGGGCATTGGCATTGGGGTTATGACCGCAGCGGGGATTATCGGCGCTGCGGTAGTGCCACGCTGGGCGCTGCGCGGTCAGCGCGCGCGAGCGGTCGTGCTCTGCTCACTTGTGGTGAGCGTGCTGCTGCTGCTCGGGCTTGCCGTCGGTATGCCACAGTGGATGTTCCTCAGCCTGCTGGCGGTATGCGGCTTCCTGTTACTAGCCGATTTGCCCGTGATGCTCTCGCTGGCAGAGGCTAAATCCGATCCGCAGTCCGTCGGCGCGGTCACAGGCATGCTGCTGCTGTTTGGTAACTTAGGCGGCATCGTGCTGTCACTACTTGTTCAACTCTTGTTGAATAATCGTATCGTTGCGCTAGGCATGTTAGCTGCTGTTGCGATTCTCATTTTGCCTGCGGTTAGGTGGCTGCAGACGGCCCCTTCGATCATCCAAAGTGAAAAAAACGAATACATGTAAGTAAAAAAGGGATGAAAAAAGGAAAAGTAGATTGCGAAGAGAACTAGTTATGTAATCTACTTTTCAGGAGGGTCTTATGAACTTTATTCATCAAGATGCAGATTTTACGAATGCAATGTTGTTTGGATCTTACATTATGGTATTGCTGGATGGCAAAATGATAGGCGGGGGACTTGTCGAGGAGTTCGACAACACCGAGGTGAAGGTGGGTAACGGTCGATATTTACGCAGCAGCGCGACCTTCGTAATTGCTCCACCACCGCAATGTTCGACAAACATGTGAGCACCTCATAAGCAACCCCAAAAGACGCTCTAATGCATGCAAAGAGCGTCTTTTTTGTCGTATAAAGCTTCCAGTTTTCTGTGATTTAAAGCTTACAAAGTGTGTTATTAGTCGTTTTGTAATGTGCAAAGCATTCTGAACGATACAGACGTCAATCCTGAATGGATTGGAATTGAGATCACAGAGACGGTTATGATGGAATCCTTCGATTCCAATAAGCGGAAGCTTGAACAGCTGAAAGGCTTAGGTATTAAAATGTACTTAGATGATTTCGGTACGGGGTATTCTTCTCTCAATTACTTAAAAAGCCTGCCGATCGATTACGTGAAAATTGATAAGAGCTTCGTGGATGCTTTATCTCATTCTGACAGTGACAGCCGAATTATGAAGACGATTATGAAGACCATTGTTGAGCTGTCCCATAATATTGGATTAAAGGTCATCGCTAAAGGCGTCGAACATAAAGAACAATTAGATATTTTACGTCAATATCAATGTGACAAGGTGCAAGGCTATTACTTCAGTAAACCGATAACTGCAGAGGCCACTTTAAAATTGTTGAATGACGATTCGTCCATCGAAAAAAGCACTCTCTAACACTGATGAAGTTAGAGAGTGCTTTTATATTCCAGCAGTTATTTACTAGCGGCAACTGCCTCTATTTCTTTAACGCTTTGATAAATGATGTTGAACAACTCTTCCAAGTTGCCTTCTTCAATGCAAGAGAATGCGACACGCAGATCAGTCTCGCCTAATGCGATTGTACCTACACCATGTTGGTTCAACAAATGTACGCGCAGTGATTCAGCATCTACGGTTTTGAGCTTTAAGCACATGAAATAACCGGAGTTGAACGGGTAGTAGCCCCACGCATCGTCGAACTTTCCGCTGTCCAGAATGGACTTCGTACGGTTCGCGCGGCCCTTCATGATTTCGTATTTCTCTTGTTTCTGTGTATTGAATTCTGGTGAATTCAAGGCATGAAGCACGAAGGTTTGCGACGGATGCGGTCCGCTGGATATTGTTGCACGGATGATTCCCGTTGTTTTTTGTTCAAGTGCACTAAGCATGGCATCGCTTTGACCTGCATACGTAATGAAGCCTACGCGGAAGCCCCAAACGTATTCTTCTTTGGTTGCTCCATCAACTTTGACAGCAAGCACGCGCGGGTGAAGGTCAGCAAATTGACCGAACAAGGATTCATGCAGGGAATTCTCAAAGAAAAGACCGAAGTAAGCATCGTCGGTGAGAACAACAACGTTAATCTCAGCTTCTGCTGCTTCGCGAATCGCGGCAACAATCGCGTTACCGTCTTCAGCATCAGGCGTGTAGCCCGTTGGATTGTTCGGGAAGTTCAGAACGACAATCGCTTTGCCTTTGGACTTCTGAGCGAGAAGCGCTTGGCGCAAGCCTTCGGCATTAAATCGCTCTTGTTCGTTATAGAGCGGGTAATTCACGATTTGAGCGCCGCGGCGAATCTCGAAAGTGAGCTCATAGTTTTCCCAGTTTTTATCTGGAATAATAACCGCATCACCTACATCTGCAAACAGATCAGCAGCGATACTTAGACCGTGTGTCAAAGCATTCGTGACAATCGGATTACCGATGAGCTTGTTGCCAATGCTCGGATTTTCTTCAAGCATTTTCTTACGCCAAGCTGTACGAAGCTCTGGCTTACCAGCAGGCGGAGCATATTCATATATATCTTTAGGGTTGTAGGTGGAGAGTGTATCTTGAATGACCTTCAAGTGCATAGGTTGACCATTTTCGATGGCGATACCGATCGTAGCATTGAATTTCTTGGCTTTGGCCTTCGCTTCAGCCGATTGGCTAAGAATGCCTTCTTTCGGGAAGTAAATCGATTTACCTAATGCGGATAGCATGTCATGTACGTGAGAATTTTCACGTTGCAGGGTCTCGTTTAGCTGTCTTGCCAAAGGATTCATAAGAGTGGGTCATTCCTTCCAATGAGCGATTCATTTTTTCCCAGTTATTATATCACTTTAACACCTGCACGTCACTGCGCTAAACAAATTTTCTATGGATTTTCCCTGTGCTGCTTGCATGACACTTTGTGTTGTTAGTACTCACATGGGGAAAAATGCAAAAGTGCACGTATTTTCGGTGAAAATGTATGAAAATGGATAAATACGTGCAAAAGTGCAACCTTTAGGCCGAAAAAGCCCCAAAATGAGGAATGGCGGCAGAAATAGTTGCACAATTACACGCATTTTAAATGGAGAGGTTCACTCGAAACAAAAGGTTGCACTTTTGCATTTTTGCGAGCTCTGTTTGCTAAAGGCAATGCTAAAGGCAAGTACGAACATGTTGATTGAACATGCTAATTACTTAGGAACCCCTCCAACCGTTGCTTAACCTGCGGCCACTCTTGATCAAGGATACTGAACATCACTGTATCTCGCACATAGCCGTCGTGAAGCACACGATGCTGACGAAGAATGCCTTCCTTTTGAGCGCCTAGACGAGTAATTGCTGCTTGAGAACGTTCGTTGCGAAGGTCTGTTTTGAGTTGGACACGCAGCAGGTTCAGAGTCTCGAAGCAGTATTGGAGCAGTAAATACTTACATTCGGAATTCACACGCGTGCGCCAAACAGTAGGATTGTACCAAGTGTGCCCAATTTCCATGTGCCGATGAGCTACCGAGATATCGAAAAGCCTTGTACTGCCGACAATTGTATCGGTAAGCCGATCGTAAACGCTGAAAGGGATGCCTTGTCCGGCTTGCTGCTCCTCCAGTGCTTGATGAACGAATTGTTGAACATCGGCTAGTCGAGCTAGTGGGGTCATGTAAGACCAGATAGCTGGATCATTGGCGGCCTCCTTTAATGCTGGAATATGGGATTCATGCAGGGGAAGCAGGGTGACGCGCGTTCCTTCTAGGGTTGGTGGCAGTAGATTCATTGTTCATAACTCCTTACATATGAAAGATTTTAATGTGATTTTAGATAGCATACGGTATGATTGGCTTAATAAAAAGAACCAATTTTGATTGATTTATATGTACCACTCCAAAAAAGGAAAAGAAGGGGTTCTATGGCTTTTTATTTGCCGTTTCAATTGTATTTGACGCGCTATCCTAGTAAGTATGCCGCTTTGTATCATGCGCTTCGCGATGAGATCGTGGGAAATAAGCTGAAATTGGACACGAAGCTTCCCTCCACGCGGGAACTGGCCGAGCTGCTATGTATTTCTAGAGGTACCGTAAGTCAGGTGTACGATATGTTGATTGCGGAGGGCTACTTGCAAGCCGATGTCGGACGCGGCACTTTTGTTGTGTATGCAGACGGTCAAGAGATGCAGGAGGCGATCGCGGGCAAAAAGATTGAATTGTCGGCTTGGGGCCAACGAGTGAGCACGCCTGTCGGAGCGGTAAAGCGGGATTATGAACGTGCCGAGATTTCGTTCGCTATGGGCCTGCCGCAGATGGACCAGTTCCCGCGGGAGCAGTGGAACCGCGGAATGTACGAGCAGGTGCGGCGGATGACGGAGTCGCCGCAGGAGGACGCTCACATCGCCGAGGGGCACTACGCGCTTCGCGAAGCGATCGCGTTGCACCTGAGGCGGATGCGCGGCATCGATGCGCCGCCGGAGCGCATCGTGATCGTCAATGGGTCAATGCAGGCGATCGCCCTGCTGACCCAACTGCTCGTAAACCCGGGCGATCCCGTGGTGCTGGAGCGCCCCGGGTATCAAGGCGCCAGCCGCGCTGTGCTGGCGGCTGGGGGCGTGCCCGTCCACGCGACGGTGGACGAGCAAGGGCTGATCCCGCAGCCGTGGAACGCGCGGCTGCTGTTCGTGACCCCCAGCCGCCAATTCCCTACGGGGGCGGTGCTGGGGCTGGACCGCCGCCAGCAGCTGCTTCGCTGGGCGGCCGAGCAAGGGGCTGTCATCGTCGAAGACGACTATGACAGCGAGTTCAGGCACCGCGGGCGGCCGATCGAGCCGCTCAAGGTGCTGGACCAAGAGGGCCGAGTGGTGTACATCGGCACCTTTTCCAAAACGATGCTGCAGGACCTGCGCATCGGTTATGTCGTGCTGCCGGAGGCGCTGCACGACGCTTTTGTAGCCGCGAAGCGGCTATACGAGCCGCACCCGACGGGGCTGCTCGAACAGCGCTCGCTCGCCGCGTTCATGGCGAGCGGCGGCTACGAGCGACACCTGCGCCGCATGCGGCGGGTGTACGCGAGCAAGTTCTTGCTCCTGCAAGCGCAGCTGCAGGAGCAGCTGTCCACCCTCTTCGAGTGGGTGGACAGCGATAGCGGGCTGCATCTGTTCGGGTGGTGGCGCGGCGACTTGCCCAGCTACACGACTTATGCAGCCGCATGTCGGGCCGCGGGCGTGACGTGGACGGACGCCGGCAACTATGCGCTCCCAGCCGGCAGAGCAGGAGCCTGCTTCGGATTTGTCCATTTGACTGAGGAGGACATTAAGCGAGGCGTGTTCCTGCTACGAACGATCTATAAACCATAAAAAGTCTCTATCAGTGCGCAAAGGAAGTCTTTTGGGTGGTCGCTTTGATTGCAATAGGTTGTATGATATTATCTAACATGTGGTCAATTAAATTTTTCTCTTAGGAGTGATCCTTGCATGGCTGGATTAAATGGCGGAGGCACAAGTGTTATCGTGCGTTTGGAAATACATAAAGAACTCGTTACGTTTGGAAAAATTGCTACTGCGATTGGTGATGCAGGCGGTGATATCGTAGCGATTGACGTCACACGAGCTAGCAAAACGACGACAACGCGTGATATTACGGTCAAAGTCAGTGATCCACAGCATACGGAAACGATTACGAAGGTGCTTAAGGAAATTCCCGGCGTTCGCATCATCAACGTATCCGATCAGACTTTCCTGTTGCATTTGGGAGGCAAAATTGAAGTTACGCCGAAAGTACCGATTAAAAATCGGGATGATCTTTCCCGTGTGTACACACCTGGCGTAGCAAGAGTTTGCATGGCCATTCATGAAGATCCGAGCAAGGCACATTCGTTGACGATTAAAAGGAATACCGTTGCCGTGGTTTCAGATGGCACGGCTGTTCTTGGACTTGGTAATATTGGACCCGAAGCGGCAATGCCCGTGATGGAAGGGAAAGCGATGCTCTTTAAACAAATGGCTGGCGTAGATGCCTTCCCAATTTGTTTGGACACGCAGGATACAGAAGAAATTATTCGAACAGTAAAGGCGATTGCGCCAGGATTTGGCGGCATTAATTTAGAGGATATTTCCTCACCGCGTTGTTTTGAAATTGAAGAGCGTTTGATTAACGAGTTGGACATTCCTGTTTTTCATGATGATCAGCACGGAACTGCGGTTGTCATTTTGGCTGGGCTGCTGAATGCGGTTAAGCTGGTCGGCAAGCGATTGGAAGATTGTAAGGTTGTCGTCACTGGTATCGGGGCTGCAGGTATCGCATGTACGAAAATGCTGCTCTCCGCAGGCGTCACCAATGTCATTGGTGTTGATCGTCAAGGTGCTATTGTGCGCGGCGAGGAATACACGAATTCGGCTTGGGGTTGGTATGCTTCGAATACAAATCCTGGAGAAGAACGAGGAACCTTATCCGATGTTATTTCAGGAGCAGATATTTTCATCGGTCTTTCTGGACCAGGTGTGTTAAAGCAAGACGATGTGAAGCGCATGGCGAAAGATCCAATTGTGTTCGCCATGGCAAATCCAACGCCAGAAATTACGCCGGAAGAAGCGGAGCCGTATGTACGCGTCATGGCGACAGGACGTTCGGATTATCCGAATCAGATTAACAACGTACTTTGTTTTCCGGGTATTTTCCGCGGCGTGTTAGACTGCCGTGCATCTAAAATTACGCAAGAAATGAAGCTCGCTGCAGCTAAGGCGATTGCGTCCGTTGTGAATGAGGACGAGCTAAACGAATACTACATTATTCCAAGTGTGTTCAACCATGAGGTTGTCGAAAAGGTTCGAGAAGCCGTTATGGAGGCCGCCTTTGAATCAGGTGTTGCACGTCGTCGCAGCCAGCGTGAGATACGCGAAGGTCATCACGAATAGTCATTAACTAAAAAGCAGTTTAGAACTAACGCCACGAAGCGTGTTCTAAACTGCTTTTTTTCGTCCAATTATGCTTGTTCTTCTGTCCATTCCTTCAACTTACGATCCGTAGGAAGCAAGAAGGTGAGTATCCCCAGAAGAGGCAGGAATGCACATAGCTCCATGACGCGAGTCGTTCCGAGCGTATCACAGAGGTTACCGAGTACGACACTTCCGATACCTCCTAGACCAAACGCTAGACCCGTGATGAGACCAGATACAGTCCCGACTTTACCAGGGAAAAGCATTTGTGCATAAACGACCGTAACCGAGAAGCTGGCTAAAAGAATAACACCGATAAGAACGAGCAGCACGTATGCCCAAGCGACAGACACATGCGGCAGCAATAAAGCGAAAGGTGCAGCACCTAACATGGAGAAAAAGATGACGTTGCGCTTACCGAAGCGATCCGCAATCGGCCCGCCGAAGAAAGTACCCACAGCTCCTGCTGCTAGGAATAAGAAAATGAAGTTCTGTGCACTGTCTATGGTAATACCATATTTATCTTGAAGGAAAAAGGCAAAATAACCGCTCATCGCTGCGCCATACCAAGAACGTACAAACACTAGGAAAATCAAAACACTGATGGCGAACATTACTTGCTTGCGCCGCTGCGGGTTTACGACACGCTTGACGGCGGTTTTGGCTTTCACTGGCGCGTCTTGAAGGACAACCTTGTACCAACGTGCTATGTACATTTGTACAGCGATCGCGATCGCCGCGACGCCGGTAAACCAGATCGAGCCGAACAATCCTAGCGGAATAAAGATCCATTTGGTCATAATTGGAGCCAAGGACTGCCCCGCATTACCGCCAACCTGGAAGATCGATTGGGCAAGACCTTTTCGGTTTCCAGCGGCCATATGCGAGACACGCGATCCCTCTGGATGGAAGGCCGCCGAGCCTAGTCCGACAAAACAGACAGACAAGAGAACAACCCAGTAGGAATGCGCAAAGGCTAGCAGCAGCATGCCGATTAACGTCGAGGTCATCCCAATCGGAAGCATGTAAGGCGATGGCTTGCGATCGGTGTAGAGGCCAACGACAGGCTGCATAATCGACGCTGTAAAGTTGATGGCGAATTGCACCCAGCCGACTTGGGCATAGCTGAGTCCCATTTCACTTTTCAAAATGGGGAAAATCGCAGGAATGACGGATTGAATGGAATCGTTGAGCAAATGCACGAGCCCGATTGCAAATAAAATCCGATAAACAGTTGGTTTAACATCTCCCGTCCCTTGCAAGCTCTTCGAGCTTTGGTTCGGAGATGAGGTTGAAATGAATGCCATGGTTTTCTCCTCTCAGGTTCTGATTCCCGACTAGGTGTCCAAGAAACGTCCGAGGTCTTCGCCCATTTTCACTTTCGAGCCTAGCTTCAAATCAGGACGCGGTTCGAACATGCCATCTTCAAACAGCAGCACAACCGTGGAGCCGAACTCGAAATAAGCAAGCTCTTGACCGCGCTCTAGTGTGTTCGGAAGAGGTGTTACATATTGGATCGAGCTCACATTCAGAGCACCGACTTTAACAACGGCAACTTCGCCAGTTGCATGCTGAATGAAAGTAATCAATCTTTCGTTGCGGCTAAGTACACGTTTCATATGACGTAGGCCGAACTCATTAACGGGATACACTTTCCCGAGTACATGCTCTTTTTCCAAGATTTCACCTGAGATTGGTGTATGGATACGGTGATAATCTGTCGGGCTCAAATACAGGACAAAATAAAAGCCATTCTTGTAGTTCACCGTGCGAGGTGAGCGGTTAAGCAGCTCGTCAATCGTATAGTCTTGACCTTTGACATTGACGATCAAGCCTTCCTTAATGTCGCCAATGCCTGTAATCATGGCATCAACAGGACTTACAACACGCGTTGTGTCGGCATGAATCGGACGTAAGCCTGGTTTCAAGCGGCGAGTGAAGAAATCATTCAACGACTTATAATCCTTGATATGCTTCTCAGCGTCCTCAATAGGAATGCCATAGGTTTGAGCAAAACGCGGGATAAATAACCGGCTTACCTTGGAACGGGCAAAGGCACCAGTCAGTTGAGAGACCCATTTGCGTGAAGATAATTCAGTCAGTAAGCGGAAAAAAGGTTTAGACATAGATCGAAAACTCCTGTTCATTCGTTGGTTAGGAGGGCTTTGGCATTCGCACAAAGTTTCCTATTAGCGGTTCTTCGCTAATCTTGCCACAGAAAGGTAAAAGAATCAATTGCCGATTGCTCATTTCCTTCGGACACTTAATGAAGATATCCGTATTTTCGACAGCAAAATCGTCAATGCTGTGGATGAGGTGAAAGCGAAGATGTCGATCATTATGGGTATATTTGTTATTCTGATCCCGCTAGTTATGTTATTTAGTGCTTGGCTGCTGCAATCGTGCAAGCATGTTTTCAATGGTGCTGCCGTTCTAAGTGCGTATGTGAATGGCGTGATCATTTCGGTGAATGTGTACCAAATCCTTCGGGATGACACGGTTTTCATGACGAATATTCATGTTATTTTTACAAGCAAATTGTTTCTGATCACGGGGGCGTATCTAGGTGCTTATGGCATTTATGTATTGCTGCATTGCTTCATGAAAGGACTTCGAAGTGAGTAACGCTGCATTGCAACCATATCAAAGGATGGGGCGTCTACTTTATGTCATTAATAGTGAAAGTAAAGGTAGGCAGGTGATCCTATGAAACAAGTATTTCTGTTTAAAATGAAGCGAATTGGCATCGTTAGCGGATGTATGCTGCTGCTCACAGGTTGTATGTCACATTCCGACGATCAACCTTCAGGGTCTCCTGTACCTAGTACAGCGCCTGCAAGTGTTTCACCTTCTTCACAGCCTTTATCTACGCCAATCGCCACGAACACTGCATCTCCAAACCCGTCCCCCGTGGCATCGGCAGGTATTCCGAAAATGACCTTGGACGAGAAGCTGGGCCAGATGATTTTTGCGGGAATCGATGGCTACAGTATGAACGAAGAAGCACGCGATTTGATAGCTGCCTATCATGTGGGCGGTGTTATTCTATACAAGCCGAATGTGAAAGATACGAAACAATTAGTAGAGCTAGTTAATGCTTTGAAAAAGACGAATGCTGCGAACAAGCTTCCGTTATGGCTTGGTGTCGATGAGGAAGGCGGCAGAGTTACGCGTCTGCCTGATGAGATTTTGAAAACACCGACGAGTCAAACCATTGGAAAATCAGGCAAAACGCAAGTTGCCCGCAGTATCGGTCAATTGCTTGGCAAAGAGTTGAATGCCTATGGGCTTAATATGGATTTTGCGCCTGACTTGGACATCAATAGCAATCCGAAAAATCCAGTCATTGGCGACCGGTCTTTTGGCGCGAATGCCGCCCTCGTCAGTTCCTTCGGTATTCCGATGATGAATGGCTTGCAAGAGATGAAGGTCGTTCCGGTGGTGAAGCATTTTCCGGGTCATGGTGATACATCAGTAGATTCACATATTGGCCTTCCCGTTGTCCAAAATGACCTCGCTCGCTTGCGCAAGCTGGAGCTGATTCCTTTTGCCGATGCGATTAAGCATCAGGCGGATGCGATCATGGTCGCGCATATTCTGCTGCCCAAAATAGATGCGAAGTACCCGTCTTCGATGTCGAAGGCGATTATGACGGACCTGCTCCGCAAGGAGCTCGGCTTCAAAGGTCTGATCATGACCGATGATATGACGATGGGCGCGATTGCGGAAAATTACGAAATGGGTGAAGCCGCCGTGAAGTCTGTCCTTGCCGGCTCTAATGTCGTGATGGTCGGTCACGACCCGCAGAAGGCAATAACCGTCATCAATGCGCTGCGCACGGCTGTTCAAGCGGGGCGAATTCCGATGGAGACGATCGATCAGAGTGTCGCACAGGTGTATAAGCTGAAGATGAAGTATCAGCTTCAGGATCATGCTGTGCCTGTTCCGGATCCGAAGGCGCTGAACGCAGAAGTGCAGCGTGTGCTCGCTCCGCTCAGCGCGAAGTAAAGCTTTCGAAACAAAAAAACACCGTACCAACGAGAAATCTCGTGGTACGGTGTTTTTACTTTAACAAGGCGGCGTGCCACCGCCTAAGATGAATTTGGCATAGGCGATCGGGTTGAAGTAGGTGGCTTTCCAACAATCCTGCATGTCTGCCTCGCGGAAGCTGTAACGTTGATCCTTCCCATTGCATTCTATGAATAAAGGAAACCCATCATTTGTCATGGCAATGTCTAGGCCGAGATCAGCCAAGTTCGGCAATTCGGTGCTGAGATGCTGAGCAACGAGGATCGCGAAGCTAGTCATCTGGCGGCATACGGTCTCTTGGTTAAGCTGCGGATAGTGGTCGTTCAAGATGTCGGATAAAGATTGCAAGCGTCCGCCTTGCGCAACGTTCGTGAGGAAATGCTGGTTGGAGGCGACCTTGGCGACAATGCCAGTCACGCCCCATGCGCCACCAGCGCCGCGCTGAACGGAAATGCGAAGATCAAACGGACGCCCCTCGACTGTGGCCAGCGGCAGGCATTGCTGAACCATGTAGCTGCTTCTTAGAATCCTTCGGCGGAGAAGGACGGGGAGATGTTGACGGAACTTAATCGTTCGCCAAGTCCGATTCGTAAGCTTCATATTTAAGGGATATACCAGTTTCCATAAATTCCCTCTACGTTCTAACTTCATCACACCGCGCCCGATGCTGGAATTGGTTGGCTTAATAATAAGCGAGTCAAAGGCGTCCATCATCGCTTTCACATTTTCAATAGTCGCGGGAAATGTACAGGGGAGATGAGGGCGAATCTGCTCGTTTTTCACCAATATTTCATGTATACGCATCTTGCTATGGCGATTCCATTGATTAAAGAGGGTAATGCCGCGCCGTTTCCATCCTTCCAAAACTTTGGCTGAAGCCGTATCTAAATAAATCGCCCGATTATGAATGACCTTCGGGAGATCGGACCATTGTCGTTTGAACTGCTGGCCATCCTGGACGTAGGCATGTACTCTCATTGTTTTCATATGAACATCTTGCATTCGGAAATAACAAGGCGTTAGTCCATACAGTTTGCCTGCATCCTCGTAAAATCGGATAGCTTCGTATTGTGTGTTCCCTAGAGGAATACCTGCAAACAAGGAATCGTTAACTAAAATACCCACATAGGGATTACTCATTGACTTCACTCCCTCTCGCATTGGGGGTTGAATGTTCACCGATAACGGAATCACTCTTAGTTTATGGAAAAAGAACGCCACTTGTTTGTACAAATGCTGATACTTTCTTGTAAAACCGGGACAGATGCCCATGCTTTACCACATTATCCGCATATGTATAGAAAGAAGAAGTGAAATGGGGCGGAGCATCGCCTTATCTCATTAGGAGGCTCAGACATTGAAGACGAAAAAGAAGCCACAATCGAACCGTCTTGTGATCGTCACTCCGGGATCCTTTCCTATCCCCTCAGGAACCAGCAGCTCGGTCGAGCAGGTGGTTTATAAGACAGCGGAGCAGCTGGTGAAGCGCATGCCTGTGGTTATTCTTGGACGAAAAGTGTCCTACCAGCCGACGAAGGAGATACGCCATGGTGTAACGTATCAGAGAGTACCCTATCAAGGGCAGACAGCTTATATTTCGCATGTGGATAAACAGCTCAGTCATTTAAGTCCAGGTATTATTCAAGTGGAAAATCGGCCGCTTTTCCTTCCCTATCTTCGCAAACGATACCCCCAAGCCATCCTAAGTCTCGTCCTCCATTCCACTTCATTTATAACGAAGCCTTATATTTCGAACGCTTCATTAACTGTCTGCTTGCTTACAGCGGATGTCATTATCGTGAATAGCGATTTTCTCAAGCGTTATCTCCAAAAAAAGGTGCCCATCGCTGCCCGCAAAATCGTTACGCATTATTTGGGGGTTGATGTTTCGCAGTTTACTTCCAAATGGTCGGAGGAAGGGGTCAAAGCTCGCACTGAAATGCGCAGAGAACTGAATAGTGAGCATGCCAAAATCATTTTATATGTCGGCAGGTTAATCCCCAAGAAAGGTGTTCATCATCTGCTTACTGCAATGAAAAGTGTCGTAAAGAGTGAACCAAACGCCAAGCTGGTTATTGTTGGTAGTGCTTTCTACGGGTCTAAGAGAGTAACCCCGTATGTAAAGCGATTGAAGAAAGCAGCCAAGGCTATGCCTGATCACGTGAAATTCATTCCATATGTGAGGCATCAAGAGATGCCTAAATGGGTTCGTATTGCTGATGTTTTCGTCGTGCCCTCGATTGGAAATGAAGCTTTCGGGCTTGTGAATGTTGAAGCTATGGCTACTGGAGTGCCTGTCGTCGCAACTCGCATAGGCGGCATTCAAGAGGTTGTAGAGGATGGAGAAACCGGCTACTTAATCGATCCGAAGGGGATTGAAACGGAGCTCCCTGCGTGTGTCCTGCGATTGCTGCAAGATGAAAGCCTGCAGCGGAAGCTGGGGGAAAGCGGGATGAAAAGGGTTGATGCGCTGTTTACATGGCAGAGAGCTGCTGAGGTCAGGTCATCGTTGTACAGTCAATTGCTGAAGGAAACGGCTCTTGTCTAGGTTAGCGCACATTTTAAGGGGGCTAATGTACTTATGAGGGTGAGTATGAATATGTTACCTATGATAATTCTTGTCGAATGGAGAGGAGTCAAATGAATAAGCGTAAGATCACCAGTAACCAGAAGGCGAACGTGCATAAAGTGAACTCCAATTTGAATGAATTGAAATGGCTGGATGAATCACCGACAAGGCCAGAGAAGATGGTTGAACAGCCCAAATTAATAGCGAAAAGTATCCCTGCTGCTCCAGAGAAAGCGGAGCCAATCAAAGTTGTGCCGGTATCCAAGGTTACCGAGCCGCAGGTCACACCTGATTTATTACTGTCCGAACGTAAAACAGGTAAGTTCGTGGACCCGGTTGTTTACACGGATGACATCGTCAATGAAGCGGTAACGTGGGACAAAATTGCCAGCCGGTCGATTGATGATACGAAAATAAAACCGTTTAGCGTTGGGGCTAGGTCGATTAAGGATGGAGCCATCGAACAAGCTAAACTTGCTCAGGCGAGCGTCACTCGCCCGAAAATTGCGAATCAAGCGATTCATGATGAACATGTTGCTCCAAACAGTATTGCGGGCGATAAAATTCAAGATAACACCTTGTCGGGTGGAAAGTTGTTTGATAGCAGCATTACAAACTCAAAAATTGCTGATAAATCGGTTGATGCCTCGAAGCTGGCAGATGGCGCGATTTTGCCACAACATTTATCTGAACTCATTATTACGAGTGACTTGATTGATCATCAAGCGATCACATCAGATAAAATTCTCAGCGGTGCCGTACAGACGAAGCATTTATCCAATTATATTATCGACACGGCAAAGCTCATGGACGCGTCCATTACCTCTGCGAAATTGCGAGATGGCGCTGTCACAGAAGAGAAATTGGCGAAGGGCAGCATCTCCTCGAGCCATATTCAGGGAGAAAGCATTCTGACCGATCATTTGGGGAAACAGTCGATTACGACAGATAGCCTGATTGATCAGGCTGTAACAGGTGCGAAGCTAGCGCCTCTGGCTGTAGACTCGATCCATATTTCACAATCCGCTGTGCGAGGCGTTCATATTGAAGGCGCTGAGGTAACGAGCTACCACATCGCTGACCAGGCGATTCGGACGAAACATATCGGAGAAGGCGCCATCGAGTCGAAGCTCATCCATGATGGAGCGATCACGGCCCCGAAATTGGGCGATAAAATCATTGCGAGCAAACATATTACATCGCAAGCAATTGAGACCGGTCACTTAAGCGATGGTGTTATTGCCAGCAGCAAATTGCAGGATGGTGCGGTTACGGCGGATAAAGTAGCGCAAGGTGCGATCATCTCCAAACATATTGGTTCACATATGATTCGAACGGAGCATCTGGAGGAAAGTGTGGTATCCACCTCCAAATTAGCTGCGGGGTCCGTTGTCACCGAGAAATTGGCCGATGGCAGTGTTGTCAACGCCAAGCTTAAAGATGAAAGTGTGACTTCCGGTAAAATCGCATACCGCTCCATACTTGCTGCTCATTTGCAGGAGGAGATCATTTCCACCAGCCATATCGCCAAAGGCGCGATTGGTGAGAAGCTAATCGACTTGCATGCGATTCATCGCAACCATATTGCGGATGAAGCCATTACAACCAGACACATTCAGGAAGAGTGCATTACGACAAGTAAGATTGCTGAAGAAGCCGTTACAACGGCGAAAATCGCTGCGATGTCGATTGAGTCACGGCATTTGCAAGATGAGATTATTGATGGCGTTCATATTAAACCAGGGACGATTACTTCCGAGCATTTGGCGCAAGGCTCCATCACGTTGGATGTTTTCGCCGATCGAAGTCTCATGGGCAGTAAACTGCAGGAACAGGCCGTTTCCACAGAAATCTTAGCGGATGGGGCTGTTACGTCAGAGAAGCTTGCGAATGGGGCCATCGGCACACAGCATCTTCAGGCGGAATCGGTAACGACGCGTATTATTGCGGATCAAGCGATTACGAACGCGAAGCTAGAAGAGTATGTGGTGACGTCCGATAAGTTGGCTGATGGAAGTGTCATCTCTGCGAAGATTTCTACGAAAGCGGTGAATGCCGAGCATATTATCGACGGTGCGATCACAGCCTCGAAATTGGCAAACGAAAGTGTACACGGCAGCAAGTTAGCCGCCGGTGCGGTCGTTGCTCGGCATTTGGCCGATGGCGCCATCGTTAGCTCCAAGGTAGCCTTTCGCGCAGTCAATAGTGAGCATCTGGCTGAAGGCTCTGTCGGAAGTACCAAGCTTGCGAATCATAGTGTAGATGCCTCGAAAATCATGCCAGGCGCAATCACAGACGAACATCTGTCCTTTGGTGTGGTCAATGGTACGAAGCTGGCGCACGGTTCTGTGAGCAATCAGCATCTCCTGGCTGGAGCCATCGATAGTGAGAAGTTAGCTGTGAACTCGGTTGATAGCTCTAAACTGGTGTCTGGTTCTGTGCATAACTACCATTTTGCAGATGGAGCGGTATATGGCACGAAGCTGGCTTCGGGCAGCGTGGATGGAAGCAAATTGACCGAAGGTGCAGTGGGCACAGAGCATCTGACTGATCAAGCTGTTATTGCCTCCAAGCTGGCTTCAGGAAGTGTAGATAGCTCGAAAATTATGTATGGCGCGATTCAGCGTGAGCATTTGTCGGATTTTATTATCGATGGATTGAAGCTTTCCTTGGGCTCCGTGACAAGCAGCCACCTTGCTCCGGGCTCTATAGATGGATGGAAACTGCTCAATGGCAGTGTCGATAGCACCAAGCTAACAGCGGATGCTGTAGGCAGCGAGAACCTTCAGGCCGAAGCCGTTATCGGTGAAAAGCTGGCACCTGGCAGCGTGGATTGCACGAAGCTGGCACTCGGTGCAGTGAATGGCGTTCATCTTGCAGATGAAGCTGTGACGGGATCGAAGCTCGCGAGCAACAGTATCGACAGCAGCAAAGTCAGTCAAGGCGCGATTGGTACAGCTCAACTAGCCGATGGCAGTGTAGATAGCTATAAACTGGCTCAGGGAGCGGTTACGGATTTTCATCTCGCGGCAGGAAGTGTGGATGGCACGAAGCTTCAAGCGGGAACGATTACCAATCAGCATATCGCAGACGCCTCGCTTACGGTGACAAAATTGGCGGATAGCGTTGTGCGTACTTCCTCCCAGCAACGAAATGTGCTGCAGCAATTCGGACTTGAGCCCTTCGTTATGAAGATCCAAGATGAAACGATCGAGCTGGTACTTCGTTTTGATGAGGAATATGCGGATACGAATTATGTGTTAACGGCGATCACGAATCATCCAGCGTGCTATGTCATTGTTAGTCAAAAATCGAAGGGCAGCGCGGTACTGTCGATCATTCGAGCCAAGTTTTCACCTGATCAACAAGGCATCGTGAATTGGATGGCCATCGGTAAGAGTTAATAAATGGAATAAAAAGGTTTAAATACCACTAGTAGCTAAAAACGGAGTTTCGCAAACTATGCGAGACTACCGTTTTTTGGTTATTTTACACTATTTAATAGATAGATGACCAATTTTCAATTTCGGGATGATCGTCCAATTTCCGTCTATTACGAAAGCATATGATAGTAGAAATGGATGTGACCACGCACCATGTGAAACATACGAACGTCCGTGAAGGGGGATGACTTGTGAAAGGTGTCGTACTTGCAGGGGGAACTGGAAGTCGTTTACGCCCTTTGACGCATATTATCAATAAACATTTGCTTCCTGTTGGTGATCAGCCCATGATTCAATATGCCATTGAAAAGCTAGCTCATGCAGGCGTTCAAGATATCCTCATTATCACGGGGAAACAATCTGCGGGCCTATATCTCGATTATTTAGGTGGCGGTGAACTATTCGGCGTCAATCTGACTTATAAGATTCAAGAGAAAGCCGGAGGCATTGCGCAAGCATTGGCTTTGGCTGAGAATTTCGTGCGGGAGGAAGAGAAATTCGTCGTTATTCTTGGGGATAACTTATTTCAAGATCCACTCGAGCCGTTTATTGAAGCTTACCAGCATCAGAGCGAAGGGGCCATGGTCATTTTAAAAGAGGTCGAGGATCCTAGAAGGTACGGCGTAGCGCAAATGAGTAATGAACACATTGTGCGTATTATAGAAAAGCCAGACAATCCAAGCTCCCCCTACGCTGTGACAGGCATTTATTTATATGATTCTACTGTGTTTAACAAGATAAAAATGCAATCGCCTTCTGCAAGAGGAGAGATGGAAATCACAGACGTGAACAATGTGTATGCAGCATCAGGCACACTTTCCCATAAGTACCTCAACGGATGGTGGATTGACGCAGGCACGCATGAATCGCTCTTTCAGGCCACTCTTTTAGTAAGGAAGGAGAACATCTAATGCAATCGTTGCTAGTAACGGGTGGTATGGGATTTATTGGAAGTAACTTTATTCATTATTGGAAGAAACATCATCCAGAGGATCATGTGATCAATGTCGATTTACTTACGTATGCAGGAAATAAAGACAATATGAAAGAGCTTGATGGGCAGACTGGTTATCAATTTGTACATGGGGATATTGGCGACGAGGCACTCATGATGAGGCTGATGCAAGAGGTTGATGTCGTCGTTCACTTTGCGGCTGAATCGCATGTCGATCGAAGTATTCATCATCCTGGCAGTTTTGTAATGACGAATGTCGTTGGCACGCAGATTTTGCTTGAGGCGGCACGCCAGCGGCAGGTGAAGAAGTTTATACATGTTTCCACAGATGAGGTTTATGGCACGCTTGGGGAAGATGGGTCTTTCAGTGAAGAGACGCCAATTGCTCCCAATTCTCCCTACTCCGCAAGTAAAGCAGGCTCTGATCTGCTGGTTCGAGCTTATTTTGAAACGTATGGTTTTCCAGCTGTCATTACCCGCTGTTCCAACAATTATGGCCCCCGCCAATTTCCTGAGAAGCTGATTCCTCTCTTAATTACCCGTGCTCTTCGCAATGAGCCGATTCCTCTCTATGGGGATGGATTGAATGTACGAGACTGGTTGTACGTAGACGATCATTGCTCGGCTATTGAACGCGTGATTGCAACTGGTGTGCCTGGGGAAGTGTACAACGTTGGCGGTCACAATGAGCGGACGAATTTGGAGGTTGTGCAGACGATTTTGAACATGCTGGGCAAACCCGTATCCTTAATCCAATATGTAGCGGATCGGCTTGGACATGATCGGCGATATGCGATCGACAGTTCGAAGATACGCCGCGAGTTGGGATGGACACCGGCTTACTCGTTTGAGATTGGTCTTCAAAAAACGCTGGACTGGTATGTGCAAGAAAGCGAGTGGTGCGCCCGTATTGCAGACGGTTCGTACCGTGTCGATAAAGAAGCTGATCTCACTTGAAAATCGCGATAACAGGCGCAGGCGGGCAGCTAGGCTATGACCTTAAGCGTGTGCTGAACCCGAAGCATGAGGTCATTTCTTGGGAGAAATCCCAATTGGATATAAGACAAGAACAAGAGGTCATGGAGAAGCTGCTGATCGAACGGCCGGACGTTGTTGTGCATGCAGCTGCCTATACGAATGTAGATAGGGCTGAATCCGAGAAGGAGTCTGCCTATCAGGTAAATGCGTTAGGCGCCCTCCATATAGCGAAGGCTTGCGAGCTTATTGAAGCCAAGCTCGTCTATGTCAGTACGGATTATGTGTTCGATGGCAAGACGTCTGCGCCCTACGACGAGGATGATGTGGCCAATCCTCTCAATACCTACGGAGAATCTAAGCTACTTGGGGAGAAATTCGTTGCGATGACCTGCTTGAAGCATTTTATTGTTCGAACCTCTTGGTTATATGGTTTGAAAGGAACAAACTTCGTCACCAAAGTATTGGAAAAGGCGCATGTGAATTCGACCCTTTCGATCGTGGATGATCAATTTGGCTCTCCTACGTATTGCTTGGACCTAGCCCTTTTCATTCGTGAGCTCATTGAAACAGACCGGTATGGTCTCTACCATGCCTCGAATCAAGGCGTATGCTCCAGGTATGAATTCGCCCAGCACATTCTTCAAGCGGCTGGGATGGGACATATTTCCTTACAGGCAGTGGCTACGCACGCTTTTCCGCCAGCGCCAGCGGCACGACCGATGTACACAGCATTTGCCCACAAAGCCATGGCGAACAATGGGTTTGGGCCGATGCGAGATTGGCGGTCGGCACTGGATTTCTTTTTGCAGGTTGATTATTACGATACAGCAGTTAAGTCTAAGAGGGTGAAAGCAACATGGTGATTCGTAACCGCATAGCGGAGGGACGCAGCCAGGGATTTCAGGCGGGTCGAGAAAGCGGCTATCGCATGGGCAGATGCCAATTTGCCCTCGACACCTGCTACCCGCCACCACTTCCGCTTCGAGAAGCAAGTGTGTTATTTATCGTGCAAGGCTTTGATGCGATTGACCAAGGGATCATTCAGGGCTTGCAGCAAACTGTGCACGTGATGCATGCAGCCGTTGCAGCCGATATGCTCCGCTTAGCCAGAGAGCTTAGGCCGAATCTGGTGCTCGTCATGAATGGTCTTCATGTGTTTCCAGCAAATCATGCTCATCACATTGATCTCATTAGACAGATGGGGATCCGCACCGCGATCTGGTTTGCGGACGATCCCTACTTTACGGATCAAACAGCCGCATTAGCTCCGCATTATGATTATGTTTTCACACATGAAATGTCCTGTGTACCGTTCTATCAAGGGATTGGCTGCAGACAGGTGCATTACTTGCCTTTGGCGGCTAGTCCAGCTGTATTTAAGCCTGTGCATGTTACGCCTGAGTACCGAAGCGATATCTGCTTCATTGGCATGGGCTTTCCTAACCGGATTGCTCTCTTCAATGAGCTAACCCCCTTTTTGTCAGGGAAAAAAGTGGTCATTGCCGGGGGACTTTGGGATCGGCTGGCGCACTATGAGCTGCTCCGACATGGCATTAAGCCCTACTTTGTTCCAATTGAAGAGTCTGTTAAGTATTATAACGGTGCCAAAATTGTATTGAACATTCACCGGCTCACCTATCATGAAACCTTTAATAAGAACAGCAGACGTCTGCCTGGCCTTTCTATTAATCCTAGGACGTATGAGATCGCAGGGTGCGGCACGCTGCAAATCACAGATCATCGTCAGGATCTGGAACAGTATTATCGAATTGGACATGAAATCGAAACCTTCCATACGACGGGAGAGCTTCTTCATAAAATGAGTCATTACTTAATTCATGAGGAAGCGCGATTGCGTATTGCTATTAATGGGATGCGAAGAACCAGAATGGAACATACGTTTGGAATGCGGTTAGTTAAGCTATTAGACATTGTATTTGCCTAGAAGGCTAGAAGGGAGTGGAGTTTGTGGGTTTTATTAATCCTGCGCATGCGCGTGCACGCGGTCATGCCGACGGTTATCAATTAGGTCACGCCAATGGCGTCAGACTGGGACAATGTGAATCCATTATTCAAAAGGCGATTCGGGACCGTCAGCCAAGTCCGATTTGGGACGTGCGTGTATTATATGTGACTTCGGGAAAAAGTTACCCTTACGAGCCGCTCGATATCGCGGTCATTAACAGTCTTCGCCCCTTAGTTCGCGAATTAATCATAGGAAACACCGTTCATGATAAGACGCATATCGGACGTCCCAAAGCCAGCATTGAGGCGATTGCCAAGAGGTTTCGTCCGGATGTGATGATCGTCTTGGAAGGGATGAATCTCTCCCTGAATATTGTGGATCGGATTCGTCAAATGGGCATTCGCACCGCGATATGGCTAACCGATGATCCATATTACACGGATATTACGGCATCCTTTGCACCGCACTATGATTATATTTTTACCTTGGAAGTGAATTGTGTACAGTTTTATCGGGAAATGGGTGGCAGGCAGGTGCATTATTTGCCGCTAGCCTTTCAACCGGACATGTTTCGTCCACGACCTGTCCCGATGGGGGGACATCGCGATATTTGCTTTATTGGCTCAGCTTACTGGAATCGCGTAGGTGTATTTAATCAGATCACGCCTTATTTAGCGACGAAAAGAATCATTATCTCCGGCATATGGTGGGAACGACTGCAGAAATATCGTCTATTGGCTCCGCAAATTCAATTGAATACGTGGATGCCGCCAGATCAAACTGCGACATTCTACAACGGGTCCAAGATCGTGATTAATATGCATCGCGCGTTTGATGACCAAGCATACAATAATAATTCCCGGCGTATCAGCGCAGCTTCGCCTAACCCGCGAACCTTTGAAATTTCTGGCTGCGGTGCTTTTCAATTGACGGATATTCGAAATGATTTAGTCAATTTCTATACGCCAGACTATGACATTGTGACTTATGGGTCGCCGGAGGAATTGCTCCACAAAATGAATCATTATTTAATTCACGAAGAGGAACGGAAGCAAATCGCGATGCGCGGGCTCTATCGCACGATGCGGGATCATACCTATACAAATCGTCTTATTACGATGCTTTCCGTCATTTTTGGGCCCAGATAAGGGCCGATGAAGATAACCTTTTTAGAAAGATGAGGTGTAGCCGTTGATCACGAAAAGAAAAGTTCGCAAGCTGACTGTGAGTAGAAAGGTTCAGAAGAAGCGGGTGGCATCGCCAAGAAAGGCGGGTCCTAAAAAACGAATCATTGTACGAAAAAAGGGACGTGCCATTCGTCGTTTGAGACCCATAGCAAGACGTAGAGGGAAGCGCAGATTAGTTCGTCGTTTGGTCCGATTTCCTAGACGCAAGCGGGGTCGAATTATCGCTCGTCGCCGTCGAGCACCGCGCCGCGTCATCCTCAGTCCAAGGGCTAGGAGAATCCAAGCGGCCTATGATCGCGCATTTAAAGAGGCATACAATGCTGGCTACGGTGTTGGCTTCGCAGAAGGGTACGCACACGAGCTTGCGCATCCAACGATTGCTTAAAGTTAAGTCACGAGGTGAGCGCGGTTGATAAAACGGAATAGGAAGAAACGTATGAAGGGGAAGGTCATCACTAGGAAAAGAAGCATTCTAAAGAAACCGATCCTCCGATCCAAAGTTAGACGGAAGCGTCCGATGACGAGGATAAATAGGACAAGCGTCTATTATCCTGTCGGCGCGGTTGTGGCCGTTTCAAATGCAGAAGGAACGATTGGGCATGTGTTGGAGCAATTGAAGCGTTTGCCGCTGAGAGAGATCGTCGTCATTGTCCATGGCTCGTCTGACCGTACGCTAGAACTGGCTAGAAGACATTCTCGTGCAATTCTAATTCAGAATCCTCAGTCTATGGAACAAAGTGCCTTGAAAGTTCTGGCTGCGAGAATCTCGAAGTCGGACTTCTTGCTTTATATAGATGGGGAAAAGGCGATTCGTGCGGATGAACTGCTTCCGTCTATTCAGAATGTTGTATTAGGCTTAGAAAATGGCACATTAGTGGGGAGGCATGAACTTGCAGCAAGTTACGAGCATCATTATTCCCACGTTTAATGGTCTAGCTTTGTTGAAAGCCTGTGTAGCATCTATCCGTAAGCATACCACGGTGCCGTATGAAATTATCGTTGTGGACAATGGGTCAGTGGACGGTACACTGATGTATTGTCGCAATGAGGGTATCAAACTTGTCGCCTTGCCTGCGAATCTCGGTTTTCCCGTAGCTTGCAATTACGGACTGCGTGCAGCGGAAGGCGACACGTTAATGCTCTTGAATAACGATACAATCGTCACGCCGAATTGGTTGCCCAAGCTGTTGAACTGTTTAAACAGTCGAGAAAATGTAGGGATGGTAGGTCCCGTTTCGAACCATGTGAATGGTAAGCAAAAAATCCGTGTCCCGTTTACAGGGATTTCGAATATGGCGCACATTTATAACCATGTCAATCCGGGGAAATGGCGGGAAACGAGACGCTTAGTTGGCTTCTGCTTGTTATTTAAGCGGGGGATGTATGACCAGGTAGGTTTGCTGGATGAGCAATTTGCACCTGGCTATTATGAGGACGATGATTATTCTTATCGTGCACGAGTAGCAGGTTATCAGCTTCTGATCGCAGGTGATTGCTTCGTTTATCATCGTGGAAGTGTTAGTTTTCGCAAAAATAGCCGTCAATCTAAGTTGCTGCTGCTGCGGCGAAATCGCCAAAAATTTATTCACAAATGGGGCGTGGATCCTGCTCGGTTTATTTAGGCACCGTTTCCCCAAGAGCTGCATAACGTAGTGTGAAAAAGGTTATAGGGGGAGCTACCATGGAGGAGCGGGTAACGAAGATTATTTCTCAGATTGCAGCTTCACATAGCCAAATGGGACGGATCTTGGAAACACATCGGCATGTGTCTGCGCAAATGGCAGCCATTGCGGGAGAGCTGCCTGACTCGCATCCGCAATTTGAGGGATTAGAGATGCTGCAGAAGCGGGCTTTGCAGCTGTCCAAAAATGTAACGGCCTATCTGAACAGCCTCGCTGAATTGGAAGATGCGATGGCGAAGCAGACGGAAATGGTGATGAAGGAAATTCATGTACCTGATGAGGAATAGAGGGAATGACCTTGAATAGAACGGACATTTATTTGCAGATGCTTGAAGCGACAGCCAAGCTGCAATACGAAATCAGTCTGATGCTGGAAGCCAGAGTTGTGGAAGCCGCGAAGTCGCAAAACTGGATTTGTCGGCATATCAACGGGACAAATTTGGAGGGGCATGACCATAAAATGGAGGTCACTGGCGAGATCCATGAGAGTGTTATTGACCTTATAGGTGGTTTAACGAAGATGGAAAATGCGCTAAATCGTCAAATGAAAGCTTTGCTGGGGAAACCTTCTTCTGGTTCAGCGTTAGGAGGCGCCGACGACGGCGGCATGGACTTTGGCGGCCTACTTTCGTTTGGTGAGGATGAGAAGCTGTGAGGGAAAAGGAATGGAATCGCGAACGTGTGGAGCTGCATATGTTGATCTCGCTGGCGAGGAGCCAGCGAGCACTATGCCGAATCATCGAATCTGTCGCGGATCACATGGAGGGCTCAGAACAGCTGGCTAGCCATGTTGCGGACAATCTAAAGACGATCAGTGACTATCAACGTGCCCTGATGATGAAAGTATCCAATCAGAGCAGGCGCACACGTGTTATCGGTAAGTCTGGCAAGCCTAGTAAGCCTTGGACGAATAAACATGTGAAGTCTTAACCCCAGCGAATGATCAATCCGGCGTGCGTCAATCCACCGCCAAATCCATAGAGTAACAAAGTGTCACCGGTCTTTACTTTCCCTTCTTGAATGCCCAAATCCAGCGCAAGCGGGATGGAGGCTGCGGACGTGTTGCCGAAGTATTCAAGACTAACCAGCGTTTGTTCTATCGGGATACCGCTCTTCTCACAGATGGAATCGATCATGCGCAGGTTCGCGCTATGAGGGATGAACCAATCGATGGCTGTGATCGGCAAACCGCTTTTTTGCAGCAGCTGTTCAATGCCTTGCGGGACGGTTGAAACAGCGAAACGGTACACTTCGCGCCCGTTTTGGACAAGCTTGCCTGTATCGGTTAAGGCTGCTCCGTTCAGTTCGGTAGCAAGTCCAGTCCGGTACACATGCTTGGCGCCAGTGCCATCCGCTCCTATGTGATGAGCGAGATAAGCAGGCTGAGCTTCCTCTCTTTGGACGACGACGGCCCCAGCCCCATCACCAAATAAAATGCAGGTGGAACGGTCGGCGTAATCCGTGATCTTGGACAAGGCATCGCCGCCGATCACGAGAATCTTGTGATGTAAGCCTGAGGCGACTAGCGCACCGGCGGTGTGCAGCGCATAAGTGAAGCCTGCGCAGGTGGCATTGAGATCGTAGGCGCCTGCACCGGCGAGGCCGAAGTGGGCTTGAACTTGACACGCGACAGGCGTGGACGATAAGTCCGGTGTGTGTGTGGACACGATGATGAGCTCGACATCGTCGAGCGCGCCTGGGTTTCGATCAAGCAGATTTTGCACAGCCGCTATACATAAATGACTGGTGAACTCATGCTCTCCGGCGATTCGGCGTTCACGAATGCCCGTGCGTTGCACGATCCATTCATCATTCGTATCCACCATGCGGGAGAGATCCTCGTTGGTTAATCTGTGTTCAGGCACATAGGTGCCGATGGCTGAAATACGGGCTTGCAAGGGTTTGGAGGAAGGCATGAGTAACACTCCTTTTGGGATATGATTAACATAATTTTAGTACTAGATATTAGTAGTTGGTACTAAAGTTAGTTTAAGATAGGGAGTGTGGTTTGTCAATGGGATCTCGGCTCGATTCGAGTGATCTAATCTCCTGAAAATGAAGATAATAATGAGGGGTTCCATTGCTGGAACCCCTTTCATTTGCTTTAAAATGACAAATTGTTTAATTTTTTTGAAAAAGTCAAAAATTCATAATAGGGTTCATTAAAAAACGTTTCTAAGTTGCGCGGCATGTGCTATTCTTAATAAAAAAAAATTTTCTGGAGTGAAGAGAAATGCAAGTGACTGATGTCGAAAAAGTACCATCCTTGTTTTCCAGAACGAATCCTTTTCAAGCAAAAGTGTTAAAAAATGTTAATTTGAACGGAGAAGGCTCCAGCAAAGAAACACGCCATATTGAACTTTCGCTCGAAGGCTCTGGCCTGTCCTATGTGCCTGGCGATTGCTTAGGCGTAGTTCCAGACAATGATCCGGAATTAGTCGCTTCGATCCTTGAGGTTATGAAGTGGGATGCGGACACGGCAGTTGTCATTAATAAACAGAACGATACGCTCCCATTAAAAGAAGCGCTTTTGAAGCATTTCGAGCTTACGCTGTTGTCCAGGAAAATCGTTCAGCAAGCAGCTGAGTTTTCCGATAATGAAGCGTTGAAGCAGCTTGTGGCGGATACGGAGCAGCTGAAGGCTTATACAGACGGACGCGATGTGCTTGACTTGCTGAGTGAATTTGGACCTTGGAAAGCTTCCGCGCACGAAATTGTCGCTTTATTAAGAAAAATGCCGCCACGCTTATATTCTATCGCAAGCAGCTTCGCAGCAAAACCGGGTGAAGTTCACCTGACGATCGGTGCTGTTCGCTACATAGCGCACGGCCGCGAGCGCAAAGGTGTATGTTCCGTGATGTGCGCAGAGCGTTTGAACGAAGGAGATACCGTTCCGGTCTTTGTTCAAGTAAATAAACATTTCAACCTTCCGGAATCCTCGGAGCAGGATATCATCATGGTAGGACCTGGTACAGGTATTGCACCATTCCGTTCCTTTATTCAAGAGCGTGCGGTGAGCAAAGCGACAGGCAAAGCATGGCTGTTCTTTGGCGACCAGCGTTCCGCGACAGATTTCCTCTACAAAGAAGAGCTGGAGCAATATCAACAAGAAGGCGCACTGACTAAAATCGACGCAGCTTTCTCCCGCGATACAGCGCAGAAAGTGTATGTGCAAAATAAAATGCAAGAGAATAGCCAGGAGCTATTCGCATGGATAGAGGGCGGAGCTTACTTCTACGTGTGTGGGGATAAGCAAAACATGGCGAAGGATGTTCACAACACCCTGATCGACATTATTGAAAAAGAAGGCAAGTTGAGCCGCGAAGACGCTGAAGCGTATTTGAATGGCTTGCAAGAGCAAGGTCGTTACCAACGCGACGTATATTAAATGGACGAAGACCGAGGTCAAACTCGGTCTTTTTTTATTTTGGCTCTGTTAAATTTTAATGTTGATAGTAAGTGAAAAAAATAGAACCACCAATTGTCTGGGAGTTCTATTTTGTAATATAGTCTTATTCAATCAATGCACCCGTTTGAGTGAGACATTGTTCACGATTTTCCCTCTAAATCAGCAATTCTCTTTTCAAGTTCTTTTACTTTTTTAATACTGGTCAATGCATTCGTAAAAGCAATAAGTCCGAATACGAACCCACAAATACCAAAAATTTCCACGTAATCACTCCTTATTTAAAACTTTACGATATAATGATATCACTATTTTAAAACATCTGTTCTGATTATTCAATTATCAACAACTAACTTTAACAGAGCCTTTATTTTAAAAGGCTAGTAGTCCGATATTTCCGAATTAAAACGAGTATTACTCTTATAAAAAGGCTAATAGTTCGATTCAGCCGAACTATTTAGCCATTTTTCTTTCGAGTGGGTTGTATGTGGTCATTTAGTTTGGCAAAGTCGGACTAATTAACATTCCCGGATGTGAACAGTGAGATTAGTTCGGCAAATTCGAACGAATCGGTACAGAGGGAATGATGACCCGAGCTAGTCGAAAAAATCGACTTACGCACACTTTACTCTTCTATATTTGCTCCGCTGAAACCAGTCACAGCACAAAAACGGAGGCATTTGCAAAATGAAAAGGAGCTAAGCGCTAACACGCTTTAGCTCCTTTTGCATACCTGAAATTGGCCATAACGGACTATCAAGCCGATTCAAGCTGTCTTCTTTGACGCTTTGCTTTTCTAGCATGGAGAAGCTCATACACCGTTGGCACCATAATCAAGGTGAAAATGGTGGCTGAAGTCAAGCCGCCAATAACGACAACGGCTAAGCCGCGGGATACGATGCTGCCTTCTTCGGCCTTGGCGAGTACAAGTGGGATCATCGCACAAATCGTCGCTACAGCGGTCATCAAGATCGGACGCATCCGCGTTGCCGCGGCTTCCAGCAAGGAATCGCGAATGGTCATGTGCTCTTCGTTTTGCTTCACGCGGTCGATCAAGACGATCGCGTTCGTGACGACGATTCCGATCAGCATTAGGAAGCCGAAGATGGAGGTCACGTCGAACGAGGTTTTCGTGATCATCATCCCAACAATCGCACCTACAGCCGCGAAAGGCAGGGATACCATACTCGCAATTGGAGCACGGAACGATTTAAACGTAATCACCATGATCAACAATACGATACCAATGGAAATGGCCATCGTCATGAACAAGTCAGCAAAATCACTGGATTGCTCTGCTGAAGCTCCGCCAACGGTTAATGCCACACCAGTTGGAAGCTTTAGATCTTTTGTTTTATTCGTGATCTCTGTGTTGATTTTAGATAATTTGGCGGAGTCAACTAGTGCCGTCACACGCAAAAATTGTTGGCTATTCTTTTGCAGAATCGTGTTGGACTCATTCGTTTTCTCGATTTTTGCCACAGATGTTAAGGCTGCTGAACCCGTTGCTGTCATGATTTGAATGTTGGACAGATCTGAAACCGTCGTCGGATTAATCAAAGCATCTAACACGACTGGAATTTCCTTGTTCTCCAGCTTCATGGAACCAATCGGCGTTGGATTCATGAGGGAACGAATCGTGCCAGCAATTTCTTGCGGCTTCGCCAATGCAGGATCGACGGTAATCGAAAAGCCGGGCTTTGTTACATTTTGATTGCTCGTCACTTTCTCGACGCCTTCGATGCCTTTAATTGCCGCAATGACATCTGTTGCTGCTTGATCGAGGCTCTTGGCCGAATCTCCGGTTAAATCAACCGTAATAGCGGAGCCGCTGCCTCCATCAAAACTGCCGCCGCCAGCTTGCAAATCAGCATCTGGATATTTGGATTTCTGGGCATTGACTTGATCGATAAAATGCTGAGTATCCACATCTTTTTTCATAAATACTTGGAAATTCGCGATCGTTGGAGGCGCTACGCTGCCCCATTTCGCATTATCCTCGGTGTTCCCTTGTTGAAGAATGAGATGGTCAACTTCACTTTGCTCGAGCATAAATTTCTCTAATTCCATCGCTTTGTCACGCACGGTTGCGATCGGTGTTTCTGGTGTATAGGAGAGACTGACCACTAACTGACTTGCTGTGGAGCCGCCAACTGCACCTTTTGGCATTACAAAGTAAAGCGCGATGGAGCCGCCAAATAGGATCAGGGAAGCGAAGATGGAGATGAATTTATGATTCAAGCTCCAGGCTAAAATATTTCGTAGACCTTTCGATTCTTTATGCTCCTTCAGTTTCGTATTGCGAAGCAACCAAGCGCTCATCACAGGAACGACCGTTAACGCAACCAGCAAGGAGGAAAGCAGGGAATACGTCACCGTTAAGGCAAAAGGAAGCAGGAACGCTTGCAAGGACCCTTTCAATAGTCCCAGCGGCAAGAACACGGCAACCGTCGTTAAGGTTGAAGCGGTAATGGCTCTCGCCACCTCACGCGTTGCATCAATGATTAATTCTTTGGAGAACTCAGATTTCTGCGTTCTTCTGAAAATATTTTCAATAACAACGATACTATCATCGACGAGTCGGCCTACGGCGACAGCGACCCCGCCTAAGGTCAGTATGTTCAGCGTTACACCGGATTGGGAAAGCAGGAACAAGGTCAATCCCAGTGATAACGGAATGGAAACAATCGTAATAAATGTGGAACGAATGTTTCGAAGGAAGATCAGAATGACGATAGTCGCAAATAAGGCGCCAAGCAATACTTCTCTCATCATACTGTTAACGGATGTGACGACGGACTCAGCCGTGGAGTAAATGACCTCTGCAGTCGCATTCGGGTATTTCGTCGCGATTTCATCAGAGATTTTAGCTACTTCCTTACTAATATCCACCGCATTGGAGCTCGTATCCTTCGTAACGACCAATGTGAGGGAGTCTTTGCCGTTGATCCGAGTTAATGTATCTTTGTTAGCGGCAACTTCAACCGTAGCCACATCTTTTAGTTTGACGCCAGGTGCTACAGTTAAATTATTAAGCGTATTGAGATCGTCCATGTTCCCTACGACTTTAATTGCGCTCGTTTTGCCATCGATGGGTCTCTCCCCAACGTTGACGGTCACATTCTGGCCCTGTAGGACACCCATTAATACTTGGGCAGGCAATTGAGCTTTCGCTAGCTTATCTTTGTCTGGATGGATGATCACTTGAGACACCGATGTGCCGCCAAGTACAACGCTTGCTAAACCTCTGATTTTTTGGAACTCAGGTAAGATTTTCTCTTGCGCAAGCTCGACATTTTGTTTCGTGATGCCGTCTTTGAAGTTGAGGGCTACCCAGGAGAGTGGAATCATCGAGGTGTTTAAACGAATAACAAAAGGCTTCGACATGCCTGCTGGCAGAACAACCGAGGAGATCGCTTCTTGAACGCTCGCTTGCGCATCCTTCATTTTAATATCCGAATCAAATGTCATATCAATTTTCGTAAAGCCATCGGAAGAGGTGGAGAAGACTTCCTTCTTACCCGGCACACTGGAGACAGCTTTCTCTATAGGTGTAGTTGCACTATCTAGCATGGATTTGGCATCGTAGCCTTGACCGACGACCGTAACACTAATTTGCGGAAAATCTGCGCTAGGCAGGAATTCCATCGGCAATTTAAAATAACTGCCGACACCTGTACCTAAAATTAAGATTACTAAAAAAATTACTGCTGCTTTGTTGCTAAAAGCCCATCTCGTAAACCATGTCACACGTCTCGCTCCCTTTCATCATCTATCTCTTTATTTCTCTAGGATCAAGTATAGCAATAGTTATTTTGAAGCGAATATGGCTTGAGTCGGGTTTCATCTCAGTCTGAGGACTGAGAAATCCCTTAGGTATAGAATTCCATCTTTGATGGGTTCTATGTAAATATGGTTCCAAAACGAGCGTATTTTCATGAATTTGGATAAAAGAAGGACCGTGTGGAAATGCTACCCTTATCGTCCATCGTGTGGCGAAGATACTGAAGAAGACGGGAAGTGAACGTAACGCATGTTACAAGGCAAAAAGAGGTTAATTTGGATAGCCCTTATCTGTGTGGTCTTGTTCAGTGCTTCCACAACGACTGTATTTGCGTATGGCAAAGGCGCGAAAGGTCCAGACGTCTACGCAGTCCAAGGGATGTTGAAATCTCTGGGCTACTATTCGGGACCGATTACAGGCTACTATGGCAATCAAACGCAAGCTGGGGTTAAAGCATTTCAAAGTAGATATGGGTTGCCCGTGACAGGAAATGTCGACGATCAGACCCTGCAATCGATTCTATGGGCATATGGGAATCTGAAGATTCCGAAGAAGGCGGCCCCAACGCCAGTCCCAACACCGGCGCCGACGCCGTATACACCGAGTCCTACACCTGCACCGCAGGTACCATCAACATCCGGATTAACTGTCGAAGAGCAGCAAATGCTGGATCTCGTGAACAAAGAGAGAACGGCTATCGGACTATCCCCGCTTGCAGCGGATTTGGAACTCACCAAAACAGCGCGAATCAAAAGCCAGGATATGGTCGATAACAAATATTTCTCGCATGATTCACCGACTTATGGTTCGCCATTTGATATGATGGAAAAGTTCGGGATTACGTATAATGCAGCAGGGGAGAACATTGCATGTAACCAAAGTGTTACAGCGGCACATGAAGCACTCATGAACTCTCCAGGTCATAAAGCGAATATTTTAAGTAAAGATTATACACATATCGGCATTGGCATCGTGGATGGCGGGCCGTGCGGCAAGATGTTTACGCAGCAGTTTATTGGGAAATAGAAAGAGGGAGCTAAGCGGTGTTTGCGCGCTTGGCTCTTTTTTTTTGCGCGTGTGAGGAGGTGGGCAAAAATGCGAAAGAGCACTTATTTTCAGGGGAAATGAGTAAATATAGCTAAATTAGTGCAAAAAGGCATCCTTTTATGCTGGAAAGGGGGCTAAATGAGGAATGCTGGCAGAAATAGTTGCACATTTGCAAGCATTTCCGATAGAAAGGTAACGTTGGTTCAGAAGGTTGTACTTTTACATTTTCACTGGTGCAAATACGAAAAAAGGCCCCCACACATGTGGGAACCTCTCAGGATAATATATGAATTATGTCGCTGAAACAGGTTTAATCGCTTCGGTCCATTCCGTATACTTCTGCAGCGCAGCGCCTTGCTCAATCGCATGACGGGCCATGTAGATGCCTTCTTCGATGGAGCCTGCTTTTTGGGATACCCACAAGCGCACAGCGCTGTTTAGCAGCACCATATTTAAGTAAGGGAGCGCAGCATCTCCGCGCAATACAGACAATGCGGTTTCAGCTTGCAGTTCAGCTGTCCATTCCACTTCAGGAACTTCCACCATCAGCTCATAAATTTCAGGGTCTACAATGAATAACTCACTCGTCTCGCCTTGGATGAGATAAGTTCTAGTTCGCTTATCGACGCCCAGATCCTCGGAGCCCTCCATACCTTGCACGACAATCCCGCGAGAAACTCCTAATTCAATGAGTAAATTCGTGATTTTCTCAAAAACAGTCCCGTGGAACACGCCGACGGCCATATAAGGTGCTTCTGTGAAGCGCAGCAGCTTTTCCGCTGTATTGAACACGGTTCTCAAACCGAGTTCCTTGCGCAGCTCGCGCAGCTCGCCAAGCGGTTCGCACCAGCTTTCGGTTGGTGCGAACAAGAAGCCTGTTCGCGCTGCAGCCGAAATCAGTGCTTCGCGCGAAGCACCGAGCGCATTGACGCCGAGCGCTGTGAGCACATCGGACAACGTGATGCCCCACTTCGGCGGCATGCTCGGACTGCCGTGCAGCGTTGTCGGCAAGCCGCAGGCTGCGAGCACGAACGCTGTTGGCAGCGTCGCGATGAACGTGCGTGTACGCCCATCATAGGGGCCGGCGCAGTCCATGCTGCCAGCTATTGGATACGTCGTCACGCGGTCTCGCAGCGCGTTAATGAAGGCTTTGATTTCATCCGGAGATTCCATCTTAATGCGTTCGGCTACGAGAAAAGCGCCAATTTGGGCCTGTGTCGCCTTTCCGGTAAGTATGAGTTCAGCGGCTTGGGCTGCTTCTTCATAAGTAAGATCTCTGGCTCCGCGTTTACCGCGACCCACTTCTTTTAATAGAGATATCATCGTTTGCGGCCTCCTTTGTTCTGATCCTGTAAAATCTGATATACCTTGACGATGGAGGTTGCGACGTCTACCATACGCTTACGCTCATTCATGGCTTGTTTACGGAGAAAATCATACGCTTCAGCTTCTGAAATGCCTTTGATTTCGCATAAAATTCGCTTAGCCTGATCGACCCACTTGCGTTCCTCGAGTTTGGAAAGGAGCTGTTCACGTTCTTGCTGCCACTCGGTACGTTGGAAATAATGATTGACGCCTAGAAGTAACGCGGCGTGAATTTCTAGCGGACTCATCATGGAGCCGATTAAGCCATCAATACCTGCATCCATTTTACATTCATTAGAAGGAAAAGTGTGTGCATCACACCACCAGAAAAGGGGGAGACTCCGCACAGCAAGCAAGCGAGTACGCCAGTCTGCTACTTTATCAGGACTTACCGATAATAATACAGCATCGACCTTCGGGATGAAAAAGGAAATTTCTTTCATATTAGATGAAGCATAAATGCGGAACCCCAAATCCTTCATGATTTCATCTGGTACACTAGGTGACGGCTCAGAGGAGGCGGCTGAGCGAGTTGGCAGGAACTCGTCGATCAGAATGAATGATTGTAACATGGCAAAACCTCCATCTTGAATAACATTCTTCTCATGATATGTACATGTTAGGTTTTGGTGCTATTTGGAATTATTATACGGCATTACTATAGCATACGCATCTGAATTTTGTCGATATATTACATTGTAATCGTTGTTCAATATTTTTGTGTTATGTTTATTGACATTGGAAAAAACGCATCGTATAATCAAGTTAGAAATCGGCACAATGATGTGCCACCTAACGAAGGCAACGGCGCCTATCCCCTTACAAATACGTAAATGGATAGGCTTTTTATGTTCAATTTACATGGATTTTAAAACTCTATCATGCTGATCACGAGGAAGTGGCAGCAGTGGCAATGAGGCCGATAAGCATCCCGCAATTGATGGGGGTTGTTTGTCGGCCTTTTCTGTCAACGTGCAGTCAAAAACAAATTGGATAGGAAAAAAAGAAGGCGAAAAGCCTCACAAAGGAGAGGGATGGCATGGTAGATCGGAAAAGTTTTTTGCAAGTGGGGCACAAAGGGTCATTATTCAGTTCATTCTTGTATTTTGACATGAGCTTCATGGTTTGGGTGCTCTTAGGACCGCTAGCTGTCATCCTTGCCAAAGATTTTGGTTTGGATGCTGCACAGAAAGCCAATTTGGTTGCATTACCAACCTTGGGAGGGGCGGTCCTTCGATTAGTGCTTGGCGTACTTACAGATAAGATTGGTCCTAAATTAACAGGACAGATTGGACTCTCTTTAACCTTAATTCCTTTATTCTGGGGATGGCAGTTCGCTGACACGATGGGAGATATGTATTTCGTAGCTCTGATGCTTGGTATCGCAGGAGCAAGCTTTGCTGCAGCATTGCCGCTCGCTAGCAGTTGGTATCCGCCGCAGTATCAAGGCCTAGCGATGGGGATTGCTGGCGCAGGGAACAGCGGAACGATCTTCGCTACCTTGTTCGCCAATCGTATAGCACAACATTATGGCGACTGGCACGTTGTTTTCGGTATTGCCATGATTCCAATTGCGGTAACGCTAGTCATATTTAGTGTTTTGGCAAAGGATAGTCCGAATAAACCAGCACCAAAAACGATTGCAGAGTACGGTAAAGTATTGAAGCAGAAGGATTCGTGGCTGTTCTGTATTTTCTATAGTGTTACTTTCGGCGGTTTTGTAGGGATGGCATCTTATCTTACGATTTTCTTCAATACACAATATGGACTTTCACCTGTACGTGCTGCAGACTTTACAACTCTTTGCGTCATCGGAGGCAGCTTCTTCCGTCCCGTTGGTGGCTGGCTCGCAGATAAGCTCGGCGGAATTCGCATGTTAATGGTGCTTTACGGAGTTGTTGGTTTAATGATGGCCGGTATCTCTACGCTTCCTGCACTTTCATTGACGACAGTCATGCTCTTCGTTGCGATGATGGCTTTCGGAATGGGGAATGGTTCTGTATTCCAACTTGTGCCACAGCGCTTCAAATCGGAAATTGGTGTTATGACAGGAATCGTAGGGGCAGCAGGGGGACTTGGCGGATACTTCTTACCTAAAATCCTTGGCAATCTGAAGCTATCCACAGGCTCTTTCACACCAGGATTTCTAATTCTAAGTGGAATTGCAATCTCCTGTATTGTAATCATCGCAATTGTTCAAGGGCAATGGAAACGTACATGGATCGGTGAAGGCGGCAAAGTAAAAGCAGTGCCTTCCAGCATGGATACGGTTCAAGCTTAACATAGGCAGGGGACGCCGCTGATTCTACTTGGTCAGGGGCCGCCTGTAAAGTTTTTGCTCATGCAGCTTGCTCCACAGGCTGTATGGGCAAAGGCGTTACGACTAGCGTCTTTGCAGTTCAGTTAATCTCGAGCTGCTCAAGCTCCATATCCCAATTTGTCATTCGGGAGCTTGGCTCCTGAATGGCCCTTTTTATCACACTCACACTCTTCGAAGGAATGCCCTAGTAAATGGATGGAAGGATGATCATAATGACAGTTAAAAAAGAGAAGTTAGTCCTGGTCGGAAACGGAATGGCGGGCGTAAACGCCGTTGAACATTTACTAAAACTGACACCAGATAAATATGAGGTTACGATTTTCGGCAGCGAGCCACATCCCAACTACAATCGAATTTTATTGTCCTACGTGCTCTCCGGTGATTCCAAAGTCGAAGATATTGTGATTCATCCATACGAATGGTATACGAGCAATAACATTACCTTATATACAAATCAAACGATTACGAGTATCGACACGCTGACACAAACCGTAACGAGCGATAAAGGTTTGACGGTGTCCTACGATAAATTAATTTTGGCAACCGGCTCTAATCCATTCATTATTCCTATGCCAGGTGCGGACAAAGAAGGCGTCATGGCGTACAGAACGATCCGTGATTGTGAAATTATGATTGAGTCGGCTAAAAAGTACAAAAAAGCAGTTGTCATTGGCGGCGGCTTGCTAGGATTAGAAGCAGCACGAGGTTTTCTCAATTTGGGTATGAAAGTTGATGTCGTTCATATCGTCGATACGATCATGGAACGCCAACTCGATCGCACAGCTTCCAAAATGCTGCAAGCCGCTCTTGAAGAGCAAGGCATCAACTTCCTGCTTGAGAAGCAATCGGCCGAAATTATCGGTGACAAGCGAGTGACGGGCTTGAAATTCAAGGACGGCTCGGTTGCTGAAGCGGATCTGATTGTGATGGCAGTAGGCATTAGGCCGAATGTGGCTCTTGCGAAAGAAGCAGGTATTGAATGCAATCCAGGCATCATCGTCAATGATTATTTGCAAACGAGTGTTCCGAACGTGTACGCCGTTGGAGAATGTGCGATGCACAGAGGCATCGCTTACGGTCTCGTAGCACCGCTCTACGAGCAAGGTGCCGTGTTGGCGAAGCATTTGGCCGGAGTAGAAACGGGCCCGTATGAAGGCTCTATTTTGTACACGAAGCTCAAAGTATCGGGTGTTGACGTATTCTCTGGCGGCAAATTCGTGGATGCCGAAGGAACCAAAGCGATTCGCATTCATGATGAGTTCACGGGTGTTTATAAGAAAGTCGTGATTCAAGACAATAAAATTATCGGCGCCGTGCTCTTCGGCGATACCGCCGATGGCACGCGACTGATGCAAATGATCCGGGAAGAAACGGACATCAGCGGAATGGCGAAAACATCGATTCTCACAGACGGTTCGAGTGGCGGCGGTGGTGCGGCTTCTGGTGTCGCTGAGATGAAAGATGACGCGATCATTTGCGGCTGTAACGGCGTGACGAAAGGGACGATCTGCTCTGCCATCAAAGATCAAGGTTTAACAACGGTCGATGAGGTTAAAAACTGCACGACTGCGTCTCGCTCCTGTGGTGGCTGTAAGCCGTTGGTAAGTGATCTGCTCGCCTTTACCTTAGGTGCTTCCTACGATAAAAATGCTGCAAAAGAAACGATCTGTGGTTGCACGACGCATACGCGTGATGAAGTTGTTACTGCCATTCGGGAAAAAGGATTATCCCATGTGCGTGAAGTGATGAACGTGCTTGCATGGAAAAATGAAGAGGGCTGCTCCAAATGCCGTCCAGCACTGAATTATTATTTGGGCATGATTAGCCCTGAAACTTATAAAGATGACAGCACTTCTCGCTTCGTCAATGAACGTATGCATGCCAATATTCAAAAAGACGGTACGTACTCCGTTGTTCCACGGATCTATGGCGGTGTTACGAATCCAACTGAGCTGAAACGCATTGCAGAGGTTGCCGAACAATTCAATGTACCAACCGTGAAATTTACCGGAGGACAACGTCTCGACTTGCTAGGTGTGAAAAAAGAAGATTTGACCGCCATGTGGGAAGCGTTGGATATGCCATCGGGTTACGCCTACGGGAAAGCGTTGCGTACGGTTAAAACCTGTGTCGGCGAAACCTTCTGCCGCTTCGGTACCGGGGATGCGATGGGTGTTGGCATCGAGTTGGAGAAACGTTTTGAACGGTTGAATACGCCTGCCAAGGTGAAGCTTGCTGTATCGGGATGCCCGCGAAATTGCGCTGAATCTGGTATTAAAGATCTAGGTGTCGTGTCCGTGGACGGTGGCTGGGAGCTGTATGCGGGAGGTAACGGCGGGGTGAAAGTTCGCGTAGGTGATCTAATGAGCACCGTTAAGACTGAAGCAGAGATCATTGAATATACAGAAGCTTATCTGCAATATTACCGCGAAACAGGCAAATACGGCGAGCGTACGAGCGAATGGGTGCACCGTCTTGGTATCGAGCATATCCGTGATGTTGTTCAAAATGAAGAAGAACGCAAGAAATTGTGTGAGCGTATGGATTTGGCGCTTTCTGTGACACAAGATCCATGGAAGCAAGCCATCGATAGCAAGAAAATCCAACGTGACCTATATGAAGTTGTCGAGCTGAAGTAGAAATAGAGAGATGAACCGGGAGGAGCAGAGAAGATGATTACACAAAATGAGCAAATGATTTGGGTGCAAGCCGTTTCCTACGAGGAATTAGCATTTAATACGGGAAAGACGATTCGTTATCAAGGAGAAGAGGTTGCCCTGTTCAAATTGAAAAGCGGTAAGCTTCAAGCGATTCAGAATCGTTGTCCGCATAAAGAGGGCGTGCTCGCCGAAGGGATCGTCTGTGATGACCATGTGTTCTGCCCCATGCATGATCGCAAGATTCATTTGCCTTCCGGACTCGTGCAAGCTCCTGATACGGGCTGCGTGAAAACGTACCTGACCAAAGTGGATGATGGAACGGTCTACATTGGATTTCCTAAGGCTAATGAAATGGCGAGTTAATTTTTTCTACTATAAAAAGAGAATGATCAACGGGGGTGGGGTGCGTGAAATCAGCACTAATCACATTATCGGATGAACAGCCCTCCTCCCATTGTTGCTTTTGCAGTATGCAGTGTGGATTGGAGATTGTACCAAACGAGAAGGCAGAAGGACTCACAATTAAACCGAGCGCTAAGTTTCCTGTTGCGACAGGTCGACTATGTCAGAAGGGCTTAAATGCATTGGAGCATGTCGTTCATACGGAACGTATTCTGGAGCCTCTTTTCAGGGAAAAGGCTAGGATAGGTCAATGGCAACCGGTGACCTGGGCAAGCGCATATGCGGATATTGCTGAGCGGATTCAAGGGCTGCAGGCAGCTCATGGGCGTGATGCAATCGGCGTCTATGGCGGAGGCTCGTTAACCAATGAAGTAAGTTACTTACTTGGTAAGTTTACGCGTGTGGCGTTGAGATCCAAATATATCGATTACAACGGTCGTTATTGTATGTCTTCGGCAGCTGCTGCGAGTAATCAAGCTTTTGGAATCGATCGCGGGATGACGATGCCGTTATCGGAAATTCCCAATGCGAAATATATCATTCTAGCAGGCACGAATATTGCGGAGTGCCAACCTACGATGATGCCCTATCTATTAGAAGCAAAGAAAAAAGGCGCCGTGATCGTCACCATCGATCCTCGCAATACGATGACCTCCAAAACAGCAGATATTCATGTTCGTCTGCAACCAGGCTTTGACTCCGTCTTTATCAATGGACTTCTGCATGTGATGATTGAAGAGAACTTAGTTGATCACGAATTTATTCAATCGCGTGCGTCTGGTTTCGAACAGGTGAAGGAAGCGGTCAAAACGTTCACTCCAGCTCGCGTTGAATATTTAACAGGCGTGCTTGAAGCGGTCATTCGTACCATCGCTCGTGGTTTTGCCAAGGCGGAGACGGGGATCGTGCTCACCGCAAGAGGCTTGGAGCAGCAAGTGAATGGCGTCGAGAACACACTCAATTACATTAACCTGACACTGCTCACGGGTAAAATAGGGCGATCAGGCTGCGGCTACGGAGCTGTCACCGGTCAAGCGAACGGTCAAGGCGGCCGCGAGCATGGGCAAAAAGCTGACCAGCTCCCAGGCTACCGCTTGATCGAAGATCCAGTTGCACGCGAGCACGTGGCGAAGGTGTGGGGGATCGATCCGAGCGAGCTGCCGGGCAAAGGCGTCTCCGCCTACGAGCTGCTGAAGAAGATCGATGAGGGTGAAATTAAGGCTTTAATCGTGCTAGGATCGAATCCATTAGTATCAAGCCCGAATAATAAGATGGTAGAGCGAGCTTTGCAAAAGCTAGAGTTGCTCGTAGTCGTGGATATGTTCGAGACGGAAACGGCACGCTATGCGCATTATATCCTGCCATCTTCCTCCTTTGCGGAGGCGGAAGGCACCATGACCAACCTCGAAGGTCGCGTGTTCCACCGCAGGAAAGCTATGGAGCTTCCAGGGAATTGCAAACTCGACTACCAAATCATCAGCGAGCTGGCTGAAGCATTAGGACGTGGCGCGTACTTTCAATATGCGGGTATTGAAGACGTGTTTCGCGAGCTAGCTGCAGCAACTGCGGGGGGCAAGGCTGACTATAGCGGTATTACCTATGAACGCTTGCAAAAAGAGAAAGGAATCTTCTGGCCTTGCGGGTCGGCTGACCACCCTGGAACACCGCAATTATTCCAAGATCGTTTTCATCATGCGGATGGAAAAGCCAAACTATTCGGTATTCAGCCGAAAATGCCTGCGGAGCCCATTGATTCTGACTTCCCTTTCGTGCTGACAACCGGCCGTCTAGCCAACCATTACTTGAGCGGCGCGCAAACACGCCGTACCGAAGCACTAAATAAAAAAGCACCCGTTCCGGTTGCCGAAATTCATCCTTCCTTGGCCAAGCGCATTGGCCTTAGCGTGGAGCAGAAGATCCGAATCACGAGCCGGCGTGGATCACTTGTTTTTCAAGTCAAGGTCACCGAAGGTATCCAACCTCGCACCGTATTCGTCCCCTTCCATTGGGGCGATGAGCATTCGATCAACGTGTTGACGAATGATGCCTTGGATCCAACGAGCCGGATGCCGGAGTTTAAAATTTGTGCGGTGAAGATTGAGCGAGTGGAATAAGGTGTGCAGCAGCCCAGTTGGGGGACCAACTGGGCTTTTTGACGTGCTCAAGTTGCCTCGTTTTGGTATCTTACTGGATTTTATACAGTTATTTTCGCCGAAAATGGACTCGAATCGAATTTAGATGGATTTTATGCAGCTAATTTAGCTGGAATTGGAGTGTTTGAGGGGAATGGGTGAAAATAGCTGGAGTTTTTCCAGTTAAATGGATATTCCAACGGAATAGGCGAGAATTAGATGGAGGAAATACAGTTAGATGTGTGTGATTAACTTCATGATTTTCGTCTCACTCTCATCAGAGGGTCTCTACGTAGGTGAACGATGCATTCCTCATTTGAGGTATGGTAGACGAACCCATATCGGCTTCATTTAGGATACGACACATGGAGCCGGCCGAAATCAACAAGAAGACCAGCATATGTAATGAAATCAATTCCTAATATCCCATCGAAACCGTACGGCTCGCGCATCATCCCAAGTTGCATTCGAAATGACGGCATGGCAACAGAATTAATTTGCAAGCCGGAGATCGTCTGTTCGTAGCAAAGTTCGCTATTGCCGCCAATTCCATACATTCGTTTTGCCATACCGTTCATCACATCCAACTCGATACCGATAATAGAAAGTACATCGGTATCAAAGACTGTGGTTGCGCAGCCTGTGTCAAATAAGACTTGTCCTAGTTCAATGCCTTTCCCTTCAAAAGCAAGAGTGACAGTAGCAAATGGTAAACCATTTTCCTTGCGTATGTGCATAGTTACACTCTGATTCCATTGAAGAATTCTTCAATCACTTCAACGTTCTCTTTGCTAGTATGGAAAATGTAAAACTCACGTTCTGGGTGCTCCTTATGATGATCTTTGTAGCCACTCCATGCTTCTGCTGACGAATTATATTTATCAACAACATACATCTCTTCAATTGTGCGGCGCTGCTTCTCAGAGACGGCTTTTGTTGCTTCAATAAGTACGAAGCGATTAGGGAATAGCTTGCGAACTTCAATCCATTTCATTACTGCACTTCCTTTCAAGAGTTATTAATTTCATTCTACTTGACTATGAGCTCCATCTTCAACTGATTAACACGCTTTCTATCAAATGATATTTTTGTGAAATAGAGAACGAAAACATAAAAGCCCCCGTTCCCCTCAAATAGAGGGTGGGTGGCTTGCATGGATCCCTTTGCTGACGGAATCAGATCTTTAATTCCCCAAGCTTAATCAGTTCTACAACCGCTTGTGAACGACCCTTTACGTTCAGCTTTTGCATGACGTTCGATATATGATTCCTCACAGTCTTTTCACTTATGAAAAGCTGCTGTGCGATATCCTTTGTCGTTTTGTCCTGCACTAAGAGTTCGAATACTTCGCGTTCGCGGTTCGTAAGTAAAAATTTGTTTTTGTGGTCGCTGCCCATGGATGTGTGTCACCCCTCCTTGCTCGGGTATTGGGAATTACAAGGTTAAGGGATACAGTCAAAATTAGTTTATGAAGGGCTGTTGTCAATGGTGCGGTATCTAGAGAAAAATAGGCGGAATGTATTTTTGAGTTTCGGCGCTAGGCGTGGTAAGCTGAAATGAGGTGTAAGTGAAACCGAGAGGGGCTGCTACGGATGTTCAGGCGTGATTATTTGATGCGACAGATTGAACAATTGACGGTGGTGCTGCATCGGATTCTTTTTAATAAGGAACATATCCCGATTGAAGATGCGCAGAGACAGCTGGATGAAGTAAGTCGTCATTTACTGGGGTTGAATATTCGCTCGCTGCAATCTTTGTCCAGCAAGGATATTCTGGAATTGCTATCCTACCAAGGAAGCATTGATACGGCAAAAGCACTAGTTATCAGCGATATGTTTGTGGGGCAAGGAAATTTGCTGCTTGAGCACGAGGAAAAAGGGGAGTCCTATTGGGCGTACCTGAAGTCGTTGGATCTGCTTTTGCATTTGTCGCGCTCGGAGGAAGTTGAGTCTGGGGATGAGGTTGTTCCGGAAATTGCTGCCCGTGTGGATGTCAGTTTAGGTCATCTTCAAGGCTGGGAAATTCCAGGAGAGATGCAGAGGATGCTTTTTTCACACTATGTGAAGATGGGCAATTATGCGAAGGCGGAAGATGTCCTGTTTCATTATATGGAGGACCATCCTGAGAGTTCGGAGCTGCCGATGGAGGGCGTTCTTTTTTACGAAAAGCTGCTGCAGGTAGAGGACGAGCAATTGGCGGCCGGTAATTTTAGCAAGGATGAAGCGTTGGAAGGTTTGCGGATTATGAAAAAGAGGCTGCTCTTATAACTTTTTATTCGTCGTATTTTAATCATAAAGTTGAAGGTGTTGACAAGATGGCTTGGTATCAAGAAAGTTTTGGCAATGATTATTTGTTGGTTTATAAACATAGAGACATGCAGGGCGCTTATCATGAAGTGAAAAAAATGGTGAATTGGCTGAAGCTAGAGCAAGGTGCTCACCTACTGGACCTCTGTTGCGGGATGGGGCGGCATTCCATGGCGCTTTCGGAGTTCGGTTTTGCAGTGACGGGTGTGGACTTGTCGAAGGTACTGCTGCATGAAGCGGTCAAGCTGGATGGCGAGGGTCATGTGACATGGATTAACGGAGATATGCGGGATGTTCCGCTTTCCGAGTCGTTTGATGCGATTGTGAACTTGTTTACGTCTTTTGGTTACTTTGATGAGGATGAGCAGAATGAGAAAGTGCTGCATGAAATACAACGGCTGTTAAAAAAGAACGGTCGATTCATTATCGATTTTTTGAATCCAGTCTATGTGAAGGCGAATTTGGTGCCTCAGTCAGAACGAAAAGAAGGTGATCTCACCATTCGCGAGACGCGGGCGATCGAAGATGGCTGTGTGCGTAAACGAATTGTGATCTCACAAGCGGGTGAATCGGATCGTCATTATTTGGAGCAGGTGAAGCTGTACGAGCGTCCGATGTTCGAAGCGATGCTGCAAAAAGCTGGATTACATATCGATCATGTCTATGGTGATTATGAAGGCCAGGCTTATTCGCCGGAGGCTTCGAGTCGAATGATTTTTGTTGGACATAAGGAAGGATGACAACTCGGATATGAACGTCGTGACCATACATACAGATGAAATTACACAAGTGAAGGTACCGTTGCCATTCCCTTTGCGTTGGGTGAATGCCTACTTGATTCGCGGCAGCAACGGATACACGGTGATAGATCCGGGACTGCACACCCCGGAAGCTGAAGCGCTCTGGCTGCAGGTGCTGCAGGAGCAGGGGATTGCGTTCGAGCACGTGGAACAAATCGTGCTCACCCACCACCATCCCGACCATTATGGGATGGCCGGTTGGTTCCAGGAGCGCTCGGGCGCGCCGGTACTCCTATCGGAGACCGGATACGCGCAGGTGCAGCTCCTGTGGGGCCCAGAGCAGCCGATGTCTCCGCTGCTCCTCGATTTATTCGCCCGTCACGGCTTCCCCGAAGCCGGGCTGGAAGAGATGACGAAGCACATGGTGAGCTTCGTCGAGTTGGTTTCCCCGCAGCCGCAAGTCACGCTGCTGCGGGAAGGTCCTGTGCGCCTCGGCGATCGCGTCTATGAAGCCATTGAGACCCCCGGCCATGCCGCGGGTCATCTCGTCTTCTACGACGCTGAGGCGCAGGTGATTTTTTGCGGCGACCACGTCCTGCCGCAAATATCGCCGAACGTTTCCTTCCTCCCGCAGGTGGAAGAAAACCCGCTAGGCGCGTACCTGAGCAGCCTGCAGGAGATCGGCAGGCTGCCGGTTGCGATGGCTTACCCGGGTCACCGGGAGCCGTGGCCTTTGTTCACAGCACGCGCAGAGGAGCTCGTGCGCCACCATCATGAGCGGCTCGCGCTCATGGAAGGTCAGCTAAGCGCGCCGATGAGCGCTTATGAGGTGTGCCGGGCGACGTTCGGCGACCGGCTGAGCATTCACCAGATGCGATTCGCGCTGTCGGAGACGATCGCACATTTGATCCTGCTGGAGGCCGAAGGCCGCATCCGGCAGGTGGATCCGCAGGCAGAGCGCGTGTATTACGTCGCGACATCCCTATAACGAAAAACCCTCCAACATTTGATTTGTTGGAGGGTTTTCTTCGTTCTATCTACTTTAACGGCTTACTATACGTCGGCGTATGATTATGTGCCAAGCGACCACAAGCTGCGGCAACAATCCCGCAGACCATATCATCGATAAAGGTATTGCATTTGCCATCCGCATGATCGCTGTCGAGTCGCTCGATAATACCGATTTTGGCCTTGTCGAGATAGCCGAAATTCGTTAGCGCAATAGTTCCGTACATGAGCGGCACAGCAGTGGCAATGCTTTCGTCCACGCCGAACAACCCCTCATCTTTTCCGACAATGTGATTGTATTGTGGATTGAATTCATTGGCTTCGACGGCTGTATCAATTTTGATCGCCAGCTGAAGCGCATGAAACGTTTGCTGCTTGCGCAATACAGCCAAAATATGTTCCTCGCAAAGGCTGCGCGGCATATCGGGGTTGTACGGACGCTGCAGCTGATCGAGAATATCGACCATATCATCGAGCAGTACACCTCGCGCCTCAAGCATTTGCAGATTCCGTTTGGTGTAATCGATTTTCACGCTGTCGGAGATAATGACGCTGGCTGTTGATGCGACAATCGCACAAATCCCCTTGGAGATGAAGGATTTAGGTCTTTTTGTAGGAAAAAAGAAACGGAATTTGCAGTCGATGAAGCCAAAAAGAGAGATCGCACCGCTTCCATACAAACCACAGATCGACATCGCGATGGTGCGATGTACGTTGTAGGCCGGATCTTTCATGCTAGCTAGCAGCTCAGCATCATGTTTAACCTTTTTCTGAAGCTCCATCAGGGTTGACATGACGTTGAAGGTTTCAGTTTTACTTAATACCCCTAACAGGGTAGTTGTGATCAAGTCCGTGGGAATCTTTTTAATTCCTTTTATTTCAACCAGTAATCTCGCGACGGCTTCCTCAATAACAGCTTGGGGATAATGACTAAAAACCTCTTCACGAAATTCATTGAATATGAGCGTTTTTTCCTTCAAAAATGTTCTCATCACAAGCACCTCCTTTGGGTGTTTAGACTGATATTAAGTATAGCATATGAAGTTGTCTGGACGAAAATGGGCCATTCTTGTCTTTTCGCCGAAGATCTCTCTATTTTCTGAAAAAGGTGGACAAAAAGTAGTTATAAATCGGACAAAGCCTCGTATACATAATAATACGAAAAAGCATCGTACATGCCATGCAAATAGCAAAACTCGAAGGAGGAAATAAGCAAATGAAACATCAACATTGGATTCGTTCAGCCGCTTTAGCGGGGGTGATTGTTCTACTGACCACGGGATGTTCGATTCTGGGCTCCGGAAAGAAGACTGACATCGATGCACCTCCGAAAACGGGGGCAGAGGCAGACGCGAAAACGACTTCAGCTGCGGTTACAGTCGACATGACCGAAGATACTACATCACAAATGACTGTGTATGTGAAAGACGCCAAGGGCTTTGTCACCCCGTTAAGTCTGGCTCTGCCTAAGACGGTTTCTGTCGCGAAGACAACTTTGGAGTACATGGTGGACGGAGGTCCTGGAACAAGTCAATTGCCATCTGGGTTCCAATCGCTCTTACCGAAGGGAACGAAAGTCATTAGCGTAAATGTGAAATCGGACAAAAGCGCCACGGTTGATTTGTCCAAAGAATTCCTCAACTACGATGTGAAGGATGAGCGCAAGCTGCTTGAGGCCATTACATGGAACTTAACGAATTTCTCATCGATTGATAAAGTTCAATTGCGCGTAGATGGCAAGGATTTGAAAGAAATGCCGAAAGGCAAAACGCCACTCGATGTACCATTAGCACGCACCATGGGGATCAACCTAGAGAAAGCGGAGGACACTGAGTTTGGTCAAGCCACTCCGGTTACTCTTTATTTCTTAAATCAAAATGATCAAAACTACAAATATTACGTGCCTGTGACTCGCCTGATCAAACGAACAGATGATGTGGCTACAGCTGTTGTGAACCAGCTAATTAAAGGGCCAGATCAGAAGAAGGGGCTTACTGCTGTCTTAAATACGACGACAGAAGTAAAAAGCATCAAGCCAGGCGATGGCCTGATCACAGTTGACTTCTCCAATAAGCTGCTAGGCGCTGATCAAAAAGCTTCTGCGGATGCGCTGCAATCGGTCATCTTGTCATTGACGGAGAATACGACGTTCAAACAAGTTCAAATTAAAGTGGATGGCGCTGTAAAAATTACGTCCACCGACAATCAAAACTACAGCAAGCCTGTGCTTCGACCATTGCATATTAATCCTGCTACCAAACTCTAAAAGCAAAGATGAACCTACGAGCTACTAGGATACCCCAGTTATTCCATACGGGGGAGTATCCTAGTAGTTTTTTCGTTTATTTCCATATTCCCCTCCGGCAGGGTGCTTTTCCTTAACTAGTTTGATACAATGAGGCGTAAGGATTAGCGCATGAGATGTAGCTACAGGAGGAGAAAGACATTTATGAGAATTGGTGGAAGAACTGATCAAGAACTGCGACCTATGCAAATAACCCCTCATTATATAAAACACGCAGAAGGCTCGGTCCTCATTGAAGTCGGGGATACGAAAGTGATATGTACAGCTACCGTTGAAGAGCGTGTCCCTCCGTTTATGAAAGGGCAAGGGAAAGGCTGGGTAACAGCGGAGTATTCGATGCTGCCGCGTGCTACGCAAGTTAGAAATCAACGTGAAGCGGCAAAAGGGAAGCTTGGCGGACGGACGATGGAGATTCAACGTCTCATTGGACGGGCACTTCGTTCCGTAGTAAACTTGGAAGCGCTAGGCGAAAGATCTATCACGCTGGACTGCGATGTCATTCAAGCGGATGGCGGTACGAGAACAGCGTCCATTACGGGTGCTTTCGTTGCTATGGCTTTTGCGATTAACAAGCTTGCTAACGATAAGAACTTGGCTAAGTTCCCAATCAACGACTTCCTTGCGGCTGTCAGCGTAGGTGTCATTGGAGATACGCCAAAGCTGGATTTGAATTATGAAGAAGATTCCAAAGCGAAGGTTGATATGAACGTTGTGATGACGGGTCAAGGTCAATTCGTCGAAGTGCAAGGAACAGGTGAGGATGCACCTTTTTCACGTAAAGAACTAGATGAGCTATTGGCACTCGCGGAAGCGGGGATTAATACCATGATTGAAGTTCAATCAGGCGTATTAGGCCCGATCGCAGATCGTATTCGAGGTGTTCAGCATGCGGCTACAAAGTAATTTTGTCGTCATTGCAACGCGTAACGAGGGCAAAGTGAAAGAGTTTGCGAAGCTTTTTGAGACCAAAGGCTATAAAGTTCGCAGCTTAGCGGATTATACGGATTTACCGGAAATCGTAGAGAGCGGCAAGACCTTTGCTGAAAATGCGAGGATTAAGGCTCAAATTATTTCCGCTCATCTGCATGTGCCAGTTCTGGCAGATGATTCTGGCTTATGTGTGACAGCATTAAACGGGGAACCAGGTGTGTACTCAGCGCGTTATGCTGGCGAAGATGCAACGGATGCTGACAATAATGCGAGGCTTCTCCAAGCATTACTTGAGCTGAAGGAGCGCAGTGAGTTGACGGCTGGGGAAGGCCATCCACCTTTACTGAGTGAGGCTTCCTTCGTTTGTGCGCTCACGTTAATTGATCCCGTGGGAAATGAAATCATCGAAGCCGAGGATGTTTGCCAAGGCTATATCATTCATGAACAGCGCGGCGAAAGCGGGTTCGGTTACGATCCATTGTTCTATATTCCATCATTGGGCCGTACGATGGCTGAGCTGACGATGGAAGAGAAGAATGAAATGAGCCACCGCGCCAAGGCGCTGCGCATGTTTTTAGATCAACTGCCTGACCAAAGCAGCTAAGACAACAAAAAGACCTGCAACCACGTGAGAGTGTGGCGGCAGGTCTTTCGCTTTATTTTAACCCTACTATCTAATGGAAATCTTATATGTTCTTAGCCAGTAATCGACCTGGGCCAAATACGCGAATAGCTGAGGTCCCGTCATTAACTGCCCAAACCACGGGAGGTTGAAATCATTCGACTCCGAGCTGGCGAGAGCGCGAATTTTTTTAACATCAATGAAAGGTAAAAGAGGAGACGACGGATCATCTAAAATTTCCAGCACCCATTTCCGCACGGCGGTTAAATAATTCGGGTTGTGGGTTTTCGGATAGGGGCTCTTCTTCCGTGTCAGCACATCTTCAGGCAATACGCCTCGTAAGGCTTTGCGCAAAATCCCTTTTTCCCGATCGCCTGACGTTTTAATTTCCCAAGGAATGTTCCACACGTATTCAACGAGACGATGGTCACAGAACGGGACGCGTACCTCGAGGCCGACAGCCATGCTCATACGGTCTTTACGATCAAGCAGCGTTGGCATGAAACGGGTGATGTTCAAATAGGACATTTCCCGCATGCGATTCTGCTGCTCCGTTTCCCCGGCTAAACGAGGGACCTCGCTTAAAGCCTGCTGGTATCGATTGCTCACGTACTCGACGGGTTTAATCCAATCGACGAAGTCCGATGCCAGCAAGTCAACGCGATTAGCCAGCTTGAGTGACCATGGGAACGTGTTTGCTTCCAAGGCTTCGGCATTGTGGAACCAAGGATATCCACCGAAGATTTCGTCAGCGGCTTCACCTGAGATCGCGACCGTAGCTCCTTTTTTAATTTCTCGGCAAAATAAATAAAGAGACCCATCGACATCGGCCATCCCTGGGGTATCGCGTGCAATCACAACTGTTTTCAGAGATTCCACAAGCTCTGGGGTATCAAATTCAATATAATGATGCTCGGTGCCGAGGTGGTCGGTCATCCGTTTGATCCATGGGGCATCTGAGTTCGGTTGGAACAGATTCGCTTTAAAATGCTTATCGTTATCCTTGTAGTCAACGGAGAAGGTATGAAGCGGACCTTTGCCGCTTTCCTTATAATGAGCTGCCGCGAGCGCGGTGAGTGCGCTAGAGTCCAATCCGCCTGAAAGCAGTGTGCAGATGGGAACATCCGAAACAAGCTGACGCTCTGCCGTATCGCTTAGCAATTGCTGAACTTGCGCTGCTGTTGCGTCGATATCATCGGGATGCTGGTGGCTTTCGAGCTTCCAGTACGTACGAATGGATAATCCATTACGATCAAAAATAGCAAATTGACCTGGCTTCAGCTCTGACATATTCCGATAAATCCCATGTCCAGGCGTGCGTGCCGGTCCTACTGCGAATATTTCAGCGAACCCTTCAGCGCCGACCTCTGCTTTGAAATCAGGGTGAGCCAATATGGATTTTGGTTCAGAGCCGAACAATAACACACTATCCTGATGGGAATAAAAAAGCGGCTTAACGCCGAGTCGATCCCTCACGAGTGTTAGCGACTGCTCTTGGTCATTCCAGGCAGCAAAAGCAAAGATGCCGTTCAGGCGGTCAATACATGCTTTTCCCCACTCGATAAAAGCGACCAGCAGCACTTCCGTATCGCATGTCGTCCGAAAATGATGACCGCGGAGCTCGAGCTCCTTTTTTAACTCAGGGGCATTATAAAGTTCGCCATTATATACGATAGTATACGTATAGTCGCCTTGTTTACGGACCATCGGCTGAGCGCCGTTCTCCGGGTCCATCACACTTAGACGTCGATGTCCGAGGGCACAATGCTGTGAAATCCACGTACCTGAAGCATCAGGTCCGCGCAGTTGGAGCGTTTCCGTCATATTTTCTAGAATGGACGGGTACCCGGTCAAGTCTTTCCGCCAATCTATCCAACCCGTTATTCCGCACATAGACGTTCCTTCCTTTCTTCTAAAGAGAGCATAATGATAAAGGGTATGCACAAGGAAGGTATTAAATGTCTGTCCAGAAACCGGGGAGAGCAAGCGGGACGTGGTTTTTGTATAGATTGGGTGTTTAAATTTCGAGCCGCCGTGACATTCTAAAGGGGTAATGCCATTCTTTCTTCAGGAGGCGAGTGCTCATGGATAGTCATTTCATTAGCAAACTGCACGAGAAGCAGAGGAAAGCCGAGAAGAATAAAAGGACACAAGGTGACGGTCATACAGGCAAAAACTTGCCTCACAAGATGCACTAACGTCTCATGGCATGAGCAAGAGCCTGCAGGATTGATCCTGCAGGCTTTTTGTTTAAATATATTTTGGCTGAGAATAACATCCAGCATATTCAGCGCATTAACCCACCATACTAATGTAGCGTTCATTCTAAGAGTAGAAGGAGTTGCTTTTCATGGGTAAGAAAAAAGGTATGGATCAGAAAACACAAAGCACCATCGACCACTCGAAGCAATCATCACGTATTCAATCGAATCTGGATTCAACGGAGCCAGGTCACCATCAGCCGAACAGGCCATCTGTGTAAAATGTACAACCCCTTGCTCGCGAATACAGCAAGGGGATCCCCCCTAAGAAACTGTCAATTCCCTGCGACTTTCTCTAAACAGTTCAGCAGCCTCAACCATCACTCTCAGCGCAGCAATGGTCTCTTCTTTTCCTCGCGTTTTCAAACCGCAGTCTGGGTTAATCCAGAACAACTCCGGCTCTAGCACCTTCAGCGCGCGCTCAATCATTTCAACCATTTCCGTAACAGAAGGTACTCGCGGACTGTGAATGTCATACACCCCAAGCCCAATTCCTTGATCATACGTATGCTCTTCAAAGCTGTGAATTAGCTCACCGTGACTGCGTGAGGTTTCGATCGAAATGACGTCAGCGTCTAACGCGCGAATGGCGTCAATGATGTCGTGGAACTCACAATAGCACATGTGCGTGTGAATTTGCGTCCCATCGCCGACAGTCGCTGTGGATAAGCGGAATGCCAGAACAGCCCAGTCGAGATAGGCTTGCCAGTCTCTTTTTTTCAACGGTAGACCTTCTCGTAGAGCTGGCTCATCCACTTGAATCATTTCGATGCCCGCTTGCTCTAATGCTTCTACTTCTTGGCGTAGAGCTAGTGCGATTTGGTAGGCAACCTGTTCACGTGAAATATCGCTGCGTACGAACGACCAATTTAGAATCGTAATTGGCCCAGTCAACATGCCTTTTACCGGCTTTGTGGTGAGGGATTGGGCAAACTTCGTTTCTTTGACCGTCATCTCTTGCACGAATTCCACATCGCCAAAAATAACAGGTGGTTTCACGCAACGTGAACCATAGGACTGTACCCATCCGTTCGACGTAAAGGCAAACCCATCCAGCTTCTCACCGAAAAACTCAACCATATCCGTGCGCTCAAATTCCCCATGCACGAGCACATCAAGTCCAAGCTCATCTTGTAGTGTAATCCATTCTGTAATTTGATCTTGAATGAACGAGGCATATTGCTCAGGCGTCCATTCGCCGCTGCGCCAATTTTTACGAGCGTTACGAACCTCTGCCGTCTGTGGAAAGGATCCAATCGTTGTCGTCGGCAAGAAAGGCAGCTGCCACTTAGCTGCTTGAAGGCCTCGGCGTGTCGTGAAGCTACTATTTCTGCTTGAAGGCTGCTGACCGATCTTCGCGATCGCTTGATGGACGGCTTCTTTGTTTCGATAGGATGAGGCGTTAAGCTTAGCGATCGCTGTCTGGTTAATATCCAGTTCCAATTGAATGGAATCTTGGCCGTCCCGAATGGCTTTGGTCAAGATCGCAAGCTCACTCAGCTTTTCTTCTGCAAATGCTAGAGCATCCCGCAGCACAGGCTCAAGCTTACTTTCTTTGCGCCTCGATACAGGTACATGCAGTAAGCTGGATGAAGGCTGCAGCAGCATACGCTCGTAAGGAACGATGGCTTCTAACTTGGCTAGGAATGAAAGCTGCTCACTTAAATCTGTCCCCCAAATATTGCGTCCATCCAAAATACCAACCCCAAGCACTTTATCCGCAGGGAATCCATACGTTTGGAGATGGCTCCAGTTGAGCTCAAACCCGTGGATGAAGTCTAACCCGATGCCATGAACGGGAAGGGCGATAAGATCTGGATAGTGGTCTACTGCGTCAAAATACGTTTGGATGATGACTTTAAGCGCTGGAGCGGCTGCGGCAAGCGTGGTATAGATATGTTTTACACGATCGATATCTTCTGAACTCAGCGACTGAACCAGGATAGGCTCATCCACCTGCACCCACTCAACACCTTCCTCCACCAGCTCAGTCAAAATACGTGAATAAAGCGGTAGAAATAACGTGATTAGACGATCGATTTCTTCTGGTTTATATCCCTTAGCCAGCTTGAGGAAGGTAAATAGGCCGAGGATAACAGGCTTGCCTTGAATGCCCAGCTTATTCTTAGCTTTTCGGTACGCTTCAAGCGGTTTATTTACCGTCAGCTGAGGCTGAATGTCTTGTAATTCCGGAACAATGTAATGGTAGTTGGTGTTAAACCATTTGGTCATCTCACAAGCGGTTGCACCTTGGCTGCCTCGGGCCATCGCATAATAGGTGGCAAGCGGCACTTCGCCGCCTTCATAGTCAAAACGCTTCGGCACTAATCCGAACATCGTGGAAGTATCCAAGACATGATCATACAGACTGAAATCTCCTACAGGAATAAGGTCGATGCCTTTCTCTTGCTGAAGACGCAGATTATGAAGTCGGATCTCCTCAATTTGTTTTGTAAACTCTTGCTCATCTAGTTTGCCGGCCCAGAAAGCCTCCAGCGCTTTTTTCCACTCGCGGTTCTCGCCAATTCTTGGATATCCTAAATTGCTATTTATCAGTGCACACATGGGGAAGCCTCCTCAAATTTTACTTGCATACGAATCTCGGAAAATCAAAAAAGGGCATCTCCAACCTTAATAAAAAAGGTTAAAGATACCCTGTGTATGTGTATACAGTGTTTGCGATCTCTAACACCTCCCTATCTCCCGTAGGTAAAGCAGTGCTGTCAGAATTAGGCAGGTCTCCTGGCTTCAGAATCTTCATCAAACGCTTGCCTTCCCAATCTTTCGATCAGTGGCGCTTTAAGCGTTGACTCCTCTGTTACAGTGGCGGGACCGCGTCGGCATTGCACCGAACTTCCCTTTTAAGCTCTAGCCGATGTGGCTGACCAGAGCACCTATTCCCAATATGCAATTGTGATTACTATACATGATCCCCTAGGATCATGCAAAGGTTTTTCTTCACTTTTCGTACGTTTTTGCCGAAGTAATATACATTATCCCTTGAAAGAAGCTCGGTTTTAACCTTTCAAAGGTTATCGAATTTGATGGTAAATCATGCTAATATAGTAGGCGAAGTTCGGAAACGCTAACGTTCATGGACGATCACAAACATCAGGAAGAATGCAAATGACTCAAGTGATAGGCAATCACGTTAAGCTTGAGGAAAAAGGTGGAATCAGGCTTGGAAGAGTTGATGATGGATGACTATAGTCGTGCCAATATAAGTTTGGAATTTGAATCCAGAAAGCAGTATCTGGACGAATTGCGGATGCAATTAGACGCGTTAAATCTAAATTTACATGATGTGAAACCCGATGATCAGCTAGATCAAGCTAGAGAATGGTATCGGGTTAGTCATACGATGAAAGGCACAGCTCCTATTCTCGGAATGGTACGCCTTGGGGGGCTTGCTGCTCAGGTTGCCGACTGCTGGGAATGGAGCTATGAAGTAAGTGTTTTAGATAAAGGCAACATTCAAAATAGGTTTCAAGATTGTGTATTGGCCACGCGACCTCTGATGAATGAGCTTGAGATGGAGTATGAAATTAACTGCCAAGAGTTACGAATGGAACAAACACAAGATCAGTTTAGGGAAGCCCTTCCCGTGCATCTTCGCGGCAGCAGGCTGCTGATTGTGGAGGATGATGGCGTTTTAAGGGCTTATTTGTCTCGTAAACTCAGGTTGGAAGGCTATCTAGTCGACGAAGCATCGGATGTGGATTCAGCGATTAAGCTGCTTAGAGGAAATGATTATCAATTAATTACGATTGATCTGATGATGTACCCTTACAGCGGTTATGAGATTTTTGAGGTTTTAAAAGAAGATCCCATGATCAAATGGCTTCCCATGCTGGTGCTGTCAGGGCGCAACGAAATGAAAGATGTGACCCAATGCTTTCGACTAGGGGCAGATGATTATGTCACCAAACCTTTTCGCTATGAAGAATTAAGCGCACGTATTCAGCGGCTAATTCTACGGCATAAAGAGTTTGCACTCATGGCGTTTAGCGATCCGTTGACAGGCATTCATAATCGGCGGTATTTTGACCTGCAGCTCCAAGTCGAAGTGAATCGTGCACAGAAATATGGTGAACCTTTAACCATGGTTATGCTCGATATCGATTTCTTCAAAAAAGTTAACGATAATTATGGCCACCCAGTTGGTGACCTTGTTCTTCAGAGCTTTGGCTGCTTGCTGCAGAATAGCTTGCGTGCTACGGATATTCTTGCGCGTATGGGCGGCGAAGAGTTTGGTGTCATCATGCCGAGAACTACGGATATGGAAGCGGAAAAAGTAATTAAAAGCATCCTCGAGCGGGTCCGAAACGAACCAGTTGCCAACAGTGAAAATGCGGAATACTTCATCACCTTTTCTGCCGGCATTGCGCCTTGGATGGCCAGCAAGTCGATTCAGCAGTGGCATCAAATCGTAGATTATGCCTTGTATAAAGCCAAGCGAACAGGAAGGAACCGCATAGCCGTGACATCCTTCGGAGCAGCAGAAAAGCAGCAAATCGTGACTGACGAGCCTGTCCAGCAGTCGAAGACGATATTGGTTGTTGACGATGATCGGACGATTCGTACGATGATCGCAGATCGGTTTAGAAAAGAGCCGTACAGGCTTATTGAAGCTGCAGATGGGGAGTCGGCGTATCAGATCTTGATTGAACAGCAGCCAGATATGTGCATCTTGGACTGCATTATGCCGGGAATGAGCGGCTTCGACGTTCTTGAACGTATGCAGCATGAAGGGACACGTCCAGCCAAAACCAAGATCATGCTGCTTTCTGGCAGACAGAAAGATGAAGATGTAAAGAAAGGATTTCAGCTTGGGGCAAACGCCTATATGTTTAAACCGTTCTCAATTATCGATGTGGAAATGAAGGTTAGTGAGTTGCTATTTTAGTGTTGGGTTTCTGTTGCCGGAGATACGGAACGAGGTTCCGCTATTTAGGCAGATAAGGGTGATTTCAAGAAGTTACGGAACGTGAGGCCGCTATTTCGGGCAAAAAGGCTTATCTGGCCTCGATGACGACCGAATAGAGGAACTGTGTTCCGTAACTTTTTAATTTGTGTAGTTTTGAGGGAAATAGGGGAACCACGTTCCGGATGGTCGCGCCGCGAGCAAGGTTTTCTAAACAACAAAAAAGACCGCGATTTCTCGCGGTCTTTCCTTTACAACCAACGTCCCAGGAGGGATTCGAACCCCCGACCGCACGCTTAGAAGGCGTGTGCTCTATCCAGCTGAGCTACTGAGACATACCTCACTTCTTACCGCCTGGACGTGATCCGTTTGGCGAAGCAAGAGTTAATATATCACAACGTATAATGCGAGTCAACCATCATTTAATAAATATTTTTGCAATCATTGGAGTGATAGAGTAAACTGGCACAAGCGAGACCACGAACAGAGGTGATTCGATGTCAGACCCTACGCCAAACAATGTCATTCTTTTTCCTAAAACCGTACAGTTCTATGAAGACGAGTTAACGAAGCTGCTGCGCTCCGAGCAGTACAGAGAAGCCCTCGAGATTCTCACTTACCTACTTCAGTTTCCGAGTGTTGATATGAATAAAACCGATCAATGGGAAGCATTGCGCCACTGGCTGCTCACCATGTTTCCGGAAACGATGTTCCCATCCTCCGAGACTGAGGAAGAGGATTCTGCGGAAGAATCCGCTTTATTGAGGCAGTACATACATGAGAAGGCAGCTTCAGATGATGGCGCTTTTGTGAAGAAGCTCCAAACGATGCTCCAAGAAGGATCACTGGAGGGGCAAGTTAGTGCCCTAGAACAGCTTGCTTATATCGAGCAGCCTGAGGTCATTCAATTCGTGAGGAATTGGCTTTGCGAGAGGCCAAGACATCCGCATCTGCAATTTAAAGCGCTTCAGACGCTTAAACAAATGGGTGAGCACGGTTACATTGAGTTCCCTAAGAATGGTAAAACCGTTCTCGTCGAAATCGAGGAGACGCCGCTTACGGCGGAGGATTTTCCATTGCGGATTCGTGATATGATTCGCAGAGTCGGGGACATTAGTGAAATAAGCCAGCCTGACTTTGTCTACTTTGCGACTCAGACTTGGCAGGAGTTTCTGGCCTACGCGTATGGCACATCCATTTACACAGAGCTGTTAAGAACAGAAGAAAGTGCGGTAGACGTGTGGGCTTCCGCGCTGCATGCGATTTTGCAAGACAAGCTTTTCGGCACGGTTGATCGAGATGAGTTGCTAGAAACCTATGGCATTGTGGATGAGATGACGCTGCAATGGAAGCGGGCGCACAACGTGCTCAGCGCATTTGTGAAGCAATTTAGCCCTGATCCGAGCTAAGAACAAAGCTGGGTTGAAATGAAAAAGTTATATGGTATAATAGAATGGTTATAATGAGCATAACGTGAAAAATATATGTCATGGTACATTTTTGGAGGGGAAGGCATAAAATGAAAGCAAGTTGGGAAAAAATAGAGAAGAACGTAGGCGTTCTTGAAGTTGAAGTTGGGGCAGAGCGCGTAGCAGATGCTTTGGATAAAGCATTCAAAAAGGTATCCGCGAAAGTGAATGTTCCAGGATTCCGTAAAGGGAAAGTGCCACGTTCTATCTTTGAAGCTAAATTCGGTGTTGAAAGCTTGTATCAAGATGCACTAGATATCATTCTGCCAGTAGTTTACGTAGAAGCGATTGAAGAGGTTAAAATTGAGCCTGTTGATCGTCCTGAAGTAGATGTTGAGCAATTTGGTAAAGGTCAAGTCTTGAAGTTCAAAGCGAAAGTAACAGTTAAGCCTGAAGTAACGCTTGGCGATTACAAAGGTATCGAAGTAGAAGCGGTTAACGCTACTGTTTCTGAGCAAGAATTGAATGAAGAGCTTACACGTTTGCAACAACGTCATGCTGAGTTGGTTGTTCTTGAAGAAGGACAAGCTGCTAGCGGCGATGTAGTTATCATCGATTTCGAAGGATTCGTTGATGAAGTAGCATTCGAAGGCGGTAAAGCAGAGAAGTATTCTCTTGAGCTTGGATCCAACTCCTTCATCCCAGGTTTTGAAGATCAACTAGTAGGTCTTGGTAAAGGCGAAGAGAAAGAAGTTAACGTTAGCTTCCCTGAAAACTACCACTCCGAAGATCTTAAAGGTAAAGCAGCTGTGTTTAAAGTGAAACTTCACGATATCAAACGCAAAAACTTGCCTGAGCTTGACGATGAGTTCGCAAAAGACGTAAGTGAGTTCGATACGCTTGCTGAGTACAAAGAAGAGCTTCAAAAACGTATGCAAGAACGCAAACAAAAAGATTCCGAAGCTGCTCTTGAAACAGCAGTTGTTGAGAAAGCTGCTGCTAACGCAGAAGTTGAAATTCCAGGCGCGATGGTTGAAGCTGAGCTGGATATCATGGTAAAAGAATTCGAAAGACGTCTTCGCTCCCAAGGCATGACGCTTGAAATCTACTACCAATTCTCAGGTCAAGACGAGAGCGCATTGAAAGAACAAATGAAAGAAGATGCTGAGAAGCGTGTTCGTAACAACCTTGTTCTTGAAGCGATCGCAGCTGCAGAAAAATTCACAGTTTCCGACGAAGAAGTTGACGCGGAACTTGAGAAGTATGCACCATCTTACCAAAAAACAACAGCTGAGCTTCGTACGCTGTTTGCTTCCAACGGATCTCTTGAAGGTCTTAGCAACGATCTAGTTATCAGAAAAACGGTTGATTTCTTGCTTGAAAATAGCAAGCATGTTTCCGCAGCCGTGTAAATAAGGTAAGTAAAGGCACGTACGCAAGCAACGTGCCTTTCTTTTACCCTAATTTACGTCCCAACTCCTTAGTACATACGTATTACCGCTTACATAGCTGATTTTCAGAAAAATGACATTGTTGCCCAATCGTGTTAAACTGTAATTGAATCTCAAGTGAGAGAACATGGCGCTTGCCGCAAAAGGAGTTGGTACAATGAGTCTTATTCCTATGGTTGTAGAACAAGAGGCTCGTGGGGAACGTTCCTACGATATCTACTCGCGTTTACTTAAGGACCGCATAATCTTCATCGGGACCGCTATTGATGACGATGTGGCTAATTTGGTCATTGCCCAGCTGCTCTTTTTATCCGCCCAGGACCCTGAAAAAGATATTCACTTATATATCAACTCACCTGGTGGGTCTGTTACGGCTGGAATGGGTATCTTCGATACCATGCAGTTTATTAAACCGGATGTATCTACGATTTGTGTAGGTATGGCCGCAAGTATGGGTTCTTTGCTTTTGACAGCAGGAGCCAAAGGTAAGCGATACGCGCTGCCGAATGCAGAAGTAATGATTCACCAACCGCTCGGCGGTGTTAGAGGTCAAGCAACGGATATCAAAATCCATGCGGATTGGATTATCAAGACCAAGCATAAACTCAACCAGATTTACGTGGACCGAACGGGACAGCCGCTTGAAAAGATCGAAAGAGACACCGACCGAGATAACTTTATGAGCGCTGAAGAAGCGAAGGCATACGGGTTAATCGACGAGGTTATCACTCGAAACGACTTGAAATAAAGGAGTGATCCCATGTTTAAATTTAACGATGAAAAAGGCCAACTCAAATGTTCCTTTTGTGGAAAATCCCAGGACCAAGTTCGTAAACTTGTTGCCGGACCGGGAGTTTACATTTGTGATGAATGTATAGAGCTTTGCACGGAGATTGTGGAAGAAGAATTAGGGCATGAAGAAGAGCTAGATCTGAAGGATGTTCCGAAACCAAAGGAAATTCGCAATATTTTGGATCAGTATGTTATTGGTCAAGAACAAGCGAAGAAATCATTGGCTGTTGCGGTATATAACCACTACAAGCGGATCAACTCCCAGAACAAGCTTGAGGATGTTGAGCTTCAAAAGAGTAATATCGTCCTTCTAGGGCCAACAGGTAGTGGTAAAACACTTCTTGCACAAACGCTTGCCAAAATTTTGAATGTGCCGTTCGCAATTGCGGACGCAACTTCCTTAACAGAAGCTGGTTATGTAGGGGAAGATGTTGAAAACATCTTGCTCAAACTAATCCAAGCGGCTGATTATGATGTTGAAAAAGCAGAGCGCGGCATCATCTATATTGATGAGATTGATAAAGTTGCACGTAAATCCGAGAATCCATCCATTACACGTGATGTTTCCGGTGAAGGTGTTCAACAAGCTCTTCTCAAAATTCTTGAAGGCACAGTAGCTTCCGTACCTCCGCAAGGCGGTCGTAAGCATCCGCATCAAGAATTCATTCAAATCGACACGACGAATATTTTGTTTATTTGTGGTGGAGCTTTTGACGGATTAGAGCAAATTATCAAACGTAGAATCGGTAAAAAAGTGATTGGCTTTAGCACAGATGGTGCTAAGGTTGACTTGAAACCAGGTGAATACCTATCCATGGTACTTCCTGAGGATCTATTGAGATTCGGATTGATTCCGGAGTTCGTAGGCCGTTTACCGGTTATTTCCACACTAGAGCCGCTTGATGAAGCAGCGCTTGTGCGTATTCTTTCCGAGCCTAAGAACGCGCTTGTGAAGCAATACCAGAAGATGCTTGAGATGGATAACGTTTCGCTTGAATTTGATGCAGAAGCACTCGATGCGATTGCCAAAGAAGCGATCAAACGCAATACCGGCGCTCGTGGTTTGAGAGCCATCATTGAAAGCATTATGCTTGATGTGATGTTTGAAGTTCCTTCAAGAACGGATGTATCTTCTTGTGTCGTTTCCAAAGAAACGGTACAAAACAAGATTACGCCTGTTTTGACAACGAAAGAAGGCACTCAGTCTTCAGGCAAGAAGAAGGAAGAAAGTGCTTAACCGATAATTTCATAAAAGATCACACAGCCTCCAATCCGATTTCCATTTATGGGAATTGGAGCGGAGGATGTTTGGTGTCATGGGGAGAGAAACCAAAATGTTCCATAGAAGAGATACCAGAGCCGTTCGGGTAGGTGATTTAACGATCGGTGGCAGTAACGAAGTCATCATGCAAAGCATGTGTACAACGAAAACTGCTGACGTTAAAGCGACTGTAGCCGAAATTCTTCGTTTAGAAGAAGCAGGCTGCCAGCTCGTTCGTGTGACCGTAAATAATAAAGAAGCGGCTGAAGCCATCAAGGAAATCAAGAAGCAAATTCATATTCCGCTTGTCTCTGATATCCACTTCGATCATCGTTTGGCGCTTGCTGCGATTGAGAATGGGATTGACAAAGTCCGCATTAATCCAGGCAATATCGGTCGCCGTGAGAAGGTTGAGGCGGTTGTTAAAGCATGTAAAGAGCGCGGTATTCCGATTCGTATCGGTGTTAACGCTGGCTCCCTTGAGAATCACCTTCTTGAAAAGTATGGATACCCAACACCGGAAGCCATGGTAGAAAGCGCCCTGTTCCATATTAATATTTTGGAAGAGCTCGATTTCCATGACATCATCGTATCTTTGAAGGCTTCTGATGTGCCTATGGCGATTGCTGCGTATTCACAAGCTGCGAAGGCGTTCAACTATCCGCTTCACCTTGGTATTACGGAGGCTGGAACGCTCTTCACAGGGGCTGTGAAAAGCGCTGCGGGGATTGGGACTTTACTTAATATGGGGATCGGGAATACGCTCCGTATTTCGTTGAGTGCTGACCCTGTAGAAGAGATCAAAGTCGCAAGAGAGCTGCTGAAGACGTTTGGTTTGATTACGAACGCCGCGACGCTCGTTTCCTGTCCGACTTGCGGTCGCTTGGATATCGATTTGTTCTCGATCGCTAATGAGGTTGAGGATTACATTGCGAAAATCAAAGTGCCGATTAAGGTTTCCGTTCTAGGTTGTGCCGTGAATGGACCTGGCGAAGCGAGAGAAGCGGATATTGGTATCGCAGGAGCTCGCGGTGAAGGGATGTTGTTCCGTTACGGAGAAATGATTCGTAAAGTACCTGAAGCTGAACTACTCAGTGAGTTGAAAAAGGAAATTGATATTATTGTGGCTGCTTATGAACAGACTGGGGTCATTCCTGGGCGCAAACAGCACTAATAGTTCATAAATAATAACCGTTAAAGATCTCAGCTAATGAGGTCTTTAACGGTTTTTTTGTTTGTCCACATTTATGAGCATTTCCGCATATTTGATGTGGAAGAGAAGCATAATGAGTAAAACTGGAAAGCATGCTCAAATGCAGCAAGACTTTCTAAGCGATAGCGAATGCTTACGAAGCCAGTTTTTTGAAGAAAACGTTAAGGAGGAGAAGAGGTTGAAATTGTTTCCAATGTTTGCAAAAGGAAGACAAGTAGCTCTGACCCTTGTGACTGGATGCCTGTTGTTGGCTAGTCCAGCATATACAGGAGCAGAGCCAGGCTTAAACCCACAGCAGCCAACGGGGGCTGTGACGAAGAAAGTCGCGATCGTCATCGATGATTTTGGCAATAACATGGAAGGTACAGCTGAAATGCTGAAGCTGCCTATTCCATTCACAGTGGCTGTTATGCCCTTTCTGCCCTCCACAAAGCAGGATGCGCAGTTAGCACATGATAGAGGACTTGAGGTCATTCTGCACCTGCCTATGGAGCCTGTGAGAGGCAAGAAGAGCTGGTTAGGTCCAGGCGCGATCACAACGGACTTATCCAACGAAGAAATTCATAAACGGATTTCAGCGGCTATTGATGATGTTCCTTTTGCCATCGGTATTAATAATCACATGGGCTCTAAAGCCACAGCAGATGAAAGAGTGATGAAGATTCTGATTGATATTTGCAAGGAACGCAATCTCATCTTGCTGGACAGTCGAACAACGCCAAAGAGCTTAATTGGCAAAATTGCAGATTCACGCGGTGTGCCGCATGCGGAGAATCAACTGTTTTTCGATGATTTGTATACGTATAGTCACATTAATAAGCAAATGGGCAAGCTTAAGAAATTAATTCATGACAACGATGAAGTGATCGCTATAGGGCATGTGGGTCCCCCTGGAAAGAAGACCGCACATGTGATTCATGAGGCTATACCTAGTATTCAAAAGGAAGCCGCTTTTGTCCCCATTTCCCAAATGGTTAAATAGATAATTTATTTCGGATGCGTCATAGAGAAATATTGCTCAACCGCATGAGTTATCGCTTTGGCAAGCTTCGCTTGATGATGGCTGTCATTCAGCAACTTTCGATCCGACTTATTTGATAAAAATCCGAGTTCAACGATGACGGAAGGGCATTTTGTATACCTGAGCACATGATACTTTTTGCCAAGCACAGGGAGTTCTTCCGTTCCATACACTTGATTCAGAGCATCTTGCAGAAGACTTGCTAACAGAATACTATCCGATTGATTTTGATAAATAACAAGGGGGCCGCGGGTTCCTGAGTTTTTGGACCAATTAATATGAAGGCTGAGCATCATACTCGGCTTAATGGTATTGGCTAAACCGGAACGCTGCGCAAGATCCTTTCGGTGTCTCCCCCCATAAGACCACGTGTTATCATCGCTTAACGCATAATCCTCGGTTCGGTTAATGATAACGCGATAACCCCTTTTGACGAGTGATTTATACGTTTTTTTGGCGATAGCTAGATTCATATCTTTTTCTTCGTATTTGCCAACCATGGTTCCGCTATCGATGCCGCCGTGTCCAACATCCAGAATAATATCTGCATTAGGAAGGAGGGGATCAGCAGCGACCGCAGCCATAGTTTGTGCGTTTGGTGTACATAGAAACAGTGCGAGGACAACGATCCATATGTATTGCTTCAAATCCGGCCACATCCTTTTTGCGTCAATATCTCCCTCTTATCCTTCTACCGAGAGGAAACGATCATACGCGATGCAAAAGTTTGCATGGATTGGATTAACCTTCTTTTACACGGGAATAATGGAAATTAACAAAGGCAGCTATATCGAAATTTGCGCACATAATCGAAGATGACGTGTTTAAGGAGGTTCAACACATGAGTTTAAGTATCATTCTAATGGTCATTCAAGTGTTTTTCGCAGTTGTAATCGGGTTGTATTTCTGGAATTTATTGCGAAATCAACAGACGAACAAGTCTGCAGTGGATAGAGAGTCTAGGAAAGAGTTGGAGAAGCTTCGCAAACTAAGATCCATTTCATTAACTAAACCGTTGTCTGAAAAAACAAGACCTTCTTCTATGCAGGATATCGTCGGGCAAATCGAAGGCTTGAAAGCATTGAAAGCAGCACTTTGTGGACCGAATCCGCAACACGTGCTTATTTATGGTCCTCCCGGGGTTGGGAAAACAGCTGCAGCACGCGTCGTCTTAGAAGAAGCGAAGAAAAACCAAGAGTCTCCCTTTCGACCTGACTCCAAATTTACGGAGATCGATGCAACGACAGCTCGTTTCGATGAGCGCGGGATCGCTGATCCGTTGATTGGTTCTGTTCACGATCCGATTTATCAAGGTGCAGGGGCAATGGGCGTTGCAGGCATACCACAGCCTAAACCGGGCGCTGTAACTAAGGCGCATGGCGGAATCTTGTTCATCGACGAAATCGGTGAATTGCATGCCACGCAAATGAACAAATTATTAAAGGTGCTTGAAGACCGTAAGGTGTTCTTGGAGAGTGCGTATTACAGCTCCGAGGATGCGAATATTCCAGGGTATATCCACGATATTTTTCAGAATGGACTGCCTGCAGATTTCCGTTTGGTTGGCGCAACGACACGTACACCAAGCGAAATTCCTCCAGCTATTCGTTCGCGTTGTTTAGAAATTTTCTTCCGACCGCTTCTGCCTGAAGAGGTAGGAGAAATCGCACGGAAAGCTCTTGATAAAATTGGCTTCAAAAAATGCGAAGATGCGGTACAGGTTGTTACGAGATATGCAACTAACGGACGCGAAGCTGTGAATGTGATTCAATTAGCAGCCGGAATTGCTTTAACCGACAAACGGGATGTAATTACCGCGGCAGACATCGAGTGGGTTGTGAATTCCTCGCAAATCCCGCCAAGACCAGAGCGGAAAGTGCCTGCTCTACCACAAATTGGCTTCGTGAATGGCTTAGCTGTCTACGGTCCTAATTTGGGCACCCTATTAGAAATTGAAGTCTCTGCAATTCCTGTTGCTGTCGCAGGTACAGGGACTTTTAATATCACAGGCGTCGTGGATGAGGAAGAAATGGGTGGCGGCTCCCGAACTATTCGTCGTAAAAGCATGGCCCGCGGCTCGGTGGAAAATGTGTTGACGGTTCTTCGTAAGCTTGGTTTCAACACGTCAGATTACGATTTGCATATCAATTTTCCTGGCGGTGTGCCGATTGACGGACCTTCCGCAGGTATTTCCATGGCTACGGCGATCGCCTCAGCCATACATAAGATACCTGTAGATAACAAGCTGGCCATGACAGGTGAAATGAGTATCCATGGGAAAGTGAAGCCTGTAGGCGGGGTTGTGGCGAAGGTGGAAGCGGCTTTCCAAGCTGGAGCTACCCGTGTCATTATTCCAAAGGAAAACTGGCAAGCGCTATTTGTTGATTTACCAGGTGTTGAAGTTGTTGCGGCAGAAACGATTGAGGAAGTGCTGGCAGCTGCACTTGGCATCGAGCTTCTTGACAATGTGATCCCATTGCCTTTCTCTATGGAAAGAACCATCCCGACTACAACTTTACCGATTCTACATGCCAATTCTCAGCATACAATTGACTCTTAAAGGGGAGGCTTTGCGTTACCTTACATGACGCGTAAGCTCTCAATTGGTGTTTTGTTTAGAGTTTTGTTAAAATGTAAAGGGCAACGCAGGGATAAAATCCCACGTAGATAAAATAAACGGCTACGCCGTCCTCTGGACGAGCGCGTTTATCTGAAAATATAAGCCAATTTATATGGGAACATATGAATACTTATATTTCAAGGAGACACTTTGAACATAAGGTTCAAGGCTCCCTAATATTGGAGGTGCAGAGGATGGGACCTGGAAAAATTAAGGTGCGCAGATTGCCGTTATTGCCTCTTAGGGGACTGTTGGTCTATCCGAGCATGGTTCTACACCTGGATGTAGGGCGAGAAAAATCGGTGAAAGCACTCGAACGGGCAATGGTGGATGACAGCATGATTCTCCTCTGCTCTCAATCAGAGATCAACATAGAAGAACCAACGAAAGAGGACATTTATCGCATCGGAACGATTGCCAAAGTGCGGCAAATGCTGAAGCTGCCAAATGGAACGATTCGTGTTCTTGTTGAAGGCGTATTACGTGCTGAAATTGTTGAGTATTTGACGAATGACGAGTATTACGAGGTAACGGTGAAGGAACTGCCGGAGCAAGAAATTTCGGATCCTGAAATCGATGCTTTGATGAGAAGCGTGCTAAGTCAATTTGAGCATTATATTAATTTATCTAAAAAAGTAACGCCAGAAACACTAGCCGCGGTATCCGATATCGACGAGCCCGGTCGCCTGGCAGATGTGATTTGTAGTCATTTATCGCTTAAAATCAAAGATAAACAGGATATTCTCGAGACCGTTGATGTACGGGAACGGCTCGAGAAAATGCTTAATATTTTGAACAATGAGCGGGAAGTGCTTGAACTCGAGCGTAAGATCTCCCAGCGTGTGAAGAAGCAAATGGAGAAAACGCAGAAGGAATATTATCTCCGTGAGCAGATGAAGGCGATTCAGAAGGAGCTCGGGGATAAAGAAGGCCGTGCGGGTGAAGTTGATGAGCTGCGCAACCAGCTTGCCGATGCTGATTTACCGGAGAAAGTACGCGAGAAGGTCGAGAAAGAGATTGATCGATTGGAGAAAATGCCTGCTACTTCCGCAGAAGGCGGCATTATCCGGAATTACATCGATTGGCTGTTAGGTCTTCCTTGGAACAAGCAAACCGATGATGATTTGGATCTGGACAAAGCCGAAGAAATTCTCAATGAGGATCATTTTGGTCTTGAGAAGCCCAAGGAACGGGTGTTAGAGTACTTGGCTGTTCAGAAGCTTGTGAAGAAGCTTAAAGGTCCAATTTTATGTTTAGTAGGTCCTCCGGGTGTGGGGAAAACATCGATTGCTCGCTCCATTGCTAGATCGATGGGAAGACAATTTATTCGTATTTCGCTTGGCGGCGTCAGAGATGAAGCGGAGATTCGCGGTCACCGCCGAACATACGTAGGCGCTATGCCTGGCAGAATCATTCAAGGCATGAAAAATGCAGGCGCGAATAATCCTGTCTTTTTGCTAGACGAAATTGACAAGATGGCGATGGATTTCCGCGGAGATCCTGCCTCAGCCCTGCTTGAAGTTCTGGATCCTGAACAAAACAGCACTTTTAGTGATCATTTCATTGAAGTACCATTCGATTTATCCAACGTGATGTTTGTGACCACGGCGAATGCTGTGCATAATATTCCTCGTCCTCTGTTAGATCGGATGGAGGTTCTATATATTCCAGGTTATACGGAGATTGAGAAGCTCCAAATTGCCAAGAAATATTTACTTCCGAAGCAGAAACGTGACCACGGTCTTGAAGAAGAACAGCTTGTTGTTGATGAGGCTGCCTTGATGAAGATTGTGCGCGAATATACGAGAGAAGCAGGCGTACGTAATCTAGAGCAGCAGGTTGCCGGCATGAATCGGAAAGCAGCTAAGAAGATCGTATCCGACCCTGAGACACCTGTTCATGTAACAGAGGAGAACTTGAGCGACTATTTAGGTCCGGTCAAGTTTAAATATAATGTTGCTGAAGAGAAGGATCAGATCGGTGCAGTTACAGGTCTTGCCTGGACCGAAGTTGGCGGAGACACACTCGTTATCGAGGTATCAGTCTTACCTGGCACAGGCAAGTTAACTTTGACAGGTAAACTTGGCGACGTCATGAAAGAATCCGCACAAGCGGCGTTCAGCTATACGCGCTCACGTGCTGAAGTTCTTGGTATAGCTCCGGACTTCCATGAGAAAAATGATGTGCATATTCATATTCCTGAAGGAGCGATTCCGAAGGATGGTCCGTCTGCAGGGATAACGATGGCTACCGCGTTAATCTCCGCTTTGACGAACATCCCAGTATCGCGCTTAGTCGCGATGACTGGCGAGGTAACGCTTCGCGGCCGCGTGCTTCCAATCGGCGGTTTGAAGGAGAAAGCATTAGCTGCGCATCGTGCAGGCATTCGCACCATTCTTCTTCCTCAGGACAATGAGAAAGACATTATCGAAATTCCAGAAAGTGTCCGGGCAGAGATGACCTTCATCCCTGTCAGTCACATGGATCAAGTGCTGGAACACGCGCTTATCACAAAGAAGCCGACGGCTAACGTCGGATCGACTTAGAAAGTAGTTGAACATTCATGAAAGTCAATCAAGCTGAGTTTATCATCAGTGCGGTTGGACCTAGCCAATATCCAGAAGATGCCTTGCCAGAGATAGCTCTGGCAGGGCGTTCTAATGTCGGGAAATCGTCACTCATTAACTGTTTGATTTCTCGTAAAAACTTAGCTAGAACCAGTTCACAACCGGGCAAAACGCAAACACTTAACTATTATAAAGTAAATCAGGACTTATACTTCGTTGATCTTCCCGGATACGGCTACGCGAAGGTTTCCAAAACAAAGCGTGAGCAATGGGGCAAGTTTATTGAAAGTTACCTATTGAATCGTGAGCCATTGCGCCTAGTGATGCAGCTCGTGGATCTTAGACATCCGCCGTCCAAAGACGATCAAGCGATGTACGAGTGGCTGCGGCACATGGATGTACCCGTCCTTGTTGTTGCGACCAAAGCAGACAAGATCCCCAAGAGTAGATGGCCGAAGCACTTGAAAATTGTGCGTGAAACATTAGGAATGGATAAAGGAGTTCAGCCGCTTATGTTCTCTTCCGAGCTAGGGCTTGGCAAAGATGAACTGTGGGGAATTCTAGAGCAAGCGATAGCTTATGGCGAGTCGGAGCCTCAGGAGACAGAAACAACTGAAACCGACGAAGAAGTTCAAGCCGCTGTAACCGATCCACAACCGTCCTAATGCAGGGCGGTTTTTTCGTATTTTAAAGGAAAGCGTTAAAAGATAGAGGAAATCAAAAAGAAGCATACGGGAAAGCGAGGTAATCTGGGGGAAATTTGATGGCATTACAGTTTATCAAGCTTTTTTCAGAATATTTGGCTGATTATCATGAATTGCCGGCAGGAATATTCGCTACTCATGTAGTATAATAATAATCAAGGTAATAGTTAATGGTTGAAAACAAAGAATCGAGGGATTTTTATGGCACAAAGGTTAGCGACTGAATATGTCAAAACCTGCCTCCAGTTAACAGAAGCCGATATGTTGAGGTTTTTTCAAATGTTTGTGGACCATCAAGTGACACTGCAAGTCAAAGTTTTGGAAAACGGCAATCAAGAGGTTGTTTTTCAAGATGGCGAAGGTCAAGAAATCGTCCTTTCATTTGAAAAGAAATCGGGCCTATATGAATGCACAGGATCCTGCAGATTAAGTAATACCTTATTAGCTAATTTAATGCGTAAAGCAGTATCGGAGTTCAAAGGCAGCGCTAAGGTCAACCGGATTTATCCGAGCTACACAATGGTTTATTATTATGAACGCGGAACTGTTGTGAAGATTGAGGAAATCAAAGGTCAATTATTAACGATTGTATATGAACACAAAGATACGATTGGTCTCTTGCAAATGTTGTTCCAGAAGAGAGAAGTTGAACAAGAAATTGAAATGATCTACGATCAAATCAATCATCTTCTTGATATGCGCAACATGCTGCAAGCAGGGGATGAACACCAACAGATCGACCTTCGCCTCAATGAGCTTACCCATCGGTTGTTCGTTTTGGAGGCATAATCACTTATACATGCTGTATTTACAGGGACCCATTTTTGGGTCTCTTTTTGTTTTGACGCACATGTCATATCCTGCTAACATAATTTAGATATGGCGTCGGTGTGACAGATGACGTTTTAGCAAAAAAAACTATTGCATTTATCGTCGATAGATGTTATTTTTATTCTCGTTGAAACAATATAGGAACCAGGATTCACTCAGGACATTGAATGTTGCGAGAGATTATACCCTCGGGAAGTGAATGACGTAGGTCCTAGCGGATGAAATTTTTTTCACACATTTTATTCCTAGGAAGGGGGAACCGAAAGATGGAAACAGAATACTCAACTTTCGGAAGACACGTTGCTGTTGATACTTGGGGGGTAGATTTTGAACTTCTGAACAATGCAGAATGGCTGCAAGCTCAGATGGTTGAAGCTGCCGAGGTATGTGGAGCAACTGTTTTATCTGTACAATCCAAGCAGTTCGAACCACAAGGAGCAACAGTTCTTGTTATGTTGTCCGAGAGTCATCTCTCCATTCATACTTATCCTGAGAGAGGTTTTGCCGCACTTGATTGCTATACTTGTGGCGAGACAGTCGACCCTCAATTAGCAATCGACTTTATGGTATCCGTACTAAAACCAGAAACGTTCTATGCGAAGAAGCTTGTTCGCGGAATGGGTGAATTACAAGTAGAAACTCCTGAAATAAAGCAAGCAGAGCTTGTTAAATAAAATTCTGCAAATTCAAGATAACGATAACCACGGAGAAATCCGTGGTTATTTGTTTGTTCAGATACCCATACAATGATATTGGCAGCGATACATGTCCAATTCATGTTGGAGTGGGGGAACAAGCTTGAAACAAAAGTTAATCAGGAAAACAGTGATGTATGTGGTTGTTCTCTTTTTGATCATCTGGCCAATATATCAACTGACCCAGATGTTTGGTCATCATAAGGAAGAGCACGATGCCACACACCTCCTGTTCCAAGTATCTTTATTCCAGATGGAAATATTAAAGAGTTCCTTGGATGAAGCCTCTCAGAGTAAAAATACAAATGATCTGGATCGAGTAAAACAAGCGCTGTATTCAGCCGAATACACGCATGAACGTCTCGTGCTTGCGGCAGGCGGCAACGATGCGTTGACTTCCCTCAGTTTTATGAGTCAATTGAACCAATATATTCAACGGTTGCAGCTTGGCGGAGCCAGAGCGTTAAAGCCAGAAGAGATACAAACCTGGAAGGAAACGCAAAAGCAATTTGGCAGCATGTACGAGGCGTATGAGAAGATGATGGCGTCTAACGGGGATATCATTTCATCCCAGAATGAGGAGTTAGCGAAACGGGATCGTGAGCTCACGACCTTTTTAAAGAAAAAAGGGCTGCAATAGGGATTCTGGGTATCTTAGGTATAGAGGAGCACGGAGCTGTTAAAACTAACGAACAGTACGAAAGCATTCATAATTTATTCAAATATTTTGTCGGAATGTCTGTATCGCTGTGCTATAATGATTCTAAATAGAACGAAAGGCAGGTGGTAACGTTGCATATTATTACGGTCGGATTGAATTATCGGACAGCCCCGGTGGAAATTCGGGAGAAGTTTGCGTTCTCAGATCAAGATTTGCCGAAAGCAATCGCGGAATTGAAAGAGACAAAGAGCATTTTAGAATGTGTCATCGTTGCCACCTGCAATCGCACCGAAATTTATGCGGTCGTGGATCGGCCTCAGTTGTGCAGTCATTACATGACGCATTTCCTTGAGCGTTGGTTCCATGTGAAGAAGGATCAGTTCCAGAAGCATTTATATACGTATGAAAATGAGAAAGCAATTGAACATTTGTTCCGTGTAACAACGGGGTTGGACTCGATGGTTATCGGGGAAACGCAGATTCTCGGTCAAGTGCGGGATGCTTTTTTAGCGTCTCAACAATTGAAAGCAACAGGCTCTTATTTCAATACCTTGTTTAAACAGGCGATTACGCTAGCGAAGAAAGCACACTCCGAGACGGGGATCAGCAATAATCCTGTATCCATTAGCTATGCGGCGGTTGAGCTCGGTAAGCGGATTTTTGGAAGCTATGTGAACAAGACGATCATGATTATCGGCGCTGGCAAGATGAGTGAGTTGACCGTGAAGCATTTGTACGCGAACGGAGCGAACAAAGTGATTGTGGTGAATCGCACGTTGGAGCGGGCATTGGATTTAGCCGGTAAATTCAGCGGTGTGGCTTGTACACTTGAGGAAATGCCGAAGCATTTACCAGAGGTCGATATCATCATTAGCTCCACAGGTGCCCCAGGGTACGTTCTAACCAAGAACGATATTCAATCTTATGTGCAAAAAAGAAAATCTCGTCCGCTCTTCATGATGGATATCGCGGTTCCGCGTGACCTAGATCCGCAAATTAGCGGATTGCCGAATGTGTTCCTTTACGATATTGACGATCTTGAGAATATTGTGGATAAGCATTTGCAGGAGAGAAAGAAAGAAGCGGCTAAGATCGAGATCATGATCACGTCGGAAATCACGGCTTTTGAACAATGGACGAAGACACTTGGCGTAAGTCCGCTGATCAGTGCACTGCAAACGAAAGCGAATCAAATTCACGAAGAAACCATGGAAAACATGCTGAATAAGCTGACAGATTTGGATGAACGTGAAATTAAGGTGATTCGCAAATTAACGAAGAGCATTGTGAATCAAGTGTTGCGCGATCCGATTCTACGGATCAAAGAAATGGCTGGCGAGCGTCATGGCGACGACGCCCTTGAGATTTTCACGAAACTTTTTGCATTAGAAGATACGCTTAAACAACAAGAACAGGCAGATCAAATAGCACAAGAGCTAGAGTCTGGCTTTAACAAAGTGGAAAGTAAACAAACGTTGGATGAGAAATTGTCTGTTCGTGGTTTACAGAACGCGGATGTTTTAGCCCCATCTTGAGAAAAAGGCGCTAACCGCCTAGGAGAGGTGCCATGGTAACAAGCAGCTGGTTGTTTGATGCGATGATTTATATGTATGCCCTGAGCCTACTGTTTTACTTTTCGGATTTCGCCAATGCGAGCCGGAGCGCGAAACGGATGGGGACGGGGCTGCTTTTGTTTGTATGGGTTTTGCAAACCGCTTACTTGGCTATTAGTTTATATGGTCATTTAACGGAATGGGCATTCGTAAGGTCAGACGTACTGTTTATGTTTTCGTGGCTTTTAGTAACGATTTCGTTGATAATTAATCGCTTTTTCCGTATTGAATTGTTTGTGTTCTTTGTGAATGTGTTAGGTTTTTCGATTCTTGCCTTGAACATATTTGGAAATCCCAATGTGATGCCAATCAAATCCGATTGGGAAGTCAACGATGAGCTATTATTCATTCATATTTCGTTAGCGATTGGCAGTTACGCCGCATTTTCAATTGCCGCTATTTTTTCAGGCATGTACATATTTTTACATACAAGATTAAAGAGTAAAAATTTCTCTCAAGCTGTTATGAGACTGCCATCTCTTGAGAAAATTGAGCATTATACGTATTTATCGGTCATTATCGGGGGGCCGCTCCTTCTTATGGCCTTAAGTCTTGGAGTCGTTTGGGTCGTTCTAGAGGGAGATCGCAATTTGCTTTACGATGCCAAAGTCATTAACTCCTTCTTCGTATTAGCGGCTTATGCGTTTTACTTATTCCAACATAAATCGATGCAGATTTCTGGTAATAGGCTAGCTGTGTGGAACCTGGCAGCGTTCTGTATCGTCGTGTTGAATTTCGTTGTTTCGAACCTTGTTTCTGGCTTTCACGGGTGGATATGGAGTTAAACGTTCAAAATGGTTGGCAGCACCCTTATCCTATTATGATGAATTTAGCTGGATGCCGGTGCCTGATTATCGGCGGAGGGCCGATTGCAGAACGGAAATTACGCTCGTTGCTGCAAGCAGGTGCAGAGGTAACCGTTGTCAGTCCAGCGTTTACGGATGGCATTCTTGAGCAGGGGCTTCGCCCTGGTGTGAGTTTGAAGAGACAAGCTTATGCCCCCGTGATATGGGAGACCGAGGGCGAAGCGCGGTATGCGTTAGTCATCGCAGCGACGAATGATGCGCATGTGAATCAGCAGATTGCACAGGATGCGAATGCTCGGGAGCTGCTCGTCAATATTGTAGATAAACCCGAGTTGAGTTCGTTTATTTTACCTTCCGTGGTGCGTCGAGGCAAGCTGGTGATTACGGTTTCCACAGGTGGGGCTAGTCCTTCAGCAGCACGTAAGATCGCCAAGGAAATCGACAAGACTTACGGTGATGAGTATGAAATATATTTGGATTTTCTAAGCGAAACTCGTTTGTTGATTCAGAATCAGGTTCAAGATAAAGCAGCTAGACAGCTTTTATTCAAAGAAATGCTGGCATGGGATCTCATGCGCTTGATCCGTGAGGGTAAGTTTAAAGGTTGGAAAGAGCAATTTGACATAGCATTACAAAGCGCCGCTTGGATGCAAACGCAAGAGCAGGGAGAGAATGAACTGCCTTCTTGGTCTTTCATCAATGAGATATGGCAGCACGTATAGGAGGCGGAGACGAACGAATGAAAACGATTATTGTAGGGACAAGACAAAGTGCGTTGGCACTGACTCAAACAGGACAAGCTGTAGAGCTTTTGAAACAGCTGGCGAAAGAGCATGGGATCGAATGTCAATTTGAAATTAAGAAAATTGTAACGAAGGGTGATCGGATTCTAGACGTCACGTTATCCAAAGTCGGAGGCAAGGGCCTGTTCGTGAAAGAAATCGAACAAGCGCTGACGGACGGCGAGATTGATATCGCCGTTCATAGCATGAAGGACATGCCCTTCGAGCTGCCGGAAGGTCTCGTTGTTGGGGCCATTCCCAAGCGCGAGGATGCACGCGATGCGCTAATCACGCGCGGGGCTGGATCCTTGGACGAGCTGCCGCAGGGCGCGCTCGTCGGCACCAGCTCGCTGCGCCGCGCAAGCCAGCTGCAGCACTACCGCCCGGACCTCCGGATCGAGTCGATCCGGGGCAACATCGATTCGAGGCTGCGCAAGCTCGAAGAAGAGAACTTCGATGCGATTATGCTTGCCGCCGCCGGTCTCCACCGGATCGGCTGGCAAGATCGCATCAGCGCGTACTTGCCGCCCGAGGTATGCCTCCCTGCTGTAGGGCAGGGAGCGCTGTGCATCGAGTGCCGCGGCAACGACACGTTCGTGCTGGACTTGCTGGGCAAGTTCCAGCATGAGCCAACCGCGCTCGCGGTGCGAGCGGAGCGGGCTTTCCTCGGCAGACTCAACGGAGGCTGCCAGGTGCCGCTCGGCGCATACGCGAGCGTCGAGAACAGCAGCGGGGACGACTCCCCGCTGTTGACCCTGACTGGCATGGTCGGGACGCCGGATGGCGTGACCATGCTGAAGGAAACAGCTTCCGGGAACGATCCGGAAGCGTTGGGGGCGCTTGTCGCTGAGAAGCTCATCGCACAAGGAGCTGAAAAGATTCTAGCTGAGGTGAGGGAGTGATTGCTGTGAACAAAGGAAGAGTTTTTCTTGTTGGAGCGGGTCCTGGAGACCCTAAGCTTATCTCGGTTCGTGGAATGGAAGCTATTCAGAGAGCAGACGTTATCGTCTATGATCGTCTTGCCAATCCACGCTTGTTGAAGCATCGTAGACCAGAAGCAGAACTCATCTTTGTCGGCAAGCTGCCAGATAAACATATTTTAAAGCAAGAAGAAATCAATCAGTTACTTGTGGATTTGGCTGTGCAAGGAAAGGTAGTAACGCGCCTGAAAGGCGGCGATCCGAGTGTATTCGGACGCGTTGGGGAAGAAGCGGAGCTGCTGGCAGATAACGGCATAACGTATGACATTATCCCAGGCATCACTTCTTCAATAGCTGTTCCTGCCTATGCTGGCATCCCGGTGACACACCGTGACTTCACTTCGTCCGTTGCCATTGTAACTGGCCATGAATACCCGAACAAAACCTATTCCAGCCTGAATTGGGAGCACCTCGCCAAAGCGATTGGCACGATGGTATTCCTGATGGGCGTTGCCAATTTAGAGCAAATTTGCCGTGAGTTAATTCGCTGCGGGAAACCGCCAGAAATGCCCGTCGCCCTTGTAAGATGGGGAACTTGGGCAGATCAAGCGACGATCACAGGTACACTTGCAGATATCACAGAAAAAGTAAGAGCAGCCAACTTCAAATCACCTGCTGTCATTATCGTGGGTGAGGTAGTTAAGCTTCGTGAGAAGCTGGCTTGGATGGAAAAGAAGCCGCTGTTTGGTAAGCGTGTGCTCGTTACGAGGGCTCGCAGTCAAGCGAGTGAGCTTGTGGATTTGATCGATGATTTGGGCGGAGAGCCCGTCGAATTTCCAGTGATCAAACTGCAGCCTCCAAGTCGGGCTGAAGCGCAGCAAGAACTTGATCAAGCTCTCAATCGCGTGCATGAATTTGACTGGATTGTTCTTACGAGCGTAAACGGCGTTGAATTCTTCTTCCGCAGAATGCGTGAGCTGCATATCGATGTTCGCAGGATGGGGAATGCGCGTATTGCGGCTGTAGGTCCTAAGACGGCTGAAGCGCTCGCTGAGCGCGGAATCATTGCCGACGTCTTACCTTCTAAGTTTCATGGAGAAGGCATCCTAGACGCCATTCAAGGGGATTTGAACGCTGGTCAGAAAGTGTTATTGCCGACAGCGGATTTGGCTCGTGATTATTTGCCTGCCAAACTAAAAGAGCTGGGCCTCGAAGTCACAGAAGTGGATTTATACGAGAATGTGCTGACCACCGATGACGGAGACGAAATCATTCACCTTTTACAAAATCAAAGCATTCATATTATCACTTTTACAAGTTCATCTACCGTTACAAATTTACTTGAAGCCCTTAAGCAGCTTGGTATGGAAGATCCGTTATCGTTGCTGCAAGGCGTGGAAATCGCAGTGATTGGTCCCAAAACGGCAGAAACCGTCATTCAGGTGGGACTGTCGATCACATATATGGCTGAAGAAGCGACCGTTGCTTCTTTGGTACAAAGCATGATTCAAGGAGGCGGAAATCCATCATGAGTTTTCCAATCGTTCGTAACCGCCGCTTACGCGGAAATGCAGCTATTCGCAATCTAGTTCGTGAAAATCAAGTAACGGTTAACGATGTAGTTCAACCAATTTTTGTTACGCATGGCACGAATGTGAAGTCAGAAATTGCCTCGATGCCTGGGGTGTATCATTTCTCATTAGACCGCTTGAAAGAAGAAATTGATGAAATCACGCAATTAGGAATCCAAGCCATTCTTCTATTCGGAGTACCTGATCATAAAGATGCTACAGGAACGTCCGCATTTATGGATGACGGCATTGTGCAGCAAGCGACTCGCTTTATTAAAGAGTTGAACCCTAATTTGCTTATTATCGCAGATACATGCTTATGTCAATTTACCGATACGGGTCATTGCGGCGTCATTCACCACCACCCGATTACGGGACATGCCGATGTAGCAAATGACCCTTCCTTGGAGCTACTTGTTCGCACAGCGGTGTCACAAGCCAAAGCAGGCGCAGACATTATCGCCCCTTCCAACATGATGGATGGCTATGTGCAAGCGATTCGCACGGGGCTGGATGAGGCTGGATATGAGAACACGCCGATTATGGCTTATTCCGTTAAATACGCATCAGCTTACTACGGTCCGTTCCGTGATGCGGCTCATTCCACACCGCAATTCGGTGATCGGAAAACGTATCAAATGGATCCGGCTAACAGCCGTGAAGCGCTTCGTGAAGCGTCAAGCGACGTGATCGAGGGAGCGGATTTCCTTATGGTGAAGCCAGCGCTCGCTTACATGGATATTATCCGCATGCTGAAGGATAACTTTGACTTGCCTGTTGTAGCTTACAATGTGAGCGCAGAATACGCGATGGTGAAGGCCGCTGCGCAGCAAGGCTGGGTTAATGAAGAAGCGATTGTCATGGAAACGATGACGAGCTTTAAACGTGCAGGAGCGGACATTATCCTAACGTATTTCGCGAAGGATATTGCACGATACTTGCAAAAGTAAGGCGTCAGTGAACCATTTGTCCTCTGTGTTCCAAAACGGAGTTCGAGTGGTTCTTTTTGTCATACTTTTGTCGCAATAGGGAAGCTTACGTTGGTTGTGAGAGGGGTATAATTAGGGCATAATGGATGAGAATAGATGGAAACAAGAGGAAGGTGCCTCATGAGCTATAACGATAATTTTATTAAAGCATGTCGAAAAGAACAGGTAGATACCCTGCCGGTATGGTATATGCGTCAAGCAGGTCGCTACGACCCGGATTACCGTAAAATTAAGGAAAAGTACTCATTGCTAGAAATTTGTCAGCAACCTGAGCTTGCAGCTGAAGTAACGATGATGCCGATCAAAAAACTTGGCGTAGATGCCGCGATTTTGTACTCGGATATCATGAATCCAGTGGCTTCACTTGGTGTTGATTTTGATATTGTGAAAGATATCGGTCCTGTTATCCATACGCCGGTACGTACGGCTCAAGATGTCGAGCGTCTTCGTCCGATCGATGTGGAGAAGGACTTGTCTCACATTTTACAAACGATTCGGATTTTGGATAAAGAATTGGAAGTTCCGCTTATTTCGTTCGCGGGTGCTCCATTCACAATTGCCAGCTATTTGATCGAGGGCAGACCGTCCAAAAGCTATATTCGCACGAAGCAAATGATGTATTCGGAGCCAAAGGTTTGGTTCGCGTTAATGGATAAACTCGGGGATATGGTCATCACGTATCTGCGTTCGCATATTGCCAATGGGGCGAAAGCGGTACAAGTATTCGATAGCTGGGTAGGGGCACTCTCTCCAGCCGATTTCGATGTCTATGTAAAGCCTACGATGCTGCGGATTTTCCAAGAGTTGTCTGATTTGAAAGAACCGAAAATTTATTTCCCAGGCGTCAGCTCAGGTGAATTGCTTCCTTATTTGACGACGATTCAAGCGGATGTAATCGGTCTTGATTGGCGGGTACCGATCTCTGTTGGTCGTGAGAGACTACAGAACCGCTATGCGGTGCAGGGAAACCTGGATCCTTATATTTTGACAGCGCCGATGAGTGTGATTGAAGCGCAAGCGAAGGCGATTATGGATGAAGGGATGAAGCAGCTAGGATACATTTTCAACTTAGGACATGGCCTATTCCCAGAAGCATCACTAGAGAAACTAAAAGAATTAACGACATTCGTTCATACTTATTCTCATTCTGTTTTAACTCAGCAAGCAGGAAAGAGTGGTGTTTAACATGAGCCAAAAGCGCATTGGTGTCTTAGTCATGTCGTACGGTACGCCGGAAAGCTTGGATCAAGTGGAAGCTTATTATACACATATCAGACGTGGTCATCCGCCGACTCCGGAGCAATTGCATGAATTGACGGCGCGCTATGAGGCCATTGTTGGCGGCTTCTTTCCGTTGCGTGAAAATACGAATAAACAAGTGCAAGGACTTGAAGCTACGTTGCGTCAAGAGCACCCTGAGCTTGAATTCGTCTGCTACCAAGGCCTTAAGCATGCGCAGCCTTACGTAGAAGACGGTGTGGAGCAAATGGCTAAGGATGGTATCACAGAGGCTGTGGGGATCGTTCTAGCGCCGCACTACTCGACGATGAGTGTCGGTGGCTACGTGAAGAGAGCGAAGGATAAAGCGGAAGCGCTAGGGCTTAACATGAGCTTCGTGTTGGATTATCACCTGCATCCGAAGCTGTTAGACGCCTTGCAAACACGTGTTGAGAATGCGTTGGGAAAATTTGCAGGATCAGATCGTGATAGCGTACGGGTTATCTTTACAGCGCATAGCTTGCCAGAGAAAATTCTAGAGATGAAGGATCCTTATCCGGATCAATTGCTGGCTACGTCCAAAGCATTAGCTGAGCGGGTGGGTCTTACGAACTGGCAGTTTGGTTGGCAAAGTGCAGGACAGACGGCAATGCCATGGTTAGGTCCAGATATTATGGACGTAATGCGTACGATTAAGCAAGAAGAAGCTGTGGATAAAATTTTGCTGTGTCCAATTGGCTTTGTTTCCGATCATTTAGAAGTACTTTACGATATCGATATCGAAGCGCAAGCACTAGCGAAAGAGCTGGGTATTCATTTGGAGCGGACGGAGTCGCTGAATACGGATCCTCTTTACATGGAAACGTTAAGCGATGTTGTATATAAAAAATGGCAAGAAACTGCGAGTTCGAAATGAGTACACACGTGCCTCATTATATGATTATAGGCGGCGGGATTACGGGGTTAAGCGCTGCTTTTTATTTGAAAAAGTATTTAACGGAAGCTAACGACGGAGCCCCCTTCCGCATCTCTGTGGTGGAGAAATCACCGTCGTTCGGCGGGAAAATCCACACGATTGAGCGTGACGGCTTTGTCATCGAAAAGGGGCCAGATTCCTTCCTCGCGCGTAAACGTCCGATTATTGATTTGGCGTATGATCTTGGTATGGAAAACGAGCTGACGGGTACGAATCCGAAGGCCAAAAAAACGTATATTGTTCGCAGGCGTAAGCTGCACCGGATGCCTCCGGGTTTAGTTCTTGGGATTCCGACGCAAATGACGCCATTTATGAAGACAGGCCTTATTTCACCTTTAGGCAAGCTTCGAGCGGCTATGGATTTGATTTTGCCGAAGCGGGATGTCGCAGCGGATGAGTCCCTTGGACATTTCCTTGAGCGCCGACTAGGCAAGGAAGTGCTCGAACGCATCGTTGAGCCGCTGCTTGCAGGGATTTATGCGGGAGATACGTTTAAGCTGAGCTTGAAGTCGACGTTCCCGCAGTTTCGGGCGATGGAGCAAAAGAACCGCAGCTTAATTCTGGGGATGATGGCGAGTCGCAAAAATGTGAGCGAGGAAACCGCGCATTTGCCTGCGGCTGTCCGCAACTCCGTGTTTGTGACATTTAAGCGAGGGCTGCAGTCGTTAGTGAAACGCTTGGAAGAGGCTTTAAGTACCGTGGATTTACGTCCAGGTGTTGGCGTTGTTTCTGTTCGCAAGACAGAGGGACATCTGTCGGAAGTTATGTTTGAGGATGGTCATCGTGAGATCGTTGACGGGGTCATTGTGACGACGCCAACGTATCAAGCGGCGAAGCTGCTGTCGGAGCTGCCGGCTGCAAGCAAGCTTGCGAAAATCGATTATATTTCCGTAGCGAATGTGATTATGGGTTTCGAACGTAAGGATATCCCATTTGAACTGGATGCCTCAGGTTTCCTTGTGCCTAAGCATGAGGGGTATACCATTACGGCTTGCACGTTAACTTCTGCGAAGTGGCTGCATGCTGCGCCAGAAGGCAAGGTGCTGCTGCGTTGTTATATAGGTCGTGCAGGTGAACAGGAGTGGCCGGCTTGGTCCGATGAGCAGCTCATAAGTAAAGCACGTCATGATATCAAAGATTTGTTAGGGATTACAGCGAAGCCTGAATTCGCTGAAGTGACCCGGTTAATGAACTCCATGCCACAATACCCTGTTGGACATTTGGAGGAGATCGCTCATTTCAAAAAAGAGCTTACGGCAGCCATGCCGCGAGTGCTGGTCACAGGAGCAGGGTTCCATGGCGTCGGCCTGCCGGATTGTATTCGACAAGGTAAAGATGCTGCGAGTCAGCTAGCTGAACTTGTCATGGGGCAGACGCAACAAAAGGCAGCTGTAGCTGCCACATAATTAGCGAAGTTTGGTTAACTCCAAGGTGAATTCAGAAGCGGAGATCGTCAGAATTTGCTTCTCTTCAAGATCGCGAATGACTTGCATGAGCGTTGTTTTCTGAACGCCAGCTAACTGTGAGATTTCATCGAAGTTCAGCACTAGCTTAATGACGATGGTCGTACCTCTGCGTAAGCCATGGGTGTTTGCCATTTTGACTAAAGTTTTAATGACACGTGTTCTTGCATCGAGGAAAGTCAGATCATAGACTTGTTGATTCGTGTCGCGCAGACGACTGCTGAGTTCCTGCATGATACCTAAGCTAATGTCAAAATGAGTACGGAGTAGCTCCAGGAAGCTCTTGCCGGTTATGGTGAGCAGTACGCATTCTTCTAATGTTTGAGCGGTAGCAGAGCGTGGCTTGCCATCAATGAGGGAAAGCTCGCCGAAGCTCTCGCTGGGTTTGCAGATCGAAAGTATTTTTTCCTCGCCAGAGCTGCTCGTAGTGTAGATTTTAACAGAACCGCTAAGCACCATATAGAAAACAGAGCCGATTTCTTTTTCTTGAAACAAGATCGTGCCTGATTTATAAGTACGTCTTGTACATATTTCAACAAGCGCATTCAATTGATGATCGTCCAGTTGAGCAAATAAAGGAACTTTTTTGATAAGCTCTAGCATTAGAGGTGTACCGCCTTTATACATAGTTATTAGGTAGGATATGACCTCATTTTAACATAAGATCACGTAATTGGGGGCTAAATAATGGGAAATTCGAGCAGAATCGACAAACGGTCAGCGGCGGCATTTCAAGAATCCAAGAAGCTGATTCCTGGCGGTGTAAACAGTCCGGTTCGCGCGTTTAAATCGGTTGGCTTAACACCGTTATTCATGGAGAGTGGAGCAGGCTCTCGTGTAACGGATATTGATGGGAATACCTTTATTGATTATGTGGGTTCATGGGGACCGTTAATCGTAGGTCATGCGCATCCTAAAGTATTGGAAGCTATTCAGGCTACTGCGATTAAAGGGACAAGCTTTGGAGCACCGACGCTGCTTGAAACCGAGATGGCGAAGCTGGTTATCGAGCGTGTTCCGTCTATCGAGATGGTTCGCATGGTCAATTCCGGTACGGAAGCCACAATGAGCGCATTGCGATTGGCTCGCGGGTTCACGAAGCGCGATAAGATCGTGAAGTTCGAAGGCAGCTATCACGGGCATGCCGATGCCTTGTTGATTAAAGCGGGATCTGGCGTTGCTACGCTTGGATTGCCGGATAGCCCGGGCGTACCAAGCAGCGTGGCCACGAACACAATTACAGTGCCTTATAATGATTTGGATTCCGTAAAGCTCGTATTTGAAAAGTTTGGCGAAGAAATCGCCGCGCTGATCGTTGAGCCTATTGCCGGAAATATGGGGGTTGTTCCTCCCGCGGCAGGCTTCCTGCAAGGACTTCGTGACATTACGAAGCAATATGGCTCTTTATTGATTTTCGACGAGGTAATGACTGGTTTCCGCGTACATAAGAACTGTGCACAGGGGCTATACGGCGTAACGCCTGATTTAACATGTCTAGGTAAAGTTATCGGCGGCGGACTTCCTGTGGGTGCTTATGGCGGTCGCTTGGACATTATGGAGCAGATTGCTCCTGCAGGTCCGATTTACCAAGCGGGTACATTGTCAGGCAATCCACTGGCTATGGCAGCAGGCTTTGCGACGTTGTCCTTGCTGGGTGAGCCGAATGTTTACGAGGAACTGGAGCGCAGGTCGGCAAGATTGGAAGCGGGCTTTGCGGCGAATGCGGCGGAGTTCGGTATTGCCAGTACGATCAATCGCGTAGGTTCGATGGTGTGTCCATTTTTCACAGAGCTGGCTGTAACGAACTATGATTCGGCCAAAACATCCGATCTAGGTCGCTTTAATGCCTACTTTGGACATCTGCTTGATTTGGGCGTATCCGTTGCTCCTTCACAGTTTGAGGGAATGTTCGTGTCTACGGCTCATTCCGATGCAGATATTGAAACGACAATTGAAGCTCATCGTGAAGCGTTGAAACGTTTGTAAGATATAAGAAGGGGCTGCACTCTGTAGAAATTTCTACGAGTGCAGCCCCTTTGTGCTTGCTATTAGTTTGGTTTAACAGTTGGTGATGTATTGTTTGTAGTGTTAGTCGTGTTAGTAGGTGATACCGTAGTTCCATTCGTTGATGGCTTCGGTGAAGCACTTGGCGTAGGCGTCGGTGTTGATGATGCTGGTGTTGACGGCTTCGTAATACCACCTGTCGTATTCCCATTTCCAGGCGTTGGTGTAGATGTCGGAGTAGGGTTCGACGAATTGGATGGTGTTGCTGTATTCGTTGGTTTATCTGTTGCATTTGGTTTTGTCGACTCTGTATTAGATGGCGACGATGAACCGCCTGCTTTAACGCCTGGTTCAGCCGTATTCTCTGGCTTCAGAGATGGTGTAGGCGTTGCTTTCGGCGTCGGTGTAGGCAATTTGCCTTGCGCCTTCAGTGCAGCTTGCTCTTTCAAGAAATCAGGGTGATCGTAGGCACCGCCTGGATCAATCTTCGTAAGTCCTGCCCAAATGTTCGGCACGACGATAGAATCTGGGTTATCAAATACCAAGAAAGCGGATGGCAAGCGACGCTCGCCGTAACGACTTGAAGGTTTGGTAATCAGTTCGTCATTATAAACCATTTCGGAAGAAGCTCCGCCATCAAGGAATCCGGCATTAATGACGCCATCTTCTAAGAATAGATCCTGTACTTCTTTCAGTGTCGCACCGACACTAGATGTTTGACGACCATCGATAACGATAAAGATGACGGTTCCGTCTGCTTTTTGACCAACCGCAGTACGCGGCGCACGACCCCAACCACCATCACCGCTTGTAATAAGCGGCTTACCATTGGCGATAACACGAGGGTAGAAAGAAACGGCTTCTGTGACACCAAGATCTAATAGTTCATTGATCGAATATTTACCGATAATCAGCGTACCTTCTTTGGTAAAGCCGACAATTTGTTGTGGATTACTGCCTTCTTGGTCGGTATAAAGGATGTTCCCACCGGACATAATAGCACCGATTGGGGCAAATCCGTTTCCAAGTCCGTCAGGATCGTTAAAACCGCCGCCATTCACGCCGGCAACCGCTCCCGTACGCTGAACCATGGACGTGATTCTTTCACCTTCACCTTGCTTGCCTGGTACAACTACACGAATCGTCCGCGGATCATAGACATACATCCGCTTCCCTTTCCAGAATGTACCGGAGATATCTTCCACCTTAACAAGACTTTCGATAGGGCGTTTCGTATTAAACTGAACAGCCTCTATATCCTGCTTTTCGATGGAGTTAACTTCTGTCAGATTTTGCATCTCCAGAACCATCTGATCTCTGCGCTGCGCGCCTACAAAGATCCACGCCCAATCACGATGCTGTGTGGTGATGACCGTTTTGGCCAAATACTCACGAATGAAAGTCCCCGGCGGGGTTAGAAATAAAAAGCTGGAACTTAAAAATGTGCATACTGCTATAACGAGTAAAGTCCGCTTCAGCCAACTATAATTTCGAAAATGATTTGCAATTGAACTACCCAAGGTAAACCTCTCCTGCTCTATTAATAAATTGATAGAAAATGTCGAAAAAAAACAATACAAGAATTATAGTATCATATTTTTGCATACAAATGGTATTGGTAATTGTTAAAATAAAGTGTACATAATCCCTACTTTGTTAAGGAGCTCAATTTACTTATGAAACGTTATTACTTTTTTGATTTTCCAATCGATTTAATGGCGATTGTTTTTGTATTTCTACTAATACTGCTAGCAATCTTTCTATCTTTTCGTAAAGGTATGAAATCATGATACAGTGGTCGCGTGATGGAGAATGGCTGCTGTTACCACTTCCAAATGAGCATTGGAAACCGCTTAAACCAGGAGCAGTTGAAGAACTAGCGGCTTACTTGCCTGTGCCTCGCAAATTTTTTCTGCGTTTAGCTTCACAGGGGCTTATTCGTGTAGAAGAGAATACGATTAGGCTAAAGGTGTTTCCTCAGGAGAAGGCGGCGTTTAAACCTGAGTCTTATCCATTAGACGTGTTATTTGAGGATGAGTTCACTCTAGTTGTGAATAAACCAGCTGGTAAATCAGTCCATCCGGCGGAAGTCGGACAGGGGGGAACGCTTGCCAATGCGGTAGCCCACTATTATGAAGCGACTGGACAAGCATGCGGCGTTCGTCATATTCACCGTCTAGATCAAGATACGACAGGCGTTGTACTTTATGCCAAAAATGAATGGGCGCATGTCCTATTGGATGAAGCCATGCGAGAGAAGCAAATTGATAGACGCTATGTCGCGATAGCGCAAGGTATTTTCAAGGCGAAGGAAGGCCGGGTTGATGAGCCGATCGGCAAGGATCGTCATCAGCCAGGAAAGCGGAGAGTAGCACCGAATGGGGATCAGGCGATTACGCATTATCGTGTTCTGCAACAATGGAAGGCAGGAGCGCTCGTAGAGGTAGAGCTGGAAACAGGCCGTACGCATCAGATTCGGGTTCATCTTAGTTATCTAGGACATCCCCTAGTCGGAGATACCTTATATGGAGGTTCTTCGAATCGATTCCATCGACAAGCTCTCCATGGCGAGCGGCTTCTATTTACGCATCCGATCACACAACAAGAGGTAGAAGTACATGCACCGTATCCACTAGATTTCAAGCAACTGCTCGAACAGATGTCCGCAAATTGAAAAATGTAGTCATGCCTTGCCTCCTCCACCCATATACTTTTAGAGACAATCAAGTATATCACCCAACAATTCGGAGCTGCTCGATGTTTCGAGTTAACGGAAGGGAGGATTCATTCGGTGTCTGAACAACAACCTGGTTTAAGATTTGATATTTATGAACGTGTGCATTTGCAGGACAATTTGGCGGCGATACAAGAATTGAATGAAGTAGAATTGCTTCCGCATATTCAAGTGCTAACGCTGGATGATCAAGCGATCTTAAAGGGGAATTTACTACTAACGGGTAACTACTTTAGTGACGAAGGCGGCAGCCCTCGCACACTTGAGCATTTGATTCCTGTCGAAATCACACTGCCCTTGAATCGCATTCATCGTGTAGAAGATATTCAGGTGGAAATCGAGAACTTTGATATCGACCTCTTATCGGCACGCAGCTTGAATGTGACGGGAGTTCTTTCCCTTCAAGGTGTAGAAATGGTGTCTGCTCCACAAGAAAGCTGGCGGGAGGAAGAAGAGGTTACTTTTGTACACCAAATTGACTATCCACGCTCGGAGCCTGTTATTCCATATGCTCCAGCGCCAGTACCAGCACCCGAACAATTTGCAGCACCAGCTGTTCAAGAACCGCAGATCCAACAGGTGATTCAACCACCGCCGACACCAGTTCCACTGCCTACGCCAATTCCAACGCCTTCACCAACCCTGATTGCTGCTGCACCTGAACCAACCAACTTTGCAGCTCAACCCGTTTCACATGGCGATGATTCGTTTGGTATTGATGTAGAGCAAATCGAGCTGAAGGTAACCCCTCATGCCGATAGTACCGTTGTTACGGAGGAGAAAAAGGAGCTTAAAGTTGCCTTTGGCAAGAAGGCGGCAGACGCTGTGGAGGTTAATCCATATGGCATCAAATCGCTATTATCTAAGGCAGGCTCGTATCTTTCCGACAAGCGGAATGCGGAAGCTGAGGCGCAAGCGGCTCTTGAGGCGGAATCGCGGATAGATGCGGTTGAGTGGCGGCGATTATTTCTTCAGAGCAGATCGGAGTCGCAAGAGTTCAGGAAGCTCAAACTTTGTATCGTCCAGAAGGAAGATACATTAGAATCCATCGCCAAACGTTATCAGCTGACCACGCGTGAGCTGCAATTGATGAATCGTCTAGGTGATCAGGATATTGTCGTGGGTCAAGTTATTTATTTGCCCAAATAAATACCTATACATAGGCAAGAGCCTCTGGCTGCTGAGAGCAGCTGGGGGCTCTTTATGATTACACGTATAATAATGCTATTTGTTCCCAATACTATGAACTAACCATGACATTCGCGGAAGCAGGCTTGTTACATATTGACTATAGGGCAAATCTTGGTTATCATATAGTGTAAATCATTTTCAAACCAACATATGGAATTGCAAGGATAGGGAGTAGTAGTCGGAACGCCCTTCAGAGAGTGGAACTGCAGCGCTGAGAGGTTCCTCAGGAAACATCCGATCGAAGTCGCCCTGGAGCAGTAAATGTGAGTGCAGTCGCCGAGATATCGTATCTGGCATGCATTAGCATTTTCCGGTCGCAGCCGTTATCTGTTTTAAGTGTCATGTTATTTGCTATTGGGGCAAATGCATGAAATGAAGGTGGTACCACGGAAGCTATACCTTTCGTCCTTTTTTGGGCGAAAGGTTTTTTTGTGTTTATTTGCACAATTCTTTTGGATCCTTGCAACCGAAGCTCGCAATCACAATAACATCTAACCAGATATGGAGGTACTTTTTATGACCGAAACGAAATTGCAAACAGAAATGCCTACCACCTATGATCCGAAAGAAGCGGAGCGTAAATGGTACGATTACTGGATTAAGAACGATTTTTTCAAAGCGGGCAACCGTCCAGATGCGGAAACGTACACAATCGTAATCCCGCCGCCGAACGTAACAGGGATGCTGCACATCGGGCATGCGCTTGATTTTACATTGCAGGATATTCTGATTCGTACGAAACGTATGCAAGGCTTTGACACGCTGTGGCTGCCTGGTTCTGACCATGCGGGGATTGCTACACAAACAAAAGTTGAGCAGAAGCTTCGCGAACAAGGACAAACGCGCTACGATCTTGGACGCGAGAAGTTCTTGGAGAAGGTCTGGGAGTGGAAAGAATTATATGCGGATACGATTCGTGAGCAATGGGCTAAAATGGGCTTCTCTCTCGATTATACTCGTGAACGCTTCACCCTTGATGAAGGACTTTCCCAAGCAGTTCGTGAAGTTTTCGTAAGTTTGTATGAAAAAGGCCTGATTTATCGCGGCAACTATATCATTAACTGGGATCCAGCGGCACGTACGGCACTTTCGGATATTGAAGTTGAGTACAAAGAAGTGCAAGGTGCGCTGTATCATTTGAAATATGAAACGACAGACGGCTCAGGCTCCATCGTAGTTGCTACGACACGTCCTGAAACGATGCTTGGTGATACAGCTGTTGCTGTTCATCCGAAAGATGAGCGCTATAAGCACCTGATCGGGAAGTCTTTGCTCCTTCCGATTGTAAATCGCGAAATTCCGATTATTGCAGACGATTACGTGGAAAAAGAGTTCGGCAGCGGCGCGGTAAAAATCACGCCTGCTCATGATCCGAACGATTTTGAAGTAGGTAAGCGTCATAACCTGCCGCAAATTCTTGTTATGGACGAAAGCGGTACGATGAACGCGAATGCGGGCCCGTACCAAGGAAAAGACCGTTTCGAGTGCCGCAAGCAAATCGTAGCTGATCTGAAAGAACAAGGTGTTCTGATCAAAATTGAAGAGCACGTTCACCAAGTTGGACATAGCGAGCGCAGCGGTGCTGTTATTGAGCCTTACTTGTCTACTCAATGGTTCGTGAAAATGCAACCGTTGGCCGATCAAGCGATTGAAGCGCAAAAATCAGGCACTGGTGTTAATTTTGTACCAGACCGCTTTGAGAAAACGTATTTGAACTGGATTGAAAATGTACGCGACTGGTGCATTTCCCGTCAGCTATGGTGGGGACACCGAATTCCAGCTTGGCATTGTGCGGATTGCGGTCAAGTGACTGTATCTCTTGAGGATGCGACAGCTTGTTCGCATTGTCAAAGCGCGAATCTTAACCAAGATAATGATGTTTTGGATACATGGTTTAGCTCGGCGCTATGGCCTTTCTCCACATTAGGCTGGCCGAATGATTCCGAAGATATGAAGCGTTTCTACCCGACTAGTGTCCTGGTAACAGGTTACGATATTATTTATTTCTGGGTTGCGCGGATGATTTTCCAAGCACTTGAATTTACAGGGCAAATTCCGTTTAAAGATGTGCTGATGCACGGTCTTGTTCGGGATTCCGAAGGTCGTAAAATGTCCAAATCGCTCGGCAACGGTGTTGATCCGTTAGAAGTAATCGAGAAATACGGCGCGGATGCAATGCGCTATATGATTTCTACGAGCTCCACGCCTGGTCAAGATTTGCGCTTCCGTTGGGAGCGGGTTGAGCAAGCTCGGAACTTTGCCAATAAGATTTGGAACGCATCCCGATTCGCATTGATGAATTTGGAAGGTGTAACAGCTGCTGATATTGATTTGACAGGTGAGCTGGGAACGGCTGATCGTTGGATTTTGCATCGCTTAAATGAAACGGTTCGTGATGTGACTCGTCTAATTGATAGCTACGAGTTCGGCGAAACAGGCCGTCTGCTCTATAATTTCATCTGGGATGATCTCTGTGACTGGTACATTGAGTTCAGTAAGTTGAGCTTGTATGGTACGGATGCTGCGGCGAAGAAGAAGACACAATCCGTTCTAGCTTATGTTCTCGATCAAACACAGCGTTTGATTCATCCGTTCATGCCGTTCATCTCCGAGGAAATCTGGCAGCATTTGCCGCATGTTGGAGATACGATCACACTGGCGGCTTGGCCGACAGAGAACGCAGCCTTCGAAGCGCCTGATGCGGTCCGTGAGATGGAGCTTTTGATGGAAGCGATTCGTTCGGTTCGAAACATCCGTGCTGAAGTGAATGTGCCGATGAGCAAGAAAGTTGAACTTCTTGTTAAACCGGCAAGTCAAGAATCGCAGGATATTCTCGTTAAAAATGAGGAATACCTGAAGCGCTTCTGCAACACGTCCTTGCTGCAAATTGACCTTGCGATGGCTGCGCCTGACAAAGCGATGACGGCAATTATCACAGGAGCTGAGCTTTACTTGCCATTAGCAGGCTTGATCGATATCGCGCAAGAGCTTGCACGTTTGGATAAAGAACTGCAATCCTTACATGGTGAGGTTGAGCGTATTGAGAAAAAGCTGGGCAATGAAGGCTTTGTAGCTAAAGCGCCTGCGAAGGTTATCGAAGAAGAGAAAGCCAAGCTTGCTGATTATGCGGATAAGCGGGATAAAGTTATCGCTCGATTAGCGGAGTTAAAGTCGTAATAAAGGCAAATTATACGATCGCCTAGGTTCGCGGGCAAGGTGATTCATATAGTAAATGAGGATGAGAACAATGGATGAAATCAAGAACACGGCGGATGCCTTCCAAACCGCACAAGAAGCCATTGATTGGATCGTAGGACGGATGGAGAAGCTCGGTATGAAGCCGGGCCTCCAACGTATGGAACTTTTGATGGAGAAGCTGGGTCACCCTGAACGCAGGTTGAAGTTTATTCATGTAGCGGGTACGAATGGCAAAGGTTCTACCTGCGCGTATTTAGCTTCCGTTCTTCAAACGTGCGGCTATGATGTAGGTACGTTTACGTCGCCCTATTTGGTGAGATACACGAACCGTATTCAAGTCAATGGCGCAGACATTGAGGATGACGTACTACTGCGTTTAGTGAATGAGATGAAGCCGATTGTAGATGAGATTGCAGCGACGGAGATTGGCCCGCCAACGATGTTTGAAATATCAACGGCTCTAGCGATTCTTTACTTTGGAAAAGTGGCATATCCCGACTATGTGGTATGGGAAACCGGTCTCGGGGGAAGGCTGGATAGCACAAATATCGTGAATCCAATCGTTACCGTTATTACGAATGTCGGCCATGATCATATGGATATTTTGGGGGATACACTAGAACTCGTAGCAGCTGAAAAAGCAGGCATCATTAAAGCAGGCGTGCCTGTAATTACAGCAGTGGAGCCGGAAGCTGTATGGCGCGTGATCGAACAGACGGCGAAAGCGAAGAAAGCTACGCTCTACACCCTTGGCGATCAATTTTCGTTGACGGATGTGACGAGTGAGCTTGATCGTCAGACCTTCCAATTTAACGGACCATTCCGACCAATACCGGAGCTGTCCATTACATTGAACGGTGAGCATCAATTGAAAAACGCCGCGGTAGCGGTTATGACGCTAGAAGTGCTTCGTCAATATTACGCCACCATCGTGGATAATGTGGATTTGCAGAACGGTCTTGCTGGAACGAAATGGCCTGGTCGACTGGAAATGGTTTCACAGGAACCTCGGATTCTTATCGACGGGGCACATAACCCAGAAGGGGCGGCAACACTGGCTTCAGCCCTTCAAAATGTGTACAGCTACAAGAAGCTTCATATGATGATTGGAATGCTAGCAACGAAGAATCATACAGGCTACTTAAGGCATATACTACCATTGGTGGATACACTTATTATTACAGAAGCTAATTTTCATAAAAAAGGGGATGCTTCCATGCTCGCAGAACTCGCATCGGGTCTGCTGCGAGAGATGAATCGTGAAGTTGACATCGTTGTTGAACGCGATTGGAAGCAGGCTCTAACTTTATTAACAAATAGAACTGAGCAGGATGATCTGGCGGTCGTATCTGGCACGCTGTATTTAATCTCTGATGTTCGTTCTTGGATAACCTATCAAACCGATTCTGAAAAAGGATGGTGAGAACGGCGTGAATCAAGCAGAACACGTACATTTTATTGGAATCGGCGGATACGGCATGAGTGCCATTGCCAAAGTTATGCTCGAAATGGGATACCGTATTTCGGGATCTGATCTAGCACAGCAAGAGCTTACAGAAAAACTGAAAGCGAAGGGTGCTAGAGTCTTTATTGGCCATGAGGCGGCTAACGTATCAGGAGCCGATTTGGTTGTATATTCAACGGCGTTAGCCAAAGATAACGTAGAAATGCAAGCGGCAGAGCAATTGAACATTCCCATTATTCATCGTTCACAAATGCTGGGAAGGCTGATGAACGAACGTAAAGGGATTGCTGTTGCAGGTGCCCACGGCAAGACAACAACATCCTCCATGATTGCATTGGTGATGGAGATTTGCGGGATCGATCCAACGTATATTATCGGTGGAGAGATCATGAATGTAGGCAGCAATGCCAAAGCTGGCAAAGGGGACTACGTTGTTGCGGAAGCGGATGAGAGCGATGGAACATTCCTTCAATATCACCCAACCCTCGCTTTAGTTAATAATATCGAAGCGGACCATTTGGAAAATTACAATGGCGATTTCGAAAATTTGAAAAAGGCATACAAACAATTCCTTAGCCAAGTAAGACCTGGCGGGAAAGCCATCGTATGTCAGGATGATGAATTCCTGCGTGAAATGATTCCGGAAATTCAAAGCCAAGTGATTACGTATGGGATTGAAACACAAGCGGATTATATCGCACGCGACATCACGCTTGGTGACCGCAAGGTGACCTTTTCGGTAGAGTTTGAAGGTGCATCTCTGGGTCAAATTAGCTTATCGGTGCCAGGAAGACATAATGTATACAACGCGCTTGCGACGTTGATTACTTGTTTGGAAGCGGGCCTAGCTTTTGAGAATATTGCGGAAGCGATTCAAGAATTCCGGGGAGCTAAGCGTAGATTCCAGGTGCTTGGCGAAGTTGAAAATATTTTGGTGATCGATGATTACGCTCATCATCCAACTGAAATTCAAGCAACGATCTCAGCAGCGAAAGCAACGAGAAAGCGCATCATTGCGGTGTTCCAACCGCAGCGGTATACGCGGACCTACTACCTGTTCGAGCAGTTTAGCCGTTCCTTCCTTGAAGCCGATGAAGTGATTATCACGGATATTTATTCACCGGCAGGTGAACAGCGAATTGAAGGTGTAGACTCTGCAAAGCTAGTTGAACTGATTCGCAGCAACAGCAACCCGAACGTACAGCATATCCCAACACGTGAAGAAGTGTTGAGCTATTTGGTTGATCACGTTCAACCTGGCGATCTCGTCCTTACAATGGGGGCAGGCGATATCTGGAAAGCAGCGGATGGCTTAGCGAAATCACTGCGCAAAAAATACGAATCACACACATAGAGAAAAGATCGCTGTAGCCGACGGGCTGGAGGCGGTCTTTTTTTCTTAAAGAATCATATTCATGTTCTCACTCTCATACTCTAGTAACAGAAGATTAGGACAAGATGATACGGTATAGTGTCCGTTTCCAACATACATGCGATGAGGAGAGTGGGAAAAGAATGAAAAAAGCTAGAATCACTTATCGATTCGACCCCAAGGAGGGGGCAGAATCAACGCGGAGAGCAGCGCGGGTTCATGAGCAAGATGAGAACGTAATCCCACTCTATCAAGAAGAGTTTAAAGTTATAGACTCGAAGCTGGATCGCAGTTCGAAAGAACTGACGACTTTCGAGCAAGCAGAGAGAGAGCAAGTGGAATCCTTATTTGAACCTCATGCGCTGAATACGTTTACGACCGATTTTGGGAGTTGGAATAGTCCGATCGAATCGGAGGGAGAGCGTGTAGAACGGATCATCCGTGAAACGCAGATTTCCAGAGAGCAGCAGCACTCCCCACAACCAACCCCAGTACGAAATGATGTAGAGTCTGCTGACGATCGGAATAACTGGTCAAGCTGGACACCGAAGGAGCCCTACAGGGAGCCAAGCACAGGCGCTCGTTATGCTAAATCGTCAAGCACTCCGTGGATTCGTATTGCAACATCCGTGGCTGGCGCGGTAGTTACCGGTATCGCATTCGGATTCTTCGTCCTTTCGATGTTCTCGTCCTCCGCCGATCAAGATCCGACGGCTGTGACTTCGAACACGACTAAAATAACTGTGCCATCACCGAACACGCAGGCTGCAGGCACAACGACGAAGACACAGACAGGCGTTGGGGCCGTTGCGCTGCCTGCAACTTCCGTAGCTGTCACACCTGTGCAAATTCCTGCGAAATCGTATACGTTCTTGCAAAATGGTGTGTTTAGTTCGCTGCAGGGCGCTCAAGCGGTTCAAGATTCGTTGAGTAAGAAGGGGCTCGCTTCCGCAGTGGATAATTCCGATAAACTTACTGTGTTTGTGGGCTTTGCGAAGTCGAAGGATGATGCGATTGCGCTGAGATCTGGTGTGCAAGCAACAGATAAAACCATTGAAGTCTTTATGAAGAACGTGGATTTCCCAGCGGTAACAGGGATTCGTTGGTCGGGAGCAAAGCCGGAGTCAGTGGCCAATTACATTGCGGATGGCGATAAGCTTGTGAATACGATTAGCGGATTGACACTGGTCCATCTGGCAGAGACGAAGCCTACTGCACTTACGGATGCTTCGCTGCAGGGAATCCGTACGTCGCATCAGGCACTTAATGCGCTCGGTACAGGGCTTGCTGATGGTGCTGGTGATGATGTAAAGCAGTCATTAACTAAAATGACTACAGCGATCAATCGTGCCGTTCAATCCATGGAAGAGTACAAAAAAACTCCATCCCAAGCCTTGATGTGGCAAGCACAATCCTCCTTGATGCAGTACCTGATCGCTCAGAAAGAGCTGCTCAAAACGATTAGTGTCGCTTAAATTTTTAAAAAAGCCGTGTACCTGAACTCTACAGCAGAGTTGAGATACACGGCTTGTCCTATTTATTAAGGTATCGATCGAGCAGAGCTGCAATTTCAGCTCGTGTCATCGTTTGGTCCGGCATAAAGGATGTATCCGTTTTGCCGTTAATAATGCCTTTTTCTTTCAGCGTGTTGATGGCTGCAGCACTCCATAGTGATGAGGGAACATCATCGAATGCTGAGTTCGTCGAGGATGGTTTGCTTGGTGAAGTCATTTGCAGAAGCTGATTGAATAAATAAGCAACTTCTCCACGCGTAATCGCTCGATTGGGACGAATTGTACCATCCGCGTAGCCTTGAAGTAAGTTTAACTTCCCTGCTTTGGTGAAAACCGCATTAGCCCAATGGGTAGCTGGCAAATCTGTGTAGCTTTTCGCAGCAGATCCAGCTCCGCATCCATAAACGTTGGAAGTCACGCTTGCTGTCGTCGTGCATACGCTCGGCAGCTTGTCGAACGAGAACACGCGATCCATCAGCGTTAGGAATTCTGCTCTTGTTAAGGCACGATCAGGCTCATAGTTATTACCTACGCCTTCGACAATGCCTTTATTCTTCATGCGAAGAACGGCAGGTCTAGACCAGTGCACAAGCACATCGGTAAAAAGGGGAGGTTCATACGCGCTGATTCCATTGGCGATGCCGATCGCCATTTTGGAACGCATGGCATCGCTGGCTAGCAAGGCTGCATCACTTTTGTTCGTAAGAAATGCGGTCTCTACCAGAATGCTCGGAATTGTTCCCATGCGTGCAACATAGACAGCACTAGGTGTCAGGCCTAAGTCCTTGGTACCTGATTGGGCCAGCAAAGCGTCTTGTACATTTTGCGCTAAATCTTTACTGTAAGGTGTTAATTGGGTCATCGCACTGCTTGCTGGATAATCCTCTTGCGGGTATGCGCTGTCATAGTAGAGCACCATGGTGCCGTTCGCTTTGCTGCTAGAATGTGCATTAGCGTGAATAGATACGAATAAGTCAGCTTGTTGTTCATTCGCGAAATCAACCCGCTGAGCCAGCGACAGGAACGTGTCATTGGTGCGAGTCATCACGACCTCATAGCCGCGATCCAGCAGCGCTTGCCGCACCTTTTGCGTGATGTCCAAATTGACATCGGTTTCACGGAGACCGCCAACGCCAATGGCACCAGGATCACTTCCGCCATGACCGGCATCTAGCACTACCTTGTAAGCGAATGCATGGTAAGGAAACGCAATGGTGAGTAATGAAGTGAATAAAATAAGTCTTTTGAGCAGAGTCATAGTTGAAAATACCTCCGGTAACTATCATACTAGGATTGGTCTATGCTGTAAGCAGGTAAGAATCACCAAGGATGACATCAAATCGTTGTGCCGCTTATTTTGCATGGAAAAAAGAGGTGTTACCCCTTATAATAGGCTTGTACAAACGTAGAGAGGATGTCAGGAATGAAAAAAAACAACACATTTACACTGATCATATTTCTAATCATCGGGTTAATTACCGGGATTATTATTGGCCAGCTGCTGGCACCCGTTCCTGCTCTCTCATTTTTAACCAAGTCGGTTCAAATTTCATGGGAACCCAAAGCGGATTTACAAGTTGTGAAATATGAATTTCATCTTTTGGTGAAGCTAAACCTATGCAGCATTATTGGCTTAGTTGGAGCCTATTTACTTTATCGGAAGCTATAGGGAAAAATTGAAGTTTGTTCAGGTAGGATACTAAATTAGGAGTTGTTGAACGTGCATACCCCAGATCATACAAGACTTATTCTAGCTTCTTCGTCGCCGCGTAGGCAGGAGCTAATCCAATCTTTCGGACTACCCTATATTATTCGGGTGAGTGACGCGGATGAGACCGTCGAACAAAAAATAACGCCTTCTGAACTTGTTGAGCTGCTCTCTTTGCGCAAAGCTTCTACCGTTCAAGAAATGCTAGAAGAACAAGATAAGCACGGTATTATCATTGGCTCGGATACGGTTGTGGTGCTAGACGAGGAAGTTCTTGGCAAACCGGTAGATGAACAAGATGCCTTCCGCATGCTGCAAGGTCTGCAAGGCCGTACGCATCAGGTGTATAGCGGTGTGGCCTGTGTGGATGCAGCAACGGGGAAACAGGTTGTCTCACATAGCGTGACCAACGTGCGAATGAAGGCGATGTCGGACGAGCAGATTTTGCGCTATATTGCTACAGGGGAACCGAGAGATAAAGCGGGCTCTTACGCGATTCAAGGGATCGGAGCAACGATCATTAGTGGAATTGAAGGCGATTATTTCACGGTTGTCGGACTCCCGCTTTCATTGCTGAGTGATTTGCTGCTGACATTCGATATTCAGATTCTGTAACCTGATTTCCAGTCCTATCCATTCTAGTCCAAAATAGGGTAATAAGATTGACTGAGCAATCTGTAACGGTTACAATGACAGTAAGCGACATAACTTCGCATTCTTCAGGGAGGTATCTACCATGAACAGCGAATTTACCATTGCCGTCCACAGCCTTGTTCTGTTAGCGCATTTGCCAGATCATATGGCAACGAGCGAACAAATCGCAGCAAATGTGTCTACGCATTCTGCACGAATTCGTAAGGTCATGGGTTTTCTGCGCAAAGCAGGGTATGTGTCTACGAAGGAAGGTATTGGCGGCGGTTTTATTTTAAGTTGTAAGCCTGAGGAAGTTACACTCGGTGAAATCTACCGATTAACCTGCCAAGGTACGTTGAAGCCAAGTTGGTGCTCAGGTGATGAGTCCAAACCATGTATGATTTCATCCAAGATGGATCGATTGATGGGTAAGGTTTTCATGGATGCTGAGAAGCAAATGGAAAATTACTTTGAAGGTCATACGATCGGCAGCATGCTTGAACAAATCAGAAATTTAGAATGTCCCAAATCGCATACAGAATCTTTATCCTAGAAGCCCTCGGATCCTATATCCGGGGGTTTTATGTGTCTTTAGGGGTCTGTTCCTGCATGCATGGGATAGCTAGAAGTAACACAACCTACAATACGGAAGAGGGGAAAACATGGAAAGCTCAAGCCTGATGCTGCGAGAAGTTCCGTACGAAGAAAGACCGCGTGAGCGTATGCTCCAATTAGGAGCAGGGGCCTTAAGTCATGCTGAATTGCTAGCCATTTTATTAAGAACTGGGACAGTAGCGGAATCTGCCATTCATCTGGCAAGCCGGATTCTAAGTGAAAGCGGCGGTCTGCGCAGCCTAGTCGACATGAGCAAAGACCAGCTGACACAAATCAAGGGGATTGGCGATGCGAAAGCACTCCAAATTATGGCGGGAATTGAGCTAGGCCGCAGATTAGCCAAAAGCTCTTATGAGGAGAGGGTTACGATCCGTTCTCCTAAAGATATCGCGGATTTAATGAGCGAGGATCTGCGGTATTTACAGAAGGAGCATTTCGTTTGCTTGTTTCTAAATACCAAGAATCATGTTCTTGCGCAAGAAACGTTATCGATGGGCAGCTTGAATGCTTCCATTGTTCACCCGCGGGAAGTGTTCCGAGCAGCGATTAAACGGAGCAGTGCTTCGATTATTTGTGTACATAACCATCCGAGCGGGGACCCCACCCCAAGTCCGGAAGATATTAGTCTGACCAGGCGATTAGTGGAAGCTGGAGCCATAATTGGTATTGAAGTGTTAGATCATGTTATCATTGGAGATCAGAGATTTATAAGTTTGAAGGAACAAGGCTTTATGTAATATAATAGAACACGCAACAGGAAAGGAGCCGTTAGTATGTTTGGTGGTTTTACGAAAGATCTTGGGATTGATTTGGGTACCGCGAATACATTGGTGTATGTGAAAGGCAGAGGAATAATCGTTAGGGAGCCTTCAGTGGTTGCCCTGCGTACAGATACGAAGACAATTGAAGCAGTAGGTGAATCGGCTAAAAAGATGATTGGTCGGACACCAGGGAACATCCGTGCAGTTCGTCCAATGAAAGATGGCGTCATTGCCGATTTCGACACGACCGCTACGATGATTCGTTACTTTATTCGCCAAGCGCAGAAACAGCGTTGGTTATTTCCGCGCCATCCGAACGTCATGGTGTGTGTGCCATCCGGTATTACAGCAGTAGAAAAGCGTGCCGTTGAAGATGCAACGAAGCAAGCTGGAGCAAGGGAAGCCTATACCATTGAGGAGCCGTTTGCTGCTGCGATTGGTGCAGACCTGCCAGTATGGGAGCCTACCGGAAGCATGGTGGTCGATATTGGCGGAGGAACAACAGAAGTTGCGGTTATCTCGCTTGGCGGTATCGTTACCAGCCGATCCATTCGGATTGCCGGCGATGAAATGGATGAAGCCATTATTCAATACATTAAACGTACATATAATCTGATGATTGGTGAACGCACAGCGGAAACGCTGAAAATTGAAATTGGTTCGGCTCTTAATATGGAGAAGGCAGAAACGCTTGAAATTCGTGGTCGTGACCTTGTCAGCGGCTTGCCGAAAACAATAAGCGTATCCTCGGTCGAGATTACAGAATCGTTGTCTGACACGGTAAGTGCGATTGTGGAAGCCGTGAAGGTTACGCTTGAGAAGTGTCCGCCTGAGTTGTCTGCTGATATTATGGATCGCGGAATTGTATTGACTGGCGGAGGCGGATTGCTCCGCAATTTGGATCGTCTTTTAGCTAGAGAAACAGGGATGCCTGTATTGGTTGCTGATAATCCATTGGATTGTGTTGCAATAGGAACAGGTCGCGCTTTAGAAAACATTCATTTGTTTAAAAACAAATCAGGATCTGGTTCGAGATATAAGGGTTAATTATCGTTAGAAGGTGCTAATTTGTTTAAATTCATGGGAAATAAACGACTCATTTTTCTTATGTCCGGGTTAGTCTGTTTCTTTATCTTAATGGGACTAACACTAGGCAATCGCGGGCCGATGACATGGCCTGAAAAATTTGTGAAAGACTCGGTTTCATGGACGCAAGGACTCTTGTACAAGCCCGCTGCGCAGGTAGCGGGTTTCTTCGAAGATATCAGACAGCTGCGTGTCATTTATGAAGAAAACAAAACATTAAAGCTGACGCTCACGCAGTATGCGCGAGATACGCAGCGATTGAACGAGCTTGAATCACAGAACAAACGACTCATGGAAGCGCTTGGTTTTACAGAGCGTCAGCGTGAAGCTAACAATTATACGTATCGCATCGCAGAGGTTGTCACCATTGATCCAGACCCGTACAACAGCACTGTTACGATTAATTTGGGTGATAAAGACGGGATCAAGGAGAATATGGCCGTTATGACGGTCGATGGCTTAGTAGGAAGAGTGAGCAAAGTATTTGGTTTTCACTCCAATGTGCAGCTTCTTACAGAGACCAACGATACGGATAACAACTCGAAGGCGATTGCGGTCACAGTCAAAGGTAACGAAACTCAGCCATTTGGGATGATTGAATCGTATGATCCTAAAGTAGGTGAGCTGGTGATGAATAAGGTCGAACATGCGGATGATATGAAGGTCGGCGATACGATTATTACGTCAGGCTTGGGGCAGGTTTTCCCTAAAGGGATAGAAGTGGGTACGATCTCGTCGATAGGACCTGGGGAATTTGGCATTACCTATAAAGTTATGGTGAAGCCAAGAGCATCCTTTAATCGGATCCGTGAAGTGTTCGTCGTTGAAGTTCCGGAAGTGAAATGAGGTGAGCCGACAAATGAATAGACAAGTCTTATGGCTCATCCTGTTCGGATTGTTTATCCTTCAAGGCAGCTTAGTGGTATGGCTGCTGCCATCCTCATGGCAATCGATCGTCTACGTAACTCCGCACTTAACCTTGGTTTTCATCATGTTTATTGGACTTTTTCATCATCGTCATGCGGCTTTGGTTTATGGACTTTTATTTGGTTTATTACATGATTTCACCTACTATGGAGCTATGCTTGGCGTATATTCCTTCAGCATGGGACTCGTAGGGTATTTGGCAGGGCTTGCTCAGCGCAAGCAGCCGAACTTAATTTTTTACAACTTGCTGATAACGAGCTTAGGTTTGCTCATATTTGAATTTCTGAACTATGGCATCAACCGCTTATTCAAGCTGATTGCGATTGATCTTAATTTTGCTCTCACCCATTACATGCTCCCAAGTGTTCTCTTTAATTTACTTGTGGCCTTGATTTGCTACGTTCCCATTCGCAAACTGCTTGAAGGCAAGCGTCTTGCAGCTTCAGCGAAGGAAGATTAATTTTCCAGGTGACAAGCAGGAAAAATTAGAACAAGGGCCGAAATGTATAGGTTGGGAGGTCGTCATGCCATTATGTCTGTAGCGAAGCACCATGTGATGATAAAAGGGGTCAAGGATGGCCTTGTTTTTTTACTAAATGACGCATGCGATTGGCAAGAGCTGTTGCAAGAGCTGCAACATAAGCTTGAGAAAACGCATCAACAAATATTAACGGGTCCCATTATTCATGTGAATATCAAATTGGGCACCCGTGAGGCGACGGATGAGCAGAAGGAAGAGATTCGCGCTGTCATTCGGCAGAAAGGGAATCTCTTGATTCAATCGATCGAAAGTGAACCGCCGAAGGTCGAAGTGCTGCCCGAGCCCAAAGCCTCGATGACAACCCTAAGAGGGATGATTCGTTCAGGACAAACGCTCCACAACGAAGGGGATTTACTTTATTTAGGTGATGTGAACCCAGGCGGAATTATTACTTCCACAGGGAACATTTACATCATGGGGTCACTTCGTGGTATGGCCCATGCGGGGTCAGATGGGGATGAGAAGGCCATCATTGCCGCTTCTCATATGCGTCCTACGCAATTGCGAATTGCTGGCGTCATCAGCCGTTCACCCGACGAATGGGGAATTGAAGAGGCATTCATGGAATTTGCTTATGTTAAAGAAGGTAAAATGGAGATCGATAAGCTGCATCAGCTTCATCGGATTTGGCCGGATGCTCCGGTCAAATTGTAATTTTGATCATAAAAACTATGTCTGGGGTGAGGAATATGGGAGAGGCTATCGTTGTCACCTCAGGTAAAGGCGGCGTTGGTAAAACGACGACTTCCGCTAATCTGGGGACTGCTCTTGCACTTCTTGGGAAGAAAGTATGCATGGTGGATACGGATATTGGTTTACGTAATCTAGATGTAGTTATGGGCTTGGAAAATCGGATTATCTACGATCTTGTGGACGTTGCGGAAGGACGCTGCCGATTGCCTCAGGCTTTAATTAAAGATAAGCGGTTTGATGAACTGTATCTGCTGCCAGCGGCGCAAACAAAAGACAAGCATGCCGTGTCTCCGGAACAAGTTCGGACGATTATTCTGGAACTTAAAAATGATTTCGAATACGTCATCATTGACTGCCCGGCAGGGATTGAGCAGGGCTTCAAAAACGCGGTTGCCGGCGCTGACAAAGCGATTGTCGTAACGACGCCAGAGAATGCAGCTGTGCGCGATGCGGATCGGATTATAGGCTTGTTGGAAAATGAGAAAATATCTTCACCGAAGCTGGTGATTAATCGCATACGCCCGCAAATGGTAAAAAAAGGCGAGATGCTGGACATCGATGAAATCTGTACCGTACTCGCTATCGATTTGTTGGGGATTGTGCCGGATGATGAGCATGTAATTAAAGCGGCTAATTTAGGTGAGCCTACGGTGATGAATCCTTCATCACGCGCTGCTATTGCGTATCGGAATATTGCGCGACGTATCGTTGGGGATACGGTGCCGCTCATGCAGCTTGAAGATAAAACCGGTTGGGTAAAACGTATGAAAAAGTTTATTGGAATAGGATGATTGTTCTGTGTTTGCCAAGCTGAAAAACATTGATATTCCAATTGTTGTCATCCTATTTGCTTTTATGGTTATCAGTACGATGTTAGTCTATAGCTCATCGATCGATCATCCGACGATTAACATTAGTATTACAAAAATTTTGGTCTTATACGCGGTAGGCTTAGTGGCCTTTCTAGGTTGTAGTTTATTCGATTACCGTGTGCTTATTCGGATCGCCCCGTATTTGTATGGGATTGGGATTGTCTCCTTGATTGCCGTTTATTTTTTCGGTAAAAAAATTCATGGCGCCCGCGGCTGGTTTGAGCTTCCAGGCGGTTTGACTTTTCAGCCGGCAGAACTCGTCAAGCTGATCCTCATTATTTGTATCACAGCTCTTCTGGCTAAACGCGGAGGAGATCTGCTCTTAGTTAAAAATGATATTATTCCAGTAGGAATAGCCGTTCTCATTCCTTTCATGCTAGTGCTCATTCAGCCGGACTTAGGGAATGCGATCATTTTTATCATTATTTTGCTAGGGATGCTGTGGATCGGTAATATCAAATATTCGCAAGTTTTGATAAGTATCCTTGTCGTGGCCGGGGTAGGCTTCCTGACACTTACCCTGTATAAACATTTTCATGATACCTTATTCGAGATGCTGAAAGGCTATGGCTTCAGCCACTGGATGGATCGGATTGATACGTTCCTCTATCCGACAGAAGTGTCAGATGATGATAATTATCAGGTACGTAACGCAGTGAGGGCCATTGGTTCAGGAGGCTTAGAAGGGGAAGGCTTCTTGCAGGGGACTTCCGTGCATAGTAACTTTATCCCTTTCGCCTATTCCGATTCAATTTTCGTCGTTGTTGGAGAAGAGTTTGGTTTCCGTGGATCTGCTGTCCTATTGCTTATTTATTTCTTGCTTATCTATCGGATGATTCTAATCTCTATCCAAAGTTCTCAATTAGGCGGGGCTTATATCGTGGTTGGCGTTGTCTCCATGTTCGTGTTTCAAATATTTGAAAACGTCGGTATGATGATTGGCATTATGCCGTTAACTGGTATTACGCTTCCATTCGTAAGCTATGGGGGAACATCGCTCCTGATCAACATGCTCTCACTCGGCTTAGTCATGAGTGTGAAGCTGCATCAAGAGCGTGCCCCTGAATTGTTTTAAATTCTGACAGGCTGCCGTGAGGCGGCTTGTTTTTTTTGTGCATCCACGATAATCACATAATCTTGTCCACTCCCACATAGGTTGTATTAATGAAACTTTATAAGGAGGGGGATTCTATGGTTATCAAAGATAAAGTAAAGCAGCGCCGACTAGAACGACTTCGTCATTTGCGAGAATCATCGGAAGCAACACTCGGGAATGGAAGTACACTTAGAACCTCTCAGTCGGCCGATTTCTTTTTGCCTCCGCGTCAAATAGACGAAGTGCCGCTGCTTGCCGATCCTGAATGGAGAAGGCGAATGGAGGACCCTGAATTTGCCTGGAGACAAAAGCTGATGATGGATAGAAATCAGGATGATCCAGAAAAAAGCTTGTTCACGCCTCCGTCTCCGCGTAAGATCGCCTACAAGTTGCTAATCAGCGCCGCGATATTTGGGGCTGTTTATGGCATGTTTCAGCTAGACAAGCCTTGGGCAATCACAGGCAAGCTATATATTACAGCAGCACTTACGCAGTCCTATGATTTTACGGCGATTTCCGCGTGGTATACCGAAAAGTTCGGAGGAGCGCCTTCCTTTATTCCAAGCTTTAATCGCACAGGAAATGAGGCGGTTATTGTCAGTACCTCGAGGCGTACGTTGTTCGCCCCAGCGAAAGGTAGCGTCATGGTTAGATATGATGGAACCCTCCATAAGGGAGTGAATCTGAATACGGCTGAGTTTGCTCCAGTGTATGCCATGGATACAGGGCAGGTCATTTTTTCGGGCCAAGCTGCGGATACTGGTTTAACGATCATGATTCGTCATCCAGGAGGGCTGGAGTCCTTATATGGCGGGCTTAGTGAAGCAAGTGTATCCGTTGGAGACTGGATGAAGGTTGGCGAGCCCATCGGCAAGGCATCAGCTAAAGACCCAGCGAAAGGGACGCTGTACTTCTCCGTCATGAAAGAGGGCGTGACAATCAACCCGGCGGATGTGATCACCTTTGATTAAATGGGCAGGCACGAAATATCGATTTCATCCGTTATTTACGTTAATTATGATCGGTTGTGCCTTTACTGGGTATTTTTTAGAGGCAATCACCCTGTTTGGCATTGTGCTCATCCATGAGCTGGGTCACTTAACCGCGGCCAAAGGCTTCGGTTGGCGAGTGCAAGAAGTGCAGCTTCTTCCCTTCGGCGGTGTTTTAATTGTTGATGAGTTAGGAACGACGTCCACTCGCGAGGAACTGATCGTCGCTTTAGCTGGCCCTTTGCAGCACGTGTGGATGATCCTATTAGCGCTGCTGATGAAGTCGATGGATATCGGAAGTGGCAGCTGGTGGGACTATTTCATTGAAGCTAATCTGATGATTGGCTTATTCAATCTGATCCCTGTGATGCCGCTAGATGGCGGCAAAGTGATGCAAGGACTTTTGGGCTATATCATGCCGTACCATAGCACCATTGTGTATTCCGTTTGGATTAGTATGATTATTAGCTTCTCGATCATCATCATGGCCATTATCCAGCTTATACAAGGTCATCTGCCGATCAATATCCTCGTCATAGGCTTGTTTCTCCTGGTGTCGAATTGGTATGCCTACAGGCAAATACCGTACCATTTTCTTCGTTTTCTAATGGGGCGCGGTTTCCGAGTGGGGCAGCTGTTGAGCCGCGGTACGAGAGCGCAGCCGATTGTCATCCCTAGACAGCTTACGATGGCTGAGACTTTGAAGCTTTTTATGCGTGAGAAATATCACTTGATCTACGTTGTGAACGACCTAGGGCGCATCCAAGCGGTGTTGCCCGAGCAGCAAATCGTCGGCGGTTATTTAGATGGGAAAAAACCGGGGAGTGCAGTTTCCGATCTTTTCATGTAAAATAACTGGTGAGGTGAACGTGTATGAAGCAACTGATAATTCACAGCGCCCCCGAGCTTACACAAGCGGCTTTGCTAGAGGATGGTCGTCTTGTGGAGTATGATACGCAGTATCCGCTTGAAACTCAACGGGCAGGCAGCATCTACATGGGCCGCATCGTTAACGTACTTCCTGGCATGCAAGCGGCATTCGTCGATATTGGACTTGCGAAGAATGCCTTTCTTTATATAGACGATCTCCTCCCCGTTCATTTGGACAAGCAGCCAAAGATCAAGCCTTCCATTACGGATATTGCTGAAGTGGGTCAAACACTGATGGTCCAAGTTAGCAAGGATCCGCAAGGTACCAAAGGGGCGAGAGTGACTACGCACGTTTCGATTCCGGGCCGTTGGATTGTTTATATGCCAGATGCTGATTATATTGCGATATCGCGTAAAATTGACATCGAAGCTGAGCGGCAGCGTCTTAAGCAGCTTGCAGAGGGTAACCTTTTGCCTGGAGAAGGCGTCATTATTCGCACTGGTGCCATAGGGCAAAGCGAGGAAGCCATTCGAGACGATTTGCAAAATTTACGCGATGTATGGAGCACCATTCTAGCGAAACGAGAAGAGTCTGATGTACCTGCACAGCTCTATCAAGACCTCGATCTCCTGCCGAAGCTGGCTAGAGATGTGATTTCGGATGAAGTGCAAGAAGTGTGGATGAGTAACAATAAAGTATTTGAAGAGATGAGAACCTTGCTGCGTAAGCAGCAGCCGAGCTGGCGAGGCCGGATTGCGTTTTATGATCGCAAAACACCGATGTTCGATCACTTTGGCGTTACAGAAGAACTGAATCAGAGCTTTCGTCGTAAAATATGGCTGCCTAGCGGCGGATACTTAATCATCGATCAAACAGAAGCGCTGACGGTGATTGATGTAAACACAGGACGTTACACGGGTTCTATTGATTTAGAGCAAACCGTTACCGATATTAACCGGGAAGCCGCGGTTGAAATTCCGCGATTGCTGCGGCTGCGTAATCTTAGAGGCATCATTATTGTTGATTTTATTGATATGCACGCAGAAGACAATCGAGCGAAGGTCATGGCGAATATGGCGGAAGCTGTGCGCAAGGATCGTTCCAAGACGACAATTGTCGGTTGGACCAAGCTCGGATTGCTGGAAATGACTCGAAAACGCAAATAAAAGATTGCATATGAAAATATAACTGTGTTATAATATTCGGAGTGTGTTGTTTAGGCATGCTGTAACCGCACGAAACAGGTCGAAGTACGCGAATGGATTCATTCCTTTCCGTCACCTGCACAAGGCGAGTCTGAGACATGAGGAGGTAAGTGAAAATGTACGCAATTATTGAAACAGGTGGTAAACAGTACAAAGTTCAAGAGGGCGATGTTCTTTACATCGAGAAATTGAACGCTGCTGAAGGTGAGGTTGTATCTTTTGATCGTGTGTTCTTGGTTTCCAAAGAGGATGGCCTAGTAGTAGGTGCTCCATTGGTTGCTGGTGCTTCCGTTTCCGCGAAAGTAGAAAAACACGGCAAAGGCGCAAAAGTCATCGTTTATAAGTACAAGCCGAAAAAGAACTATCACAAAAAGCAAGGTCATCGTCAACCGTACACAAGAGTAGTAGTTGAGAAAATCCAAGCGTAAGAGACAAGCTTATGATCTATGTGACCATAGAGCGTCTTGAACCAGATTCACCTCAAATTCTTTCTTTTGTCGTTGAAGGCCATGCTGAATATGACGTACCTGGCAAAGACTTGGTCTGCGCCGCGGTATCAGCGGTTTCCGTTGGTACTATTAACTCGATCGTATCTTTAACCGGTGTGATTCCAATTCACGAAATGGAGCGAGGACTGCTGGATGTAACCATCCCAGAAAGTGCGCGTGACATTCCTGAAACTTGGAGTCAAGTACAGTTGATTATAGAATCGATGGTCGTTATGTTACAATCGATTGAACAAACTTACGGTGATTATATAACGATTGAAACAATCTATCACAAAGGAGGATAACACCATGTTTTTGAAATTGGATCTCCAGTTATTCGCTTCCAAAAAAGGGGTAGGTTCCACAAAGAACGGTCGTGACTCGCACTCTAAGCGTCTTGGCGCTAAACGTGCTGACGGTCAAACTGTTACTGCTGGAAGCATTCTCTACCGTCAACGCGGTACGAAAATTCACCCAGGAACGAACGTAGGCATCGGTTCGGATGATACACTTTTCGCTTTGGTACAAGGCGTAGTGAAATTCGAGCGTTTGGGCCGCGATCGCAAAAAAGTGAGCGTATACCCAGTTGATGTAGCTCCAGTAGCTGCAGCTCAAGAAGCGTAATTAGAATCCCTGGTGAGCGACAGTTCATCCAGGGATTTTTTCTCAGCATATAAGGAAAAACCTCTAACCGTGATCACTCATTTCGGATGGTCGAGGGCAGAGGTTTTCTCGTTTGTTTGGTGAAGTTTTCCAGACGGCATGTTATACTGGATGAACGGTTACAAAGCAGGGAGAACGGGGCGGACGGATAATGAAGCAATTGGGCAGCGCGCAGGTATATTTATTAGCACTTGTGCTCATAGGATTGACTGGCATGTTAGTTACAGAACCCTGGATCATCAGAATTGCATTTTTACTCATCATACTTATCAGTGGGTATACAGCCTGGAGATTAGAAGCAAGCAGAATGGAAGAGAAGTTGCGTTCTAAGCTTAAACAGCAAGAACAAGACGAACAACTTAAGTTGATTGCCGTTGTTAATCGCTTACGGCATGATTGGATGAATGATACCCAAATTTTATTTGGTTATATTCAAATGAAGAAATTTGATAATTTACGGCCTTACATGGAAAAAATAAAAATGACTATGCAGCAGGAAAGCAATCTCTCTAGACTGGGGATCCCATCTTTCATTGCTTACTTGCTTCAATTCCGTGTTCAGTCGAAGACGTTAGAATTGAATGTGGAAGTCGAACAAGAAATTAATCTTGGACAACTCCCCATTCAAAGCGGATTGATCGAGCGATTGGTTCGACAGGTGGTGGCCTGTGTCCAAGAACATACAGCATTCGAAGATGGGGAAAGCGGCCTACTTAGCTTGGAGTTCGATGTCCAAGAGGATTGCTTACTGCTTGATTTTGTATATCAAGGCCCCTATGATCGGGAGCAACTTGAGCAATCAGTTTTAACACGTTTTGCATCAAAAAGTTCCCAGTACTCGCTTGAGCACAATGAATGGCTTGAAGATGAAGCAGGGATTACATTGCGATTGCCGTTTCCTATATAAAGTTGAGGTGTAGAAATGTTTGTTGATAAGGCGAAGGTTTTTGTAAAAGGTGGCGACGGTGGTGACGGTTTAGTTGCTTTTCGTCGTGAGAAGTACGTACCCGAAGGTGGTCCTGCCGGTGGTGACGGAGGCAATGGTGGAGATGTTGTTTTCCGCGTAGATGAAGGCTTGCGGACGTTGATGGATTTCCGTTATCAGAAGCACTTTAAAGCAGATCGCGGCGAGAAAGGCCGTAATAAATCCATGCATGGCGCGAATTCAGAGGATTTGGTTGTACGAATTCCGCCTGGAACGACCGTTATTGATGATGATACGCAAGAAGTCATTGCTGACTTAACTCGTCATGGTCAAGAAGTTGTCGTTGCCAAAGGTGGTCGTGGCGGAAGAGGGAATACTCGCTTCGCAACAGCACGTGTAACGGCTCCTGAGATTGCGGAGAACGGTGAAGAAGGCGTAGAACGTTGGGTCATCCTTGAAATGAAGGTTATGGCTGACGTTGGCCTTGTTGGTTTCCCGAGCGTGGGTAAATCCACGCTGCTGTCTGTTGTTTCGGCCGCGAAGCCGAAGATTGCAGCTTATCACTTTACAACACTAACCCCAAATCTGGGTGTTGTTGATGTTGGCGATGGCCGCAGCTTCGTTATGGCGGATCTACCAGGTTTGATCGAAGGCGCACACGAAGGCGTTGGGCTTGGCCATGAGTTCTTGCGTCACGTAGAACGGACGCGTGTTATTGTGCACGTCGTGGACATGTCGGCTGCTGATGGACGTGATCCTTACGAAGATTTCATCAAGATTAATGAGGAAATCAAGCTGTATAATGCTAAGCTGGAGCAGCGCCCGCAAATCGTAGTAGCCAACAAGATGGATATGCCGGAGTCGGAGGATAACTTGGCTTTGTTCAAGGAGCAGCTGGCAGCGGATGGTAAAGAGTTTGAGGTCTATCCGATATCGGCGTTAACGCGCGGCGGTGTTCAAGAGCTTTTGTATAAGATTTCTGACATCGTGGAAAGCATTCCGAACGCTCCAGAGGTTGAAGGCGTGTCTGAGACGGAAGAGCGTAAGGTATACCGCTTTGAGAAACGCGAAGAGAATGATTTCACGATTCGTCGTGATAATGATGTATTCGTTATTGAAAGTCCGTCGATTGAGAAATTGATCAAGCGGACGAATTTCTCAACGCAAGACGGGATCGCGCGATTTGCTCGTATTTTGCGTAACATGGGGATTGATGATGAGTTGCGTAGACGCGGAGCTGTCCATGGACAGACGATCCAAATCGGTGATTTTGACTTCGAGTTCGACGAGAACAATTTGTAATACAAGGCACTTATCCTAATAGGGTAGGTGCTTTTTTTGTTATCTTTACACAAATGTCATAATACTTGACATGCAGTTTCAAAAGGATTACCATTTTAGTAATAACAACAATTTTATGTAAGTAAATATAACATTAAAGTGTGAGGAAGGAGGGAGAATGATGAAGAGATGGATTCAAGCGATCTCGGATCCCTCGCAAATGCGGGATTTAACCTACGATGAGGCTGTGGAAGCAGCCAGCGAAATGGCGCGAGGGGACTCGACAGATGCGCAATGTGCAGCTTTCTTGATGGCGTTGTGTATGAAAGGGGAAGCCGATGACGAGCTGATGGCTTTTATCGATGTGTTTCGCAGCTACTCCTTGAATTATCATGCTCAGCCGAACTCACTGCATGCAACTGCGCCAACGGAAGGAAGGAAGCGATTCCCCATCACGCTGCCTGTCAGCCTGTTGCTTGCGTCTGTAGGCTTCACACAGGTGCTGCAAGGCGGCGAGGCACTTCCTTCACGACAAGGAACTTCCTTGCAGGAAATCTTAGAAAGCTTAGGTGTGTCCTTACATTTGTCAGTCAAGGCTTGGCAATCCATGTTAATGCATCTGCACATCGGTTATCTTCCAACGGAGCAGTTGTGTCCACCCATTGGACGGCTGAAGCAGGTGCGAGAGCAATTAGGGATACGAACGGTTATAGACACTATTGAGAGAGTACTGAATCCTGTGCTTTCCGCGAATTTGATTATCGGCGTACAGAAACGGAAGGCTATGGAGTCGCTCATTCCAATTTCGATGCGTTCTGGCTTTCAACAAGCTTATATTGTCAGCGGGATTGATGGCTCTGAGGATTTACCCCTCTATGAGAACAGCACGATTCGTATTGTGACACCTTGGGGAGATGAGTCGCGTGTTCTTGACCCCCAGAAGTTTGGATTTTCAAGTGCTCCTTTACCGTTGCTTACCAAAGAAGACCAGATCATCATGGTGAAACGAATTATTGCTGGCGATGATACGGTGGACGTAAAACGCGAACGCGATCATGTCATTTTCAATACGGGATTACGATTAAAATGGTTTGATAAAGTGGATAGCTATGAAGAGGGCTTTCAACTGGCGGAAGCTTTACTACAGCGGAAAGAGGCGCAGAAAATCATGCAACGCTGGATCGATCAGAGTCAATATTTGAAGAGACAGGATGTTGCGGATAGCGACGATTCCTCATCGAAACTAGGTTGAAGACCTTATCAGGAAGCTGTTCTGAGACAGCGAATGAGGGGTCTTTTTTTGATCCGTTCAAATAGGTCGGAAGAGCTTATATTTTTAAGGGGGTAGGGCGAATTGGTAGATGTTACAGCTAAAACTTAATCAATGGATATGTTACCATTTACTAGTGCCAGCATGATACGAAAGTACAAAACGCTAGGAGGACTACAACTTGAAGAATCAAATACTTGCTTTTGCCCTTATTCCATCTCTTATATTTGGTGCTGTTACAGTCCCATTACCTAAAGCAGCATCTGCTGCAACCACTGGTGAAGTTGTGAGCAGTGTAAGCTTTCGCCAAAGTCCAGATGAGAATTCACCTCGAATCCGCTATTTAAAAGCGGGAGAACCTGTTTCCATTATTGAGAAAGTAAATGCGTATTGGTATAGAGTTCAGGTGACGAACGGACAGATTGGCTATGTCTCAACGAGCGCTAAGTACATAAAAGCAAGCAGCCAGACTACGACGCCAGCAACGGGGACAGGACGCATTGTCGCAAGCGTGAGCTTCCGTACGGCAGCCGATCAGAATGCGACGCGCATTCGTTATTTGAAAGCAGGAGAAACGGTTCAGATCCTGCAGAAAGTGAATGCGTATTGGTATAAAGTCAGAGCTTCGGATGGTCGTGAAGGTTATATCAGTACAAGCCCTACATATATTTCAACCTCTGGTGCAGTCACTTCGCCGGGTTCCAACACAGGGGGCACAACGAGTGAAAAGATTCAGAAGGTCATTGCGGCAGGTAAAAAATACTTAGGAACCCCTTATGAATATGGTTCCAGTCGTGACAACACGGCAACGTTTGATTGTTCGGATTTTGTGCGTCAGGCTTTCAAGGATGGGATAGGACTAACCTTGCCATCCGACTCTAGAGGTCAAGGCACTTATGTGAAATCACTTGGACACAATGTGACGGATTGGCACAACCTTAAGGTTGGCGATCTGATGTTCTTTATGTCTTATAAAGGAACGGCACAGTCCAATTATGCAGGAATTAATAAGTCAGCTCAAACGATAACCCACGTTGCGATTTATTTAGGCAATGGTCAAATTCTATCGACGTATTCGAAAGAAAGCGGCGGTGTTCGCATTGATTCCATTGCGAATCGCCATTGGGAATATCGCTTCCTTTTCGGAGGCAGCGCGTTATAACACAAAAAGAGCAGGTAACGAGAAATCGTTGTCTGCTCTTTTCATTAGATTTGCATCGGATCCAGCAAGGGGTTCCAATGAATTGTAGCTAGACCTGTTTCTGCATGAATGCCAGCTGAGCCTATCCATGGATGTGAGGTAGGTCCAACTGTGAAATAATGCTCGAGTAAACTGCGGAAAATATAAGGCATCGGACGATCCAAGACAGCTGCTTTGGGAATCCAATGCAGATCGCCTTCGTTGGTAACGATGCGCGGATTAATATCCGTTTTGCCTACATAAAAAAATTGCTGACGTATTTCCTGGCCATTCAGCCGAATGAGGACATATTGCAAATGTAAGTCATGAATTTCATCCTGCTCAATGCCCGTTTCTTCCCATATCTCTCGGAAACAGGCTGTTCTCGGTTGACTAATTTCATGTGGTTCAAGATGACCGCCTATAGCCGCCCATAAGCCAGGGGAAAGTGTGCGGTTTAACGCGCGTTTCATCATAAGGAGCTCGTCCTGTTTGTTCCATAGCAGTGCGGTAGACATCATGCGTAAGGTAATCATGGAGAGATTCCTCCCTTCTCAGTTCCGTTTTAGCTTATCATAGATCGCGAGAGCCCTGCAAAGGCATATGCTTAGATGCATTTTGCCTATTGCTTCACAAGGCATGATTCGATATAATGTCCTCTATAGAGAAACATTAGTCTTTTTGGAGAGGACGGTAGTTAGGTGCCGGAGAGCAAAGAGTTTCTTCCTAGCATTAAGCACATCGGACCTGAGAGGTACTACTTAGTCCGTGAGGACATTCTTCCAGAAGGTGTTCTGAAGACAGCACAGGCCAAAGAATTGCTGGCACGCGGTGAAGTGAAGACGATTCACGACGCGGTAGAGCAAGTTGGGCTGAGCCGAAGCGCCTTCTATAAGTATAAAGATGGCATCCATCCACTAAGTAAGCTGGAACGTGAGAGAATTATTACGATTTCAATGGATTTGGAGCATCGGTCCGGGATATTGTCCCGCGTTCTTGCACTCATCGCAAATTTGGATGGCAATGTATTGACCATTCATCAAACGATTCCATTACAGGGTATGGCGAACGTCGTCATCTCTCTAGAAATTTCATCTATGGGTGAAGAAATCCGGGATATCGTGGATCGCCTCGGGGCACAAGACGGAGTTAAGCGCGCCATGGTCATCGGTCAAGGAAGTTAAGAAAAGCAAACAATTCAGGAGGTAATGAAATGAAGCCGATAAAGGTTGGTTTACTAGGTTTAGGTACGGTTGGAACAGGTGTTGTTCGTATTATTGAAGGACATCAAGAGGATTTACAACGTCAAACAGGTTCAGCCATTGAAATTTCCAAGATTCTTGTGCAAGATAAATCAAAGGCTCGCAATATCACAGTAGACCCTGAGAAACTTACAGAGAATGTATGGGACGTTATTGGCGATAGCGAAATTGATGTTGTCATTGAAGTTATGGGTGGCGTAGCAGCGACGAAAGAGCACATTCTAACTGCGCTTGGTAATGGAAAACACATCGTAACCGCTAATAAGGATCTTATGGCGATGCATGGTGCAGAAATTTTAGCCAAAGCGGCCGAAAATCAATGTGATGTCTTTTATGAAGCAAGTGTTGCAGGTGGAATTCCAATTATTCGTGCGCTAGTAGAAGGCTTCTCTTCCGATCGTATCACGAAAATTATGGGTATTGTGAACGGAACGACGAACTACATTTTGACTAAAATGAGCCAAGAGGGCGCTGCATATGCGGATGTGCTGAAGGAAGCACAAGAGTTAGGCTATGCAGAAGCGGATCCGACTTCGGATGTTGAAGGTTTAGATGCGGCTCGTAAAATGACGATTCTTTCTACGCTTGGTTTCCATGCCAATGTTGCTTTGAGTGATGTTCAGGCTAAGGGGATTTCCAAGGTTTCGAAGGAAGATATTCAATATGGTAAGAAGTTAGGTTATGAAGTGAAATTGCTAGGAATTGCTGAAAATCATGATGGGCACATCTCGGTCAGTGTACAGCCGACTATGGTGAAAAATTCCCACCCGCTTGCTTCCGTTAACGGCGTTTTCAATGCTGTCTATGTAACAGGTGAAGCTGTTGGGGAAACGATGTTCTACGGCGCAGGAGCTGGCGAGCTTCCAACGGCAACTTCCATCGTAGCTGATCTAGTAGCTGTTGCACGCAACTTGAAGCTCGGGATCAATGGCCAAACGGTTCAAGCCCCTTACAAAGAAATGAAGCTCAAAACAGATGAGCAAATCGCATCCAAAAATTTCATTTTGCTACATGTTGAAGATAAAGCCGGCGTGCTTGCGCAAATTACGCAAATTTTTGCGGAGCATGAAGTTAGCTTGGAATCGGTGTTCCAACATCCGAATAAAACGAATCCGAAGGCTGAAATTATTATCATTACGCACGATGCGAATCAAGCAAGCATGAAAAAAGTGTTGAAACAATTTGAATCGATGGACGTTATTCATGCCATTAAGAGCGTGTATCGTGTAGAAGGCTAGGTATAACGGAGCAGGAGCTGAGCTGCTTAATGCGGTACAATCTGCGGCAAAATCATGAAGAGAGGCGCAATTTCGATATGAGCTACAAGACAGAACAAAAGGTAAGAGTGAAAGTTCCGGCAAGCACGGCAAATCTAGGTCCCGGCTTTGACTCTTTGGGGATGGCCTTGAACTTATATGCTTGGATTGATATGGCGATCTCCGATCAGACTCGCATTCAATTGATTGGCGATCAGATGAGTGGAATTCCTACAGATAAATCGAACTTAATTTATAAGGTAGCTCAAATGGTTTTCGATAAGGCTGGTGTTTCCCATCCAGAGCTAGAGATTTCCATGTATAGTGAAATTCCTCTTACAAGAGGATTAGGAAGCAGTGCTTCCGCAATTGTGGGTGCACTCGCCGGTGCGAATGCCCTCATTGGGAATCGATTCTCAACCTATGAGCTATTTCAAATCGCTTCACGTCTGGAGAAGCATCCTGACAATGTGGGTGCAAGTCTATTCGGCGGTATCGTAGTCGCGTTCTGGGACGATGTGAAGGCGGAATCGATTCGGATTGAGCCTGATCCTAATTTGGAGGTGCTGGTGGCGATACCAGCCTTTCAGTTATCGACAGAAAAGGCGAGAGGCGTTATGCCACAGCAAGTCACGATGAAGGACGCAGTTTTCAATCTCAGTCACTCATCCTTGCTTGTGGCGGCCCTTAGCACAGGTAACCTTAAAATGATTCGTCTTGCGATGAAAGATAGATTGCATCAGCCTTACCGCGCAGCACTTATTCCAGGTATGAAGACGTTACTGGATGAATGTGAGCACCATGGTGCGCTTGGCGTTGCGTTAAGCGGAGCGGGACCTACAATGCTAGCGCTCGTGGATGTGCGCAGCGAGAAGAAAGCGGAGTTGGAGGCGTTCCTTCAATCAACGTTGGCGAAGGAGGGCATAGAAGCGCAGCTTTTATGGCTGAAGCCAAGTCAAGAAGGTGTGACGACAACAGAACTTCAGAGCGGAGCCGAGGGTCTTCTTTCCTTGGTAGAAAGAGAGGTGCTGGCATGAAACGAGTTGCTATACTTGGGCCAAGTACCTTCTCGGAGGAAGCTACGCGTCACTTTCTAGGCGACAAATTCACGTATGTGTCCTATAAGTTGATTTCAGAGGTATTCAATGCAACGGCATCGGGTGAAACGGATTTGAGTGTCATTCCGATCGAAAATACACTGGAGGGCTCTGTACATCTCCATGTGGATTGGCTCGTTCATGAGGTCGATCTTCCGATTCGAGCAGAATGGGTGTTTCCGATCGATATGAATCTCATTGGCTATCCGAATCCCGATACGGAAGTGGATGCCTCGAATCCCTACAGGCACATTCGTAAAGTGCTCTCTCATCAAGTTGTGCCTGCGCAATGCAACCAATTTATGAAGCAATACTTGCGTGAGGCCGAGTTTGAGCAAGTGAGCTCCACGGCTGAAGGCGTGCGTATTGTCGCTGCCTTGCAGGACCCAACGGTTGCGGCGATTGGTACGGCCATCGCTTCAACGAACTATGGCGTTCCCATGCTGCAGCGGGAGATTCAGGATCACAAGGATAACATGACTCGCTTTTTGCTCGTGGGCAAGGAAGCATCGGAGCTCATGCCTTCCGAAGACATGAAGACCACGATTCTTGTTACGCTGCCAGAGGATTATCCAGGTGCTTTGCATCAGGTGCTTTCGGCATTCGCATGGCGGAGAATCAACTTGTCCAAGATTGAGTCTAAACCGACGAAGAAGAAGCTTGGCATTTATTATTTCTATATCGATATTGTCGGCAATATGGAATCCGTCCTGCTGCCGTCGGCTATTCAAGAAATTGAAGCGATTGGGTGTCAGGTTCGCATTTTGGGCTGCTATCCAAGCTATGCATATCAAAGTTCTTAAGAGAAATCCCTTGCGTTTATGACGCAAGGGATTTTTTTTGTGCGACAGGGGCAAAAGCCTAGAAACGCGCATAAACTAAAATATCATGATTGTGAATAAGCGATTGCTAACGCGGCCAAGTTTCTGGCAAAGAGAAGAGAAGCGCGAAGGAGCTGCTTACGAATCCACTTTTTCTAATTGTAATACTAAGTTGATGCTTACGAAGTGAGTTTTCTGAAGAAAACTTTAAGGAGGTAGGGTTTTGAAAATCCATATTGTCAAAAAAGGCGATACCCTGTACGAGATCGCAAAAAAATACCACACCAACCTAGATCAGATTATTGCGCTCAATCCTCAGATTGCTGATCCGAATCAGATTGAAATTGGAATGAAAGTGAAGATTCCATCTGCACCTAAACCGGTTGACCCACCGGCATCTGACATTGTGTATAAACACGTCGTTCAGCAAGGTGACAGTTTATGGAAGCTTGGCAAAGCTTGGGATGTGCCGCTGCAAGCGATGATTAAGGCGAATGCGCACCTCAAGAATCCAAATGTACTTATGACAGGGGATGTCGTTTTTGTCCCCAAAATGCAGCATGGTCATACGCATGGCAATCAGCATCTTACGCACCACGGGACGTCGAAGCTCTCCACGGAGCCATTTACTCCTATGCCTATCACGCAGCCAATGCCGCCAGCAGACGCTTATCAACAGCCGATTATCCCAAGTCCACAAGCGCCAGTAGCGGAAGCGCCGCCACTTTCGTTAGGGGAAACGGTACCTGCCGCACCGCAAGCGACCTCGCCGGTCATGCCAGCTCCTGTCGCGGATGATCTTGGGCTCCATCAACCTTACGGGCAGGCGGTTCATCCTTTTCAACAGTTTCACATCACAGCCACAGAGGTATTCGCTTACCCTGAGCAACAGCACGAGGCCATGACATATCCGGCCTTCACGCCTAGCCAGGAAGAGCCTTGTGAGCAGCTTCCAACCATGACAGCGCCAGTTATGGTAGTTGATGAAGGCTGTGGGTGCGGTGGGCCTGCGATGAATGAGCACCAATGGATGAATTACCCAGCCCAATACTCGAATGTACCGATGGGCAATCCTTGGGATAACGCGACGCAAGACATGACAGCGATGCCTGCGTTCTATCCTCCGCCGATGCCGTACGATCATCCGATGGCTCAGCACTATGCGTATCAGCATGATCCATACGGTATTCCTTATGCTGGCGGCATGCAGCACACGCCATACGATGAATCATCGCTCGTACCGCAAGTTCATACGCACGAACTCAAAAAGGTGACGGATACCGAAGAGAAAATTGAAATTGACATTCGGGATAAGCAAAAAGCGGATAAAGCGAAGTCCACTGGAAGTCGCTCTACGCGTAAAGTAAGGCTTTCTGGACAATCAGCCTTGAGTGCATTCCTCCAGCAGCAGCAACATGTTACGGAGAAAAGGGTACCGAGCAAACCGAACGGCCCTTGGATTAATTTATAGGATCATAAAAGAAGCCTCTAACCACGAGATTGACGTGGAAAGAGGCTTCTTTTGTATGTGGAAGGACAATTATGCGATCATGCCCAATGTGAAAAATGTCATTAAACCGATAACGAAATTCATTCCCCACTTCTTACGTAGCAGTTCACGCCCGCGATGCAAGCGAGTTTTTACCGTTGTAATCGGCAAGTTTAGACGCTCGCTGATTTCTTGCAGAGAAAGCTCTTCTAAATAGTACAGCGTAATCACGCCTTTATATTTATCCGCTAATTTATTAATGGAAGCGTGCATATGCTCTTGAACTTCCGATTGGAGCACGGCATGTTCCGGCGATTGATCTTGACTGGCAAGCTTACTATAGTAGCTGTAATCGTCATCCATCTCATTTAGCTCGGCATCAAGCGATTGCACAGGTCTTTTTTTACGAAGCAAATCAATGGCGACATTTTTTCCGATCCGATAAATCCAAGTTGAGAAATTTTGGGTTTCATCAAAGTGGTTTAGATTCAAATAAACGCGGATAAAGGTTTCTTGGACAATATCCTCGGAATCAGGTCGGTTATGCAGCATCCGAAACGCTAGCTTTTGTATTTTATTGCGATAGAGTTCGACTAACTCCACGAAAGCATTGCGATCGCCCCGTCTGGATAATTGAATTAATTGAAGTTCTGCCACATTCATGATGTTTCCCTCCTTAGAGTTGTCGTTTGAAAAGGTGTATCACTTTCTCAATTGCTTATTTCATATATATCGTCTTTCCTGCATTCCTATGAGAATAATCATCTATCTTTGACTATATCATTTCTGTGGCTACAGTCAAATTCTAAAGCGAGATAACGTCCCATTATAACCATTTGTTACCGAAATCATGTAAGTTTCGTGACAATTTATAGGGATCTTTGACGAAGTCAAAGTCTCTCCGCTTTGGGATCTTTGACGAAGTCAAAGTCTCTCTGCTAGGAGTGAGGACTCGGACTTGTTTGGGAGACCGAAGTGGTGTTCGTCTTCGCGGTACCCGATTCAACCTTTTGAATTTCATTCCACAATGCCACGCTTCCCCAGAATACAATGACCCCGATAATCAGGAGAGTTGTGCGCTTAATTGGCTTTCTTCCGTTCATGGTTAAATTCACCATCCGCTTTGAAATTAGAAGGTAATGTTTCATTCTCTTCTATGGTAAATGATGTATAGTGCTTCTTGCAAATGGAAACAATACGAAAAAACAAGAAGAAGGGGATAACGTGAATGTAACTCGGTTCTTGAAGCAATTGAAAAAAAGGCTCCGCTGGAAACGCAGTTGGTTAACGCTTGGGATGTTCGTTTTGGTTGTTATCGTTACCTGGTTGGTTTTTGGAAATCAAAGCCTCCACAATCCGAAAGGCTCCATTCAAGCGACCATCGCTGGTTTACAACCGGAAGAGGATTCTCGTCTTCAGGAAGCCGCAAAGCTGCTGCAAACCATTTCGGATCGCAGAGAAAGTTATTTGCTCAAGTCCTATGTTTGTGGTGAAGAACGCAGTCAGCTGGGTTCGCATACGTCACAAGAATTGCTAACGCTGCAAAAACAACATCCGAGTTGGCAGTTAAGCATCCAAGAGAACGGCGAAGTTGTTTTTACAGAAAATATTGAAGATCTATCGCCAGACTGTAAAGAAAAAGCAGTCTTCGGCATCGACGGAAGCAGCAATTTGTCGTTATTCAACGGAACCCCTGCCAATAATCTTATTATTCGAACCTTTTTCCAACTTAATATCCAGCAGTTAGAAAGCAGTTTGCCTCGCGATACGGTCGCTCAGCTTCACGAGGGAATCCGAGTCTCCGATATAGAGGAGTATAATAGCGTATTATCGACATTCAGTGAATATGCCATTGAAGTTACAGAAGGTGCCATGTCGCGCCCCTAGTTCACACAATACCATAGATATTGAGGAAGAGATAGTTTCGGGACATCCCGAGTCTATCTCTTTTTTTCATTCTCTGCTATAATGGAAAATGACTACATATGTTCGCTTTTTTTTGAAAGATGGGAGAGAAACAACTTGCGTATTCTAGGAATTGATCCAGGGATCGCGATCGTAGGCTTTGGCTTTATTGATAAAATCGGCAGTAAGCTAGTTCCGGTACAATATGGTTCGATTCAAACGGAAGCACATACGGATCCTGGTATCCGATTGAAGGATGTCTATGACGCTACAGTACAATTGATAGAGAAATATAAACCAGATGTGATGTCGATTGAGAAATTGTTTTTTAATCGCAATGTCACAACGGCATTTACCGTAGGGCAAGCGCGGGGTGTAATGATTTTAGCAGGTGTGCAGGCGGGTCTGCCAATCGCTGAATATACGCCGCTGCAAGTGAAGCAAGCTGTTGTTGGATATGGCAATGCAGAGAAGAAGCAGGTGCAGGAGATGGTCAAAATTTTGCTGAAGCTGTCACAGGTGCCCAAACCGGATGATGTCGCTGATGCGCTGGCCATCGCTATTTGTCATGCTCACTCTTCATCACTTCAATCTAGGATAAATGAGGTTAAGAAAAGATGATAGATTTCTTACGAGGTAAAGTTGCCCTGCGTGAAAGTGAATATGCGGTTCTCGATGTGAATGGGGTAGGCTATCGGGTCTTTTGTCCGAATCCTTATGCGCTCTCGCATAAAGAGAATGAGGAAGTCACGATGTTCATCCATTACCATGTAAGGGAAGACGCTCATCTTCTATTTGGCTTCATGACACGCGATGAGCAATCCTTATTCCGCTTATTGCTGGATGTTAGCGGCATTGGACCCAAAGTAGCGCTAGGTATTCTCGCTGCAGGCGGAAGGCCAGAAGCGGTTATTCTTGCCATTAGCCAAGAGAATTTGGCATTCCTCACGAAGCTGCCTGGCATTGGTAAGAAAACAGCCCAACGCATCGTGCTAGATTTGAAAGACAAGCTGGGTTCTGTGAGCTTCTCGAGCCCGGAAGCAGCGGTCGCTTTAAGTGTTGTGGGATCAGCACAATTAACAGAAGGCGGACTGCCTTGGAGCGAGGCGAAGGAAGCCCTAATGACACTTGGCTATACAGAGGCAGAAGTCGATCGCGCTTGGCTGCAGGTGAAGCCTAAAGCTGGGCCTTCGGATTCAGTTGATGTCCTCGTGAAGCTTGCTTTGCAAGCTCTATTTACGATGTAAGTTTATTGAATGTGCATAGGAAGGAGGGTCACCATGGACAATGATCGGATCATATCGGCTAATTTTATGATGGAAGACAATGTGGTCGAATATAGTCTGCGTCCTCGTTATTTGGCTGAATATATCGGCCAGAAGCAGGCGAAGGAGAACCTCAAGATTTATATTGAAGCTGCCAAATTGAGAAAAGAAGCCCTTGATCATGTGCTTTTGTACGGACCGCCTGGTCTGGGGAAAACGACGCTATCCAACATTATCGCTAACGAGCTTGGCGTGAATATTCGTACAACCTCCGGGCCTGCCATCGAACGGCCTGGAGATCTTGCTGCCATCCTGACGAATCTGCAGGAGGGCGACGTGCTCTTCATCGATGAGATTCACCGCCTACACCGTACGGTGGAAGAGGTGCTGTATCCAGCGATGGAGGATTTTGCCCTTGATATTATCATCGGCAAGGGGCCAAGTGCGCGCTCTGTGCGCCTGGACTTGCCGCCATTTACCTTGATCGGCGCCACTACGCGCGTCGGTCTGCTCTCTGCGCCTTTGCGCGACCGATTCGGCGTCGTCAGTCGTCTGGAATTTTACACGGTGGATGAGCTCAGCTACATCGTGAGTCGGACGGCCGACATTTTGCAGGTCGGCATCGTGGGTGAAGCTGCTCGCGAGATCGGCATGCGTTCGCGCGGAACTCCGCGTATCGCGAATCGCTTGCTGAAGCGGGTGCGCGACTTTGCCCAAGTGAGAGGCGATGGCATCATCACGATGGAGCTTGCGCAGGAGTCATTAAAGCTCCTGCAAGTCGACGATTTGGGCTTGGATGAAATTGACCACAAGATGCTGCGGGCAATTATTCAGAGCTTCCAAGGAGGCCCTGTCGGGCTCGAAACGATTGCAGCTACCATCGGCGAGGAAAGCCAAACGATTGAAGATGTGTATGAGCCGTATTTGCTCCAAATCGGATTTATGCAGCGGACGCCTAGAGGTCGGACCGTAACGCCGCAAGCGTATCACCACCTTGGATTACCTGTACCCGAGCAACGCTAAATGAGAAGCTTTTGCCTCTGCTGAAAGGCGGGCAAGAGCTTTTTTCGTTTATTTTGTCATTTTTTCTGCAAGTCTATCAAAACTTCTTCCTTTTGCGAGAGTCTACATTACTATAAGAGCTGTGAAAGAAAGGAAACGATACCTTCATGTATGGACGACAGAAGCAACTGAATCCTAGACGACTTACCATCTTGACGACTGCCGCATTCACGTTTGCCACATTCTCCTTCCTCGGAGCGCCTAAGGCCGAAGCAGAGGCAATCAAGCATTTGGATCAGATTCGTGTAGCCCTTGTTATTAATGCTGCCAAATATAAGAAGATAGAGCCGCTAGTTTCACTCACATCGCCAGGAGGATTTGAGATCGGTGTCCGCGGTTCAGCAAGTTCAGAGGCGAAGCCGTATGCCTCCATTCCGGATGCAACCATTCGGATGTCGTTGGATCAGTATAGTACGATGATGCTAGAGACTTCGGACTTCACAGCAGCCAAGACGTTGAACGCCAAGCTGGCTGTGATGGCAGAGGAAAGCTATGTGCTAAGTCGGGCAAAGTCAGGCACAATGGTGTACCAAGTGTATTACGGAAATCTGCCAACAAAGGCTGAGGCTGACAATGCTGCAGCTGGGACGTTGAAGGAAGCGACAGTTGCTGCCTTAACGAAAGGCGCTGTACCTGCGGTTAGTGGCCCTCTGCATTTGAGTGCAGGGACGTATGCTTCAGAGGCTGCGGCTCAGCAGCAAATTGCGGTGTACACCCAAGCTGGTGTTACGGCGGATCTTGTCCTGCAGACTGATGGAACGGGCAAAGTTGGCTATAGTGTATGGGTAGGCAATGAGGCGACAGAGGCCAAGCTGGAGCTTGTGAAGCAAGCTGCGCTGAAAGCTGCACCGAATACACCTCTCCAAGCCGCAAATACGAAATCTGCTTACTTAATACGCAGGTCAGATGTAACTACCTCCAGCAGTCCTGCAGCAGCTGTTGCTCATTATGTGACGGCTGTTGGGGAGCAGAAAACGGTGATTCATCCTAAGAAAATGGGCATTGAAGTCAAAGAACGCATGGACCGCAGCTTCCGTGGCGATATGGAGATCAGCACGTATCGTGACCGATTGGCTTTGGTGAATGAAGTTCCCATGGACCAGTATCTCTATGGCGTTATTGGTGCGGAGCTGAACTCGCAATGGCCGATTGAAGCCCTGAAGGCTCAGGCCGTTGCGGCACGGACATATGCCATAGCTCAAGGTAATAAGTATGAGATTGCACAAGTGACAGATACAACGCTGGATCAGGCCTACTATGGCTTAGAAAAAGAATTTACGGCCGGCAACCAAGCGGTTGATGCCACGAAGGATGAAGTTATCTCAGACAAAAAAGGCTTGATTTCACCTGTATTTGGGTCAAATGCTGGTGGCATTACAGCAGATGCTACTGAGGCATGGGGAAATTCCGTGGATTATCTACGGAGTGTTGCAAGCCCGGACGAAGGTGCGGAAAAAGGCAAAGCCATTTGGTATCAGATTCAACTGACAGACGGCCGTATCGGCTTTGTACATAGTATGTACGTCAAGGATAGCGGGCTTAAGGATAAGTCAGGTAAAGCAATTTACGAAGCTACGGAGCCAGATGTCAATGTGCGTCTATCACCTTATGTGGATAACGTTGCGAATCCTGCCATTGCCAAATTAGCGACCAAAGAAAAAGTCGTCATCCTAGGTCAAGAGAAGGAATCAAATGCGTATTCGTGGATTAGAGGTCCTTTTACATTAAGTGAAATAAAGAGCAAAATTGAAGCATTTACGAAAACAAAGATCAATGGGGAATTAACCTCGCTGGAGGTTTCTAAAAGAGGTCCATCTGGACGAGCTATCGAGCTGAAAGCAAATGGTGTTGTCGTTACTGTGAAGAATCCAGATGATATTCGTACTGCACTTGGTGGTTTGCCGAGCACGCTGTTTGAAATAGAAGGTGCTGGCAGTTATACTGGTACTAGCCCTATAGTACCTAATGTTCCAAGCATGTCTATTCTGAGCAGTACGGGCGTTGTTTTAAGCAGTTCGTCTTCTGACAGCGTTTATGTATTAGCTGGGAAACAATCGCAGCCAACTGCGGTGAAGAAAACGGACATCATGACGTTAAGCAGTACGGGCTTAAGCAAGCCTGTATCGGCAGGTTCAGGCACTCCTAACCTCCCAAGCAAGGGATCGTCAACCCTGCAAGGCAACCAAATCATTTTCCGTGGAAATGGGTTTGGCCATGGTGTAGGCATGTCGCAATGGGGAGCGAAAGGCTTCGCTGAGAAGGGCTACGATTACAAAAAAATACTTCAGACGTACTATACTGGAGTTACCATAACGAAGGAATGAATAACTAACATGGAAGTACAAGCTTTTGATTTTGATTTGCCTGAATCATTGATTGCCCAGACGCCGCTGCTGAACCGCACGGCGTCTAGGCTGCTTACGTTGAATAAAAGGACTGGGGAAACAGCTCATCGTACGTTCGAAGACCTGATTTCCTACATTGAAGCCGGGGATTTACTCGTGATGAATGACACACGAGTCATTCCAGCACGGCTTTTTGGTATGAAGAAAGATACGGGCGCTAAAGTGGAATTACTATTGCTGAAGCCGCTCGGTGAGGATCGCTGGGAGGCTTTAGTCAAGCCTGGGAAACGTATGCAATTAGGGGCGATAGCGGTTTTCGGCGTGACGTCTGAAGAGGGAAGTGAACCGCTTCTAACGGCAGAAGTCGTCGATGTAGGAGACATGGGAGCGCGTGTGCTGCAATTCCGGTACACAGGTATTTTCAATGAGATCCTTGATCGATTAGGCGAGATGCCGCTTCCGCCATATATTAAGGAGCAGCTGTCGGAGCGCGAACGGTATCAAACCGTCTATGCGAAGCACGAAGGATCTTCCGCCGCGCCAACGGCTGGCTTACATTTTACGGAGGACTACTTGGAGAGACTGAAGGCCAAAGGGGTACGACTTGCTTTCGTAACACTGCATGTCGGTCTCGGTACTTTCCGTCCTGTATCCGTGGACAAGATCGAAGATCACCAAATGCATGCGGAGTATTACATTTTATCCGAAGAAACAGCTTCACTGATTAATGAGACCAAAGCCGCTGGGAAACGCGTTATTGCAGTCGGTACGACATCTGCGCGTACGTTGGAGACGGCCGCTGGATTGAGCCGCGAACAGCCAGGGTATGTTGAAGGTGACCCCTTACACATTCAGCCGTCACAGGGCTGGACGTCCATTTTCATTTACCCGGGGTATAAGTTTGGTGTCGTAGACGTATTGTTAACGAATTTTCATCTACCCAAGTCAACGTTACTTATGCTCATTAGTGCATTAGCTGGCAAGGAAAATGTGATGAGAGCCTACGAAGAAGCTGTGAAAGAGCAGTATCGATTCTTCAGCTTTGGCGATGCCATGCTGATTTATTAAGACAACATGCGAACAAGAAGAGCAAGCTTAGAATAGGAAGTGGATATGATGACAGCAGCAGTAACCTATGAACCGATTAAAACGTGTAAACAATCCGGCGCTCGTTTAGGCCGTGTGCACACTCCGCATGGCGTTATAGAAACACCGGCGTTTATGCCAGTGGGCACTCAAGCGACAGTGAAAACGATGAGTCCGGAAGAATTGAAAACGATGGACGCCCAAATCATTTTGAGCAATACGTACCACTTGTTCATTCGCCCTGGACACGAAATTGTGAAAGAAGCTGGCGGCTTGCACAAGTTCATGAATTGGGATCGTCCCATTCTGACCGATAGTGGCGGGTTCCAAGTTTTCAGCTTAAGCAATATGCGTAAAATTACAGAGGAAGGCGTCACATTCAAATCTCATTTGAATGGGGATAAGTTGTTCTTATCTCCGGAGAAGGCGATGGAAATTCAGAACGCACTTGGTTCTGACATCATGATGGCTTTCGACGAATGTCCGCCATTTCCAGCCGACCATGAATATGTGAGAAAATCGTTGGAGCGTACAACGCGGTGGGCAGAGCGCTGCTTGCAAAGTCATGCTAGACCTCAAGACCAAGGCTTGTTTGCCATTATTCAGGGCGGCATGTATGAAGACCTCCGTAAGCTAAGTGCGGAGCAGTTGACTTCCATGGATTTCCCGGGGTATGCTATTGGTGGACTGAGTGTTGGTGAGCCTAAGCATTTGATGTATGAAGTGCTAGATTACACAACACCGCTCATGCCTGCGAACAAGCCTCGTTATCTGATGGGGGTTGGCTCGCCAGACGCCTTAATTGAAGGCGCTATCCGAGGCATCGATATGTTCGATTGCGTGCTTCCTACGCGGATTGCTAGAAACGGGACTTGCATGACAAGTTCAGGACGTCTCGTCATTCGTAACGCGAAGTATGCGAAAGACTTCGGTCCGCTCGATGACAAATGCTCCTGCTACACGTGCAAAAATTATAGCCGTGCTTATATTCGCCATCTGATTAAAGCGGATGAAACGTTTGGCATTCGCTTGACAACGATCCATAACCTTCACTTTCTACTACAGCTAATGCGTGAAGTGAGAGAAGCGATTAAGGAAGATCGATTACTCGATTTCCGCGATACTTTCTTTGCCGCTTACGGGCTGAATGATAATGAAAGAGGATTCTAAGAGAGGAGGATACCTATGTTTCTATTGGCTGACGACACAACAACTACAGGTGCGGTAGGGTATTTGTATACATACGGCCCTTTAGTGCTTATGTTCGTAGTATTGTACTTCTTACTTATTCGTCCACAGCAAAAAAGACAGAAAACACGTAGTCAAATGCTTGGAGGCTTGAAAAAAGGGGATAAGGTAGTAACGATTGGCGGACTTCACGGTACGATTGTAGAAATCACAGATGACATTTGTGTACTTCGTGTCAACGATGCAACGAAAATGACATTTGATCGCTCTGCGGTTAATGCAGTTTCACAAACACCTGCTACTAAGGAATAAAGACAATTTAAAAAGCGAGGTCCTATAATAGGCTCTCGCTTTTTGTTTGCTTAATATTCGTTGTTTTTCACGCGGCGCTTGATGAGTGCGCGCTCGCCGAGGATGAGGCGGCCTTCTGCAATACGAAGACCCATGCGTGCAGCTACAACACCAAGGACAACACCTGCACACATATCCGATAACCAGTGGATGCCTAGATAGAAGATTGTGAAAATAATGAACGCTGCTGTGCAGGGAACGAAAATTTTCCAAAACTTATTTCGGCTTTTAACCGCGATAACGGCCATTGAGATAGAAATGGATGTATGCAAGCTTGGGAAGCAATTATCCAGTCCTGATAACGGTCGATAATCTTGCTCAAACGTTGGAAATACGTCTAAAATAAGTAGATCTACTTTTGGGTGGAAAAACCATACTTCATTGACAGGGAAAAAGAGATAAAACGGTATGGCAATCATATAATTGAACATGAGTGCATAACAAACGGCATAGAACAGTTTATGATTCTTCTGGTACGTGTAGAGTGCGATGGAAGTAATCATGACCGATGGGAAAATGATGACATAAAAATAGCTGCAAATCACCGTAAGTATGTCATTGTGGAAAAAGCTTTGGATCGATGCTACAAAGTCACCTTCGATGCCATAGATCGACTTCGTAAAATCGGCTTTGTATTGCATGCCTTTTTCGATGGCCATCTCCATCTTGTTGAACATGAGGATCATTAGCAACGCTAAGAAGTGAAAAAGGTACTTCCGTGAGGTAAATATCTCTTGAACAAAGCTGCTAGCAATGGTGTATGGACTCTTTCGCGTGGCGATAATTACAAATGCGAAAATTGTTAGTACAATATAGACTGTCGCATGCGTCATAGATTGAAAAGGGCTCATGTTGTATCCCCCCTATATATTGGAAGTTTTGTGCGGCAATAACTATGACATTATACCACATTCAACAGGGGGGAAGTGCAATCTTCACGGAAAAGACTTATTTCTGAGTATTTACACCAAGAATGCCTCCGAGCGCCCCGGCTGAGAATAAAATGCCAAGTAATTGGAGGGATTGAAGATTCAACCCTGCATCAAATGCCAGAAAACCGACTAAGAAAATAAGAATGAAGTAGAAAAGGCCGACCATACCCCCGTGATACCAGCCGCGGCTGCCGGCTCTTTTGCCTGAAACCCATCCTCCAATAAATAAGGAGACCGCGTGGATGATCGTTGTTAGCGTGTGTAAGGAGCTTTCTTGCGTGCTTGTCAAAAGCAAAAACAAGGAGGTCACGATGGTTCCAATGGTCATCATAGTAAATGAATAGACAAGTCCTGAAAATAAAGGCGATGTTATTCGAACCTGACTGACCGTTTTCATAGGGTTCACAGGCATCATTCCTTTCCTATATTCGAACGCTTCATTATCATCATTGTATGGCCAAGCACATAGAATTAGTACAAACTATAGATCAAAGGAGTGTGATTATTTATGACTGAATTCTCTCAGGGTCCTGTTTTGTGGCAAGCCATAGCGGCGTTACTTATTTTCGGGGCAGCTTATGTTTGTATATTGATTGAAAAATGGGATCGGATGTATACCGCGCTAGGTGGAGCTGTATTGATGCTGATTTTAGGCATTGTCCCACTCCAAAAGGCGCTATCAACTTACGCGAACTGGCCAATTTTAATCTATCTCGTGAGCCTTTTCATCCTATCCAGCCTTTTTCAGAAAACAGGCATTATTTCTTATATCGTAAGTTCTATCGTTCGAAAATACCGCATGAAGGCATTAACACTGATCATAAGCCTTTCACTGCTAGCTGCACTTATTTCTGCCTTGTTGGACAGCTTAATGGCCGTCGTAGTCATTGTTCCTTTTATTATTGTTGCATCTAAAAAGATGAGGCTGCTGCCTGCACCATTTCTAATCTCCATGCTGTTATCTGTACATATTGGCGGAGCCGCAACCATCATGGGAAATATACCTAGCCGAATGCTTGCGGCGTCAGGTCATATCACAGCAGGGGACATGTTCATTAAGCTGCTGCCTTTGATTTGCTTTTTATTAGCGGTGGTTTATCTCACGATGTGGCTGATCTATCGAAAACGTCTGGTGGCAGCAGAAGCATATATGCGGGAGCTGCTCAGCTTAAAGCCAAGCTCTTATTTATCTGCAAATCGAGGATACATTCTAGGAAGCAGCGTCATAACGGGCTTGACCATTATTACACTTAGTCTTCATGGTGTACTAGGGTGGAGCCCAGCTTATATTGCGGCCAGTGGCGCTGTTGCTCTATTCGCAATGAACTATAAAGACCTGCTAGACTTGATTAAAAGTAAAGATTATGGATCGGTGTGGTATTTTGTGAAAGAGACGCAATGGCTCTTTTTCCTAGGGTTGTTCATTATGGTTGGGGGCTTAACCTATGCTGGGTTCTCGGGGTTTATTGCAAGCAGAGGGCTTGAGTTAAGCCAAGGCAGTGTGCCGTTCTTGTCCATGTTGCTGTTATGGCTAAATACCTTTGGCGCTGCGATGATGGACAACATCCCGTTCATTGCCGCTATGATTCCGATTGTAGATCACATGGAACAGCTCTTGGAGGTATCTACGGATTCAACGATTTGGTGGGCTTTGATCATTGGAAGCGGGATCGGAAGCGGTGTAACACTAATTAGCTCAATCGCCAGCTTATACGCAGCATCATTTACTTACTATGATGGCGTCAAGCTAAAACAAAGTGAATACGTGGTGGTTGCTGCTCCAATTTGTTTCGTGCTGCTGTTGATTTCCACGTTATATTTCAAATTATTCTTGTTGTAATTGCCAACAATTGAATACGTAATAACTGCATGATGAAGTGCATGGGCGGTCAGAATACCAGTGAACTCCGAGAACAAGCAAGAGCTTAGATCAGGGAGGTTGCGATGGATATTCTGACCATTTTTTTGCGTACGGTGCTTATCTATTTTGTCGTATTTCTCATGCTGCGTATCATGGGGAAACGGGAGATCGGCAAGCTGTCGCTTTTCGATCTTGTCATTTCGATTATGATTGCGGAAATCGCTGTGTTCGTGCTTGAGGATGCGAAGAAGCCTCTGATGGATGGCCTTTTACCAATGGCGACGCTGGTGCTTATTCAAGTTATCATTGCCTATATCACGTTGAAAAGCCGCGCGATTCGTGTGCTATTCGACGGGAAGCCGAGTGTGTTAATCAACAAGGGCATGATTGATCGTGAAGAAATGAAGAAGCATCGATATAACTTAGATGATCTGATGCTGCAGTTGAGACAAAATAAGGTGATGAACGTGGCCGACGTGGAATTTGCCATACTGGAGCCTTCGGGGAAATTAAGCGTCATCGAGAAAGATAGAGATGACAAAGAGGCAGGAGCAAACGCGACGAAAGTAAAAGAAAACATTCGTTACGAAGGTTTACCGCTGCCTCTCATAATGGATGGTAAAGTCCAAGACGATAATTTACAGAAAATAGGTCAAAACAGATTTTGGCTGAAAAATCAGCTGCAAGAAAAGGGGGCTAAAGATTTCAAAGAAATATTTTATTGCTCGATCGATCATCGCGGCAGAATGTTTCTTGATCGTAAGCGGTAAGCGACGAGTTAGGAGAATCGATTCATCGTAATATTTTTTTGCCCATATTCAAGAGACGACCGATATCTTTCAGGCTGATGAGACGGAATACTGTGATGAAAAAGATATAAGAAATGAGGCCGAGAAGCAGGGAAGAAACAAAACGAATCCATGTTGCAGTGACCCAAGGCGTATACATGATCAAGTAGCAAACAACGCCAGAAAGCAGCATGGCTGCACCAATTTTCCCGAAGCTGCTGCCCTCCATCTTGAATTTGAGCAGTCGGACGACACTGTTCCAGTGGAGCAAAGTAACTAATACAATGTTGACATTTATCGCAAAAACGGCTCCGTGAATGCCCATTTCAGGTTTGCTCGCTAACCACATGATCAATACCAGCTTGACTGTCGAACCAATTAATGTGTTGATTAGCGCGGCACCAGGCTTGTTCAATGCTTGAAGCGCAGATTGCAGTGGGGCTTGAAAATAAATGAAAATCGCAATCGGTGCCATCATTTTGAGCATCACACTGACATCTGGTTGATTGTACATATACGTACAAATCGGTTCAGCTAATACAAACATGAGCACCGCGAACGGAGCGCCTGTCACTAGGGCAAGCTTTAAGGATTGATGCAGACGCATATGAATCATTTTGAGGTCTTTGCGAGCGGCCGCTTCACTTAGCGAAGGAATTAAAGAGACGGACAATGACATCGTGAGTGCGCTCGGCAAGAGGATGATGGGAATAATCATGCCTTGTAATGCCCCGTATTGCGCAGTTGCCAAGGAAGTTGTAATTCCAGCGATCGCTAAGCTTTGGGCAATTAAGATCGATTCAAGTAAGTAAGAGCCAGCACCGATCAGTTTACTGCCAGTGATGGGGATGGAAATACGTAAAATTCTACGTACATTTGTAAGCCGCCCTGTCGTTTTTGTCGTGCCGATTTGGGCAAGCGGAGACTTGGGGGTTGATTTTTTATCCCATCGAAAATGGATAGCCAAGACAGCAAGTCCGCCTATTTCACCTGCTAAGACACCAATCATCGCTCCGGCAGCCGCATATTCAATTCCGTAAGGAATCATCATGTACGAACAGATTAAGACCATGACGATACGAATCAAGGTCTCCATGATTTGTGAAGTAGCGGTGGGGATCATGTTTTGCCTGCCCTGAAAATAACCGCGATACACAGCCGATACACCAATAATGGGAATCATGGGGCTCATACATAGGAACGTGTAGTAGACGCGGGAGTCCGTAAGCAAATGAGATGTAATCCAAGAGGCGCCGAAGATGCACACAGCCGTGAAAATGAGGCTGAGGGTTATGGTGATCGCTAAAGAGATACGTAAAATGCTGCGAATGCGGGTCTCATTTTTTTCAGCTTCCGCTTCTGCAATCAGCTTGGCGATCGCGACAGGAATGCCTCCAGTGATGATGGTTAGAATAACAGAGAGGAAAGGCCAGCCCATTTGATAAATTCCGATACCTTCGGCTCCAATCACGCGCGGTAGGGTCATTCTAGGTATGAAGCCAAGTATGCGATTCAAAATGCCTGCGGCGAGCAGGATCATTGTACCTCTAATAAATGACTGCTTGGTCACTGCCATACCCTCTTCCGATAATGTCATACCTATGACTATGCGCGAGCTGGCCAAGCTCATGCTAAGATTTTATGGACAAGGATGAAATTGGCAGGATATTCCGAGGTGACTCTCGAATTACCTTACATACTGGTTTAACCATGCCGTAACCTATGCTTACGAAGTTAGTTTTGCTTAAGCAAAACTTTTAGGAGGATCCCTATGATTGACGAACAGGACAAAGAAAGCATTGACGCAAATCTGGATCTTTCGGATCATGAATTGAATGAAATCATTGAAAGCTTGTGTTTGAGCAAGGTTGAGGAGTTTATTCTGCTGGGGTATGAGCATGTTACCGGCAAGGATATATGGGACTGTGTCAGTGATAAATATCGCAAAACAGGGTTGCCCTCTCTGCATCAAATCGTTAATGATATTTTGTCCCTCAAATCTACAGCGTTTATGAACTGGATGACGATTAGTATGTATAGAGGAGCCCAATTCTAAGAATGGGCTTATTTTTCATTTATTTTAAGAATTCGACTTAAATTGACTCGATTTTCAGACCTGAGTATAATAGGCATATTGAGTATTGAAGGGAGACTAGCAACAGATGCTGGATTGGAAAAGAATTTCGTTCTTTTTTCTAACGGTTGTCATTGTTCTTGGTGCAGTTGGAGCAACGAGCCCTAGATTAGTAGATCGTATTAAGCTTGGATTGGATTTAAAAGGCGGTTTTGAAATTTTGTACACCGCAGAGCCATTAACAGCTGGTCAGCCCCTAACAAAGGAAACGCTTACGGAAGCTGCACAAAGCCTTGCTAAACGTGCCGATTCCCTTGGTGTCGCTGAGCCAGAGGTATACCCAGAAGGATCGGATCGTATCCGTGTCCGTCTAGCTGGTGTTGAGAATGAAGAAGAAGTTCGTACGTTGATGTCCAAGCCTTCTGTACTTACATTCAGAGGTCCGGATGGAACAGTTTACATGAATGGAACTGACTTCGTAGAGAACGCAGCGAAGTTAAGCTATGATCCGAACACAAAGCAACCGATTGTTGAGATCAAAATGAAAAGCAGAGAGAAGTTCAAGGAAGTAACGACGAAGCTGGTTGGCAGCACGTTGTCTATCTACTTGGATGATGTTGTTCAATCGACGGCATCTGTTAATTTCCCAATTGACAGCGACTCCGCAATCATTACACAAACGAATGTTGCTGAAGCTACGAAAGTAGCGAAAATGATTAACTTAGGCGCAATGCCGTTGAAATTAACGGAAAAATACATACAACGTGTTGATGCGACATTAGGAAAAGCATCGCTTCATGAGACAGCAAGAGCAGGGATGATTGCTTCGATCTTGATCTTCTTGTTCATGGTGCTTTACTATCGTGTACCAGGCTTAGTAGCTGCGTTCACTTTGATCACGTATGTTTGGGTACTATTGGCTATCTTCGACTTTATGAATGCCACATTGACCTTGCCAGGTATTGCAGCCCTTGTTTTAGGCGCAGGGATGGCCGTTGATGCGAACATTATCACATACGAGCGTATTCGCGAAGAAATTCGTGCAGGCAAAAGTATTCTTTCTTCCTTGAAAGCAGGGACGAAGCATTCCTTCCGTACGATTATGGATGCGAACGTAACGAACTTAATCGCAGGTATCGTGCTTTACTACGTAGGTAACGGTGCTATTCGTGGCTTCGCAGTTATTACGATGATGAGTATTATTATCAGTATCTTAACGAACGTACTGTTCTCCAGATGGCTGCTGCATCTTATTATCCGAGGTAATTTGCTGAAAAAGCCAAGTTATTTCGGTGTAAAGGAGGCAGACATCCGTGGACTCTAAGCAAAAATACGATTTTGTAAAAAATCGCAATCTATTTTTCATCATCTCGGCTGTCATTCTGATCGCTGGGTTAATCGTTATTTTAACCTCAAGCATGAATTTTGGTGTCGATTTCAAAGCAGGAACGAATATTGACCTTGTTGTTGGTAAACAGCTGGATAGTGCTAAGGTTGAGGAGATTTTACATGGATTGAACGCCAGTGGCGATGTGAAATCCAAATATGCTGATCCTACAATTGGCGGTAATAATAGTGACCGCGTGTCGATCCGTTTCGATGACGTATTAGACGATGCGACGGTGAACAAGATCCAAACTGCTTTTGCAACAGCTTATAGCGCTGAGGTTTCAAAGGAAATTAACACCGTTGATCCACAGCTAGCTAAAGAGTTATTGATGAAAGCTGTATACGCTGTAGCTATTTCAAGCGTATTGATCTGCTTGTACGTAAGTATCCGTTTCGAATGGCGTTTCGCCTTAGCTGCGATTATTGCTATTCTGCACGATGCGTTCATCGTTATTGCGATGTTTGCGATCTTCCGCTTTGAAGTGAACCTTCCGTTCCTTGCAGCGGTTCTGACCACAATCGGTTATTCCATCAACGATAAAATCGTTATCTTTGACCGGATTCGTGAGAATCTACGTTTCGCGAAGCTGAAGACCGATGCTGACCTTGTCGCATTAGTCAATGATAGTATCTGGCAAACAATGGCGCGTAACATTAATACGGTACTCGTCGTGTTAATTGCCGCTGGCTGTCTATACTTGTTCGGAAGCGAGTCCATTAAATTATTCGCATTAGCGAAATTAATCGGTTTAACGAGCGGGGCATACTCATCTATCTTCATTGCTTGTTCCTTATGGTATTTGTTCAAAAGAAATTCATTAACACGTTCTAAAAAGAAAGCTGCAGCGTAATAACCATAATAACCGGCCGCGTGATTGTTGCGCGGCCTTTGTATCCGTTCAGGGGGAATGACACGTGAATGACGAGAGTTTTCACAAGACAGCAAATGCGCTTTGGGTAGGCTTGGTGATCCTTTCTGCTCTGACTTGTCTGATGGGTGTAGTAGGCTTTCAAGCGCATAGTATTTCGCTGCTCGCAGCGGCGGCTCAAACGGCAGCAGGGAGCTGCGTGTTAGCAGCTTCCATCACGAGAGTAAGAACAATGAGGGCGCAGCTTGCTGGAGCTTCTTTTCGAGGATTAGATAGACCGATTTCGATCGGTTCGATCCTGCTCATCGTTCTGATCCTGGTGATTGCCGCTGAAATGGGCATCATTACGGTTAAATCGTTCCTCAACCATGCGGAATATGAGCCGATGTTGATTCCACTAGTTGTTCTAGTTATATCGCTTCTTACGAAGGATATCATGTTCCGATTTTTGACCAGATTAGGTAAACGGGTAGGGACAGAGGAATTTATTGCCAATGCAAGAAGGCACCGTGCTGATATATACTCTTCTTTTGTGGTCGTGACAGGTATCGTCGTGATGATGCTTGCTCACACTTTAGAGTTTTCGGCACTGTATTATGCAGATGCTTTCGCTGGACTCATCGTTACACTCTTTATTAGTAAAATGGGGTTCTCACTGGTCGGCAAAACGATCTCAACCTCTGCAGAAAACGTACTGCCTCAGGAAGAGGCTGATTTCGTTACAGCCGTTCAAAAGATTCATGGTGTCATTACGGTCGATGAACTGTGTGCGAGAGAACATGGGCATTATGTCGTTATTGAAATGACCATCAGCGTGAATCCTAGGCTCTCCGTGTGGGAGGGACATGAGGTATCGAAGAAAATCAAGCAGCAGTTGATGAAGCAGTATCATCATGTAACGAATGTGTACATTCATGTGAATCCTTACGATGCTGGCTATCCTTATAAACAAACAGATGTGGAAGCAAGTGAGCTGCCGTCTGTGTTACATTAATTCATTTTTTTAATAAGAAAAGCCAAGGAGGACCTACCAAGTGCTAGCACCGAAGGCAAGATGGAACATTGGAAATGCGGATGAAGCGCTTGTAGAGGAATTTGCGCGCGAGCTGCAGCTAGACCCCTTGGTGGCCCGCATTCTAGTGCTGCGAGATATTCGCAGCGTGCCAGAGGCCAAACAGTTTATGCAGGGCAGCATCGGCGATTACCATGATCCCTATTTGCTGGACGGCATGCTTCCAGCAGTGGAGCGCATTCGCAAAGCGCTGCAAAACAACGAACTCATTCGTGTATATGGCGATTATGATGCCGATGGTGTGAGCAGTACGTCCTTAATGGCGCATTTATTAAAAGGATTAGGGGCTCGTTTCGATACGTACATACCCCATCGAGTTCGTGAAGGCTATGGTCTGAATCGCGGTGCCATTACACTGGCGAAGGAGCAAGGCGTTGGGCTGCTCATCACCGTGGATACAGGAATAAGCGCCGCCCACGAAATTGCCTACAGCCAAGAAATTGGCTTAGATGTCATCGTAACAGATCATCACGAGCCGCCAGAAGTGCTGCCAGACGCTTTAGCTGTTATTAACCCGAAGAAGCCAGGTTGTCCTTATCCATACAAGCTACTAGCTGGTGTTGGCGTTGCTTTTAAGCTCGCTCATGCCTTATTGGAGCGATTTCCAGAAGAGCTGCTTGAATTCGCTGCACTCGGAACAGTTGCCGACCTCATGCCGCTTACCGGTGAGAATCGGTTGATTGTGAAGATGGGGCTGGCCCGCATGCAGGATTCCAGTTATGTCGGTTTTCGTTCACTTATCGGTGTGTCGGGCATTGAACGAAAAGAAATTACCGCAGGGCATATCGGTTTCTCACTGGCGCCGAAAATTAATGCCAGCGGTCGTTTAGAAGCAGCTGACATTGCTGTAAAGCTTCTCACCACAACAGATGAAAAAGAAGCGGAGCAAATTGCCTTCGAATTGGATATGCTGAATAAAGAGCGTCAACAAATCGTCGAGGATATGGTTCAAGAAGCTTTTGATATGGCGGAAGAACAGCGAGCGAAAGGCTTGGATAAAGTCATCGTTGTAGCTAAAGAGAATTGGAATGTTGGTGTCGTTGGGATTGTCGCTTCGAAAATTGTGGAGAAATTTTATCGCCCTACGTTGGTGCTAAGCATTGATCCTCAGAAGGGCATGGCCAAAGGCTCTGCGCGCTCGATTGCAGGCTTTGATTTGCACAAAGCATTGACCGCTTGTAACGATCTGCTTGATCACTACGGCGGCCACCAAGCAGCGGCTGGCATGAGCTTGGATCCGGCTAACCTGGAAGCCTTCGCACGCCGCTTAAATGAGCTGGCAGAGGCAACGTTAACGGAGGAAGATTATGTCCCCGTATTGCGGGTAGATAATGCGTGCAGCCTAGCAGACGTACCGCTGGCAAGTATCGAAAGTCTTGAACTGCTCGCTCCTTTCGGAATGGGTAACCCATCGCCGAAATTCATGTTTACAGAGTTGGACCTAGCGGACATTCGAACGATGGGGAAAGAAAAGCAGCATCTGAAGCTGGGGCTATCGCAAGCGAAGGATGAAGTCAGTTGTACGGTTGAAGCCGTCGGCTTCGGCAAAGGTAGTTTAGCAGCATTAATTGCTCCTTCAGCCAAAGTTGATGTGTTGGGTGAGCTCTCAATTAATGAGTGGAATGGCGTCAGGAAGCCGCAGATTATTATGCAGGATCTGCGTATCCCGCATACGCAGGTATTTGATTGGCGAGGCACTGGCCAGTTGCACCTGAAGCTTGCAGCGCTTGTGAGTCAGCTCTCAGCGGGAGCGGCGGTTACGCTGCCATCACCTGGGATCGTCCTTTTTGATGAGGCAGATGTGGCCTTATTTAAGACGATAGCAGAGCAGGTAGGCCATCATGTGCCTTATTGGTTTGTGCAGGATTCCGGGCAACTGAGGCCGGGGAATCAGGCAGCAACCTCGATGAACTTCAGCGAGTTGCAGGATGTCATTTTGTACACATTACCTCGTCGTATTGCTAGTCTTCAAGAGGTACTTCAACAGGCAGCAGGCATGAAACGGTGCTATCCTGTATTTGCAGAGCTAGGTCTGGATAGCGGCAATACTTTGCCTTCTCGGGATATGTTTAAGATGCTGTATGCCATCCTACAGAAGGAGAAGTCCCTACAACTGCAAGATACGAGAATGATGGCGACTTTTAGCAAACGGTCGGGGTTATCCCTAGGAATGATACATTTTATTTTATCTGTCTTCGAAGAATTAGAATTTGTCGTAAAACATGATAATATGGTTACATTGAGTGCCACTCCGGCCAAAAGAGATTTAACCACTTCACGATTGTACCAGCATCGATTGCATCGACAGGAAGTTGAAGCCATTGTGATGTACTCTTCAGCCAAAGAGCTGGAGCAATGGATCGCTGATCACATACAAATTAAAATTAATGAGCATACATTGGAGGAAATCATATGAATTTCAAAGATTACATTCGCGTTATCCCGGATTTTCCACAACCAGGCATTCGATTCAAAGATATTACAACATTGCTGCAGAACGGTCCTGTTTACAAGGAAGCGATTGAGCAACTTAAGCAGCTTATCCAAGACAAAGAAATTGATGTGATCGCAGGTCCGGAAGCACGTGGCTTTGTAATTGGAGCTCCTCTTGCTACAGCTTTAGGTGTGGGCTTTATTCCAATTCGTAAAAGCGGCAAATTGCCTGGCGAAACGATCGAAGCGGATTATGCGCTTGAATACGGAAAAGATAAATTAGCTATGCACAAGGATGCGATTAAGCCTGGACAAAAAGTGCTGATCGCGGATGACTTGCTTGCTACTGGCGGAACGATTCAAACGTCTGTTGATTTGATTAAACAGCTTGGCGGAGAAATTGTCGGAGCTGCTTTCTTAATCGAGCTTACTTACTTAGATGGCCGCAACAAATTTGATGGTATTGATGTTGTATCTCTTGTTCAATATTAAGATAGGGCTGGAGAATCGAATGCTCGTTATTCGATTCTCTTTTTCATAGTCATCTATGGTCGTAAAAGTGACGCTTTGCGGAACCAATGCTGCTTTTTGTCGAAAGCATGTACGCGAATAGTTGACGAGGGGCCTGACTTGCAGGCATAATGAATAAAAATCGACTAAAGGGAATGGGTAGATGCATGGGTATAGAGCAGCTGCTGGAAAAGGCCGCCACCTATCTGAAAGAGAATGATTTGCAGAGGATTCGGGAGGCCTATGAATTCGCGGATGAAGCCCATCATGGCCAAGTGCGCAAATCAGGTGAGCCCTATATTCTGCATCCACTCGCTGTTGCAGATATATTGGTGAACATGCAGATGGACGTCACTTCGGTGATTGCTGCGCTTTTGCATGATGTGGTAGAAGATACAACAGTTTCGCTGGAAACTGTTCTAGATAAATTCGGGAAAACATGTGCGATGCTTGTTGATGGTTTGACGAAGCTGGAGCGCATTAAGTTCAAATCCAAAGAAGAGCAGCAGAATGAAAATTACCGCAAAATGTTCGTCGCCATGGCGCAGGATATTCGCGTTATTTTGATTAAGCTGGCGGATCGCTTGCACAATATGCGGACCTTGAAGTACCAATCGGAAGAAAGCCAGCGCCGTATTGCGGAAGAAACGTTGGAGATTTTCTGTCCGATTGCGCATCGTCTTGGTATTTCCACGATTAAATGGGAGATGGAGGACATTGCCCTCCGTTATTTGAATCCGCAGCAATACTATCGGATCGTAAATCTCATGCAGAAGAAGCGGACTGAGCGTGAGCAGTACATTGAAGATGTCATTCACAGCATCAAAGAAAAATTGGATGAGATGGGGATTCAAGGGGATATCTCTGGAAGACCGAAGCATCTCTACAGCATTTACAAGAAAATGAGCTCCCGCGGCAAGCAATTTAACGAAATATACGATCTTATGGCCCTGCGTGTCATTGTAGATGGCATTAAGGATTGCTATGCGTCTTTGGGTATCATTCATACGTTGTGGAAACCGATGCCGGGACGCTTTAAAGATTATATCGCGATGCCGAAGCCGAATATGTATCAATCCTTGCATACGACCGTTATCGGACCGAAAGGTGAGCCGCTTGAGGTGCAAATTCGGACGTGGGAAATGCACCGGACGTCAGAGTTTGGAATCGCGGCGCATTGGGCTTACAAAGAAGGCGGCTCCGTTGTTCCATCAGGCACCTTCGAGGATAAAATGAGCTGGTTCCGCGAGATTCTCGAGCTGCAGCATGAGACGAATGATGCTTCGGAATTCATGGAATCCATGAAGATGGATTTCTTCTCGGATCTTGTTTTCGTCTTTACGCCAAAAGGGGAAGTCATCGAGCTTCCGGCTGGGGCGGTTCCGTTGGATTTTGCCTATCGCATTCATACTGAAATCGGGAATCGTACCATTGGCGCCAAAGTCAATTCGCGCATTGTTCCGCTCGATCATAAGCTCAAAACCGGCGATATCATTGAAATTCTAACATCCAAGCATTCCTATGGGCCAAGTCAAGATTGGATCAAAATCGCACAGTCCTCTCACGCACGCAGCAAAATCAAGCAATGGTTTAAGAAAGAAAAACGTGAAGAGAACGTTGAAAAAGGGAAGGATATGATCGAGCGCGAGCTTAAACGCTTAGCCATCGATCCTCCTACCTTAATGAGCGATGATAAAATGCTGGAAGCGGCGAGGAAGTTCAATTTTAGCGATATTGAAGACATGCTTTCGGCTGTTGGCTTTGGCGGTATTACAGCTGCACAGATCTGTACGAAACTGACAGAGAAGCTGCGCAAAGAAGCGGAAGAAGCGCAGATTATTAAGCTGAGCACTGAAGTGAAAGAGGTTAAAGCTCCTGCGGCGACTGAGCGCAAAAGCCGTCCAACGAACGGTGTACGTGTCAAAGGTGTCGATAACCTGCTGGTACGCTTTGCGCGTTGCTGTAACCCAGTGCCAGGAGATTTAATTATTGGCTATATCACGCGCGGACGTGGCGTTTCTGTCCATCGGTCTGACTGTACGAACATCCCAACGACGATGGGTGAGGAAGATCGCGTTATCGAAGTGGATTGGGCGGAAGCGGTTGAATCCAACTTCAATGTGGAAATTGAGATTACCGGTCATGATCGCCGCGGCTTCCTGAATGAAGTGCTTCAAGCTGTGTCCGAGAGCAAGACGATGATTTCCGCAGTTTCGGGACGTTCTGATAAGAACAAGATGGCGACGATTCATATGACCATTTTGATTAAAAATATTGATCATCTACAGTCTGTTGTAGAAAAAATAAAACGTGTTAAAGACATTTATTCCGTTCAACGCATCATGCAGAGCTAGCACGACATGAAGGAGATTTAGGGACGATGAGGGTAGTTGTACAACGTTGTAAACGCGCGGAAGTAACTGTTAATAACCAAATCGTCGGTCGCATTGAGCACGGGCTGATGTTACTGGTTGGCATTACTCACGAAGATACGGAGCAGGATGCGAAGTATCTGGCCGACAAGGTGGCGGGGCTGCGCATTTTTGAGGACGAAACGGGGAAAATGAATCTTTCTGTCACAGAGACAGGGGGAGCGATTCTTTCTGTGTCTCAATTTACGTTGTATGGCGATTGTCGCAAAGGGAAGCGGCCGAATTTCATGGCGGCGGCACGCCCTGAGCAGGCGGAGCCGTTATACCATCAATTCAACACATTGCTAAGGGATCAAGGTTTACAGGTTGAAACTGGTGCATTCGGTGAAATGATGGACGTATCGCTGACGAATTGGGGACCTGTTACGTTAGTTATCGATAGTAAATAAGCTTGAAATTGTACACGTCGGGATAGGCAATTCTGCCAATGGTTATACTGAAAAGTATAAACTAGCGGTTAGGAGCTTACAGATGCGTCAATCCATAAAAGAAAAAATGATAACTGCTCCGGTACAGCAATTGTTCCACGCCTCCATGGCTGAGCGGATGAGTCAAGGTTCTGCCTTTGCCGATGTTGAAATTAGTGCGGAATTCACTTCTGATCAAGAAAAGATGAAGAGTATTCCTAAAAAATCGTACCGGTAATTTATAAAACCACGTGTGTGCTGTTTATCAGCTCTGCGTGGTTTTATTTCTATTAGGGCATAATTTCTCTACCCGTGCAAATTGTGGTAAACTAGCCTATGGAATTATTGTAAGACATGCAGGAGATAAGGTGGGTGCTTACGTCGAAATGGCAAATTCAAATCGCAACAAATCCACATCCAAAGGATGGCTCTGGTTGATGGGCATATTGATTGTACTTACAGTGCTGGCTGCAACGGCTGCTATGTACTATCAATATCAACACCATAACAGCTCCAAAGGACATAGTGGGCAGCAACAACCTCTTGAAGAAGTAAAGTCGGTGAAAAAGGCGAAAGATGCCTATGATGTGATCGTTGTTGGTACGGATCCTGAAGGTGTAGCAGCTGCGGTTTCGTCAGCTCGAAATGGCTTGAGCACGCTGCTTGTCGATGGCCGGGATCGTGAGATTTTAGGCGGATTGATGACCTTGGGCTGGATCAATTCTCTCGATAACAATTATTCCACGAGCAAAACCTTGCTGGGCAAGGACGATGTGTGGAACAAAGGGTATTTCTCGGAATGGTACGCCAAAACCGAAGGAGACTCCTTCGATGTCCATACAGCGGCGAATGCCTTCTATGAAGCCGTGAAGAATGAAAAAAATATCGATGTGCTGATGAAAACAAAGAAGATTGAACCTGTTTTATCACAAAATAAAAATGCCGTACAAGGCGCGACGATTACACTTGAAAATGGCTCGACTCAAGTCGTCAAAGCCTTCTCTGTTATAGATGCGACACAGGATGGCGATTTTGCAGCAGCAGCTGGTGTGCCATTTACGATGGGGCATGAGGACATTGGGGATCCGAAATCCAAAATGGCTGTAACGCTTGCTTTCCGATTGAAAAATGTAACACCTGAAGTATGGGATATGATGGCTAAACGATTGAATGGCGATGATAACTCAGGCACAGGTGTAACTGATGTGAGTGTTTTTGGATATAGCGAAATGAGCAACTATCCAGCACTGAACAAGGAAAGAGCCAAAATGAGAGGGCTCAACATGGGCAGGCAAAATGATAACACTGTGCTTATCAATGCTTTGCAAATTTTTGGCGTAGATACCTTTGATCCGAAGTCGGTTCAAGAGGCGTTTGATATCGGTAAAAAGGAACTGCCTAACATTGTCGCGTATATGCAGAAAACATTCCCAGAGTTCTCTACGATTGAACTGGATGGGTCTGCACCTGAGCTTTATGTCAGAGAAACACGCCATATGCAGGGCGAATATCGTTTAAGTATTATCGATGTATGTACAAATGCAGATCAGTGGGATCGCATCGGCTTCGGCTCTTATCCGGTCGACATCCAACGAATCACACCTACTGACTCAGGCAATGTCGTGTGTAAGCCGAAGCAGTACGCGATTCCGTTCCGCAGCATTGTGCCGCAGAAGATTGACGGATTGCTCGTCGTAGGAAGAGCGGCTAGCTACGATACACTTCCACACGGAAGCGCAAGGGTTATGCCTACAGGGATGGCAGAAGGCGAAGCAGCTGGAGCTGCAGTGAGCTTGGCGAAAGCAGAGAACAAGACCTTCCGTCAACTTTCCGCATCCAAAGAGAGTATTGCGAAGCTGCAGGCTCAGCTGAATAAGCAGGGCATGGAAGTTCAACAGATGTCGATCAAGCCGCAGTCTTTCATGGAGCATAAGTCATTCGAAGGGCTGAAATCTGCGATGATGCTTGGTTTGGCATCGGGGGCTTATGATAATAACTTCCGCCTGGACGACGCAGCTAATCCGAAGCGAATGGTTAACCTAGTTGGCAGTGCACGGAAGATGAAGCCGGATGCGTTTACGGGGGACGTGAATCAAGCGATTGCGAAGCTGGATAACGCGGATAAAATTCCGTTGACCCTGGAGCAAGCGAGCTTTACTTTTGCGCAAGCTCTTGGCTTGAAAGTGACTGCCGCGGAAGCACAAGCGAAGCTTATTGAGAGTAAATTACTCTCGGCAGCAACGGTGAATGGGATAGCAGATAAGCAAAAATTAACGAATGGCGACACCTACATGATGATTCGAGACGTTAAAACGGGATTAACGGGTAAGCCTTAATTTCCAGGGAGTATATACCTGCCTACACAATAAAGAGCCTTATTGCCGCATAAGATGTGGCTGTAAGGCTCTTAGTTTGTAGTTGGCTTTGTGAGAAAGAATGATTGCGGTTACAATTCTTATTCTTCGTCGGCAGCTTCTTCGTCTGCTTCAGCTTCAGCGGAGTCCTCTTCAGCACTAGCTTCTTCGTCAGCCTCTGCTTCTGCCTCTTCGTCCGAGGCTTCATCGCTCTCAGCTTCTTCCGCTTCAGCTTCTTCCTCATCAGCCGCTTCTTCTGCTTCTTCTTCGTCAACAGGATCCGACTCTTCAATGGCCTCTTCGTCGGCTGCCTCTTCTTCGTCAGCAACTTCGTCAGCAGTTTCGGCTTCGGTTTCGGATTCTTCAGAGAAAAGCACTACGAGATCTTGACGTTCCTCTTGAAACTCGTTTTGTAGTGTCATTGTTACAGCCTCCAGATGATATATTCAAGGCCATTTGCCTTGTTGTACATGTATATGTGAAAACGGGATGAATATACGGGGAAAGCGAATGAAAATGCCTGAAAATACTGTGAATTTTGTGTAATGAAATTGTAATAAGCGCTTCATATTCCTTTAATCTAAGAAGGATATACTGATACTCGACCCCCTTTAAAATATAAACTTTTGAAAGCCTGCTGCCTCGTGCTGCAGGCTATTTTCTTTAACAGAAAAACCGCCTCAGCTTAAGCTAAGGCGGTTATCTGTGTTCGTATTTATTTATTACATAAGAGCGTCAATGGAGTATTCACCAGCGCCAATTAAGGCAACGCCAAGCGCAATGACCAGCAATGTTAGATTGTATTCAAATCCATTGGAGGTTACCCAGTATCCGTTTTTGCCATGAACTTTAATAATCGCCATAAACATTGTGATAATAATAAGAGCGGCGCCAACTTCTGTCCATAAACCTGCAGCGAAGAGCAAGCCTCCCGCTAATTCGCCTAAGCCAGCGACGACCGCCATCAAAACCCCTGGTTTAATGCCGATGGATTCGAAGTATCCACCTGTGCCTTTTGGTCCATACCCACCAAACCAACTGAATAATTTTTGTGTACCGTGTGCTGCCATCGTTAAACCAATCACCAATCGAATAATTAAAAGTCCTAAAGCCATAACTAACATCTCCTCTATAAATTATTTTTGTTTAACAACTTACTTTATGTTAGTATATTATTACGAGTCACTTACTTTTGTCAAGCGACTATGTTAAAATAGTTTTACGGGATGTATGAAACAAGTGTTCATGCAAGAACTCGGAGGAGATGATTAAGATGGAAAATTATCAACTATGTCCCAAATTCGAGAATGCATTTGAACTTCTAGGTAAGCGTTGGACAGGACTTATTGTGAGTGTACTGTTAACAGGGCCGAAGCGGTTTAAAGATATCTCTGTACTCATCCCAAGCATGAGTGATCGCATGCTTTCGGAAAGATTTAAGGAACTAGAAGCTGCAGAAATTATTATCCGACACGTGTATCCAGAAACGCCCGTTCGAATAGAATATGAATTAACTCCTAAAGGTAAGGGACTGCAGTCAGTGATGGATGAAGTTCAAAAATGGGCAGACTCATTCACCTAATTCGAGGAGAGAGGTAGGCAGTAGGAATGACTATCTCTTGACTTTGCCCTTTCCAATGTTTACAATAACCATAATGTAATTCGATATGATTGTGATCCATTGAAGGGACACAGTAATTCGCCCCCACATGTACAGAGAAGGAAGTCTAGGCTGCAAGCTTCCCATGATGAGCGAATGAAAAGACCTCCCCGAGGACCAACTGGGAACAGCCCATGTTAGCATGTGCTTAGTAGTAGTTGCGCGTATAGCGGGCGTTAACCGTAAAGAGCAGAACACTGTTTGCTTGCGTGAGCAAGAAACATGGCGTTCTGAATGTGGGTGGTACCACGGGTGAATTTGTTAATCAAATCTCTCGTCCCTGACGTAAGTCAGGGATGGGGGATTTTTTGTTTTTTGTAAGTCCACATAGTAGAGACAAAGGGAGGTTGCTTAGATGAGCATTCAGAAGCCAAAAGGAACACAAGATCTTCTGCCAGGCGAAGTAGAGAAGTGGCAGTACCTCGAGTCGAAAGCGAGAGACTTGTGTCAACGTTTTAACTACAAAGAAATCCGTTCGCCAATTTTCGAAAGCACTGAGCTATTTTCGCGCGGAGTTGGAGAAACGACGGATATCGTCGAAAAAGAAATGTATACCTTCCTAGATAAAGGTGATCGCAGCATGACGCTGCGTCCGGAAGGAACAGCGGGCGTCGTTCGAGCTTATGTAGAAAATAAGCTGTATGGGATTCCAGATCTAACGAAGCTGTTTTATGTGGGACCGATGTTCCGCTATGAACAGCCGCAAGCAGGGCGGTATCGCCAGTTTCACCAGTTTGGTATCGAAGCATTTGGTTCGGTAGATCCAAGCATCGACGCAGAAGTGATCGCGCTTGGCTATACCTTTTATAAAGAGATTGGACTGAAAGAAGTAACCGTGGAAGTGAACTCGGTAGGTACACCAGCCGTGAGAACCGCTTACCGCGAGCAGCTTCAGGCGTTCTTTGCTCCTGTGAAGGATCAGCTTTGTAAGGATTGCCAATCTCGTTATGATCGTAATCCAATGCGTATACTTGATTGCAAAGTGGATCAAAAACACGGTGTGGGTGCCCCTGATATCCTAGAGTTTTTGGATGAGGAATGTACTACACACTTTGCGCAAGTACAAGAGCACTTAACTGCAATGGAGATTCCATTCCGTATCAATCCTCGCTTAGTACGTGGTCTGGATTATTACACGCACACAGCGTTTGAATATAAAGCAGCGGGTATCGGGGCGATTGACACGATTGGTGGAGGCGGACGTTATAATGGTCTCGTCGAACAAATTGGTGGACATGGTACAGATCAACCTGGCGTAGGCTTGGGTCTTGGACTTGAGCGTATTCTGCTCGTACTACAAGCGCAAGGGGTTGAAATTCCGAAGCCTGAGCCGCTAGATGTGTATTTGATTGGTTTAGGTGAAGCAGCAGAGAAGGAAGTTACGAAGCTTCTGCAGCAACTGAGAGTTCAAGGCTTAAAAGCGGAGAAGGACTACCAAGGCCGCAAAATGAAGGCTCAGATGAAATCCGCCGATCGCTTCCAAGCAACGTATGTGGCCATTCTTGGCGATGACGAGCTGGCACGCGGCGAAATTACGCTGAAGAAGATGGAAACAGGAAATCAAATCACAGTAAGTTTAGTGGATCTTGCCTCAAACGCTGCAAAGACACTATTCGAATAGATAGCTACAACACTATGAACATTAAAGGGAGGCAACAACAATCATGATGCTCAAAACACATCATTGCGGGCAGCTTACAAAAGCCCATGTAGGCGAGACAGTAATTCTTAACGGGTGGGTACAAGTAAGACGCGACTTCGGGGGTATTCTTTTCATCGACCTGCGTGATCGCAGTGGTATCATTCAAACTGTATTTAATCCTGAGTTCTCAGGGGAAGCTTTGGCTACTGCAGATCGTGCGCGTAATGAGTACGTTCTTGCGGTAAAAGGGAAAGTCGTTCTTCGTGACGAAGAGACGATCAACAAAAACATTCCAACAGGTGAAATTGAAGTCCAAGTTACAGAAATCGAAATCATGAACGCAGCGAAAACACCTCCTTTCTTCATCGAAGATGGCGTAGAAGTGGATGAAGCGGTTCGTTTGAAATATCGTTACCTTGACCTGCGCCGTCCTGAAATGCAACGTACGTTAATGTTGCGTTCCAAAGCATCTAACATCTTCCGTAATTTCTTGGACTCCCAAGGATTTATCGATGTAGAAACACCAATCTTGACGAAAAGCACACCAGAAGGCGCACGTGATTACTTGGTACCAAGCCGCGTGCATCCAGGCGAGTTTTTCGCGCTTCCACAATCACCGCAAATTTTCAAACAATTGCTAATGGTTAGTGGTCTTGAACGTTACTACCAAATCGCACGCTGCTTCCGTGACGAGGATCTTCGTGCAGACCGTCAGCCTGAATTTACGCAAGTCGATATCGAGACTTCTTTCCTATCACAGGATCAACTTCTTGATATTCTCGAAGAGCTTGTTGTTAAATTGATGCAAGAAACAGCGAATGTTGAAATCGCGCGTCCGTTCCAACGTATTACGCATGCCGAAGCGATGGCGAGATACGGCTCTGATAAGCCAGATCTTCGTTTTGGTCTTGAACTTCAAGATGTATCCGATATCGTGTCCACTTCCGGTGTTCAAGTGTTCGCGAGCGTAGTTAACGGTGGCGGTCAAGTTAAAGCTCTTAACGCTAAGGGTTGTGGCACATGGAGCCGTAAGGAAATCGACGATTTGCTTCCATTCGCAGCACGTTACGGAGCCAAAGGTCTTGCTTGGATTCAAGTGAAAGACGGCGAGTTCAAAGGGCCTATCGTGAAGTTCTTCAACGAAGCTGAAATTGCAGCGTTGACTGAGCGTTTAGGAGCAGAAGAAGGAGATCTTCTATTATTCTCTGCTGACAAGAAGAAGGTTGTTGCTGATGTATTGGGTAACCTTCGTTTGAAAATCGGTCGTCAACTTGGTCTTATCGATGACTCCGTGTTCAAATATGCATGGGTTGTTGACTTCCCACTTCTTGGCTATGACGAAGAAGCGAAACGTTACGTAGCAGAACACCACCCGTTCACACGTCCGAACGAAGACGACATTCATTTCTTCGACACAGATCCAGGTCAAATTCGCGCGCAAGCTTACGATCTTGTCTTGAACGGATACGAAGTAGGCGGCGGTTCCATGCGGATTTACCAACGCGATGTACAAGAGAAAATGTTCGCAGCACTAGGCTTCTCCAAAGAAGAAGCGTATGAGCAATTCGGCTTCTTACTGGAAGCATTCGAATACGGTACGCCTCCACACGGTGGCTTTGCATTCGGATTTGACCGTTTGGTCATGTTAATTACAGGCCGTACGAACCTGAGAGAAACGATTGCATTCCCGAAAACAGCAAGCGCAACAGACCTGTTAATGGATGCTCCAGGAACAGTGGACGGCAAACAACTAGAACAACTATCGATTCGCTTAGCGCTTAAGCAGCCTGCTGCGAAAGCCTAAGAACCTTGAAGAGGAAGTGTTCCTATGCTTCACCAATTTTCGCGAACAGAACTAGCTATTGGCCCTGAGGGTCTTGAAATTATGAAAAACAGCACGGTTGTCGTGCTGGGCATCGGCGGCGTTGGCTCTATTGCTGCCGAGGCGCTGGCGCGCTCCGGTGTCGGACGTTTGATTCTGATTGACAAAGATGTTGTCGATATCACGAATATCAATCGTCAGATCCATGCCCTTACGACAACAGTAGGTCAGCCTAAGGCTGATCTGATGCGTGATCGTATCCTTTTGATCAACCCTGAGTGCGATGTGATTTCGCTGCGGATGTTTTATACAGAGGAAACGTATGAGCAAGTATTTGCTTATCCAATTGATTATGTGCTTGATGCAAGTGATACGATCGAGTACAAGATCCATTTGATCAAACAATGTTTGGTACGTAAAATTCCGATGATTTCTTGCATGGGTGCTGCGAATAAAATGGATCCGACGCAATTTAGAATTACGGATATCTCCAAAACGAGCATGGACCCAATCGCACGTGTCATTCGCCAAAGATTGCGTAAGGAAGGCATCAAGAAGGGCGTTAAGGTTGTTTTCTCGATGGAAGAGCCAATGAAGCCACGGGAAGACGTTACAGAGCAAATCGTGCCTGCGGATGCACCTGACAGACGTAAGGCGCAGCAGCCGCCGGCTAGCAACTCTTTCGTTCCACCTGTAGCGGGACTCATTATGGTGAGCGCTGCTGTGAAGGATTTGCTGGAGATTGGTTCGAAGAAGAAATCATTGTAAAGAGACGGATGCCTCGATGAAGGGGTGTCCGTTTTTTTGCGAAGAGACATGACATGCCTACCCCAGCGGAGTATAATGGACAGTATCACTTTTAGATCAAGTAAAGGAAACTATTATGGATTTGTTTACATATGCGGCTTCACAAGATCCTGGCGGCAAGCTGCTTGCCGATCGAATGCGGCCAACCACGTTGGACGAATATATTGGACAAGAGCAAATCGTCGGCAAAGGAAAGCTCTTGCGTCGGGCGATTGAGGCTGACCAAGTCACCTCGATTCTGCTGTACGGCCCTCCCGGTACAGGGAAGACGACGCTGGCGAATATTATCGCCAACCGCACGCAGGGCGAATTCATGAACCTGAACGCGGTTGATGCCTCTGTGAAGGACGTCCGCGAGATCATCGAGCTGGCCAAAAGCACAAAAGCGATGTACGGTCGCAAAACGACCTTATTTTTAGACGAAGTCCATCGCTTCAATACCTCGCGGCAGGATGCGTTGCTTCCTGCTGTCGAGCAGGGCATCCTCATCTTCATCGGGGCGACCACAGAGAACCCGTTCCACCATGTGAACGGGGCTCTCTTGTCGCGCTCGACGCTGTTTCAGCTCGAGCCGCTCACGGCGGAGCATGCGCTCATCGCCATGCGAAGAGCAATCGCCGATCCCGTGAAGGGGCTCGGCTTTATGCGCCTCCAAGTAGACGAGGAGGCGCTCGAACACATCGGGCAGATGGCCAATGGCGACATCCGCCGATCCTTGAACGCGCTGGAGCTGGCAGCGCTGACGACTTCACCTGAACCGGACGGCACGGTTCATATCACACGCGAGGTGGCGGAAGAGTCGATCCGCCGCCCCATCGTGAAAGCAGACGAGTCGACGCAGTATGACGTCTTGTCCGCCTTTCACAAGAGCGTGCGCGGCTCTAGCGACGCCGCGTTGTTCTGGTTCCTCTATGCCGTCGAGAAGCTCGGCATGGATCCTATGACCTTCCTGCGGCGTCTTATCGTCGCTTGCAGTGAAGATATCGGGCTTGCCAATCCGCAGGCGATGGTGCAGTCTGTCACCGCGATGGACGCTTACCATAAGATTGGCTGGCCCGAATCGAAGTACATCATTTCCCAGGCAATTTTATTCGCGGTGGAAAGTCCGAAGTCGAACTCGATTCCGCTCGCGATTATGCGTGCGCAGGAGCTGATGGAACGTGTGAAATCAGCCGAAGTTCCTTTGCATCTGCGCGATACCCACTACAAAGGGGCAGAGAAGCTTGGACATAAAGGTTATATGTATCCGCATAATTACCCTGGGCATTTCGTTCGACAGCAGTACTTGCCGGATGAGATCCAGCATGAAGTGATATTTGCCGCAACGAATCAAGGGACAGAAGAGAAGATGAAGGTAAATCAAATCAAAAGAAGAGGGACACCTACAGATTCATAGAATCCGTAGTGTCCCTCTATTTTCTTGCTCCATAAGAATAGTGAATACCTTTTCTGTGACAGGGTCATACCGGATTGAGACGATGAGTGGGAATTCAACACCATTCTTTTTAACCCAAAATCGGAATTGCTGCTGCACGACACCGGGCGCCACGTTGGATTTTCCGATATATTTGTAGTCCAACAATGTATACACCTTACCGGCCTCGTGAAAAGCAAGGCGGCTCCATTTGGCATAAGAGGGGTCGTACACTGGAGCCCTATCTGCTGCGCCGCCTTTATTTGGTTGGATGACCTCTGCGAAAGCAGTGGAAGATCCGACCCAGCTTAGCCCGATCATGAGTAAAACAGCTATGATTTTGCTCAGAATCGCTCACACCTTTCGCTTGTAGCGTGTGCGAGCGGGGGAGATGGCATGCGTAATTGCGAGCGGTAAATATAGGTTGGCAACAAAAAAGGAGCACCCTGTGCTCCTTCCGACTATAACTTAAAAATCTTCCCCAAATACTTGCCCGCAGCCTCACTGTATTGCTCCTGCAGCAGCGTTCGCAGCTGTGCCTTAGCCTCAGGTGTCGGCAGCGTATTTTTCGCGATCCCATGCAGCTCCATCCAATGCGAAGCGGTCATGTAGCAGGTACTGTTCCAACCGTTTTTGGTACCATTGGCGTTCAGGCGCTCACTGATGCCCGCAATCACGATGTCGGCTTTGCTTTGCAAGTCGATCAGCGCACGATCAAAGTCATTCTTGGATTCTTTCGATTTCAAATCGGTCGCAGCGCGCAAAGCCTTCACATCAATGCCTTCATTCCCAGAAATTGCGTGATACACGTCGACGGCTGCTTTGGACAGCTCGCCATCCGAATACCGTTCGTCCACGGTGTACGGGTCTTCAAGCAAGTTTTTTATCAGAGGAAATAACTCGGAACTTATCAGCAAAGGCTTCTTAGCAAAAAAACGTCCATAAGCTGCTAGCCCATCACCTGGAAGTCGATCACGCCACAACCATGGATCTGTCTCTAAGCCAGTATGCCATTGCTCCTGCACCGTCAGGGATTCAAGTGAAGGATGCTCAGGAATGAACGACGAGAGGGGAAGAATCCCAATCTCTTTAACGAGCCTTGTCACATCTTCATACCTATCAGCTTTTACCGTTACCTCGTTCATTGCCATACACATTCCCCTCGCTCAACTTTTTATTCTTACTTATGCACCTTATCAATCACACCGCCACCCAGACAAATCTCCCCATCATAAAATACAACGGACTGGCCTGGCGTGACGGCTTTTTGCGGCTTATCAAAAACGACTTCACAGCTGCCGTCTGGCTGCATCGTAATCACAACGCCTTGATCGGCTTGGCGATAGCGGAATTTAGCCGTACAAGCGTAAGCACCTTCTGGCTTCTTAGGCGAAATCCAGTTCACATCCGTTGCAGTCAAACCTTTGGAGTAAAGCCCAGGATGCCCTTCGCCTTGAACGACGAGCAATTCGTTTTTCTCCAGGTTTTTATCCACGACGAACCATGGCTCGCCTGAGCCTGAACCGCCAATCCCGAGGCCTTGTCTTTGGCCTAATGTATAATACATCAATCCGTCGTGGCGACCCTTGATCTCACCGTTACGAATATCGACCATGTTGCCGGGACGTGCAGGGAGGTATTGGCTCAGGAACGTTTTGAAGTCGCGCTCGCCGATAAAACAAATGCCCGTGCTATCTTTTTTCTTCGCAGTTGCTAGACCTGCTGCTTCAGCGATTTCACGCACCTTTGACTTAGGCAGGTGACCAATCGGGAACATCGCTTTGGCAAGCTGTGATTGATTAAGGACGTTAAGGAAATACGTCTGATCCTTGTTCGAATCATTTCCGCGTATCAAAACGAATTCCCCATCTTGCTCCTTCACCTGCGCATAATGTCCGGTTGCAATATAGTCGCCGCCTAAATCGAGCACCTTTTGCAGCAATTCCCCGAATTTGATTTCACGGTTGCACATGACGTCGGGGTTTGGCGTTCTACCATTGGTGTACTCGTCCAAGAAGTAAGCGAAGACTTTGTCGTAATACTGCTTCTCGAAATTTACTGTATAGAAAGGAATGTCGAGCTGGTCACAGACCCGTCTAACATCCTCTGCGTCTTCTTCTGCGGTACAATGACCGAATTCGTCAGTATCGTCCCAGTTTTTCATGAAAATGCCAATGACTTCATGCCCTTGCTCCTTTAGCAGCAGCGCGGCAACGGATGAATCGACACCGCCAGACATACCTAGGATGACACGTTTTTTTGTTTGCATATCGTAAACCTCTTTTCCATCTTGCATGACTTTGGTGGAACTGTTTGTTTTTGAACACTACTATTATACATGCCAATAGCTCAAAATTAAAATATTTCATGAGAATGTCATTGTTTTTCCCCCACAATACAAGGGTTTTGTGATAACATAGATACGATATACGGATGTTTTGGAATGTTTTTGCGAAAAATGGAAACGCTGTTTACCTAGATAGGGACGACCCTGATGTTAAAGCGTGGGGAGCATGATTGGTAAGCATCTCAAGTTTTAGCGATAGAAACAAACTCCTTGATGGCATATCTTGTTGAATGAGGTGTTAATTTTGAAAATTTCCACAAAAGGTCGTTATGGTCTAACGATCATGATGGAATTGGCTAACCGCGTGGGTGAAGGGCCAACTTCACTAAAAAGTATTGCTGAGCGTCATCAGCTTTCTGAACATTATCTTGAACAACTTGTTGCTCCATTGCGTAATGCAGGTTTAGTCAAAAGTATTCGTGGAGCATACGGTGGTTATATTCTCTCTAAATCTGCTGAGCAGGTAACTGCCGGTGAAGTGATCCGCGTTCTTGAAGGACCTATCTCTCCTGTAGATTTTACGGAAGAGGACGATCCAGCCAAGAGAGACTTGTGGATTCGTATCCGCGATAGCATTGCGGAAGTATTGGACTCCACAACATTAGCAAACCTGATTTCCTTCGAGGATAAAGGTAAAAATGATAACTACATGTTTTACATTTAAGGTGACACACACATGAACCCCATTTATCTAGATCATGCTGCAACAACACCCATACATAAGGATGTATGGGAGGCTATGTTGCCTTTCTATACAGAAAATTATGGCAATCCTTCCAGTACGCATAGCTTTGGCCGTGCCGCAAGGACCGCGCTGAATCGCTTCCGCGATGGCATGGCGAAATCCTTAGGCTGCTTACCAGGTGAGCTTATTTTTACAAGTGGTGGAACGGAAAGCAATAACATGGCGATCTTTGGGATCATGACAGGGGAGCAGGCGGGCAAGAAGCATATCGTGACGACAGCGATTGAGCATCATGCGATCCTGCATCCCTGTGAACGTTTAGAGAGCCTTGGATTTGAAGTCACATACCTGCCAGTAGGTCCAGATGGACTTATTCAAATAGAAGATGTGGAAGCGGCTATTCGTCCCGATACAGCTCTTATCTCTATGATGTATGTGAATAATGAAGTGGGCACGATTCAGCCGATTGAGCAGGTTGGCCGGCTCGCCAGACAAAATGGCATTCCTTTTCATGTCGATGCGGTGCAAGCTTTAGGTAAGTTGCCTCTGAATCTTGCTGATCTCCCTGTCGATCTGATGAGTCTCTCCGCACATAAGATCTATGGACCTAAAGGTGTTGGAGCGTTATATGTTTCCAAGCATACGAAATTGCTCCCCCATGTTTATGGTGGTTCTCAAGAACGCAAGCGTCGAGCAGGAACGGAGAATGTAGCTGCCATTGCAGGCTTTGCCAAAGCAGTTGAAATCATTGTACCGCTGCAAGTACGCAATTACGCACAGGCAAGTAGGCTTCGTGAACACATGATTTCCATCTTAGAGCAGCAATTGGGCTGTGATCAATTTATTATGAATGGGAATAAGGAACACAGTATTCCGCACATTTTGAACATCTCTTTCCCTGGGATCTCAACAGAAACGCTTTTGATGAATCTTGATTTAGATCAGGTAGCTGCAGCAAGCGGCTCCGCATGCACATCTGGCTCGCTGGAAGTGTCCCATGTGCTTCAGGCCATGAAGCTTCCAGAAAATGTTACGAACTCCGCGGTGCGATTTAGCTTTGGAATGGGGAATTCTAAAGAACAAATCGAAACGGCTGCCCATAAAGTTGCAACTATTATCCAACGGTTGCGTAATAAGTAGTACTGGGTGGTTCTAGGAGGCGTACGTTTGCGTAGAGCGCATGAATTAATAGGACTTCCCGTGTTAACCGTTGAGTCGGGTAAGCAGGTAGGCGAAGTAAAGGATTTATTGATTGACCCAACGTGGAACATAAGCGGCATCGTGCTCGAGGCGAAGACGTGGTTCTCATCCTTACGATACATATCATGGGAAGGAATCGTCGCAGCCGGAGAAGATGCTATAACCATACCGAACGACAGCGTCATTTGCGAATTTGGGCAGAAGAATGAGTGTCATGCTTTTCTTGAGGGAAGCGACAAGATAAAGGGACTCCCCGTGATTACAGTGGGTGGGGACGAATTAGGCGTGGTAGAAGATGTTTATTTAAACCAGAATTGGGGAAAACAAATAGTAGGTTATGAATTGTCCGAAGGGTTTATTTCTGATTTAAAAGAAGGGCGAAAGTGGCTTCCCATGCCAGACACGGCAACCATGGGGGATGATGCAATCATCGTGCCTGGACATTGCGCTCAGGAAGTAGAAGAACTCTTCGTATCCAAAGAAGAATAGGGTGAGCATGATGCGTTGTCCAAACTGTAATTCCAAAGATATTGGAAAGATCGGTTCCCATCAATTTTACTGCTGGGGTTGTTTTATCGAACTCAGCGTAAACGGAGATAAAATGTCCGTTTATCAAGTCGAGGAAGATGGTACGTTAAGTTCTCTGGATGATTTGTTTTTTGAGGAAGAAGTTTCTCACATCCACGAGCACGTGAACTAAAGTTACATGTTTAAGCGTTAGCGTTCGAGCGAGAATTCGTTTGAGCTCTAACGTTTTTTTGTCTTTCCATGCCAACCAAGGGTTAATTTGGGCAGGTTGTACACATACTGTATGAGCGGCAAGCTTGAATTCAACTAACAGAGGTGGAGGCAGCATGGAACGATTTGCAAATAATAAATGGTTTATAGGACTGATTTATGCCTTATTAATCTTAGTCGGTTTAAATTTGCTTCTGCTAATAAAACCTATATTAATTCACCTTTTCACCTTTCTAAAGGCCATTGTCATGCCATTTTTCATTGCGGTCATCATTTCGTATATCTTAAATCCAGTTGTCACGATCTTGAATAAACGTAAAATGCCGAGAACGATCGCCGTCTTGTTAATTTATAGCGTGTTTATCACATCCGTCACGGTTATTATCATGAATATGACCCCGATGTTTATGGAACAAGCTGCTGAATTGAATGAGCATATGCCGCAAATGGCGATGCGCGCACAATCCCTAGTCGACGGCTTTAATCAAAATCAACTTTTGCCTGACAGTGTTCGAAATGGATTTAATCACTCGATCGGGAAGCTGGAGTCGAAGATTTCCATGGCGGTCGCGAATTATATGAATCAAATCGGAACGACGATTAATATGCTGTTTATCGCCTTCATCGTTCCCTTTCTTGCCTTCTATATTTTGAAGGATTTTCAGATTATCGAGAAAACTGCGCTAGCCATCGTGCCTGTGAAACATCGCAAAAAAACCGTGTCCCTGCTGATGGACATTGATACGGCGCTCGGCAACTATATTCGTGGACAGCTCCTCGTGTGCTTTATTATCGGAGTGTTTGCTTACATCGGGTATTGGCTGATTGGCATGCCGTATCCGCTGCTGCTCGCTAGTGTGGTTGCAATCTTCAATATCATCCCGTACATGGGACCTTTTTTTGGTGCAGCGCCTGCCATTATTATGGCTTCAACCGTCTCGTTGAAAATGGTACTGTTCGTCGCATTGGTGAATTTGACTGTGCAGATTCTGGAGGGGAATGTGATTTCACCTCAAGTTGTTGGTAAGACGCTGCACATGCATCCCTTGTTTATTATCTTTGCTTTGCTTGTAGGTGGAGAAGTGGCAGGGGTTGTAGGATTGATCTTGGCTGTTCCATTTTTTGCGGTGATGAAAGTCATCGTTCAACATGTGTTCATCCATTTCGTTCACAAGCCAACAACTTAGCGAAGTAGTGAAAACAGGCAGAAGACGCACAAAACCCCTTGAGCCATGACTTGCGGGATCATGGACAAGGGGTTTTGCACGAGGGTTGAGGAGTTGTTGAAAGGTTGTGGCCCATACGTAAACCATGAAATGGACTACGGAATAAGTGAGTAAATAACAAGCTGTAAAATTTGAGTTTGACAATGAAAATCATTATCAATAAGCTTAGTATACTTCTATTGAGAATCATTGTCAATGGCCAAGCTTCTAATTATTTTGAATTCTTATCCTTATCGTCGCCTTGACTGTCGTCCTCTTCTTTTTGCTCCTTCTGTTCCTGAAATTCTACACGGGTTTGGCCTGTGATGTAGTCGAAGGGATTGTAACGGCTGTCTGGTATTTGTTTCTTAATCAGTGTCTTAGCCATAATATAAATGATCAAGATGAAGATTGGGAAGATGAGTCCGAGTAAAGTAAGCGTTGATACGTCCATGTAAAGCACCTCCATGATCTATACGCTAGTGTATAATGCCCTCATATTGACAGGCAACTCCCATAAAGTTATAATTTGCCTTATCTATATGTGAATTAAAGTGTTGATGAAACTTAGTAAGCCATAGCCCATCGTCAGAGAGAAGGTTCCGCTTGGCAGTGTAAACTGCTTGGATCGGCTGGAAGAACCTTTCGGTGTTAGGATGGCCCAAAGCTCGTTTCGGAGCGTGGATGAACTCCACCGGTTGGACCCGTTACAAATCCGCACAAGGAGATTGGATTCGCTCAATGCTACCAGCAAAGAGAGCACGAATGCAATAACCAGGGTGGTACCGCGATGATTCGTCCCTGTTAGATGCAGGGGCGTTTTTTGTTTTTTGTAAACTTATCCTAAATATGGAGGCTCACAGAGATGAAAGCAAGTGAAATTCGTTCGAAATGGTTGCAATTTTTCGCAAGTAAAGGGCATAAGGTTGAGCCGAGCTCCTCATTAGTTCCACATAACGATCCTTCCCTTTTGTGGATTAACGCAGGGATTGCACCTTTGAAGCCTTATCTAGATGGTCGTGAAATTCCTGAGAATCCGCGTATTACGAATGCTCAGAAATGTATCCGTACTAATGATATCGAAAACGTAGGTAAAACGCGTCGTCACCATACCTTTTTTGAAATGCTGGGCAACTTCTCCATTGGTGATTATTTCAAGAAAGAAGTTATTCCTTGGGCTTGGGAGTTTTTGACGGATCCGCAATGGATCGGCTTTGATCCGAATCGGATTTCTGTGACGGTTCATGAAGATGATGAGGAAGCTTTTGAGATTTGGAATAAGCAAATCGGCATTCCTGAGGAACGCATTTATAAGCTAAAAGAAGATAACTTCTGGGATATCGGCGAAGGCCCATGTGGTCCTTGTACAGAGATTTTCTATGATCGCGGCGATAAATATGGTGACTTATCCGATCCAGAATGCTGGCCTGGCGGCGAGAATGAGCGCTTCCTGGAAGTGTGGAACTTGGTATTCACACAGTTTAACCACAATTCAGATGGCAGCTACACACCGCTTCCAAACAAAAACATTGATACAGGCGCAGGGTTGGAGCGTTTTGCTTCCATTCTTCAAGATGTAGACTCCAACTTTGATACAGACCTGTTTAAACCTATTATCGATAAAACCTGTGAGCTAACTGGTGTTACTTATCACGTCAATGAAGATCATGATGTGGCGCTTAAAGTTATCGCGGACCATATCCGTACAGTAGCTTTCTCTGTTGGTGACGGCGTTCTTCCTTCTAATGAAGGTCGCGGCTACATCATTCGCCGTTTGCTGCGTCGGGCAGTTCGTTACGGGAAAGTACTTGGTCTGGATAAACCGTTCTTATTCAAGCTAGTACCAACTGTTGGCGAGATCATGGGTGTTTACTATCCGGAGGTTGTAGATAAGCGTGAGTTCATCGAGAAAGTGATCCGTACCGAAGAGGAGCGTTTCCATGAGACGTTGAGCGACGGTTTGATCATTCTTGGCGAGATGGTTCAGAAAACGCAACAAGCAGGCACGAATCAGATCAGCGGACCGGATGCATTCAAGCTTTATGACACGTATGGCTTCCCATTCGATTTGACGGAGGATTTTGCGTCAGAGAAGGGATTGACTGTTGATCGTGCTGGCTTTGATGCTGCGATGCAAGAACAGCGTGATCGTGCTCGTGCAGCGAGCAACAAAGAAGGCGGTATGAAGGTTCAAGGCGGCCCGCTGTCTGAATTAACGGTTAAAAGCGAATTTGTTGGATATAATGAGTTGGTAGTTACTGCTAATATCGAAGCGATTGTTCATGAAAATGAGCTCGTGGAGCTTGTTGGTGTAGGTGAGACTTGTCAGGTCGTGCTAGATCGTACGCCTTTCTATGCAGAAAGCGGTGGTCAAGTTAGCGATCATGGTACGATCCGTAACGATCAAGTGACTTTGCAGGTTGTAGACGTGATGAAAGCGCCGCACGGCCAGCATGTGCACAAAGTGATCGTGGAGTCTGGCGTACTCCGTAAAGGCGACGCTGTAGAAGCGGTTGTTGCTTCTGCACCTCGGACGGATATTATTAAGAACCACACTGCAACACATTTGCTGCACAAAGCGTTAAAGGAAGTATTAGGCTCGCACGTCAATCAAGCAGGATCTTTGGTAGAGCCAGATCGCTTGCGTTTTGACTTCTCCCATTTCGGCAGTATCACTAGTGAAGAGCTGCAAGATGTGGAACAGCGTGTCAATCAACAAATTTGGAATAGCACGAACGTGGATATTTCTCTCAAAGCAATCGCAGACGCGAAAGCAATGGGCGCTATGGCTTTGTTCGGCGAGAAGTACGGCGATATCGTACGCGTTGTACAAGTAGGCGACTACTCCCTAGAGCTATGCGGAGGCTGTCACGTTCAAAATACGGGACAAATTGGATTGTTCAAAATTGTAAGTGAGTCGGGGATTGGCTCCGGTGTGCGTCGGATTGAAGCTGTTTCTGGACGCAGCGCTTACGAATATTTAGACGGGCAATTGCAATTGCTGAAAGAAGCTGCTGGCATGCTGAAATCGAACATCAATGACGTTCCTAAGCGCGTTGATGCTACATTGCAGCAATTGAAAGAATTGGCTCGTGAGAATGAATCGCTTCGTGGTAAGCTTGGTCGTATTGAGGCAGGTTCGCTCACAGATCAAGTGAAGCAAGCCGCAGGTGTTTCCGTGCTAGCTGCTCAAGTGAATGCAGCGGATATGGATTCTCTTCGCAACATCGTGGATGAGATGAAAGGGAAATTAGGTTCGGCTGTCATCGTCCTTGGCGCTGCTGCAGAAGATAAAGTGAACCTAGTTGCTGCTGTAACACCTGATCTTGTTGCGAAAGGCTTCCATGCAGGGAAAATTATTAAAGAAGTTGCCCAAGCTGTAGGCGGAAGCGGTGGCGGTCGTCCTGATATGGCACAGGCTGGCGGTAAGGATGCTTCTAAATTGCAAGCAGCTTTAGCTAGTGTTGAGGGTCTTCTTTCACAATTTGCATAATTATTTTTCTAAGGGACAGGAATTTTTAAAACCATAGAGAATATATCACATGTATAACGTAAGTTTTTTTCAATTATTTTACAAAGGTCACAAGGAAGTGGGGTGCTCCTGATGAGTTCCATGGACAAAACGATGAAGTTCAATGTGAAGGCGGAAGAGATCGAAACTTCGCCGAAGGATGTATTGCTGGCGGTGTATGATGCTCTTCAGGAAAAAGGGTATAACCCGATTAACCAAATTGTTGGTTACTTGTTATCGGGAGATCCTGCCTACATTCCGCGTCACAATAATGCGAGAAGCCTCATTCGTAAACGGGAACGGGATGAACTAATTGAAGAATTAGTTCGTGCTTATCTGGGTCAACACAAATAGAAGAAAAGAGAAGCAGCATGAGATGGATGGGCTTGGATTATGGGGATAAGACCATTGGTGTCGCCTTAAGCGATGAGCTCGGGTGGACGGCCCAAGGTCTTGAAGTGATTCGCCGTAATAAGCCGGGTGAAGATATAGATCGGCTTATACAAATTATTAATGAATATGGCGTATCGCAGGTTGTTGTGGGGTTGCCCAAGAATATGAACAATACGATTGGCCCCCGCGGTGAGATTGCAATTGCTTTTTCAGAAGAATTAAAAGAAAAAACTAGTGTACCAGTACACCTATGGGATGAGCGACTAACTACCGTAGCCGCAACACGGACGCTTCTTGAAGCGGATGTAAGCCGGAAGAAACGGAAGCAGGTCATTGATAAAATGGCCGCACAGCTCATTTTGCAAGGGTATATGGATGCCAATATGAAGAGGTGAATGAACGTGTCCAAAGAAGAATTGCGTGAAGAAGAACCAGAAATCATTTACATCCCGGACGATGAAGGCAACGAAGAAGAGTTCGAGGTTATCATGAAATTCGAAGTGGACGGTTCAGATAAGAAATATATGATGGTTGTCCCGACAGATGGCGCTGACGAAGAATCCGATGAAGTCTATGCTTTCCGTTATGAAGAAGACGAAGAAGGCGAAGACCTGAAGCTCTTCACCATCGATGATGAAGAAGAATGGAATATCGTTGAGGAAACGTTCAACACTTTAATGGCGGAGTTCGATGAGGAAGACGAAGCATGAGTTTGACAACACCTTCTGATGTATTGCGCAATGCTTACGGGGATGATATCCTGTTGTCTGACGACTCCAATGAGTCGACGGTGTATCATCTTCTGAAAGAATTCGTTTATGAGAACCAAACGTATGCCGTTTTACAATCCGATGCGTTAAAGAAGGAAGACGAGGTAGCTGTTTTCCGAGTCATCTCGAATGAGGACGGCGAATACGAACTAGTTACCATTGACGATGACGATGAGTGGGAAACGGTTTCGGAGCTCTACGACGAGATGGTTTTTTCTGAGCAGGACGACTTGTGAGAAGAATGAAAACCGAGCGGAGTACATCCGCTCGGTTTTGTTGTGCATATGGTTAATGCTAGTAAGGTAAGCTAGTGCCAAAGGCTTGACGATGGACATTCTTAGGGGGAATTGAAGCGTTGTGAATATGGACTATGAACATGAAGAATCACAGAAGCCGAAGCGAAGTACACTGAAATGGGTTTTGCTTGTCATTAGCATTCTAGTGCTGTTAGCGCTAGGAACGGCCGCCGGAGTCGGCTTATTCATCGCCAGCGCACTTCAGCCAGTGGAAGCATCTGATCAGGAGGTCAAGATATCGATTCCGCAAGGTTCCAGCTCGATACAGATCGCAGAGGAATTGAAAACCAAAGGACTCATTAAGAATTCATCGATTTTCACCTATTATCTAAAATGGAAAAAAGAGGGATCGAAGTTTCAAGCTGGTGTGTATGCGATGAAGCCGGGCATGACGTTTGTGGAGATGATCGATAAGCTCAACAAGGGAGATGTCGTGAAAGAAGAAATGGTGCGCATCACGATTCCTGAAGGCTATACCATCGACCAAATCGCAGCTAAAGTCAGTGAACAGAGCACTTGGAAGAAAGAGACGTTCCTGGGGCTTGTCGATGATCCATCTAGCTTCAAAAATGGGACTACAGCCACGATTCCCGATAGCAAGAACTTAAGGCACCGACTAGAAGGTTATATCTTCCCGGAAACCTATGAATTTACGAAGGGCTCAACGGAGAAAGAGTTCGTTGAACGTTCTTTAGAACAGCTGGACAAAAAGCTTGCAACACTGCCTGCGGACTGGAAGGACAAGCTAAAGGAACGTAATCTAACTGTTCATCAAATGTTGACGATCGCATCGCTCATTGAGCGGGAGGTTGTTGTCAATGAGGAACGTGCACTCGTTTCAGGTGTCATTGTGAACCGTTTGAAAATGAACATGCCGCTTCAGATTGATGCGACGGTTCAGTATTTATTTGATAAGTCGAAGGATCGCTTATTAGAAAAGGATCTTCAAATTCAAAGTCCATATAATACGTATTTGAATACAGGGTTGCCTCCTGGTCCAATTGCAAGCCCAAGTCTGGCATCCATTAAAGCGGCCATTTATCCGGAAGAAACGAAGTATGTGTTCTATGTCACCAAGAAGGATGGAACCCAAGGACATTTGTTTGCGGAAACGTTTGAAGAGCACAAAAAGAATATTGCCAATAGTAAGAAGACCGCGAATTAAGCGGGCGTACGAATGAAGCTAACAGAAGGTAGGTAAGCATGACGTGAATAAACCAGAATTAGTCATTAGCTGCGGTTCGATTGCGGAGTTGAAACAAATGATTCTTGCAGGAGCTGACGCCGTTATTATAGGGGAAGATCGCTATGGGCTTCGTATGCCTGGCGAAGTGAAGCTGAACGAGATCGAGGAAGCGGTCACTTGGGCACATGAGCATGATGCGAAAGTGTATGTAGCGGTCAACAATATTTTGGACAATCAGACACTTGAAGGTTTAAAAGAGTACTTAGCTGCTTTGCAGTCATATGGCGTAGATGCCATTATTTTCGGAGATCCGGCTGTCGTCATGACGGCTCGTCAGTTAGCTGAGCCCTTGCCGATGCACTGGAATGCCGAGATGACCTCTACAAATTATGCAACTGCGAATTATTGGGGAAAGCAAGGCGCAGTGCGTGTTGTGCTAGCGAGAGAGCTGAACATGGAGCAGGTGCTTGATTTTAAAGCGAAGTCAGACATTGCTGTAGAAGTACAAGTTCATGGGATTACGAATATTTATCATTCCAAGCGCGAGCTGGTCAAAAATTATATGGCACACCAAGGGAATGAGGCAGAAGAGGATCGCTCGAAGGAGCGGGGACTATTCCTTATTGAGCACGAACGCCGCGATCAACGATATCCTGTCTATGAGGATCGCAATGGGACACACATCATGAGCTCAGAAGACTTCTGTATGCTCGAAAATTTACCGGAGCTTATCGATGGGAACATTGACAGCTTAAAAATTGAAGGCTTACTCAAGTCCTCACAGTATAACGAAACGGTTGTGAAAAGCTATCGCGCAGCCATTGATGCCTATGTGGCGAATCCCGAGGGATATGAATTCCAGCAGGAGTGGCTGGATGCGATCGTCGCGCTGCAGGATCCTGAGCGTGAGCTGAGTTACGGATTTTTCTATAAAGAACAGGTCTATTGATTAAGAAAGAAGGTGCTCTCCTAGATGACTACAGCCGTAGAAGCACGAGCTAGAGGTAAGCGTGTAAGACTTGATAAGCCGGAGCTGTTAGCTCCCGCAGGTAATTTAGAGAAACTAAAATTTGCGATCCATTATGGCGCAGATGCTGTCTATATTGGCGGTCAGAAATATGGTTTGCGTTCGAACGCTGACAACTTCTCCAAAGAAGAGATGCGTGAAGGCGTAGAATTTGCGAAGCAATATGGAGCCAAAGTATTCGTGGCAACGAATATTTACGCGCATAACGAAGATATCGAAGGCTTGGAAGAGTATTTGAGCGGGCTGCAAGAGGTTGGCATTTCAGCAATTATCGCGGCGGATCCAATCATCATGGAAACATGCAGACGTGTTGCCCCTGAGTTGGAAGTCCATGTGAGTACGCAGCAGTCGGTGATGAACTGGCAAACCGTTCAGTTCTGGAAAGATCAGGGGATTGAGCGCGTTGTATTGGCACGTGAGGTGAGCATGCAGGAGATTGATGAAATCAAGGCTCATGTCCATGTCGAAATTGAAGCATTTATTCACGGTGCGATGTGCAGCTCGTATTCCGGACGTTGTGTCTTGTCAAATCACTTCACGGATCGCGATTCGAACCGCGGCGGCTGCTCGCAATCTTGTCGTTGGAAGTATGATCTCTTCGCGAAGGATCAGCCGCTGGATGCGCCATTGGCTACGGATTTCCCGATGTTCGCAGAGGATGATGATGCCTTTACGATGGGTTCCAAGGATTTAAGCATGATCGATCACATTGCGGATATGATTGAATCAGGTGTAGACAGCTTCAAAATCGAAGGCAGAATGAAGAGTATCCATTATGTTGCAACAGTCGTAAATGCGTATCGTCAGGCAATTGATGCCTATTTTGAAGATCCCGAGCATTTCGAGCTCAATCCGCTCTGGCAGGATGAAATTCATAAAGCAGCGAATCGTCCTTTGAATGATGGATTCTTTTACGAAGCGCCAGGACATGAGGATCACATCTTCGAGCCGGAAGATAAGGTTGTCGGTTTCGACTTTGTTGGCTTGGTCATGGGATATAACGAAGAGACAGGCGTAGCCCTGATCCAGCAAAGAAATCATTTCAAGCCTGGTCAAGAAATTGAATTCTTTGGCCCGCAGGGTACACATTTTAAGCAAATTGTTGGGGCCATTGAAGATGAAGCGGGGCAAGAATTGACCGCTGCTAGACATCCGTTACAGTTGATTCAACTAAAAACTGCGCACCCTGTCAAAAAGTGGGATATGATGCGTAAGAAAACAGGTAAATAGTACCATGGAAGCTTTCTCCAGTGTCGGTTATATTGGAGAAAGCTTCTTTTTTTTTAAACATTTGGAGCGGATTATAGAGGATATTGGAAATGAATGTCGAAATTCTTATTCGACAAAGTATGTAAACCTTTTCATTTCGCACGCAAGTAGAGAAGGTTAATTAGAATCTAATGGTGGTGAACGAAATGACAAAAAGACTCCAAGGTTTCCGCGAAATTGTAAACAAAGTAGTTCAAACAGCTGGTCAAGTTCGAAGGGGTCGAAATATTGACACAGCAGGTGGGTCAGCCTCACCAAACGGTACATATGCCTTCAAAGGTGCGAGCAATATTAAGCTCGAAAATCCTGTGAAATCAGTAGGTATGAAGCTGTTTCTCATGTTTTTTGTCAGTATTTTGTTTTTCGTTATTACAGTTGGTCTGATTTCGTATTCGGTTTCCAAAAGTGTTATTAAGAACAAGGTATCCGAATCCAGCTTACAGACAGTGACGCAAGCAGGGCAGAAGTTAGACTTCCTTTATCAAACCTTTGACGATGTTTCTCTACAAATTATGTTGAACAAAGAGTTGCAAGAGCTACTGGACAAGATTCCTAAATTGGAACCATCCTCTTATGAAGCCCTTGATGTTACACGTCAATTAACAGAGAAATTAAATGTAGTTACCTTCTCCAACAAATCAATTAAAACGCTTCATTTGTATCGTCCTGATGGCAAATTGATCGTGATAACTGGTTCTGGAGGCGCTCCACTGATTGAAAATTCGGCAACAACGGATTGGTTTAAAAATACGGTTGAGAATGCGGGGAAAGTGACATGGCTCGATAGTCAAGCCAAGGGCTACTCTAGCTCCTCCACAAATACGTTTGCGATTAGCCGTCTGATGCGTAATACGTTAACGAACTCTTCGACAGCTGTTCTCGTGCTAGAGCTTAGCACTGATATTTTGACGAAGGAACTTAACGGCATGTCACTCGGTGATGATAGTAATGTCATCATTACGAACGCTGCTAATAAGAACATTGCAGTCAAAGATATGACGCTGGTTGGGAAAGAATCATCGGTCCAACTGACGAAGGAACAAATTGCGGAAGAGCATGGCTCCTTTATTTCGAAGGACGACCACTTGGTTGCTTTCTACAAGTCCACGGTTTCAGGATGGAATCTAGTTGGTGATATTCCTGTCAGTGCGCTTGTCAAAGACGCGAAGAAGATTTTCAACTACACGATCTTAATCGCATTGTTTGCAGCCCTTGCAGCGATCATCATTGGTATTGTCGTAGCTAGAATGATCGGAAGCCCGCTCATTAATCTGCGCAACCTGATGCAGCAAGGTGCCAAAGGTAAGCTTACGGTTCGTGCCAATTACAAGTCACAAGATGAAATTGGACAGTTGGGAGCCAGCTTTGACGTGATGATGCAGCAGATTACAACACTGGTACAGCAAACGAGCACGTCTGCACAAGCGGTGTTTGAGACTGCGCAAGAATTGACGAACTCCTCCAAAGTGACCGCTACTGCAGCAAGAGAAATCGCGGTTGCAACGGATGAGATTTCCAATGGAGCAGGCGGTTTGGCGACTGAATCCGAGAAGGGTAACGAGTTAACTCACCATATCGGCATTCAAATGAAACAAGTAATCGAAGCGAACTTGGAGATGGGAACTGCGGCAGCTGACGTACAAACCTCCAGTGAGCTTGGTACGAAATATATGTCTGAGCTCATCTCGAAGACGAACCTGACGGAAGAAATGATCCGTTCCATGGTTGATAAAGTAGATCGTCTTAAAGAGAGTACACGTTCGATCCGTAAAATTTTGGACGTGTTGAATAACATGACGAAGCAAACGAACATTCTTTCCTTGAATGCGACGATTGAAGCAGCACGTGCAGGCGCAGCCGGCAAAGGCTTCATGGTCGTAGCGGATGAAATTCGTAAGCTGGCGGATCAATCGAAGCAATCCATTGACGTTGTAGGTCAAATTACAGAAACGATTCAACGGGAAATCGATGAAACGGTGAAGGTGCTTTCGACAGCAACGCCAATTTTCCAAGAGCAAATTTCGGCAGTTAAAGAAGCAGATACGATTTTCAAGCAAGTAACGAATCACATGGGTGGCTTCATTGTTCAATTGAGCACTGTCAGCGATTCCATTTCTACGCTTGAACAATCACAAGTCGTGCTGTCTGATGCTATGACAAATGTCAGTGCAGTTGCTGAAGAATCACTTGCTACTTCCGAAGAAGTTGCTTCCTTGAGCTCTGAACAACTGAGCATTAGCGATGGTTTAGTGAAATTGTCGGACAAGCTGGACCTACTGTCGAAGTCACTGACAGATACATTATCCAAATTCGAAGTATAAAATATAAAACAGACATCCACTCTCCAATTGGAGGGTGGATTTTTTTTATGTTTTCGCGTAGCTGCAGCGGTTTGACGTGATGATAGAATGCCGATACTGAAAGCAAAGAGAGATGTTGGATCGTAAAAGGGGATCGCACAATGAATGAGAATCAATTATCAACGAATGAAAAAAGGCGTATGGTTTTGATGCTTTTTTTGATTTTGCTCTTATTTTTAGGTATTTTTGGCAAGCTATTCTGGATCCAAATCGCTGCAACAGAAAGCTACTCTTCCCGAGGCATCAATCTGGTGAAAAATTCTGTGATTCAACGCCAACGTGCACTTGTCTTAGAAAGCGGTAGAGGCGAGATTTTAGATCGGAATAATCAACTATTGACGGGGAAGATCGTCAAAGCTTTAGTCGCTTTTCCCATCAATAGCGAATATGCGATGAATGGGCAGGAAGTAACGCAATTAGCACGTATTTTGCAGACTAGTAAAGAAAGCTGGGTTTCCTTTGCTCGTAATTTGAAAGAGCCGGGGGTGTGGGGGACACAAGACGGGGGAAAGGCGCTCGCTCTGAGCGAGCAGCAAGTGTATGGAATTGATAGCTTAAACTTACCGAATGTGAAGGTTGTAGAAATAGAGGACCGCTATCCAACGGGGATGACGGCGCGGCAGTTGATCGGTTTTATCGGTCAGAATCCGGATCGGGTCATGCAAATATACAGCTCGGATTTGGAAAAAGGCAGAGTAGCACTCACGTCGAAAATCGGAGGAGCTGGCCTTGAGAAGTCGTTCGACACTTGGCTTCGCGGTGTAGGTGAAACCTCGATTTCATACTTCACAGATGCAGGAAAAAGGCCGCTGGCAGGCTTGGATGCACGGATGATTGCGCCAGACAACTCGTTTTATCCTGTGAAGTTAATCACGACTTTGGATAGCCGCGTGCAGCAGCAAATCGAAGCTTTAATGGATAAGCTGAATATTCGCGAGGGGGCTGCCGTTGTCCAAGAGGCGTCTGATGGCGATGTGCTTGCGATGGCCAGCAGGCCCAACTATAATCCGCTGCAAGTGGATTTGGCCAGCAACAATTGGAGCAATTATGCCCTCAAAGCGACGGCGCCAGGTTCGATTTTCAAAACGATTGTTGCTGCGGCAGCATTGGATGAGAAGGTCGTTACGCCAACAGAAACCTTTGATTGTGAAGGGGCGCTTGGCAAATATGGGTTTACGTGCTGGCGGAAGGATGGGCATGGACCGTTAACGTTGGAAGAAGGGTTTGCGCAATCGTGCAATATTGTGTTTGCGGGCGTCATGCAGCGTTTGACGGCCGCTCAGTTAGAGAAATACGCGAATAAGCTAGGCGTGCTGAACGAAGTAGGGTGGACAGGGAAAACCGATACACGGTCTGTATTTGAACAATTTGATTCCGAGGAAACTGGCCAGCTCTTTGCCTCCCATACGCCTGAGGATGATGAAGGTGTGCTCATGCAAACGGCGATTGGACAAAGAGATGTCAGAATGACCCCATTGCAGGCTTCGAATATGATTGTGACTTTGCTTCACGACGGGAAGGGCTTCGAGCCACGCGTTGTTCAAGAGATCCGCTATCAAACGGGACGTGAGATGGAGTCATTTCCCGTTAAAGCGTTAACTTCGGACGATGGCAAAATATCAGCAGCAACGAGTCGGACGCTCCTTAGTTGGATGAGGGAGGTCGTCACGGAAGGGACAGGTCAAGGCTTGCAAAGCGCCAAGTGGAAGCTGGCGGGCAAGTCAGGAACAGCACAAATTCAGAATGGGAACCAAGAGAAAGTGAATCAATGGTTTATTGGCTATGGTCCCGTAGAAAAGCCGCAGTACGCTGTTTCCGTTGTAATTAAGAATACAGATCCGACTGAAAGCAATAAAGCGATCCCCTTATTTAAAGGGATTATGGACATTTTGGCGAGCCAAGGGTTGTCAAACAGCAAATAACAGGTATTATGGAGGTTAGGTTAATTAGCCTGTCCATGCTGTTGACACATACTATATTCAGGAGAACTCACTTATGGCGTCCCATTTGCCCTTATCCTTACGGATTTTAGATCGTTCCAAAGATACAGAACCTAAACCGATTTTACATGCTTTTGCCTTAGAAGAGCTCTTATGCCGAGCGATAGGACATGGTACACCTCCGATCTTACATATTTGGCGGCACCCGCGCGCGTTCGTTATGGGGCTAAGAGATAGCAGACTCCCTAACGCAGCACAAGCAGATGCATGGCTGCGGAGTCAAGGTTATGATACAGCTGTCCGTAACTCTGGAGGCGCTGCAGTTCCCTTAGATGCGGGAGTCGTAAATATGTCCTTGCTCCTTCCTAAGGAAGCAGGAGATATGGAGCATCGCAAGGATTTTGAGCTCATGGTGGAACTGATCAGACATGTTATGGCTGCTATTACGGATCGGATTGATCAAGGGGAGATTATCGGTTCCTTTTGCCCAGGCGAATTCGATTTGAGCATTAACGGCCGTAAATTTTGCGGAATTGCGCAGCGCAGACAACAGCTGGCTATTTCTGTTCAAGCTTTTGTGATCGTAGAGGGTCGCGGCGAAGAGAAGGCTGCATTAGCCAGAGGTTTTTACGAGAGAGCCGCTGTGTCCGCAACGAAACATGATTATCCCATTGTCGTGCAGGAAAGCATGTCGAGCTTGGCGGAGTGCTTACACATCCCGATAACGGCGGAGCAATTTGTAGAACAATTGCGGCAGGTGATGGGCACCGCTGGGATTCAGCTTAGCCAAGCTGAGGACATCGCCCAATATCCCACCGAATCCCAGGTGCATGATATGATCGCTCTAATGAAAGAACGCTATGCCATTTCATCCTAAAAAATAATGCAAAGCGGCTGGCAGTTCAACCTGCCAAAAGCCCCATATATGCTTGCCGGGTTTCTCGAGATAGAGAAGCGCGGCATTTTTTTCTTTTAAAAACTCGTGAGTCAGCCTGTTTTCTCGGACAAAATCGAAGGTGCCGCGCTCTGTTGTAACATCTGTTTCATCTGTTCCAATCAGCATATACATCTCCAGCCAGGACATGTCGTCTTCTTGCTTGATTCTTTCGCGCGTAATGTCGAAAAATGCGCCTGACAAGGATATAACTCGGCAAAAAAGGCTAGGATAATCTAAGGCGAGATGCAAGGAAACTGTGCCTCCAAGTGAATCGCCAGCGAGAATGCGTTCTGTTCGCTCTGTGCGGACGGGATATCGGCTTTCTACATAAGGGAGCAGCTCCTCAGCAAAGAATTGACAGTAGGCATCGTGACGCTCCCCTTCAGGTGCATATTCAGAGGTGCGATTCGTAATATTCACATCGACGCCTACAACGATGGCAGGCTCCAGATCCTCATCTAGGATTAACCGGGTCAGGGTTGTAGCAATTCGACCGAAATTAAAGAATTGTTCACCGTCCTGACAGTAAATAACCGGATAGGAGAGCAGCTCGTTGTAGCCAGGGGGGAGAAAGATCCGCAGGGGGCGATTTTCTCCGAGCAGGCTCGAGGTTATTTCATCTTTTACAATAGTGCGCTTATACAAACGAGAGTCATCTGACATCGTGGTTCTCCTTCACAATGGGGGTAGGTGTATTATAGCAGTTGTTGTTTCCCTTTAAACTGTATTATATATTTTGTTAAACTGTACTATTCACTAGCAGTAAAAAAGGTGAGATACCCCGTCATTGCTGGTGTACAATTCACCAAAACAGGACTATAATAATACTATAACAGAAGTCCAGATAGTAGGCACCAAAATCATATAAGAGGTGAAATGGTATGAGTAAGCCACTTGTCAGCCAAGCAAATTATGAAGTGACCACAGAAAAGGTTGAGCCATTGCAGGTTCTTGCTCCAGACGGCACGGTCGTTAATCCCGATAAAATGCCGAAGCTTAGCGATGAACAATTAAAAGAATTAATGAGAAGAATGGTATTCACACGTGTATGGGATGAAAGAGCAGTAAATCTAGGTCGTCAAGGCCGTCTTGGTTTCTACGCTCCAGTTTCTGGTCAAGAAGCATCCATGATCGGTAGCGAGTTTGCCTTGAATAAAGACGATTTCATTTGCCCAGGTTACCGCGATATGCCGCAATTGGTATGGCATGGTCTTCCACTATATCAAGCATTTTTATATTCCCGTGGTCATCAACATGGCGGACAAATTCCGCAAGATGTTCACGTACTTATGCCGCAAATCATTATCGGCGCACAAATCCTTCACGCAACTGGCGTAGCTATGGCGTTCAAAAAGCGCAACCAACCGCGTGTAGCGATTACTTACACAGGTGACGGCGGAAGCTCCGAAGGTGATTTCTACGAAGGTTTGAACTTTGCAGGAGCATTTAAGCTGCCTGTCATTTATTTTGTACAAAACAATGGTTATGCGATCACTACCCCTTATGCGAAACAAACAGGAGCACTTTCTGTTGCACATAAATCCGTTGCTGCAGGTATCAAAGGCGTGCAAGTAGACGGTATGGACGTTCTAGCGGTTGTTCAAGCGGTTACTGAAGCTGCTGAAAGAGGTCGCAGAGGCGAAGGGGCTACGTTGATCGAAGCGTTGACATACCGTTTCCGTCCGCATTCCTTGGCGGATGACACAACGAAATACCGTACGAAAGACGAAGAGGCTGGTTGGGAGCCAAGAGATCCGCTTACACGTATGCGTTTGTTCTTGACGAAAAAAGGCCTTTGGAGCGAAGAAGAAGAAGCGGCAGTGAAAGAAGAAGCGAAAGCTACTGTTGCTGAGCACATCAAAAAAGCAGAAGAAACTGAGAAAATGACAGTCGCTGGTTTGATCGACTCCATGTTCGAAGTAACTCCTTCACATTTGGAAGAACAAAAAGCAGAGTATAAATAGAGCGTAATTGTTCCACTTAGGCACGAAACAAGTTTTAACTTTAGGAGGCACAGAGTAGTCATGGCACAAATGACAATGATTCAAGCGATAAAAGACGCGATGCGCGTAGAATTAGAAAGAGATCCTAATGTTATTTTGTTCGGCGAAGACGTTGGTAATGTTGGTGGCGTGTTCCGTGCGACAGAAGGTTTGCAAAAAGAGTTCGGCGAAGAGCGTGTATTCGATACGCCGCTAGCTGAGTCCGCAATCGGTGGACTTGCTGTAGGTCTTGGTGTACAAGGCTTCCGCCCAATCGCTGAGATCCAATTCGTTGGTTTTATTTACGAAGCGCTTGACCAAATTTGCGTGCAAGCAGCTCGTATGCGTTACCGTTCCGGCGGACGTTACAACTCCCCAATCGTATTCCGTACACCTTTCGGCGGCGGCGTTAAAGCAGCTGAGCTTCACACGGATGCGCTTGAAGGCTTGCTAGTTCAAACGCCAGGGATTAAAGTTGTCGTTCCTTCCAACCCTTACGATGCAAAAGGGCTTCTAATTGCAGCTATTCGCGATAATGACCCAGTTTTCTTCATGGAGCATTTGAACTTATACCGTGCATTCCGCGGCGAAGTACCAGAAGGTGAGTACACTGTAGAACTAGGTAAAGCGAACGTGGTAAAAGAAGGATCCGATGTAACGATCATTACTTACGGCGCTATGGTTCACACGTCCATGAAAGCTGCTGAAGAGATTGAAAAAACAGATGGCGTGAAAGTCGAAGTTATCGACCTTCGTACTCTTCTTCCACTAGATATCGATACGATTGTAACTTCCATTAAGAAAACAAATCGCGCGATTATCGTTCAAGAAGCGCAAAAAACATCTGGTGTAGCAGCAGAGGTTATTGCTCAAATTAACGAAAAAGCGATTCTTCACCTGGAAGCTCCGGTTCTGCGTGTTGCTCCACCAGATACCGTTTATCCTTTTGCTCAAATCGAAGATGCTTGGTTGCCAAGTCCAGCAAGTGTTATTGCCGGCATTAAGAAAGTTCTTGAATTTTAATTCACCCAGTCGAAGGTAACAGGAGGTCGTACACGTGGCATTGTTTGAATACAAGTTCCCAGAGCTTGGTGAAGGCATACATGAAGGCGAGATCGTGAAAATGTTAGTTAAAGCGGGTGATACCGTAACTGACGAAACGATTCTTATGGAAGTACAAAATGATAAAGCAGTCGTTGAAGTTCCTTGTCCGGTAGAAGGCAAGATCGTCAGCGTTGCCGTAAAAGATGGACAAGTCTGCACGATCGGTGAGCTCGTGATGACGATTGAAGTCACAGGCGAGATGCCTGCTGCTTCGATGCATCACGGATCCAGCCACGCGGCTCCAGCCGTGGCTGTGGCAACACCACCTGCTGCTGCAGCTCCTGCAGCAGTAGCAGCACCGGCAGCAGCGCCTGCGGTCGCTGCAGCAGTACCTGCCGCGCCAACGGGTAGCGCGGGCCGTGAAGTGCTTGCGACGCCTAGCGTGCGCAAGCTTGCAAGAGAAAAAGGCATCATACTCGCAGAGGTGACGCCTACAGGGAAGCACGGCCGCGTTACACGCGAGGACGTGTTGGGCTTCACAGGAGCTGGCGTTGCCGCAGCTCCAGCAGTGACAGATGCAGCTGCTCCAGCAGCATCTGAATCAGCAGCACCTGCAGCAGCAGCGCAAGTAGTTGCAACAGGCGATCGCGTCGAAGAACGTATACCATTCAAAGGTATCCGTAAAATCATCGCGAACGCAATGGTTAAATCCGTCTACACGGCTCCGCACGTGACATTGATGGATGAGATCGACGTGTCGGCACTTGTCGCTCTTCGCGAGCGTACGAAGCCGCTCGCAGAGAAAAAAGGCGTGAAACTGACGTACCTTCCTTTCATCGTGAAAGCATTGGTAGCAGCTTGTCGTCAATTCCCGGTCATGAACGCCATGATCGACGAAGAGAAGCAAGAAATCGTCTACAAAAAGTACTACAACATCGGGATCGCTACAGATACAGACAACGGATTGCTCGTTCCTGTTATCCATGATGCTGACCGTAAAAACATCTGGTCGATCGCTTCTTCGATCAAAGATTTGGCTGTTCGCGGACGCGACGGTAAATTGGCGGCGAATGAGTTGAAAGGCAGCACAATCTCCATCACGAACATTGGTTCCGTTGGCGGTATGTTCTTCACACCGGTTATCAACTTCCCTGAAGTTGCGATCCTAGGTGCAGGCCGTATCACTGAGAAGCCAGTTGTGAAGAACGGTCAAATCGTTCCTGCACACGTCATGGCGCTTTCCTTAAGCTTTGATCACCGTATCGTTGATGGGGCGACAGCACAAAGCTTCTTGAACTACATCAAACAGCTTCTGGCTGATCCAGAGCTTCTCGTCTTGGAGGTGTAACAGCATGGTAGTAGGAGATGCTTCTTTAGATATTGATTTGTTGGTCATCGGTGCAGGCCCTGGCGGTTACGTAGCCGCCATTCGGGCTGCTCAATTAGGCCAAAGCGTTCTTATTGTTGATAAAGACGCATGGGGCGGCGTATGTTTGAACCGCGGCTGTATCCCTTCCAAAGCTTTGATCTCTGCAGCGCATACGTATGAGCACGCTCAGCATGCGGACAGCATCGGGATCTCCGTAGAGAACGTGAAAGTGGACTTTGCGAAGGTACAAGCTTGGAAAAACAGCATTGTAGCCAAACAAACAGGCGGCGTAAGCAGCTTGCTTAAAGGCAACAAGATCCAAACGTTCCAAGGTGAAGCGATGTTTATCAATGAGCACGAAGCACGTGTGTTCAATGATGCAGAAGCGCCGCGTTACCGTTTCAAAAACTGTATTATCGCAACGGGCTCCCGTCCGATCGAGTTGAAAGCTTTCCCTTACGGCGGAAGAATCATCTCTTCGACAGAAGCGTTGAACTTGCCTGAAATTCCGAAAAGCATGGTCGTTATCGGCGGTGGCTACATCGGAATCGAGCTTGGTCAAACGTACGCGAAATTCGGTACGAAAGTGACTGTATTGGAAGGCTCCGATCACGTGCTTCCAGGCTTCGAGAAAGAATTGACGAAGCTGGTTGCAAAGAATTTGGAGAAAGTTGGCGTTGAAGTTCACACTGAAGCGTTGGCGCAATCCTGTACAAAAACAGACAACGATGTAACGGTTACATTCACTGTAAAAGGTGAAGAAAAACAAGTTACTGCAGATTACGTACTTGTAACTGTAGGTCGTCGTCCGAATACAGATGGCGAGCTTGGCTTGGATCTGATTGGTTTGAAAATGACGGATCGCGGTCTGATCGAAGTTGATAACCAAGGTCGCACAAGCATTCCTCACATTTTCGCAATCGGCGATGTGGTTCCAGGTATGTCATTGGCACACAAAGCTTCTTATGAAGCAAAAGTGGCAGCTGAAGCGATTGCTGGTCACACAAGCATCGTTGATTATAAAGCAATGCCTGCTGTTGTGTTCTCTGATCCGGAGATCGCTGGCGTTGGTCTAAGCGAAACGGAAGCAAAAGCGAAAGGAATCAATGTTACCATTGGTAAATTCCCTTACGCAGCTAACGGTCGCGCAAACTCTTTGAATGCTGCTCAAGGCTTCGTGAAGCTTGTCGGCGACAAAGAAACAGGTCAATTGCTTGGTGGTCAAATCGTCGGTCCAGAAGCTTCTAACTTAATCGGTGAGCTTGCGCTTGCGGTTGAGATGGGCGCTAATCTGGAGGACATCGCACTAACGATCCACGCTCATCCAACATTGACTGAAATGATCATGGATGCCGCTGAAGGTGCGCTTGGACACCCGATTCACCAATTAGGCAAATAAGTAATTCATACGGTTGCTACTACCTTTAGATAAAAGTCCCGAGAGCATGGCTGCAAAGCCGCTCTACGGGACTCTTTTGTTTACGAAAACTTGAATTGACGCTCTGAATTGGCTGCCTATATAATTTGGGGAGAAAGACAAGCTATAACGTTGGGAGCGTTGAATATGGATACAGGTAAACCGATTATCATCGGTCATCGCGGCGCAGCTGGGGAAGCGCCTGAGAATACGTTAGCTTCATTTGCATTGGCATTAGAACAAGGCGCACAGGCTATTGAACTGGATATTCATATGACGAAGGATGACGAAATCGTCGTCTGCCATGACGAAACCTTAGATCGAACAACGAATGGATCTGGACTCATTTGTACGCAGCTATGGGAAGATATCCAGAAGCTGGACGCAGGAGCTTGGTTCTCTGCAAAGTTCACAGGGGAACGCATACCGCTCCTCAGTGAAGTGTTTGATTTAGTACCGCGCGGCACAATTATTAATGTGGAAGTGAAGCATGCTTATGAGGGGCGCACGGAGAAGGCGCTGCTGGCTTTTTTGCGAGAGACTGATGACCGCTATGAGGACGTCGTTGTTTCTTCTTTTGACCATAAAGTGATTCAGCGCTTAAAGCGAGCAGAACCTAGGCTAAAAGTTGGCTTACTGTATGCAGCGAATCTCATTAACCATGCGGCCTATGCGAAGCTGCTCGAGGTTGAGGTTTTCTCGTTGCATCCGCATCATCATTCCATTGAGCAAGCAGATATGACTCTGGCTGCGGCAGATGGGTTGGCCGTCTTTCCATACACAGTGAATGCGGTAGCCGATTATCAAAGGATGATCACCGCAGGTGTCACGGGCATTATTACTGATTTTCCAGGCAGGTTGAAGGCATTTCTCAATACATAACTAATAATAATTGGACCGAAGCATACACATGCCGAGGTCTTATTTCTTTTGCGTGCATACAATGAACTATTGACAGACGCGCGAGAAATAACAATAGGGGGAATTCCCATGATCAAATGGATGTTCGTTACGCTAGTAAGGGTTTTGCTTCCGTGCTTGCGTCTGTTTGTGATGTTCGCTTTTAAGCTGAAAGTGACAGGCATGGAGAATCTCGTTTTGACAGGAAAAACGGTACTGATCCCGAATCACGTATCCTTGTTGGATGCGGTGGTGCTCGCTTTGATTTTACCTCAAGATGTGGCATTTGTTGTGAATACGAACATCGCGAAACGATTTGCGTGGATACTGATTTTCAGGGCGCATATCACCGTAGATACAGCGAATCCCTACGCAGTTCGCACCATGTTGAAAACGATACAAAGTGGAATACCGCTGGTTATTTTTCCGGAAGGGCGCATCACCACGACTGGTGGTATGATGAAAATATACGGAGGCATCGGATACATTGCCCTGCGAACTCAGGCTCGCATCGTGCCGATCAGCATCCATGGTTTGGAGTATTCGAAGCTGTCGTATCTACGCGGGAAGATAAAGCAAAGATGGTTTCCGAAGGTAGAGATCACCTTTGGCGATGCCTTTCAAGTACCCGCTGGAGATGAGAGGCTGACAAAGAAAATTCAAAAAGAGCAGGCAACGGAAGCTATTCGCAATAAGCTGCTGCTGCACTTGCTCGAGAGCAGGCTGGAGCCTGAGGTTAACTTATTTAACGAGCTTCTGACGGCGACGCGGAGGCACGGAACAAAAACCGTCATTGTTGAAGACGTCCTGAGCAATTCCGCATTAACGTATCGGAAGCTGCTGCTGGCTAGTTATACGCTGGCTTTTAGGCTGGAGTCGCTGCTTATAGGGCAAAAGCGCGTAGCTCTACTATTACCGAATGCCGCGGGGCATGTGGTGACGTTATTTTCGCTCTATCGTTTAGGGATTACGCCAGCGGTATTGAATTACTCTGCCGGCAGGCAGGCGATGCTGGACGCGTGTGAAACCGCTGAAGTGATGACAATTTTGACGTCTAAGGTGTTTGTCGAGAAGGCGGGGTTATCGGATTTTATCCATAGTGCTAGCGACTCTTTCACGGTCATTTATCTCGAAGATTTGAAAGAATTGCTAACGATGAAAGAGAAGTTGGCGGGTTTGTTTCACTTTTTGCTCAGGAAAAGAGGGCCAGTGGGTTCTGGTCTGAATGAGATTGTACTGTACACCTCAGGCAGTGAAAGTAAACCGAAGGGTGTCGTACTGACACACCGCAATGTGGTCGCGAATATACAACAGGCGAAGCTTGTTATTGCTTTTAATAGTTCGGATATTGTCTTAGGCAGTATGCCAATGTTTCATTCGTTCGGGTTGACGGCAGGCACGATGCTCCCGATTCTCTCCGGAATAAAGCTGGTGTTATATCCCAATCCTCTGCATTATAAGGTCATTCCAGAGCTGGTCTATGATCGGAATATTACGATTTTATTTGGTACATCAACGTTTCTAGGGGCTTATGCGAGAACGGCACATCCTTATGATTTTGCCCATTCGTTGCGCTATGTGGTTGCGGGTGCTGAACGGTTGAAGGAAGAAGTTCGCCAAACATGGCAGGATAAATTCGGGATTCGTATTTTGGAGGGCTATGGTACGACGGAGACGACGCCTGTTATTTCTTTGAACACACCGATGCATGGAAAGAAAGGCTCTGTCGGTAAATTGCTCCCTGGGATCGAAGCGATTGTGGAAGAAGTCGAAGGCATTGCGACGGGTGGACATTTGCTCGTTAGAGGTCCTAATGTGATGAAAGGGTATTTGATTCATAGTAAAGGGTTCGTACCTGCTGCTGAGTGGTATAGCACGGGGGATATTGTTACGTTGGATGATCAAGGGTACTTGTTCATTCAAGCGCGTTTGCAGTCTTTTGCTAAAATAGGCGGGGAAAAAGTATCGTTGCTCATGGTGGAAGCACTCGTATCAAAGATCTTGGAAGCACCTGCGGTATGCGCTGCGGTTCATGTGCCAGATCGTCGCAAGGGCGAGCGAATCATTATGTTTCATACGAGTAAGGCGAGTCCGCTGGAGGCGCTTCGCGAGTCGATGAGGCAAGAGGGGCAGCCCGGTATTTATATGCCATCTGAGCTGCGGTATATCGAGAAACTGCCGCTGCTTGGTAGCGGGAAGATTGACTATGTGACCTTGAAACAATGGGCTTTGAAGAGTGATGTCGTGAATAGAGATGAAGATGAGGGTAAACCCACAGCTTAAGCTGTGGGTTTTGAACGTATGACGGAAATAGCCCCAGGAATGAGTTCGATTTGTAGAGGCGTGGAGCCAGCAAACTCCCCGTCTGCTTGGACAAGCAATGGTTTCTCTGTCCGAATGGAAATGGATGTTCCTTTATAAAAGGATACGGCCGGATGCTGGGTGTGCTTCCCTTGATACACGGTGAACAGAACTGGCAGGAGGCGAATGCGGCCTTTACTTTGAATGACTACGACATCTGCCATGCCGTCTGTTGGACTTGCTGTCGGGCAAATTTGAATCGCACCGCCGTAAAATGGGATGTTGGCGACGGCTGCCAGCCACATGTTGGGCAGTTCGCTTACATTGCCGTCTACATCGATCCACGCAGTGGAAGGTTGATAGGTTGCGAATACCCGAAGTATCGAAATGAAATAAGAGAGTCTTCCTAGGCCAAGACTGTTAAGAAGTTTCTTGTAGCTGGCTTCGTTCGTCAGTTTGGCGACCATGCCATCAAAGCCTGCACCGATGCTATTCACAGCCACTTGGTTATGAGTGGTATGCAGCAGCAGGTCAATTTGTACTGTGCTAGCAGCATTCAAGGCGATTTGCAGCGCTTCTAGCGGTTGATTGGGTATGCCATAGGCTTTGGCAAAATCATTGCCTGTGCCGGCTGGAATAACTGCAATGGAGCAGGTTGTTGTGCTGTTCTGAGACTGCCAAATGCCGCCTGCCGCCTCATGAACAGTACCATCGCCGCCAATCACAATAATGCGCTGTACGTGATGTTCCTGAATTAATGTTATGGCATGCTGTGTCGCTTCACCGGCTTGCGTCGTTAATTTTGCTAGATAAGAGATTTGTTTCGCTTGAAGGTAAGTTTGAATTTCTCCCCAGATGTTAGCTCCCCTGCCATTGCCTGAAAGCGGGTTCACGATAATTCCGATTGACGCCATGGATATTTGCCCCTTATCTTTTCGTTGATGTGGTTATATTTGGTAGGTGAAAATCATTGCTGTAGTGAGGTTTTAGATGAATTTTTCTTTACATCAGGGGCACTTTTTTTGTAAAATAAACCATAGGTAAATTAACCAACACTTGTGTTAGGTTTTGTTACATAAGATAATCTGTTTTGTGATTTACACTCGGGGGGAGAATGGGTAACTTTGAAATTCACATCAAAATTGAGCAGCATGCGTAGTACCGCAAAGCCAAATGTCAACCTGTCGCTCCTTCGTAATCTTAAACTGCGATTTAAACTGCTGTTCATGAATGCGATAGCCATCTTATTTTTATTAATTGTAGGTATCACTGGTTATTATTATATGGACAAGATGTCTAGTAATTCTACTAGAATGTACGAGGAAAGTCTGCTATCTGTCAAATGGATTAATCAATTAAATACAAATTTAAATGAAACCGAATCCCATTTGCTTGAAATGATGCTGTCCACGGATGTGAAATATAAGACTAAGCTCAAAGCTAAGCTAGATGAGAACTTGGCTACTAATAAAGAGTTAGTGACGAAAATTGCGGGGATTGCGCTGAATGAGGAAGAGGCTGGCGCTTTCAAAAGCTTCGAGGAGCTGAATTCTAAATATCATGAACTCGTTGTAAAAACGATTGATCAAGCGACGCAAAATAACCAAGTTGCTTATCAGGTATACAACAATGAAGTGTCCCCTCAAAGTGATAAAACAGTAGAAGCCTTAGACAAGCTTGTTGGACTCAAGGAGTCTGCGGCGGAGCAATTCCAGAAGTCGAGTACTTCCGACTCGAAGATTTCACACGCGGTCATCATTCTGACGATCATTATCGCCATTGTTGTGATGACGCTGGGTGCATTGGCACTTAACATGATCATTTCTACGCCGATTCGTAAGCTCCAAGAAAACATGGAAAAAGCAGCCGGTGGGGATCTTGCTGTTAAAGGGGATTATCCTTTTGACGATGAAGTTGGTAAATTAACCAATTCCTTTAATGTCATGACAGATAGCTTGCGCGGCTTGGTTATCCAAATTTCAGATAATGCGCTAACGCTTTCGGCAAGCTCAGAAGAGCTTCTTGCAAGCTCGGAGCAAAGCTCCTTAGCAGCCAAACAGGTTGCAACGTCCAGTCAGCAGCTTTCGGAGGATTTTGACAAGCAATTTGCAGGTGTGACGCAAGCGAATGAGGCCGTTGGTCTCATGCTGACCAACACGAAGCAGATTGATGAGTCTGCTCAAGTAGTGGCATCTCTCGTGAATCAAGCGACGCGTGCAGCTCACAATGGGAAGCAATCTGTCGTATCGATCGCAGGGCAGATGTCGGAGATCTCGGAAGCTGTTCGAGATGTCAACGTGGTGATCGAAGCATTGGGGAAAAATGCACATAAAATTGGTGAAATCGTCAATGTCATTAATGAAATATCGACGCAAACGAACCTGCTTTCGTTGAACGCTGCCATCGAAGCGGCTCGTGCTGGGGAGGCTGGACGTGGCTTTGCTGTTGTCGCTGGAGAAGTTCGTAAGCTTGCAGAGCAGTCGTCCACATCGGCGCGTAACATTACGGAACTGGTGTCGACGATTCAGAGACAGATCAATCAAGCTGTAAGCTCCATGCATACAGGTGCAGGCAAGGTGCAGGAAGGATTGACAATCTCGGAGGAAGCGCAAGCTTCGTTTGTTCATATCGAGACTTCGGTCGATAAGGTTAATACGAAGGTGGAAGATGTGAATCGGAACATTCACCAGCTTGTGGAAGCGAACTTGCGGATCGAGCAAGTGATGCGCATTGTGAGCACGGTTTCGGAGACTGGGATTTCCGTTAGTCAGGAGACATCCGCTGCGAGTCAGCAGCAAATGTCGACGACGGAGGAAATTGAGAATTCCGCGAAGTCCTTGGCGGGACTTGCGGAGGAACTGCAAATTTCGTTGCAGAAATTTAAGGTGTAGAAGAGGACCCGCGGGCATTGTGCCTGCGGGTTTTTGGTTATGATTATGTTGGTGCTTCCGTTGGTGCTGCTGCTGTAGCATGAGTGTGTGGGTCTGCAGAGATTAACTTGTTAAAGTGATTAGTGTTTAGCTGGAATTGGTGGATTAGTAAGACAAGGTGGAATTACTGGGGGATGAAGGGGAACGTCAATGCGCTATTTAACACAAAAGCTACTGAAAATGTGATCAAGGGGAACGAGGATGCCTTATTCTATACGGTAATTGCAGATTTTGAGCAGATCAACTGAAATAGCGCACTAACGTTCCGCTTAAGTCAAATAAGGACGAAAAAAGATCTAATAGCGCATCGTCGTTCCCTTAGATGGGCTTGGAGTGCGACTGGATGAGCATCGTGCCGTATATCATCACCGTATTGACACGCATATACATATGTTATATAATACTAGAGTTGATTGAAATGAAACCATATAAACACTTCATATTTAGCCTCATTTACCCCACACGAACGATTAGCGAGAAGAAAGTAACCCCCTCTCCTTGTTTGTTTTTCTCCCAATGCGCAATCCATCAGCTCATTTATGGTAAACCCGAGGCAACGTAAGTGTTTCGGCAGTAAGGTGTTTGTATAGCAATTCGCACTGGCGCGGTCATTGGAGCCGCAAGGATGGAAGAGAGGTAGGGCTTTCATTGTTTTGATTCCAACACATTGAAATTACGCAATTTCATAGAGATCAATTGTAGTTACATAAATCGTTTTCGTGCTGATTAGGTGCGGGAACGATTTTTTATGTTGTCTTGGCTGGTGAAAGATGTCAGCATCCTTTACAATAAGATCAAATCAACCGATGGTTAGCTGGAGGGTGTGGCCCTAATGTTTTACCCGAGTGTCCCTCGACATCTTTACCTGTAAGTTATGTGAGTTGTTTCAACCATACATAGAAAGAGGCACACAACCCATGACAGAACAATGCTTTATACTAAAAGCAAGTTGGACAGGCGGTCTCGACGGCACTGGACACATTCAGGCGGGTAGTCTCTCGACACCCATTTCCGTCCCCAGTGAATTCGATGGTCCAGGCATCGGATCAAATCCAGAAGAAATGCTGCTAGGTGCTGCGGCAACCTGCTATATTATCACGTTAGGTACGCTGCTCCAGCGAACAGAACTCATTTCCCTCGAGCTTCACTCCCACATCTACGTCCAGGACAAGCCTACGATGAAAGTGAATCGGATCACACACTGTCCACTCATCACAGTGCCACCTCATACGACGGAAGCGCAGCTAGATAAAATAAACAAAGCCGCACTCCGCGCTGAGCAAACCTGTATGATCAGCAAAGCATTGCGAGGCAATGTGACGATTAGCGTAGAACCAGAGATTCGAATTTTAGACGTGTAAAGAACTCTACCGAGACCGAGAAGGAGAGCAGCGCCGCGATGAATCTGAACAAAAAAGTATTTATCGGTTTTTTACTATTCATTATCATCCCTTTATTTGTCCTAGGGTCAGCGGTATACACAGTCTCTCAGCAGCTTATTGAGAAAAAATATGGTGATCTAACCGAAGTCACGCTGCAAGCGATCTCGCGAAATATTTATTACATGTTCAAGGAAGCGAACTATTTCTCTGATTTTTGGATGGTGAAAGAAAGCATTCAAGGTATCTATCGTACGATGGATACGGTTAAGCCGAATTCGAATACGCTCTCTTCGTATGATTTAAATACGTTCGATACGCTGCTTCGCGGCTCAATTCTTACCTATTCCCCTGTGCAGTCGGTTGTCATTTACAACAATATCGGTAAATCTTTTAGCGCGGGGAGAACGAGCGGCAGCTCGATTCCATGGTCGACGATTCAGCAAAGTGTTGCATTCCCGCACATTCAAGAGTTGAACGGCAGTCCTCTCTGGATTGGACCCTCCGAGTTCAAGGAGTTCGGTTCAGGCCGTGGAGAGTTCTATCAAGCGCGGATGGTCAAAGATTTTTGGACGATGGATAATCTGGGCTATATGCTGTTGAAATTTAAGTTCAATGAGCTGGATCAGATTTTCAAATCCTTCAATACGAGTGAACAAAGCTCCAAACGCTATTTGCTGATCAACAAGAACGGTCTTATTTTTTACGATAATAAACAAAGCTTAGAAGGGGCTAACATCCTGCAATTAACACAGGGGAAATTAGATCTTGGACTTAATAATTATAGCTTTCAGGCCAATTTTCAAAATGAAAAAAGCCTTATTTCCCTCTACCATTTAAATATTAATCAGATGGGTGTTCAGGACTGGAGTGTCGTGTCCGTAACCTCGTGGAAATATGTCGCTGGGGAAATTGAGACGATTATGAAGCTCGTAGCGGGCATTACGTTTATTTGCTTATGCTTTGCACTCGTGTACAACCTCGTCTTCGTCAGACGGATTATTCAGTTGATCCTCCGCATGCTGAACGCGATGAAAAAAGTGGAGCGCGGAGACCTGACTACTCGCATGGAAGAAAGCGGGAAGGATGAGACTTCAGCTCTGGCGAGAGGATTTAACAGTCTAGTCGTGCGGGTCGAGGATCTCCTCGAAGAGGTGAAGCGTCAGCAAGACCGCAAAAACAAAGCGGAGCTGATGCTGCTGCAAGCGCAGATTAAGCCTCATTTTCTTTTTAATACACTCGAGTCGATCAATGTGCTGGCCATCCAAAACCAAGGGAAGAAAGTCAGTCAAATGGTCATTCGTCTTGGGAACTTGCTGCGGATCGGGATGGAAAATCGAGAAGAAATTACATTAAAGCAGGAGCTTGAGCACCTGCGCAGCTATTTGGAAATCCAAGAGTTCCGATTTGAGGATCAATTCCAATACACCATTGAAGCGCCGTCAGAGCTGCTCGATGAGCATATTTTAAAATTAACGCTTCAGCCACTCGTCGAGAACAGCTTACAGCACGGTTTTGAACCGATCGATTATATGGGCTCGATCTCAATTAAAGTTGTGGATGAAGATGACCGGATTGGGCTGTATGTGACGGATAACGGTGTTGGCATTAGTAACGACAAGCTAGCGAAATTCCATTATAAAACCGAGCTGGAGACGCCTTTTCATGAAATTCTGGAATCGAATGAAGAGCGGAGAGGGCTTGGTGTAAGCAATGTTGCGGATCGGGTCCGTATTCAATACGGCGAGCATTATGGCATGTTCATTTGTTCCCAAGAAGGACAAGGCACGACGATGAAGGTTGTTATTCCGAAAAGGAAGAGGGTTGTCGAATGAGGTTGAAGGCGATTTTGGCGGATGATGAGCCGAATATTTTGCGAAATTTGCAGGCGGTCATTCCATGGGAAGAACTTGAAATCGATATTGTAGGCAAAGCTAAAAATGGGCTTGAAGCCTTGGAACTCTGTGTTCAGCATATCCCCGACATCGTGATGAGCGATATTCGCATGCCGCAAATGGACGGGATCACCTTTATCCATAAGCTGAGGGAAATCAATGAAGACTGCACCGTGTTGATGGTGACGGGGTACCAGGATTTTGAATACGTGCGCTCACTTCTTCGAGTAGGAGTTAGCGATTATATCCTAAAGCCGATCAATTACGAGGAGCTTGAAAATTCGATCCGAAAGCTAGCGGTTGAGATTCGTGCCAAAAAGCAGACTCAACAGGAGGAACTCCTGAAGTGGGGGAAAATCCGAAGCTTGGCCTACGAGAAGATTTTACAGGATATTATGATGGATTATATGGATATCACGGCCAGTACGCAGCTTCCGATCGACCAAGGGGACCTGGAGACATTACGGTATATTTTCGCGATTATTGACGTGGATGATTACTCTCAAAAATCGCTGCTTTGGAGCGAGCAAGAACGGAAGCTATGGAACTTTGCTGTGCGTAACGTGTTGCAGGATTCCATGGCAGGCGAAACATCGCAGTTCACCGTTCTTCAGATGCGAGAAGGGGAATGGTCCTTGCTCATGGAGTGGGAGGAGTCAGGCAACGACTCGGTTGAAGCGAAGTTGAGTGCCTTAGCCGCTAAGCTGCAGCAAAACGTTCTTCAGTCTGTTAAGCTAGGCATCAGTGTAGGCTATTTCCCTGCGGACATCGGTTTGCAGCGTCTTGCGGATACCTATCGAAAGCTGCAGCGTTTCATGCAGTTGAATTTGGATAAGCAGCAATCTGTGCTTGCTTACAAAGAAACGAAAGAGTCTACGGACGCGAATAGCTCGCTCTGGTTTTTGGTAGAGGAAATTGTAACAGGCCTTAAGCAGCTGAACCGTCCCAAGACTGAAGATGCACTCGATCGGCTTAAATTATTGCTAGAGGGTCTGCCGGAAAGTTCTTTTGCTAGAGCTTATCAGATGATGCACTACTTGATCCTTCATGTACTCCGTGAGCTGCGTGAGATGAATGCCCTCGATAGTCAGGAAGAAGAACAGATTTGGCGTGAACTGGACAAAAGCGAAAGTATTCCGCATTTGCTGCAGGTAATGGTACAACTCGTATCAAGTGGGCTCGAGGGTACCAATAAGAAAAAGAATAGTGAGCTGCTGATGGCTGCTGCCAAGGAGTATATCCGATTGAATTATTCGACCGATTTTGGGATTGAGGATATCGCAAGCTCTCTAGGGATTAGCTCCAGTTACTTTAGCTTGTTGTTTAAACAGCATTTTGGGGAAACCTTTGTGGAATACGTGACCAAACACCGAATGGAGCAAGCCAAGTCCTTGTTGCTTCACAGTGACAAAAGCATTACGGATATCGGGAAATGCGTTGGCTATTTGGAACGACGTTATTTTACCAAAGTATTTCAGAAGTTTACCGGTGAAATTCCATCCGAGTTTCGTGATAAGCGAAAGGAAGGGAACTAGAGGAATTTGCCCCTAGATAAGGAATTTGACGGTCTTTAGCACGCGCAAAGGTTCAATTATACTTAACTGGTAAGCTTAAAGGAGACACGAGTGGATGAGAAAACGAACACTGATGAGTGGCGCAGGTGGCGTGGCTCTCACCGTTATGCTGTCGGCATGCAGTATGTTTTCGGACAATTCGGCACCGCAAAGTGATGCGGCCAGCGGAAGAGGGGCACAGAATGGTCCCATCTTGCTGACAATTCGCCATACACAGGTGAAGGATACACAGAAGAAACGTCTCGCCATGCTGCAGGATGTTGTGAAAGCGACCGAAGCGAAGGTGCCGGGTTTAACGATTACGTTAGACGGTGTTGAAGATAAGGTGAATCGCTTCGAGAAGCTCCGTGCAGAAATGGCTGCGGGCAATCCGCCAGAAATATTTGATCTGTTCGGAGGCACGGATACGAAGGATTATGTGAAGGCGAACCGACTGCTCGATCTCACGCCCATTCTGCAAGAGCTTGGATTAATGGATAAGTTTTATAGCTTTGAAGAGTTCACAGTCAACGGTAAAATCTATGGCATTCCCATGGCGGGCTACGTAGAAGGCCTGTATTATAACAAAAAGATTTTGGCTGAGCAGGGGATTCAGGTACCTCAGACCTGGGACGCACTTGTCGCTGCAGCGACGAAGCTGAAAGCTGCCAAAATAACGCCATTTGCCATGGCGGCCAAGGATTCTTGGGTCATTAATATGATGATTAATACGATGTGGGTTCGTACGGCGGGTGCGGATTCGATTGAGGGCTTTCTGAACGGGAGCAAGCAGTGGACAGATCCAGACGTATTGAAGGCTTTTGAGCAGTATCAATTGCTCATTCAGAAGGACTTTTTCCAAGACGGCAGTCTGGCACTTGCCTATGCGGAGCAGCAAAATACGTTCAGCAGCGGAAACGCAGCCTTCATGTTTGACGGCAGCTGGGCGAATACGCCGCTGCTTGATCCTGATAAATCCGTGATTGCCCGAGATATCGGCTTCATGAACTTTCCCCCTATGGGTGGACCGGGCGATGGGTATATTAACGGTGGCTGGTCCAATGCCTATGGCTTCTCTCAGAAAGTCACACCAGAGCAGCTGGTTGCGATCAAGGAATTTATTAAGCAAATGTACACGGAGTCGATGCAAAAAAGGCAGCTCGTGGAAGAAGGCATGCCACCCGCGATGAAGCTGAAGGATACGAGTCAAGTGAATCCATTGATCTCTGAGATTTTGAATGTGTTTGCGAGCAGCAAAGGAACGTTCCCTGCATTCGATTCTCGCATTCAAACGAAGGTTCGAGAGAAGCTTGAGCGCGGGATGCAGGAGCTGCTTGGCGGACGGACAAATCCGGCCTCCCTGACGGAGGATTTGCAAAAGCAGCAGGAGGCTTCGAATAAAGAAGAAACCCATACCAAATAGTAGTAGGATGACATATGAACAAAATGGGAAGAAACGCATTGGCGTATACGTTCTTTACCTTGCCGACGCTGCTGTTGTTCGCGATATTTTTTATATATCCGATGCTGATGTCGCTTCGCTATGGCTTCACGGCGTGGAATGGCATCTCCCCGGCAAGTTGGAATGGGTTGGACAATTTCATAACGGCCTTCCGCGATCCTTATTTCTGGATTGCTGTGCGTAATAATCTGTCTTTCATTGGCTTTTCCATCGGGATACAAATTCCGATTATTGTAGCCATTGCGCTGCTGGTAAGCAAAATTAAGCGTTGGCTCGGGTTTTATAAAACCCTCATTTTCCTGCCAACGATTCTCTCGACCGCGGTCATTGGCGTGCTCTGGGAATTTGTTTATCACCCGCAGGCAGGGCTCCTTAACCAAGCTTTAGAAGCCGTCGGCCTATCGAGCTGGAAGCATGCTTGGCTTGCGGATGGCGCAACGGCGATGCTCGCCATTCTGATCACCAACGCGTGGCAATGGATGGGCTTCTATGTGGTGCTCGTGGTGTCCGCGATCTACGCGATTCCCAAACATCTTATGGAAGCCGCCCAACTCGACGGTGCAGGCAGCATCAGACAGGCGTGGTCGATCATTCTGCCGCTTTTGAAACCTGTCATTCTCGTGATGATGCTCTTATCCATTACGGGTGGGATGAAAGCGATGGATATCGTTGTTGTCATGACCGGCGGTAATCCTTATGGGATTACGGAAGTTATGGCATCCTATATGATCAAAAAAGCTTATCGTATCGGCGAATATGGCTATGCAAACAGCATTGCCGTGCTGATCCTCCTTTTTACAGCGGTACTAACCTCTCTGTTTGGCTGGCTGACAAGACAACCGGAGGAGGTGCGAGGATGAGAGGTAGCCTCTTTCGTCGTGTTTTTCCACACGGCATACTGCTGATATACATAGGGCTGATTTTATTTCCGCTAGGCTGGACGCTGAATTCGTCCTTCAAAACAAATAAAGAAATCATTACTGCGCCATGGTCGTTTCCTACAGAGCTCTCGTTATCGAATTATTGGAATGCCTGGACTGGTGCGCATGTCGGACACTATTTTATGAATAGTGTGATCAATTCGACGGTGTCAGCGTTGGTCTCTCTGGCTTTAGGGACTGCGACTGCTTACGCGCTAACTCGGATGTCTTTTCCCAGGCTAAGTCTTTTTCTGAAAAGGATACTGATCCTAGCCCTGCTGGTACCAGCGGCGTCCTTGTTAGTCCCGTTGTACATGCTCCTCAGGAGCTTGCATCTGTATAACACATCACTAGCTTTAATACTCCCCTATGTGACGCTAGGGCTGCCCGGGACGGTATTCATGGTCAGCGCGTTTCTAAAGTCTATTCCGAATGAGCTGGAGGAGGCTGGCATCGTGGATGGGCTATCCATCTATGGGCTGCTCTGGCGGGTGATCGTCCCCATTACGATGCCGTCCCTGTTCACGGTATTTATGCTCAACTTTTTGACGAGCTGGAATGAATTTATTATGGCGAATTTATTTCTGACCAAAGAGAAGCTGCGGACGCTCCCAGTAAGCATGGTAGCCTTCTACGACCAATTGAATATGAACTACGGCTCGCTATGCGCGGCGATCATGATCAGTATGATTCCTGTTGTAGTGATGTATCTCATCCTGCAAAAGGGCATCATGGAAAATATAAAAGCATAATCCCTTATTTTAGGAGCGTGTACCTATGTCATCCGTCGGAATTACGAACTATAAGCCCCTTACACTGCGTCAAAAAGTAGGTCAACTCTTTGCTTGCGGCTTTGATGCCATGGAGCCTAATGCGCATATTACGCAATTAATCGAAAAATATGGCATTGGCGGCGTCATTTATTTCCGTCGTAATGTGAAAGACGCTCACCAGCTTGCTCAGCTTTCCGCTAACCTGCAAGAGATCAGCCTGAAGAGCGGCGGTCAGCCATTATTTATCACAGTCGATCAAGAAGGCGGCATGGTGTCCCGTATTGAAAAAGGGGCAACCTTGCTGCCGGGCAATATGGCATTGGGTGCTGCGTTTGCACCTGCTGGCGTTTATGCGAGCGCGAAGGTGATGGGCAAGGAGCTTCGCCAAATGGGCGTGAATATGAATTTGGCACCTTGTCTAGATATCAATAACAATCGCTTGAACCCGGTCATTGGTGTTCGTTCCTATGGGGAAACGGCAGCGATTGTAAGCGATATGGGGACGCACGCGGTGAAAGGCATGCAAGACATGGGCGTAATTGCAACGGTGAAGCATTTCCCAGGGCATGGGGACACGACGGCGGATTCGCACCATGATTTGCCGGTAGTTCCGCATAGTATGGAACGATTGATGGAGCTTGAGCTAGCGCCGTTCATCAAGGCGATCGAGGGTGGCGTAGATGCGATTATGTCCGCGCATGTGGTCTTCGAGGCTTTGGAAACCAGCAGCGTACCTTCTACGCTGTCATATAAGATATTGACGGAATTGCTGCGCGGCAAGCTTGGCTTCAAAGGGCTGATCGTGACGGATTGCTTGGAGATGAAGGCGATCTCAGAAGGTGTTGGCGTAGCTGAAGGTGCGGTTCGCGCATTAGAAGCGGGAGCAGATATTCTGCTGGTAAGCCATGACCTGGAGCGGCAAATTGCGGCGATTGAAGCGGTCATTGCAGCAGTGGAAAGCGGCCGTATTCCAGAGTCGCGGATTGACGAGTCCGTGCTGCGTATTATGACGTATAAATTTAAGCGGGAAATACGCTTTGATACCTTAACGCCAATTCCCGATGGGCCGATCTCGACACCTGAGCACCAGCTTTTGGCCAAGGAATTGAGCCGCAAAAGCATCACCAAGGTCAAAGATGAGGTTGGCGACGTTCTCCGAGTGGGCGAGAAAACGCTGGTGATTTGGACTGAAGTGCAGTCGGGCACAGAGATTGACGAGGTCGTTGATCGTGAAGGAACTCTTGGAAGTGTATTGTCCGAGTTAACCGGAGAATCGGTTTGTGAGGTTTATTTGGGACTCCAACCGAACTACGAGGACATTGCTGAGATGATCAAGGCAAGCGAAGGTGCGGAACAAGTCGTTATTGTCACTTACAATGCGACGTTCTCATTCGGCCAAACTGCGCTGGTCAAAGCGTTGGCACAGAAGGAAGGCATGCAGCTTATCGTAGCTGCAGGGCGTAACCCTTATGATTTGCTTGAATTCCCTGAAGTGAAGACGTACTATGCTTGCTACGAGAATCGACCGCTGGCGATGGTTTCGTTGGCTAACGTATTGCTAGGTCGTGAAGCCGCTGTGGGGCGGTTACCTGTGACCTTATCGGAGCAATATCCGGTAGGATGGCGACAAGAATAAGGAGAAAATAAGTTTACAGAAATTTTCTCTAGCATCTTACAGCATCTCTCTGTAAAATCAGATAGGCTTGTGAAACTTTTTGGTTCCTATTACGTAGGTACAAGGGCACGTTTCACGCATTTCACAAGCAATCTATTTAACAGAGGGGTGTTTTTTTCTTATGAGTCTTGCGGATACGCAATCCGAGCCAACGATGAGTTCTTTTTTTAAGAATAAATTCGTTCAAACGATTATGATTTCGGGAGTTTTGCTGCAAATTGGAATATGGATTCGTAACTTTGCGATTCTGCTCTATGTCACGGATATGACGAACAATGATCCATACTCGTTATCTTTAATTTCAGTAGCGGAATTCGCACCGATCTTTATCTTCTCCTTCATTGGCGGAGCGTTCGCCGATCGCTGGAGGCCGAAGTTGACGATGGTCTGGTGCGATATACTTAGTGCAGCATCTGTTTTTATTATTTTGATCACGTTGTATATGGGGTCTTGGAAAGCGATCTTCTTTGCCACCTTGGTGTCCTCGATTCTTTCGCAGTTCTCCCAACCTTCCAACATGAAGCTATTTAAAGTGCATGTCCCTGCTTCGCAAATGCAATTGGGGATGTCGATGTTTCAATCGATGATGGCGATTTTTATGATTTTGGGACCAATGTTAGGCTCATTCATCTACTATCGCTTTGGTATCGAAACGGCTGTAGCCATTATGGGCGCATGTTTCTTGTTATCCGCGCTGGTTCTTACGTTCCTGCCTAAGGATCAAAAAGAAAATTCATCGGAGCCGCGCACTACTCACATTTTTACGGAAATGGGTCATGGCTTTCGTTATGTCATGAAGAACAAAATGCTCGTCATTCTAGGTGGTTGTTTTGCCGCAGCAGGTCTGGCGGTTGGATTAGTAAGTCCATTAGGCATTTACATCGTGACAGAAAATTTAGGTTTAGAAAAGGCGAACCTGCAATGGTTCATGGTAGCTAATGGGGTAGCCATGATCGTAGGTGGCGGTGTAACGATGGCGTTCACCAAAAAAATATCCCCACAAGCGATGCTTACGATCGGGATGGCTGTTAGTGCAATTACTTTTGCCATGCTCGGTATGGCTCAACTCGTATGGTTTGCTCTGCTTATGCAGTTCATTTCGGGTCTGGTTATGCCTGCGATTCAGATTGGGATTAGTACGTTGATTCTAGGGAATACAGAGGAAGCGTTCGTTGGGCGAGTGAACGGTATTCTAACACCGCTCTTCATGGGCTCCATGGTCATTACGATGACTTTGGCAGGGACACTCAAAGCCAACTTCTCACTTGAGTCGATCTATCTAGCGTCGGCGATACTGTTTGTAATTGGTGTAGTGATTATGGTGCCAACGTTGAAAATGAAGTCAGCGCCAATTCCACAGCCGAGCAGTGAAATGAAATAAAGAATGAAAAAAAGCGATATCTCTTAGCCGAATGGCTAGGGATATCGCTTTTTCTTATAAGAAAGGAGCTCCGGCTTCTTTAAAGGCCAGCTTCATTTCGGGCGTGATCGAGGAATCACTGATGATCCCAACGGCTTCTTGCACTTCGCCTATGACAAACAAAGAGCTTCGGCTGAATTTGGAATGATCGGCCACGAGATACGTTTCCATGGATTGCTTCATCATGCGGCGATTCGTCTCGGCTTCAAGCTCATTGTAGATCATCATCCCGCGGGAGAGGGAAATACCGTCACAGCCCATGAATGTTTTGCGGATGCTGAGATTCTCGAGCGTGGCGTTCGCCAGCGGACCTGAAAGCTCAAAGGTTTGTGTGCGAATCACACCACCAGTCAAAATCAACTGCAGCCCAGGCGTACCAATCAGCTCATAGGCAATGTTCACAGCATTTGTAATGACGGTCAAATTTTTGAATTGGTTGAGCTTTTTTGCAATAAAAGTTGTTGTCGTTCCGCCGGTGAGCCCGATAATATCCCCATCTTCGATGAAACGAAGGGCTTTGTCAGCAATCTCTTTCTTTTCATCGGTGTAGAGGTCCATTTTATTAAAGAAGGGGACTTCGACCTTCAAACTTTCAAGAACAGCTCCGCCAAAGGTGCGGATGCAGCGTTTTTCCTGCTCGAGAATTTCCAGATCTCGTCGTGCAGTTGCTTCAGAGACATTGAATTGTTTTACGATATCCGTCAAGGCAATGGAGCCTTTATCTTTGATCGCATGCATGATCGCATCTCGGCGAACATCGGTCTTTCCCATGGTGTACCTCCCACAAGCTTCCCTTCAGGGAGCTAAGTCACGATTCTATATAAACATGCTTATTTTGCCAAAAATAATGCTTCTTTATATCTTATCATGGCGGAGGGAGGTCGTCCATTGGATCAAATGTTTTATGAAAGCAGCACAAACCGATATCCATTCCGCTTCGTTACCTTGATAGGAAAAGCATTCCACAAGAAGTTGAGTTTGCTTCACCCCATTTAAGGAGGCGTGTACGGGTATGAGGTATTTGAAGAAATTCGTCATTTCAGCTTTTGTACTTCTAGGTGTTGTCATGGGTCTGACCGCTTTGACAGCGATTGCCGCTGAGCAAATGCATGTGAAGTCCGAGACAGATGTCGCAGGCGATCTGGGTATCTTACAGGGAGACGGTAACGGACTGACGACGGAATATCTAAATAAGTCTACAACGAGATTTCAAGCAGCCATCATGTTTTTGCGTTTAAAAGGGCTGGAGACGGAAGCATTAGCTTACAGCGGGATGAATAATTTTAAGGATGCAGGTCTTGTCTACAAAGAGGGCCAGGCGGTGCTTGGTTACCTCAAAGCTCACCCTGAACTAGGTTGGCAAGGAACGGGCGGAGATCAATTTGATCCTTTATCTGGCATCACAGCTCAAGCCTATTACAAGGTGTTGCTGGAAGCCATCGGTTACAAGCAGGGGACAGATTTTGAGTTCGCTCAAACACTTGCTTTTGCTGAACAAAAGGGTTTATCCAAGATCGCAAGTGTACAGCAAATCGTTAACATGAACGTGGCAACTGCAACCATCGAAGCCTTGCATGCGGCAATGAAAGGCAGCGATAAAACACTAGCAACAGTGTTATCCGAAAAAGGTATTCTTGCAGCAAATAAGCTCGAACAACTTACATACAAATCCCTGCAACTAAAGAAAAGTGATGCACTTGGAAGCTATCTGGCGGATGCCAAAGGAAAGACACTCTACTATTTTACAAAAGACGCAGCTGATCTAAATGCTTGTGTGGATGCTTGCTTAGCAAAATGGCCCGTTTATTACGATGATCAACTGATCGTGCCTGCAGGCTTTCAAGCGGCTGATTTTAGTGTGTTACAGCGTAAAGATGGTAAGCAGCAATTGATGTACAAAGGGTGGCCTTTATACTACTATGCGATGGATCAAGCGCCAGGGGATACGAAGGGTGATGCGGTTGGTAAGCTCTGGTATGTCATTAAGCCAGCAGCGGGGATTGCAGTAGGGACTAAAGCTGACCTTGGCAATTATTTGACGGATGCGAAGGGCATGACACTTTATTATTACGACAAAGATACGAAAGGAGTCAGCAATTGCTCCGGAAAATGCTTAGAAAAATGGCCATTATTTTATGCTGATCATATTGCTGCACCTACTGGAATCAACTCAGCTGATTTTGGTACGATCATTCGTGCGGATGGGAAGAAGCAAACGACCTATAAAGGTTTCCCATTATATTACTGGGTAGACGATAAGAAGATGGGGGATACGACGGGTCAAAATGTCGGGACTGTATGGTTCGTTGTTGATCCAGCTACATTTACCGGCACAAAAGCTGTGAACAGTTCAGTAAAAACAAGCAAATCTGATCAACTCGGCACGTATCTGGTCGATGGAAACGGGATGGCGCTTTATTTGTTTACAAAGGACAAAACCGATGTGAACGCCTGTGTTGGTCAATGTATTGTAAACTGGCCGATTTTCTATGATGCGAATTTGACGGTGTCGAGTGATTTACAAGCAAGTGATTTTGGTGAATTCACGCGAACTGATGGAACCAAGCAAAACACCTACAAAGGTTGGCCATTGTACTATTGGATTAAAGATACAAACCCTGGGGATACGACAGGCCAAAATGTAGGAAAAGTATGGTTCGTTCTGGACCCTGCAAAAACTGAACTCAGATAACACGAACAGAAAAGCGGTAACTACGAACTTCAACCCTTCTGCTTAATACAGAAAGGTTGGAGTTTTTGTCTATACGAGCTGGAAATGTGGTAATGTTAGAGTTAATAGACATCAATTTCACTCGGGGAGAGCCAAGTTATGCGAAATCGAACAGATGGAGAGCTCATGAAGCTAATTATGGCGAAAGAGCACTCTGCTTTGGAAGAGCTCTATGATCGTTATGCTAAGCTTGTATACTCGTTTGCTATGAAATCCATGAAGAATGAACAGGAAGCCAGAGAAATCGTACAATTGGTGTTTACGCGTCTGTGGACAACAGGCAAAGGCTATGATGCCAGCAAAGGCGCATTCGTCAATTGGATCATTACGATCACACGCAATATTACAATCGATTATTTACGCAAAAATCGTAAACACAACCAAGTCGTCCAATTTGAGCCTCGTGAGTGGGAGCAAGCACTTGTTTCGGGGGATGCGAATCCAGAGTCGGTCCTATCTCGTAAGTCGACAGTTGAACAAATTCAACAAGCCTATGTGCATTTATCAACGAATCAAATTGAATTGATTGAAATGATGTATTGGGAAGGCTATTCGTTAAGTGAGATAGCGTCCCACAAGAATGAACCTGTTGGCACCATTAAGAGCAGACTACATCAATGTTTAAAAATACTACGTAAACATTTGACATCACGAGGGGAGGGTGACGTATGAAAGAACAAGAACCTATTGACTGCAGCTATATCATCAATTATTTAACTGACGAATGCACGGAATGGGAACGTGCTTCTTTTGAACGGCATCTGCGCACCTGTGACTCATGCCAAAAAGAGCTGCCAGAATTGCTCACCGTCTGGCATTCGCTGCCTTTTCAAATGGAAGAAGTGGAAGTTCCGCCGGATTTGAAGCAGCAAGTGATGAAGTCGATTGCCATGGAACCAGAAATCAAGAAGCGGCGATCATATACATGGGTCTATGGAGCTGCAGTAATCGTGCTCGGTATCGTCGTAGGCGTTCTGTGGAATTACAATCCGCTTCTATCCACCAAAGAATCAGCAAGTGAGTTGTCAGATAAGCCATCGGCGGTCGTCAGTACGTACATGTTGAAATCAGTGGACACGTCCATGCCAGCGGCTTCAGGGACAGCTTGGGTTGTGAAGCATGGCGATCTAAATAAAGTCGTGGTCAATTTATCTGGACTAAGTGAAACACAAGGGGATTCTACGTATCAGGTCTGGTTGAATCACAATGGGAAGAAGTATAACTGCGGAACGCTTCTTGTAGATAATAAAGGTACCGGTGTATTGTCTTATGATGTTCATGCAAAAGAACTGAAAATCGACTCCATTGGTGTCACGTTGGAGCCAGATGCGAGTGGCAAGCAACCGCGAGGGAAAAAAGTGTTGGGATCTATTTAATCGAAAACCAGGCCTCCTTTTCTGAAAAAAGGAGGCCTGGTTCTTGTTATTTCATGCTGGAGAGCCAATTTGCTAACGTTTCGATCTCGTCGGGCTTTAGCTTGTCTTTGAATGGCGGCATCTCGACCTTGCCGTTCATGATTTGATTGACGATCTGCTCTTTCGTTCTGCGTGAACCTACTTTCGTTAGGTTCGGACCGTAATCCCCTGCCAAGCCTACGCCATGGCAGACCAAGCAGTTGTCCTTATAGAGCAGCTCGGCCTTCGCGCTTGAGCTTGCTGCTGTTGTTTCCTGCGGCTTGATAGAAGGCGCAGTTGTAGGTGCTGGCGTCGCGCTAGCAGGAGCAGGCGTTGGTTTCGGCGTGGGCGATGGTGTCGCCGATGCTTGGGGCTGCGGCGTTGCGCTAGCTGTCGCCACAGGGCTTGCCGTGGCGGCAGGCGCTGCCGTTGCCGCAGGCGTGACGGTCGCCGACACCTGTGGAGTCGGCGTTGCTGCTGCCGTCGTTGTCGCTGCTGGCAACGGCGTGGCCAAAGCGGCGGCAGGCGAGACGGCCGCTGGACTGGCTTCTTTTCCGCTGCACCCAGAAGCAGCGAGAATAATCAACCCACAAAGGCTTGCTTGCATCCATTTGTTCAAATCGTTCCAACTCCTTCGTATGTACTCTAAATAAGGTAACGGAGGAGAGGGGAGATCGGTTTGCTTTGTGTGAAAAAAGGAGACACCGACATCGGTGTCCCCTTGCGATCAACTACGAAATAAAGCTCCAGATAGGGTGATGGCATCATCCTATCTGGAGCCTTTTTCGTATTTTTATAGGACATAAAGTGATGGTATAACGCTAATGTGCTGAAATTCGCAAGATTACTTCAACTTTGGCGCCATTAGCGTTATCACGTATCGTTATTGTGCAGCAAGTGGTTCTAATTGGGCTGAATAGCGTTATCCGAGAACGTTATGCACATTCGCTGCGTTCTACGGTTTCCTTAAGCTACACCGTAGCTCCAGTCAAATCAAGCCAAGCCAGCTCCTGCGCCGACAGCACAAGCTTTGCACCATCGCGGCAGGAGACCATCTCCGCCTCGGAGCGCGGGCCGATCAGCGCGCACGCCGGGAACGGCTGGCTCAGCACGTAGGCGAGCGCAATCTGGATCGCGCTGACGCCTTTTTCCTGCGCGAGCTGCTGCGCCCGCTGCAGTCGCGTCCAATTCTCGTCGCTGTAGAATACGCGAACGAGATCAGCGTTGTCGCGGACTTCCGGCGAGAACCGTCCGGTGAAGAAGCCGCGCGCCTGCGAAGACCAGGACAGCAGTGGAAACTGCTGCTCTTCGTACCAACGCAAGGCATCCGCATCTGCTGACACGCAGCCAGCCCAGAAAGGCTCGTTTGGCTTCGCGAGACTTAGGTTCGGCGAGCTGAAGGTAAAGCCGACAAGGCCATGCTGCGCGGCATAATCATTCGCTTCTTGCAAACGCTGGTGCGTCCAGTTCGACCCGCCAAATGCGCGAATGCGTCCTGCTTCCAGATGCTCATTCAACGCTTCAACAATGGCACCTACAGGAACTGCCGGGTCATCACGGTGCAAGCCATACAAATCAATGTAGTCCGTACGCATCCGCTCGAGACTAGTCATCAAGTCGTGGCGAATCGCTTCCGCGTTTACGCGAGGACCATTTTTATCATGATGAGAGCCTTTGGTGAATAACACCATTTCGTCCCTTTTCCCCGTTTTATCCAGCCAAATGCCGATCGCCTGCTCACTTTCCCCACCACAGTAAATGTGTGCAGAATCAATCGTATTCCCGCCAACAGCTAAGTAATGATGAAGAATTTCACTGACCTCTTGCTCATTGTCCAATCTAAAAAAGTCAGATCCCATAACCAATTTAGATACCGGTTTATCTAAGCCTTTAACGTGAATATGTTCCATCTATGTTCCCCAGCCTCTCCACTCAAATTGTTATAGTTGAACACGTGAACGCTCTGCTGCTGATTTCAGACAAGCATCAATAACTTTCATATTCAAAACAGCATCCTGTGCAGCGAAGCGTTGCGCTTTTTCGCCCCATGCCGCATATGCCAAATCATCTACTTGCAAGGCGTATTGATTTAGGAACGGCACCTTTTCTTCGCGCTGCTCGTTGCCAACATATACTTGGAAATGACCAGACTCTTCAGTCGGTGTAATAAAAGCAGAAGGAATTACAATGCGTCCCTTGGAGCCAACCACCTCTAGGGTGTTGCGAAACGCTGCCCACATCCCGCAATCGAACGTGAGTGCTACATTGCCGCTGAACTCAACGAGTCCAGACATCATCATATCTACGTTGTCATGCTCGGGAGAGAAGAACGCATGCGTAGTGACAGCCTCAGGCTCACGCTCCAACAAAAATCTAGCCGCACTCAGCGGATAACAGCCTACATCATAGACCGAGCCGCCGCCCCACTCACGGACAAAACGGACATTTTTGCTGTCATTTGGGTTGCTGAACGTAAACGTACCGTGAATACCACGAATATCTCCGATTTCCCCGGATTGCATGATCTCTTTCACACGCTCGTAACGAGGGTGATGGCGGTACATGAAAGCTTCAGCAAACAGCACGCCTGCTTCTTCACTCGCTGTCACCATTTCTTGAACTTCAGCTGTCGTGAGTGCAGCAGGTTTTTCACATAGTACATGCTTGCCAGCTTGAGCAGCGCGAATCGTCCACTCTTTATGTAAATGATTCGGAAGTGGAATGTAGATCGCATCAATATCCGGATCGGCAATTAATTCTTCATAAGTTCCATAAGCTTTCGGAATTTCAAGCTTGGCAGCAACTTCTTGTGATTTTTCCAAGCTGCGACTGGCGATTGCACTTACAACACCTGTTTGTGATTGTTGAATGCCTGGGATACAGGCACGGATCGCAATGTTTGCGCAGCCTAGAATTCCCCAACGAAGTTTAGTCATGACAGCATTTCTCCTTTGTCTTGCGGAATGTGTAACGTTATATTGCTATTATAAAAGGAGTTATCTAAAATGAATATAACAATATATTGAATCGACTATCGTAATATTGTCATTAGAGATGAGGTCTTATTTTATGCGGAATCACGTTATGTTGCCGACTTTGCAGCAATGTCCCTATTTTATTTTTCCTGAATCCGTAGGCTGGTATCGAGATGAGATCAATCATGAAGTGGAGCGGCCAGAGGGGTTGTGGTCGACGTATAGCTTGCATTTTGTCATTGCAGGTAAGGGATATGTAGAGATGGAGGGACAGGTGTATACGTTGCAAAAGGGAGATGCCTTCTTGTTTCCACCGTATCAGCAGCAGCGCTATTACAGCTCCAAGGACGAACCTTGGGACGTTCGGTGGGTTCATTTTTATGGGGATCAGATTAAGGACTTTCTATTGGAAAAAGGATTTTTGCGCAATCTATGGACGCTAAAAAGGAGTGCTGAACTCGAGAAAGCCTTCATTGAGCTGTTGGCAGAAGCGGAGGCTTACCAAATTTTGCGACCCACGCAGCTGAGCACGTTGAATTACATGATTTTGTGCGAGTTTATGAGCTACGCTACACCGCTAACCGTCAATCGGGGGACGGAATCCGTGGATCGTATTCTGGCCCTGCTGCCTGACATGCAGCGTAGAGCTTGCGAGCCCTTCAATTTGGAGGAATGGGCTGAGCTTACCGGCGTGAGTACGTACTATTTTTGTAAAATATTTCGAAAAGCTACCTCGATGACACCGCTGTCCTTCATCACACTATGTCGGATTCAATTTGCCAAACAACGCTTGATTGAGAAGGAAAATTGGCCGATCAAAGACATTGCAAATGAAGCGGGGTATACCTCAGCGAGTTATTTCAATCAACGATTTCATGAGCATGAAGGGATGACTCCGAGCGAGTTCAGGAGCTTATATGTGAGAGGGTTATTTTAGTAAAAGGGTGTGAGGAAGCACGGTACTAGGAAAAGTTAGTACTTTTGGCAGGAACGGCAGCACGGTACTCTTAGTCTGTAAAGACGATAAGGGGGCTGTGTACATGCAAACGAAAATGTCTACGAGACCGTTCAAAAAGAATTGGATTTTGCAATCGATCATAGGGATATGGCTACTTGTGTGGGGATGGTTAGCGATTGCGCCGCATAGCCGAGGGGATTGGATGCTTGAAAATTTATTGATTTGGGCAACCTTGGCGGGGATTATCGGTACGTATCGTGTGTTTACTTTTTCTAATGTATCCTATGGATTACTTGCCTGTTTTCTGCTGCTGCATAGTGTTGGCGCTCATTTTTCATACAATGGGACGTGGTTCGATCCTTGGCTGCACCGCATCTTTGGGGCTGAACGCGATCATTTCGATCGGCTTGTTCATCTAAGCTTCGGGCTATTATGCGCCTATCCAATTTATGAAGGCATGCGGGGCTGGACAACGCTTGGGAGAAGATGGATTTATGTGATGACGTGTGTTATCGTTTTGGCTATGGGTGCATTTTATGAGCTCATTGAAATGTGGGTTGCGAACATCGTAGCTCCTGAGCTGGGTACTTTATTTGTTGGCGCACAGGGGGATCCTTGGGATGCTCAGCATGATATGGCGCTTGCGCTGTATGGGGCGATTATCGCGATGTGTGTGACGGCATGGGGGAAGCGCTGGTGGACTGGGAACAAATTATAGAATCGTTGGGGAGGCAAAGTTGTAAATGGCGAATGAGCGTGTGAATGCTGGCGTACAGGCAAATGAGAAAAATGGTAATTCCTATGTGTACATCGGATCGTATACGGATGAGCAGCATCCGGTGGGCATTTCTTTATATAGCTTCAATGGGCAAAATGGTGAATTGACGCTGATTGAGACCTACAGCGATTTGCCGAATGCTTCGTTCCTAGCGGTGAACAACGATCGATCAGTGTTATACGCTGTGAGTGAAACGGTCACGTATGAGGGACGTTTTGGCGGTTCGACTGCGGCCTATGCGATCGAAGCGGGTACAGGTCGTTTGAGCAAAATCAATCAACAGCCAGCAGATGGCTCTGCTCCTTGCTATGTCAGCGTAGACGGCACGAACCGTAAGGTGTATGTGGCGAATTATTTAAGCGGCGATGTGACGGTGTATCCCGTCAGAGCGGATGGCGGGCTTGGCGAATATACGCAGCTCGTCAAGCACGAGGGTGAGCTTGGGCCGCAAGCGGATCGCCAAGAAGCGCCGCATGCGCACTCGATTGTACCGTCACCGGACAATCGGTTTGCGGTTGCAGCCGATCTCGGCCTTGATCGGCTGATCGTTTACCGCATCGACGCGGAGAGCGCCGACCTGCTGCCGCACGGGGCAGTGGCTTTGAGGCCGGGCGCGGGCCCGCGGCATTTGGTGTTTAACGCGGACAGCACGTATGTGTACGCGATCAATGAGTTGGACAGCACAGTGACTGTGCTGTCTTATGATGCGGCCGCGGGAAGCATGACCGCGGTGCAGACCTTGTCGACGCTGCCGGAGGAGTTCAGCGGCGTCAGTTATTGCGCGGACATCCACCTTTCAGGTGATGGCCGGTTCTTGTATGCATCAAACCGCGGACACGACAGTGTCGCGGTTTATGGGGTTGACCGAGACAGCGGTGAGCTGTCGGTCGTGGGTTGGCAGTCGACGCGGGGGCAGACGCCGCGGAACTTCGCGCTGTCGCCGCAGGACGAGTTCCTGCTCGCGGCGAACCAGAACTCGAACAGCGTCGTTGTCTTCCGCAGGGATGCGGAGACAGGGATGCTGCAAGAAACAGCGCAAACGGCAGCGGTATCGCGGCCGGTTTGCGTGAGATTTTTATAGCAAGCGTTGTGAACGAACGCTAGGCGCTATTTCCGAAAATGAAGGGCAAGTTTCCACTTGCTCCTTCATTTTTTTGTTTTGGCGTGCAGCGGGGGAGGACATTTAGTGCCCATGCTTATGGACACTATCCCATTGGCTCAGGATGTGAATCGACTTATGGCCCTGAGGGATGGGGATAGTGGTGAGAGGTTGCTTAAGCGAGGCGGGCGGAATCTGCCGAATCCATCGCTGTAGCGCTAAAAAACACGCTTACAACGTGAAGCAGCTAGAATCGCCACATCCAGATGGGCCAGCTGCTGGTTTGTGTGATTCCCCGCACAAATTTCCACCAAAAATTAGTTGCACATGCAACGTATTCGGCGTACACTAAATTAGTGGCAAGTGCAACGATACGGGATATCAGTTTTATTTTAGCAGTATAAGTAGTTAGTTCATTTAGCCGTTCAGGAGGGGTTACGATGATTGAAACGCGAAATTCAGTTCCAAGGTGGGTCTCGTTGATTTACCGGTACGGGCAGATGTACATCGGGGACCACTTGAAGCAATATGATATCGGCAGAGGTCAGCATATTTTCATTAATGCGCTGTATAAGGAGGATGGTTTGACGCAGGAAGAGCTGTCGGACTATCTCAAGATTGATAAAGGAACGACCGCGAAAGCGTTGAAAAAGCTAGAAGAGCAAGGCTACATAACGCGCACGGTCAGTGAAAAGGATAAGCGGTGCAACGAGGTTCATTTGACGGATAAGGCGCTTGGGATTAAGGAAGATGTACGCAAGGTACTGACCGATTGGCGTGAGCGATTGACATTCGGCATGTCAGAGGAGGAGAAGCAGATGGCTCTTGTCATTTTAGAAAAAATGGGTCATAATGCGGCGCACTTCGCTGAGGAAGAGGTCGACCTATGAATATGAGGACTGCGGGATCTGTGTTCATTGATCGTCATTTTCATGCGCTGACGCACAAAAATTATCGCTACATGTGGTTCGGTCAATGTGTGTCGCTTATTGGTACTTGGATGCAAAATATCGGGCAGTCCTGGCTCGTCCTGACTCTGACAGGCTCGTCGCTTAAACTCGGCATGGTGGCGGCGTGTCAATTTCTTCCGATTCTTTTATTTTCCTTGTTTGCCGGTATTGTCGTGGATAAATTTCCGAAGAAGAAAATTCTGATTGTCACGCAGACGGTCTCGATGGTTCTGGCATTTGCCTTGGCCGCATTGGTGCTTACGGATACGGTGAAATACGAATATATCCTAGTTCTAGCATTGCTATTAGGATTAAATAATACGCTGGATATGCCGACTCGGCAGTCGTTTAATGTGGAAATCGTCGGTAAAGATGATCTCATGAATGCAATCGCATTGAACTCGACAACGTTTAATATGGCCAGAATTGTGGGGCCTTCAATCGGTGCTGTGATGATGGCATGGTTAGGGGCTGGCTGGTGCTTTTTGCTGAATGGGGTCAGCTTTCTGGCTGTTCTATATGGTTTGATTCATATTGAAGCAGCGCCTTATGTGCGCAAGATCAGATCGAAGGAAGGCATATTAAAAGAAATCAAGGACGGTATTGTCTACATTGCCAAGGATCCGATTCTGTCGCCAACCGTGCTGCTAGTAACCGTGATTGGTACGCTTGCTTTTAACTTTAACATTCTGATTCCGGTGTTCACTAAAAATGTCCTGCATATGGGCGAAACGACGTACGGTACGTTGATGTCTTGTTTGGGTGTGGGTTCGCTAGCCGGGGCGCTTACGATGTCATTTCGCAGTAAGAAGGGGCCGAAGCTAAAAGTGAGCATGATGGCGAGCTGTATGGTGGCGATTTGTTTGATTTTGAACGGGCTGAGCGGTTCGGTTTGGGTATGTGGAACCTTGCTCGCTTGTACGGGATTCTTCAATATTATGTTCGCTACGAATAGTAACTCCGCCCTTCAAATGTTTGCCAAGGATGAGTATCGCGCACGCGTGATGAGTGTGTATGCACTTGTGTTTGCTGGCTCTACACCGATTGGAAGCTTGTTTTCTGGGTTCATTGCGGATCGATTTGGAGCGAATGGCGCGTTCGTTGCCTGCGGGGTTTTAACTGGACTTCTCTGTTTGTTCATTACGTGGAAATATAAATCCTCCCTTTCCGTGAAAGCTGCGAAAGAGCAGAGCATCGCTTAATATGAGTGTAATATTTTCTTAACATTATAAAGAATACTAGATTCGGGTTGTCAATTAACTAGGGATTCGCTACAATATGAGACATAAGTTCATGTGTGAGGAGGAATCTTGTGCTGGGGATATTGAAGAAATGGATGCAGAAATCTACGCAGAAGCCAATGCAGGAACCGAAGCACACTGTGGATTATAAAACGATGGAAATCGACGTTGTCATTAAATGTTTTGTTTCGGATAAGGAAAAGCCGTTTCGCGTCATTTTTAAAGTGGAGAAACAGGGGTCATTCTTTTCGAAAGATATTTTTGTGAAAAATGTGGATTCGAAAACATCCTATGAGCTCGTTCATAACTTCTCCACACTTGGCATGAACAATGAAGAGTTGAGTAAGTATGAAAGCACAGACTATGCTGAATACAGCTTTGCTACGTTGGAAGAAGCCAAAAAAGTCAAAGATACAACCGTCGATTACATACGCTTTCTAATCCGAGAGCATCAACAAGAAACACTCGCGAAAATTTCATAATTGTTCTCGTAAGGAAAGGAGCTAGCGATTGCATCGCTGGCTCCTTTTTCTTTGTTCCCATATTCGACTGTGCTAAGCTTCAATCTTCAGTTGCTGCACGAGTTCTTTTAACCGATGTTGGCGGAGCTTTGTGATGGTCGTGTATTTGGACTCGGAACCTCTTAATTCGAAAAATACTTTGCCATCTTGAATATGTTGGATTTTACGTGTATTCACATAGCAATCGGTGTTTACTTTGAAAAAGCTGCTGTCTGAGGTCATATTCTGGATTTGTTCTGTATTCAGTCGTTTCTTAACGTGGTAGTTCTTCCCATGAAAGGAGACTAGGCCATGATCGCCAACGCGGAAATACATGATATCCTTCTCTAATATAAAATCCTCATACGTGTTCTTTACTTCGAGCGCTACATTCATTTTGTCTGCCCCCTTTTTAAAATGATAACGCTTACATTTCTGAGACGGTTTTATCTTACCATATTTTGTGAGTATTGAAAAGCCTTTTTGGATTGAATTGGATTGAAAAAAACCAACAAAATTCTCCCAGTCGGGAAGAACTTGTTGGTTTTCTGCGGTTTTTGACGAACAACCACTTATTTCCTCGGAAATAATTAAAGGGGGATGTTGCGGGCCACCCAGACACCAGCAGCTCCGGCTTGTGCCAGTCCTCTAGTGATTCCTGCGCCGTCTCCACCGCAATATAAGCCTTGGATTTCCGTTTCAAAGCTCTCGCTTAGTTTAGGACGAGCGGAGTAAAACTTCGCTTCCACACCGTAGAAAAGCGTATGCTCGGACGCGATGCCTGGCGTTACTTTTTCAAGTGCGTGGATCATTTCGATTAAGCTTTTCATCGTATTATAGGGAAGAACTAATCCTAGATCACCCGGAACAGCTTCAGCTAAAGTAGGTTCCAAGAAACCTTCGCGAATCCGTTCGGCCGTCGATCTACGGCCTCGCATAATGTCGCCGAACTTTTGAACGATAACACCGCCGCTCGACAAGTCATTCGCATGCTTACAAATTTCTCTCGCATATTCGTTCGGTTTATCAAATGGTTCCGTAAATTTATGTGAGACGAGTAAGGCAAAATTCGTGTTACTCGATCCAAGTGCAGGATCTTTGTAGGAATGGCCGTTCGCTGCCATGATGCCGCTGTGATTTTCAACGACAACATGTCCGGAAGGGTTGCTGCAGAAGGTTCTTACCCGCGTACCTACAGATGTGTTATACACGAATTTGCCTTCGTATAAATGTTCGTTTATTTCTCGCATTACGACATCCGAGGTTTCGACGCGAACGCCGACATCGACTTGATTGTTGGACATTTTGAGGCGGCGTTTCTTAAGCACCTGCGTTAACCATGCGGAACCGTCTCTGCCTGGAGCCAGCATGACATAGTTGCTTAGAAGCTCTGTGCCGTCCTTCAAACGGATACCTTGCACGACGTTTTTATCTTCTTTCTTCGTTGTGAGAATATCATCGACTTCGGTTTTGAATTGCATATCGATGCGTGTTTTCAAATATTCATAGATCGATTTGAGGATCATGAGATTTTGTTCGGTGCCCAAATGACGAACCTGTGCGCGAAGCAGCTTTAAGCCCGCTGCGTAGGAGCGCTGCTCAATATGTTTAACCGCTTCCGTCGTCGGATCTGTGATGTTCTCAGTTGCACCATGCTCTAGATTAATGCTATCCACATAGCGGATGAGCTCCATGACTTTACTAGGTGCCAAATAATCCGTCATCCAGCCGCCGAATTCGGTTGTGATGTTGAATTTACCATCGCTATAGGCACCGGCTCCGCCAAAACCGGACGTAATGGAACAGGCAGGGAGACAACCCGCGTAGTCCTTCTTTCCAGCTGGGGGCGGGCAGAGCTTGATTTTATTTTCAAGAATCGGACAACTGCGCTTGTAAATATCGTGGCCTTTGTCAACGAGTAAAATGTTCGCGTTTGGGTGAAGCAATGTCATCTCATAGCAAGCAAAAATACCGGCAGGTCCTGCACCAACAACGATAAAATCATAAGCTTTCATAACAGCAATCTCCTCTGGAACAGTCATATTTGGACGCAAAAAAACCTAGCCACACGGGTATGCAAAAAAGAGCACCCGTCGTAGCTAGGAAGTTATGGCTTCCTCTAGAGACCCCCAAGCCAATTCTCGAGGATATACGAACGATTCATAGGTATGTGGCTGATTGTTGTTGCCTTGATTATAATAATACGAACATTACGAGATGTCAATTGATAAATGTTCGTGAAATTTGTTCTTTTTTGTTGGAGGAAATAATATCATAAAACCGTCAACATGGTCATTTTACGATATGTCGGATTTGGTAATTACATTTTATAATTGAGAGTGGATAACGCGATAAGAGGATGAAATAAATTAACACTTTGCTATGACAGGCTTTTCCAATAGAATGAATGTAAAAAAGAGGTAGCGGAATGCTTCGTAAAAAAACATTGCAATTCAAATTCTTTCTTGGTTTTTTTATCGTTACAGCGCCATTAATCTTCTTTCTATTTTACAATAATTTGTATTCGATGAATGTCGTTCGCAATGAAGTTTCGCAGTCTTACTATGATCTTCTGGAATCCAAGGTAACCTTGCTGGATCAAACGTTGGAAGATACGAGTAATTATATTTTGCGTCTAGGTACAAGTGATTTTTCCTATACCAATTTGATTCCGCTTACATTGTACCCCATGGATAGCGGCGAGTATTTCATGGCGAAGCAATGGTTTTTAAGAAAATTCAAGGATGATCTTGATATTTATAAAGGGATCGATACGTTCTTTGTGTATTCGAAGAAAAATAATGATATGATCACGCAACAGAATACCTATGAAGATGTTCAAAAATTCGAAGGCGTCTTGCATTCTTTTTTTCAAAATAGTAAGAGCATTGATTTTCTCAATTGGCAGATTATTTCCTGGGAAAATAAAACGTATTTGGTACGCGTGATTGAGATCAGTCCCAAGGAAGTTAATCGGGAGCTTTATGTTGGTTCACTGATTGATATCGAAAGCTTTTTGCGTCCTCTTCAATTGCCTAACCGTGGACGAACGTGGAAAGAACTCCTGCTGATGTCCAATGACGGGGCGCCGCTGTTGCCAACTTCATTATCAATGGAAAATGTCAATGAGATTGTGAAGAAAATGAACCATGACGACTCGAAATATGTATCGTTTTCCAACGCTGCGAGTGGGACTAAGTATTTGCTTGTTGGGTTCCCATTTCAGTACGCGACAATGAGTCTGTCGGTCATCATTCCTGAAAAAGTTTTGCTTCAGAAGTTACTTTATTTTCAACGTTTACTCTTTTTGATTCCCATAGGGTTGATTGTTGTCCTTATTTTTTATCTGATATTTGTAAAGCAAGTTGTTTTACTGCCAATGAATATCCTGATCCGAGGGATGCGTCGCATTACTCGTGGAGATTTGGATGTGCGACTGGAAGATAATTCGACGACGGAATTTTCTTTTTTAATCGAAACATTTAACAAAATGTCATCCCAGATTCATATTTTAAAAATCAATGTATATGAGGAAATGCTTAAAGCACAAAAAGCTGAATTTAATCATCTACAGGCACAAATTAATCCGCATTTTTATTTGAATTCATTAAATATCATTTTCAGCTTATCCTTGCTAGAGAAAAACAACTTGGTTCAAAAAATGACCAAACATTTAGCTGATTATTTTCGCTTTATTACACGGGCGCATCGGGATACGATTTTACTTTCGGAAGAGCTTGGACATATCGAGCATTATTTGGAGATTCAAAAGCTTCGTTTTCCCAATAAATTGATGTTTGATATATCGATCCCAGAGGAGTATTCGCAGAATAGCGTGATTCCCTTAATGATTCAACCCTTTGTGGAGAATGCAATTATTCACGGGATGGATAAAGGAAAGGCTATCTTTCATATTGAAATAAAGGTACAGCCATCGGCGGAGTCTCCAGAGAGTTATGAGGTGCTCATTATTGATAATGGGAAGGGCATTCCAGCAGATAAGCTGCAGATGTTTCAAACGGGGCAATATACGGAGGGATCTGGTTCTGGCGATAAGCATCTTGGTATTTGGAACGTTCATCATCGCCTTCGGATCAAGTATGGATCACAAGTGAAAATACTGTTTGATCATGGAGTTGAGAAGGGAACGATTATCCGCTTAATCATTCCTAATCGATTGGTCGCAGCAGATCAAGGAGGCCGTTTAGATGTATAATTTGTTAATCGTAGATGACGAAATATATGCCGTAGAGGCCCTTTTGCAAGGCATTCATTGGTCTGAGCTGGGCTATAGTGGCGTTTATTGTGCTTACGATGCCGAAGAGGCAATGGACATTATGCGTACTGTCAACATTGATATTATGCTTAGTGATATTGAGATGCCCGGAAGTAACGGACTGGAATTGGTGGATTGGGTGAAAGAGCATTACCCGTTAATCGTTACAGTCTTCCTGACAGGCCATGCGGATTTCTCTTATGCCCAGCAGGCTGTTCGCTTAGGAAGCTTCGAATATTTGCTGAAGCCCGTTGATATGGTTCAACTGCAGCAAGTAATGCTTAAAGTAATAGACAGGCTAATGGAAGTGAAAAAGGTAGACCAATTTGAAGAAACTTACCAGATGTATGTCAAACTGTGGGAGAAGCAGAAACCGCTGCTGACAGAGCGATTTTGGCAAGACATTCTATCTCAGCGAATCATTCCGAATGCGGAGAATTTAAAAGAACTTCTCCCATCCTATAATCTTTCGTTTGATCCGGATACGTTGATTTTACCCATTTTACTTAGTGTAGAGCTTTGGAATAAAGAGTTTAGCTTGCGTGATGAAGAAATTATGGAGTATGCGCTTCGCAATGCCGCGGCTGAAATGTTTCTCCAAACAATGCCAGGTGACGTTATTCAAGATCGCAATGGCATTCATCTCGTTTTGATATATTTGACAGCGCATACAAATTTGCGAATGGAAGACTTACACACGATTTGTTATGAATATATCGAAGCATGTACGCGCCTATTTTATTGCAGCTTATCTTGTTATGTGGGAAAACCAGTGAATATGAAAGAGCTAAGTCAAAACTATCATGCCTTACTAGATTTGGAAGCATGCAATATTACCAATATGAAGGTTGTTCAATTTCAAGAAGGGCAAGCAGCGAGTCCATCGGATCAGAAAAGATCAACGGTTGTCATTAATTGGATGGACTGGGCCGTATTATTTGAATTAGGCAAAAAAGATGAACTCTTGAGCAGAATGGAAGCTGTCCTGACAGGGCTTCAAGATCAAACGATCACCTCCGAAACCATAGACGCTCTGTATCATTCGGTGCTGCAAATGGTTTATCAGGTTTCGCATAAGAGAGGCTGGTCCGTCAAGGAATTCATCGGCTCCAAAAAGTGGGTTGGCGAGGCATCGGCTACACGTTCCATCGTTCATTTTAAAATGTGGGCATCACGCATTATTACAGCTGGCGTCGACTACATCCATTGCCAAGAGTTGGATAATTCATCGTTAATCGAGAAAATTAAACAATATGTTCAGGCCAACTTAAAGGATGCGACCAGAGAAAGCATTGCTTCTTATGTTTACTTGAATTCAGCCTATGTATCACGCCTGTTCAAAAAAGAAACAGGGCAAACGTTGATGGATTATATCATCTATACCAAAATGACCAAAGTCAAGACCATGTTGACGGAAACGAATATGAAGATAAGCGACATCTGTGAAGAGATGGGTTATGATAACTTTTCTCATTTTGCTAAAATGTTCAAGAAACAAGTAGGGATTAGCCCACAGGAATTTCGCAAGCATTACCAACATATAGGTTGACTCCGTAAATAAACCCTTGAATGAATTTTTATAATTCATCCAGGGGTTTTTCTTATGTCATAAAACCGTCAGGGTGGTCATTTTACTTCGTAGGAAGCGTGATTTTACTCCTTTACAATAAGGATATCGGAAATGTTTATTGATGGAGGGGAGGTGATTACGATAATTAAACAAGCGAGAAAAGGATCATTCTTGAAAAATATTTTCAAAGAGCGGTACCTGCTACTGATGTTGTTACCGGGCACGATTTATTTAATTTTCAACAATTACATTCCCATGTTCGGGACGGTTGTTGCGTTCAAAAGCATTAATTATGCGTTGGGTTTTTGGAAAAGTCCGTGGGTGGGCTTTGATAATTTTAAGTTTTTGTTTAATTCAAGTGACGCCTGGGTGATCACCCGAAACACAATCTTATATAACCTAGTATTTATCGCATCAACCTTGTTCTTCTCCGTAACCTTCGCCATTTTATTGAATGAACTTAAGAATCGGTATTTTGCTAATGTGTACCAAAGTGTTATGTTTCTCCCGTATTTTTTATCGGCTGTCATTGTTGGTTACTTAGGGTTCTCATTTCTGAGTGAGGAGTTTGGCTTCCTAAATAAAAACATATTAGCCCCGTTGGGTATTGAGCCGATTTCCTGGTACAGCGAACCGAAATATTGGCCCTACATTTTACCCATCGTCCATATTTGGAAAAACATTGGTTATTCGACGGTGATCTATTTAGCGGCAATCGCAGGGATTGATAAAGAATATTATGAGGCTGCAATTACCGATGGAGCTACGAAATGGCAGCTAACGATGAAGATCACGCTTCCATCCATCAAGCCGATGATGATCATTCTAACACTGCTAGCGATTGGCCACATTTTAAATGCTGATTTCGGATTATTTTATCAACTGCCGTTGGATGCAGGGGCCTTATACTCGACAACAAATGTCATCGACACCTACGTGTATCGCGCATTACTCCGCTTAGGGGATACCGGGATGTCATCAGCTGCAGGATTATACCAAGCAGTCGTCGGTTTCATACTTGTTCTTAGTGTGAATTATCTAGTTCGTAAAATAGATAAACAAAACGCACTCTTTTAGTAAAGGAGATAGCATGAAACGAAAATATAAAGATCCGCATGCGATTTCAAACAAAACAAACATCATGCTCAACCTCTTTTTCTTATTCTACAGTTGCTTAAGTATTATGCCGGTTTTACTCGTTGTATCGGTTTCGTTTTCGGACGAAAAGTGGGTAGCGCTTGAAGGTTACAAGTTGATTCCTCAGAAATTCAGTTTGGCTGCTTATCAATATCTTTGGTTTGATATTCAAAATATTATTACAGCTTATGGGATCTCTATCTTCATAACCCTTGTAGGTACAATTGCAGGCTTACTCATTACGGCACTCTTTGCTTATCCGTTATCAAGAAACGACTTCCGTTATCGTGCATTATTCTCATTCATCATTTTCTTCACAATGATCTTCGACGGCGGTCTTGTCCCTTGGTATTTGGTTTTTGCGAATGTTCTTCACATGAAAGATACGATATTTGCTTTAATTATCCCAGGATTATTGATGAATGCCTTCTTCGTCATCATTATGAGAACCTTTTTTCAAACGACGATTCATCCCTCCATTATTGAGTCAGCAAGTATGGACGGGGCGAGTGAAGGTAGGATTTTTGCGCAAATTGTGCTGCCATTATCGCTTCCTGTTCTTGCTACGATTGGATTGTTCTACTCCCTTGGTTATTGGAACGGTTGGTATAACAGCCTAATTTTCATTAACAATGACAAAATAATAAATCTCCAGTACATGATGTATAAGGTGTTAATCAATCTACAGTTTTTGATAGCGAATGCGCAGGTTGCCTCGGGCATCAGTTCATCCGAAATGGCAAAAGTGCCGAATGAAACGGTTCGAATGGCGATGTGCGTTATTGGAACAGGGCCGATGATTTTTGCTTATCCGTACTTTCAAAAGTATTTTGTAAAAGGTTTGACCGTTGGTGCTGTAAAAGGCTAATTCCAGTTAATGGCTGGTTAGTATATAGTAGAAATATACTTAGGAGGTCAAGTATGAAAAATACTAGGAAAACAGTTCAATTATCGGTGGCAACCCTTCTTTCGTTATCGGTCGTAATGACAGGCTGCAGTACAAAGAAGGAAGAAGTGGTCGCAAGTGCAACACCTGTCGCGAGTACGAAAGTCGAGACAACGGTTGCGCCATCCAAGAAGCCTGAGCTAGCTCCGTATACGATTAAGATGGTCGTACCAGGTTCAGGTACCCCTAAGGATCTAGACTTGGTGAATCAAGAAGTGAGTAAATACTTGAAGGATAAGATCAATGCTTCCTTTGAATTATCCGTGATCGATTGGGGAAGCTGGCAGGATAAAGTCAATTTGAAATTTGCCTCAAGTGAACCCTTTGATTTGTTACAAACGATGAACTGGGATAACTTTGGCACGAAAATTCAGCAAGGCAATATTATTGATTTGACAGCACTCATTGAAAAAAATGCACCAGACCTCAAAAAAGTCATTAATCCAGTCTTGTTGGATGGATCTAAAGTTAACGGAAAACAGTACGGATTACCTATTAATAAAGAAGTAGCTAGCCAAGCAGGGGTTATGCTGCGGAAAGATTTAGTTGATAAATACCAAATTGATCTTACGAAAATTAAAAAAGTGGAAGACTTAGAGCCCATCTATCAAATGATTAAAGATAAAGAGCCTGGTGTGACGCCTTTATATTTGAACAAAGATACGAGCATTGATTGGGTACTGAACCCGTTGAATTATGAGGATTTAGGTGATAGCAGTCCTGGTTCGGTCGTGCGTGGGGCCAAAGACTACAAAGTTGTTAACTCACTAGAAACTCAAAAAGCGAAGGAACAAATGGATTTGGCCAGAAAGTGGTATTTGGCAGGTTACGTCAATAAAGATGCAGCAACAATCGGGGATACGACTGGGGCATTAAAGGCAGGGAAGGCATTCTCTTATGTTCAACAGTTGAAGCCTGGCAAAGATGCTGAGGATAGCTTGGCCTCTGGTGTCCAATGGATACAGGTAGAATTAACGAAGCCGATCGTTAGAACTTCCGATACGACTGGATCCATGACATCGATCTCCAGAACTTCGAAAGATCCAGATCGCGCGATGATGTTCCTGAACTTACTTTATACAGACAAATATTTGGTGAATTTGCTCGCTTTCGGAATTGAAGGAAAGCACTTTGTTAAGAAGAGTGACAATATTATTGACTTCCCTGCTGGTTTAAATGGTGCAACATCCGGTTATGTTTTGAATGGTGCGTGGATGTTCGGTAACCAATTTAATGATTATCTGTGGGCAAATGAAAACCCGAAAAAGTGGGAAAATTTTCAAAAGTTCAATGCATCTGCTGAAACAGCGAGTGTACTCGGATTTATTTTTAACCCAGAGCCTGTGAAGAATGAGATTGCAGCCTTTAATAATGCGAAAAAAGAGTTTGAACCTGGTTTATTTTCAGGTACCGTTGATCCCAAAGAATATTTACCTAAATATATCAATAAATTGAAAGCGATCGGTGTGGATAAAATTATTGCCGAAAAACAAAAGCAGCTGGATGAATGGGTTAAAACAAAGAAGTGAGACGTGAATAGATCGTATATTTCGAGGTGAGCTCTTATGTTGGAAAAAGTGTTAAGTTCCGATCAAATCGAACAGTTTAAGGAGCTTGGGTGGGTGAAGGTAAGCGGCGCTTTTCCGCGAGACACGGCGCTTGCTTGTCAACAGTTCCTATGGGGTAAGCTCTCCGAGAGAGGGGTTAAACAAGAGGATTCGTCCACTTGGAAAAAACCAATTATATATGTGCAGGAAGCTTATCGAAGCCCGGAGTTTGACCAGTGTAATACGCTACGAATGGCGGATGCGATTGAGGATTTGATTGGGCCGGATCGCTGGACAGATCGCGGTGTGTATGGGATCGATGAGGTGCAATCGACGTGGGGCTGGTGGCCGGTCAATTTTGCTCTAGGGGCTGACAAAGAGTGGGATGTGCCTACGGATGGCTGGCATTGGGATGGATCGCATTTTCGCCATTATGTCGATAGCCCCGAACAAGGGCTGCTATGTCTGTGTATCTTTTCCGAAATAGGTCCTCGTGGTGGTGGCACGTTAGTGCTAGAAGGCTCTCATAAACTAGTAGCTCGGTTTCTATCTGAGCATCCAGAGGGGATGGAATCTCAAGCAGCGATTGATCTCTTAAATAGCCAGCACCCGTACTTGTCGGAATTGACGGGGCTAACGAAGTCATCGGATGAAAATACGGGGAGCCGGATTGAAAAATTTATGAACTCGTGGCATACAGATGCTGATGGTATAAAATTGCGGGTAGTTGAGACTACAGCATCCGTGGGAGATATCATATTATGTCACCCTTTTCTGTACCACACTGCGTCACAGAATCACAGCGGCATTCCACGTTTCATGTGCAATAAGACAACACCGTTGAAAGAGCGTATGAATCTGAATCGGATTCAGGAAGATGAGTACTCGCCTGTGGAATTGAGTATACGGAATGCGTTGGGAGTTAAATAGGTAGGGAATGACAGGCTGCTGTGGTTTTGGCAGTCTGTTTTGTTTTTTTTTAGTACATCCTAATGCGGAAAAGAAGAAGGGCATACTCAACTAAGTTATTACGTACAGGCACTTCTAGGCTGGAACCCACATACACTAATACTAATCTAAACAGCGGAGGCTACCGAAGCCAACATGCTCCGCAATACACTCAAGGGGGTAGCTGGAATGCCAGGATTGTTTGGTACGATTGCTATGTTGATAAAGCAGCTGACATTGCTTGTGTCCTACGTTAAGAACAACGCGTTCCCACAACCACTTACCGAGGCAGAAGAAGAATTACATCTTAGACTTATGGCTGAAGGAAATGAGCACTCCCGGAATAAGCTGATTGAGCACAATTTAAGGTTAGTTGCCCATATAGTGAAAAAATTCGACAATACAGGGGAAGATTTGGAAGATTTGATTAGTATAGGGACCATTGGACTAATCAAAGCCATCGAGTCTTTCTCGCCGAATAAGGGCACGAAGCTGGCGACTTTTGCGGCACGATGTATTGAGAACGAGATCCTGATGCATCTGCGCTCCTTGAAGAAAACACGGAAAGATGTGTCCTTGCATGATCCTATCGGAACGGACAAAGAGGGGAACGAGATTACTTTGATTGATATCCTCGGCAGCGAGGCGGACGATGTGGTGGATGCGGTTCAGTTGAAGATTGAGAAGAGTAAAATCTATCGGAATCTGGAGATATTGGACGACCGTGAGAAAGAAGTCGTAGTCGGAAGGTTCGGGTTGGAGCTTGGCGGCGAAGAGCGGACGCAACGGGAGATTGCGAAGGAGCTGGGGATTTCACGTTCGTATGTATCGCGGATTGAGAAGCGGGCGCTCATGAAGCTGTATCATGAGTTTTATAAGGCGAAGCGGTAGGTCAACATTGAGGTCGACACGTTGGGGGAATCGCAATCTTCATTCATTTGGTTTCAAATAATGGAGGCGAAGACAATGACAGCCTTAATCCAAATTGAGAATGTGAGCAAATTTTACCACATGGGCGGCGAAACGATACGGGCGTTGGACGACATTTCGTTAGATATCGCTCAGGGCGAATATGTCGCTATAATGGGGCCGTCAGGTTCAGGGAAGTCCACGTTGATGAACATCATCGGGTGCCTAGACGTCTCCGACGAAGGGGTTTACACGCTGGACGGAAAGCAGATTCACTCGTTGAAGGATTCACAACTGGCTGAGATTCGAAATCGGAAGATCGGGTTTGTTTTTCAGAGTTTTAACCTGCTGCCGAGGTTAAGTGCTTATGAGAATGTGGAGCTTCCGCTGATTTATCGGGGAATGACGAGGAAGCAACGGGAGCCGATGGTTATGCAAGCGCTGGAAGCGGTGGATCTACTGGATCGAAGGAAGCATATGCCTTCGGAGTTATCCGGCGGACAGCAGCAACGCGTTGCGATTGCACGTACATTGGCAGGCGATCCGCCGATTATTTTGGCAGATGAGCCTACGGGTGCATTGGATTCAAAGACGGGCGAGGAGATTATGAATATTTTCAGGCGGTTAAATGAGCAGGGACGGACGATTATTGTGATAACGCATGATCGGCAGGTTGCAGAGCAAGCGAAAAGAATTGTAAGGTTTCGGGATGGGAAACTAGTATTTTAGATACGACGTAGATGAACAAAATAATTTAACCCTACGACAATCCGTAGGGTTTTTGGTTTTTTCTATACATACCTTAACCTTACATTGTTTTGTAGAAATGGCTCATATAAGAAGAAGGTGACTCACCAATCGTTTTCTTAAAGACTCTGCTGAAATAATAAGGATTCTTATATCCTAATCTTTCGCTAATCTCAGATACATTGAGAGAAGTGTTTCGCATCCAATCGATTGCTTTGTTTATTCGTAACTTCGTATGCGCTTCGATAATACTAAGCCCTGTTTGATCCTTAAAGGTTGCTGATACGTAACTGTAGTTTAATTTTAAGTGACTGCTAAGCTTCCTAGAATTAAAATCCTCATCCGTATGCTGTTTAAGAAAAGCCATAACTCGCCCAGCAACAGTTTCCCCTTTATTTGCATTGCTTGTAGATTTACTGTGTTCTTTCGTTGCTTTATGTAGCTCCAAAAAAAGCTCGTACACATGTATACTCAGTTGAACCATTCCATGTTCAGTTGGTTTACCAAAGTCATCAACTAGCATTTGTAATCTGTTTTCTAATGTTCGATGAAAAAGCGAAGTCCCATGCTTTGGCATTGGGAAACGGTAGGCATAGTGATCAGGATAATAGAAGTCGATTTCTGGTATGGGAGCATACTCTTTATAGGCAGAATAGTCGATAGCAAGTGAATTAAAGTGTACCCAAAACCAAGAAGTTCCTGGGGACGTTTCAGGGCGCCCCCAATGATGCAGCCCTTTTTTCAGGAACAAATGCTCTTTCTCCTTAATGATATATTCCGTATTCTCCTCTATAACCTGCATGCTCCCCTTAGTCACAAATACAAATACATCAAAATCCAATGTGCGATCATGATGCGTATATACCTCGTCCACTTGGTTCCAACCGATATCTCTTACCAAGGGAAAACGGTCACCTGTTAGATAAACTAACGAATCTATTCTTCATTCCTCCTTTAAAGAAATCAATTTTAGAATATACCCAAAGAAAGTATATGTAAACTATTGAATTGTGCATTCTTATCAATACTTATTTGGCTTTAAAATATTAATAATATATAAAAAAATGGAGGTATCCTTTTGAGTATAACTAAAATGAATGATTTGCAGGCAGGACGTGTTAAATTATCTGCGGGTCCTCTTACAGCTCGCTATGAGCTGAATAAAAAGTATGTTTTAAGCTTAACCAATGAAAATTTACTTCGTAATTTCTATCTGGAATCCGGGTTATGGAGTTACAGTGGAAATGGCGGGACCACTAGCGCAACTACGACGAGTATGGACGGACCCGAGCATTGGCATTGGGGATGGGAGTCGCCGACATGCGAGTTGAGGGGACATATGATGGGGCATTGGCTATCAGCAGCAGCCCGCATTTATGCGCAAACCGATGATTTGCTGGTTAAAGCAAAAGCGGATTACATCGTCCAAGAATTGGCGCGTTGTCAGGAGGCGAATGGAGGCGAATGGCTTGCTGCTTTCCCAGAGTCATACATGAATAGAATCGCCAAAGGAAAATATGTCTGGGCACCGCATTACACGATTCACAAGCTTTTGATGGGACTGTACGACATGTATGCAATTGGTCAAAATAAACAAGCGCTCGATTTAATGAAGGGCTTAGCTTCTTGGTTTTACTGCTGGACAGAGCAGTTTAGCCGCGAGCAAATGGATGATCTCCTTGATTTAGAAACAGGTGGCATGTTGGAAGTATGGGCAGATCTATATGGTGTAACGCAAGATGAAACACATCTCGAATTAATCCATCGTTACGATCGCCGTCGTTTTTTTGACGCATTGTTGACAGGACAAGATGTATTGACCAATAAGCATGCTAATACGCAGATTCCTGAAATCTTGGGAGCGGCTAGAGCATGGGAAGTAACGGGAGAGGTGCGCTTTCGAGAAGTAGTAGAAGCATTCTGGAAGTGCGCGGTTACCGATCGAGGATACTATTGCACGGGTGCTGGTGATGATGCTGAATTGTGGGTACCTCCAGGTCAGATGGCAGAGAGAATGGGCGTAGGACAGGAGCATTGCGTTAACTACAACATGATGAGGCTAGCTCATGTGTTGCTCAGATGGACGGGAGAACCCGCATATGCCGACTATTGGGAAAGAAGATTCTATAACGGAGTTCTTGCTCAACAGCATGGAGAAACAGGCATGATTTCTTATTTTCTGGGAATCGGTGCAGGTAGTCATAAGAAGTGGGGATCTCCTACCCAGCACTTTTGGTGTTGCCATGGTACGCTTATTCAAGCGAATGCCTCTTATGATCAACAGATTTTCATGGAGGAGAAAGAAGGAGTGACTGTGTGCCAATGGCTTCCAGCTGAAGTTAATCTGAAGCTAGATGATACTTCAATTCACATAAGTCTAAAGCAGGACGGGCAATATGGCGTCTATCCTTTAAATAATTGGAATGTTACGGGCATGACGGCTATAACGAAGATTGATATACCACCTATACCTGTACATCGACCGGACCGTTTTATGTATAGTTTGACGATAACGTGTGACAAAGCTACTGAATTTACTTTTAAACTTAGGGTACCTAGTTGGATAAAAGATGATCCCATTATTTACGTGAATGGCGTCCAACTGACTGATCCAATAAGAAAACAATCATTCATTGAAATTCGTAAATTATGGAGCAACGGGGAGATTGTACAAATTGAGTTTCCGAAGTCATTGACAACCGAGCCACTTCCCGGATCAGAAGACTTAGTAGCTTTTATGGATGGGCCAATTGTATTGGCGGGGTTGATTGAGCGTGAACATAGATTGGTTGGGAATGCTAGTCTGCCAGAAACAATGCTTGTAGGGGACCGCGAAAGAAATCATAGTTGGTGGAATGTGGGATATTATCGAACGAAGGGGCAAGACATAGGAATACAATTTATTCCTCTATATGAGATTAAAGATGAGAAATATACGGTTTATTTTCCTGTGGATCAGAAAAAAGTATAAGTATACAAATCGAGACCCTATCTATTGGGTGTCGATTTTTTGCTTTTCACACAACTCTCTAAAATAAGTTCAGTTCCCTCTTAAAAAAGCGCATACAGGACAAAGAATCACTCTGCTATTCTGAGGGAAGGTAGGTTATCTTTTTCAAATTTATCTGAACGGGTTTGAAATCGGGGAGGGAAAACGTTATGGAGTAAGTCATAATGTAAGCGTTTTACTGGGGCTTAACGTTTTTCGCTGCAGGCGTTCTATCATCATGCATCAGGAAAGAAGGAAACGGAATGAAGATGAAAGGTGTATGGAAAAAACTGCTCCATACCAGCTTAATCAGTGCGTTGGTGCTGCAAGTTTGCAGCATGTCAATCGTACGAACTCCAGCGTATGCTGAGTCGTTGGCAGCATCATCCGGCTTTGAGACAGGAGACGTTGATGTATGGAAGTTAACAGGCAGTGCAGCTGGCTATAGTGCGGGCTTTGATGGAACATTCTCACATTCAGGGACGCGTTCTTATAAATTTGCCAGCACGAGCGCTGCCAATAATGCCGCTGCCAATTTATATATTGCGAATAATAAAGTCGACAATAAGCCTGCGTTTACAGTTGAGCCAGGCAAGACTTATGACGTAAGCGTCTGGTATTACACACAAAGCTATGTAGCGAATGACACATCCTTAGGCGCGGAAATGTCCGTTGAGTCGTTCAATGAAACGACAGGAGCGACGATTGCAGGCTCTGCTAAGAAGGTGAAGCCGCCAGAGGGAACGACGGATACGTGGAAGAAATTAACAATGCAGTACACCGTTACTTCACCTGCAACGAAACTCCGTATCAATTTGGTACTGCGCAACGCGATTGGCACGGTTTGGTATGACGATGTGTCGGTTGTGCTATCCTCTGGTACGGAAACAACGCCCGGTAGTGATCCCAATGCGCCAGTTGAATCCGGCTTTGAAGTACACGAGGGGATTTGGAAGTCGGCCGGCAGTGCTGCTGGTTACGCAGTAACACTGGATAGCGCGTTCAAACGCTCCGGTGCCAGAGCGATGAAACTCAATTCCACCAGCGCGAGCAGTGATGCGGCTAGTCAGATCTCGATGAACAATATGGGAACGAGCGGCCCGGCTTTTCAAGTATCAGGCGGGCATGAATATCAGGTGAGCGTCTGGTATTTTACCGACAACTATGTACGGAATAACGCGAGCTTCGGGGCTTCAATGACATTGGAATCATATGCGGGCAATACGTCGATTGCAGGCTCTTCTCAGAGCTTCCGATTATCGGAAGGCTCGACAGGTGAATGGAAGAATCTTATCGTTCGGTACACACCACCGTCAAATGCAACAGGACTCCGTGTGAATTTTGCGCTTCGTGCTTCCTTGGGAACGGTCTACTTCGATAATCTTCGTATTGTGAATAAGCGCGATGACCAATATGATCTGGGCAGCATGCAGGTGCAAGTCACTGAACAAGGTCATGTTAACTTGGATGTTGGGCCGAGTGAAGGCGTACAGCTAGACAGCGTTCAGTTAGGGAGTACTGCATCAGAAGCTATTCATGGCTTTATTGAAACGGGAACTCGCGTAGGAACAGGCGGATTCGGACAAAGCTACCGCCAATTCGAAAGCCAAGGCGCAATGGAGTTCGATTTGGCGGTGAATCCAGAGAAGCAGAATTATGTAACCGTCAAATTTTGGGGTTCCGATCACAGTGAAGAGAAAGTCGCCATCCGTCTGCTTGATCCCATAAACGGAGATGCCTTCCAGCCGGATTATACGTCGGTTTATCCTGATTTGGACGATATGTATAAGCAGCCTGTGGCCACAGACCGCTTTTATTATGCGACCTACAAGCTTCCGGCAATTATGACGGACGGTAAGAGCAAAGCACGCATTAAACTCGTGGCAACGGGCACAGTGAATCCCTACTTAGCCAAAGACCAATGGTATGCGCCACTTGAAGAACCAAGCCGTGGTATTTATCAAGCGTACAGCCATGATGATCCTTTTTTTATCCCACAAGGAGAAGATCAGGGTGTGAAGCCTGCGCTGAATACAGGCAATGCCATACAGCACAAGTATGGCCAGACACAGCGTAATTATCTTGTCGGTCAAGTGGATGGTTTTGTGGAGCGCATACTTGGGTTTCAACGCTTCGGACCAACATGGGATACGCTTGTTGCCTCAGGAGAGGCACCAGCTATGGCAACGGGAGCAATTCCTCTATTCTATTCGGATCCGTGGACAGGAACTGAAGCCGAGTGGAAAGCTTCAATGCACAGTCATACGATTGAATCAAATGTAACAGCGATGAATACTTTGCTTATACTAGCGCGTGCATACAATGGGCAGTGGTCGCGATATTATCATAACACTGAGCTCCTTGAACGTTATGTAAAAGCGCTCGATTATTACACCATTGCACAAGGAGCCAACGGAGGTTTTCAGCGGGATGACGGCGTTTCGTGGATCGGCGGACCTAATCGAATCGACGCGAATGCGAAACTGGAGGGATTTGGTCTCTTCGGTATGGCTGAGTCGTTCCTTCTGATGCATGACGCATTGGATGCTGCAGGCAAGTTGAACACTTCGATTACCATCGATCAAGATGGTAATCCCACAACAGCACCAGTTGCTCGCTCAATGGCGTATTCGGAGATGTTCATCAAAGCGAGAGACTACGAGGCTGGCTATCGCGGAAGAATCGGCAACCAAGAGATGGCTAATATGACGGCGGCTCATTTGCTGAACAAGAGTGTCGCATATTTGAATCCGACGAATGCAGAAGCAGCAAAAAATACAATTGAAAAAGATTACCTGTATGCGGCGATCGGTGTGAAGCCTAATATTGATGGACGCTACACAATTACGCCGAAAGGGTTAGGCCGTGAGGGCAACTCTGCCAACGATGTCGGCGGGTATGACGGCAACTACGGCAGCCACAGTGTGGAATTCACTTCGCTGAATGCGGAGTGGTCGGAAGATCCTGTCCTACTGGAGCGGGCTAAAGCAGCGCTGGAGGCGTACAGCCAATTTTTTCGCATTACGAATGATCTAGAAGGTCAGCCGGTGATGGTAGGCGAGGAGGCGGCGACTTGGCGAATTATTTACTCCACAGGACGAGTGAAGTATGTGTACTCACCGAATATGGCAATTGAGCATGGCGATGCCAACGCTCTTCGTTTTCTGGATGCAATTATTCAATATGGCGATGTGTATAACTATAATTTTGAAGGTACGTTGCTACATTTCTCTGAAGATCTGCCAAGAGCGATTGGACTGCTTAATAGTATGGAAAAGATCGATCAGACAGACTCGGAGTATGTGCAGTATTTAAAGGGGATTTTTGAAGGGACAACAGGCGTGAGCGATCGTGAGGCTGGTACGAAGTTAGAGCAGTTGCGGCCAGCGGATGTTCGCTTTCCGATGGAAGATGACCAGCCTGATTTTGCATGGGCGGATGAAGTGGCGGGGACGGTAGCTGTGAAGCATGGGGATGAAAAGCTGTATAGCATTTTGAACTGGCGATCTGTTACAGCGCCTTCGAATACAGCCAGAGTTCATTTCATGGATGGCACGATGGACCGCGTAGCGAATGTGAAAATGAGCACGCCAGGTATTCTTCAAGGGCTGAACGTTGCCAAGTACGGAGATTACGTCATTGTGATGAATCGCTCTTTCACAGAAACACATCATTTCCAAATAACAGGTGCAACTGTAGCAAGAGAATTGATCAGCGGCTTAAAAGTAGATCTGATGGTTGAGCAAACGATAGCTCCGTTATCAACGAAAATCTTTTATCTCGGCCCAGATCCTGAGCTGACGCTTGGTGTAACGGTGCTGAGTGGGCAACCGACAGCTGAAGCAGGCCAGCTTTTTGATGTGACGTACAGGATGCAGGATGTAACTGCTAATGTTTATGCACAGTCGCTGAAAGTCCATTACGATGATTCGCTGTTCCAATTCGTATCTGCCCAGACGTTACAAGCTAATTGGAGTGTGCTCAAGCAGGATACAAGTGTTTCTGGCAACGTGTATCTTAACACTGCTGGCTTGGGTAATGCGGTTACTGGCACACTAGACGTATTGACGCTGCATTTCTGTGCTCTTGTGTCAACGCATAGCGCGACAGGTTCCATCTTTTTATCGGAAGTATATGCAGTGGATAGAGACGGTGTAGAAATGGCACTACCGGATAGTGCTGCTCATCACGTACAGGTTCTGGTCACAGAAGTAGACAAATCCGAGCTTCTAGCTCGAATCGGAGAAGCGCAGGCAGTTAGGGCGGCAGCAAAGATTCATGCCACACGTTGGGGATATTATCGACAAGCAGTAGCCGATACGCTGCAAGCATCGATATCCACTGCATTAATAGTAGCTTCGGACCCAGATATTAGCCAGGAGACGGTAGATTCAATGGAAGTTGCCATGCAGGCTGCCGTTCAAGTGTTTAAAGCTTCGGTGAACCAGACTGCAGGCATCGGCGACTTAGCGATCCTTGCTGCGAATTATGGCAAGTCGAAAAGCGGTAAAGGCGCAGATTGGTTGGAATTGAAGATGTATGACAGTGATCAAAATGGGAAATTGGACATCTTCGATTTAATTTCGCTAGCGATCAGGATTAAGTAGAAGCGAGAGGGGGAACTAGGGAGTATTCAAATTCCCGGTTCCCCCTACTTGTGTGGATCTTATCGCGAGCGGAATCATCTCTCTTAAAAAAATGCAGTTATGTCTTTAAAAAACGCATTCAGCAATAATCAACGTTCTGCTAAGCTCAAATTACTTTGATGTATGCGGTTTCAGCGCAGATGTCGCCATTTTATTTTTCATTTTCGGGAGGGTAAGCAATGAATCGAACTAGTAATCGATGGCTAAGCATCATACTGGCCATTGTCATGATCCTCGGCTCCGTTCAATTGGGAACGATATTCCCAGTGAAAGCACAGGCTGCGGAAGCCGGTTATGATGGCAGTTATGATGCCTATGGCGTCAAAGACATTATTGATTTAGGGGATAGTGCCAGCGAGCAGGCGCATCATCTTATCGCGACGGACAGCCAGTCCGTAATAGGTGCTGAAGGTGAGTCGGCTAGGGTCTCTTTGCCGAAAAGTGTGCCGGATTTCAACGGCGGTGATATTACATTCACGATTAAGGTGGATCCGAACGACCAGAATTATTTTACGATGAAGCTATGGGGTTCGGATGCGACGGAATATCGGGCGTTTCTTGCCATCGACAATCAAGTCGTCTATCCAGCTCCACTAGTTATTGCAAAGATCGCAGAAGAATCACCAATAGTTAACCGTTTCTATTACAGTACAGTTCCTATTCCGCTCGAGAAGACAAAGGGCAAAACTGAGCTTACGGTAACGATTCGGACGACAGCAGCTTACTATCCGTATAGTGCTGGGACATTCAGTAAAGCCTATACCGAAAAAGTCGTTAACCCCTCCAATAAATACTATATGGGGTATGTACATACAACAGCTTCACTTGCACAAGAAGTCATTGAAACCAGCGGTAAGCTGACCTCTTATGTTCCACCTGTACGGAATAATGGCAGCAACGGCTCCGATCTGGATCCAAATTCAATCACAGCAGCGAACATGAGGAGCAAGCTCTTTAACGATGTGAAAGTAGTTATGGAAGGCGTGCTAGCGCGAAATGCTTCGACGAACAATTTTACAACGGCAACGTGGAATCATAAAGAGAACGCGCATGGGGACGGGACGATGCTGCCGCCTTACTCGCAGAATGATGTGAATTTGTTCAATTTGAAATATGTTACAGAGGCGATGCTGGACCAAGATGCGCCAGAGTATGATACTATGCTTCAATCGATGGGTATTGATAATTTACTGCAATCGGTCATTGGAGCGATGGACCGCCTCGTTATCAACTACTTAAATCGTCCTGCGACAATTCAAACCGGCGGACATCAATCCTCTTGGGGAGGTTACTACCAAGGCTTAGGTGAAGCGCTTTGGAATGTGAACAAGCTGTTCGACAGTGGACGGTACGCAGCACTTGGTGGAACAAGATACGCAAACTTTGATGCCTGGTACAACGGGACAGAGAAAATTAACTGGCGAGATAAGTTTGTAACCGTAGCAAATTTCTTCAATCAACCAGCAGCTGGTCAACCGTATCCGTTCTTAATGCCCAAAGCGGCAGTAGACGTAGGTGCGGAGCCATTCATTACTTCTAGGCGCTCGGCATATGAGGAAATCTTGTGGTTAAACTTCAATTATGCACGCACACACGCCTACACGTTGACGCCATTAACGAATCAAGTCATGTTTCAAATGTTTGGCGCATGGCGCAGCAATGCAGGCTTGCTCGTGATCAAATCGGCTTTTGCTGAAAACTATAAGTCTGCATTGCGCCAGCTATATCGTTCTACGGGAATTTTACCATATTACGATATTGACAAGGTGAATGGAACGGTTGAAGCTGAAACGACATTAGGCGGTACAGCCTACACGGGGAAATTAAACATTGTCAATTTAGCTGCCTTCAATGATAGCACCCAGTATGATTCAGATCGCAATTATATCGGTGAATACCGCAAAGCCTGGGGACTCGAGTACTACATGACTACAGCTTTCGGGTTGACACGGGAGACTACCTATGTAGCTGGATACGGCGAGCATAGCGACTACTTGGTTCATGCATGGCGATTGGTTCGGGATACTCCGGTGAATTTCCAGAATGGTCCTGGCGTGAAGCTGGCTGATGAAAACGAACTGTTGCGCAAAGCACTTCTGGCTTCTAATGCACGTGCGCATATGAAATATTCGGATGTCGATGAAGGGTATCGCTCCATGCGTTTGGAAGCGACCATCGAAGCTCGGGGGCCCTTTTACCCGTACGATGCCGGCTATCATATTCATTTAAGCCCAACGCAGACAACGACTGTGAACCCGTTCCTCTTAGCTCTTTTAAAGAAGGAGCTAGAGAAGAATCCAAGTAAATACAGCGCTTATTTTGGCGCGGATTATTCAAAATATTTCGGTTATGCTACGGATGCCGTTGGCTATGCGCAGCAGATGCTGGAGGACAATCAGCTAACACCTGCCTTTAGTCGTAGCTTTGCTTCTGATTTGAAATCGCTGGCAGGCTACAAGTATGTGACGAACCATCCTCGTGTGATGAAGCTTATTCCTTCAACGAACTTGAAATGGTACTCACCAGCGCAGCTTCAGGCGATGCAGAATGATGGGCTCGATTTGAATGCCCATTACGATAGCTCGTTTTATGATATTGAGGATTCTATCGTGTATTTCCGTGACGCAGACACCGTTTATTTACTTGGTTTCGAATATAAGTCGGATTCGGGTATTAATGGCGTGAGCCGAATTCATGCCGTCAGCTCCGATTATGATCGGATTGCTATGCTGAAACATGAAGTGCAATATACACCGTCCGGCTATTGGAATTATGGGACACCAGATACAACTGTTGCATATAACATTGCATTTGACCCAGTAACAGGCATGCCGGATGGCTCGACAAGCACAGATATGGGCAATGTTTTCCCTGTTGCATCTCTGAATGGGTACGATGACCAAATCGCGCTTACACCAACGAAAGCGGGATCGCCATTTGGCGGTTACGGTGAATTTTATTCCGTCCAGTACTCTAAGTATGTGATTGCTATGAATACAACGAGAATGGCTTATAACAACGCCAAAAATTATGAAATTACACTGCCATCGGGCTATAACAAAACCACCATTTATGACAAAATGTCTCACAAACAACTTCCTGTTGTACAAGGCAAAGTAACAGTGCCGCCTTTTACAGCGGTAGCGTTAGATCTTGAAAGCGATACGATTGTGAACGACGTACCGACAGCACCTATTTTTGCTACGGGTACGGCTGTGGATCGGAAAGCAGCATTAACGTGGACTCACAGTGCAGGGACCGATACGAGCTATGAGATTTTCCGTTCCACGACTGCTGATGGTCCTTACGCTAAATTAGCGACGGTGGACAAGAATGCGAATCTGTATATCGATACAACGGTTACAGGCGGCGCTACTTACTATTATAAGGTTAGAGGCGTGAATGCAGCAGGGAAAGCAGGAAACTACTCTCCTTATGCTCAGGTTTCGGTTAGCAGCAATATACTTACAGCAGGATGGTCAACAGCCAATACGGTGTGGTCGCTTGATAAGCAGATTAGCTCTGTACAAAGTATGCAAGCTGCGATGAATAGCGGAAAGGTGACGTTTACGGGCAGTCAGGCCGCAAGTGGAAATCTGCTGTATGCTTACACCAGTAATCTTCTGACGGGTCCGGATCTCACGAAGGCGCCTCAAACCGGCAACTTTGAAATGATTGCGGAAGTAAAGTCTGGTGAAGAAACCGGCATATTGTTCAAAGAATCGCTGGATGTCAAATCCAGAGGTGGCTTCTTGACCTTAGACGGTGCTGGCAACTACAAGTTTGTGTACAGACAGCAGCCGAATATTGTGAAAGATTACGACATGCGGGTAGATGGCTACAATATTTTCAATAATATAAATCCGGTTCCAGTAACAGGTCAGGTGCCTGGTGCCAAATGGATTAAAGTCGCTAGATTAGGGCTTTATGTTTACGCTTACGTTTCTGTAGACGGGGTAGATTGGCAGCCTATTGGCGACGTGGGCTATCCGCAGTTTCCGACTGTCAGTTCGACAGGGGAAAACTATTTCATGGATAACAATTGGCATCTGATGAAAACACCGGGCGAGTTCTACTTACCGATGGCGAATTCGGTGTACGTGGGAATCGCTTCGTCTGGAGCAGGTGAAGTCGATCATGTCGCGCTCTCAAGTTTAGATAATGTCGACACAACAGTACCGGCCAAAGTAGCAGCTTCTATCACCTCCGATAGTGTGAATGGCACAATATCGATTAATTGGAAGCATGTATATAAAGGCAAGTATTACAATGTCTACAGGACGAAAGATGCGGTAGCTTCAGTAGGCGATCCGACTAACACCCAAGGTTGGGAGTTAATCGGTAGTCAGGTCATGGATATTGGATTCATTGATAATGATTTCAAAGCAGGAAGTAATGGACAGGTGTTCTACAAAGTCATCGCTTTTAATGCAGAGGATCATGCGGGAATGCCATCTGATCTGCTTACAGGCGAAATTTCCAAGGAAAGTGTTGAGTTTCCAGCGAGCGTTTGGAAATCGGTGGATGTCAACACGCCATCACAAGGTCATGATTTGATGAGCGGCGCTCACTTACAGACATTCTCGGACGGTAAACGATTCTGGAACACGGACGGCAACTCGTTCCGTTTCGTATATCAAGAGATTCCAGCAAAATCCGAAGGTACGTTCATTACCCGAGTGAATAAATCGTCCGTCATCGGAGAACATCTCGGGGAAGCGCTTATGGTTAAAAATAACGTGAACGTCGCTTACGATAGTTCTACGTTCCACCGAGCGGCTAGGATTAACGCAACGAAAGGAATTTTTGCATCCATACAACAAAGTCTGTGGTCCAGCAGATTAGGAACAGATAATTTTGCACTGAATCAGGATGCTTGGCTGCGACTGGATACACATCAAAACAGCGAAATTGTTGATGTATATTATGCGCCGGCTACAGGAGCAGAAACAGCATATCCGACAAATTGGACAAAGATTTTTAGCTTTGATAAAGCCTCGACTGTTTCCAATCCGCTTGTTGGCGGCGCAGAATCGTGGAAAGATTTAGGGTTAGGCGTGAACGGCAAGTGGTTTGTAGGCCTTGCATATGCGACTGGTGGCGTGATGAGCGGGACGAATTTTTATAATGTGGCGCCAATTTTTAATAAACCAAACGTGACGATAGGTGGTGCGGCGGTAGCACCTACGAAAAATCTGACAGTGAAGATAGGGACGCCACTAGTGCTGCAGCTATCCGCAAAGGATTCGTTTGGGGTGCGTGATTTACCAGTCAGTGATGTGGAACAATTAGGAACGCTGCCGGCAGGAGCTTCGTTTGATGCGGTTACTGGAACACTTACTTGGACGCCTACAACTGCAGGTAGGTATACATTGCCGTTCCGTATTCAAGACAAAGCCGGTCAGAATGATTTCTATGGCGGTATCGATGTTACGGTAAAAGTACTTGATCACACGGTCGTGCCCGTGTTTGATTTGATTCCTGATCGCTCTTATGTTGCTGAACAAGGCATTACCTTGAATGTGAAGGCGACAGTCAAAGACATTGCGACAGGGGCAAATACAGATGACGACGGGGGTGCAACCGTTGCTTACAGCTTAAAGTCTATCAAGAACCAGAAAGGTACAGCGCTGCAGTCCGCAGATATTGGAGTGAGCTTCAATAACGCAACGGGGCAATTAACCTGGTCGCCAAGTCGACTTCAAACCGGCGTGTACGAGATAACCTTTACGGCAGAAAGTGGCGGTTATTCCGCGGATATGACTGTAAAATTCAGTATTCTAGGCGCACCTCTTTATGAGTTACCAGAGCCGTACAAGACGGCGATCGAGCAGGGAGAACCGATCAACATTGATGCAACGGAAAAACTACTTCTGCCGATTACAATTAATGATCCCACTGGTAATAATTTCTACTCTTATATTGAGTCAATTCCAAGTGGAGCTGCTTACAGCGCAAATTTGTTTGATTGGACACCGACATATGAACAAAGTATGGTTGCCGATCCTATCTACACGCTCAAGCTTGTAAGCTACAATGCGAACTTCCGCAACGAATTGAGTGTCAAGCTGAAGGTGAACACACCAGCTGCTTCAGCGCCTTTATTTTGGCAAAACTGGCAAGCTGGTGCGTTGTCTACTGACAGTGTGACCAAAATGTCTGTTAAATATGGAGGAATAGACAATAGCGAGTTAATACTGAATAACAATTCACACTATTCGGCGCCGAATTACAATCAGACTTTAGGGCGTACGACGTTTATAAACCAAAAGCTGACTTCAAATGCAGAAATCGTGGCGAGAATTACTTCTTACTCGGCTCCGAGTAAATATGCCGGCGTCATGATTAGCAATTACAATGCGCCTGATCCAGCGAGTACAGGGATCAACAAAGTAGCCGACAATGTTATTATGGCACTTTCGGCAATGGAGTTCTCCACGAGCAATACGCAGTCTGGCAGATTTAAAACGACCTCCGTGCTTGCGATGGCCCGCGATAACGCCGCTTCGCAAGGTGATTATGCGAATCTCGGCTTTGAGACAGGCGTAACTGATTTGACAAAAACATATTGGGTTAAGCTGAAGTACACGATTAACGGCGATGGATCTGCAACCGTTCGCGGCTCTTACCGTATCGATGGAACAGATGAATGGGTAGTGAACGATCTGTGGAAATACAATTACACCGCAGCCCAAGTAAATGCTGGACTGTATGGCGGCATTATAGCTTCGCCTGCAACGAAGGAAGTTAAATTCGATAATGCCCGCATTACGATGGAGCAACCGCGTATCCAAGCAGTTCCAGGAATCGCCATTAGCTTGCCAGTCAAAACGGTTCATCCTTATGACCAAATGGATTATATGTTTACATTGACGAAAAATGGTAGTACCTACCCTACGTCAAATGCTTCCATCACGCCTTCTGGCGTGTTCGCCTGGACACCGGACGAAGGTGGAACCTATGTGTTGTCCGTTTCGGCAACGGCTCGGTTAACGCATCAAACGGCAACGCAGCAGTTCGCTATTGTTGTTGCACCAATTGATAAGACGGCACTGCAACAGGCAATCACACAAGCTAAAGCGATTCAGAATGATGATGGCGGATATACGCCAGAAACTTATGAAGCTTTGCAGCAGGCGATCTCGCATGCGGAAGCATCCCTGTCCTCCATTTCTGGATTGATCGCGCTGAATTCTGAAATTGAGGCGCTTAGGGTGGCAAGGGAAGGATTGGCATCGATTCGTACGATGTTGACTGCTGAGCTTGCAGTCGCGCGTGCTTTACAGAATGAAGATGGCCAGTATACACCAGATTCGTTCGCTCTCTTGCAGCAGCGCATCTCGGAAGGGGATGCTGCGCTCGCAACAGGTACAAATACGCAAGCGAATGCGGCATTAACGGCACTGCGTGGAGCTGTTGCCGCACTTCAAAGGCAAGGAGTTTATTTGACTGGACCTACAAGTGTGGTAGCCGGTAATCCGATTGCTGTAATGCTTAGCTTGAACAGTGTGACGACAAGTGTCTACGCGAAATCGGCAAAGATTGAATATGATCCAAGCCGACTGGTGTACCTCGGTGCAAGCTCTTTGGTTGATGGCTTCACTGTGGTGCAATCGACGTATGGCAATGGGCAGATTAAGTTGATTGAAGCGGGGCTCGGTCATCCCGTCACAGGAGATATCGATTTACTGGAGATACGCTTTTTGGCTCTGCCTGTTAATGGATCGGTGACAAGTAATGTGTATGCCAAAGACGTACAAGTGGGGGATGCGAGTGGGAATGTTTCCTTCATTAAAGCAGGTCCAGCTTATACGATCCAGATTACACAGCCTTCCACTACTGTGCTTGATAATTTGATCGCAGAGGCGCAGGCAGCTACGGCAGCCGCTCCAATCAGTGAGACGCTTTACGGGCATTACAAACAAGCAAATGTAACCGCGCTTCAAACGGCCATTGTGCAAGCAGTTTCGGGGGCAAGCACTTCGGGAACAGTTGCAGAGATTGAGGCGCTCCGAGCGACTTTGGCTAATGCGCTTCAAATTTTCCGAAACAGCATCAATATCAGTACAAGTATCGGTGACATTGCCTATATTGCCGCACATTATGGTGAGACGAGTGCGAGCAATGAATGGGCAAGAGTGATTATGTATGATAGCAATCAGAACGGGAAGCTAGATCTATATGATCTCATTGTAATTGCCGCACGAATATTGAATTAATAGGTTAATTGGTTGGGAAAAGCATAGGATGCTTTTCCCAACTGAATTTCATAGAAAAGGGAGAATACGATATGATGCGCACGATCAGACACCTGTGTCTTTCCTTGCTGTTATGCTTAACTCTGCTGCCGGGAATATCGCAAGCGGCTCAGCCCGCAATTATTAATTTATCTGTTGATCATCAGAACGTACGAATGAATGAGACGTTAACAGTTGAAGTCACCGCGGAAAATGTTAGTTTGTTGTACGGTAATGAAATTGTTATCACCTATGATGCCTCTAAACTGCAATTCATAGCTTCAGAGAGCTTGCAAAGTAGTGGTATGCATTTCAATAAGCAATTGGCAGATAACCAAATTACCTTAGTAAATACATTAACAGGAACGGTCCCAGGGCTTCAAAATGTTTCAGATCTGTATGCTGTTAAGTTTAAAGCCACCCAGGAAGGAGTGGCATCGCTCAGTTTAACGAGTGCGTCGCTTTTCCATTTATCTAACAGTCTTCCTATTGCTGATGCGGTAACCTTAGGAAGTGCGAAAGAAGTAAATATTACCCCAAATACAACGCCAAATGTTCCAGTTACGGGTATTACGATCGACAACAGCACAGTTAACCTGAAAGTAGGAGGTCAGCAGCAACTATCTGCAACCTTGTTGCCTGTGAATGCAACGAATAAAGGAGTAATATGGTCCTCAAACGCTTCAACGGTAGCCACAGTGGATGCAGCGGGAAAAGTAACGGCAGTTGCAGCAGGAAATGCAACAATTACGGCAACTAGCGTGGATGGTGCTAAAGCGGCTAGTGCAACTATTAATGTCTCAAATGATACAAATACAGGTACAGGCACAGGCTCAGGTGGCACACCGCCCCCTGCAGTTCCAACGGCTACAGTCATTCATAATAAAGTGACATTAGAAGCAAAGCTAGACGAGAAAGGTAAAGCCGCGGTTAGCATTAAAGCAGATGATCTGGCTAAAGCGATTCAAAACACGACCAACAGCCAAGTTATCATTGATGTCAATCCGCATGGTGATGTGAAGGGTGTCCAAGTCGAAGTTCAAGTAGACCAACTTGTTGCAGCAGGTAAAAAGAAGGTTGACGAACTTAAAATAGATACTGGAATGGGCTCAATTACCTTATCTACTAAATTGCTAGATAAAGAAGACGCTTCAAAAATTCAGCTATCGGTCTTTCAAGTGGATAAAGCTTTACTGTCCGGACTACAAGTGGGGCAGGACACGATAATTTACGATTTTAACTTATTCGTAGATGGGCAGCGAGTCAGCAATTTCTCAGGACATGAAGTAAAGGTAGAAATCCCTTATTCACTAAAGCCAGGCGAAAAGCCGAATCAAGTCGTCATATATTACCTTACGGATGACGGAAAGTTGGAAATCGTGAAAAATGGTAAATTTAATAGCGATGCCGGCATGGTTGAATTTTATCCGAAGCATTTTAGCAAATATATGGCAGCCTATACCAGCGTTGCCTTCCTTGATTTAACGAGCGTTGCTTGGGCACAGGATGCCATTCAAGGGCTCGCAGCCAGAGGGGTTGTGCAAGGAGTTGGCGAGAACCGCTTTAATCCCGAAGCAAGTGTGACGCGAGCCGAATTTATTGCCATGCTGGTTAACGCGTTTGATTTGAGCGATACAACCGCATCTATTTCTAGCACGGATGTTCATCCTAGGGATTGGTATTACAATGCGATTGCCAGCGCCTCAAAGCTGGGCATTGTGCAAGGGCAATCAGATACGATGTTCGGTGCCAATGAGCGCATTTCTCGCCAAGATATGGCGGTCATGGTGTATCGCGCGTTACGGGCGTTAGATCAAATGCCTGCGACAAGCATCAATCCTGCTGCTTTTACCGATCAAGCAGTGATAAGTGCCTATGCGCAAGAAGCTGTTGCGGCTATGCAGCAATATGGTCTCATTCAAGGCATGGAGAATGGAGCGTTTGCTCCAGGAGCCTCAACAACCAGAGCACAGGCAGCGACTTTGATTTATCGGTTATTTTAAAGGTGTGTCAAGTTTGAATAACGGTTTCATCCGAAAGCGCCGCCCATTTTGGGGTGGTGTTTTTTGTTTATGTCTTAAAAAAGCGCACATCCATATTAAATTTCAACGGTAGTATCGCTTGCGAATTCTGTTAAAATAGACTTATTCTAAATCGAAAGCATGAGGCGGCTCTCTGATGGCATCCAACCCTTTTCGGCTGCATAAAAGCATTTTTGCCAAATTTACACTTTCTTTCATTACGGTAGGTCTCATCCCGTTGCTCATTCTCAGTTACATTTCGCTGCAGACATTTAGTGGCTTTATGGAGCGTTATGCGACGAACAACTATGAGCAAATGCTGCTGTTTGCTAGTCGAAATGTAGATGATATGTTTGTCAAATACAACAATATTTCCAAACTGATGTACTCCTACGGAGTTGGCGGTCTCTACGGTCAGTTGGGACAAGCGATTGCAGCGCAAAGCAAAGAAAAAGATATCCGATTGACGATGACAATTAATGATTTCTTGCAAACGGTGTTATATACAGAACGTAACCTGCAAAGTGTCTTTTTTGTATTGCCGAACGGAACTTTTCAAAGCTTATCGAAGAACAATGTTGCATTGGATTACCAATATCAATACCCAAGGATTGAATGGAAAGAGCAGATGAAGCTCAACCGCAACGGACTTAGCTTTTTTCCTTCCCATAAGCAGGATTATTTTCTTGGGGCAACGGATCAAGTGATGACGTTTGGCCGCAATCTAACCGACGTACTGGGGTCATCCAAGGTCGAAGGGGATACTGTTGGTACCTTTTACATGGACGTTGGCCTTGGCGTGTTTAACGAGATTTTTAAGCAAATGGTTCTTAATAAGCAGGATACAGTTTATGTCGTTGATAAACAGGGGATTATTCTATATAGCAATCAGAGTGAGTTGATTGGGACCGAATTTCACGCGAATACATCTGATGATTTCTTGCATCTACAACAGGAAACAGCTGAGAATAGCATCCAAATTGTAGGGGAGTTTTATAAAAAAGAACTGTTTCTCAAAGTTGAGCAACTCATTCAGACAATTACGATCGTTATTGGCCTGTGTATGGTCTCGTTGATTGTGGTAGCGGTCTGGTTCTCCAATCGCTTCTCCAATCCGATTCGTAGCATTACGCGAGAAATGGCGAAAGTGGAGTCGGGTAATTTCGATACGCAGGTGACTGTCAGGACAGCAGATGAGTTGGGGCTTCTGTCCCATGGATTTAATAAAATGGTGGGGCGTTTGAAGGAATACATTGACGTTGTGTATGTTGCGCAGATTAAACTAAAACAAGCGGAGTTGAACGCACTGAAGAGTCAGATCAGACCGCATTATTTGTACAATACACTGGAAGTGATTCGGATGAGCGCCGTAGCAGAAGATGCAAATGAGGTTGGCGACATGATTCTGTCCTTATCGCATCAGCTCAAGTATGTCCTCGATTATGGTGAAGAAACGGTTGCAATCCGGGCTGAGAAAGCAAATGTGGAGCAATATTTTCAATTGATGGTCATCAGGTACGGCGAGCATAGGTTAGGCCTTGACTTCCGGTTCGATGCGGACTTAATGGACTGTGCGATACCGAAGTTATCGCTGCAACCGATTGTCGAAAACGCTATCTATCATGGCATTATGCCGAAGTCAGGAAAAGGCACAATTCGCATTTCGATTGAAAAGCTGCCTGATAATTTGCTTAGTATCACGGTCGACGACGACGGTGTAGGAATGAGCGAAGATACGCTTGGAGTTGTTCGGCAAAAGTTAGCTAAGGGCAGCTCTCTGGATACGGGCAGCAGTATTGGGCTGATTAATGTCCATGAGCGCATTGTAGCGCTGTATGGGCACGGTTTTGGCGTAGAGATTAATAGCAGTCGTCATATCGGGACTACCGTACGACTTGTCATTCCTTTAACGAAAGAGGTGAGCGTCCGTGTTGAACGCCATTCTAGCTGATGATGAACCGATCATTATCAAAGGGTTAAAAAAGCTCATACCGTGGGAAGAACTCGGCATTGCAATCGTAGGTGAGGCGATGACAGGCAGGGGTTTGATGGAACAGATTGAACTCAAGCAGCCTGATCTCGTTATCACGGATATTAGTATGCCGGACGGCTCAGGCATCGACGTCATTAAAGAAGTTCAACGGCGGCAGCTGCGGACGAAAATTATTTTCATCAGTGCATACCAAGAATTTTCCTTTGCCAAAGATGCGCTTGCCTTCGGTGCAGTCGATTATTTGGTGAAACCGATTGAGAAGAGTCTGCTGCTCGAGGCGGTGGGCAAAGCGATGACGCAACTACAGGAAGCAAATGAAGATAAATCCTCCAAAGGTAAGCTGGCCGTTTATGAACAAAAGGATAAGAAGACCCAGCTTGAGGAGCTGTTTGACAGGCTTACCCATGGGGATATTCGGTGGGAGGAAGCGGAGAGTAAGCTTCAGGTCCTGAACACCCAGTTTGCTGGTCCATGTTTCAGTGTATTGTATGTGGAGCTTGCTCATGTAAAGCTACAGGATGGTAGGTGGGGAGAGCATGAGAAACGTCTATTAGTGTTTGCAGTATCCAATTTGGTGGATGAGCTGATCCAACTTCATGGCGACGGTCTCGTTATCCGTAAAGGTGAAAATTTATGTGTCATCGTGAACTACATGCGTATAGAGGATGATTTGCAGCGTCTTGCGAGCGAAATGCGGGATAAGATTTTATTTTATCTTAAAATACATGTGACGATCTCTATCGGTATGCCGGCCCTTAGCTTGCAGGATATAAAGCTGTCCTATAATTCGGCTGTTGAGACGATGAATTATAGTTATTTTGAAAAGGAAGGGACAATACTTTCCTGGTCACAGACTGAACGGCATAGCAGCTCAGATCATCTCTTGGCAGATGCCAAGCAGGCTGTGATAAAAGCTGTCATTGCCAAAGAAAAGCTGCAGGTGCAGGAGCTGTTAGGAAGTTACTTAGAGCATGCTGCAATCAACGCCAATGGTCGCAAAGAATCTGCGGTATTAATCCTATATGCCTTGCTGACGGACTTAATGGAGGAGATGTCAGTTGTTGGTATTGACCTCCAGGTGTCTCCTGAGCAGCGGAAAGACTGGCAAAAGCGGATGCATCAATGTTATCGTTTTAGTGAGCTTACTGACTTCATAAAGGATCGTATTTTGGAGATACTGGAACAAGTAAGCTCCGCAGGCGGCAGCCGCGAAGCGCAGCAGATGAAGATTATTAAGGAATATATTGAGGAGCATTATAGTGAAAATATAACGCTGGAAAGCATGGCTTCCCAAGTATTTATGAATCCGTACTATTTTAGCAGCTTCTTTAAAAAGCACACGAATGAGAACTTTAAGCAGTACGTCACGAACATCCGAATGAAAAATGCAGTCCGACTTCTCTTGCAAACGGATTTACTCGTTTACGAAATTGCAGAGCAGGTTGGCTATCATAATCCAAGGCAATTCAGTGATATGTTCAAGAAAAGCTACGGCAAGCTTCCACAAGAATATAAGAGTCAAATTAAAGGGTAAATCGTCGAAAATTAAGCTTTTCCTGGAGACAGCTTCTTCTTTAGCTTCGATTCGAAGCAAGGGTGGAAGCTGTTTTTCCATGTAGATAAAAGCCCGAGCATTCATTTTCACCTTCTTAAATTCATGCATATCGAGCTTAAAAAACTTCATTCTAAACGATTTGGGCGTATGTTAGTCTTAAATCAAGGAATAGAACAGCACCTGACGAGTCAAAAGGACACAGCTCGAGTTGTTCACAAGAAGCTACATACTAAAGGGAGGTTACTTTCAACCATGGTTAAAACTTTTTCCAAAGTACTCGTAGGATCGACAGCATTAGCACTTATTGTGGCAGGCTGCGGTAACAAAAATGATTCCACAACTTCAACGACAAGCGCAGCTCCGGCTGGCACAGCTGCAGCGACTGCGGCTCCGAAAAAAGACGTAACATTCAGCGTCATTTATGCGACAGGCGACCCAGCGACCAAACAAGCGGTAGCTGATTCCATTGCTGCTTTCACGAAAGCGAACCCGAACGTCAAAATCAAAGACTTGAGTGAAACCACGACAGCGGCTTACCTGGACTTTTTGAAAACCAAAGATGCTGTTGGTGAATTCCCAGACCTAGTTGAAATGCGTGACACGCAACTATTTGCGGATGCAGGCAAGCTGGCTGAACTACCAAAAGACCTACAAGGTTTGTTTGAGAGTGTACCGCAAGTAAACGGCAAAGTGTACAACGCACCTATCTCGCTTCCTGCTCCGCAAGGGATCATTTACAGCAAGAAAGCTTACGCAGATGCAGGCATTACAGAAGAACCTAAAACGTATGCAGACTTCCTAGCAGCTCAAGAAAAGCTGAAAGCAAAAGGCATTTCACCGATCGTTGTCGGCGGTAAAGATATTTTTCACTGGGGCTTCTGGGTTAATAAATTCTTGATCGACGAAGTGTTCATCAATGATGCAAACTGGAACTCCAAGCGTTCCGAAGGCAAAGTGAGCTTTACAGATGCTGGTCCTGCAAAAGCGATGCAGCAATTGACAGATTTATTTACTAAAGGATACGTAGATAAAGGATACATGAGTACAGCTGACAACCAAACGGCTTCCATGCTTGTGACAGGTAAAGCGGCAAGCTTGTACTCCGGCCCTTGGATGTTCCCTACGATCGCTCAAGCAGATCCGAAATTTGATTTCGGCTGGTACCCTGTACCAGATCAAAAAGGTGCAGTAAACGTTGTTGGTCTTGCACAACCAGCTGGTTGGTCCTTATCGGCTGTTGCAGCGAAAGATGCGGACAAAACAGCTGCAATCTCGGATTTCATTAAATTTTTCTTCAGCAAAGAGCAATATCCGAAATATTTGAAAGTAGCAAGCGCAATCCCATCAACAAAAGAAAAAATGAACTATGAAGCTTCCCCGCAATTGCAAGAAGTTCTTACGATGATGGCGGATCCGAACGTTAAGAAATCGCTTCAAATCAACAACTTCTGGGGAGCTAACCAAATCCCACCGCAATTCCGTAACTGGTTCTACAAATCAGTTCAAGACTGGTTAGTGAAAGGTGATTTCAGCGCTGATTACTTGAAAAAAGCAGACGCTGAGTGGGATACCGAAGTGAAGGCAATGAAAAAATAAGAACAAAAAAGGCTGCAAACGGAGAACCTCTGCGTCACTTGCGGAGGTTTTCCTGCTACTGCCTTCAAATTCCAATAGGAGGCATAAGAGAATGACAACCATACAGCCTGTAAAGAGAAAAAGAAAATGGCTAAACTTTTCCATCGTGTTTCTTATTCCTGCATTGATCCTCTATACCTTATTCGTCATGGTTCCAACAGCTAGCAGTGTTTATCTTAGCTTTACTTCCTGGGATGGTGTTAGTCCAGATATTCGATTCATTGGATTTGATAACTTCGTTGAGATGTGGCATAGCGAGCGCGTGCATAATGCGCTGAAAAATACTTTGATTTTGTCAGTAGTTTTAGTTGTTATAGAGAATGTCGTTGCCCTGATGCTAGCGATGCTAGTGGATCAGGTGAGATGGTTCCGTAATTTGTTTCGCAGCATTTTTTATTTCCCAACGTTACTCAGCGGGATTGTTATGGGGTTTGTCTGGACGATAATATTAAATTTCAACTTTGGAGTTATTACACAATTGCTAGATAAGCTGCACCTATCCTTCTTAAACGTTGATTGGCTTGGAAATCCGGATTATGCATTGATCTCCGTCATTTTTGCAACTGTATGGAAAGGCGCTGGCTATTATATGATAATTTATCTGGCTGGACTGCAAGGGATTCCGCCAGAGTTAACGGAAGCGGCAAGTATTGATGGAGCGAATCGCTGGCAGCAATTCCGTCATATTACATTCCCGTTGCTTGCAGGAGCCTTTACGGTGTGCATGATGTTGTCGATGATTGCGTCCTTAAAAATATTTGATCAAATCGCCGTTATGACGGACGGTGGACCTGGATTTGCGACAGAAACACTGACTTATATTATTTATAAAGTCGGATTTGGTGAGTTGCGTCAAGGCTTTGGAACGGCGCTATCGCTTGTCTTATTTATTTTGATTTTGATCGTATCACTTATTCAAATTAAGCTGCTTCGCAGCAGGGAGGTGCAGTTATAAGATGAGAAAACAGAAAAGTATACTCGAGATTCTCCTCTTTGTCCTGACACTTGTCCTTGCCATTTTCTTCTTCTTCCCGATTTACTTTAGCTTGATTTCCGCCTTTAAAAGCAACGGAGCAATTATGCGGGATGCAATTGCATTCCCAACTAGTTGGTACGTGGATAGCTTCGTTTATCTGTGGACTAAAACCGACTTCCCTAGAGCCATGGTGAACTCCATTATTTTAACATTGAGCTCGATTGTCGCGATGATTGCAATTATACCAATGGCTGCTTACGCGATTGAAAGGACGAATAAAAAGTGGACGAATTTGGTATATGTCTACTTTCTAGCCGGTATGATGATTCCATTTCAAGTCTATATGATTCCACTGTTCAAAGAGATGAAAATGATGGGTTTCTACGGCACACTGAGCGCCCCAATACTCATTTACATCTCCGGATCGGTTGGGTTCGGCGTATTGCTTTATACAAGCTTTCTAAAAGGGGTGCCTCGTGAAATTGAGGAAGCAGCTGAAATCGACGGCTGCTCTAAGTACAGCATTTTCTGGCGGATCGTATTCCCGCTACTTGGACCTTGTACGGCGAGCTTGGTCGTGCTGAATGGACTCGGCATTTGGAACGATTTCTTGATGCCAAGCTTGGTTCTACCTTCGGATAAGCCTAAAACGATGATTGTCGAAATCTTTGGCTTCGTCGGTGAATATGCTTCCCAATGGGATATGGTATTCGCAGGTACCGCGATTTCAATTATCCCTGTTTTGATCGCGTTTATCGCGTTGCAAAAGTATTTTGTCAAAGGGATTGCCGCGGGTGCAACAAAAGGTTAACATCAGGGGTTTTGTGACACATGTGGAACCTCTCTATCTACCATCAGGGCGGATAGGGAGGATTTTTAAAAATGAAAAAAATGGGGAAAGTGGGCGATAAGCATGTTAAAAGAGCAGGATCAACAATGGTTAAATGAAGTAATTAATAGAATATCAACGAAAATGGACTGGGTTAGTGAAAAGTCTAAATATAAAATTCCGTACACGACCATTAACGGAACACACGATAATCGCATCGTAGATAATCCTACAGGTACCGAAACGGATGAAATTAATTGGTGGACGAATGGTTTCTGGGGCGGCATGATGTGGCTTATGCATCACGAGACCGGCAACGAGAAATATAAAGAAATCGCGCAAATCTCCGAAAAAGAATTAGATCGCTGTTTTGATGAATTTTACGGATTGCATCATGATGTTGGTTTTATGTGGTTGCCGACAAGTGTGGCGAACTATAAAGTGACCCAAAATCCGGAATCTCGAAAAAGAGCACTTCATGCTGCGGTATTGCTTGCAGGGCGCTTTAATTTGGCAGGCGGCTTTATTCGTGCTTGGAACGATTTGGAGGGATCCGATACAAGAGGTTGGGCAATCATTGACTGCATGTTCAATATTCCAATACTGTACTGGGCTTCGGAAGAAACAGGTGATCCGCGGTTCAAGCAAATTGCAATGAAGCATGCGGATACGTGCATGACTGCGTTTGTTCGCCCGGATGGATCGGTTAATCACATCGTTGAATTTGATCCTTTTGAAGGTGGTGTGATTCGAACGTATGGTGGTCAAGGATATGAAGAGGGTTCTTCCTGGACGAGAGGGCAGACTTGGGCATTGTATGGTTACATGATGAGCTATATTCATACGCAGAAGGAAGAGTATTTACAAACCGCGAAACGGATTGCAAACTATTTTATTGCGAACATCCCAGCGGATGGCGTAATTCCAGTTGATTTCCGGCAGCCGAAAGAACCGAAGCGCGAGGATGATACGGCTGCTGCGATTGCAGCGTGTGGTCTGATTGAAATTGCAAAAGTTGTAGGCGAGCATGAAAAGGATCTGTATCTCGGTGCTGCGGTGAAATTACTTAGATCGTTAGACTCACGAATCGATTGGACAACAAGTAGTGATAGTCTGGTTCAATACGGTTCAGCTGCCTATCATTCTGCGAACCACCATCACGCGATTATTTATGGCGATTATTACTTCATGGAAGCAATTTTCAAGCTAAAAGGAAACGATTTGTATCTGTGGTAAGGGGGAGCTCAAAATCATGATTCAGAATCCAATTCTACGCGGCTTCAACCCGGATGCATCAATCATTCGTGTTGAAGATGATTATTATATCGCAACATCTACCTTTGAATGGTTCCCAGGTGTGCTCATTCATCATTCAAAAGATTTAATGAACTGGAGACCCTTATCGCGTCCGTTGGATCGGGTGAGTCAGCTTGATCTGCGCGGTGTACCAAGTTCAGGCGGCATTTGGGCGCCTTCCTTAAGCTTCTACGATGGTACTTATTATTTGTGCTTTACGAATGTGGTGGGTCGAAAAGGCGTGTATAAAGATCTGCACAACTATATTGTGACAGCGTCATCGATTGAAGGGCCATGGTCTGAACCGATCTATCTGAACTCTAGCGGTTTTGATCACTTTTTGTTCCACGATACGGATGGCCGCAAATATCTGTTTAATATGCAATGGGATTTTCGGAAAAACAAAAATCGATTCGCAGGTATTATCATGCAGGAATTCTGTCCTGTTGAAGGAAAGCTGATTGGCGATATCAAGCTGATTACTAAAGGGACAGATTTGGGTGTTACTGAAGGCCCGATGGTGTACAAAAAGGATGGCTTCTACTATTTGCTGTTAGCCGAAGGGGGAACCGGGCCGATGCACGCTGCAACTCTCATGCGAGCGACTTCCGTCGACGGTCCTTATGAGGTTGATCCTGAATATCCAATTATTACGACAAGAAATATCCCAGAACATCCACTGCAAAATGCAGGTCATGGCTCCTTGGTGGAAACGCAGCTAGGGGATTGGTACATGGTATTTATTTGTTCTCGTCCCCTTCAGGATGGCAACAAACTTAGTCCATTAGGGAGAGAAACCTCCCTGCAAAAAGTAGTGTGGACAGCGGACGGCTGGCTACGGCTCGCCGCAGGCGGGAAGCAGCCGCAGCTGCATATTCCGGAGACGGAGCTAACGCCGCATCCGTTTGCGCCAGACCCGGTTCGAGATGATTTCGACGAGCCGAAGCTCAGTGTGCATTGGCATACATTGCGCGTTCCGGCAGACGAGTCTTGGTTAAGCTTAACTGAGCGTCCTGGCTTCTTGCGATTGAAGGGAAGGGAGTCACTGACCTCCTTGCACAACCAAAGTCTCGTGGCAAGACGTATTCAAAGCTTCCAGTGCGAGATGGTGACTTGCGTGGCATTCGAGCCGGTGGCTTTTACCCAAATGGCGGGTCTAGTGCTCTATTATGATGAATCCGATCATTACTATCTGCGCATTTCACATGATGAGCAGTTCGGGAAGCATCTGGCGATTATCGTAAGTGATCAGGGGCAATATGATGAACTGGACGCTTATGTGCCGATTCCTGAAGGGGAGCGAATCTATCTCAAAGCAGCAATGAATTTTGATAAGATTCATTTCTCTTATTGTTTAGACGGTCAGTCGTGGCAGCCTATTGGTCCGATGTTATACTCCGGGAATCTTGCGGACAGCTACCAGCGGAAATTATCCTTTACTGGCGCTTTCGTTGGGCTTTGCGCACAGGATTTGCGAGGTACTCGCTTGCATGCGGATTTCGACTTTTTTGATTATATGGAACTTGATGTCTAGGTTGAATGATTACTTTTATGAAGTGGTAGAAAAGAGATGGCTGAATTAACTGCTATCTCTTTTCTCTTTTTAATAAATCAAAAGAATAATTACTAAACATATCTAAGGAGTGGATAATCAAAATGGAACTACTTTCACAATTTAACTTCGGTGACACCGTTGTACGCTATATGTGGGATCCTTTAACGCGGCAGGTTGGATTAATGTTAGTGCCTGAATCACGACTAGATCAGATTAATGTCGATAAGCAGTATGCCATTGATTCTCTTGTACAGGTCAAGTTAATTGGAGATGATTATGCCGGTGGATTTGCTCAAGGAGTAACGATGCGAAGTTCAAAGTCTATACCAAAATTTAAATATAAAGAGCAAAACATGGAACAGGATGAGTCAGGTATTCACATAAATACAATCTTTAATCATGAGACTCATCCTTATATTATTACACATAAGCTTACCTACTTTCATGGATATGAGTCTTTTGAGTCCGTGTCTACGATTACAAACCATAGTAACAAAGAAATTGGATTAGAGATGTTATCTAGCTTTTCATTAGGCGGAATAACGCCATTCGAAAAAGGAGATGCGCCTTTTTCATTGCTTATGCATCGATTTAGAAGTAAGTGGAGTAATGAGGGGCGTTTAGAGACTTGTTCAATAGAGGATTTACAACTAGAGCCATCATGGCAAAAGCATGGCATACTTAGCGAGCGATTTGGTCAGGTAGGTTCCATGCCTGTACGTGGATTTTTTCCATTTGTGGCAGTAGAAGATACAGTGAGAAACGTTATTTGGGCAGCTCAACTAGCTCATCCTGCCTCTTGGCAACTAGAGGTATATCGCAGAGATGATGCACTTTGTATTTCAGGTGGAAGCGCAGATCGAGAGTTTGGACATTGGGTGAAAAAATTAAAACCAAATGAAAGTTTCACGACGCCAATCGCCTTATTAACTACAGCAGTTGGTGATTTAGATGAGGTTTCTCAAAGGCTTACGCGATATCACAATCGATTATTGCAAAATCTTCCAGAGACTGAGAAAGAATTACCCGTTATTTTTAATGAGTTTTGCACAACGTGGGGAACGCCATCACATGAAAATGTTTCAAGAATAGCCCATATGCTAAAAGGAAAAGGTATCCAATATTTGATCATTGATGCAGGTTGGTATGCAGAGAGTGGGAAGAGTTGGGAAAGTAACATGGGGGATTGGCATATCTCACCTGAACTTTTCCCAAATGGGTTAGAGGCGACTGTTCAAGTGATACGCGATTGTGGCATGATTCCTGGAATTTGGTTTGAGATTGAGAACTGTGGGCCTTTAGCTCAAGTATATACCTGGGAGGATCATTTACTTAAAAGAGATGGCATCCCCATTACATCTGGCCAAAGGAGATTCTGGGATTTCAATGATCCTTTTGTGATGGATTATCTAGAACGAAAAATTATTGATTTTATTAAAGAATATAATTTTGGATACTTGAAGATCGATTACAATGAAACCATTGGAATTGGTTGTGATCATAGCGATTCACTGGGGGAAGGATTGCGGGTTCAAATGGAGGCGGTACAGGCGTTTTTCCTTAAAATTCAAAAAGAATGCCCGCAATTAGTAATTGAAAATTGTTCATCTGGCGGACATCGGCTAGAGCCTTCTATGCTTGCTTTAACATCTATGTCTTCCTTTTCAGATGCGCACGAGGAACTTGAGATACCGATTATTGCAGCGAATATGCACCGTGTTATACTTCCGAGACAGAGTCAGATCTGGGCAGTGTTAAGAAAAGAAGATACGGAGAAAAGACTACGTTACTCAATCGCAAGCACATTTTTAGGTCGTATGTGTTTATCTGGGGATATTTATGATTTACAAAAAGCGCAGTGGGATATCGTAGACGAAGGAATTCGTTTTTATAAACGTATCAGCCATCTAATTAAAGATGGTGTGAGCTACCGGTTTGGACCGAAAGTTCAAAGTTACCGTCATCCTGATGGTTGGCAGGCCTTAGTTCGAACAAGTCATGATCATAAGGAAGCTGTAGTAATCGTACACACATTTGAAGGTGAGTTCAACGAGCCAATCCAGATTAGGATGAATTCGGAGAGGATTCTTAACGTCGAGGATGTTTATATGGAGAATTTGAATACTGTAACTTTCCTAGGCAATGAGCTAACAGTCAAAATAAATGAATCTTTTAGTGGAGCAGCAATTTTATTAAAGTTGAAAAATTGAATGCACGATACAGGCAGTCAAGGACGTTAATACTCGTTCTTGGCTGTTTTTTGTATAATTCTTAAAAAACTGTAGTTCCTTCTATAAAAACATACATTGTTTTACTCGAAAATCGAGTCTAGAATTTAAAGTTGAAAGCGCATTCACAACTCTAATGCGGAGGTGAGGTTTTGATTTTTGTGATCATGCAGAACTAATAATCTGGAGGTGTATGGATGTTGAAACGATCCAACAGCAAGTTCATTTTCTTCAGCCTAATCTTTGCCATGATATTCTCTATCGCGAGTTCACCTTTCGGTATTCAAGAAGTAAGTGCAAGTACGGTTACAGACTTGTCTCCAATCGCTGACAGCTATGTGAACAGTGGGGCTACGACAACCAATTACGGAACGGCAACATCTATGGTTACGAAGCAAAGCACGTCTAACGATCGCAGCGCTTTTTTCAAATTTGATTTGAGTGGTTTGACGGGTAATGTGTCGTCCGCCACATTAAGGTTGAATGTGAAAAGCTTATCTGCTGTTGCTGATCGGACTGCTTACAGCGTATCGACTGATACGTGGACAGAAACTGGCTTAACCTACAGCAATAAGCCGGCATTTGGCAACCCGATAGGAAGTGTACGAGTTTCCGGACTAGGCTGGGTGGATATTGATATCACTTCCTATGTGATGAGTGAGTTCGCGGGTGACAAGACCGTTAGTATTTATATCAAGGATCCCGTTGCTAATAACGATGTTGGGATTGATTTCTATAGCAAGGAGAATAGCACGGGACAACCGCTATTAAGTGTTATCACGGAGCCGGTCAACTTCCATACGGCACCTACCGACAGCACACCATTTGTGCATCCAGGCGCGTTATTCAAGCTTTCTGATCTACAGCGTATGAAATATATGGTGGAAGCAGGCGTTGAGCCATGGCTGACTTCTTATAATGAACTGAAAGCTGATCCCAAAGCCAGCTACAGCTATACGGTGCTTGGGAATTCGAGCTGGACCGTATTGAACAGAGAGGGGACGCATAATGCTGAATTTGAATCCGATGTGACGGCGGCTTATTTGAATTCGCTAATGTGGTCCATTACAGGTGATAGTCGGCATGCAGCCAAAGCAGTTGAGATTTTCAATCGTTGGAGTAATTTGACCGAAGTGACTGGCGGAGGAACAGAAGCATTGAACGCCGGCTTATACGCTTGGAAGCTTGTAGAGGCGGCGGAAATTATCAAGAGTACTTACACAGGCTGGGCTGCTGCAGACTTGCAAAAGTTCAAGGATATGCTCGTTTATCCGGGATACTCCAAAACAGGCGTTCCTGCGTCCGTTACAGCAAACAATGGTACCTTCTATTGGCGGATCTACAATGGTGATTCAGGTAGACACGGAAATCAGGACTTAATCGCATGGAGAGCAATGATTTCCATGGGGGTGTTCCTCGATAATCGCACCATGTACGACAGAGCACTGCGATACTTCAAAGGTCTGCCTCACAGAACGGATGATATTCCTTATGCTACTGGTCCGTCTACCCCTGGAGCGGAAACAGCCACAAATACGTATTTTAATACGTATACAAACAGTAAACAGACGACTGTTGCCGATTGGGGCTACAATGGCGTGATGCGGAATTATGTGTGGGAGAACGGCCAAAATCAGGAAAGCTCACGCGACCAGCAGCACGCCTTTTTCGGTTTGGGAATTATGGAAGGCATCTCGGAGGTAGCCTGGAATCAAGGGGATGGTGTTTGGAACGCCTTAGATAACCGCATGCTGAAAGGTATCGAGTTTATGGGTCGTTACAACACATCTTATGTAGCATCTTATCCCGATCAAACGACCCCTTGGTCGCCAAGCAATTTTATACAGCGCTTTGACCGAACTGGCAGATGGTATTCTAAGCAAATCAATCCGTACTTTGAAAGCGACTTTGTCACTTTAAGCAGAGGAGACTTCCCTGGGAAACGACCAGTCTATGAACAAGCGGCTGCACATTTTCTAGTGAGAATGGGACTCGGTACTCAGGCTATTTGGACCGAGCGCTCAAGAGATACAGCCATTTCTTTATCTGGCTATGAGCAAACGGGCTGGAGTCTAGATCATCCTGGTTGGGGCGCGTTATCTTTCCGCAGACCGCAGCTAACTGCTGGGGATCCTGTGAAAGGATTTACGAGCGGAGTTCCACAATTCGGCATGCATGTGTTGCCAGGAACGATTGAAGCCGAAAATTATGATTACTTCCCGATTGATGGAGAAGGCAGAACCTATCATGATGCAACTTCATCCAATTCAGGAGGCCAATATCGCGATGACGGTGTTGACATCAAGCTAGTCACGACGAATAACTATGCTTTAACGGATCTCGATAATGGGGAATGGTTTACGTATACGGTCTATGTGCCAGCAAACGGAAACTATAAGCTGGGCGTTAATTATGCCGCAACGAGTGGCAGTGGTTCGATTAAATTTGCATTTGGGGGAGTAGATGCTACGAGCAATGTTGCACTCCCATCTACTGGAAGCGCATCGACATGGAGCAGTTATACCGTTGCTAGTAGTGTACCTTTGACCAAAGGAGTCCAAGCGATGAGGGTTTTCGTCTCAGGTACGTCCGATTCTTTCCATTTGAATCAGATCAGTATCTTGAATGCCGGTACATCAGCAGTGACCACGGACCTGAGTGCGGCTGCCGATAGCTATGTGAATAGCGGTGCAACAACGACGAACTACGGTACTATTGATTCTATGGTGACTAAGCAAAGCGCGAGTAATGACCGAAGTGCGTACTTGAGATTCAATTTAAGCGGTCTTAGCAGTTCCGTGACGTCTGCTAAGCTGAAATTGTACGTGAAAAGTAAGTCAGCCAACGCAGACAGGACCGTCTACGAGGTTACGGATGATACGTGGACTGAAACGGGCATTACCTACGCCAATCGACCGTCTATTGGTAGTGCGGTTGCAACGACAGGGGTAACTGCGCTCGGCTGGGTCGAGTTTGACGTTACACCTTTCATTGCCGCTCAACTTGCTGGGGACCAAATCGCTACGTTGTATGTGAAAGACCCTGCTGCCAATAATGATATCGGCATTGACTTTTATTCCAAAGAGTTTGGAAGCAATGCTCCTGTTCTGACGGTTGTGACCAATTAATTGGCCTAACAGGGAAAGACACTTAAAAAAGCGCATACATGTGTTAAAAAACTGCATCCAAGTTCCGTTACCCTTCTGATACAGTGAAAAGAGGCGCCTCGTCTAGGGGCTGTCTCTTTTTCTTTTGTCATAAACCAGAGGAGGAACGTAATGAAAAGCATGCAGGCCTTCTTAAAAAACAAAAATATGTTAATTCGAATCATTTTGTCCTATCTGCTGGTAGGGCTTTTAGTCATTGCTGTGCTTACGTTTGTTATTGCGTCCAAAGTTTCCCGAAATTTAACCGAACAAATTAATCGCTCAACCGATACGGCAATTGAACAGTCTTTCAATACAGCGAACATTTTATTGACATCGACATTCGCCAATTTTGGAAGTCTGTTTAACGGTCCCGAAATTCAGATGAGCTTTTATAATATGGATTTTAATACGAGTGAACTTGGCCGAATTGGCAACAAGCTCTATGAATTAAGCAGTACGAATCCTTTGATCCATTCGATCTATCTGCTGAATGATCAGAAGAAATTGGCTTTCTCATCACTTAGTACCGTCAAATCGTTTGATGCTTTCTATGATCCCGATGTACTTAATCTATTGGCTAGTATTCAGCCCAATCGCTCAAACATCTTTTATCCCCGTCATATCGATTATGCCATTTATGATAGGAAATATAAGATGAATGTAATTTCTCTCGTATTTCCAAATGCTGTTGGCAAGGTGGCGAATGGCGCCATGGTGCTTAATTTAGACCAGCGTACGCTGCAAAGTATGGTCATGAACGGCGCACAAAGCGGTTTGTTCGAATCCATGATTTTGAATAAACAGGATACCGTAATCACCCACTCCACGAATGAGATGATCAACACGAATTTAACAAAAGAGTCATATGTCCAGTTGATCAACGACTCTCCTGAGCCAAAAGGTTCTTTTGAATTTAAAAAAGAAGGTCGGAGTTATCGGGTTTCCTATATTAAATCAGAGAGTTTAGGATGGACGTTCATCGGATTGATCGATTATGAGAGTCTCCTTGGTGAAGTTAGGGAAACACAACGGTTTATATTAATGGTGACTGGTTGTCTACTTGTGATTGTTTTACTAATCGGCGGATTTTTTACGAAGTGGATTTACGGCCCTATTCATCGTCTTCTAGCGAAAGTGACTCACTCCTCCGGAGACATCATTAGGACACAAGGAGAATCCGAATTGGATGTGCTTGGAAGGACATTTTTTTATTTGGACCATCAGATTCAGGATTTACAGTTGAGTGTACAGGACTATCGTTCGGCCAAAAGGCACGAGGTGCTTCGAATGCTGACATCCGGAGGCTGGTCGAACGAAGAGGAGATGGCTAGAAAACTGGCCCGCGTGGGAATCGAATTCTCCTATCCGAGATATGTTGTATGCTTGCTTCGACTCGATGCCTACCGCCAGCTGCTAGCCACGTATAAGCAGCCGGATATTGCGTTGCTAAGATATGCAATATCAAATATAGCTGTTGAGGTCAGCTCTAGTCGAATGCCTGCCGTTTGTTTTGACTCAGGCGATGATGGGATCGCAATGATCGTCAACGTGCAGGAGAATACGGAGTTAGAGCCGCAACTTACGGAAATGCTGAAGGATATACAAGACAATGTGGCACAATTTCTACATCTATCCGTTTCAATTGCTGTGGGTTCAGAGAGTATACGTCTATTGGAAATTGAATCATCAAGGGAGGCAGCTAAGCTTGCTTCCGCTTATCGTATCATCTTTGGGAACGGAGCCATTATTCAACCAGGCATTGAAAAGTTAAGAGAGCCGTTGCAAGACAGCCAAGTGTCTGCCATTGAGAAACAGATTACGGATCAGTTAAAACTCGGGGATATGGCGAGTATCAGAGAAGCCTTTGCTTCCTTCCTCGCCTATACCTGTAAAGCAACGCCAGATGAGATGATGCTCAGCTTGACTCAGTTGCTCATCTCTACAGCGAGAACGGCTAAAGCAATGACGATGCAACCTAGCACAGGGACAATCATGGATATCGGTAGCCTCATGGCAACGCTCAATCAATGGGAAACACTTGAGGAAATCGAGACTTGGTACTTAAGTTTATGTGAACAGGCAATAGGTTCTAGGGATTTGCAATCGTTACAGAAGAACAAGTGGATTGTAGATAAAATAATTCAGCATATTCATGAGCATTATGCAGACTCGAACTTAACCGTGGAGTCTTTAGTTGAAGTTGGCGGCCTCTCCATGAATTACATGCGTAAAGTGTTTAAAGAGATAGCAGGGCAATCGATTACCTCATATTTGAGCGAGTACCGTTTCGACAAAGCCAAAGAGTTACTTGTGCAAACCGATCTTCCAGCAAATAAAATTGGTGAGATGGTTGGGATGGAAAATACGAATTATTTTTATGTTTCTTTTAAAAAGCATTGCGGCAAGACGCCGGATCACTATAGGAAGCATCATAAGTTCAGCGTACAAGAAGCGTGATGAGGAGTATTCTAGCAAAATAATGCATGTTTAAATACCAATGGCGAGCGTATGAACTTTAATTTAATAAGTTCGTATGTTCGCTTTTTTAGATGATATAAGCACAAATGAATGAAAGTGGTGTAATTTCACACACGGAATTCGGTGAAAATCAGTGATTTTGACGACATCTTAAACTTTTAAGAAGAAACGAACCAACGTAGAGTAGAGTCATCGACATGGTGAAAGGAGGAAACAACAAGATGAGCAACACAATTACATCCACACAAACTACGATTAAAGCATCGGTGGCTAAGAAACAACGCGGTGCGGTTGGTGCTTTTTTTCATGAGCTGAAAGTGAATAAATTTATGTACTTTTTGGCACTTCCCGGTGTTATCTGGTTCTTAGTCTTTGCCTATCTGCCAATGGGGGGAATCGTTGTCGCCTTCCAAGATTTCAAAGCGGTAAAGGGAATTACCGGCAGTAAATTCGTCGGATTAAAAAACTTCCAATTCTTCTTCAACTCCAGCGATTGGATTAAAGTCGTGAGCAATACGGTATTTCTGAACGTACTGTTTATTACATTCGGAACGATTGCCGCTGTGGCGATCGCGATTATGGTGACGGAGATTGGTGGCAAATGGTTTAAGAAAATTTCCCAATCCGTTATGATTTTCCCGCATTTTCTCTCTTGGACGGTTGTTGCTATGTTCATGACGGCTTTCGTGGCGACAGACGGAGGATTCTTAAATCAATTCATAGGTATTTTCGGGATTGAACCCATACAATACTTGTCTTCTCCACAGTACTGGCCAGCTATTCTCGTTATGTTGAAAATTTGGCATGGCGCTGGTTTCGGTTCCATCGTCTACATGGCCACGATTTCGGGTATTAATCCGGAGATTTATGAATCTGCTGCCATGGACGGCGCAAGCCGCCTCCAAAAAATACGTTTTATCACGCTGCCACTCTTGAAACCGACGGTCATTCTATTGACCATACTTGCAGTAGGGGGCATCTTTAACGGAGATTTCGGCATGATTTATGCGATTATTGGAAGAAATCCGCTTCTTTACCCATCGACAGATGTCATTGACACTTTCGTTTTCCGTGCATTGATGGATCTTGGGGACATGGGGATGTCAGCAGCTGTTGGCTTTTTACAATCGATTATCGGGTTCATTTTAGTGATCACAGTGAACTATGTAGCTAAGAAAACATCGCCAGACTCGGCTATCTTTTAAGAAATGGAGGCTGCATATGATTCAAGAGAGTTTATCAGATAAGCTGTTGAAATTTGTTTTTTATCTCATTCTTGTTTTGTTCTCGATTTATTGTTTGATTCCGTTTTTATCGGTACTAGCAAGCTCATTTGCTACAGAAGGAGAAATATTGAAGAAAGGCTATACATTCTTTCCCAAAGAATTCTCCATACAGGCTTATAAATTAATTTTTGAAGATAATACAATCTTCCGTGCATATGGCGTAACCACCTTTGTTACCCTTGTCGGCACGACGTTATCGATGATTTTCACCAGCGCTATGGCTTACGCCATTTCCGTTAAATCGGTTAAATATCGCAATAAAATCGCATTTTTCGTTTATTTTACGATGTTATTCCACGGTGGTTTGGTCGCTTCCTACTTGTTGATTTCAAAATACTTGGGGATGAAAGATTCGATTTGGGTGCTCATCATCCCAAGCATGATCAGCGCATGGAACATGTTTTTACTGCGAAACTTCTTTGCAACGATTGATGAATCGCTTGCTGAATCCGCAAAGATGGATGGCGCGAATGATGCCTACATTTTATTTCGCATCATTCTGCCAGTTTCGCTTCCAGCACTTGCTACGATTGGGTTGTTCTACGCTCTGAGTTATTGGAACAACTGGTTCAACGCGTTGTTATATATCAACGATTCGCATAAGTTTCCTCTGCAATATTTGATTCAGCGCATCATGAACAATTTGGACTATATTAATCAGGTTTCAGCCGATGTGAATATTCCAAACTTTGTCCCACCAGCGATTACAGTTCGGTTGGCTACGACGATCGTAACAATCGGCCCGATCATTTTCTTGTATCCGTTTTTGCAGAAATATTTCGTTAAAGGGTTAATGGTAGGAGCAGTGAAAGGCTAGGTCCGCTCTCGGCGGTTTAGTATAGATGAGGACTAATAGGGAGGATAAAAACATGAAAATGAGAACGATTTCAACTTCGATGTTAGCGTTAGCAGTGATTACTACGGCTTCGGCATGCAGCGATTCTAAACAACCAGAAGCAAGTCCAGCAGCTTCTTCTGCTGCTTCCGCAGCCCCTGCGAAACTTTCGCCTGTGACACTAAAGGGTATGCTTTTCGGAGATCCGCCGAAAGATATGCAGCTCGTCATGGATGAATTTGAGAAACGGACCAAAGACACGCTGAATACGAAGTTGAATATTCAATGGAATCCGAGTGCTGATCATAAGCAAAAAGTGAAGCTGATGATGACAGCAGGTGAAGAGGTTGATTTCGTGTTTGACGCTGATTTCATGAATCTGAAGGAACTTGTTCCGCAAGGCGCCTATGCCCAACTCGATAAATATTTCAATAATGACGCTTATCCAGGCTTGAAGAAGGAGTTTACTCCTGAATTTGTAGAAGCGAATAAGCGTTTTGACGGTCATCTGTACACGATTCCTTTCACGCAATATTTCTTTGATCTGCCTGTCGTGTATATTCGCAAAGATTTACGAGAGAAATACGGATTTGCCAAGATTAACAATTATGAGGATCTTGAAAATTTTTATAAGAAAGTACAAGAGAACGATAAATCCCTAACTCCTCTTGCGGTTAAAGGGAACGGCGGCTTCCAGGAAATCTGGTCAGGTGAAAGTAATACAAGGATTCCAAATGTCGGTACAGTTGGCATTGCTGGCATTCCTATCCTTGTTCAATTATCGGATGACGGAAAGAAAGTTCAAAATATGGCAGCGCTGGGTGACGAAGCTGCAGCGTTTGCGAAGCTGCCAGCTCCCTACAACACGGCTAAGACTGCATACCCACAGTACGATAAATGGGCGGAATGGAGCAAGTATTTAGAGAAAGACGTTGTTAGCCAAAAGGATAGTAAAGCTTATTTCATGTCAGGAAAAGCAGCATCCTATTATGGCACAATTAGTTCCTTTGCTGCAGACAGAAAGAAGCTGAAGGAAACGATCTCTACAGCAGAACTGGAGTTTTTCGTGCTGAAAAAAGATATTCGTGATATGAAACCGCAAGCCATCAGCACGAACTACAGATCAAACAACTCGATTGCAATTCCTACGACTTCTAAAAACTTAGATAGAACAATGAAGTATTTCGATTGGTTGTTCAGCTCTCAAGAAAACCATGATTTAATTGAATACGGCATTCCAGGTAAACATTGGGAAGCAGTAGGCAGCAATCAAATCAAATTATTGGATGAGTCCAAAAACTACAATTTTCCTGGATACGAATTGTCTTGGAATCCCAACATGATTCGACTTAGCAGCGATTTGGATGAAACATCACGTAAATATTTTGAGTACTCAGCGAAAGCAGATACCTACTATTCAGCACCGTTAGCTATGTTTACATTTGACAGTACAAATGTGAAAGCGGAAGTTGCAAGTATTACCTCCAAAACGGATCCATTCATTCAACTGCTGAAAGCTGGTCAGATCAAAGACTGGGAAGCTCAAACTGCCAAGTTGAGCGGTGAATTGAAAGCGCTTGGTATGGACAAGGTTCGCGCTGAGCTGCAGAAGCAAATTCAAGCTTATTTGGATAAAGGCGGCAAGTAATCGTTATGTAGCGACAGTTGAGTTTATCTGCTCAATTGTCGTTTTCTTTTGCTAAGTTGTTGACGCAATACCCACATACACAATATTTGTTGGAGGAGTGAGACATATGACAGTACGAATTAACATTTTGGAAAATTGGCATCAACATGGTACCAAAAGTGATTATGGATATCAACTGAAAGAGTCCTTTAATCTAGAATTTCCGAACCTTCAGGATGCGGTAGGCTGGTATCCGATCGGTTTCGAAAGAGGGAATGACTCGGCCTTTGATGTTATGAATTGGCATGGTTTGGAATTGGTCTTTTATACGGCAGAAGAAGAAACTGAAATAATCATCAAGGCTGGTTTTATCGATCATGGGTCTGTTTCTACAGCGATATGGTTGGCGGGCAAAGGAGAACATCGAGTTAACTTAAAGTTGACTGATTTCGATATAGAAACGTGCAAAAAGAATATGTGGAGATTCCTCAAAAGTATTGAGCTGCGTGGAGATGCGGAGCTAATCCGGGCGGAGATTCGCAGGGGAAATCGAATCTATGTGGAGACGGATGTTCGGGGCAAATCTGGCGAAGTAGGCGATGAAGTCATCTATACAATGACGGTTTATAACTGTACAGAGTCTAAGCAAAGTGTAGCCGTAAAGCAGGTGTTTGAGGGATGGGAATCACTGCTGCCTGTCATTTCTCCCTCGCGATTCATATTGGAGCCGAATGGGAAGCAGGAGATTACAGCAAAAGTCCGCATTCATGACCGTATTGTTCCTGGTGGACATGAAAATACCCTGTTACGATTTATTGCAGGTGGAGATAGTGCAAGCGCTGTGGAAGTAGAAGTGAAAACAATGCGTCGATTGGCACATCCATACATCTATCATAATGAGGAACAATGGAAGTCCACGAAGGAAAAGATAGATCGGAATCCGATATTTAACAGAGGATATAAGCAGATTATTGCTGACGCAGAAGCCTGGCAAGTTATTCCGCCGGTTCCCACCCAGGAAAGAGATTATTGCTACAATACGAATGAGGAACATGGCATTATGTCGGCGGCGTATGCTTATGCACTTACTAAGGAACTGAAATATGCAGAGAAAGTAGCCAAATTTCTGCGGTATTTCATTGATGAAGAAACCGGATACCCGAAGAAGAAGAAGGGCTGCAGCGCAAGCTATGTACAAGAAGGACACTTCTTTCAGCATTTGGCAATTCCCTATGACATTATTCATAGCAGCGGTATCTTAACACCGGATGATCATCGCGGGATAGAAAAGACATTTCGAATATATATGGATATCCTAGATCATCACATACAGTCTGGACATATATCGAATTGGTTGCTATCTGAAATCACCGGAGCATTTTACTGTGCACTTGCGATCGAAGATATCGAACGAGCGTTGCGCTTTGTTTTTGGTGCTGGGGGCTCGATCGATCAACTAAAATATGGCTTGTTTAATGACGGTTGGTGGCACGAATGCTCTGTAGGCTATAATACGTGGGTTTCATCTATGTATATACATACGGCACATGCGCTCCTTCCGTTTGGATACAACTTATTGCATACACATTTCCGAATTCCGTTCAACGATGAAGTGAACAGTACGTATAACGGGCAAGATGCCGTCGTCAGGTTCGGCATGTATAACAAAAAGTGGGGCGGCAATCAGAAAAGCTACGTATGCATAAAAGATTTATTCGATGCGGTAATTCCGTTTCTTGACGATCGCGGAGTTTTATTCGGAATGAGTGATTCCGATGAGAAGAAGCTAGATGGTGTTCATTTTGGATCCACGTTTGACCTGGCTTATCAGTATTACCAAGACCCGGAATACATTCCGGTCATTCAACGCTTTCCTCAGGCTGATCCGATCTTTGGGCATGCTGAGCTGCCAGAATATGCATCGATGTATACGAAGAAGAATGCTTGTTCGGATAACGTTGGTATTGCGATGCTAAGAAGTCAAACTGAGGACCGTATACAGAGCGAGCAAATTCAAGCTGTGCTGCGCTATGGATCACATGGCTATGCGCATGGGCATTTTGATCGGACAGAACTGCTTTCCCTCATGCGTTATGGACGCAGCTTCTTTAACCCCGAGCATGTCTGGTGGGGATACCACCATTTCATGTACAAATTTTATGTTCAGAACTCCTTGACCAAAAACATGGTTGTTGTGGATGGGAAAATGCAGGTGCCATCCGATTCAAAAAGAGTGCTGTTTTACAGTGGTCATGCGCTTCAGGCAGCAGTGGTGGAGACAATCGCGCAGTGGTCATATCCGCCATATGGGGGCATGGTTTATCCCAATACGCAAACACTCGAGGAACGATGTGAGATGAACGCCAGTTGGCTGCCAAGGGTGGAGGCTACGCCGCCTTATGGTGAGTTGTCTGATTTTACCAAGCCTGTTGTTCAGAGAAGAGCGATGGCGCTTACCGATGACTATGTGGTTTTGTTCGATTATGTGAAAGGCGAAAAAGAGCATCAGTTTGATAACTTGTTCCAAATCAAAGGCTTCAAAGGCATTCAAGCCAACGATTTAATATATAAAAAGCATACGAGCCAATGGACAGATAATCCACTGTCTGATGGGCAATTCATAACCGATTGTCACTGGTACGATGCTGCTGGAACGAGTGTTGCCAGTTTTGAAATGATCTTCGGGGAAGGCGAAGACCAGAGAGGAAACCGCACGGCCCATAACGTGCCAGGTGTGTTAAAGATGGATGTGCATACTGCTTGGCCGCCAAAAACTGTTCAAATCACGGGGAGAGCTGCGGAACATCACGGCATTACAATTCCGTTAGCTTACCGTGTAGAGGTTGATGGTGAAGTGAGGGCTGATGGCGATTTTGGCGCATGGCTGCTTGGAGAAGGAAAATGTGACGTTGATCTAACAGGTGCTAAGTCGTTAAGTCTGCATGTGAAGAACGGGCCGATTTACACCGAACAAAAGTATCCCCTTCGAACAAAGCAGGGTTTATTTTGGGGAGAGGCCTATTTGTTGAGAGCTGATGGTTCCAAGTTGAAGCTCAGTGAGTTGGATATCTCGTGTACTAACGTTGATGCTGGACATGGAATAGGTAAGGATTATGAAGGTGGCAGAGTAACGATTGTTGGTAATGAATATCCGGATGCAATCCCAACTAGTCCAGTTGACCATGATCGAGAAGCTATCATTTGTCTCGACATATCGGCTTTGAACGCGGTGAAATTCGTAGGACTTATTGGAGCTGACGCTTTCCCAGGAGACGAAGCGCAGCGCCGTATCACATATGCGGTGCGGACACATGGCGAGATTGGTCGTTTCCTTACAGTCGTTGAGCCTTATGAATTAGAGCCAATGATTGTATCCGTGCTAACAGTTGACGAGAATACGGTAGAAGTTAACTTGAAAGACGGCAGAAAGCAAGTGATCCGAGTAAACAATATGGAACGGGAAGACATCAATTTGCAGCTGTCGGAATACAAGGATGGGCAGATTGTTCGAGAGGAAACAGCCAGTGGCAAGTAATGATACCAGAAGGGTGTGGGTATAGAGATGGAGAATCAGACGAGTACTGTGGCAAGTACGGCAAGAGACTACTTACAATCACTGGTGAACAGAGCGGAGTACCTGTTGGAAACGAGAGAAGCCTTTTTCACAGACGGGGCTAAATTGGCAATTTCCGATATAATCGATGCTGCTGAACGGGCACTGGAGGGGGAGGCAGGCATACCGTTCGTAAGAAATCGGCAGTTTTATTCTCCGAGATCAGAGGAGGCCATTCTTCTCGCCACCAAGCGTTTCACTATGACCCCTTCGTATAATTACGTGGGTAAAGTTTTTCACGAATACGGGCTGGAGCATGCATTGGTCTGGTTCGAGCAGCAGGATATGATGGCAGGGGGAGCGGCTGAACTTCCTGGCAAAGCAGACTTAGTGCTTGAGAAGGTGGAGGAAATGCTGCAGTCAGCGGTCTTTGGCAGTGCCATTGGTGAGTATGACGAAGCAACATCTGTATTATTGCGCCAGTCGAAGGAGCGACTTGCACAAGCGAAAGATGCTTTCGCAGTAAAGCCTAGAGGGGAAGAACTTGCTTTAGCTATTGTAGATTGTTTGAATTGTCTCCGAAATTTCCGCTATTCTCGCGTTCTACGCACAGACATAGAACCAGCTTCTACACTGTATTTAAACGATGCCTCTTTAGACAAGGTAAAAGCAAATATCGCGTCAGATTCGCTGTTGCAGGGACAGTACAATCAGATTATTGAGTTATCTGAGCGCTACAGTCTTAGCTATTTGGAGAAAGCCATGGATCTCATTGTGCGCGAAGACCCTGACTATAAACAAATCAATGAGTTGTTTTACGTATGGAGCTCCACTGATAAAATCGTCAATTTTACAGCTCCTGATCGTACGGTCAAAGCAACGCTTTCTATTGTCTTGCCGGGTGAAGAAAATGAGCAGGATGGTTTAGGCCATGTTTGGATCGACAATGTAGAGATTCTATCGGCGAACGGAGGCAGTCTTGCTATTTTGAATGGTGGATTTGAAGAAGGTGAGTTCATGCCGCATAGTTGGCGAGCCGAAACAGTAAGTGGCAATCCTGATCTGAGTTGGGAGTCAACATATCCATTTTGCGGTGGAGGCGATAGACGCGCTTTTGAGTCAGCGAATCCATCGTCGCAAGTCTCATTCAATTGCAAAGAAGGAACGATACCGCGATCTATTTATATTTGTAACCCGACGAAACTTGACGAGGGTAGTTGGACGTATTGCAATGAAATTACGTTGGAGTCAGGCATTGGGTATACGCTGACATTTGCCGCGAAAATTGATGGAAAGTTCAAACGTGGAATTAAAACGGTCATTACTTTTTTGGACGAAGCCGGGCAAGTCGTTGATGTATACCAATATTTCTTTAACCGCTCCTCCTCGCTTCCGAATGGCTGCTTTCAATTGACGATGCAATGCGACGCTATTCAATATGCTATGACGAAAGACGCTACCTATGCTTTAAAGGCAAAGTATGCAATTTTATATACGCTTAACGACTTCTGCCAGGGTGCTGAACATTGGCTAATTGAGAATTCACGCCCTCAGGGGAGCGATTCTTACGGTGCTGTGCAGGGGGGACGATTGCTATGCAGCGCAGCTGTCACCTACTCCTTCATTAAAGAAGCGTTTGTTTTTAACGAGGAAGAGAAAAGTCGCTTTTATGCGATGGTTGAGTACTTGCTTCGTTATATGCTGGATCTTAGGGATCGGACGGAGTTGTCCGCGAAAGATGCTCAGCGAGGCTGCAGCAACTGGCAGACCGATATGTGCGCGGGTACTGCGTATATGATGATGGTGCTGGACGATTTTCCGAATCGCAAAACATGGCTCTATAATGCACACGCGGTACTGCAGTCACAATTGGAGCTCAATGTGAACCCCGATAACTCCTGGCCGGAATCGATTCGTTATCACCATGCTGCATTAGAACGTTTTGCTGGCTATGCAAAAGTGGTGTCACATGTGATGGGTGAGAATTGGTTTGCCATGACCCGTCTAGCAGAGATGTTTGATTTCAGCATCCATATGCAGACGCCGGGGTATGTATTTTTTGACGGACGAATTGGCACACCACCGTTTGGTGATCATGCTCTCTCAGGCGGTTCTGAGTTCGGAAGCTACATTACTTACCTCGAAGAAGTAGAAAAAGTGGATAAACGGATTGCAGATCGCATGTACCAAACATGGGGAAGAGCTGGGAAGCCATTCAAAAAGTTTTGGGGCGAGGGTATCGCTTTAGATAACATTCTTGGTATTTGTCATAATTACGAGCCTTTGAGTACGCTCAAGTTGAATTCTAACAAGAGTTTCCCCAATGCAGGCATTTACATCTTCAGAAATGATTTTGGCGTCAGCAAACAAAGTTTCTTTGCGATTATGTCTAGTCCAAAACCCATAGCTCACGGGCACTTGGATCAAGGATCTTTTATTCTTTATAAAAATTCGATTCCCCTTGTGATGGACTCCGGGATCGAAGGGTATTTCGACAGTAGCACAAGTTGGCATATTAGCTCGTACTCTCACGCTTGTGTCCAATTCTCGACTCGACAAAAGCAATTCAAGAAGTCCGGCAATGGGGCAATTAATTTGTCAGCGGGAACGTACAGCCTAGAACGTGGATGGGTTGACGTTCCGAGGTCCAGCAGGGTGATAGCCTCTAACCTTGGAGGGGACATAGATCATATCTCCATCGAAATAATGAACCCTGAGGGTCAAGGGAGACATGTACGTGATGTGTACTATGTTAGAGAGCATGATCTTTATGTCATTTGCGACACCATTGAAGATTTTGAAGGCGAAGTACTTTTTAACTTGCCAGTTGCGTCGAAGTTTACGACAAGCAATAACTCCACTTTTTTATCGGAAGGTTATTATGATGTGGATCTAGAGACAGTATTCGTAAGCAAACTGAATCGTTCCTGGATTGAGAAAGGGAAAACCACTTCATTTATACCTACCGATTCAGGTAAAGCAACGATGATGGACTATATTCGCGCTGTGGCGGATGCCAAAGAAGGGTTTGTGACGATATTGAATCCAAAGGAGAGAGGCAGTAAGCAGATTAAGGAAGCTAGATATGAGCAAGAAAGAATCTGTATCACCTTGGATGAGGTTCAAATAGTAGTAAAATTGGAATAAGGTTTTTTAGAAGGAAGTGCACTTTTTTAAGATTAGTTAGTTTTTGATGAAAGTGTTTACAATTTATAGTTTTTTCTTCTTCGTTTTATCGATACGCTATCATTGAAAGGAGGCAAATCCCACGAGGGATACGGCAAGGATGTTTTGTTTTACATAATATTTTCGGGTAAGTAAAACTCAGGAGGTGTATTATGTTCAAAGTTAAACATGCTGGTTTTTCATTAATCATGAGTTGTGCAGTAGTTTATGCTTCACTAACAGCAGCTACACCTGCGCAAGCAGCAACAATGACTATTTCACCGGGTCAAAGCATTCAACAAGCGATGGACAGCCTGAAAAATCAGGGCTGTGGGACTTTATATCTAACGTCAGGAACTTATACAGTTAACTACAGCGTTAAAGTGCATAATGGATGTACCATACAAGGAGAATCCGCTACAAATCGTCCTATCATCCAATTGGCATCAGGGAAAGACGAACCCGTTATCACGAATGCCAGTATTCCCTTCTCGAACGTAGCTGCCAAAAATCTTGTGATCAAGGGCGGACTCTCCGCGAGTGAGCAAAACTTACCCGAATACTTCCATCAGGGTAGCACTCAGTATAACGATCGTATTAATAGCGGAGTCGAAACTAAAGCTTCGCTGGACGCCCGGATCGAGGCGGCGAGATTAAATGTGATTGGGATTGACTTTTCAGATAAACATAACGATGTAAGTAACACAGGTGCCACGATCGACAATGTTTTAGTACAGAACAGCTCTATGGGGGTCAATATCGGGAGAACGAATAACGTTACCATTAAAAACTCGAAAGTAGAGTATAATGGAGCGGTTAAGCAATATTATCACGGATTATACCTTAGTATCGTAGATAATGTTATCGTAGATAATCTGGATGCATCCCATAATTTAACGGGAATGGGATTAAAGGTAACCGACTTCTATGATGATAGGACTGAAACGAGCGTTAGTATTAAGAACAGTAAGTTTAATTACAATTACGACAGGGGCATGACTGTTTATCATATGAATAGCGTATACGTCGAGGGAAATGAAGCACACGATAATCTGAAATCTGGAATAAATATTATCGATTGTCAGAACGGAACTTTGAAAAATAACAATACGTACAACAATCCTTACGTCGTAAACGTATCTTATGACATATGGCTGGCTAGTAGTTCAGGCTTTACGATAAGCGGTAACACTTTTGGTACAAAGAATGGATTTTGATCTGGTTTAGCATTTGTTTTAATTCAATGGGACTGTCTTCAACAGATAATGGAGAAGTGCGAAGATTAAGAGTATGGGATGGTTAAAAATATAAAGAGTAATGTTTGCTCGGTTAAAAAGATTCGTGAGGGGTTGCGCCAAGATATGGCGCAACTTTTTTATGTGAGTTTTTTGAATGGGGTTTTATGAACTCATAGGTTTACCTTGCTTCGTGTCCACAACCTCAAAAAATTCGACAATACAGGAGAAGATTTGGAAGATTTGATCTCCATCGGGACGATTGGATTGATCAAAGCTATCGAATCCTTCTCTCCAAACAAAGGGACAAAGCTGGCGACTTTTGCAGCACGTTGTATCGAGAATGAGATCCTGATGCATCTGCGTTCGTTGAAGAAAACACGTAAAGATGTATCGTTGCATGATCTGATTGGAACGGACAAAGAGGGGAACGAAATTACGCTCATCGACATACTCGGTAGCGAGGCGGACGATGTGGTGGATGCGGTGCAGCTGAAGATTGAAAAGTCCAAAATTTACAGAAATCTGGAAATATTGGACGACCGTGAGAAAGAAGTCGTAGTCGGAAGGTTCGGGTTGGAGCTGGGCGGCGAAGAGCGGACGCAGCGGGAGATTGCGAAGGAGCTCGGGATTTCACGCTCGTATGTGTCGCGGATTGAGAAGCGGGCGCTCATGAAGCTGTATCATGAGTTTTATAAGGCGAAGCGGTAAAAGGGAATTGATTTCAGTTGTATTGAATCGCAATCTTCATTCATTTGGCTTCAAATAATGGAGGCGAAGACAATGACAGCCTTAATTCAGATTGAGCATGTGAGTAAATTTTATTTCATGGGCGGCGAAACCATACGAGCGTTGGATGATATTTCATTAGATATCGTGCAGGGCGAATATGTCGCCATTATGGGGCCGTCAGGATCCGGGAAGTCTACGTTGATGAACATCATCGGCTGCCTAGACGTGTCCGACGAAGGGGTTTACAGCCTTGATGGGATGCAGATTCACTCGTTGAAGGATTCACAATTGGCTGAAATTCGGAATCGGAAGATCGGGTTTGTTTTTCAGAGTTTTAATCTACTGCCTAGGTTAAGTGCTTATGAGAATGTGGAGCTTCCGCTGATTTATCGCGGACTATCGAGGAAACAGCGGGAGCCGCTTGTTCTGCAAGCGCTAGAAGCGGTAGATCTGCTGGATCGTCGGATGCACTTTCCTTCGGAGCTGTCTGGCGGACAGCAACAGCGTGTTGCGATTGCACGCACTTTGGCAGGAGATCCAGCGATCATCTTGGCGGATGAGCCAACGGGAGCGCTGGATTCGAAGACTGGCGTGGAGATCATGGATATTTTCAGACGGTTGAATGAGCAGGGGCGGACGATTATTGTGATTACGCATGACCGGCAGGTTGCGGAGCAGGCGAAGCGGGTAGTTAGGTTTTGGGATGGAAGATTGGTTCATTAGATATGGTTGGAACATAAATTAACTGATTGTAGTGGCGCCTTACGAGAAATCGTAGGGCTTTTTTAGTTCCCAACGCAAATGATTCTAGCTAAACCGGCCCGATATATACATTTAAGAGACGGAGACTCCTCAAATAGTAGGAGTCCCGTGCTGACAATTCGCCTTTCGATATGACAATTGATTAGCTAATTGACTATAGAGATGATGATTGCTTCCCTAAAGACTATAGACGGAACATTAGTCTCAAGCTAGAGTTGGTCTTGCAAGATGATGGGTAATTAGAAAATCGAACGAATTCGGAGGTGGTTTTCTGAAGAGGATATTTCCTCACAGAATAATTGTAAGCGGTTTAAAAAATGTATCACTATGCATTTCGCTTAATGTAGTCATACATCAGTGTAAAAAAGAAATGGATTGGGAGGTAAGATGTAATGTTAAAAAAAATGTGTAAAAGCGCGTTTTTGACTTTAAGTGCTGTATCTTTGTTTGCGGGGATATTAAATCCTGTACCAGTGAGTGCAGCAACTCCAATCTCCACCATAGACTCCTCATTTTCTACTTACGATAAGAATGTCATGAATGTGAATGGTACACCTTTTTTCTATAATGGCATTCAAATCAGGGACGATAAAGTTCTGCAAAGGTTTAACTATACGGATGCTCAATTCCAAAACTTGTATCAACAAGCTGCGAACGATGGGTTTACGGCTGTGAACTCACAGCTTCTGTGGTCGATGCTTCAGCCAGATCAGATTTTTCCAGCAACCGAAACAACGTACATAGCTGGTGGCAGCAATGCCAATACCAACTATTCTTCCAGTAGCTCCATAAAGGCAAAGTACGATTCAGCGGATGCGAGCAATCAGGCAATATCTTATATGAAATTTGATTTCTCTACGCTTTCAGGTACCTCAGCCGATGCATCGAAGATTAGAATTTATGTGAACAGCTTGGATACTGGAACAGCCAATCTGCATCTTTACGGAATTGCCAATGATTCCTGGAATGCTTCCACGATAACTTGGAACAGTGGTGCGCCTAATCATAGCGGCTACACAATAACAGGAACTGCTGGAGTAGATTATTTTGATATAGGTGGAACGCCTTCCTATGACCCTGTGAATCAAGTGGCTGTGTATGACTTCGATGTAACAGACTTTGTCAATAATCATGCTTTTGGGGATGGCAAGAAAGCGAGTTTCATTTTAAAGACAGATACAACCGATAGCATTGGCGTGACGATGGACGGAGCTACAGGAGCAGCTCTTCCTCCTCAACTTTACATATCTAGAGCGAACGTTTGGGATTATTCTTGGACTGATAAACTTATCAGCTGGGCAGAAGCTGCAGGACTGAAAATGGATTTGCTCTGGTTTGGATCGAATACGACAAAAGTGACTGCCGATAACAGAGTACCGTATTATGTGATTCGTAATTATGAAAAGTCGCAGGATAGTACGGGCAGAGTACTGCTCGAAAAAGGAACTTCTCCTACAACTAAGGATACTGTCTATCAGTTCTTAATGTCCATGGACGATCCAAATCTGAGAAGTAAGGAATATTCAGCAGTTAAAAATCTAATGGATCATATAGCCGTTTATAATACTGCTCATGGAGATAAGAAAACAATAATTGGTATTGACCTGAGCAACGAACCTGGCAATGCAATTAGTGGTGGACGCTCTTATTCCCCTTATAGCCAAGCTTTATGGACAACAGGAGGATATTCGTCGGTGAATACTTTTCAGGCAGACTCCTACTGGACATGGGTGCAAAATCTTGGTGCAGCAGTGAAACAATCGAATTACCCTGTATGGACAAGAATTAATTTTCATTCGTCAGAATATAACTTTGTTTATCGAAATGAGGAAACGAAAGCCAGCGGTGGAACCACTTACGTTGATTTCGTCGGTTACGATCCTTATATCGCTACGACAGATGAAGGCTTCCGTTATGGTCAGGGACTTTGGGTCGAATCTGAGTATTTAAATTATAATTATGGAAAAAATCTTCCAATGATTATGGAAACCTCTGGTTCGAGATCTAATTCGGATTATCTAAATCTTGCAACAATTGCAGGGGGATCCATCTATAATATATATAACATGATGGCTAATGACGGTAATGATCTATACAACAATGGAACAGGAAATGTTCCGGTTCCGAACAATACGAATATTAACGGAGTTAGAAATACAAATGCATGGTTGAAAACGTTGTGGTTTGATTTGGCAACCAAGCAACCAGACGGCGCAGGAGGCAGCAAGCTTAAGTTTTTTAATCAGCATGGGGACTCTTCGGCAAACATAACGAAGAAAATCCGCGGTGTTGATGTAAATTACACGACCAGTAATAAAGGTGTGGGCATCGCTGTAGAGAGAAGCGACAAAGAGATTGCGCTTGGAAGTAAAACGGCCTCAAGCTTTACCCTGAGAGGACTGCTTGTCTACGGTCCCGTTACGATGTCAACAGGATATTATGATTCAAACAACAATTGGGTCTCAACGGGAACGAAAGTGTTTACGAATAGTGGTAATGATGTAGTAGTCAATATGAATGCTTATGAGACGGTAAGAGTGCTGACAACCAACTCGACGAATGCTCTGAGTACCTTTTTTTCCATTAATGACAATTTTAACGGGCAGACAACAGGAAGCGCTCCAAGTGGATGGACGACGACTGGAACCAGCGGCGGAACAGTCAGTATCACAGAAAAACCAGGTCTATTAGATAAAAGTCTCCGCATCAATAGGACTTCTACATCGGCGGGGCAGTCTATTGCAGAAAAATCATTCACACCGTTAAGTGGGATCGTGAAGTTGGGGACGAAAATACGCACGGACGCAACGAATAAATGGTTTGCTGCACCTTATGTATATGACAGTGCAGGAAACGCAGTAATTAAGTTGGCTTTTGATGCCACTGGTAATATTACGTATATGAATTCAAGTGGTACCTGGACAGTGTTACAAACCTATTCGTCAAAGACCTGGTATAACATCCAGATGGAGGTCAATACGGACGCAGATACGTATGATCTGTATATTAATGGAATAAAAAAGCTTAGCCAAGTACCTTTTACCACCTCGGTTTCCGATATCGCAAAGGTACAGTTTTATACCGAAAATGCTGCAGGTGCGGCGGATTTTGACAACGTAAAAGTCTATTATGAATATGCATCAAACAACATTAAACTAAAAAACAGAGGGACTGGGAAATACATTGATGGTATGGGGCGCACCTCGGATGGCGATAATACGGGGCAGTATGGAAACGGCAGTAGTACGAATCAGCAATGGGTTATCGAGACAATTGGGAACTATGTCAAAATTAAGAATGTAAATACGGGGTTATATTTAGATGGAATGGGGCGTACAACGGATGGTGATGTTGTAGGTCAAATGCATAGCAGTACAAGTACCGATCAGCAATGGACCGAGGAAATTGTTGGGAATTATGTGAAATTCAAAAACCGCACTACTGGCAAATATGTGGACGGTATGGGCAGAACTACCGATGGCAGTGACTTAGGGCAATACGGTATAGGTACCAGTTCTAATCAGCAATGGCAGTTTGTACTACCTTAGTAAGTTAAGCCCGGTTATCCTAGAGGATGGCCGGGCTGTATAATGCCATTGTATTGTTTTAACTGCTATGAGAAGCTACAATTGTTATATCAATTTTACATATAGATATTGAGGTGTTTCATGAAACGTTTCGGCTCGACTTTGCGATATCGGTTACTTTTGTTTGGTTTTCTTCTTGGCGTGCTACCCGTTGTTACATTAGGGATTATTACCTATCATATTGCATCGAACACGGTACAGGAGAAAATTAGTGAGGCTAACCAGCTTGTTGTCGATCAAACCCAATTTCGCATAGATAAGGCGATGAAGTCGCTTAACGGAGCTATTTTTGAAGTTCTAAGCATTGCCAGGGTAGAGACATTGTTAGATCGTTCCTATAATAAGACTTATGAAGACAAACGAGATTTTTCTGAGATGGTTAATGCGATCAATCAAGTAAGAGCAGATGGCCTAACGTTACATACCAGAGTTTTCAGTCTAATTGCCGACTGGGCAGTGGATAACTCTGGTTTTATTACCCCGTCTGAAGTAGATAGTATACTTCAGAAGAAAATGTTTCAGGAAATTCAAGAGAACTCAGCAGGTTCCTATTGGACGAGTGACCAGGTGAATGTTTACTTAGTGAAGCAATTGCCTGTGTTTTCTAAACATCCAACCGGCATGATTATCGTAAGTTTTCCAATTGATGAATTGACTAAGCAACTTGGCGACTCCCGGCAGCTGGGGTCTCTGCTCATTTTGGATCAAACACTGTCCGTCATTACCGGCCAGAATAAGTTTACCCCGCGCGATGACTGGTCGAATAACACACCGATTAAGCAAATTGTTCAATCGGACCAATCGTCAGGAAGCGTTCAAGGTAATGTACAAGGTCAAGATTCAACGATTGTGTATCATAAATCGGATTACAGTGGATGGACGTTCTTAACTGTGGTGGATTTGAGTGAATTGAATAAAGATTCCAAACAAATTGCAGGGTACACCATACTTCTGGTATGCATAATTCTTCTCGTGAGTTTCGTAGTTATTCTTCTAGGTTCACGAAGTGTTTACCAACCCATATCCCAGTTGTCTCGTTATGTATCATCATCCGTAGGATTAAGACAAGGAAAAGATGAACTGCATCTCATTGGGGAAGGTATTCGTACACTTGTATCTAATCAAACGCTGCTTCAAACCCAAATTCAAGATCATTTCGTATTGCGGCTCGTCCAGGGGGAGGTTCACTCCAAAGAAATACAGACCAAAGAAAGCGTATTTCCCCAAATCGTTGGCTGGCATACATTCGTAGTGGCTGTGCTGCAGATCGATACGTTAGAGGGAACGAATTATGCTGAACGTGATCGAGAATTGCTGATGTTTGCAATTAACAACATTGTTGGGGAGATTGTTGCCAAAGAACATCGACTTCCTCCCGTCTTAACAGGCCGCAATCAAGTAACGATCATTGGAACAGGAAATCAGGGGAATCTTCCATTTAAGCGGGAGCTTTTTGATATCGGCGAGCAAATACGCACGGCGGTAGAAACATTTTTAAAGTTGAAAATTACAATTGGGTTCAGTCGATTTTTTATGGATTGGTTTCACATTTCAAAAGCTTATCGCGAAGGCATTGAGGTACTCAAATATAGGGATCGGCTTGAGGATGCACATATTTTGTTTATGGACGACATCATTCCGGTAACGGTTGTGGCAGCTAAATATCCGAAAGAGCTCGAATTGGATGTAAGGGACGCCATACGACTTGCTCAGCGGGATAAAGTGCACGAGTTGACACGATCTTTTGTTAAAACGGTATTTGCCAGAGGAATGAAACCATCCGAGTATCGGTACATGGTGCTTCGTTTTGCGATAAGTATTTACGAAGTGTTCCAGGAAGAAGGCATTCAACTCACAGAAAATGAGGGAGATGAAGGCGACTGGATCGAGCAATTGAATAAAAGAGATTCCATAGCTGAAGTAGAAGGTTGGTTGATAAACAATCTTATTAATCCGATCGTAAGTGAGCTGGAACATCGCCTTCAATCTCAATTCACCTCCATTTCAGAAGATGTCAAGCGAATGATCTACCAAGAGTATGATTCTGATCTTACGTTGGAACTCATTGCATCGCGTTTAAATTATCACCCGAAATATATTGGAACCGTATTTAAGAACGAAACTGGCGTTTCTTTTAGTGAGTATTTATCAGGCTATCGCATTCAAATTGCCAAACAATGGCTGATCGAAACCGATTTGAAGATAGCACAAATCGCCGAACGATTGAAATATCATAACCCAGGTAACTTCGTACGTTTCTTCCGCAAGGAGACTGGTGTGACACCTGGCCAGTATCGGGAACAGCAGAACGTCCGAGCTCCCAAATAAGAAAAATCCGTCATGGCTACTGACGGATTTTTTTGTGCGTTGTTATCGTGCTGACAACTACTCTTCCGTAATGACAATTAGTCTTCGAATTGAATACTGGAATGATAGGTGCTTCCCTGAAGACTATCGACGAAACAGTGGCGACGCTCTAATGTTAATGGTGCAAGGCGATACGTTATCGTCAAATTATTTCGAACAAACATGGAGGTGTGGCTGATGATAACGATGACAGCACGAAAGCAATGGCTTCGTAAATGGACGTATCATCGATGGTTGTATGCAATGTTGCTCCCAGGCATTGTTTACTTTCTAGTATTTCATTATTTACCAATGTATGGGGTCATCATAGCTTTTCAAGATTATTTTCCATACCTAGGCATCGGGCACAGCAAGTGGGTAGGTTTAAAACACTTTCATGCTCTGATCAGTGATCCAAACTTCTTTTTGATATTTAAGAATACCGTGATACTAGCGATATACAATATTTTATTTTTCTTTCCGCTTCCGATTATCATCGCGATCTTGTTAAACGAATTAAGATCGGAAAAATTTAAACGAACGATTCAATCATTAATCTATTTACCTCACTTCATTTCTTGGCCTGTTGTCGTCGGCCTGACCTTTGTCGCATTTAGTAATGGAGACGGTCTTGTTAACAAGCTCATTACGTCTATTGGCATGGAACCCGTCAATTTTTTAGGGGATCCTGATTATTTTCGAACGTTTATTACTTCGCAAGTGATTTGGAAAGAAACGGGATGGGGAACCATCATCTTCTTGGCCGCTCTAGCTGGAATTGATCCGCAGTTATACGAAGCTGCCAAAATGGATGGAGCCAATCGAATCCAGCAATTATGGTATGTATCGCTGCCAGCACTTCGTACGACGATTATTTTGCTTCTCATCTTACGTCTGGGCACCTTTTTGAACAGCGGGTTTGAGCAAATCTTTCTGATGTTAACACCACTTAATCGAAATGTCGGGGAAGTGTATGACACGTTTGTTTATACCTCTGGTATTACAAACAGTCAATTCAGTTATAGTACGGCTGTAGGATTGTTTAAGTCGGTCGTCGGACTTGCGCTTGTTCTTCTTTCCAATGCAATTGCAAAATGGTTCGGCGAGGAAGGGGTGTACTAATTGATTAAAAAGCAATTCGGGGAGAAAGTGTATGACGGCTTTATTTATGTCATTCTTATCCTATTTGCCGTGTTGGCACTCGTGCCATTCTTATATGTTATATCGGGTTCCTTAGTCTCAGAGCGAGAATTACAAACGCATACAATTGTATTATTTCCAACGGAAATCGCTCTAGGAGCTTATAAATATATATTCTCATCGGAGACGATTCCAAGAAGTTTGCTCATTTCTATCTTTATTACAGTAGTAGGAACATTGCTCAATTTGATTTTCACCACACTGATGGCATATCCACTTGCAAAGAAGACACTTCCCGGCAGGCAAATCATTAATGTAATGGTTGTGTTTACTATGCTGTTCAGTGGTGGATTGATTCCCAGTTATCTCGTTGTCAAGTGGCTTGGATTACTCAATAGCTATTGGGCTATTTGGTTGCCAGGTGCGATCAGTGCATTTAACTTGATTCTGCTTCGTAACTTTTTCCAAGCTCTCCCCATCGAATTGGAGGAATCAGCGAAAATTGATGGCTATAACGATCTGCAAATTTTATGGAAGATTGCTGTGCCACTTTCCAAGCCAGCAATGGCTACATTCGCGCTCTTCTACGCAGTAGGGCATTGGAATTCATATTTTAATTCAATTCTGTATCTGAGCAAAGCTACTATGTGGCCTGTACAAGTTTGGCTTAGACAAATTACGATTTTATCCCAAGGTGGATTCTCCGATGCAAGTTCGATGGATGCTGCAATGTTAATACCTCCAGATTCCATTAAGTTGGCCGTTATCGTCGTTGCGACGGTTCCTGTATTACTTGTATATCCATTTCTTCAAAAGTATTTTACAAATGGGTTGTTATTGGGTTCGGTTAAAGGATAGGCTTATAAAGAAGCCTGATCTCTTAATACATAGTTTGACACTATATCAGGAGGGGTATGTCTTATGAAAATTAAAAAATGGAAAAAAGTTGCAGGAACTGCGTTGTGTTTGACGTTATCCGTTTCGATGCTTGCTGCATGTAGCTCAAATGGAAATACGGAAGTAGCGAAGGTGTCTGAAAGCCCAGGGAAAGAAACTTCAAAAGCCAAGGAACCAACAAAAATTACGGTATTAACACCTCTATTTAATGCACAACCGCCTAAGGGAGATACGGAAAATCCAACTTTTAAAAAGTGGGAGGAGCTGACCAATACAAAAATTGATATCACTTATGTCCCCAATGCAACTTATCCTGAAAAACTAAATGTGAGCATTGCGTCCAGCGATCTTCCAATGATGGTTACGATTACCGATGCGAAAAATCCCTCCTACATTAATGCCTCACGGGCCGGCCAATTCTGGGAAGTAGGGCCATATTTAAAGGACTATCCGAACTTAAATAAAAATATTCCTGAGTCGGTTAAGACAAACACCTCGATTGATGGCAAGCTATACGGAGTTCCGCGTCTTCGTTTTGTAACACGCGTTGGATTACACATCAGACAAGATTGGCTGGATGCCTTAGGGTTGAAGATGCCACAAACATTGGATGAAGTTTATAAGGTAGCAAAAGCATTTACAGAGCAGGACCCAGATAAAAATGGAAAAAACGATACATTCGGTTTCGCAATGGCTGGTAGTGTGGATCGCTTCTGGGACGGACTCGATTTCTTCTCTGTTGCCAATGGAGGGTTCAATCAATGGGGAATCCAAGATAATAAAGTTACGCCTGATTTTATGACTCCTGCGTTTGACGATGCTTTAAAACTAGTTCATAAAATGATGGAGGAAAAACTATCTCCTCCTGACTTTGGTGCTCCGGGTTATGATCATAACAAGCTATTCCAACAGGGTAAATTCGGTATGTACGTAAGTGCAATCGATGGTATCGAAAGTACACTAACGAGTGCAAAACAAATCAATCCAAATGTATCATTATCGTATAGCGCAGTGATGACTGGAACCCAAGGGTCGAAAGGGCCGGCTAACAATGGACATGCAGGTTTACTTTCCTTTCCGAAATCGGTTGTCAAAACAGAAGCTGATTTAAGAAAATTACTGGAATTCCTTAATCGTTCAATGGACGATGATGTGTACAACCTGCTGAAAGGCGGAGCAGAAGGTTTATACACGAAGAAAAATGAAAATGGTCAATTAACTTATATTGATTCTGCAGCTCAACAGAGCTTAGCTAATGAGGTTGGCCCATTCCAGCAGTTTGTTACATGGCCGGCTACAAAGCCATCCCCGTTCGATACCGATTACAAGAAGAAACTAGTTGCCTACCTTGCAGACAACGAGAAGAATTTGGTGCCGAATGTGGCAGAACCATTCGTATCCCAAGCTTGGACGGAAAAGGGTGGCGAGTTGAACAAGATTATTAAAGATGCATTGACGAAGTATATTATTGATGGAAAATGGGACGATTATAAGAAAGCGATTGATACATGGCAACAACGGGGCGGTAGTAAAGTCATGGAAGAATACACAGCGGCTTATAATGCTTCCATCAAGAAATAAGGGTGAATGATTTACGAAGGAGATGGCAGAGTGCTGTCATCTCTTTTTATTTTAGGCAGTACAAGAAGTAGGCAGAATTGAAGGATGATTTCATCGATAAAAAGAAAGGAAGAGGCCGCATGTCGAAGTTAGAATTACGGTGGCTAACTCCAAGAAAAGCATCGTACACACCGGTAAGTTTTGGGACACCTTGGGCTAACGGAGTTCTGCTGCCAGGGCAGAGTGTGTCACTTCAGGATGAAACAGGAGTATCAATCCCAGTCCAGAATAAAATAAACGCTTACTGGCCGGACGGTTCTGTAAAATGGCTACTCCATAGCGCCGTACTGCATACAGACAAAGATTATCGTATTGAAAAAGGAGCAACGGCTGATATTGAGGATCGGATTACCGTCTGCCAGTCCGTGGATGGGACCCTATCCATAGAAAGTGCCCTTATTTCCTGCAAAATTCAGAAAGGAAATAGGTTGATTTCCTCTCTGCTGCGCAAAAAAACCGATCAAAAGACTTTTTCCGCCGAGTTAGCAGCTTTTCTTGAGAACAGAGCGATGCAGAAAAGCATCGAAGTCATAACCATTCATAAGCTAAGTGGGGTCACAGAGCAAATTACGTTGGAAGAAAACGGTCCGCTGAGGGCGGTAGTTAAAATAGAAGGCTTCCACGAATATGAGGATCGAGCGGATCGAATATTTCCTTTTGTGATCCGGCTCTACTTTTATGCGGGTAGCGATGAAATTAAAATCGTGCATAGCTTTGTATTCAATGCGGATGAGAACAAAGATTTTCTCAAAGGACTTGCTGTACAGTTTCATTTACAAGCGAGTGGTGAGTTGTGGAATCGCCATGTAGGTATTACAGGGGATTCTGGGATGTTTTATGAGGCAGTGCAGCCGATGTATCAATACCAGGGCATCCATCCCGCTTATGAGGTGCAGCAAAAGGATGGTCAATTTGTCTCTCTTGATCCTGTAACGGATTCGGCATTCCTGGAGAATGTTCGGGATAACGCGGCGTGGGGGGACTTTCGCCTGCAGCAGCATGCTTGTGATCATTACGGGGTTTTCAAGAGAACGAAACCTGGTTGTACGTATATCCCAGCGGTACAAGGAAATCGTTCGAAAGGGAGCATGTTCTTTGGCTGCGAAAGTGTCATTATGGCCGCCGCAGTCAAAGATTTTTGGCAAAATTGCCCGATGGCGCTTGAACTTACGGACGCTATCGGAGCAAGCCCAACTATGACCGTCTGGCTTTGGAGCAAGTATGGGGAAGCATTCGATTTCCGAGCTTACGATACGGTTACGTATAAATACTCGTATGGGGAAATTGACAATCATCCGGAAGGCATAGCGAATACCAATGAGATATTCATCAAGCTTTTTGATCATATGCCAGGTAAGCAGGCAATTCTTGATTTTGCAGAAGACGTGCAGACAGATGCTATGCTAGTGACAGATTTGGCTGCTTATGAGGAGACCCAAGTATTCGGAACGTATTGGTGTCCGCCGAAGGAGGAGAAGTTCCAAGACGCGGCGCATGAGAAAGCATGGCTCGGTTTCCTTGATTTCTATATCAAAGAAGTAGAGCAGCGTAAGTGGTATGGGTTCTGGGATTATGGCGATGTGATGCATACCTATGATCCAGCTCGACACAACTGGCGTTATGATGTCTGCGGATTTGCTTGGCAGAACACGGAACTTTGCAATACGTATGTCAATTGGCTTGCCTTCTTGCGTACCGGAGATTATGACATCTATCGGTTCGCTCGAGCAATGACACGCCATACCAGTGAGGTCGATACGTACCATTTAGGGAAATTTGCGATGCAGGGTTCTCGTCACAATGTGCGTCACTGGGGATGCAGGTGGAAAGAGCCGCGGATTTCGATGGCCGGTCACCATCGATTCTTTTATTATCTGACCGGAGACGAACGCATCGGAGATATTATGGACTTTGTCAAGGACGCAGACTATTCGTATCAATTTGATCAAATGACCATGGTGGATGGGAAGGCACCTGTTCGTACAGGCCCAGATTGGTCGTCCTATGTCTCCAATTGGATGACACGATGGGAGAGATTCCAGGATACGAAGTATCGGGATAAAATTCTGTTCGGACTGAACGGTATCAAGAAGGCACCGAATCGACTGGCTTCCGGCTCCACATTCCTTTATGACCGGGAGACCGGCGACATGGGTTATTTGAGCGAAGGGAACTACCAGTACCACATGGTGATTTGCTTCGGAGGTCCGGAGATTTGGTTTGAGCTTGCTGATCTTCTTCAAGATGAGGAATTGAAAGATATGCTTGCGCAGTTCGGTGATTACTTCGCTATGACTCCGGAGGAGAGAATGGAGAAGTCAGGCGGGCTGTTTAATGAGGCGAACGACAAGGCTTGGGGTGGTGTAAGGTTCGGGATACGCATGGTAGCTTACGCTGGATATCGCTTTAGAGACTCGGATCGAATTCAGCAAGCCCTTGATATGCTTGCTCAAGATCCGGATCTAAGCTCCAATACACCTGGAAGAATCGATGAGGAAGGCAACGTGGTATATACGGAGGTCGAGCCTGCAGAATATGTCCGCAGGATTCAAGAGGTTGAATTTGCAAATACGAATGGGATTTCCCAATGGAGCTTGAACTATATTGAAACGGCCAAGATTAGAGCAATGGTCGGGGAGAAGGAACGAGGTGCGTAATGAAAGAGTTTGAGGAATTAAAACGGCAGTTTATTGAGCCTTCTGACGAATTTAGCCCCATTCCATTCTGGTTTTGGAACGATGAACTATCCAGAGAGGAGATTATTCGCCAAATTCATGACTTTCATTCAAAAGAAGTGAATGGTTTCGTCCTTCATCCGAGAATGGGATTACCACGCTCAATAACCTATTTGTCGGATACGTATATGGAACTGGTTGAAGTAGCCGTCTCTGAAGCGGCTGCACTAGGCATGAAGGTCATTCTATATGATGAGGGCATGTATCCGTCCGGATCAGCGTGTGGCATGGTAGTTCAGCAAAACCCGGAGTATGCGAGCCGGGGGCTTCAGCTTAGGGAATACACGGTGGAGGGGGCGGAATCACCAACGCTTATTCCCATTTCATTAGCACGAGATGAACAGCTAATCTCTGCGCAAGCTGTGCGTAAATTATCTGAGAAAAGCTTTGCAGCGGATAGCCTGATCCTGCTTGAAATTGAGCAAGAAGTGGTGGAATTCACACCTCCGGATGCCGGAAACTGGTCACTGCTGCTATTTGTCGAGACACCGTCTTGCGGAAGTATCCGCGGTGTGCACGCCGGTCAAGATGACGGTGAGCCTGATGCTCCGCTTGCAGCTGATCTGCTAAACCCGGACGCAGTACAATGTTTTATTTCGTTGACGCACGAAAAGTATTATGCCAAGCTAAGCCGTTACTTCGGTACAACCGTATTTGCCATGTTTACCGACGAACCGGATCTGCTTGGACGCGGACATAAGAAGGGGTTAAAGCCTTGGACTCGTGCCTTTTTGCAGGAATACTTCGCTAACGGAGGCAAGGAGCAGGATTTGCCTGCTCTTTGGCTGGAGGCGGGGCAACACACAGAGTCAATTCGCGAAAACTATGAATCCGTACTTCGTCAGCGTATGATTCGAACCTATTACAAGCCATTAGCCGACTGGTGTAGTACACATGGCATTGCTCTTACGGGTCATCCGGCCGGTAGTGATGACATCGGGTTATTGGAGCATTTTCACATTCCGGGTCAGGATGTGGTCTGGCGATATATTGCACCTGAAGATGATAAAGCACTTACAGGCGTACATAGCACAATGGGCAAATGCTCGTCAGATGCTGCACGTCATCGAGGCAGACGGAGAAATTTGAATGAGAGCTTTGGTGTTTGCGGCATTGAGGGTGGTTGGTCACTTAGCGCGGATAATATGAAATGGTATCTGGATTGGCTGTTTGTCCGCGGTGTTAATCTGATTAGTCCGCATGCTTTCTACTACTCCATTCGTGGAGAACGCAGAGATGAGCGGCCACCCGATGTAGGGCCAAACAATATTTGGTGGTCCGAGTACGCGCAATTCTCCAGATACATCAAACGTATGTCATGGTTAATGACCGACAGCAGAAACGGCGCAGAAATAGCTGTGTTGGCAGGAGCTGCCTACCTGCCTTGGAGAATTGTAAAGCCGCTATATGAGCGACAAATCGAATTTAACTATTTGGAAGAATCGCTATTAGGCGACACCTGTCATTGCACGAACGGAGCGCTTGAAATTGCTGCTTATAGATATAAAGCGCTGCTGATCGAAGATGGGTCGCGCCTCGCAATAGAAAGCTGGTCGTTACTGGAGACTTTTGTGCAGCAAGGTGGTCTGGTTATTGAGTTTTCTGGAGAAAAGGGGAAAGGCAAGGATATCGGTCAGTTGTATCTCGACGAGGCAGAGGAAATCCCGGACATGCTTGCGAGCCGACTAGGTCAAGACGCTGAACTTGTGCCAGCGTCAGCTGCTATCCGACTCAGCCAAATCACAAAAAATGATAGGCTGTTCTGTGTGGTTGTGAACGAAGGGGAAGGCAGCTATGAGGGTACGCTTGAATTGAAGCATGCAGGTCAAACAGAGTATTGGAACCCATGGACTGGGGAATGTAAGCCTGCTCTGATGGAAAGAACTGCGGTAGGACAGCGTGTTCAACTCAAGCTTGAGCGAAGAGAAAGTCTGATTATTGCAATTGATCCGAGTGAACCTATGAGTATAAATGCATTGGAGGCATTGGAAATCACGCTCTTTGAGGATTTGTCGTCTGGCTGGCGGGTGCTTGACGGACCTCATGCGGGGGAACTTGAAGCACTTGAATCTTGGACTGAGTGGGCTGACATGGAGCACTTCTCGGGAACAATTGTCTATGAAAAACAGTTGGTGTGCAATTCACTTTTTTCATGGGCTGAAGTTACGCTAGATTTGGGCATTGCTCATGAGTTTGTTCGGGTATGGGTGAATGATCAGGATGCAGGTGTTCGCATGTGGAGTCCTTATGTATTTAATATTGGGAAGGAACTACAGGAAGGTGTAAATGTTGTGCGAGTTGCGGTCAGCAATAGCCTAGCAAATCGCTATGACAGTAGATCATACCCCTCAGGATTAATTGGACCGGTGCGTCTTATATTCAAAAATTAACGGGAAACTTCTCATTGTGTGAGTATTTTGAGTAACTATTTATGGAGCAAACTAATTCTGAGAGGTGCAAGAAAGAATGCCAAATATAAAATCAAATACTTCATATCCAATAGATGTTCTGAGAGGGGATTACCCTGATCCTTCCATCGTTCGCGTAGGCAAGAATTACTATATGACACATTCACCATTTATGTATGCACCTGGACTACTGATATGGCATTCGAACAACCTGACGGACTGGGTTCCCTTGTGTCATGCTATTCAGACTTATATAGGGGATATCTGGGCGCCGGACCTGGTCTATGTTAATGGGCAGTTTTACATTTACTTTCCTGCAAATGGAACGAATTATGTCATCTACGCTGATAATCCAGAAGGGCCGTGGAGCGAACCGATTGATCTAAAGGTTGGCGGGATTGATCCCGGACATCTGCTTGGGGAGGATGGCAGTAGGTATCTTTATATCAACTTTGGTCGAGTTGTCCCATTAGCCACAAACGGTCTTTCCGTAATTGGAGACGTTGTCGAAGTTTATAAAGGCTGGCCGATCCCAGAGGATTGGGCGACAGAAGGGCATTTGCTCGAATCACCGAAAATGTTAGCACGTGATAGCTATTACTATATGGTGAGTGCGCAAGGCGGAACCGCAGGACCTGCAACAAGCCATATGGCTGTCGCTGCTAGAAGTAAGAGTCCGTTAGGACCCTGGGAGAACTCCCCTTATAACCCCCTCGTTCACACTTGGTCCAAAGAAGAGCGTTGGTGGTCAAAAGGTCATGGTACGCTAGTAGATACACCCGATGGAAATTGGTATTTCGTGTATCATGCTTATGAGAAAGACTATTATACGCTTGGAAGGCAAACATTGCTGGATCCAATCGAGTGGACGAAGGACGGCTGGCCGGTGCTCCCCTTGGATACTGACAATAGAGCAGAGCAGGCGAAAGGTTCTTCACCTGATCTATCCGATGATTTCCAAGGAAACGTTCTCGGTTGGCAGTGGCGATTTTACAAGGAGCTGGACCCGGAGCGGTATCAGGTAGGCGGCGGTACCTTGAAATTAAAAGCGAAGGGGGAATCGCCTGCGGATGCAAGTCCTCTCGTTATGATTCCACCAGACCGTGCCTATGAGGCGGAAGTACACATTCAGATTGAATCAGGCGTGGAAGCGGGATTGCTGCTATTTTACCATGATCGCTGTTATGCGGGGATTGGTTTTACAGAGGAAGAAATTTTTAGACTGCGGCGCGGTACCAAAAGCTTTCCTGTAAAGGGGGGGAGCTCCGCCATGCATTTAAGAATAACAAATGATCACCATACAGTAAGATTATCTTACAGCCTGGACGGCGTACAATGGTGTCTATTCCCGGCTGCCTTAGAAGTATCCGGATATCATCATAATAATTTTGGTGAGTTTATAGGATTAAGGCTCGGAATTTATGCGGCTGGGAACGGCGAAGCTCAGTTCTCCGGCTTCAAATACCGAGCACTAGAAGCCAATGTTTGCCTTGGGTAGGTCGGTTTCCATCGGTCTTATATCATATAGTGTCAAAGTAAAAGAGACATTGACTATTCAAAGGTCAGTGTCTCTTTGGTATGGACTCCTATGTTAAGCGGAATAAAAGTGGTGCGTGATGCGGAACTGCTGCCGATTTACGTTGCTTCGTGTTCACATCCTCAAAAAATCGACAATACGGGGGAAGATCTGGAGGATCTGATTAGTATAGGAACCATTGGACTAATCAAAGCGATCGAGTCTTTCTCGCCGAATAAGGGCACGAAGCTGGCGACTTTTGCGGCACGATGTATTGAGAACGAGATCCTGATGCATCTGCGCTCCTTGAAGAAAACACGGAAAGATGTGTCCTTGCATGATCCTATCGGAACGGACAAAGAGGGGAACGAGATTACTTTGATTGATATCCTCGGCAGCGAGGCGGACGATGTGGTGGATGCGGTTCAGTTGAAGATTGAGAAGAGTAAAATCTATCGGAATCTGGAGATATTGGACGACCGTGAGAAAGAAGTCGTAGTCGGAAGGTTCGGGTTGGAGCTTGGTGGCGAAGAGCGGACGCAGCGGGAGATTGCGAAAGAGCTAGGCATTTCGCGGTCGTATGTGTCGCGGATTAAGAAGAGGGCGTTAATGAAGCTGTATCATGAGTTTTATAAGGCGAAGCGGTAAAAGTATTGGAATCATTGGAATTGAATCGCAATCTTCATTCATTTGATATCAAATAATGGAGGCGAAGACAATGACAGCCTTAATTCAGATTGAGAATGTAAGCAAATTTTACCACATGGGCGGCGAGACCATTCGGGCGTTGGATGACATCTCGTTAGACATCGTTCAGGGCGAATATGTTGCTATTATGGGCCCGTCGGGATCCGGGAAGTCCACGCTGATGAACATTATTGGCTGCCTAGACGTGTCCGACGAAGGGGTTTACAGCCTTGATGGGAAGCAGATTCATTCGTTAAGGGATTCACAGTTAGCAGAGATTCGGAATCGGAAGATTGGGTTTGTTTTTCAGAGTTTTAACCTACTGCCTAGGTTAAGTGCGTATGAGAATGTGGAGCTTCCGCTGATTTATCGCGGGATGACGCGAAAGCAGCGGGAGCCGATGGTCGTGCAAGCGTTGGAAGCCGTGGATTTGCTGGATCGGAGGAAACACTTTCCGTCAGAACTGTCTGGCGGACAGCAGCAGCGCGTTGCGATTGCGCGTACGTTGGCGGGAGATCCGCCGATCATTCTGGCGGATGAGCCTACGGGTGCGCTGGACTCCAAGACGGGCGCGGAGATTATGGATATTTTCAGGCGGTTGAATGGCCAGGGGCGTACGATTATTGTGATTACGCATGATCGGCAGGTTGCGGAACAGGCGAGGCGGATTGTGCGTTTTCGGGATGGGCGGTTGGCGCACTGAGAAGGCAATCGAGTGAGCAAGTCTCTCTAACAAAAAAAGACAGTAAAGCGTGGTGGAGCGCTATTTACTATCGCATCTAATGATGGCCTTACGAGAAAATCGTAAGGCTTTTTATTTTTCTAACTAGTCGAACTATGAATCCAAAGTCCTCATTCTTCTGTTAGAAGTACTGAATGTAACACTATAAGCCAAAGAGGGGGCGAAAGTCATTCTCAACACCTGTCTAAAAATAAGGACTATTCAGGTGAAATTTCAAAGTGATAAATTAAGTCCAACACTTGCAAACGAGATTATCAAGTTGCTAATTGGGGGTTTTATAGTGAACGTCAGAATTAATTTGATTGACCAATATTCCATTAATACAATTCGCACGCTCTCCATTGATGCGATAGAGAAGGCTAACTCAGGCCATCCAGGTATGCCCATGGGAAGCGCACCTATGGCCTATGAACTTTGGGCACGGTTTATGAATCATAACCCATCGAATCCAAAGTGGATAGATCGAGATCGTTTTGTCCTCTCCGCGGGGCATGGATCGATGCTGTTATATAGCTTGCTCCATTTATCAGGGTATGATTTACCACTGGAAGAATTGAAAAATTTTCGCCAGTGGGGTAGCCTGACACCTGGACATCCGGAATATGGACACACAGCGGGAGTTGAATCGACAACAGGTCCATTAGGTCAGGGCATTGGCATGGCGGTTGGGATGGCACTAGCAGAAGCCCATTTAGCGGCGGTCTACAATAGAGCAAACTTTGAGATTATCGATCATTTTACCTATGTGATTTGCGGTGATGGTGATCTCATGGAAGGGATTTCGAGCGAAGCCGCTTCACTTGCAGGGCACTTGCAATTAGGCAAGCTGATCCTTCTATACGATTCCAACGATATTTCGTTAGATGGGGATTTAAGTTTGTCTTTTTCCGAGAATGTTCAGCAGCGGTTTTCAGGATATCAATGGCATGTTCAGAAAGTTGTTGACGGTAATAACTTGGAAGAAATTCACGCTGCAATTAAGGCTGCACAACGAGATCCTCGACCTTCATTAATTGAGGTGAAAACAACCATTGGTTTCGGCAGCCCGAATAAAGGTGGTAAAGGGGGCGAGCACGGTTCTCATGGTTCTCCATTAGGCTCTAATGAAACAAAACTAGTCAAAGAATATTACGGTTGGCCAGAGGTACCTGATTTTTATATCCCTGAAGAAGTAACAGTACACTTTGCTGAGTTAAAAGAACAAGGCATTGCCAAGGAGAAAGCATGGAACGTGCTTTTTGGTGAATATAAGGAAGCTTATCCCACATTGGCTAGCCAATTTGAGCTTGCTGTTCAAGGGGAATTACCAAAAGAATGGGATATAGAACTTCCTACGTATTCAGTCCATGACAAAGCGATTGCAACACGAATTGCCTCTGAGCGTGCGTTGAACGCTATTGCTAAACATGTACCGCAATTAATAGGTGGATCGGCGGACTTGGAAACTTCTACGAAGACGAATATTCACTCTTCGAGTAGATTAGCCTCAGCAAATTACGGTGGCCGTAACGTTTTCTTCGGTGTACGTGAGTTCGCGATGGGGGCCGCAGTTAATGGCATGATGCTGCATGGGGGTGTAAGACCCTTTGCATCCACATTTTTCGTGTTTTCCGATTATCTGCGCCCCGCAATTAGGTTAGCTTGTATTATGAAGCTTCCCGTGATTTATGTATTTACGCATGATTCGATTGGCGTTGGCGAGGATGGCCCAACGCATGAACCCGTCGAGCAGCTTGCCGCACTAAGGGCAATCCCTGGTATGACCGTGCTACGTCCAGCGGATGCGAATGAAACGAGCTTTGCTTGGCGTTATGCGGTTGCACAGCAAGATGGTCCCGTTGCTTTGGTGCTAACAAGGCAAAATCTAATGAATTTAGAACGCACAAGTGAGCTTGCCAAAGATCATTTGTCACGCGGTGCTTATGTCTTGTCGGATGCCAAGAACGGCAGGCCAGTTGCACAGTTGTTAGCAAGCGGATCTGAAGTTGCACTAGCGATGGAAGCTCAAACACGATTAGCGGAAGAGGATATCCATGTACGTGTTGTGAGTATGCCTAGTTGGGAGCTTTTTGAAAAACAATCTAAAGCCTATCGAACATCGGTCATTTTACCTGATGTGAAACCGCGTCTAGCGATTGAAATGGCCGTTTCGTTAGGGTGGGATCGTTATGTGGGAGAGTACGGTGATGTATTGACCATCAACCATTTCGGAGCTTCAGCACCAGCTCATCAATTAATAAGCGAATATGGTTTTACCGTGGACAATATTGTTGCAAAAGTGAAAGATCTTATAGATTGGAAATAGAAGCATAAAGGAATGTTACTTAAGAAGATTGCACTTTGCGTCTAGCTAACTGGGCTGTGAAAGGGGTCTTCTTTTTATTTTGTTTGCAGGTGAAAGGGGTGATGTGGAGAAAGTTAAGGACATCATAAGTTTGGATGTTAAGGTAGCAGTAAATCAACCAGGAGGATGTTTGATGATGAAGATGAAGTTGAAAACAATCGTATCACTTGTTATGATGATTTGTTTTATTTGTACGACTTTTCTTTTCGAGAACAAAATAGCGCAAGCGGCAGGTACTTTTACCAGCGGAGTTGAAACTGCTGATATTTATCCGACTTGGTCTAACACCATTGAGAGCTCCAGCAACGTCGTTGGTTATACCACGGGCATCAATCCTGAGCTTTTTGTGGAAACAGATCGTGCGTATATTGGCAGTAGGTCCCTTCATTACTCTGGTAAAGATAACAGTGCCACAACGTCTTACATTTATTTTAAAGTATTTGATGTTAATATTCCTCTGGATGCAACGTCTAAATTATCCTACTGGACGTTTCCTGAGCAAAATTTAGCACGTTATGTGGCTATTGATCTCGTATTCACAGACGGCACTTACCTTCGTGATAGCGGGGCTGTTGATATGAATGGCGTTGCACTTCACCCAAACACTGCACGTGGCACTGTGAATCAATGGTCACAAATTAATAGCAATATCGGCGCTTGGGTAAGTGGTAAGACGGTAGATCGCATCTTAGTTGCTTACGACCATGCAGCGGAAACAGGTCAGTTTAAGGGATCAATTGACGATATTCAAATTACTTCCTCAAATCCAGGTGCTCTATTCGGTGGAGTTGAGACTGGTCAATTGCAACCGACATGGACGGATACGACGGAGAGTATTAACAATGTCATTGCTTATAGTACGGGAGTTCCAGAGCTGGGAGTCCGTCAAGAAACAGCGCACTCAGGAACTAAAGCTCTTATGTACTCAGGTAAGGATAATAGTGCAAGTTCTTCGAGCGTTTATTTTAAAGTATTTGATGTGAATATTACGCTTGATCCAACGTCGACACTGGAGTACTGGATCTATCCGCAACAGAACCTTGGCCGATATGTGGGCGTTGATTTTATTTTTACGGATGGAACGAATCTTCGAGATAGTGGAGCTGTTGACACGAACGGAGTGTCGATGCACCCTGCCACGCCAAGGGGAACGGTAAATCAATGGACACAAATTAAAAGTAATGTTGGAAATTGGGGAGCCGGCAAAACAATTGATCGCATTCTAATCGCGTACGACCATGCTGCTGAAACAGGACAATTTAGAGGATATGTCGATGATATTTTAATTTCATCACTCGGTGTAGATTACGCGTTGTTGAAAACGCCTTCAAGTACAAATTTATTGACAGAAGAGAAAGCTGCTGGCATCACGAACATTACGTTTGAACTAGGTTGGGATCAATATGAACAATCGCTAGGTACATTTAATTCGAGCTATATTAGCAGCAAGCAGGCGATATTTAACGCGTATAAGAATATGGGATTCAGAGTTACCTTAGATGTGGGTCTGCAATATCCGCCTTCATGGGTATTTAATCTGGATGCTAACACACGTTTCAAGAATCAGTACGGAGATGTGTGGAGTTCTACGACGATCGGAAATGATGTTCCAAACGCCGTATTTAATTCAAATGTAAGAAATGCGCAAGCTGCTTACATTGCAAGAGTACGGCAGGACTTTCCGGGCGTATATGCTATTCGTGTAGGTGGACTCGGGTGGAATGAGCTCCGTTATCCGGATCCTACCTTCAATGGACATTCGAATTCCTATTGGGTTTATGATGCCAACGCGCAAGCAGGTTCACCTGTTCCAGGATGGAAGCCTGGCGACACGGATACGGCGAAAGCGCAGCAGTTTATCGATTATTACTTTCTTAAACTCAAAGATTATTCAAATTGGTTGATTGGCACTTACAGCGCTCAGTACCCTAACGCCTACTTATATGTGCTTTACCCTTCATCTGGCATAAGGCCTGGCGATGTGGCAGGAGCGGTCAATGTTCGGTTAAATGGCAGCACTGCACCGGAGATTAATGGTCAGTTGCAGATGGGTTTAGATTGGGCTGGACAAATTAATGCGTTAACGAATCCGAAAGCAATTCCCTATTGCACTTGGGATGAGCTTCCAGGAACGGGAAGTACACATAATCTCGAAAGTCCACTGCGATACATGGCCTATTTAGCAAATCTGAAAGGACTAAGGATTGCTGGAGAAAATTCAGGAAACAATACCCAAGCCCAAATGGCGTTTGTTGCCAGCGAAGCCAAAGCGCTCAATATGGCTGCGATATTTTGGATGAATGAGCAGCAATTTGGCGTCGGCACGAATGCAACTCTGAACGATTATGCCAACATCATACCGTAAACAAGTCATTTGGTTTGTATCTGATCCCAATATTGGAGGATGATTGATGATGAAGATGAAGCGAATTTTTACATTCATGATGGCAATTGCAATATTAGGTTGCTCTTCATTTGTGAATGTACCAAAAGTAAGCGCAGCGGGTACATTTTTCAGTGGCTCTGAAACTGGCGAAATTCAACCGACATGGACCAATACAACAGAGACAATTAACAATATCGGTGCATATAGCACGGGTGGCGTTCCTGAATTGGGCACTCGCCAGGAAACGGCGCATACGGGCACGAAAGCACTCATGTACTCGGGTAAAGATAACAGTACCACATCTTCCTATATCTATTTTAAAGTGTACGACGTGAACATTCCGCTCGATTCAACTTCGAAATTATCTTACTGGATTTATCCGCAGCAAAATCTAGGACGATATGTCGGTGTTGATTTCATCTTTACTGATGGAACTACCCTCAGGGACAGCGGCGCCGTTGACACAACGGGGACAGCACTTCACCCAGCAACACCAAGGGGGACTGTTAATCAGTGGACACAGATTCAAAGTAATATCGGTAACTGGGTAAGCGGAAGGACAGTTGACCGTATTCTAATTGCCTATGAGCATTTTGCAGATACAGGTCAGTTCAGGGGCTATATTGATGATATTCAAATTTCTGCGACGTCTACAAGCAGTCTGGAATATGGGCTGCTGAAAACGCCATCCAGCACCAATTATTTGGATGCTGAAAAAGCCGCCGGCATTATGAATCTTTCGTTCGATTTAGGCTGGGACCAATATGAGCCGACACAAGGATCGTTTAACACGACATATATTAACAACATGAAAACGATTTATAATGCCTACATTGCTAAAGGCTTCAAGGTTGCTTTAGACGTAGGTCTGCAGTATCCGCCTTCTTGGGTATTTAATTTGGATGCCAATACCCGATTTAAGAACCAGTACGGTGATGTTTGGAGCTCCAGCACACTCGGGAACAATGTTCCGAATGCGGTGTTTAATGCCAATGTAAGAGCTGCACAGGCGAATTATATTGCAAGAGTTCGGCAAGATTTTCCGAATGTATATGCGATTCGTGTTGGTGGACTTGGTTGGAACGAGATGAGATATCCGGATAAAAACTTCAACGGTCATACGAACTCCTATTGGGTCTTCGATGCCAATGCGCAAACGGGTTCCCCAGTTCCAGGCTGGAAGCCAGGAGATGCGGATACGGCAAAAGCACAACAGTTCATTGATTATTACTTCCAGAAACTAACCGATTATCAAACTTGGCTGATTAATACGTATAAGACCCAATATCCGAATTCAGATTTATATATTTTATATCCATCTTCTGGTCTCAGGCCCAATGATGTAGCGGCAGCTGTCAATGTTCGCTTAAATGGCACTACCGCTGCTGAAATCAATGGATTGACGCAGATGGGACTGGATTGGCAGCGACAAGTAAATGCGATCACGTATTCGAAAGCTATTCCGTATTGTACATGGATGGAGAATCCAGGATCAGGCAGTGGGCATAACCTTGAAAGTCCACTGCGCTACTTAGCGTATTTGGCAGGTCTCAAAGGTTTGCGTGTAGCAGCAGAAAACTCTGGGAATAACAATTTCTCGCAAATGCAATTTAGTGTCAATGAAGCTATCGCACTTAATTTAAAAGCGATGTACTGGATGAACGAATCTCAATTTGGTGTCAACGGGAACGCCACCTTAGCTAACTATGACTCATTAATTCCTTAGTAATCTTCATATTTGTGGTAGCGCCGTTATACGATCAATTTGCGTATGACGGCGTTGCTTCTTAATGCGTTTCATGACTGTAGGGGTACCATTAAAATTTGTCGACAAATGTAACATGATCATGGTAAACTGCATGCAAACGCTATCAATTACGAGTTTGGATTGTTACTGACACTTAATAATTACTAGGAGATTAACCATGATTAAACTCGGCTTTCAGCGAATCTATTTTAGGAATTTCTTGATTTTTATTGGTATATTTATCCTCGTTTTTATTCCTTTTGTCCTTTTGCTATTCTCACAATTTTCCCGCTATACGATGATTGAGTTAAACTCGAACGCCAATTCCAAAGTAAATAACATTCGGTATAATGCCGAGTTTATATTTGATAAGTTAAAAAATAATGCCTACACCATCTACAATGATCAGACAATTCAAAATTGGTTCTTTGGTGACCCTGATGATGTTTTAAGAACGACTACGGCCATTAAAACTCAGAACAATTTTATGTTTAATGAGCCATTTATTGCACGTTCCTATTTAATTAACACAAAGACGAAAAAGATCATTGATTCGAAGAAAGGGGAAGTTGATTATGCTTCCTTTGAAGATCCATCCATTCTGAATCGAACAGATACAGAAGATTATTTGACAATTTTTAACCATGCTGTAGGTGGAGTCGAGTATTTAACCATGATTACCCCAGCTTCGCCAAGTAAGAGTGAATACAGTTTCCTTGTCCTTATGATTGATAAACAGATGATTATGAATTATTTATTTGGCCCTAATCATGCAAAAGGTGTTGAATTATTTATTCTTTCCTCTGATGGGAATAGGATGTTAGGGGATACTTCGGAGGAATTAGTAAAGACAATTGGGCAAGCGTACCAAACAAGCGGAACCAACCAGTGGGATATGAAAGTGAATGGCACTCGTTGGATTATTAATGAAGCGACAACGAAATCAAATTGGCAGATCTATTATACCGTCGATTACTCGCTGTTAACCCACAACTCAAGTGAGTTGAAACAAAGGATTATTTACTTTTCGTTGACTGTTCTGGCGCTTATTGCCGCACTTTTTTATTGGAGTTCTCGCCGATCTCTAAGTCCATTGTCAACATTAGCTGATAAACTTAAAATGAAAGGGCAAAAGACGATAGTAAAGGATTTATCCTTATCTAATATTTTGACACACAGTGAATTCTCCTATATAGACAAAGGACTGGATGCGCTGCTCGATAATTTCGAGTCTCTACACTCCTCTTATCGGGAGCATCAGGACCTCATTCGCTCTGAGCAACTCAGACAATGGTTATTCCAGGGCAAATTAACACAATCAGGCCGTGAATTTTTAAGTTCAGAAACTCAGCTAATTTCAAGAAAATGGTTGTTTTTGGCAGTCATTCGCATTGAATCCTATCAATCGTTTTGTGAGCAGTATGATTTCAACTCTCGAAAGCTTCTGAAATATGCAATGCGTAATATAGCTGATGAAATTTTACATAGTGGTGACAATGCCGTCGAATGTTTGGATATGGGCAGCGATCATTTGTTGATCTGGATGGGTACGGATGATATCCAAACAGCAAAGTTACAACAATCGCTTCTCTCCATTCAGGAGAAAGTTGCTTCCTTAATAAAAATTACCACCTCCATTGCGATAAGCCATCCAGGTACGGCTGATGATGACTTTAATAAGCTTTACCAGCATATTTACGAGTTAACGATGCTCAAATTTATTAAAGGCGAAAATCATATTTTTACCGAAGAGGAATATGAAGATCTCATGCTGACGCTTCCTTCCTTTGAAAATATCTCGGAAGACATTATTCTACTCATTCGTCAGGAACAATTGGAAGAAGCACTAACTAAACTTAGACAGCAGTTCAGTGTGATGGCAGGTGTGTCCTATTCCGAATGCAAGCTTCATCTTACTTTGTTGATCTACGAGATTACGAAATCTTTCGGTCGTTTAGGTGTCATTCAAGAAATCAATGGGATTAACAAAATACTTGATCAGTATCATACGTTGCCTGAGGTGTTGGCATGGATGGAGAAACTGATTAGACAGATTGTTGCAGAGATCAGTGCTCCCAAAGTGAATGGACATAAAGAGGAAATTGTGAACGAAATTAAAGAGTTTATTCTTACGAATATTAGAGATCCTTTATTATCCATCGAGGTGATTGCCGATCATCTCTCCTTATCCGTGAGTTATTTAAGACAGTTATTTAAAGGAATAACGAACATCAGTATTAACGATTTTATACTTGAGAGCAAAATAGAACTTGTAAAGAAACTGTTAGTTTCTTCCGATCTTTCTATTACAGAAATCATGGAGAGTTCTGGTTTCCTTACAAAGAGTCACTTTTTTTCCGTATTCAAAAAAGTAACGGGGCTAACGCCAAAGCAATATAGAGAAATGCTAAGTAATTCCTTAAACCAGCCCTAAATACATGTTGCCATTGGTCCTCTATGTGACTCGTGGCATTTTTTATTGCGACTTTTAAAATGAAATAAGTACTCTTGGCGCCATCTGAGGTATTGAAATTGATGTTTTCTTCGAAATAACGTAAAAAGTCAGAACCAATACCACATCTAACAATGAGGACTTTCCAAGCCATTACCGCGATGATAAATTTAAGCACATCAAGAGATTCGCTTGGAAAGGATGTGAGGGACATGAGTGTCTTTCGGGAATTATTTAAGAATCGTTATATCTATTCATTAGCAATACCAGGTTTCTTGTTTTTAGTTGTCTTTTCTTATCTACCACTAAGTGGTCATTTGCTTGCTTTCAAAAGCTTTCAATTGCAGAAGGGGATCTTTGGAAGTAATTGGGTTGGATTTGATAATTTTCGCTTCTTTTTTGAGAGCCCAGATTGGTTAAAGATTACTTGGAATACGGTGTATCTCAATGTGTTGTTTTTATTTTTTCAAATTGGTATTGCTACCATGTTTGCCGTGTTTCTCAATGAAATTCGAATTGTTATTTTTAAAAGATTAGTACAATCGTTCGTTTTTCTTCCTTACTTTATTTCTTGGCTGGTTGTTTCGCTAATGGTCTTCGGCATATTTAATGGTTCCAATGGCATGGCGAATCGGCTGTTGGAATTCGTTGGTCTGGAAACGATTGAGTGGTATCAAACACCTTGGGTTTGGCCCATTATTTTAACCATCGTGTCTGTTTGGAAAAATGCAGGGTATTTATCCATCATCTTATTAGCCTCGATTGTCGGAATTTCAGGTGATTATTATGAGAGTGCAAAAATAGATGGTGCAACGCGCTGGCAGCAAATCACAAAGATCACATTACCGTTATTACGGCCAGTCATTATCGTATTAGTTCTTCTGGGCATAGGGAAGATTTTCTACGGAGATTTCGGAATGATCTACGGAATTATCGGTGATAATGGTGTTCTTTATCCTACGACCGATGTTATTGATACGTACTCTTATCGAGCGTTAAGACAGTTAGGCGATTTCAGCATGTCGTCCGCTATTGTCCTTTATCAATCCGTTATGGGTCTCATCACTATTGTGATTTTTAATGCGATTGTACGTAAAATTGACAAAGATTCGAGGTTGTTTTAAATGGAAGCGAACATGATCCAATCGACGAAGGTTAAAGTGAAGATGAGGCAAACGAAATTTGGTTCCGAACAAATCCTAACTTTTATCGTGTATTTATTGCTCACATGTGCGGCCATTGCCTGTCTTGTACCATTTTGGGTGGTTGTTATCGATTCATTCGCTTCGGAGAAGTTATTGAATAACGGTTATGTGCTGTATCCCTCTGAATTCAGTCTGGAGGCGTATCGATTTCTATTTAATAGCAACCAAATCTTCAAGAGTTATGGCGTAACTATCCTTGTAACAATCGTTGGAACGCTCCTTGGGTTATTTGTAACAGCAACTTTTGCTTACGTAATTGCACATTCGAAGGCCAAGTATGGTAACTTTCTAGCGATGATAACGTATTTGCCAATGGTGTTTGGTAGTGGCTTAGTAGGTTTCTATCTATTAATGGTGAATTGGCTGCATTTGAAAGACACCTTAATGGCCTTAATTTTTCCCTATGTGATGAATCCTTTCTTTGCTTTTATCTTTGTCTCGTTTTATCGCACGTTACCTTTCGAAATTAACGAGTCGGCAACTATGGATGGCGCGAATGAATGGCGAGTATTTTTTCAAATCATACGGCCAATTACAACACCTGTCATAAGTACCGTGGCGCTATTTTTCTCCTTGCAATATTGGAATGACTGGTGGTTAGGTTTGCTCTTTATTGATAATTCCAATCTGTATCCGCTGCAAATTCTGCTGCGACAGATCTTGAATAGCCAGAACTTTAAGTTGTTTGCAACAGGTGTTGTGATTCCTCCCTCTGAGGGTCTCAAATTAGCGATGGTTTGTGTCACAATCGGACCGATTGTGTTTGCCTATCCATTCGTGCAGAAATACTTTGTCAAGGGCCTTACATTGGGCTCGGTCAAAGGCTAACGATTGATTTTTATTAGCGAGACTAATGAAAATAAAAAAAACAAAAAAATTGGGAGGGTTTTCAATGAAAAAGAAATTTGGCTCATTATTGGTTTGTGCGCTTAGTACGATGATGATTTTATCTGCATGCAGTAAGTCAACACCTACAACTAGTTCAAGTCCAGTGGCGTCAGCTGCTGCCGGAACAGAGGCTACTCCAGCGGCTAAGAAAGTAGCTTCAGAGCCAGTTACACTTAAACTTGTATTGCCAGGTTCAACACCTGCCAATTATGATTCCGTAAAGGCGGCCGTAGAAAAGAAACTATTAGAAGATGGCCAAAATACGAAACTAGATATCACCTATGTCGATTGGCCGGATTTGGATCAAAAGACAAAAATCATGTTGGCTGCGGGCGAAAATGTGGATTTGATGTATGACGCGCCATGGCTGCATATGAACCAAATGATTACGTCCGATTTCTACACAGAAATCAGCGATTTGCTGAAACAATATGGCCCAAATGTCGTGAAGAACCGTTCGCAACAGATCTGGGATGCCAACAAATTTAACGGCAAAGTCATGGGTGTGCCACTCGGTATTTTCCTGATTCAAGGTCACTCTGTCAACATTCGTAAAGATGTACGTGAAACGCTGAATATGCCGCCAGTTAAAAACTACGATGAATTGTCAAAATATCTCTATGCGGCGCATCAAAAATTCCCTAACTTAACTTTAGGGCCTGGAGCAAGCGACTTGAGCTATACATGGGTCAACTGGCAATTAAGAGACGATACTTCACTCAACATTAGACCTACCCAAGCATTAAGCGCAAGCGTCGTTCTTCACTATAAAGGGAATGACGGTAAAGTTCGTAACTTATTTGACGAGATGGAACCAGGCGTATGGAGTAAAATCCAAGATGCGCGTAAGATGTTCAACGATAAAGTCATTGCTCAAGACGTATTGACCTCCAAAAATATTGGTCGAGATACCATTGTTAAAAATATAACGATGGCAGCACCACAAAACGTATTTGGTCCTATTATCAATAAAGAAGAGATGGGAAAAACAGTTCCTGGCGGCGAGCTAGAATCAGTCAAGTTGTTTGATCTAACGCCTGGAAAGAACATTTCCAACTTTGCCATGGATAACTTCGTTGTCATTCCAAAAGTAAGTAAAAACAAAGAGCGTGCGATGATGTTCTTGGATTGGGCGAATGCAAATGAAGAGAACTATATGCTAGTAGAGCATGGTGTGAAGGGGAAAGATTGGTTAGAAACAGGTAAGAAACGCTTTAAACAATTAGTTCCGAACCAAGATCAAAATGGTGGTGGACTTGGCTCATTCAGCTTAGTTTGGAATCCAGTTATGGAGTATACGATTGATACAACGGATGAAGAGACAATGAAGTATGAAAACTTTATTAAGGATGCCAACAATTTTACAAAGGATAATTTAACTGGGTTCACATTTGATGCTACGAAAGTTAAAAATGAAATCGCACAGTTTACTAGCGTTCAAGGCAAATACTATGCAGGTATCTTCAATGGTGCGATTGATCCTGATAAATATTGGGCTACATTCAAAAGTGAAGGTGCAGGGCCACTCAAGAAAATTCAAGCGGAGCTGCAAGCGCAAATTGATGCTTTCTTGAAGAAGTAAATTTTCGTTAGGTAGATAATGCAAGGTCAGTCGAAGAGGGAGTACAAATCGGCTGACCTTGGTTACTTAGAAAGGGGATAATTCATGCAAATCATAGCACGTGTTGTCAGAGTATTTACGCTGCTTGCGCTGATGTTGGCCCAAAATATGGGGGCAATCGGACCGATCTCATCAGTCTCCGCATCTGTATCGCCCGACATTCCTTTCTATGGGGTTATGAATGGAAGCGGAAATCTCGCGAAAATTGAAGATTACAAAAATGCTGGTATTTCCGTTGCCTTGTTGGAAGTATTTTGGGATAAGTTTGAGCCGACACAAGGTCATTTCAGCCAATCTTATGTAGATAGTGTGAAAAAGAAAATCAAGCGTTATAAGGATAATGGCATCAAAGTATTTTTTGAGCTTGGATTTCAGTATCCGCCTTCATGGGTATTTAATTTGAATGAGGATACCAAATTCGTCAATCAGTATGGGGATACTTGGGTTGGGGGAATCGGTAATAACGTGCCTGATGCCGTTTTTAATGATGCGGTAAAGGACGCTCAGATTAATTATATTGAGCAGCTTGCTTCCAATTTTAGCGATATGAAAGATGACTTTTACGGTGTACGTGTAGGCGGATTAGGTTGGGATGAGCTGCGTTATCCAGATGCAACGTACAATGGCCATCGGAATTCTTATTGGGCATTCTCCGAAAGCGCGAATGCGAAAAAACCGGATTTAATTAAAACCTGGAAACCGGGCGATCCCGATGATGTGAATCATACAAAAGCGCGAGCTTTTCTGGATTTTTATTTCAATAGCTTAGGTCAGCACCAGAACTCATTGTTAGAAGCTTTTCATGATAATTTTCCAAATGCGAAAAAGGCTATTCTGTATCCTTCACTGGGGCTGCGACCAGGAGATATTGAGGCTGCTTTAGCTAACGGATTAGACGGTTCAACACAACCGGAGAAAGATAATTCGTTCTCACTAGGTTTGGATTGGGCTAGACAGATCGACATGACGGAACAAACATCCTTGTCTGATGATGAGATTGTTCCTTGGTGCAGTTGGGCTGAAGCGCCTGAGAATTGGTACCCGAATTTCCCGAGTCCAATGAAGTATATGGCCCAGTTAGCAGCAGCAAAGGGCTATAAAGTGGCTGGAGAGAATGCCAATCTCAACGCCACAGATGGCGAAATCCAGCTGATGTTTTCTCATGCACAGACAATTCCTAATTTATTGGGGCTGTTTTGGTTAGGGGAAAGCCAGCTATATTCCGGCAATTATGAGATGGATATTAATAAGTATTGGGATATGATTAATCGCAACAAAGAGGGGCTGCCAGGCACTGCAAACCTTGCCATGAATCAAGAAGCAACGGCAAGTTCGTTTGAAATGTCAATCAATCAAGTCGTGGGTCGTCCTTTCAATGCCATTGATGGCACGACGAAATTCGGTAAAAAGTGGATTTCTGAGGAGAATGGAGCGAAATGGCTGCAGGTTGATCTAGGCAGTGTAAAAACAATTGACCAGTGGGTAGTTTTACATGAGGGTGTTGAAGGGAATGCTTCACTGAACACCAAGGACTTTCAATTGTTGGCCAGCACGAATGGAACTGACTGGTCGGTCACTGATGAGGTTTATGGGAATACGTCTAATGCAACCAAACGGACGCTCACTGCACCTATTGAAGCTAGATATGTCAAATTGAATATTACAAAACCGACGCAAAGTGAAGACGGTTCGGGTAAAGCCAACATTTATGAATTTGAAGTGTACAACTCTGCGAATCAACCAGCACCACATGTACCAGTATCCCTAGTAACAACACCTCCAACGGCTCAACCAGATGAGAATGGAGTTTTGTTAAAAACGGGTTTTGAAACAGGGGAGCAACAAATCTCATGGAGAGGCGAGTTTGAAAACCAAAATAACGTTTCAGGCCTAGTAAATCCAAATGATGATCCACTCTTGGAAGTTTCAAGCGAGGATAAGTTTACTGGCGAAAAGGCCATGAAATACTCCGGAAATGTTACAGGAGCTGTGGGTACAACTAGTTTTACTTATTTCAAAGCGATTAGCGTTAATATCCCTGTTACCGCTGATTCCAAACTGAGTTATTGGTTTAAGCCAACGTCAGATCGTGGTCGATTCGCAGCGATTGATTTTATTACGGCTGACAATGGGTCACTGAGGGATTCGGGAGCTGCTGACTTTGATGGTGTTGGCATGCATCCTACAAATGCTCGTGGAACGAAGAACCAATGGTCACAAGTTAAAGTGAATATCGGGCAAAATGCCAATTTGGATGGCAAAATCATTAAGACAATTATGATCGGGTTCGAAACGAATCTAGGTCCAGGTGAATTTTCAGGATTTATCGATGATATTGTCATCACAAATGGTGAAATGCCAAAACCGCCGCTAGGTGAAGGTATTTTGTTCAACAACGGATTTGAGGCCGGAGAGATCAGACCAGACGGTGGGTTGGAAGCGCAGCGTCAAGTGGCAGGTTACCATTCTGGCAATCCGAGTGCAACTGTTAACAGTGGTTTCCCACATGCGGGTTCCAAATCACTCCTGTTTGCTGGCACAGATAACAGCAGCGGGGCTTCTTATACGAACTTTTTCTTGTACAAAAATGTAAATCTTCCTGTCTCCGATAAGACGAAACTGAGCTATTGGTTCCATCCTGAGAATGAATTAGCCCGTCATGCTGTGATTGATTTCATTTTCACAGATGGTTCGGTAATGAGAGATATTGGGGGGGCCCAGGATTCGAACAACATTGGTATGCATGCTTCGAATGCTCGCGGTGAAGTCGGGAAATGGACACAAATCAATGTGAATGTAGGGACATTTGCAGAAGGCAAGACGATCCAAACGATTATGCTTGATTATGAAGATGATCCAGGCGTTGGGCCGTTTAAAGGTTGGATTGATGAGCTTGTTCTCACTAATTATGAGCCACCGAATCCGATTAAGTTCAGCAATGGCGGTGAAGCAGGGGATGTTGAGCCGACCAGTTATGACTACGGTGTTTCGAACATTGATAACGCGAATCTTGCTTTTAGTGGGGCACAGAAGCATACGGGGAATGGATCTATTAAATATTCAGGTGATGACAAAGCAAATGGCATGTCCTATGCCAATCTAGGCGCATTTGATGCGAACATTGTGGTGACGAAGGATACGAAGCTTCGTTATTGGTACTATCCAGTGGCGGACAGCGCAAGAAATTCAATCGTCGATATGACGTTCGCAGGCGGCGGAGATTTAAGGGGTTCCAATAAAAAGGACCAGAACGGAATTACGTTCCATCCTGGGAACAAGCGCGGGGTTGTTGGTCAATGGAACGAGGTCATTGTTGACTTAGGCTCAGCTGACGGTAACAATTTGATCGGTAAAACGATCAATAAAATTGTCATTGATTATGGGGATGACCCATATATAGGCCTTTATGAAGGTTATATCGATGATATTCAAATCTATGAAGAACCTGCCGAAGAAGAGAATGATTTCATAGGTCTCTTTATCGGCGGCGAAGCAGGAGAAACACCACCGACATCTTATGATTACGGTGTCTCTAACATCGATAACGCGAATATCGCTTTTAGCGGGACACAGAAGCATTCAGGGGAAAACGCGATTAAATATTCCGGAGATGACAAGGCAAATGGCATGTCCTATGCCAACTTAGGCGCCTTTGATGTCAATGTCGTGATTACCAAAGATACGAAGCTTAGTTATTGGTTCTATCCTGTCGGGGACAGTGCTAGAAATTCGATCGTGGATATGACGTTTGCTGGCGGCGGTGATTTGAGGGATTCCAATAAAAATGATCAAAACGGTTTACGTTTCCACCCGGCAAACAAACGCGGAGTCGTTGGTCAATGGAATGAAGTTATTGTAGATTTGGGAACAACGGCAGTCGGGAATAACTTAATTGGTAAAACGATTAATAAAATTGTGATGGATTATGGTGACGATCCTTACATCGGGCTTTACGAAGGGTATATCGACGATATTCGAATCTATGAATCGGAAGATACGGTAGACCCAGAGCCGCCAGCGGAAGGCATTTTATATGAAACCTCGTTGGAAGATGTAGAGGGTCAACCTAATTTATCTGGGTTCGAGAATCTGAAGAATGTGTCTGGGGAGAATGGAACCGCCCTTCCTACACTTACGGTCTCAGGTGATCGTGTGCATTCAGGCGGAAACGCGCTTAAATTTGCTGGGTCCGACAATAGTGCTGAGCAATCACACAGTGTTTGGAAGGCATATGATGTGAACATTCCTGTCACGAAAGATACGAAATTGAGTTATTATTTCTACCCAGAAACAGAAATGGGACGATATGTATCGGTAGATTTTGTCATGTCGGACGGCAGCAACTTACGGGATAGCGGCGCAGTCGATTATGCAGGCGAAGGTTTGCATCCGGCCAATGGAAGAGGCACTGTTGGAGCTTGGAATTTGGTGCAATCCGACATTGGACTGTGGTTGAACAATCGAACGATTGATAAGATTTTGATTAATTATGATCGGAATGAAGGAACTGGCATCGTCAAAGGATACATCGATGATATTTTCATTACGAATGGAACTCTGAAACCAACGCTAGTTCAACTAGCGATTAATGCAGGAGCGGTAAGTATAAATCCAGCCTTCAGCTTATCGACTAACGCATACACCGCAGAGGTGGCTAACGATGTTGAGGAGATTGTATTGACAGCTACGCCATCCAACGAGTCAGATGTGCTTCGCATTAACGGTGAGGTGCAAACAGGAGATAGCGGTAAAATAATTGATTTAAGTGAAGGTGCGAATAACATTACTGTTCAACTTACTTCGCTTGAATCAGCAATTGAAACATACGAGTATCGCCTAACGATAACTCGCGCTGCTGGAAATGAGACGGAGAATCCAGAGGAACCAACAGATCCAACAGATCCAACAGATCCAGAAGTGCCTTCAACACCAACAACACCTACGACACCAACATCGCCAACGCAACCAACAACAGATGTAAAGACAGTTGATCCTGAACAGGTCATCAAGGTGCAAAATGAGTTGAAATCTTCACTTGCAGCACTCACAAAAACTCAATCAGGACTGGATGAGCAATTAAGCAATAAACAGGCAAAAAAACTGGTTGAAGAAGCGATAGAGAAACTTTCTCAACTAGATGTCTCTGGGGCAGTCTCTGTCACGAATGGCAAAGCTAAGCTGAGCTTGGATGAGAAGGGAGTAACTAGCCTTTTCCAATCAGTGAAAGAAAATGCGGAGCAGCTAAATGATGAATTAACAGCAGCGACTTCACTCGCGGAGAAAGCTAAAGTTACTGTGACGTTAGACCTCGGAGCACAAGCTGCGACTACATCAGAAGTTCCGCTAAGTGTTGATTTATTCAAAAAAGCGAAGGAAGCTGGCATCGACTTTTTAGCTATTAAAGTAAATGGATTAACGCTCTCCGTAGATGTGAATGAATTGACAGAAACCACGACGTTGACGATTACCAAGAAGCCAACAAGTGAAGCTAGCCAACTCACCTTGTCGAAATTAGCTTCAGACGTTTATGATTTTGAATTCTTGCAAACGAGTAACCGCAAAGTAAACTTTGCAAAGCCAGTCACATTAAAGATTCCAATGGAGAATGTGAACGGTTTGGATACGGATCTACTAGTACTAGCTAAAATTGTAGACGGCAAGCTGGAGTATTATGGCGGAAGCTACAATTCGGCAGGCAACTACTTTGAAGCTGAGCGTAAATCGTTTTCCTCCTATGTTGTTGTGGAGAATAAAGTGAACTTCACAGACACATCAAGCGTATCCGCTTGGGCGGGTAAAGAAATTGCGATCACAGCGGCAAAAGGCATTATTCAAGGCCGCGAACAAGGCGTATTCGCACCGAACGAGAATGTGACGCGTGCTGAGTTTGCGACGATGATTGTAAAGGCATTTCATTTAGAAAATCCTACTGCGGAATATTCTCTTAAAGATGTTAAAGGCACAGATTGGTTCAAACCATACGTTGATGCTGCAGCTAAAGCTGGAATTATCAATGGCCGAACAGATGAGATATTCGCGCCTAACGAAAACATTACCCGTGCAGAGATGGCAACCATTGCAGCGAGAGTACTCATCATGGTCAAAGATTACAAGCCAGTGACGAACATCACGGCGGAGCTCCAACAATTCGCAGATTATGTATCCATTGATGCTTCGCTAGCATCAGGTGTTGCCTTTGCATCGCGTATTGGAATTATAGAAGGTTACAATAGCCAATTTTATCCGAGTGATTCATCGACGCGTGCACAAGCGGCTGTCGTGATTGCAAGACTACTGAATAAGTAATTAGATTTGGACTGACATGCATCGCCTTAGGATGACTAAGGCGATGCGGTCCTCACGAGGAATCAACATGGAATATACGGAAGGAGTTAATATACTGTGACTAATAAAAAGCTTCATATGATCGGCAATGCACATTTGGATCCAGTTTGGCTATGGAGATGGCAAGAAGGGTTTCAAGAGACAAAAGCAACATTTCGCTCCGCTCTTGATCGGATGAAGGAATCCGACGATTTTCTTTTTACTTCAAGTTCGGCAGCCATTTATGAGTGGGTAGAGCTTAACGATCCTGAGATGTTCGCAGAGATCAAAGCGCGGATTGTCGAGGGACGGTGGCATCTGGTTGGCGGTTGGTGGATCCAGCCGGATTGTAATATACCGAGCGGTGAATCATTTGTCCGCCAAGGCTTATACGGCCAACGTTATTTCCAAGAAAAGTTCGGCGTAACGGCCAAAGTTGGCTATAATGTCGACAGCTTCGGACATCATGGGATGCTTCCTCAAATTTTAAAAAAGAGCGGAATGGACTATTACGTCTTTATGAGACCTAGTCCGCATGAAAAAGGATTGCCTGGACGTGTGTTCTGGTGGGAATCCGATGACGGATCACGTGTATTGACGTTCCGCATCATGTTTGAATATTGCACATGGTGGGAAGATTTGGAGCAGCATGTGGCCAGATGTGCGACAGAATTGAAGGAGCCGCAGTCCGAATTAATGTGCTTTTACGGCGTTGGGAATCATGGTGGAGGACCGACGAAGAAGAATATTGAAAGTATTCGTAAACTCAATGGACGAGAGGATATGCCTGAGCTAACCTTCAGTTCGCCGAATGTATTTTTTGACGAAATCGATAAGCCTTCTGCGAATTTCCCTGTTGTCCATGATGAGCTGCAAATGCATGCTGTAGGTTGTTTTTCAGCACATGCAGGGATTAAACAATGGAATCGTAAAGCGGAAAACATGCTCGTCAAGGCGGAGAAGTTCTCCGTACTAGCGAATTGGATGACGGGACAACCGTATCCAACCGAATTGGATCGTGCATGGAAAAATGTTTTGTTCAACCAATTTCATGATATTCTTGCAGGAACGAGCATTGAGCCCGCCTATGAAGACGCACGTAATGAGTATGGGGAAGCGATCGCGATTGCGGAGCGCAGTCTAAATTATGCGATTCAGTCGCTTGCCTGGAAGATTGGCATCGAGCAAGAAGAAGGGATGAAGCCGATTGTCGTCTTTAATCCGAACGCTTGGGCTAGCAAAGTGAATGTGGAATTAGAGCTTGCAACCTATGATGAATCCTGTGTATTACTAGATGCAGCTGGGAGATCTATTCCTTTTCAAAATGTCCAATCTCTTGCCACAACGAATGGGAGATGTCGCGTTAGTTTTATTGCAGAACTGCCGTCATTAGGATATGCCGTATATAAATTAACGCCAAGACCAGGCACGATCGTGGAGAAAAACTCCTCTACTGAGATGAAGTCCAATGATTATGCGATGGAAAATAAGTATTTCCGCATAGAATTTGATCCTGCCACTGGATTTATCACCAGTTTGTATGATAAGAACGCGGGATGTGAGTTTCTGAAAGCTCCGGCTCGGCCTGTGGTGATCGAGGATCGAAGCGATACGTGGAGTCACAATGTGACCCGTTACCAAGATGAGATTGGTGAATTTAAAGCTGTAAGTATTAAACGTGTAGAACATGGAGCAGTAAAAACGGTGATCCGCGTTACAAGTCAATACGGTAGCTCCAAACTTATTCAGGATTTCACCATGTACCCTCAGCATGATCAGATAGATGTAAGTGTCATCGTCGATTGGCGTGAGCAGTTTAAAATGCTAAAGCTGGTCTTCCCGGTTCATTTAACGAATATGAAATACACCTTTGAAATTCCTTATGGGCACATCGAACGTCCTCATCACGGAGAAGAAGTATCTGGTCAATCATGGGTTGATGCAGCGGGATTAATTCCTGGAACGGGTACTGTGTGTGGATTGAGCTTGTTAAACGATGCGAAATACAGTTATAGCGTTCATAATAATGAGTTATCGATGACAGTCTTAAGAAGTCCCGTATATGCACATCACGATCCTGCAAATATTGATCCTGAAGGCTTGTATTCATTTATGGATCAGGGTTTGCATAAATTCCGCTATTCTCTTTATCCGCATCAAGGAACTTGGGAAAAGGCTGAAACGGTACATCGCGCGGTGGAATTGAATCAACCGCCTGTTGTATTAATTGAAACTTACCATGAAGGAACACTTGCGCAATCCGATTCTTTGTTGCAAATTGATCAGGCTAATATCGTCATTGGTGCCATGAAAAAGGCCGAAGATAATGACGACATCATACTTCGTTGTTTTGAAACGACAAAAACGAAGACAGACGTGACGATTCGACTGCCTAGATGGGATCGAACCATTCAAGCTACCTTTGACCCCTGTGAAATTAAAACATTCCGAATTCCACGTGACGCTCGAAGACCTGTCGTGGAAACGAACATGTTGGAATGGTCAGAGTAGGGGGAGAAATATGTCAATCATCTTGCAAGCCATGTTGACGAAATATCCAGAATTGAAGGAGTGCCAAACCGATATAGAAAGCGCTTTTGAAATGCTAAAAGCATCCTTTCTCCTAAATGGTAAATTGCTGATTTGCGGCAATGGCGGTAGCGCGTCTGACAGCGGTCATATCGTCGGTGAACTGATGAAGGGTTTCATGTCGAAACGAATACTGTCACAAACTGAGAAATCGCTGTTCGTGGAACAATTTCCCGAAGAAGGAGACTATCTTGCCAGTCATCTACAGGGGGCACTTCCAGCTATTTCACTTGTCTCACAGTCAGCTTTAATGACTGCTTACAGTAATGATATGGCAGCGGATATGACATTCGCGCAGCAAGTATATGGGTACGGTCGGCCTGGTGATATCTTACTTGGCTTATCAACATCCGGAAACTCGTCAAATGTGATACGGGCGATGCAGGTTGCACGGGTGAAAGGCGTGCGGACTATCGGGATGACAGGGAAATCAGGCGGAAAAATGAAAGACCTGTGTGAGGTAACCATTCGGGTGCCAAGTGATTCTACACCTGATATTCAAGAGTGGCATTTGCCAATCTACCATGCGCTTTGTCGGATGCTTGAAGAGGAGTTTTTTCCATCATGAGAATTGTAGCAGGCATTGATATTGGCGGAACCAAATGTGCGGTTAGTCTGGGTAAGGTGTCATCGGATGGAGTATCGATCGTGGATAAGCGAAAATTTGCTACTCCTGAGTCGCCTCAGGAAACGATAACGAGATTAATTAAGGTACTGGATGACCTTGTTCATGAGAATGGTGATGTAAGTCCAGCGGCAATCGGGATCAGTTGCGGTGGACCGTTGGATAGTAGAAAGGGTACTATTCTATCCCCTCCAAATTTACCTGCATGGGATCACGTTGATATCGTAAGTCCCTTTCAAGAGAAGTACCGTGTGCCTACGGGGCTGCAAAATGATGCCAATGCTTGTGCCCTTGCCGAATGGAAGTGGGGGGCTGGCAAAGGTTGCAACAATATGGTTTTCCTTACTTTTGGCACAGGTATGGGGGCTGGACTGATTTTAGATGGCAAATTGTACGTGGGCACGAATGATATGGCCGGAGAAGTTGGACATATTCGTTTGGAAGATGAAGGACCAATTGGATACGGTAAAATAGGATCTTTTGAAGGCTTTTGTAGTGGTGGTGGTATTGCGCGTCTAGCTCAATCTATGGCTCGCAATCATTTAGTCATTGGAGAAACGACGTTATTTTGTAACTCCGTTGAAGATTTGCACCAAATCACCACGCAAGATGTGGCAGAAGCAGCACAGCAAGGTGACCTACTAGCGTTTGAGGTATTTCAAATTGTAGCCAAACAATTAGGGAGAGGCCTCGCACTACTGGTAGATATATTAAATCCGGAATGTATTGTCATTGGGAGTATTTACAGTCGCCAAGAAGAACTCTTGAAGGGCTTAATGATGGATACTTTAAGAGATGAAGCGTTGCAGCATTCGCTAAACGCTTGTCGCATCGTACCTGCAGGTCTTGGTGAGCAAGTAGGGGATTTTGCCGCGCTATCGGCTGCGAATTATGTATTGTACAAATAAAATAAGTAACACGATTCAGCCTTACGAGAAATCGTAAGGCTATTACTTTTTAATTGACGGCACTAACGAGGCTATTTACGTTGTTTCGTGTTCACAACCTCAAAAAATTCGATAATACAGGAGAAGATTTGATCTCCATCGGGACGATTGGATTGATCAAAGCTATCGAATCCTTCTCTCCAAACAAAGGGACAAAGCTGGCGACTTTTGCAGCACGTTGTATCGAGAACGAGATCCTGATGCATCTGCGCTCCTTGAAGAAAACGCGGAAAGATGTGTCCTTGCATGACCCAATTGGCACAGACAAAGAGGGGAACGAGATTACACTCATCGATATCCTCGGTAGCGAAGCTGACGATGTGGTTGATGCAGTTCAGCTGAAAATCGAAAAGTCCAAAATTTACAGAAATCTGGAAATTTTGGACGACCGTGAGAAAGAAGTCGTAGTCGGAAGGTTCGGGTTGGAGCTTGGTGGAGAAGAGCGGACGCAGCGCGAGATAGCAAAGGAGCTGGGGATTTCACGTTCGTATGTATCGCGGATTGAGAAGCGGGCGTTAATGAAGTTGTATCATGAGTTTTATAAGGCGAAACGGTAAGGTCAACAAGTTGAGGTCGACACGTCGGTGAATCGTATTTTTCATTTATTTGGCATCAAATAATGGGGGGCGAAGACAATGACAGCATTAATACAATTTGAGCATGTGAGTAAGTTTTACCATATGGGTGGAGAAATCATAAGGGCGTTGGACGACATTTCGTTAGATATCGCAAATGGTGAGTATGTTGCTATTATGGGACCGTCAGGTTCCGGGAAGTCCACGTTGATGAATAACATCGGGTGTTTGGATGTTTCGGATGAAGGGGTCTACACACTAGATGGGAAGCAGATTCATTCGCTTAAGGATTCACAGCTGGCCGAGATTCGGAATCGGAAGATCGGGTTTGTTTTTCAGAGTTTTAACCTGCTGCCGAGTTTGAGCGCTTATGAGAATGTGGAGCTTCCGCTGATTTATCGGGGCATGTCGAAAAAGCAGCGTGAGCCAATGGTAATGAAAGCGCTGGAAGCCGTGGATCTGCTTGATCGGAGGAAACACTTTCCTTCGGAGCTCTCCGGCGGACAGCAGCAGCGCGTTGCTATTGCGCGCACATTGGCAGGCGATCCGCCAATTATTTTGGCGGATGAGCCTACCGGCGCGCTGGATTCGAAGACGGGCGCTGAGATCATGGATATTTTCAGTCGGTTGAATGATCAGGGACGGACGATTATTGTGATTACGCATGACCGGCAGGTTGCGGAGCAGGCGAAGCGGGTTGTGCGGTTTTGGGATGGTAAGTTGGTGCATTGAGTTAGGAATGAAGTCATAAAACCCGTGCAAATTGCACGGGTTTATCTAATGTCTCAAATTTATAAGTCAGGGAAAGATCGTGTAGTTAATTGTTGTTTACTTTTGTGAACATATACTATTTTCATTTGTTCGTTATCATAAATTTTATTAGACGAAGTGGTAGTCCGCTAGTTTGGAGTATCTTGTTCTTCATTAGCACTAACTATGAATTCATTAATTCAAAAAAAATATAATAAGAAATCATGGGGTTTTTCAAAAAGAAAAATGCGGAATCAAACCTAGTTTTGGGGAAATATGATGTCTTTAAAACTCTATGAAATTCAGTTGAGAGATCCTTTTCTCTTGCCCGTTGAATCTGATAAAACCTATTATTTAAATGGAACGGATGGTCGAACGGCGTGGAAGGGTAAGGCTTTAGGATTCGATGTATTTCGAAGTAACGATCTTTTGACCTGGGAGGGCCCATTTCTGGCATTCCGACCGGAACATGGATTTTGGGCAGACCATCATTATTGGGCACCCGAAGTGTTTTTCTATTTTGGTAAGTACTTTATGTTTGCTTCATTTAAAGCAGAGGATAAATGCCGAGCAACGCAAATTTTAGACGAAGTCAATCAAGTTTGGATGGTTTTTTGTAGGGAGTGGCTTCAAGTAAAGATGGGGAGATGTATGCTATTCCTTTGATTCCGGCTTTGGATGGAACCTGTGGGGAACCGCAACTCCTCTTTCGAGCATCAGATGCCCCATGGTCAAAAATAGGTGATCAGGGACAATATGTTACGGATGGACCATTTTTGCATCGCTTGAATAATGGACAACTTGTCATGTTATGGTCAACTAGTGGTGAAAAGGGGTACACGCCAGATACGAATGATACGGTAAGGTCATGGCAGGCCCCGAAAACAGGAACGATCCGGCTAACAGGAACGGTGAGAAAATCAGCGAGCGGTATTGGTGGAGATGGTGTGAATGTGAAAATCGTCAGAGATTTCACGCAGATTTGGCCGGCAAGTGGTTGGCAATTTATTGGGGGGGCGGATACAACGGGAGTAAGCTACGACATAACGGTTCCAATCACGCAAACCAACAATCTTTATTTTGTAGTGAATCAGAATGGGAACAATTATTTTGACGCTACATCATGGAATCCTAAAATTCAATATACGTCCATTCCGTAGAGAGCAACTAATTAGAGTAGATTTACCCACTGGCCTTTCGAGCACTCCCTGCTTTTATGCAGAGATATGCTCGTGGGCTTTTTTCATTGGGTTCCTTCTGTTAGTTTTGTCACATTAGGGATTTTTTATATTCAGTAGGAGTTAAGCCTGAGTATTGTTTGAATAATTTACTGAAATAAAAAGGGTCGGTATATCCCACTTGCTCGGCAATATTTTTCAGGAGCAGTCTGGGGTGATTGCGAATAAGCCGTTTGGCTTCTTCGATGCGAATATTCGCGAGATAATCTAGAGGCGATTGATTCTTCTTGCGTTTGAATACACGACTAAGATATTTCGGGTTCAAGTGAAAAGCATCTGCCAGGTCAGCAAGAGCAATATTATCTTTATAATGGTTTTGTAAGTAACATTCCAACTCTTCTACCCATTCGCTTTCGTCTTTATTCTCTCCTTCGCTGTTAAAAAGGTGTGAAAACCATTCTTTAAGTCCACTAAGCAGTGAAGAGTACTCTGTAGCCTGTTCAATGATTTCTTCTAATTCATACTCGTTGGTCTTTATTATTCCTGCACTTGCTGAATGAGTAGATTTGATATGGGACTGCAATGATTGCAGCAAGGAGAGCATGGTTTTTTGCCAAGCTGCACGAGAAGTTGACTCTTTATATAAAATACTCAATAAATTTTCCAGTTCATTTAAAAACTCGTTGATTTTTTTGCGATCCAAAAAAGTAATGAGGCAATGTTCTATTTCGCGTGGAATAGACATTTTACCTGGTACAGAAAATGCCTGGGTGTTTCCCATGTTACTTATGGAAGCTTCACCTATTTTATTGATCAAATGGGCTTGTTTGCGCACTCTTTTTAAATTGTCTGCTATTTCGGTCAAACGATGGCTGATTGGCGCTAAAGTAAAAGAAACGGATTTGCCAGCAAAGAGGTATGCAATGAGCTCGCTTAATTCTTGCAGCCGCTGGGCATTTAATCCATGGGTGCCCAAAAGAAAGATATGTTCATTTTCCAACGGGGATTGGATTTCGTATTGCTTTTCGTCGGAACTTAAAAATTGACTTGCCAGATTCCAACTGTCCCTTTTGGTAAAGTTATATGGTACTGCTTCAGGCCACCAAACATGAAGCAAAATATAATCGGAAAAATAAAAATATTCCTGGGTCAGAGCGTTTATATCGGATTGACTCCAATGTAATTCCGTATTGTTCGGTGAACTCCACAACTTTAATAATTCGGCTTCAATCAATGACTTGTCATTCATTAGCTGACGCTTGATATTATCGAGAAAATCCTTGATTATTTCATTAGTCGGGGGCTTTAACAAGTAATCACTGACGCCAAGTCGGACTGCATTCCTGGCGTATTCAAAATCCTGATACCCAGATAAGATGGAGCAAATCACATCTGGGCTAAGCCGTTTGACATGTTCGATAAGTGTCAATCCATCCATAATCGGCATATGGATATCGGTTAATAATACGTGCGGTTTAACAAGATTGAGTTCAAGTAAAGCATCTTCGCCGTTCCCATAAATGCCAACAACTTTAAATTCCGGGTCAGTCTCTCTAATCATCTCGGCGATGTTGCGAGAAATAGGGGGCTCATCTTCAACGATCATGATGCGAAACATAGTCATCCTCCTTGTGAATTGTTATGGTAATTTCCATACCTTCGTGTAGATTATGGATTTGAAATCTGACACGATTACCCCAGAAGAGACGATAACGTGTCAATGTGTTCTCAAGTCCCAGTCCGCCGATCGATTTCAGGTTCAGTTGATGAAGTTCTATGACGGTTTCACTGTGTAACCTGTCAATTAATTGCTGTACCTTGGTTAGACTAATGGGGGTGAAACCGTTACCATTATCAATAATTGTAATGATCCAATCCACAGCTTTCGAATCGGAAGTTTGGATGCTTACTGAAACATGATAAGGGGGAAGCACATTGTTAAAGCCATGAACGAAAGAATTTTCAACAAGCGGTTGAAGAATCAGCATAGGTACGGTAATTCTTTTGAGTTTGGAGTCCATTTGAATCGTATAACTTAAATTTCCTTCATACCGGTATTGCATAAGCTCCAGATAAGAAACAACATGCTGATATTCCTCCTGCAGCTCGACTTGATGTAGAACCGGCTTAGAGATATAACGGAGCATCGAGGCCAACTTCAGACTCATTTCGTAGAGTTCGTTAACTTTTAACTCTTTGGCCTTTAGCCCGATGATGGTTAAAGTATTATACAAGAAATGCGGATTCATCTGCGCCTGCATGGCCTGGATTTGCGCCATATTCTCCCGGTAATTCGCTTCAAGCAAATCATTCATCGAATGATTGAGCCGAAGATTCATGTTGGAAAAGGCTTGCGAAAGCTCATAAATCTCTCTGGAAAACTTCATTTTATTCATTGGCATAACGGATAAACTCTCTAAATCCATTTTAAGTACATATCTCTGCAAAAATTGAATCGGGGCAGTGATTCTGGATGCAATGAAAAATGCCAACAGCAGTGCTATGAATATAGCTAAACAGGCAATGAGCATACTGATCCAGCGCAATTGATGAATAGGTTGCATCAATAAATTGAGCGGCTGCAAAATCGCGATGGTCAAGCCTGTATACTCGGAGTGTTGGTAACTGATCATATATGTGGAGTGGCTAATTGGGTTTTCAATTTGTTGCAAATAGCCGGATCCATTACGTATTATCTCCCGATCGAAGGGTAGAATCGTTTTTATCTCGGTATCATCCACCGGAAAGAAAATCCCCCCGTCGTCATCCATAATATAGGCTTCATAATGTGATGAGGGGGGCAATCCCTCTTCAACGAGCTGTTTAAGTTTTTCATAAGATTGTTGAACTTCAACGATCCCAATTCCTGCCTGATGCAAGGTTTCATCACATAAACAACGGGATAGGGAGAAAAACAAGCGATTCGGATCCTGATAGTTTGAATGAGGTAGTGTTAACAGCTTGTCCCCGTCTTTATCAATTGTTTTTGAAATCCATGGTGCTATAACATCTGATTGAGCAGGGTCCAGGCTGGTTTCTGATGAAATGCCAACCTTAACAAATTTTCCTTTTAGATTAAAGACGCTGATGTTTTTGGCGATCAGCCAAGGGTTATTGATGGAACGTAGAACATCCTCGTATACTTTTCGTTGCGCAACCGATTCAAAGGTATTGGGAAAGAGTGCCGGGTTCTTAAAAAACTCGTAAATGTTGGAATCAAATACGACTTGTGCCGAGATTCTGTCCAGATCTTTTACTGATTGGTCCAAAGAAGTTGTCAGACTTTTCAAGGTTTGGATGGCATTGGCCTCTGCCCGGCTCCAGATATAGAGTGAAACTTTATGATAATACAAATAAGTCATAGAGCTTATAATAAAGCTGACAAAGATGGTGATGGTAATAAATAGCTTGGTTCGTATACTCATCAAACCCATAAGGTTTCTCCCCCAATCTATGAATGATCCCATTAACTTTTTGTTAATTCTATCATACCGCCCTCTTAAGTCAACAGTGAATCCCACTATAGTGAAGCAAGTGGAGAGTGTGTTCAATTATCTGCAAATATCACATTTGCAAGGTACCTATTTTCCATGCAAGTAGTTTCTTTCCTCTATTCAACTGCATGCGGGAACAATGTACACTTGGTTTAGGTAAAGAATACCTAAACATAAATTTTGGAGGGGTTAAAAATTAAAAAGCGGACGGGTATGTTTTTTATTACAACAATGGTTGCGGCGCTTATGACACTTACCGCTTGCGGAGGAGCCAAGAACACAGCCGCTCCTACAGGAGCTGCTTCTGCGACAAAGATGCCAACGGCAAAGAGTGTAACACTTAAACTCATGATCAACGCGGATTGGATGAAAGACGGCACTTACAAGAAAATGATCACCGATTATGAAACAAAATCAGGCAACAAAATAGAAACCGAAGAAATTCCGGCAGCAGAGTTTGAAAAGCTGCTTCTCACAAGAATTGCTACACACGAAGAACCGGATCTGTTCTTCTATTTCGGTCAAACAGCCAAATTGAAGAAGATACAGGCAGAGAAGAACCTACTTGACTTGTCCGATCAGCCTTACCTTTCACAAGTTAATCCCGTTGTCGCCCAAAATTATAATGTAGTGAATGGCAAGACTTATGGAATTCCTGTTTCGGGTATTAATGTATCCGGCGTGTTCTATAACAAGAAGGTATTCACAGATTTAGGGTTAGCCGTTCCTAAAACCTGGGAGGAGTTTTTGGCCGTTTGCGAAAAACTGAAACAAGCCAAATTGATTCCTGTCGCTTTAGGATCGAAAGATGGATGGCCGGAATTGCTATTCCCGTTCTCGGCAATGGCTTCCGTAATCAAGAAAAACCCAGATGTCATGACTAAGCTGAACACACATCAAATCACTTGGGATAAGATTCCTGGTGTGAATGAATTCCTGGATAAACAGGCGGAGCTGTACAAGAAAGGTTACTACAACACAGATTTATTCTCCACTACCAGCGATATGGCTAATGAGCGAGTAGCGACAGGCAAGGCAGGCATGGTGGTTCAAGCCGATTGGATTATTCCGGATACCCTGAAGAAATTCCCTGATGCACAGCTTGGATTCTTCCCGCTGCCGGTATTTGGTGCAGAAAGCGTTATTGGTAGCTCCGATCCACGTGGATTATTTATATTCAAAAGTTCGAAGAATATCGATGCAGCGAAAGGCTTCTTAACTTATGTGGCAAGTCCTGAAGTACAAAAAGCATACTCGGCCGAAGTTAAAACAATTCCTTCCTGGAAGGGGTTTAATGTAGAATTGAACCCGGCAACAGCAGAAGCAAATGCCTATTTTGCTGCAGGTAAAGCGGCTCCATTCTGGGAAGCCTTGCAAGATATTCCGGGAGTCAGTTTTAAAATGGAAGAGGCCATGCAGAAATATTATGCAGGCAAGTATACCAGCGGTGCAGAAATTACCAAAGATATGCAAGCTGATGTTGATAAGGCGGCAAAAGCTGCTGGATTGCAAGGTTGGTAAGAAGAATGAATTGATATTCATCGAACTGCCTGCTTGCCTTTAAGCAGGCAGTTCTTCTATAAGGAGGTATGGAATGAATAAAGCAAAGATCTACCCCTACTGGTTTATCGTACCTGCTTTCTTTATTTATCTGGTACTATACGTTTTACCGACACTGTCGAGCTTTGTATATTCATTTACGGATTGGCAAATCCAAAAAGAGAGCATTAAATTCATTGGCTTGGATCAGTTTCTACGATTGTTTGACGGTTCGGAACAAAGCTTTTATAGGCCTTTTCTGCACACAATCAAATATGCAGTATTCGTTACCGTTTTCCAGAATTTGATTGGTTTAGCATTGGCTTTGCTGCTGAATGAAAAATTTTTCGGCAGAAATTTCTTCAGAGCGGTCTTTTTCTTGCCTGTCATCGTAGGTTCATTAATTTCAAGCTACATCTTTTCATCCATTTATCGGCCAACTGGCATTTTAAATCAATTTTTAAGCTGGATTGGGGTCGGTTCTCTACAGTTTGAATGGCTAGGCAACTTCTCAACCGCGTTATTCTCTGTTGCGTCCGTTAATGTTTGGGTATCAGCAGGCTTAACCATGGCCATTTATTTGGCTTCGCTCCAAGGGATTTCCAAGGAAATGCTTGAAGCGGCTAATATCGATGGTTGCGGATATTGGACACGAGTTCGGATTATTGTTATACCATTGATCGCACCTGCGATTACGATAAACGTCCTACTAACACTAATCGGATCATTAAAGATTTTTGACTATATCTTATTGATGACCAATGGCGGTCCTGCAGGAGAAACTCAAGTGATTAATACGTTTATTTACAATCAATTTACCGAAGGAAATCTGGCATTTGGTTCCGCAGCTAACTTACTGTTTTTTCTATTCATATCGATCGTTTCGTTTACTATGTTCTACTTCCTCAAGAAAAGGGAGATACAACTATGAACAAACACACAAGCTGGATATTGCCGCTTTCAGTAGCCATTTTAAGTCTAATCGTCATTGTTCCATTCCTTATGGTAATTTTGGGTTCGCTCAAAACATCCGCAGAGGCCGGGGAATTTAGTTTGGCCTTGCCTTCCAAATGGGTGTGGGACAATTATGCTTATGTTCTTAAAGAGGGAAATGTATTAAATGGTTTTATGAACAGTATGCTCATCACGTGCAGTTCGGTCATTTTTATAATTCTGACATCTTCTGTGGCTGCGATTACCCTCGCACGAAGGAAGAGCAGGTTAAGCGCCATAGTATTAAATATATTTATTTGCGGACTGATCGCGCCTCCTTTCTACATTACCACCGTTAAATTGATGTACCAGTTAGGATTGACGAACAGTTATATCGGTGTTGTGTTGCTATTTGCAGCGTTAAGTTACTCGCTAATCATATTTATGATGACTGGTTTTGTGAATGGGATTCCAGTGGAAATAGATGAAGCGGCCATTGTCGATGGGGCCAACAGCTTAACCTTGTATTTCAGAGTGATTTTCCCACTGCTCGGTCCGATTATCGCAACGGCGGCCATTTTCGGATTCCTGACCATATGGAATGATTTCATCTGGCCATTGTTATTGTTGAGCGACAGTTCCAAAAGAACGATTACGCTTACCGTCTATAAATTCATGAGCGCCAAAAATGGCAACGATTATAACTATGTATTCGCGCAATTGTTGTTATGCATGCTCCCTGTCATGGTGGTTTATGTCATTGCACAGAAGCATATTATCGACGGAATGTCGGGAGCGGTTAAAGGTTAAGCTAAAAGGTTGGAACATGCCTTCCGAGCGCGCATTGCTTTTATAGAATGATGTGTTCAGGGGGTTTTTTTAATAAATATCATCTCGACTGCGCCAGAGGTATCGATTATCTATGCAAATAGTTCCATTCTTCCATTGAATACTAGACGGAGAAGTTGTCTAATAAATATTGAAGCTAAAACGAAGGAGGAGAAATAACGGTCTAAGTTACTAATGTACTCGCTTGCTTTAAAACAAAAAAGAAAGCGCTTTATCCAATTGGATTTCTAGAGGTATACAATTGAGAGGAGTCTTAACATGAAAAAATTAATCGGTAGTTTAGCATTTACAGTATTCGCATTCTTGATTACTCTTCTTATATCGTCCGCAGAAGCATCAGCGGCAACGTATTATGTGGATCCAGCAGGATTGGACACGAACAACGGAACGAGCACCAGCACGCCTTGGAAAACATTAGCTAAGGTAAATGGGACTACATTTGCGCCTGGTGATACTATTTTGCTCAAGTCTGGAGGTGTATGGAACGAGCAGCTCTGGCCGAAGGGCTCGGGTAATAGCGGGGCTTATATCAAAATTGACAAGTACGGTACCGGCAATAAGCCGATCATTAACGGTGGAGGCAATACAAACGGAACAGTTTATCTAAATAACCAGTCGTATTGGGAAATACGCAACCTGGAGGTTACGAACACAGGCGGATCGAGAGGTCAATATGTAGGGATCAAAACACATAACGATTCGGGCGGTCAGCTGGATCACATTTACATTGGATATAATACTGTCCATGATGTAAACGGGTATAAGACAGGTTTCTACGGAACCAATGGCGGCATTGCCGTTGTAGCGAATGGAACAAATAACTCCAAATGGAATGATGTAGTTATTGAACATAACAATGTATATACCGTGGATCGTGTGGGAATCTTTGTCGGTCTTTCCTGGCAATACGCCGGGACAGGCGCGACTCAATGGGCAGCATATCCCAAGTCAAGCAATATTACAATCCAGAATAATACGATTCGTGATTCAGGAGGAGATAGCATTCTTAACTTTGTCACCTCGAATGTTACCGTCCAATATAATGTAGCTTATGACGGTGGAAGCAGATCTTATAGCCCCAATGATCCTAATAATACAGGTTATATCAATATTGCATCAGCCGGTATTTGGAGTGCGATTGCGGACAATACCATTTTTCAGTATAACGAAGTGTATAATGATACGAATCCGGTTGATGGGCAAGGCTTCGATGTTGACTTGGGCAGTAATAACACAACGATTCAATACAACTATACCCATAATAACTTGGGGGGTTCTGTCTTATTTTGTGAGATTACCCAAACTGACGTCAATATTAACAACACCAAAGTAAGATTTAATATATCCAATAATGATAAAACTGGCGTATTCGTATCATGCGGCAATGATATGCCAAAAGGTTCAGATGCAACTGATATTAATAATAATACGGCGTATTTGTCTGCCGGAATGAATTCAATGATTTTGAAACACAATAACTGGCCTTCTTTGAACAGGGCTGCCTTTATTTACAATAATATTTTCTATGTGCTCGGCACAACCTCGTATGCACCTCAAACAGCGAATGGTCCGACTTGGGATTATAATGTGTATTACGGACATCATCCTGCAAGTGAACCATCAGATGCCCACAAGATCACCTCAGATCCGAAGTTGGTAAATCCCGGATCTGCAGGAATCGGAAGAAATACTTTGGATGGATACAGATTGCAGACTGGATCACCCGCAATTGGCAGCGGTACGAATACCGGAGCCTGGAATCTGGGATCTCTGGATTACTGGGGTAATGCAGTTGCAGCAACAGGTGCGCCAAATCGAGGCGCTTATAATGGAGCGGGTCTTGCAGCTCCAACTACCAATTTTGCATTTAATTCAACGGTAACGACAAACAGCTCGGTAGAGAATTGGGGATTCTATAGAGTTAAGGGCGTAGATGGGCAGCGAAATTCGATTCCAGGCGAAACTGCAGGCTATTCCAGCGCATTAGGAAATAGCAACCCATTGCATACGGAATGGTATGAAATCAACTTTGGATCCATTAAGACTTTTTCGAAAGTGGTCATCTATCCAAGAAACGATGTTGCTGTGGGAACAGGATTCCCTGTGGATTTCAAGATTCAGGTATGGGATGGTACCAATTGGCAGGATAGAGCACCACAAACAAACTATGTAGTGACCGGTAACACAGGACAGGTATTTACCTGGGGTTTTTCGGACACGACAGATCGAGTGCGAATCTATGTAACGAAAAATCGCCAGCTCGGGTCAGACTATGTAACACAATTTGCTGAGGTTGAAGTTAATCCCTAAAAGATTAAGTTTAAATGCCTTCCAAACACGATTGCTTTTAATGTGTTTGGAAGGTGTTTTTTCTACAAATTGATGATCCCAGGTTAGCTTCATTGGTGGAACGCAGGTGCCCATTCTCTATGTAAGTAGTTCCTTTTTTCTATTTAAGAGGAATTATTAATGGTTTATACTAAATTTGAATTAAGGAAGCTCATTTATAAATCCGCTTTCACAGTTTTTTGCTTTTAAGACAGCTGCAGAATCAGGAGGATATCTTTTATGAATGAGCCAGTGACGAAACAAGGAGTTACACGGGGGGCGAAGCTTATTATGGGTTCTGGAATGGTTATCGTCATTATTACGCTTATAATAGCTGTTCTCAGTCACTTTTCGCCCGAATCTGCAGGAAAATCAACCAATGTGCCTTCCGTTTCTACAACAGCTACAACTGTGATTTCTCCTGATACCGTGATTGCCAATGTGAATGGAGAAGCTGTCGTTGCGGCTGAATTTACCAAGGAAATATCCGAAGAAAGAGCTCTTGTCTATGATTACTTCCAAAAGAAATACAAAGTAGAGGACAATCCCCAATTCTGGACGTCATCTTACGGAAATGAAAATCCATTGATGGTTATAAAAAAACGTTCGCTTGAGCAAATCGTCAGAATAAAGGTTCAGCAAATTGAGATGAAGAAAAAAGGAATTCTAGGTGATACAAGCTATAAGACATTTCTTCAGGAATTGGCAGTCGAAAATAAACGCAGAAAAACGACAAAGGAAAATAAAGAGGTTATTTACGGGCCAGAAGCGTATGGAGAACGGGAATATTTTGCGCATAAATTTAGTAATCAAGTAACTCTGCTTAAAGAAGAACTGGCTAAAAAAGAACTCAAAGCAACTGATGCGAATTTGAAGCAATATTACGAATCGGTTAAAGAGAATCTTTTCAGTAAAGGGAATGCAACCAAGATTCAACTGATATCTGTGAAGTTTGTAAACGATAATGGAATAGTGGACGAAGCCCTCCAAAAGATGGCAAAGGATAAGTTAAATGAAGCCAAGAAAAAGCTTGATATCGGAGCAAATTTCGCTGAAGTTGCTAAATTATATATCCTTGATGGAATCTTTGAAGAAAAGACTTACGATAATCAGAATCTGTATAGAAATAAATTTGAGATTGATCTCGTAGGCCAAGAATCTGTCAAGCTCTCCGTTGGGCAGGTTAGCAGCGTGTTCGAGGCATATGGAAGATATTGGATAGTATCCTGTATGGAGAAGAAGAATATGGGATATGCCTCTTATGATGAAAACAAGGCAAAGCTTGAACATCTCTATATCAACGCCAATTATGAAAAATACGTGGACCAATTGTATAAAGAAGCGAAAGTTGAAATTGTGGAAGAAGCTTATGCTTTAATTAAAGCAGATTAATCTGGGAGTAGGAATTATTATGACGGCTGAACTGAAAGTGATTAACATTGAAGTTGAATATATGGCAAATCCACTTGGAATTGAAAAGCAGCATCCCAGATTTAGCTGGGGATATGAATCAAAGCAACGGATGCAGATTCAAACGGCTTATCAAATTGTTGTTGCACAGAGTCTGGAAGATCTGGAAAGTGACACAGTTTTATTATGGGATAGCGGCATAGTGATTTCGAATGAAAACCGAAATATTGCCTATGGAGGTGCATTGCTGCAATCCGGGAAGCGGTATTATTGGAAGGTGCGAGTTTGGGACTCGAACGGTCAACCGTCCTCCTACAGCGATAGCGGTATTTGGGAGATGGCTTTGCTTCATCAGCAAGATTGGAAAGCACAATGGATTGGAGTTACAGAAAAAGACAAGCAGATTTGGGCAGTTGAGGATGAAGCGGCAAAGACGACAGAGTCAATTAGTTCAGGAACGCCTTTACCCATTTTCAGGTCGATATTTCAACTGGACAAAGAAGTGCTGCGGGCAAAGGCTTATATTTGCGGACTTGGGCATTTCGAGATGAGGTTGAATGGAGAAAAGGTCGGAAATGATGTCTTGGAGACAGGCTGGACGAACTATGACAAGTCATGTTTATATGCGATTCATGATGTTACGCCATACTTGCAACCAGGCGATAACGCTGTTGGCGTTATGTTGGGAAACGGTTTTTATAATGTAAGGGGGGGCCGTTACACCAAATATCTAGGCAGTTTTGGCGAACCTAAACTGATTGTGCAACTGGAGGTCGAATATAAAGACGGAACATCGCAGCAATTCGTTAGCGGAGAAGACTGGAAAATTAGCAGGGGGCCGATTACATTCTCTTGCATGTATGGCGGAGAAGACTATGATGCCCGACTGGAACAGGCCGGATGGGACCAAGCCGGATTTATGGAGGATAGTCGATGGAGAAAGGCTAATTGTGTCGTGGCTCCAAGCGGTAAGCTTCAAGCTCAGCAGATGCCTGCAATAAAAGTAATGAAATCCTTTCAGCCTATTCGAGTAAATGAATGCTCGCCGGGAGTTTATATTTATGATTTTGGGCAAAATTTCTCTGGATGGATTCAAATTGCAATAACAGGAATTCGCGGGTCTAATGTCAGGTTTACTTATGGTGAACTCGTGGATGACCAAGGTGCAGTTAATCAAAAATGGACGAAAAGCCCAAGTTATTTCTCCTATACATTAAAGGGGGAAGATGAAGAATGCTGGAGTCCGCGATTTTCATACTCAGGCTTTCGGTATATTCAAGTGGAAGGAGCAGTTCCGGACGGGGCAAATCTAGTCACTATCGAGCAACCGCCAGTGCTTAATCGTATAGTAGGACAAATGATTTATCCGAATGTGCAGACAGTAGGCGCGTTTTCTTGTTCCAATCCGCTGTGGAATCGTATCCACGAGAATATTAATTGGGCTATTCTTAGCAATTTAAAAAGTGTGTTGACGGATTGTCCGCATAGAGAAAAGCTCGGATGGTTGGAACAATCGCATTTAATGGGACCTTCCATTATGTACAACTATTATGTACCCGCCTTGTTTAGCAAAATAATCAAGGATATGGCTGAGGCTCAGTTGAGTAATGGACTTATTCCCGATATTGCTCCGGAGTATACCGTTTTTGAAGAAGGATTTCGCGATTCACCCGAATGGGGCAGTGCTTATATCATCACGTCTTGGTATGCCTATAATTGGTATGGGGATAGAGACATTCTTGAACAGCATTATGCAGGCATGAAAAAGTATATGAATTATTTAACGGTACTTTCCAGCGGTGATCTTCTAAGCCATGGACTGGGTGATTGGTGTGATGTTGGGTCTGACGGATTTCCAGTGAATACCCCGATTCCGGTCACCGCTTCAGCAACCTACTATTATGACGCTGTGATCATGGAGAGAATAGCGCGAATTATGGGGGAATCTGATGACGCTGAGATTTTCGCGGGGCTTGCAATGAGCATTAAAACGGCCTTTAATAGCAAGTTCCTTGACCCGCAAACGAGTCAATTCGCCACAGGCAGCCAAACGTCGAATGCCATGCCGCTCGCGTTGGATATGGTGCCGAAAGCGCTGCGGGAGAAGGTGCTGGACAGCATCATCCAGGATATACAAGATAAAGGGAACAGTCCTTCCGGAGGGGAAGTCGGTTTGCGGTTTATGTTGAAGGCATTAACCGATGAGGGCCAGGCGGACATTATTGCCACTCTGTTGAATAAAACGGAGCATCCTAGTTACGGTTACCAAATTGCTCATGGCGCAACAACGCTAACAGAACTGTGGGACGGACCGACAGCAGGACTTTCGCAAAATCATTTCATGTTTGGACATCCGGAAGAATGGTTTTACTCGAGCATGGCAGGCATTAGGGTCAACTATGAAATATCAAGCTCCCATCATGTAGATATTACTCCGCATATTGTCGGTGGAATTCAGTGGGTAAAGGCTCACCACGACCTTAGTCAGGGTAGAGTAGAGGTTCATTGGCAGTTGAATGAATCCGCTCAATTCCAGCTTGATGTCACCATACCCGTGAATGTGAAGGCAACTGTTTATGTGCCGGCTTTAAGTGTGAACAGTGTCACGGAAAGCGGACAGCCAGTGAATGTAACCAAAGATATCTCCTTCCTGCGACAGGAAGGAAAGTATGTAGTGCTTCAAATAGGTTCGGGCGACTATCGTTTCCTGGTTTCTTGATTGCACCGTTGGGATTTGATTTTCTTACATATGGAGTGGTGAAATGCAGACTAGTAAATATATGTGGTACCCCGGGGCATCACGTCGTGAGAATGTTTATGTTATGTTCCAAACGGAGCTTATGATTGAACAAGAAGGCACCACTACCGTTAACATATTTGGCAGCAATGTTTATCGTGGATATATAGATGGAACCGAATTTGTCCAAGGCCCTGCACGCTTCGAGGCTGATCATCCCGAATATGATGAATGTCAGCTCGATTTGAGGCAAGGAAAGCATGTGCTTTCAGTCGTTGTGCACTATTATGGCGTTTCAACACGCATGCTTGCACCGGAAACACCAGCCTTTCTGCAATGCGAAGTTCTGGGGGGATTAGGAAGACTGCCTTTGCAATGGACATGCAAGGAGCTTGAGGCGTTTGCCCATTCGCAACGTCGTTTGAATGTTCAGTTAGGGTGGATGGAGCAATGCGATATGAGACTGTTGCCTGATCTTGCTTACCTCCACAAGGGAGCCGATTGGGTCGAGCCTGAAGAGGTAGCTGTTCAACTTGGAGCTTACTGCCCCAAATCCATTGCTGATTGTTACACACTTTCTAGAGAAGGAAAGCTGTTGGCTGAGGGGAAATATACGAATCGATTCGGCTACATAAATGATGATATTCCCATTCGGTTTATGATGCGTGATCTGGCACCAGGCTTGCCTCCAGAAGGGGTATGGATGAGGTTTGATTTAGGATTAATCGGCTTGTATTGTCCGAAAATTATCCTGGATGCTCCAATGGGTACGATAGTTGAAGCTGGCTATTGTGAATCCCTTACAGATGGACGCGTGTGTCCAATCATTACATTATCTGACAGTAATTCATGCAACATGGATCGTTGGATTACCAATGCAGGCAAACAGGTTTTGCAAACATTTTCTCCGCGTGGTTTCCGTTTTCTGGAGCTGCATATTTCAGATCCGGATATAAAACTCGATCAGATTAGTGTTGAAGGCATGCAGCGTACTTATTTTGATAAACCTAGGGGAGCATTTAATTGCAGCGATCCTTTGTTAAATGACATTTGGCTGAAGGGGCTGCATACGTTGCAAGCCTGCAGCGAGGATGCCTTAACCGATACGCCGACGCGTGAGCGGGGGCAATGGCTTGGGGATGCTGTGGCGGTTGGGATGGAAACACTTAGTGTTTCTTTTGGCGACTTGTCCTTGATTCGCAGGGGGTTGCTTCAAGCTTCTCATTGCAGATCTCCAGAGGGAATGGTTAGCGGGCTGTATCCAGGACAGAATGGATATCTTAGCTCTTATGCGCTTTTGTGGGTTAGTGGGTGCATGCGATATTACTGGAAAACCGGGGACCGCGCTTTATTAATTGAATGCTATGATACGGCAGAGAAAACAATAGCATTATTTTTGAAAAATATGAGTCCAAGAGGAATTACCGAATTTGAGGGGTGGGATTTCATTGATTGGGGACATTCCATCGAAGCTGGAGAAATTAATGTTTCCCTGAATATTATGATGCTTGGCGCACTACGTGATCTTGCTTTATGGGAAAAAGAAATAGGCGAATGGGCAGCTTCAGAGCGTAGAATAGAGCAAGCGGAGTCATTGGAAGTGTTAATCCATCAAACTTTTAAAAATTCTGCTGGTATTATGGCTCATTCTGTTGCATCTAATGATGAGTTGAAAGAAAGCCCGTTTACCCCGGGATATCATTCGACTGTGCTTGCACTATGGTTGAATCTGTTGGATGGTGAGCAAAAGAAAAATGCCGTACATTTTGTGAAACAGCATATGCTACATTGTTTTCCCAATGATGTCTCGGCTCCACGTCTTTCGCATCCTGCAGCGAATCATAATTGCTTGATAACTCCTTATTTTTCACATTTTGCTTTGCATGCCTTATGGGAAGCGGGTGAGGCGGATTTTGTGCTGGAGCAGTATAGGGTCTGCTGGGGGTGGATGATAGAGTTGGGTGCAACCACGCTACTTGAGGTTTTTGATCCGCGTTGGAGCCATTGCCATGCTTGGTCCGCCTGTCCTACTTGGCAGTTATCACGGCACTTGCTTGGCTTACTACCAGATGAATCGGGCGATGCATCCTCTTTTTACTGGAATCCCAAGCCGGGAAGCCTCGAATTTGCGGAAGGAAAGCTGCCGCTTGACAATGTAAAGGGACAGGTCAATATTAAGTGGCATAGAGAAGAACAAGAAAAACGCTGGATTTATGAGCTGCAAAGCGACCAGCCCATCAAACTCCAAATTTCCAGTAAGTGGAGACTGATTGCCATAGAAGCGGATGGCTTCCCCAAGGATAGTAGTATAGACGTTTTACATGTGAATGACTCACTGAGAATCATTTTTGAAGAGAAGCATTTATAACAACAGTTAGTAGTACCCGTTTCGGTGGTCGTTATCCACAATTAGACGAGAGACTAGCCATCAATGAGGCATTTCGCTCTTGGTAGGGTGTCCTTTTAGATTTCCGGTTTACTCCATGATGAGCAGATATGGAAAAGAGTCTAGTAATTGAAATTCATCTTGGAGGTTGATTTGTGTGAAAAGCGTAACTCAAATTCGGTTGGAAATAGAACACAAAAGGACCGAAATGTATGACGTTTGCCAATAGTATGGTTATATGTCACTGCAGGCGTTGAAAACTTCGCAAGAACTTGAATACTTAATAAATATATATCAGCAGGAAAAAACCATTAAATAGAGATATATTTGTTAATGAACGGCGTTGCTCAAGGGCGATATTGACAGGAGTTAAATAGTTAGGGAGCAGCTTGCCATGTGGTAGCAGCTTCCTTTTTGTCATACGAGAGATTCAAAGCAAAATTACGTTGCTTCGTGTCCACAACCTCAAAAAATTCGACAATACAGGGGAAGATTTGTGAAGCTTCCGCTAATTTATCGGGGGATGACGAGAAAGCAAAGAGAGCCGATGGTTGTAAAAGCGTTGGAAGCGGTGGATTTAATAGATCGAAGGAAGCATATGCCTTCGGAGCTGTCTGGCGGACAGCAGCAGCGCGTTGCGATTGTGCGCACGTTAGCAGGCGATCCGCCGATCATTCTAGCGGATGAGCCAACGGGGGCGCTGGATTCGAAGACTGGCGCAGAGATCATGGATATTTTTAAGCGGTTGAATGAACAAGGGTGCACGATTATTGTGATTACACATGACCGGCAGGTTGCGGAGCAGGCGAAGCGGGTAATGAGATTTCGAGATGGAAGGTTTTAATAAAGATAGGCCTTACGATAAAAACGTAAGGCTTTTGATTTTTTAATATTGAACAATGATTTACTCTGGACTTTGAGTTGTTTTGCAATCAAATAAAACCAACACCAGATCGTGTTATTAGTCAGGATCATGATATTTTTGTACAAGTCCATCGAAAGTGTAGATTAGTGATATTTTTTGCGTCATTTTGTTATTGTAAGTGATTAAAGGGTTGATTAAGATTGGCATCAGGAGTTGCAACCGCTAACAAATTTGAAAATGCAGACTGATTGAGGTGAAAAGTATTTGGACATGGACTTTAAGGTAGCAAGCGTCAGAATGAATAAGGCGTCAAAGGAAAAAACGATTTTGGAACAATATTGGACAAATAAGTATTTGTTCATAATGCTTTTGCCGGTCATTGCTTATTATGCTATTTTTCACTACGGACCGATGTACGGTGTACTCATTGCTTTTAAAAATTACAAATTACTTGAAGGAGTATCGGGAAGTCCTTGGGTAGGGCTCGAAAATTTTAGAGATTTATTTACTGGTGAATATTTTCTCACCGTGCTTGCAAATACGCTCATCATTAATTTCTATAAACTGCTGATTGGATTTAGCGCACCTATTATACTAGCGCTTATGTTAAATGAAGTCGTACACAGTTGGTTTAAAAAAATGGTTCAAACGATCAGCTATATGCCGCATTTTCTTTCCTGGGTCGTACTATCCGGATTGATTATTGAGTTCCTTTCGCCTAGCCGAGGACCTGTCAATATTGTGCTGACCCATTTCGGATTTGAGCCGATATACTTTATTACAGAAGCAAGTTGGTTCCGCAGCATTCTTGTAAGTTCCGATATATGGAGAAATATTGGTTTTTCAACAATCATATTTCTAGCAGCAATTGCGGGAATTAATCCGGAAATGTATGAATCGGCGGAAGTGGATGGAATCAATCGGTTGCAGCGTATTTGGATGATTACCTTGCCGTCTATCGCACCGGTTATTGTGATTATGCTCATTTTAGCTACAGGTTCAATCATTAACGACGACTTTGAGCAAGTGTTTAATTTGCTGAATGCCAAGGTACTTGATGTGGGTGAAGTATTGTCTACGTATACGTATAAAGAAGGTTTGACCAAGATGAATTTCAGCTACGCAGCTGCAGTCGGTTTGTTTAAGAACGTTGTGGCGCTCATTCTTGTTCTGACAGCTAACCAGTTGGCTAAGCGTTTTACAGATGAGAGCATTATTTAATTTGGAAACATAGGAGAGATTGCATGAAAGTTCGTTTATCTCGATTTGATCGGTTATTTGTCGGATTGATTTATTTCATATTAACGTTAGCTGCGATCTCGTTTCTACTGCCTCTAATGCAAGTAGTCACGATTTCTGTAAGCCCGCCTGAAGTCGTGAACCAATACGGTTTTCATTTTATCCCAACAAAATTTGATTTCAGCGGGTATGCAGGTGTATTCCAAAACGGATCGATTTGGGTTGCTTATAAAAATACGATAATTCGAACGCTATTAGGTACGACGCTAACTATTTTGCTTACCTTTATGGGGGCGTATCCGCTGGCTAAAAAACATCTGCCTCATCGTAAATTTTGGACGATTTTCATCGTAATAACGATGTTTTTCTCAGGCGGTCTTATTCCATCTTATTTATTGATAAGAAACCTCGGGATGTTAAACACGATTTGGGCTCTTATTCTACCTGGAGCTATCAGCACGTATATGCTGCTAGTCGCTCGTAGTTTCTTGGCAGCCTTGCCGGAAAGTCTAGAGGAAGCTGCCAAAATCGATGGTGCTAACGAAATGTTTATTTTGTTCCGAATCGTACTGCCGCTCTCCATGCCTATTATTGCAACAGTTGGTTTGTATGCAGCAGTTTACCATTGGAATGCCTGGTTTGACAGCATGATATATATCCAAGACGCAAGCAAACAAGTGCTGCAGCTTGTGCTGAGAAACATTTTAATAACGGGCAGCGATCCATTGATTGAGCAAATGACTGGCGGTAATCGGCAAGTGATTAATACGGATACGCTCAAAATGGCAGTGCTGGTCGTAGCTATTTTACCAATTCTCATCATATACCCGTTTCTTCAAAAGTATTTCATTCAAGGGGCTTTGATTGGTTCGGTGAAAGGTTAGTCCTCGGTGATGAACCGGGTTAACATAGTGTATACTATCTATTTACAGGGGGAATGGTTTCGTTGAAAAAAATGATGAAGGTTTTGGTAACAACCACTTTAGCAGCAAGCGTAATGGCCGCATGTGGAAACAACAATGCTTCCGAGACACCAAAAGCAAGTCCAACTGCCGCAGCAAGTCAAGGGCCGGTGACGATCGATTATTTGGCACATAACTCCTATGCACAAATGGCGGACGGGGCAAATAATCCGATTCAGAAGCTCGTTGAACAGAAGTTTAACGCGAAATTTAACGTTTGGTACCTGGATGCGCAAAATCGCGAAGAAAGCTTGAATGTAAAGTTAGCATCTGGTGAAATGCCGGACGTCATGAGTTTGGTAGGCACATTACCTAAACTGATTGATCAAAGTGTTGCTGCCCCTATTGATGAAGCTTTAGTGCGGAAATATGCGCCTACATATGCTAAGTTTATTGATACCAATTACAAACAGTCCTGGGACTTCGGCAAATATAACGGTAAACTGTATGCGCTTCCGTCGACAAACATAAATTCTAGTTACCCGACTGCTGTTATTTGGCGGGACGATTGGCTTAAGAAAGTCGGGATTACCAAAACGCCGGAGACGATTCAAGAAGTAGAGCAAGCTCTAATCAAATTCCGCAACGAAGACCCTGACGGAAATGGCAAAAAAGATACATACGGGATGTCTGACTTTGCGATACCAGCAATTATGGGTGCTTTCGGACGTCCGGCCTGGGATGATATTAAAGCTGGTGTTAAAGAGCCTATAAAGGCCGTTGTGCCGATGATGAAAGATGGTAAGGTTGTCATTGCCGGCATTCAGCCGGAAATGAAGGATGCGCTTGCGCTCTTGCAAAAATGGTATAAGCAAGGACTGATTGATCCAGAGTTCCTGACTAGTGAGAATACAACAGGCTATTGGGCAAATTCACAAGCGTTTTTCAATAACCGAATCGGTTTAACCGGTAAGGGCTTGTTCGCCCATTGGCGGAATGAACTGGATCCAGCCAGCCCACAAGATCAAGGTGGCGGACAGTACATCGAGTTCAAGAAATCGCAACCGAACGGGACATATACATTTGGTAAAGCGCCAGTAGGACCAAATGGGGCATCAGGAACACCGCAATGGCAAGCATTTGGTAACTCTATCCTATTTACAACAAAAGGAACAAAAGATCCTCGTAAAGTAGAAACCGTCCTCAAAATGATCGAAGCCGACTATGCCGATAATGAGTACTGGTTGACAATTACACAGGGGCTTAAGGACAAAGATTGGAAGATGGATAATGGCAAGTTCGTTACGCTCGATGGCGATACGAAGACGCCGGCCGAAGTGAAGGGACGCTTTATTTTTAGTGTCGGTCAATCACCTGACGAATGGGTGAAGAAGAAAGATCAATTTAATTTCCAATTTGCGGATAAAACGAAAACTAAAGGTTATGAACCGATCCCAATGCCAGTTGTTGATTCTTTCTCCAAGAATGCGAATACGCTTGGCAAGTTAGAAGTCGAAACGTATTTGAAAATTATTACAGGCGAAAGTACGATTGACTCGTTTGACGAGTTCGTTAAGAAGTTCAGAAGCGGCGGTGGCGATCAGATCGAGAAAGATTGGACCGACACTTACAATAAAATGGTTGGTAAATAAAGCCGATTAAATGCAGGGAGGAGTATATCCTCCCTGTTTTTCCAGATTGATTTGAGTGTAAGCAGGTCATCCAATGACGGGGAACAGGTTGCAAATGATTGAACACCGCAGATTCCCAGTGTATAATCTGTGACAACTGAGGAGTGATACTAACATGAAATTGTTCATCCAAAATAACCAATCATTCATCCGTCTTATGGCTTTTAACCTCTTACTTGTCGTCATTATTACGATTATTCCAACTTTTGTTTTATATCAATATTTTGTCACTAATTATGATAAGGAATTAACGAAGCTGAATTTGCAAACGGTATCCCAATTTCGAAATTTTTTGGACCAGAAGGTATTAAGAGATGTCATTGACATTCCTAGTCTGTATTTTTCTGATCTGGAAAGCGATGAGCCATTGGTGTATCCGCTCCAACACGATATTACGAAGGATTCATCTAAGATCCTGCAGACGTCCAAACGAATTTTTGAAATTAAAAACCGGATAAACTATATAGATTCAATTGACATTTACTATCGTAGTAATCAGATATTGTTTCAGGATACGAATGTTTGTCTTCTCCCCTCGACGGGTTGTTTATTGGGATTCCGAGAAAACTGGCTTCATGATTTCAACGAATCGGATAAAATGATAGCCTGGTTGAATAATTCATCTGGTAATCCTGAAGATGCCAAAAGAATGATTACTTATGTGCGCAGTATTCCTTATTTTGCTCCGTTAAGCAGCAGGCTTGGTGTTGTCGCGATCAATCTGAATGTGGAAGCCATTCGGGGAATGATGAATGAATATAATTTTATGGGTGGGAGTCCGTTATTTGCTGTGACCGAAGATGGAGAATTTATGACCGGGACGCATGACGATGTCTTGTGGAATCAACTGGAGATGGATGTTCGTCAAAAACTACTCGGCTCTAAGGAAAATGAAGGAATTTTGAAAACCAAAGTGAACGGACAATCCAGCATTATATCGTATTCTCTGTCTGATATTAATCATTGGCGCTACTTGTCCATTACACCGGTCGATGCCTTTTTCGGTAAATCCATCGAAATCCGGAATTGGCTATTGATTACGGGCAGTATTTTATTCCTGATTAACTTGGCGGTTGCTGCTTGGATAACAAGGAAGGCCTATAAGCCGATTGGGACAGAAATTGATGAATTGAAGTTGAATTTGGAAAGAAACAAGCCGGTTATTCGTCATACCTATATAATGAAACTTTTAACAGGCAATGTCATCATTAACGAGCCAGAGATGCCAAATGCCAATTTGACAGGGGTTCAAATTAACCGACCTTGGATGTTTTGTTTTGTCATCCACCTCCATCCTCAGAATGAGAATTTCGAGCAGGTTATTATGAAGCTATACAATCTTGTGCAAGAATTGGAAATGGAGAATCCTTTATGCAGCATGTATGCCGTTCAAGATGAGGATGAGCATATTTCAGGCATCGTCAATTATCATGAAAATGTCGATATGGATGCCATAATTTCTCATATGCAGATGATTTTGAATTCGCAATTAAGTATGGCGTATACACTGAGTGTCAGCAACCCGAACCTGGTTATTGAAACAAGAATTGCAGACGGATTCAGAGAAGCGAAGGAAGCTTTAGCTTATGAATTTCTCCTCTCCGATCCTGTCATTCATTATGAAAACTTGTCTATTCCCGAAAGAAAAGAGTCCGGACCTATCCTATCCTACATTCAGAAAATTGAAGAAGGACTCCGTGAGGGGACTCATGATCAATTACAACAAACCATGCAAGCCTTAGTGGTACATATGTCAGCTAACCTATATACCGTAAACTACTGTAAATCGGTTTTAAACGATATTGTTGTCTTAATTCGAAAAAGGATTCATGCAATGGGCATGTCATCAGAACAACTGCTAGGCTTTGAGATTCAAGAAGCTTTTGTCAGACTACGTAAAATGGAGTTGTTCCCCGAGTGGGTGAGTCCCATCGTACAGTTGGTCATAGATAAAGGACAAACAGGTAAATTAAAAGTAGATGCCAAATTACAGGAGAAAATCAACCAATTTATTCAAGCAAATATGAGTAATCAGCTCTCGCTTGATTTAATTGCTGATCATTTAAACATTTCTCCAAACTACGTCAGTAAATTATTCAAAACGGTAATCGGTTCAACTTTCACAGAGTATGTAACGGATATGAAATTAAAGAGAGCGATGATACTTCTAATGGAGGAAAGACTCTCGGTTCAAGACATTTCTTCTCAACTAGGCTACAACTCAACCCATCATTTCATTCGATTATTTAAAGACAAATATGGACATACGCCTAAACAATATCAGAAACTTCAAGAAGGAAGAGGAGATAAGGACTAATATGCAAGTAGAATGGTTGAAACGATTGCGAGCGGAACATCCGCGATTAATGGGGACCTCGGAAGATTTTGAGGAATTGAAGCTAAAGATACAAAACGACTCTTTAGCAAAGATATGGTATGAGTCCTTGAAACAACAAACATTGCAACTGCTTACTGATCCGAGCCAAAAGTGTACAGAAGAGTCGGCTATTTTTTGGATAACATCACTGGCTCTCATGTACAAATTGGATGGAGGTGCCATTTACGCTCAACGTGGTTGTCAGGAGCTTTGCAAGTTGTCGCAGCTACCCAGCTGGACGCCTGATTTCTTTCTACATACTTCAGCTTATTTGATAAGCTGTTCAATTGGTTATGACTGGTTTTATGATTGTTTGACAGAAGATCAGCGGAAATTAATCCGTGATGCAATTGTGCATAAAGGACTGATTCCTGCACGCACGGTGTATCGGTATACGCCTAATGCGCCATATGATCAGAGCGATTGGCCATTACGAACGAATAACTGGAACTTAGTTTGTAATGGAGGTGTAATTATGGGAGCTCTTGCCGTTGGCGAATATGAACCTGCCATTGCGGATGAAGTGCTGAAAGGTGCTTTTCACTTCATGCCTGCTGCACTTGCCAGTTTTGCCAAGGACGGAGGCTGGAACGAAGGCGTTGCTTATTGGATATATACCTGGGTTATGTTATCCCGTCCTTTGGCAGCGCTTGATACGGCGATTGGAAGCGATTCCCATAATTTCGCTGACTATGAAGGAATCAGAGACACTGGTTTTTTCCCTATCTACATGTATGGACCTTCAGGCCAGTTTTTTAACTTTGCAGACTGTTTTACGGACCTCAATAAGCGTGATAATGAAGGGATGTACTGGTTGGCGAACAAGTTTAACCTACCGCAATTAACTCGGTGGCGGGCTGACAAAGCCCAGAAAGCCGTAAACCCATTTATGAATCCAATGGAGTTACTTTGGTTTAATCCCCAACATCTCTTAACCGAATCGGAAGCCCTTCCATTAGATAAGTACTATCGCGGTATGGAAGTAGCTACAATGCGGAGTGCATGGGACGATGAAAATGCCTTGTTTGTCGGAGTCAAAGCCGGCGATAATCAAGCTCCTCATGGTGAGTTGGATATGGGCACATTTGTAGTGGATGCGCTTGGTGAGCGCTGGATCCAGGATAACGGTGAAGGAAACCGAAGGTGGCCTGATTTCTGGAATATGACTCCCAATGGGACTAGATGGCGTTATTACAAGAAACGGGCGGAAGGACATAATACGCTGGTCATAAACCCTAGGCCAGTTAGGGATGAGACGCAAGCCAATCCGGACCAGTACCCGTTAGCAAAAGGAACTATTGTAGAGTTTCAATCAACACCGACGGATTGCTGGGCAGTCCTAGATATCACAAGTGCTTATGCGGATGATGCTGACCGCGTTGAGCGTAAGATCGAGCTGCTAAATCATCGCCAGCAGGTAAGGGTGAGCGATCACATTCAACTGAAAGATATGGGTGAAATCTGGTGGTTTATGCATATTAATAGTCAAGCAGTGGTAGAGATCTCAGAAGATAGGCATACGACTACCTTAACCATAGGAAATAAAAATCTTTCGATTCAGCTCGAATGTTCAGAAGCGGACGCTGGTTTTGAGTTGATGGATGCTAAACCGCTTCCGACATCCCCTAATCCTGAGATTCAATGGAAAGAACCGCACTGGTCCAATCCGGCATATGTGGAAAGAAACGTACCCGAGAAGAAGCTGGCTATTCATTTGAAAAGCAAAAAAGACTTACGTATATCCGTACGCATGGTGCCATTTACCAGCGAACCTTAACTGCACCGGATAAAGGCGAGAAGTCCGACTAAATCAGGAGCGAATGGAGTGAAAAGACTGATGGCAAAAAGCTTATATGAACGGTTGCTTCCAGCTCCAACGAGCGGTGGGTTCCAAATGGAAGGATATTGGATTTGGTGTGGCTCGGTCGTCCAAGGTGAAGACGGACACTTTCATATGTTCGCTTCTCGTTGGCCCAAATATCTGCCCATGCATCCCGGCTGGTTGGTTCATTCGGAAGTAGTAAGAGCCGTATCCGATACGCCGGAAGGCCCTTATCGATTTGCGGAAGTTGTACTGCCTGCGAGAGGTGCAGAATATTGGGACGGGCGCAGCACGCATAATCCTCATATCGTGAAACATGAAGGCAAATATCTCTTGTATTACATGGGTACAACCTACCCGTTTCCGGATGTAAAACCAGGTGAAGAATACGGTCTAGATGATGCCCGTTGTATTGTAGCCAGAGCTAACAAGCGGATTGGATTGGCGGTTGCGGATCATGTCGAAGGACCATGGGAGAGACTGGATTCACCGATATTAGGCGTACGTCCAGGCAAATTTGACAGCTACCTTACCTCAAATCCGGCTCCTTGTGTACATGAAGATGGCTCAGTCCTTCTCATCTATAAATCCAGAGCTTACAAAGGTCATGCATTCAGTGATATGGCACTTGGAGCGGCTTGGGCAGATCATTACATGGGGCCCTATCATGCGATGTGCGAAGAAGCAATTTTCCCACCATCAGACATTCATCTTGAGGATCCCTTCATCTGGAAAACAGAAGACGGTTATGAGATGATCGCAAAAGATATGAACGGGAACGTTGGCGGCGAAAAGCACGGCGGCATTCATGCATATTCACGGAATGGATTGAGCTGGAAAATTGCCGATGAGCCAAAAGCGTATTCACGGCTCATCACTTGGGATGACGGAACGACAAGAAATATGGGTAATTTTGAAAGACCGTTTCTCTGGTTTCAAGATGGTAAACCAACGCACTTGTTTGCAGCTACGACTGATGGAAATGGAAATTTCGGAGGCCGTAACACATGGAACATGGTTATTCCTATTGGAGAATGAAATCATAATATCTCATTAGCGATACATAAAATAGCCACCACCCATAAAAATGTGTGGTGGCTATTTTTAAAGCGACCTGCGCAGATCTGTAACTTGGCTGTCAGAAAAGAGTTGATTTCACAGTTTAAACATGAGAATGCAAAGAAAATGTTACTTTTGAAGAAACATTGGTATATCTTAACACCTTTAAAACGACCTATAATCAATCCGTAAACGCTTACTGTGTGACAAACTAGGATCGTAGGAAAGGGGAAATATGCCATGAAGAAAGCTGTTATCTTATTATGGATTACTGTTCTTTTAACAAGTGGAATTTGTGTTTCCGCTAATGGATCAATCGTTTCAGCAAATTCAGCAACGTCGGGTACTCAATATTATGTTGATTCACTTACCGGAAGTGACAGTAACGATGGTCTTGATCCAACCACACCTTGGCAAAGCTTAAGTAAAGTGAATTCGACCACTTTTGCGCCAGGAGATCAGATTTTATTAAAGTCGGGTTCAAGTTGGACGGGACAATTGGCTCCAAAGGGATCGGGGACCGAAGGTAACCCAATTATCATTAATAGTTATGGAGGAACAAGTAAACCTCTCATTAATGGGAATGTGACGGGTGATGCCAATGGCTTATCGGCTGGAACTGTATATTTGATTAACCAGGAGTACTGGGAAATTAACAATTTAGAAATTACGAATAATAGCACAACGGCAGGGAATCGACTAGGTGTTCAGGTTGTCGCACAGGATTTCGGGACGGCGAATCATGTTTATCTTAAAAATTTATATATTCATCATGTTAAAGGGGATAATGCTAACAAAATAACAGGTGGTATCGCTATTCTGGTTATGGGAAGAACCGTTCAAACAAAGTGGAATGACGTGTTAATTGACGGAAATACGATTACCTCTGTAGACCGCAGCGGAATTGTAACCAATTCTAGTTGGTGCAACCGACTTCAAATTACAACTTGTTCAGGCGATTGGTATGCCTCTACGAATGTCATCATTCAAAATAATAACGTTTCCGATCTTGGTGGTGATGGCATTGTGCCAAGGGTAACGGATGCAGCCGTCGTACAGTACAACGTTGTTCATGATGCTAGTGTTCGCTCTGGTGTAGCCAATGTAGCCATTTGGGCATTTGATGCTGACAATACGATTTTTCAGTATAATGAGGCCTATTTGACACGGACGACTTTGGATGGGCAAGGGTATGATGTGGATTGGGCGCAAGATGGGACGATCTTCCAGTACAATTACAGTCATGACAATGAGGGCGGCTTCATTACCTTTGCCACAGATGGTTCTAGGGGGCCGACAACGACAAACGGAATTGTCAGATATAATATTAGTCAAAACGATAAAACAAGATTGTTTCAAATCGCTGGACCAAGTACGAATATGCAAATTTATAACAATACGTTATACCTGCCTCCCGGTTCAACAACAAGTCCAGTTGTTGCAGCAGCATGGAATGGTGGGAATCCAGTTAGTTCGTACTTCTATAACAATATTTTTTATTTGTTAGGTAGTGGTGCTTGGACAGGACTTAATGTCTTCACCACATTAAATTTCGATTACAATACGTTCTATGGTGTACACGCAACTGGAGAGCCGAACGATGCACATAAGTTGACCACAGATCCGCTGCTCATAAGTCCAGGAACCGGGGGTATTGGACGTCTTACAACGGACGGATACAAACTTCAAATGGGCTCACCTGCCTTGGGTTCAGGAACGGTCATGGCGAATAACGGCGGTTCCGATTATTGGGGGAATGCTGTCTCCAATACGGCGACGCCTAATCGCGGGGCGTATAACGGCCCTGGTTTAAAAGTAAATAAAGTACGAATCGATGCACCTAGCATCGTGGACCCAGGTATTGTAGTGCCCGTTTCTATTACAGTAGAAAATGGGAACAGTGAGCTAATTCCGAACAGTACGTTACATGTGTCGGGGCCTCAGGGGTGGACGGTTACACCTGCAAATATTGCAATTCCGCAGCTAGAATCTGGTGAAACCTATCAGATAAATGCGAACTTAAATGTTCCCGTTAGCGCAAAGGCCGGTCAGTATACAATTTCAGCCGCCTGGTTAACAGATCATACGACTCAAAACGCAATTCGAGCGGTTGTGATTCCGGATCCCAATATTGCGTTGGGTATGCCTGCCACACAGTCAATTACCGCCTATGGGGGAATACCAGAGCGTGCAGTTGATGGAAAAACAAGCGGTGTTTGGGCAAATGGTTCAGTGACGCATACGCCAGAAACCTCGGTTCAGCCTTGGTGGCAGGTTGATTTAGGTACTAGTCAACCTATTGATCAAATTGCAGTTTGGAACAGGACAGACTGTTGTTCTGCACGTCTTAGTCATTACTATGTTTTAGTTTCTAATACGCCGTTTGTTAGTAATTCACTTGGCGCGACGCTTGATCAACCTGGCGTTTGGTCTTCGTATCAAACCCAAATAGCGGGTAGTCCAACCAAAATAAACGTAGGCAAATACGGACGTTATGTACGAATTCAATTGGAAGCTACTGACGCGCTTAGTCTTGCAGAAGTCCAAGTCTTCAAAGGGACTTTTAGAGACATAACACCCCCGGTTACAACGGATAATACTAGATCAGACTGGCAGCATACTGATCAAACTATCCAGCTAACTGCTACAGACATGGAGAGTGGGGTTTTCAAAACCTACTATCGTGTTAATGGAGGAAGCTATACACAAGGCAATGAAGTAAAGATCGAAGAAGACGGTATTCATTCGATTCAGTATTACAGCGTAGACGGCGCCGGAAATAAAGAAGAAGTAAAGTCCGTGACAGTGAAGTTGGATAAATCAAGTCCTGTTATTCAGACATCCGTAACAGCATCCGTATATCAAACGGAAACGATTCTACTGGATTATTCTGTGACTGATTCCTCAAGCGGCCTTCAGGATTCTGAAGCCAAATTGGATGGTGTTATCGTAACGTCCTCACTTGTATTGGAGCCCTTCTCGCTAGCTGAGGGGACACACCTATATGAAGTTGCTGCCTATGACAACGCAGGTAACCAAACCGTAGAACAGTTTGTATTCCAAGTAACCATGGACATATATCACTTGGATGAAATGGTTAATTACGGATATGACAAAGGTTGGATTACGAAAAAAGGCATACAAAACAGTTTACTAGATAAAATTTCAAAGATTCAGACTGGCGATCTGGATGTCCTTAATTCTTTGGGTCACGAGATTAGTGCTCAAACAAATAAATCTATTTCCGAAGCATTTGCTAATTTACTTCTCGATGCAATCGATCGTCTCCAATAGATGTTGTTCTTACTTGAACGGAAACTCATCTTTCTCTGTAAAGGGGTGGGTTTCCTCTTTTTCGCTTATGACTTTGTTATGTGGAATAAGGAGGCGCCAACAATGAATAATAGAAAATATCTTCTGTTCCTAAGGATCGGGATTGTTAGTGCAATGCTTGTCGTTTGTGCAGCTTGTTCGTCTTCGGCTTCATCCATCAAGGATGATACATTAGTGGGTCAAGTTAATGGCGCCCGAATCGAATATAGGGAATTAATGCTAATTAGTGGTCAGGAACGATCAAATGTTATTCTACAATTTTCACAAGTTTCTAATATCGACACGGCCACACCAGAATTTTGGAATACCCGATTTAAGGATTCAACGCCTCTTGAAATGTTGAAAGAAAATACATTGAAGTCATTAGTAAAGGTTAAACTGCAGCAACTGTGGGCTGAAAAAGAGAAGGTTTTTCAAAAACCGGCATATCATAATTTCCTGGAACGATGGACCAACGAAAACCTAAGAAGGAAGAAAGCGGTTGAGCAAAAACAGGCTATTTATGGTCCCGTCCAATATGATGAGAAGGGGTATTTTGATTACGAATTTACAAATATGCAGACAAGTTTGAAAGACGAACTGATTAAAACGGAATTTTTACCGGACGAAAATACACTTAAGGAAGTGTACAACGAGACAAGGGAGAATTACCGGCGTCCTGATTCTATACGAATCTACAAAATGTCGATTTCTAAAAATGACAAGTCAGGTAAGGAGAAAATGAAACAGATTCAAACAATGCTGCAAAACGGCGAAAGCATAGAGAAAACTGCGTCCTTTGTAAAAAGTAATGATGGAAAGGCGGAGGAGCAAGTTTTTAATGAACGAACGAGCCGAACCGACTCGGAAGTATTTGCTAAATTGCTTGAAACCGTGTCTAAGCTTGAAGTTGGAGAAAGTAGTCAAGTGTTGGAAGATCAGAATGAATGGGTAATCGTGAAATGTTTAGAGAAAAAAGAAGGCGGAGTACTCCCGCTTGAAGATGTAAGAAATCAAGTACAAAGGATTTATGTCGACCGCCAATACGAACTCAAATTGGAGCAAATGATCAAAGAGGCGAATGTCGAACTTAATGACAATTTTGATCGTTATTTTTCGAAGTTTACGAATGGTTTGAAATTGCTAATTTCGCACTGAAAACATGATATTGCAACGAAAATGTTAATTTTAAGTAAATATTGGTATATCTTAGTACATTTCATAACACTTATAATCAACCCGTAAGCGCTTACTAAGCCACAGATTATGATTTTAGAAAAGGAGAAATATTCCATGAGAAAAGCTATTATCTTATTTTTGTTTACCTTTCTTTTATTAAGTGGAAGTGGATTTAATGTTTCCGCTAATGAATCAATCGTTTCAGCAAATTCAGCAAACTTAGCAACTTCGGGTATTAATTACTATGTTGATTCGTTTAACGGAAATGATAACTATGACGGGACTAGTCCTTTGACAGCATGGAAATCGTTAGCAAAGTTGAACTCTTTTACTTTTGCTCCTGGTGACCGTATCTTGTTCAAGTCAGGTGGCGTGTGGAACGGCCAACTCCACCCGTTGGGATCGGGAACAAGCGAAAGTCCTATCATAATTGATATGTTTGGGGGTACCGTCAAACCGATCATTAACGGAAACGGTGTTTCGGCAGATGCTCAAGGCTTGAGTGCGGGTGCGGTATATTTGTTCAATCAGCAGTATTGGGAAATCAATAACCTAGAGATTACTAATACAGCTGCTACAGAGGGAAATCGATTGGGTGTACAAATTGTGGCGATGGACATCGGAACAGCTAAGCATGTGTATATTCGAAATCTCTATGTACATAATGTCAAAGGTGATAATAACAATAAAATTACTGGCGGTATCTCCATACAAGTACTTGGTAATGTTACGAGCACAAGATGGAATGACATATTGATCGAAGGCAACAAGATTGAGGCAGTTGATCGCAGCGGAATCGTGACGATATCATCTTGGAATAACAGACTCGGCATTACAACAGGTGTTGGACCTTGGGATCCTTCGACCAATGTGGTTATTCGTAATAACCAATTGTCTGATCTCGGAGGCGACGGTATTGTACCTAGAATCACGGATCACGCGTTAGTGGAATACAACGTTGTTTCCAATGCAAATAAGCGGTCGAACACATTTAATGTTGCATTTTGGGCTTTTGATTCAGATAATACCGTATTTCAATATAATGAAGGTTATTTAACAAGAACGACGTTCGACGGACAGGCGTTCGATATCGATTGGGCTCAAGACGGAACTATTTTTCAATACAATTATAGCCATGATAATGAAGGCGGGTTCATGTTGTTTGCGACAGATGGTAGTCGGGGACAAACAACAACGAATGGGATAGTCCGTTACAACATTAGCCAGAACGACAAAACGAGATTGTTCCAATTTGCAGGTCCGTCGAAAGATTCCATTATTTATAACAACACGATGTATTTACCTGTGGGTTCAACAACAAGTCCGGTGTTTGCCAACGATTATAGCGGCAGCCCTGCCAGCGCCTATTTATACAATAATATCTTTAATATGAATGGCTCTGGAAACTGGGTCGGAATGAACACATTTACAAATGAGATCGTCTTTGACTCCAATACGATTTACGGTGTGCACAAGTCCGGTGAACCAAGCGATCCTCACAAACTAACATCGGATCCAATGCTCATAAGTCCAGGAAGTGGTAGTATCGGGCGCAACACGGTAAATGGATACAAATTAGCTGCGAATTCTCCTTCGATTGGCTCAGGTCGTCTTATTACCAATAACGGTGGTAAGGATTACTGGGGAAATCCAGTTTCCGCAACTGAAGTACCGAATCGTGGTGCATATAATGGTTCTGGTTTGATACTAAACAAAGCACGAATCGACGCACCAAGCAAGGTGAACCCTGGTGATGTAATACCGGTTTCGATAACAGTAGAAAATTTGGACAGCGAGCCAGTTCCGACCGGTACACTACTTCTGTCGGGGCCGCAGGGGTGGACAGCTACACCTTCCAATTTCTCAATTCCACAGCTTAAATCTGGTGAAAAATATCAGACGAATGCAAACTTGACCGTCCCAATTGGCGCAAAGACCGGTCAGTATACAATTACAGCCACATGGTTAACTGAAAATACAACTCAAGACTTTATTCAGGAGGTTTTGATTCCGGATCCCAATATTGCGTTGGGTATGCCCGCCACACAGTCAATTACGGCATATGGGGGTGAACCGGGGCGTGCAGTTGATGGAAATACAAGCGGTGTTTGGGCAAACGGTTCGGTGACCCATACGCCAGAAACTTCAGTTCAACCTTGGTGGCAGGTTGATCTTGGTACTAGTCAACCCATTGAACAAATTAATGTTTGGAACAGGACAGACTGTTGTTCTGCACGTCTTAGTCATTACTATGTTTTAGTATCCAATACGCCGTTTACTAGTAATACACTTAACGCGACGCTTGCACAACCTGGCGTTTGGTCTTCGTATCAAACCCAAATAGCGGGTAGTCCAACCAAAATAAACGTAGGCAAATACGGGCGTTATGTACGAATTCAATTGGAAGGAACTAACGCGCTTAATCTTGCTGAAGTCCAAGTCTATAAGGGAACTTTTAGAGATATAACACCTCCAGTTACAACCGATAATGCTAGATTAGACTGGCAGCATACGGATCAAACTATCCAGCTAACTGCTACAGACATGGAAAGTGGGGTTTCCAAAACATTCTATAATGTTGATGGTGGCACCTATATAGAAGGCAATGAGGTTAAGATCGAAGAAGACGGCATTCATTCGATTCAGTATTACAGCGTAGACGGCATCGGAAATACAGAAGAAGTAAAGTCCGTGACAGTGAAGTTGGATAAATCAATGCCTGTTATTCAGACATCCGTAACAGCATCCGTATATCAAACGGATACGATTCTACTGAATTATTCTGTGACTGATTCCTTAAGCGGCCTTCAGAACTCTGAAGCCAAATTGGATGGTGTTATCGTAACTTCCTCACTTGTATTGGAGCCCTTCTCGCTAGCTGAGGGGACGCACATTTATGAAGTTACTGCTTATGACAATGCAGGTAACCAAACCGTAGAACAATTTGTTTTTCAAGTGAACATGGACTTATATCACTTGGATGAAATGGTTAATTACGGATATGACAAAGGTTGGATTACGAAAAAAGGCATACAAACCAGTTTATTAGATGAAATTTCGAACATTCAGAATGGCGATCCGAATGTCCTTCATGCTTTGGGTCACGAGATTAGTGCTCAAACAAATAAAGCCATTTCCGGAGCATTCGCCAATCTGCTTCTCGATGTAATCGATCGTCTAAAATAAATATATTTCATTCCTGAACGGAAACTCACCTTTTCTCTGTAAGAGGAGGTGGGTTTTCTGTTTTTCGCCTGTGACTTTTTAATGTGGAATAGGGAGAAATTATATTCAAAGGATATTTGTTAAATACTAGAGGTGACAATATGACGACTAGACCTAATATTTTGATGATTTCGGTCGACCAGATGCGTGGAGATTGTCTGCACTATTTAGGTCATCCTGTCATTCAAACGCCTAATTTAGACGAATTAGCTCGCACCGGTGTGACATTTACAAATGCCTATACAGCAACGCCATCTTGCGTACCTGCTAGAGCATCGATCATTACAGGCATGGAACCTAAACATCATGGCCGAGTAGGTTACGCGGACAAGATTCCATGGAAGTATGAACATACATTGCCAGGCGAGCTGGCTAATGCAGGCTACCACACGCAGTGTGTTGGCAAAATGCACGTATACCCGACACGTAATTTGTGCGGTTTTCATAACATTTTGCTGCATGATGGGTACATGCACTATAACCGAGATCGTTCCCAATCCACCGCGTTGCAGTGGTGGGATCAAACTGATGATTACCTGCCATGGTTGAAGGAGAGAGCCGGTTATCATCAAGACATTATGGATCATGGACTCGACTGTAACTCATCGACTGTGGCTAGACCTTGGCATCTGGATGAATCGCTTCATCCAACGAACTGGGCTGTTACGCAATCGATTGATTTCTTACGTAGAAGAGATCCGAGCAAACCCTTCTTTTTATGGACTTCTTTTGTACGTCCGCATTCTCCTCTGGATCCGCCGCAGGCGTTCCTCGATATCTATGACGGAATAGAGTTGCCGGAACCGTCAATAGGTGATTGGGCGATGCAGGAGGATCCCCTTAAAGAAGGGATGAATCCAACAACTAAAAGAGGAATTGTCCAAGATAGAATGCGCCAAAAATCACTTGCTGCTTACTATGCGTTAATCACGCATATAGACAATCAGATCGGACGGTTGCGTAATGCACTATTCGAGTTTGGTGTAAGTCAAAATACGATTATCTTATTTGTTTCTGATCATGGGGATTTAATGGGGATCACCGACTTTATCAGAAGCGGCTTGCTTACGAAGGTAGCGCCAAGATTCCATTTATTATTAATGATCCTACAGGAAAACTACAGGTTGCAAAGGGGAAAATGGTTGACCACGTTGTTGAGCTGCGTGATATCATGCCGACTTTGCTAGATGCAGCAAGTGTGAAAATACCAGATTCCGTTGATGGCTTCAGTGTACTTCCAATCGTGAAGGAAGCCAACGCAGCGGACTGGAGATCTTATATTCATGGTGAGCATGAATATGGTGAGTTGTCCTATCATTTTGTTACGGATGGGAAGCGAAAATATATTTGGTACTCTCAAACGGGAGAGGAGCAGTATTTTGATCTTGAGAGTGATTCTAAGGAGATCAAGAATGCAATAAGGTCTAAAGAATATCAAGATGATATTCAATTATGGAGAAGTAGATTGATACACGAGCTGAACGGGAGAGAAGAAGGCTATACAGATGGGAACCATCTAATACTAGGAAAAAAACCTAAGTCTTGCTTAGATCATATCTTATCAATGTCTCACATGTAAGTAGCGATAACCTGTCGATCTGGCAGGTTTTTTTATATAAAATTAGCGACTGGAATTAAGTGAAGATCTGGTTACATGCACTTGACGATTTCTGAGTTTATTACAAATTCTGCTGAGTCCCTTCCATACCTATGTTGGCGCTTTCATCCTATAATTAGCAAAGCTGTATACCCAGCATCCTGAATATAAAATTGCGGGTAAACTTCCTGATGGGAACATCTATAGCTTGCCACTCTTGCAGACGACTGGTAATTATGCCAATGTTGCTTTTTCAGTCAATCAGGTTTGGTTGGATAAACTGAATTTGAAAGCACCGACGACAACAGATGAGCTGTATCAGGTGTTAAAGGCTTTTAAGGAAAAGGATCCTAACGGGAATGGGAAGCAGGATGAGATTCCTTACAGCTTTTACAATGAGCAAAGTTATGGGCTAGATCCGATGCTTTGGAACTTCGGTTTGGTGAATGATGGGTTGACGAACGCGATGGTGGAAAAAAGTAAAGTCATCTTCGTGCCTTCCGATCCGAGATATTACGACTATTTACTCTATTTGAATAAATTATATAAAGAAGGATTACTGGATCCAGACGGTTTTGTACAGAAAAATGCCGATTATGTTGCGAAGGGGAAGAAGGGCATCCTTGGGTTCTTTAATCATCATGGCTATGACGATATTGTTGTCGGAACGGACAAAACCCAAGATTATGTCGATATTCTTCCTATGAAGGATAAGAACGGAAACATTACTGCGATGGGGAATAAAGTCCCAGGTGACTTTAACTACGATTCTTTTGTCATCAATAAGAAGACGAAAAACCCTGAAGCGCTTGTCCGCTTATACGAGTATTTTAATGCTAGTTTTGAGCAGCGGATGCTGTTTTCCTTCGGGCCAGAAAGTGTCGTTTGGAACAAAGTGCAAGGCGATAAGTGGGAAAAGGTTTCGAAGCTTCCGAGCGGATACAATAACTTCGCTGAGTTGAGACATACGCAATCCCCAGGTATGAATGGATTCTATCTACTCACAGATGAGGACAATGCTAAACTCAATGTCACTGATCCTCGAGACGTGAAAGTCAAGAAAAAGCAGACACTGTATACGCCTTATCTCAAAAAGGAAGTGATTCCGATGGGACAGGATACCGCCGAAGTATTAAAAGAAAGAACGACGATGGCGACAGAGATCAACACGTACTTAGCTAATTTCCTTGCACAATCCGTTATGAAAGGAATCGATGAGGCAGGATGGAAAGATCATCTGGAGAAGCTGAAAAAGTTGAATGTAGACAAATACGTATTAGGCTACCAGCAGTTCTATGATCGCGCACAGAAACTGATGGGTAAGTAAGGGAGAGATATGCCATGAAAGCGATTATGGTTATGTTCGATACGTTGAACCGGCATATGCTACCGCCATATGGATGCGAGTGGATCCATGCGCCTAATTTTCAGCGGCTAGCAGAAAGGACGGTCACGTTCGATTATAGCTTTGTCGGTAGTATGCCGTGTATGCCAGCACGAAGGGATCTTCATACGGGCAGATACAATTTTATGCATCGCGGTTGGAGTCCGCTAGAGCCATTCGATGATTCACTGCCAGAGCTGCTGCGGGAAATTGGTGTTTACACGCATCTCGTTACCGACCATCAGCATTATTGGGAAGACGGTGGGGCCACCTATCATAATCGCTATCAGAGCTATGAGTTCATTCGTGGTCAGGAAGGCGATCTGTGGAAAGGACATGTACGATCTCCTGAAATCCCAACTCTTGCAACGGGTGACAACCACGGGCCCTTGGTGCGGCAGGACTGGATTAACCGTCAGTACATCAAGGAGGAAGCGGATTTTCCTCAGGCTCGAACCTTTGCCGCCGGATGTGAGTTTATCCGTACCAATCATCAAGAAGATCGGTGGTTTCTACAACTGGAGACGTTTGATCCGCATGAGCCGTTTCACGCACCGCAAAAGTATCGAGATTTGTATCCGCACGATTATACAGGAAAACATTTCGATTGGCCGCTCTACAGACAAGTCCAAGAAACCAAGGAGGAAGTAGAGCATTGCAGATTTGAATATGCTGCCTTACTTAGCATGTGCGATGCTCATCTTGGGAAAGTACTCGATCTCATGGATGAGTGTGATCTGTGGAAGGACACCATGTTAATCGTTAATACTGATCATGGTTTTCTGCTGGGTGAGCATGATTGGTGGGCGAAGTCCATTCAACCCTTTTATAACGAGATTGCTAGGACACCTTTGTTTATCTGGGATCCGCGAGCGCAAGTTCGAGGGGAACGAAGGCAGAGCCTCGTACAAATGATCGACATGGCACCCACGCTTCTTGATTTTTTCGGCGCTGCGATTCCAGCGGATATGCAAGGAAAGCCGCTAAATCGAACGATTGCCTGCGACGAGCATGTGAGAGAGGCAGCTTTGTTTGGCATCCATGGTGGACATGTGAACTGCACTGACGGCCGTTACGTCTATATGCGCGGGCCTGCTGAGGCTGATAATGAGCCGTTATACGAATATACGCTCATGCCTATGCATATGCGAAGTCGTTTCAGTGTGCGTGATTTGGAGAACGTAGAGCTGGCGGAACCTTTTACGTTTACGAAGGGGCTTCAGACGTTGAAGGTGAAAAGGACATTGCCTCGAAGCAAGGTTCTGGATACAATGCTTTTCGATCTTCATCAGGATCCCTTGCAGATGACACCTATCAAGGAGCCATTCATTGAAGAGAGGATGCTCGCGCATATGTGCAGGATCATGGAAGAACACGATGCTCCGCGTGAGCAGTATGAGCGTTTGGGGATTGGAATGAGGCGTTTTTTAAATCATGAAACTATAAACTAAAGTTGCTTTAAAAATAATAAAGAAGAACCCAACGAGATTTCGTTGGGTTCTTTATTTGTTTTGGATAACAAGGCAATACTTATATAATGATCTTCGGTTCCCTAATTATTCTAGTTCGTTCTAACTTTTTAAAGTTTTAATAAATTTCGCTTCGTTTAGAATAAAAGATGTAGCAAGCAAACGATATGGAGGGGTATCAATGAAAAAAGTAGCAGGTCTAATGTTAACAACAGCACTTACGTTGAGCATGGTAGGGTGTGGATCGAAAGCGACAGAGTCCACAGCCACTTCAACAGCGAAAGCGACAGATGCGGCCAAGCCCGCAACAACGACAGCGGCAAAAACACCAGTGGAATTATCTTTCCTTGTATTTGAAACACCGAACTTGACTTCGCAACTATGGGACAACGCCATTAAGAAAGTAACGGACAGGCATCCTGAGATTAAAATCAAAAAGATTGTCTCTCCGGACGTAGATCGCGTGAAGTATGCGAAACAGCTCTTAGCTACGGGTGATTTCCCTGATGTCATGATCTCAGTCAATCCTGCGGAGTTTGTAAGTGCCAAAGCGATGCTGCCTTTTGAAGATGAATATGTAAAACCTTTCAAAAATCCGAAAGCAAACGTTATCGACGGTAAGCAATATCAACTGCCATGGAATACGCAAGTATATCCAACGATTTACTACAATAAAAAAATCTTCGCTTCCGTTGGGGTTACACCTCCTAAAACATGGGCAGAATTTATGGATGTTTCTGAGAAGGTGAAGAAAGCTGGCTATACACCATTCTTGCTAGGTGGCGGTAAAGACCCATGGTCAACGACATTCTTGCTTGTATCGATCGTCAGCCAAGATGTTTATGGGAAAACGCCGGACTGGGTAGCGAAACGTAAGAAAGGCGAAGTGAAATTCTCCGATCCAGACTTCAAGAACGCAGTAACCAAATGGAAAGATGCGATTGATAAGAAATATTTTAATGAGAATGGCTTAAGTTTGAACTATGGTCAATTAGAAGAAGAATGGTTTAAAGGAAAAGCGGCTATGTATCCAATGGGTAGCTGGTACTTGTCCTCTGATGCGAATAGTAAAAAAGATTTCGAAGTTGGCACGTTCCCAGTACCTCCAACAAGCGGCGAACCAACGTTGCCAGTATTTACAGGTGGCGGAACGTCTGTGAGCGCGAAAACGAAATATCCGAAAGAAGCTCAAATTTTCGCTTCTGAATTCGCTTCTGATCCAGAGATCATGGCTGAGTTTATGAAAGCAGACGGTTCGATCCCATCCCTTGTTAAAGAAGTTCCGTTTAAAGGAGCTCCATTGTTTGATGAGCAATTAAAGCAACTGTCCCAATATAAAGGAACAAACTCCTTTGGGGTAGAAGCTGGTGATGATGCCCTATTGCCTGGAATTAAGGATGCTTTTGACAAAATGGCTCAAAACCTGATTATGGGTGGAAAAGTAGACGAAGAGCTAGCTAAGCTAGACAAGCTTTGGGACGATACAGCAAGCAGATCCAAAAAATAAGTATCAGGATACAAGACAAAAATCCAACAAAGAGGTCTATCGTGAAGTTAGACCTCTTTCGTATTGGAATATGGGGTGGAACAATGAACAAAAAACAGATTAGCTCTTTCCTTTTATTTGGTTCACACGGATTACTCATGTATACGGTCTTTGTTATTGTCCCAATTATTTTGTGTATTTTTTATAGCTTCACGAATTTAAACCCGTTGTTTCCTAACTGGCAGTTCATCGGTTTTGACAACTATATCTCATTGTTCAAGGATAGCAATTTCTGGCATGCGGTTCGAAATACGATATTCATGGCGCTCCTTGTGACTTTAGTCTGCAATTTACTAGGGATCCTGATTGCGCTGATGCTGAATTACAAAGGACGTCTGTACTATTATTTACGTTCGATGTTTTTCGCACCGCAAATTTTCAGTGCTGTCATTGTGGGATTTATCTGGTCCATTATTTTAACGGACAATGGTATTCTAAATAAAATTCTGGATATGTTGCATCTCGGATTTCTCAAGAAAAGCTGGCTCGCCGATCCACATATTGCGCTTTTCTCAGTGGCGGTCGTTATTATTTGGCAGATGCTAGGCTTCTGTGTGGTTATTTACTTGGCAACACTTACAAGCATACCTCAAGATTTATACGAAGCTGCAGAAATTGACGGATGTAATAAATGGGATAAATTCATCCATATCACATTCCCGATGTTAGCACCTGGGGTCACGATAAATGTCATTATGTTATTAATTACGATGTTCAAAGTCTACGATCAGATCGCTGTCCTGACGGGGGGAGGCCCAGGTAATGCAACGGAAACCTTAGCTTATACCATCATCCATACAGGATTTGTGAAAAATGAAATGGGTTACGGTTCTAGCATGTCCGTCGTACTTTTCATCATTATTGGACTGTTCTCGGTCGTTTCCGCAACGTTCTTGAGGACGAGGGAGGTACAGCACTAATGGTAAGATCGATCCGATTAACCTTTACTATTGCGTTATCTATTTTATTTTTCATGCCGTTCTATATTGCACTTGTGAATATTTTCAAACCATTGAAGCAAATTATGGCGAATCCGCTGAGTTTACCGCAGCCTTTTATTTGGGATAATTTAATTAACGTGCTGACAAAGCCAGGAAATGTCTTGTATAAAAGTCTATGGAATAGTACATTAATTACTTCCATCTCGATCGCACTCATTGTCGTGAGTTCATCCATGATCTCGTATTACATCGCTAGACAAGATACGAAGTTCTCGAGAGGGATGCTGTTTTTCCTCATGCTTGGACTTATGATACCTCCACAAATTATCTTAATCCCGATTGTGCGAGTGTTGAACGTATTTGGCTTGATGCATAGCATGGCAGGTGTAATTGCTTTTTTTATTGCGTATTACGTACCGTTTGCTGCTTTCTTATATACAGGGTTTATGAAAACTGTTCCACGCGATCTAGATGAATCGGCAGCAATGGACGGCGCTGGACAGCTTCGACTATTTTGGACAATTATTTTCCCTCTGCTAGCTCCGTGTACAGCGAGTGTTCTCATTTTTTTAAGTGTATTTATTTGGAACGATTTCTTAAATCCGTTGATTATTATTGGTCCTTTCAAAGGAACTACGGTTACAACAGGGATCTATCAAGCGATGGGTCAGTTCTCGACAAGTTGGGGAGAGATGTTTGCGCTCATGTTTTTAGCGTCGCTTCCTATGCTCATTTTTTACCTGCTTATGCAAAAGCAATTTATTGAAGGCTTGACCGCAGGATCGATCAAAGGTTAGAGGAGAAGTGCAAGATTTGTCGAATTTTCTGTTAGAACTTTCAACCAATGAATGGAGGCATCCTGCTTGACTACAAAAGTGTTGAAAAGTTTAGGCAAAGCGATAAGCCAATCGATGTTCGTGCGAATCTTGCTCATTCACCTCATTGTTTCTGCATCTCTTGTTTTTGTATTAGGACAAATGATTATTACGCATGTCGAGAAGCGAATTGTCGCAAGTGAGTATAAGTATCAGTATAAGGCGTTAGGCAATATGCAGAGCGCGTATCAAACGAAATTCAGTGAATTAAAAAGTTGGACGCGTTCTTTCTTCAATGGAGACTATACAGGCGTATCGATGATGGATCGGATCTCTCAATATCAGTTTGAGAATGATGCGGAGAATGTCCTTTTAAAGAAGCGAATTGAACAATTCCTTGAGTCCATGGCTAATTCAAAAGACGATGTTTCGGCTGTTTTTTATGTGCGAGAACAAGATCATCGTGTCTTTTATTACATGAAAAACTCGGGTTACTTAAATAACGGCTTTGCTGATTTTATCGCTGAATATGATCACTTTGAAGTGAATGAATATATGAAAATTATTCCTAATAATAAACCTTATGCTGTTCCGCAAATGACGAATGGTGTATTGAGTGTTTTCATGAAGATCAATGATATTAATAATTTAGAGGATTCAAGTCATGCCGGTACACTTATCGTTAATGTTGATGTTGGTCAAGTAGCGGGTTCCGATTATGATGAAGTTTATGCGATTCAAGTGGAGAATCAATTTGGAAAAGTTGTATATCCGGATCGTGCCAAGAACGAATTGGATCAGAGTAGCTATTTTAAAATCAGCCAGGATATCACGGTTGGTGATCTAACGATTTCTAGTTGGATATCCAAATCACAATTGTTTAAAGAAAGTAATGATATTCGGAAATTAATGTGGGCTATGCTTGTGCTGTTATTCGTGTTTACGATCATCGCCTCCGTCTATACAACGAGGAAAATAGCCAGCAGGCTTAGTGTCATCCGCAAAGCGATGCGCAAGTTTTATCATGGTAATTTCACAGAGCAGATTGAAATACGTACGATCGATGAGTTCACTGAAATTGAAAACACGTTTAATAGTATGTCAGATCGCATAATTGACTATATTAATCAACAATATTTATTTGAAATTGAAGCTAAAAATGTAGAAATCCAGTCCTTACAAGCTCAAATTAATCCACACTTTCTATCCAATACATTAGAAATATTCCGAATGCATGCTTTAAATCAGAATAATACGCAGTTATCGGATATGTTATATGATTTGAGTGAATTTTTCAGATGGAACATTAAGAATAAAGATACACTGGTCCCTGTGTACGAAGAATTCCACTATGTTGACATTTATATGCGGCTGCAAGCTTCCAAGCTTCCCAATCTCCAGTACACGATAGATGTAGAAGAGGAATTAAGTGAGTATAAAATAGCCAAACTATGTATTCAGCCCATAGTTGAAAATATATTCAAACATGCGGGACTTGCTTCTAGACAAGATGCACGTATTGAAGTAACTGCTATAGGCGAAGCGGATTCTATGCGTATTCAGATCTCGGATAATGGTCGCGGGATGACAGTTGCACAGATCGAGAATATGCGCGATCAATTGCAAAAGCCAAATATAGAAGCACATACAACCTCTATTGGTATAACGAATGTTTATCGTAGATTATGGTTGCTATTTGGAGGGAAATGCCAGTTTATAATAGAAAGCGAGCTTGGTTCCGGAACGACAATTAGCATTCAAATACCGAAAACTTACTGAGGAGCGATAGACACATGCTGCGTAAGGTATTTATTGTGGATGACGAACCCATGATTTGTGAAATGATAACGTCGCTTATTCATTGGGAGGAACTAGGATTCGAGGTTGTAGGCAAAGCCTATAATGGTGAAGACGCGTGGCTGGCCATACAATCCTTCAGCCATATTGATTTATTGATCACGGATATCCAAATGTCCCCAATCAACGGTTTGGAACTCATGACCAAGCTTCGTCAGGCGCAAATACGCTCTCGTATGATCGTACTTAGTGCGTATGATGATTTTCATTTTCTGCGTGAAGCGATGTCGTTAGGTATTGACAATTATTTGTTAAAGCCTTTGAAGCAAGAAGAATTGGAAACGACGCTCGGGCAAATTTCACTAAGTTTAGATCAAGAGATTGCGGAAAGAAATCGAACCAATGCTGGTAATGATCTCATTCGGTCCAATGTACTTAATCAGCTGATTATGAACAATTATTTTATTCGTGATATTAAGGAAAAGTGTTCCCTGCTGGGCATTAATTTAAACGAACAACCATTTCAGGTTATAGTAATCGATACGCTTATGCTTCAGGAGCCTAAGGCCATCCTACAAGATAGACCCTTGTGTCAGTATGCCATTTTGAATATTTGCGAAAATATTTTGCAAGAATACAAACATATTCATGTGTTTGGCAGTTTATCAGGTGAGATCGTGCTTCTGCTGACGGATGTTGCTTCTCAGTGGCGTGATTTTCGAGTAAGAGAAGTCATGAATCAGATTCTATTTGCTGTGGAGCAAACGCTTAACATTCATTTGCTGACTGTGCTGGGTAAACCATGTGCTTCATGGCGTTCCATCTATCAATCTTATGGATCGGCGAGGGAACTGCTCAATTACAAGTTCATCATCGAACGCACCACGATACTGGATTACACCCAGGAAGATGCTAAGCAGCAGCGAGAAATTATCGCGAAACAAATGGGATTTGCTCGTCTGTACGAGGCCGTTGATCGACAGGATTATTATCAGATAAATGGATTTTTATATGATATGGAGAAGAATCGGGAAATCAATGATTATTCTCAAATAAACTTATATCGTAACGCATTTATTGATTTTATTCGGTATTGCTTGGAACAGTTGCAGCGTATGGAAGTGAATGCGGTGGATATTCACAACCATTTTGCAGAGTCGATTCAACGTTTACTTTTCACAGGCACTTTGAACTTGTTATGGAATAAATTTAAAGAAGTCGTCGTAGATTTTGTAGAGCTTGCGGAAAAAATAAAACTGAACAAATCGGATAACATGCTGGACGAATTAAAAGCCTACGTTGACGCCAATTATAAAGAAAATTTAACGCTTCAGTACTTATCGCAACGCTTTACGATCACACCCTCGTATTTAGGCAAAAAGTTTCGTTTACAAATCGGCGAGGCGTTTAATGATTATCTGAATCGGGTTCGGATTGAGAAATCACAGCAGCTGTTGCTGACGACAAGAGATGCAGCTAACGAGATAGCAGCGCAAGTAGGGTACGCAGACCCAAACTACTACTATAGACAGTTCAAAAAATTCACAGGATGTTCGCCGACAGAGTATCGTAAAAAACCTCAGTAATCTCCAAATGGAGAGTACTGAGGTTTTTTTTTGGATTGTTAATTAGTGCGGTTGATTCGAACATTTTAAAGTTTTTTTTCTTTTTATAATCCTTAGAATAAAGGTTAGGAAGCGATTACATGTTCAGTTAATCAAGGGGGGTTCATAGCTATGTTCACAAGCGAGAGAAAGCTTTTATCCAAACTAATCTCTATAATGATGATCACGATCATGGTTGGAGGAGGTTTACTTCCCCATTTCCAGCCTGAGGTGGAAGCAGCAACGACGACCATGTACCAATACAAATTCGATGAGAGCAGCGGGACGACAACGGTTGACGTCATGGGTGTCGGTCCAGTAGGCACACTAGTAAACAGTCCTTCGCAAGTACCAGGTATGAAGGGCAATGCATTGAGCTTCAATCGGACGACACAATATGTCGATCTGGGAACTGCTAATGCGATAAACTTGCAAAATCAGTTCAGTATTGAAACGTGGATTAAACCTAATGTTCAAGATGGGACAGCAATGAGTATCCTTTCTCAAGGGAAAAGCGGTGTTACAGCGAACTCATGGTGGCTTTATATGGCGAACGGACAATTGAATTTTGAAATCGCTGATAAGTCCGGGAATAACTACTTCGTCCTTACGAGTACGGCTTTAGTCCCTCTAAATCAATGGTCTCAAGTTACTCTAACGCGTAATGGGACAACCTTTAACCTCTATCTGAACGGGACATTACTTGCATCCAAAGTATTCGGATCGGCTATTGATCTTACAGGTAACCCCAATAATCTTTGGGTTGGCAGCGCCAAAAATGGATCGAATGCGCCTTGGCGAGCTTTCAGCGGGATGATTGACGAACTGAAATTTTATGACACCGAACTGACTGCAGCAACTATTACGACCGATTTTTCGACTGGCGCTAAGCCAATCAACAATTATCAATTTGACGAATCAACGGGTACGACTACCGTAGATGCGACAGGAACGGGTCCTAACGGGACATTGGTGAATACGCCCTCCTTCGTTCCTGGCTTAGTTAATAACTCACTTAGCTTAAATGGAACTAATTCCTATGTAAATTTAGGGACTACCAATCGCGTCGATCAACTCAATCAATATACGATTGAGACGTGGGTTAATCCGAATGCTGCGGTTACGTCATCGAGAACGATCCTATCTCATGGGGTTAGCGGCAGTTCTCCATATACATTTTGGTGGTTCATTAATAATGGACAACTGAGATTGCAAATCGCCGATAAAAATGGTGCGAACTTTAATGATTTCTATGGAGGATCCGTTCTGCCTAATAAATGGAGTCACGTCGCCCTGACTAGAAGCGGTAACGATTTTAAACTCTATGTAAATGGTGTTCAGGTTGCTACGAAATCGATCGCTTCTATGGATCAAACGAATAATACTAACTCCTTATGGGTTGGCGGTTCCGCCAACGGTCCTGTGTATGTATTTGACGGGAAATTAGACGAACTCAAGTTTTATAACGGTGCACTAGATGCAGCTACATTATTGGCTCACTACACTAGTGTAGATGTGAAATATACGATGGCCGTGGAAAATGGAACGATTGTAGCAAGTTTATCTAATCCTGCTGCACCGCCAATTGCTTCCGATTTTGCTGCAACCATACAAATTAATAGTGGTAGTAAGGTTCCCTTAACATTTAACGATTTCGTGTATGACCCAATTAATAAAACAGCAACGATGCATTTTGACCCGATTGGGCAGGCTTCGCTTCACCAAAGTGTTGCAATTGAAATGACGTATCAATCTGTGCTGGCACTCGGATCATTTCAATTATTCCAACAGCCGAGCAACATTACAGATTGGTTCCGTGACGCGAAATACGGTGTCGGCGTTCACTGGACGTCCAAAACGATCAAACAAGACAAAACGCAGTTTGCTACCTACTGTCAAGCCGTCGATAATTTTGATGTTAATAAATTTGCTCAGCAGTTGGATGATGCAGGGGCTGGTTATGTCCTATTTACCATCAATCATGTTGATAACTGGTTGCCCTTTCCAAGCGCTAAGGCAGATGCGATTCTAGCAGGAAGAACATGCGCACGTGATTTACCGTCAGATCTCTATAACGCGATCAATCCTAAAGGGATTAAGATGATGTTTTACTATAACTGGGATAACCCAACGGATGGTGCTTGGCGCACAGCCATTAATTTCAACAATGCCGCCGTTAGTGAACAGAATATTTATGATTTGGTTGATGAAATTGGAAACCGATATGGTTCAAAGCTGGCTGGTTGGTGGATTGACGGAATGTACGACGCGGGAACTCGCTTTAGACCATTTACGTCATTTTCACAGCATTTAAAGACTGGCAATCCGAATCGTCTAGTTGCTTTAAGTACATTAGGGCAGTCTTGGTCGAATAATCAGTATGATGCAAACACCGTAAACGCGAACGATTATAATCCAGGCGAGAGTATGAACATTTCTAGAGTGCCAAGTTCAAGATTCTCTGGACAAAATGGTGTCCAATGGCAAGAGTTTACGAATATGACAGGCAACGATTGGTTGTATTATGTCGGCAATAAAGATACACATTCCCAGAGCCCGAACTATTCCGACAGCGATGTCATCAGTCATATTCAAGCCGTGAATGCAAACGGCGGCATTTTCACTTATAACGCAGCTCCATATCAAGATACGCTAATCTCTGATGCAACCATGGCGCAGTTAAAAGCCATTAAAAAAGCCATCCGGAATGGAGCGAACAAGTTAGACGATACGGCGCCTGTTGATCATGCTTCCCCGTCTATTACTTATACTAGTGGATGGTCGAATTATAACGGGTTGCACTACGCTACAGCTTCAGGAGAAAGCGCACAGTATACATTTAGTGGAACGGCTGTGTCCTGGTTTGGCGTTAAAGGATCAGACCATGGAAAAGCAGATGTGTATATTGATAATGTATTGGAGGCGACGGTAGATTTATATGCGACAACTAGACTAACGAATGTGCCCGTATATACGAAGAGTAATTTATCTGCTGGCACTCATACCATTAAAATTGTAGTAAGAAGTGATCGAAATGCAGCCGCCACGAGTAACTATGTGGAACTGAAATCACTCAATATCCCGCGTTTTAATACTACAGGGTCATGGACTTCGTTTTTGGATGCCAGTTATTTCAGTGGAACAGGGATTCAGTCAGCAACAGCGGATAGCGGTATTACCTATACCTTCACGGGTAACTCAGTGGAATGGACCGGAGTAAAAGACGTAGATCGTGGTGTGGCTGATGTTTACATTGACGATGTACTAGATGCGACAATTGATTTGTATGCGACTTCGAGACAAACACAAGTCCCCGTGTATAGCAGATATGGTCTATCATCTGGCAGCCATTCAATTAAGATTAAGGTGAGAAGCGAGAAGAATGTGGCATCGAGTGGAACTCTGGTTGATGTAGATGCTTTGGAATATTATACAAATAGTTCATCCATATCCGAGAGTGCTGCGATGGTTACTGCGAGCAGCTATATATTGCCTGCGGATGGAGCAAGCTCAGCAACGATTACCGTACAATTGAATGACGGCAATGGTAATCCATTAACATCAAGTGGGGGTAGTGTCACATTAGCAAGTACGTTGGGTAAAGTAGGTCCTGTAACGGATCATGGGAACGGTACATATTCCGCGACGTTAACGAGTACTCGTATAGTTGGAGCAGCTTTCATTTCAGGGACATTGAATGGCGTACCACTAGCAAACACGATGAAAGTCACACTTAATGCCGTTAGTACAAATGCTTTGGTTCAGGCGATCACAGTTACACAATCCGTGTACGATACCGCTGAAGAAGGACCGAATGTAGGCCAATATCCAGTAGGCTCGAAAACCGTACTGATGAATGCCGTTAATGCAGCTCAACTGGTTGTTGGTGATGCAACAGCTACGCAGGGGCAAATTGATCAAGCACAAATAGATTTGAATACGGCTCTAACCGTGTTTCAAGCTTCTGTGATTACGGTCTTGCCAGTAACGAAGACAGCTTTGATGCAAGCGTTATCAGTAACCCAAAGTGTGTACAATAATGCACAAGAAGGAACAAATGTAGGCCAATATCCTTCAGGCTTAAAAACCGTGCTGTTGGCTGCCATTAACGCGGCTCAGCTGGTTATCAGTGATGCGACAGCAACACAGTTGCATGTGGATCAAGCAGAAACGGATTTAAATACGGCTCTAATCGCGTTTCAAGCTTCTGTGATTACGGTTTTGCCAGTAACGAAGACGGCTTTGATCCAAGCGCTATCAGTAACCCAAAGTGTGTACAATAATGCACAAGAAGGACCGAATGTAGGCCAACATCCATCTGGCTTGAAAACTGTGCTGATGGCTGCCATTAACGCAGCTCAGCTGGTTGTTGGTGATGCGACAGCTACACAGGGGCAAGTGGATCAAGCAGTAACAGTATTGAATGCGGCATTGTCTGCTTTTAATGCGGCAGTGATCGTTTATCAGCCAGTCTATGAAGACACCCCTGTAGTCCCAGTCGAACCTAAAAAGGAAGATTATAAAATCGTTAGTAAAAGTGATGAAACGGCGATCATTGAAATTAACAAAGATTTCTCGCAAGTAGCTATACCTATTGCTCAAGTTGGAGGAAAAACGCTCCAAGTTCAGGCAGGCGAAGTGACTGTTATCATCGATAAAGCGATTCAAGAGAAGTTGAAAGCTCAGATTGGTGATGCGCAGCAGGCTGCGATTAAAGTAAAAGTGAATTCTGATCAAGCTTCTACAACGAATCCAGTTCTGCCTAACAATGACTCTTTATCACAAAAATTGATAGGTCAAATTCAAGAGATCAGTGTCGTTATCCAATTAGCGGATGGTCGAGAAATGAGCATGGAAGATCTCAAGGAAGAGATCCAAGTCACGCTGCCAGTTCCGAATGGAACCGTTGATACAGAACTTTTAGGTGTATATCACTTAAATGAATTATCTGGTCAGTGGGAATATATCGGAGGAACATTAGATAAGTTAAGCAAAATGTCTGCGAATATCTCAAAACCAGGCCAATACGCGGTTATGGAATATGCTAAAACTTTTACAGATGTACCAGCTGATAATTGGGCCTACCGGACAGTACAAGTACTATCCGCCAAACATATTATTAGCGGGTCGACTGACCATGAATTTACACCAAATGGAAAAACAACAAGAGCTGAATTTACAACATTGCTTGTAAAAGCATTGAATCTAAAATTAAATGATGAGCGTTCATCCAAGTTTAGTGATATTGGTGTCAATGACTGGTACTCTACTTATGTGGTAGCAGCGTATTCAGCGGGGATCATTAGTGGAGTCTCAAACAGTGAATTTGCTCCAAATGCAGAAATTACTCGCGAACAAATGGCTGTATTACTTGTAAGAGCCTATGAGTATTTGCAAGGGGAAATTAGTGATACGAACAACAAACTTCAAGTCTACAATGATAGAGCGAATGTATCTTCATGGGCAGAAACTGAAGTCAACAAGGCGATTCAAACAGGGTTGATGCAAGGAAAAGGAACAAACTTCTTTGATCCGCGATCTGACGCAGTACGTGCAGAAACAGCGCAGGCCATTCTGAATCTACTTCAAAAGAGTGTGTCTAAATAGCATTAATTAATATTAGAGAGGTAGCGATTAAGCTGCCTCTCTTTTTATATGTTTCCTTCATACTTTAATGAACATCAGCGGGTGCTTAGATGTGTCGGACGAAGTGGTCTACATGCTGGATGGGAAGCAGATTGTTTGTAAGGTTTCGGGATGGTAGGTTAGTTAATTGATTAGCGGTGGTTGCCACAGGATGGCAGCCCTTCACCCAGCTATCGGGCAGTTTGGTAGCTAATCTTCGTGTTTTTATAAAATATAAATTTTTAATATTAATAATCGATTATTAATTACATAACATACCTTTTAGTTTTTAAACTTTTAATCATGATGATCTGAAAATATTATTATCAGTATCATCATGTTAGGAGGGGATACGATGTCTGCATCAGCAACTAAGGCAACTTTTGATTTGTTTAAATCAGATCGTACATTTTGCAATCAAGACCATGAAATGTTTAGAACTTCGCTCAGAAAATTTATGAATAAAGAAGTGCTGCCCTTTTTTGAAGAGTGGGAAGAAAGCGGTTGCATACCACGCGAGCTGTATAGAAAGATGGGGGAACAAGGATTTCTCTGTCCACAGGTCGATCCTGAATACGGCGGGCTTGGGCTCGATTTTGGCTTTAATATCGTCATGTCCGAGGAGCTGTATCGCGTTGGCGGGGGGATGACCGGCGCTAATATTCATAGTTCTATCGTGGTTCCTTACCTGGAAAAGTACGGATCGGAAGAGCAAAAGCAACGATATTTGCCTAAGTGTGTAAGTGGCGAAATCATTACGGCTGTGGCCATGACGGAGCCTGGTACAGGATCTAACTTGGCTGGAGTGAGTACATCAGCAGTAAGAGATGACGACCATTACGTGCTTAACGGGCAAAAGACGTTCATTACAAACGGCTTTAATGCGGAATTATTTTTCGTCGTCGTCAAAACAGATCCTCATGCAGATCCTGCTCATAAGGGAGTCAGCGTCATCATGGTGGATGGCGATACGCCAGGTTTTTCCCGTGGACGTAAACTGAAGAAATTGGGCATGCGCTCTTCAGATACGGCTGAGCTTATTTTTGAGGATGCTCGTGTACCTGCGACCAATTTGCTTGGTGAAGAGGGCCAAGGTTTTTATATTTTGATGGATAAATTGCAGCAAGAACGGATTTTGGCAGCGAATGGAGCCTTCGTGCAAGCGCAGGAGATGTTAAAGTCGACGATAACGTATGTGAAAGAACGACAAGCATTCGGGAAGCCGATCAGTTCCTTCCAAAATACGCAGTTTGAAATCGCGGAAATGGCTACGGAAATTACAATGGCTCAGACGTTTCTGGATGATCTCGCTATTCGACATATGAAAGGCGAGAATATCGTCACACAGGTATCCATGGCGAAATGGTGGATTACGGATATGGCTCGTCGTGCGGCTGCCAGATGCTTACAGCTCTATGGCGGGTATGGCTTTATGGAAGAATATCCGATCGCTCGCCGATACCGAGACATCGCAGTTTTGCCGATTGCAGCGGGGTCCAACGAGATTATGAAAACGATCATTGCCAAAAATTTGGGGATGTAACCACGTCGCATTTAATTTTCCAAACGTACCTTTAAGTTTCTAAACTTCAAAATTCGACGTCCCATCACCTATGATGAGTAGGAAGATTCTATGATTTGTAATCTTTGAATTTTTTTGGCATAACGAGGAGGGAAGCAAGTTGAGCAGAAAAGCAAAAATCATCGGGGTAAATATGGTACCGTTTACAAAGCCTGGCACCCACGAGCCTTATGAAGTGATGGCGACCAAAGCGGTGAATGGCGCATTAGAAGACGCAGGCATCAAGTTCTCCGAAATTGAGCAGGCTTATGCCAGCTATATTTACGGTGACAGCACTTGCGGGCAAAAAGCCTTGTATAAAGTGGGCATGGCAGGTATTCCGATTTTTAATATTAACAACAACTGTTCCTCAGGTTCTAGTGCGCTGTTCCTAGCAAGGCAAGCCATTGAGTCCGGTGTCGTGGAGTGTGCGCTTGCCTTTGGTTTTGAAGAGATGCAGCCTGGCTCTTTGAAATCTCACTGGGATGATCGAACTTCACCAGTTGAGTGGTTGCAGGAGCGCTTGGTTGAGCTTTGGCCTGAAGTACCAGCGGCGCCAAGAGCAATCCGCTTATTCGGATCGGCTGCGGAGGAGTACCTTACGAAGTATGGGGCGAATCCGGATATTTTTGCGAAGGTATCTGTGAAAACAAGGAAGCATGCGATTCAAAATCCGTTTTCGCTGTTCACGAAACCTTTAACGGTTGACGAAGTCATGAACTCGCCGCAGTTAATGCCGCATATGACACGTCTCATGGCTTGTCCTCCTACGTGCGGAGCTGCTGCGGTCATTGTCTGCAGTGAAGAATTTGCCAAGAAACATGGCATATCCAACCCTGTTGAAATTGCTGCGCAAGCGCTTACAACAGATCGTAATGTGACCTACGATAACATCATGAACATCGTTGGCGCCGATATGACGCGTCGCGCTGCCAAGCAGGTGTATGAAGCTGCAGGCATCGGGCCTGAGGATGTCGATGTGTTGGAGCTGCACGATTGCTTTACGCCGAATGAAGTCATCACGTATGAAGCGCTGGGCCTATGTGAAGAAGGTGGAGCAGAGAAGTTTATTGATGATGGTAATAACACCTATGGCGGCCAAGTCGTGGTCAACCCTTCTGGCGGCTTGATGTCCAAAGGACATCCCATCGGTGCGACGGGACTTGCGCAATGTACCGAATTGGTCTGGCACCTTCGCGGTCAAGCCAAGCAAAGGCAAGTTCAAAATGCAAGAATCGCCCTGCAGCATAACCTCGGTCTTGGCGGGGCATGTGTCGTCACGATGTATAAAGTGAGCTCATAAAGCACAGAAACCCATATGAAAAAACGAAAGGAAGAATATCAATGACCAAATTATTGGAAAACCAAGTAGCGATTATTACAGGAGCAGGAGCGGGGATTGGGAAAGCAACGGCTTTGTTGTTTGCCGAGCATGGCGCACGAGTAGTTGTAGCGGATTTAGATGAAGCGCTCGCCACTGAAACCGTAGCAGAAATCAAAGCGATTGGAAGCGATGCCATCCAAGTGTGCGGTGACGTGACAGCTTCCGGGTTTCCTAAGCGTGTCATGGAGGCAACGGCTGCTGCCTTTGGCCGACTGGATATCCTTGTGAATAACGCAGGCTATTGCTTGGACGGCTTCATTCATAAAATGACCGATGAGCAGTTCCAGAAAATACTCGACATCCACTTAATCGCGCCGTTCCGCATGATCCGCGAGGCGTCCCCATATATGCGTGACGTTGCGAAGAAAGAGATCGAGGGAGGTATCGTTCATCATCGTAAAATTATTAACGTCTCCTCCGTTTCCGGGCAGCGAGGAAATATGGGCCAAGCGAACTACTCCTCTGCGAAAGCGGGCGTAATTGGTTTGAGCAAAGTTGTTGCGCAAGAGTGGGGACAATTTAACGTGAACACGAACGCTGTTTCTTTCGGCTTCATCGATACACGTCTTACACGTCCTAAAGAAGAAGGCACGGTTATTAACGGTGAAATCGTTGGTATCCCTGAGAAAGTACGCAATATGTTGATTGATAAAATTCCGCAAAAACGCGTCGGTCAGGCTGCGGAAGCTGCTGCAGCTATCTTGTTCCTTGCATCCCAGTTGTCCAACTATGTGAATGGGCAAGTGATTAGCGTAAACGGCGGATCCTATACCTAATAGTAATTAATCCGAAGAGGTGAATGAACGTGTCGAACGTCAAAGAATTAATCGGTCTTGAGTTTAATCCGTACAGCTTGCAAGTGGAAAAAGGCAAAATTAGAGAACTAGCACTCGCTCTTGGTGACGACAATCCGATTTACTTCGATCTGGAAGCCGCTAAAGAGGCTGGTTATGAAGGCATTCCGATTCCGCCTACTTTTTTACAAGTGATTGACTTATGGGGTGGTTATGGCTCCGTTGAAAAGGTGGAAAAGCTGAAATTAAATCTAGTAAGAGTGTTACACGGTCAGCAAGCTTATGAATTCTTAGGGGATATTGTTGCTGGAGATACGCTTTATGTAACGAGTAAGGTCACTCAGGCTGAAACGAAGCAGGGCAGTTCTGGAGCGATGGATTTGATTACGAATGAAAATGAATACCGCAATCAACGAGACGAATTGGTGGCCATTTCGCGAAGTACGTTAGTACATCGTCATTAAAATTGAGAAACGAAGGAGAATGGAGCATGTTTTACGAGGATGTAAATGAAGGATATGAATTTCCGGTACTAAATAAGCCTCCCATCACACGCGTGCAGCTTGTCAGGTTTGCGGGCGCTTCCGGCGATTTCCATCCGCTTCATCTGGTTGAAGAGGTTGCAGAGAAAGCAGGCATGAAGATACTCGCCCATGGCATGTTGGTCATGGGAATGCTATCCCAAGGGGTTACCTCTTGGGTTTCCAGGAAAAACATTAAGAAAATCGAAGTTCGATTCGGAAAAATGACGTTTCCAGGCGAATCCATCCAGATCGTTGGGAAGGTATTAGAGAAGAAAGCTGACAACATCATTGTAGGCGAAGTGTTGGCTAAGAGCACGGAAGGCGAAGTCAAAGTTTCAGGTGTTTTTGAAGCGAAATTACCTTCAAGGACTTAGTCAAACTACGAGTTGGAGGATACGACATTGTCAAACATAGCTTCTTCATCCAAAACATCGGCAGTATTTGATCTGTTCAAACGAAAAAGAACGTTCCTGACGCAAGAACATGAGATGTTCCGCACTTCACTGCAGAAATTTCTTGAAAAAGAGGCTGTGCCGAACATTGAGAAATGGGAAGAAGATAACTATATACCGCGTGAATTTTACAAAAAAATGGGAGCCCAAGGCTTCCTTTGTCCGCAAATTACATCGGAATATGGGGGACTTGAACTCGATTTCGGATTTAATGTGGTGCTGGCCGAAGAACTGTATCGTGTAGGTGTAGGTACACTAGCGAGTACGAGCAGTTCAATTATCGTTCCTTATTTGGAATCCTATGGAACAGAAGAACAGAAGGAAAAATACTTGCCAAAATGTGTGAGTGGGGAAATCACAACTGCCGTTGCCATGACGGAGCCTGGAACAGGCTCCGACTTGGCCAGTATGAACACGACAGCTGTACGCGATGGCGATCACTATATCATAAATGGACAGAAAACCTTTATTTCCAATGGAATTAATGCAGGTCTGTTCTTCGTTGCCGTGAAAACCGATCCGAAAGCGGAACCGGCGCGCAAAGGCGTCAGCATTATTTTGGTAGATGAAGACACACCTGGCTTCTCACGCGGACGTCAGTTGAAAAAATTAGGTCAGCATTCCAACGATACGATTGAATTGATTTTCGAGGATGCGCGTGTTCCTGTGACGAATCTGCTTGGTGAGGAAGGCAAAGGCTTCTACTACTTGATGGATAGATTACAGCAAGAGCGTCTTGTGATTGCTTATCATGCTATCGTGGTTGCCGAAGAGATGTTGAAGTCAACCATCACCTATGTGAAAGAGCGCCAAGCCTTCGGTAAGCCGATTAGTTCGTTTCAAAACACGCAGTTCGAGATAGCTGAAATGGCAACTGAATTGACAATGACGCAAACCTTCCTTGACGATTTGGCAGCCAGACATCTGGCAGGGGAAAATATCGTGACGCAAATTTCAATGGCCAAGTGGTTTATCACCGATATGGCAAGACGCATGTCTGCCCGTTGTTTACAGCTGTATGGCGGATACGGGTTTATGGAGGAATATCCGATTGCTCGTCGTTATCGAGATGTTGCTGCAATGCCGATTTACGGCGGCACGTCGGAAATTATGAAAAATATTATCGCTAAAAACCTCGGTTTGTAAACCGCATGGGGATAGTAAGATTCTTCTATTAAAATTGAGGGAGTTATCAGCATGATGAGACCATGGCATGCCTTTTATCCGGAAACTATTCCGCATAAATTAGCAATACCCTCTTGTTCTATTTACCATTTTTTAGAACGGTCCACGCAAGATTTCCCTGATCTCACAGCAATTATTGAGAATGATGAAGAGATTTCTTATTCCGAATTAAAACATAAAGTCGATTGCTTTGCTGCGGCACTGCATCGTCGCGGCTTTAAGAAAGGCGATCGACTCGCGATCATGCTCTATAATTGCAAAGAAAGTGTAATCGCTTACTTTGGCGTACTACGGTTGGGCGGTATCGTTGTTCAGTTGAATCCGATGTATCAGCAGCATGAATTGAACTTTTTGCTGGGTGATGCCGCACCATCCTGGCTAATTTGTGATAGCAGCCAAATGGAGAAATTACAGCGAATCAGCTATTGCAGCAATCTGCAAATTATTACAACGGATACCCATGTGAATGGATTTGCCAATTTGGATAGCCTGATCAAAGAAGAGAATCAGGAGCTTCCACAGCTGCTGATCAACACCCGAGAAGATGTTGCAGTCTTGCAGTATACAGGGGGAACGACGGGCACCCCCAAAGGGGTCATGATCACACATTTCAACACCGTTGCCTCGGTGCAGCATCTGACCGTTACGGATGAAGGGGCACTAGAACGCTCAGGCGAGCGTTTTTTGGGTGCCATGCCGATGTTTCATACGGCTGGTCTATCTGTCATGGTTTGCTGCGTATATCATGCAGGAGCCTATATTCCCGTTAGGCATTTTCGTGTTCAGGATGCTCTCGGATTGTTCAGGAAATTTCGTCCAGCTCACTTGTCAGCGCCGCCTACTGTCTTTCAATCTGTGATTAACCATCCCGATTTTCAGAAAAATGACTTAAGCTCTTTAAAAGTATGCAGATCGGGTGCTGCTCCTATTCCTTCCAATGTGATGCAGGCTTTTGAACAAATATCAGGCGTACGGATTTCAGAAGCGTACGGACTGACGGAGTCCAACGCGGTTATCGTTAGAAATCTAGCAAAAGGGACTAGGAAAATAGGCAGTGTAGGAATCCCAGTACCTAACTCGGATATGAAAATCGTAGATATTGAGACAGGGTTGAAAGAAATGCCTGTAGGCGAATCTGGCGAAATCCTATTAAAAGGCCCGCAGATCATGAAAGGTTATTGGAATAATTCCGAGGAGACCGTTCGTACGGTACGCGATGGCTGGTTGCATACAGGCGATATCGGCATGATGGATGCAGACGGGTTCTTATTTGTCGTAGGCAGGAAAAAAGAAATGATCATCGCGGGCGGGTACAACATTTACCCCAACGAGATTGACGAAGTGCTGTATAAACATCCAGCTATCGCCGAAGTATGCGTATACGGGGTGCCGGATGAGTACCGAGGGGAAACGGTGAAAGCGGCGATCGTCGTTAAAGTAGATCATACGCTGACAGAAGAAGATGTCATTGCTTGGTGTAAAGAGCGACTAGCGAAATACAAAGTACCCCGATTTATCGAATTTAGGGATCGATTGCCGAAATCAGCAGTCGGGAAAATATTACGCCGTGTATTAGTGGAAGAATATACAGCAAAGTCGAAGCTGTCCTAATGCAGCTTCGACTTTGCAAACGCTTACGATACTTTGAAATATTGGGTTTGAGCTTGAAGTTCTTTCAGAAATTCCTGACCAGCCACAGAGAAGTGTTGGTTTTTCAAGCGGATACAATAAAACGACACATTCGTTTCGATCCCTGATATAGGTTTGACGACAATGTCCTCGCGCTGATAGAACGGATCGGATTTCAATGTGATACCGGTTTCAAATCCGCTTGCTAAGCCAAGTGAAATGAAATACTTTTTCGTATCCGAGCTTTGTGATTGGATTTGCAGATTAAAATTCTGGTACTCGCCAAACACATCCGAGTAATATTTGTTGGATCCATTATTGCGATCATAGGAGAGGGCAATGGGATACTTAATGACATCCGCAATCGTAACATTATCGACTTTCGCTAATTCAGAGTTTTTGCTAAAGCAAACCATCATGACCGTATCAATGAGGTGGGTCGTCGTCAGCATCTGATTGTCTTCTCGAACCTTGGACGAATAGAAGTGAATGCCCAGATCGGCATTGCCATTTAACACATCTTTACGCACTTGCGTAGGTTCACTTTCTTTAATTTCAAGGGTGACTTTCGGAAACTTAACTCTGAATTCGGCACAGGTCTTAGGGATGATCACTCTGCAGAAGCTGGAACTCGCTGAGATGGATAGGTGCCCAGTGACCTCAGAAGAATCGCTCTGGGCCTCATTTCGTAATTCTTCGATTTGATTTAAAATTTGCTGCGCTTTTAGGATGATTTTCTTGCCGCTTTCTGTGGGTATGAGTCCACTTCGGGAGCGTTCAAAAATCTTAACGCCTAGTTCTTCTTCTAAGTGACTGATCGCTAAACTAATGCTAGGAGAAGAGATATAAAGACGTTCTGCTGTGTGGGATATGGAGCCTGTCTTTGCTACCTCTGCCGTATAGAAGAGTTGCTCAATGCGCATATTTTCACCTATCGCTTATCTCAGATTATAGTCAATCATGCTTTAAATTTACCAAACGTACCTTTAAGAATCTAAACTTTCAATCATTATAATACGGAACTAATATTAATGTAAATTAATAAATGATACCGTTTACAAAGTTGGAAATCAGGGATTGGGAGTGATACATCTTGTCTAACACAGCTTCTTCAACTAAGCAGGCAACCATAGATTTGTTTAAAAGAAAGAGACCGTATCTGACGAATGAACATGAAATGTTTCGTACCTCTTTGCAAAAGTTTCTAGAAAAAGAAGCTGTTCCTTTCATTGAGAAATGGGAGGAAGACAATTATACGCCCCGTGAATTTTATAAAAAAATGGGAGATCAAGGCTTTCTTTGTCCGCAAGTGGATCCAGCTTATGGAGGGCTCGGCCTAGACTTTGGCTTTAACTTAGTATTGGGTGAAGAGCTAAGCCGCATCGGTGTAGGGATCATCGCGAGCATGAGCAGCTCCATCGTCGTTCCTTACCTAGAGAGATACGGAAACGAAGAGCAGAAATTGAAGTACCTCCCTAAATGTGTGAGCGGGGAGATCACGACCGCCATTGCGATGACGGAGCCCGGAACAGGATCAGACCTGGCGGCCATGAGTACGACAGCTGTGCGAGATGGCAATCACTATATCTTGAATGGGCAGAAAACATTTATCTCCAACGGAATCAATGCAGGGTTGTTCTTCGTTGCGGTGAAAACGGATCCTAAAGCGAATCCTGCTCGCAAAGGCGTCAGTATTCTCTTGGTCGATGAGGATACGCCAGGCTTCTCGCGAGGGCGCAAGTTGAAGAAATTAGGTCAACACTCTTCGGATACGGCTGAGCTTATTTTTGAAGACGCGCGTGTCCCGGTAGCTAATTTGCTTGGTGAAGAAGGCCAGGGCTTTTATTATTTGATGGAAAAGCTGCAGCAAGAACGCCTGTTGATCTCGTATAACTCACTGGTTGTTGGCGAAGAGATGCTCAAGTCGACCATGGCTTATGTCAAAGAACGGCAAGCCTTCGGCAAGCCGATCAGCTCCTTCCAAAATACGCAATTCGAAATTGCGGAAATGGCAACCGAAATGTCGATGTCACAGACGTTCATTGATGATTTGGCAGCACGACATATGAATGGTGAAAATATCGTGACTCAGATCTCCATGGCAAAATGGTTTCTAACGGACATGGTTAGACGAATGTCGGCCCGCTGTTTGCAGCTTCATGGCGGATACGGCTTTATGGAAGAATATCCAATTGCCCGTCGTTACCGGGATGCTGCGATCATGCCGATCTACGGCGGTACTTCCGAAATTATGAAATCGATTATTGCGAAGAACCTTGGATTGTAGATCAAAGCCATTGCAGGGGCCAGGAAGGGATTGTTGGACATGAAGTTCGAAACGAAAATCGGGATGTCTCAAACAGATGCCATTTATGTTCATGGCTGCGACTTAGCAGAAGATTTGATAGGGAACATTACCATCGCGGATATAGCGTTTTTAGGAGCGACGCACCGCCGGCCAACGGAAGATGAGTCCAAAATGATCAACGCAATCATGGTCGCGGTGGCTGAGCATGGATTTACACCCAGCTCCGTTGCAGCTCGTCTAACGTATCTTGGGGCGCCCGAAGCCGTTCAAGCCGCAGTGGCTGCCGGATTATTGGGTGCGGGTACGGTCTACCTAGGGGCGATGGAGTATGCGGCGCAAATGCTGCAAGAAGGCTGGCACACGTATGGTGATGATCAGCCTGTCGAGCATGTGGCCTCCCGGATTATTGCAGATCGACAGTCGCAAAATGTGCAAATACCGGGGTTTGGTCATCCGATACACAGACCTGTTGATCCCCGTACCGTTAAACTTTTCTCTATAGCAGAGCAATTAGGATTTAACGGCAAACATGTCGCATTAATGAGAGAAATTCATCGGCAATTAAGTGAGCAAAAAGGCAAGCCCATTACTTTAAATCTGGCTGGTGCTATCGGCGCAATCGCATCGGATATGAATTTGCATTACGGCATCGTCAAATCGTTCGCTGTTGCCGCCCGGGCAGTTGGCTTAATCGGACATATTGTCGAGGAGATTGAAGCGGGCAGAAAAGGAAGCATGGCGCAAAAGCTGTTTGATTATATTGAACACAATACGGAATATACCAACCATATCCCGTTAAAATCATAAATTTCAACATGAGGTGGTTAGAAGATGACGCTTGTCAAGGTAGAAAAGCAAAATCAAATGGCCATTGTTACGATAGATAACCCCCCGATGAATGCGCTTAGCGCAGCCGTAAAGGAAGAACTAAGAGAAACCTTTATCGACTTGAATGCTGACAATGACGTGTTAGTGATTATCGTAACAGGTGCAGGGCCTAAAGCGTTCATGGCAGGTGCAGACATCAAGGAGCTGCCGCAGCGGATCGGCAATCCGAATATTATTCCGCAAACGATGAAATACCATGAGACGCTGAATAGCATTGATTTCTCGGAGAAGCCGACGATTGCCGTCATCAACGGCTACGCTTTAGGCGGAGGCTGTGAGCTAGCGCTGACTTGCGATCTGCGGATTGCCGAGGAACATGCGCTAATCGGTGTACCGGAAGCGAAGCTGGGGCTACTCCCCGGCGCAGGCGGTACACAGCGCTTGCCTCGCCTTATCGGAGAGGCAAGGGCGAAGGAATTGCTTTTTACAGGTGACCCTGTTTCAGCTGAAGAAGCATGGCGGATCGGATTGGTCAATCGCGTGGTACCGAAGGGTGAAGGAGTGGAAGCTGCGCTGCAGCTGGCTGCAAAAATTTGCAATAATTCGCCTTCGGCCCTGATAAATGTGAAAAAAGCGGTCGATGAAGGCTTGGGATTACCCTTCCAGCAAGGTCTTGAACGAGAAGCTGAATTGTTTCAGGAGCTTTTTCTCAAAGAAGATGTCAAGGAAGGCGTTCAAGCGTTTTTAGAAAAAAGAAAGCCGCAGTTCCAAGGCAAATGATCACAGGAGAGATGAGTAATGGATATGAACAATAGTGTTGTTGTCGTTACAGGCGGCGCCTCGGGTCTAGGGGAAGCTACGATAAGAAACGTGATCAATCAAGGCGGTAAAGCCGCCATCCTCGATCTCAACGATGAAAGAGGGCGGTCTTTGGTCGAAGAACTCGGCCATGATCGTGTCCTATATATCCAAACAAACGTAACCGACGAAGAGGCAGTGAAATCAGCTTTAGACCAAGTTATCCAGAAATTCGGCAAAATGACGGCGGTTGTCAACTGTGCTGGGATTAGCGCTCCGCAAAAAACGTTTGGCAGAAAAGGGCCTTTTGATTTAGCGGCATTCACCAATGTAATCCATGTGAATTTAATCGGGACATTCAATGTCATTCGATTGGCAGCAGAGCGAATGAGCGAGAACGAGCCCAAAGCAGATGGCGAAAGAGGCGTTATTGTAAATACCGCATCTGCCGCAGCGTTCGAAGGACAAATCGGTCAGGCCGCATACAGTGCTTCCAAAGGCGGCGTTGTCGGGATGACACTTCCGATCGCCAGAGACCTGGCGGATTACGGAATTCGCGTCATGACCATTGCGCCGGGACTTTTTGAAACGCCGATGCTGGGCAGAAGATCGGATGAGGCGAAGCAAGCGCTTTGCAGTATGGTGCCATTTCCGAAACGTCTGGGCATACCTAGGGAGTTTGCACATCTCGTTCAGACGATTATTGAGAACACGATGTTAAACGGGGAAGTCATCCGACTAGACGGTGCTTTACGTATGCAGCCTAAGTGATCGCAGAGGGAAAGGGGCAAGCGCTATTATGTACTCAATTCAGACAGCCGCCGTTATCGGCTCTGGCGTCATGGGCTCCGGCATCGCCGCCCATCTCGCGAATGCAGGCTTGAAATGCCTGCTGCTTGACATCGTACCGACTAGTTTGATGCCGGAAGAGGCGGAAGCCGGCTTGACGTTGGAGCACCCGCAGGTGCGCAACCGTCTCTCCGAATCTGCGCTGGCGAAGCTCAAGGCCAATCCCAATACATTTTACAGTGAGGAATTCGCGGATCGTATCCAGCCAGGCAATGTGGAGGATCACTTTGGCAAGTTGTCCGAAGTGGATTGGATCATTGAAGTCGTCGTCGAGAATCTCGATGTGAAAAAGAAACTGCTGGGGCGGATCGCGTCCGTTTGGAAACGAGGCACAATCGTATCTTCCAATACGTCCGGCATATCGATCAATGAGATGATTGCCGATTGCGACGACGAGCTGAAAAAGCATTTTCTAGGCACGCACTTCTTTAATCCGCCTCGCTATATGAAGCTGTTAGAGATCATACCAGGACGGGAAACTGATCCGGCTATTGTCAAATATATGACCGATTTCTGTGAACGAAAGCTCGGTAAAGGTGTTGTTCTGGCGAAAGATACGCCGAATTTCATTGCAAACCGGATCGGCATCTACAGCCTGAACGTGACGCTACACGAAATCGCGGACAAAGGCTATACCGTAGAAGAAGTAGATGCGGTTACAGGGCCGTTGATGGGAAGGCCTGGAAGTGCGACGTTCCGTACGATCGATCTCATTGGACTGGATACATTTGCTCACTGCACGAAAACCGTGTACGACCAAGTTACGAAAAAAGCGGAGAAAGCCTCGTTCGGGGTGCCTGCGGTTCTTGCAGACATGCTGACGCGCGGGTGGCTTGGCGAAAAGAAAGGGCAAGGCTTTTATAAGCGGGTAAAAGGGGCAGATGGCACTAAGGAAATCCATGCGTTGAATCTGCAAACGATGGGGTACGAAGCTAGCGAGAAGGTAAGTGGAGCCTCGCTTGAGGCGGCGAAGTCAGCGAAAGGTGCAGGGGCTAAGCTGAAGGCGCTGCTGGCAACGCCAGACCGATATTCTGAGCTGGCTTGGAATTTGCTCAAGCAGGTGCTGCTGTATGCTTCGGAGCTGCTAGGCGAGATTGCTGACACCATTGTCGACATCGACAATGCGATGAAATGGGGCTTTAACTGGGAGTTGGGTCCCTTCGAGGTCTGGGAAATGATCGGGCTGCCGCAATCGGTCAAACAGATGGAGGAAGAAGGTCTTGAGGTGCCCGGCTGGGTGAAGAGCTGGCTGGCTGCTGGAAACGATAGCTTCTATTTGTCCACATCGGGCAAAACCTTTTTCTATTATCAGAACGAATATAAAAACGTAGAAACAAAGCCTGAGAGGATGTCATTAGCCTCCTTGAAGCAACAAAATAAAGTCGTCCTTGCGAATCAGGCTGCGAGCTTGATCGATCTTGGCGATGACGTCGTTTGTCTGGAATTTCATTCGCCTAATAACGCCATTGCGGACGATATTTTGTCCATGATTCAAGCTAGCGCGGAAGAAGTAAGACGCAACTACAGAGGCTTGGTGCTGGCAAACGAAGGCCGTCACTTCAGCGTAGGCGCCAATCTCAAGCAAATGCTCACGGATGCGCAGAATGAGAATTGGCACGAACTTGACGCATTCATTGCACGTTTTCAAGACGCGATGATGAGTCTCAAAGGACTGGAGAAGCCGGTTGTTGCGGCTCCACAAAGCATGACGCTTGGCGGCGGAGCCGAGGTCTGTCTGCCAGCAGACAAAATTATTTTCAGCCCGGAAACATTCTTCGGTCTCGTAGAAACGGGTGTAGGCTTAATTCCAGCCGGTGGAGGCTGCAAAGAAATCGCTTATCGCACAAACCGCTTGGTTAACAGGCTGGGCGCCGATCTGCAGACGCACATGAATAAAGTATTTGAAACGATTTTATTAGCGAAGGTTTCTAAGAGTGGATACGATACCGGACGGATCGGCTTTATGAGAGTCACGGACAAGATCGTGAAAAATCCGGACCATCGGCTCTACGAAGCGAAACAAGCGGTGCTTGAGATGGATAGCATCGGTTACATCCATCCGACCGCTGGCAAAATTCGCGTGATTGGCAAAGGCGGCAAAGCCGTCCTGATAGGGAGAGCCCAGATGATGCTCGAAGAGGGAACGATCAGTCCTTACGATAACGTCATTGCCGGTAAGCTCGCTCACATATTGTCAGGCGGCGATGTGCGGGAAGGCACACTCTTGACGGAGCAGCAGATGCTTGATTTGGAGCGAGAAGCGTTTCTCAGCCTCTGTGGTGAAGCCAAGACGAAGCAGCGCATGCAGCATATGCTGACTACTGGCAAAGCGCTGCGAAATTAAACACTGAAGGAGCGACAGCCATGACAATAACGAGTAGGAAAACAGCAGGCGGCAGTTTTATGATCGAAGATCATGATGCGGCTCTCGTCATTACGCCTGAGGATTTCTCAGATGAACATAACATGATTCGAGATACGACGTTGCAATTCGTCGAGGGGGAAGTCGTACCGCATGACGAGCAGATCGAGAAGCTCGACTATGAACTAACGGTAAAGTTACTGGCAGGGGCTGGTGAACTGGGTCTGCTTGGCGCTGATGTTCCTGAACAATTCGGTGGCTTGGGGCTAGATAAAGTAAGCTCCACCATCATCAGCGAATCTCTCGCTAGGGGATCATCGTTTTCCGTATCCGCAAGCGTACACACGGGAATTGGCACGCTCCCAATCGTGTATTTCGGCAATGTGGAGCAGAAGAAGAAATACTTGCCCGAACTGGCAGCCGGAACAAAGGTTGCAGCCTACTGTTTGACTGAGCCAGTCTCTGGCTCCGATGCGCTCGGTGCGAAAACGACGGCTAAGCTTAGCGAAGACGGTAAGCACTACATTTTAAACGGATCCAAATTGTTCATTACGAACGCAGGCTTCGCTGACATATTCATCGTTTATGCGAAAGTTAACGGAACCGACTTCAGCGCCTTCATCGTGGAGAAGGATACGCCTGGATTCACGCTCGGTCCCGAGGAAAAGAAGATGGGAATTAAAGGCTCATCCACGCGTCCGCTTTATTTCGAAAATGTCTATGTGCCTGTTGAAAACTTACTCGGCGAAATCGGCAAAGGGCACTTGATCGCCTTCAATATTTTGAATATTGGACGCTTCAAATTGGCGGCTTGGTGCCTCGGCGCAGCGAAAGAAGCGATCGAGATTTCGAGCGAGTACGCGAATGCCCGCAAGCAGTTTAATACGCCGGTTGCCCATTTTCCACTGATTGGCAAAAAGTTGGCTGAAATGAACATCATGACCTATGCAATGGAGAGCATGATTTATCGCACAGCAGGCTTGTTCGACGAAACGCTGCAGCATCTGGACTACAATGCCGCAGACGCCGGCGCACAATCCGCGAAAGCAATTGCTGAATATGCGATTGAGTGCTCCATGAACAAAGTTTTCGCATCGGAAGCGCTGGGCTTCGTCGCTGATGAAGGCGTGCAGCTGCACGGCGGTTACGGCTTCATTCAAGAGTATAAAATCGAGCGCATTTATCGCGATAATCGGATTAATCGAATTTTTGAAGGAACGAATGAAATCAACAGGCTGATTATCCCTGGAACGCTTATCAAGAGAACTATCAAAGGCGAGCTGCCGCTAATGCAGGCGTTCGACAGTGTGGCTAACGACATACTGGCTTCGCAGCCTGAACAAGTTGACGGCATTTTGTCGGCAGAAACGCAGCTGGTCGCCAAGGCCAAGCAGATCTTCCTTCTCATTGCTGGGCAAGCGGTGAAGAAGTATGAGAAAGAGTTCGATAAACAGCAAGAAGTGGTTGGATGTCTGGCGGACATCATGATTCAAGTTTTCGCGATGGAAAGCGCGCTGCTCAGAACGAAAAAGCTCCTTGCGCGCAGCGGAGAGGCAAAAGCGGCGAATGCTGTAGAGATGACGCAAGTTTATGTGCATGAAGCGTTTGAGAAAATAGGTTCACTCGCAACGATTGCGCTTTCCGCTATTGAATCCGGCGAGCCGCTCTCCACGCAGTTTGCTCTTCTGGAGAAACTGACGAAGGCACAGCGCTTGGATACGATCGCATTAAAAAGAAATATTGCCAAACGCGTTTCGGAAGCTGAGAAGTACGTTATATAAACCGAATTATTCGGGAGAGGGATCAACCATGAATCCAAACGATGTTGTGATTGTCAGCGCAGTTCGTACGCCGATTGGCAGCTTTAACGGCGCTTTGCGGGAGGTTGCTGCGGTCCAGTTAGGTTCTATCGCCATAAAGGCGGCCTTGGAGCGAGCAGGAATCCCATTAGATCTAGTGGATGAAGTCATCATGGGCAATGTTCTGCAAGCAGGTCTGGGGCAAAACCCTGCCCGTCAAGCAGCTATGCTGGCAGGTCTGCCGCAAGAAGTTCCAGCGATGACGCTTAATAAAGTGTGCGGCTCCGGATTAAAAGCTGTGCAGCTGGCCTGGCAATCGATCCAAAGCGGGGAAAGCGAAATCGTAGTAGCCGGCGGGATGGAGAATATGAGCCAAGCTCCCTACTTATTAGAAGGAGCCCGATCCGGTTACAAAATGGGGAACCAAACGGTTGTCGACAGCATGATTCGCGATGGCTTATGGTGCGCCATGGGCGATGTGCATATGGGAATCACAGCCGAGAACCTTTGTGACACCTATCAGCTTACACGTGAGCAGCTGGACCAATTTGCTTATGAGAGCCAGCAAAAGGCGGCGGCAGCTGTAGCGAATGGCAAATTTAAGGATGAAATTGTGCCGGTTGCGATCCCGGGGCGGAAGGGGAATACCGTTATCGTGGACACAGATGAGTATTCTCGAGCGGACACAACGCCTGAAGTTTTGGCCAAACTGCGCCCAGCCTTCAAACAAGACGGCCTCGTAACGGCAGGCAATTCGTCAGGCATTAACGATGGAGCTGCGGCTCTAGTCGTCATGCGGGCATCCAAAGCGCAAGAGCTGGGGATCTCCCCGCTAGCTATTATTCGCGCCAACGCGACGGCGGGTGTGGATCCGTCCATCATGGGCATCGGCCCGGTTCCTGCCACACTAAAGGCGCTGGCAAAATACGGACTGGGCATGTCAGATATTGGCCTGATCGAAGCCAACGAAGCATTCGCTGTCCAATCGCTCGCCTACGCCAGCCATTTTGAATTCGATTCGCGTATTCTCAATGTTAACGGAGGGGCCATTGCTTTAGGTCATCCGATTGGTGCAAGCGGTGCCCGCATTTTGGTCACATTATTGCATGAAATGAAGCGAAGAGAGGTCAGATTCGGTCTTGCTGCACTGTGCATTGGCGGTGGACAAGGCATTGCATCTGTTCTAGAACAATGGAATGGATCGCTTTAAAAGGGGGCAACCAGGTGGAGGAAAATAAACAAGATCATTTCTTAGAGGGTATATCCGAAGCAGCGAAGAGCACGTTTGTCGGGTTCCTAGGATGCCGCTTTGAAAGGATAGAAGATGGAAGTATTTCAGTCAACCTAGATCTTATGCCGCACCATCTCAACAAAATAGCGATTCCCCATGGCGGTGTCCTGGCCAGTATGCTCGACACGGCAATGGGTGCAAATGCCCACATGGCCAGACCTAACGAAAAAATGGTAACGACGAACATGAATGTGCATTTCGTCTCTGCGATTCGTGAAGGCAAACTGATTGCCAAAGGCGTCGTGATCCATCAATCGAGAAGCACCTTGACGGTTCAAGGCACAGTTACGGACGAAAACGGTGTCATTTCGGCCATCGCGACAGGAACGTTCCGGATTATGAATTGACGGGAGGGGATTTTTCTGTCAGAGGCCATGGAAAAGCTAGGTAGTCAACTTATGAAACTTGAAGACGGGGAAGCTGCTCTGGAGCTGTCCATTGCGCTTTCACATTTGGATAGCAATGGTTATGTCCAGAACGCTGTTTACTTTGCCATGATCGAAGGCGCCCTTGACATGACCATGCGCACGGTGACTGTGGAGCCTATTATTGTAACCAGTTTTAACTTTAGTTCGTATTCGCAAATTAAACAAGGTACACTCACCGTTGCTGCTAGGGTCTTGCATCGCGGGCGCAATCTGTTGACAGGGGAAGCCAAGCTTCTGGATCAATCAGGCACAGTACTAGCCGTTGGGGTAGGTACATTTAAAATTTTACGTAAAAAATCAGGATCCGAGAGCGAGAGGAATGAGCAGAACGATGAATATTCTAGTATTGCTGAAACAAACCTTTGACACGGAAGAAAAAATTGTCATTGAAAACGGGAAAATTAACGATGCTGGCGCTAAGTTTATTATAAATCCTTACGATGAGTACGCTGTAGAAGAAGCAGTAAAAATCAAGGAGGAATCGGATGCGGAGATTACGGTTGTTACCGTCGGTCCGGAGCGGGCAGAAAGCGCACTGCGCACCGCTCTTGCGATGGGAGCGGATAAAGCGATTTTGGTCGATCCAGGCGAAACGGCAGTCGATGAATATACCGTTGCTAGCTTGATCGTTGCAGCCGTAAAGGATCAAAACTTCGATCTCATTCTTGGTGGAAATATGTCCGTAGATTCCGGTGCAGGTCAAGTTGCGATTCGCGTAGCCGAAGCGTTCGGAATTCCTCACATCTCGACGATTACCAAGCTTACACTTGACGGAAGTAAAGCGATTTTGGAAAGAGATGCCGAGGGCGATGTCGAGATTATCGAAGTGAGTCTCCCGTTCTTGGCTACGGCTCAGCAAGGATTGAACGAACCACGCTACCCTTCTTTGCCGGGAATTATGAAAGCTAAGAAAAAACCTTTGGACATTGTAACGTTAGCCGATCTTGGTTTAGCCAATGTGGAGGCGAAGACAACACTGAAGGATCAATATTTGCCTGCGAAGAAGCAAGCGGGACGTATTTTGAACGGTGAACTGAAAGCGCAAGTATCCGAATTGACACAGTTGCTTCGCAATGAAGCTAAGGTGGTCTAAGACAGAAGGAGTGATAGCAGATGAGTAAAAGAGTTCTTGTTCTTACGGAAGTTAAAGGCGGCAAACTGCGTAACGTATCTTTTGAAGCTTTAACGGTTGCTAGTCAAATTGCAGCAGGCGGGGAAGTAACGGCTGTCCTATTCGATGCTAATGCGGAAGCTCACTTTGCGGAAATCAGTAAATTCGGCGCTAACAAGCTGTATGTGACTAAAAATATAAGTACGTCTGAAGCCACAAGCCAAGCATTCGCTGCACTCGTTCAAGAAGTCAATCCAGATGTCATCTTAGCCGGGCATACGGCACTAGGCAAAGATATCGCGCCACGCGTTGCTGCGAAGTTAGGTGCCGGTCTCATCTCCGATTGTACGGCTGTAGAAGTAAACGGCGACGAAATCGTGTTCACACGTCCCATCTACTCCGGCAAAGCTTTTCAAAAGAAAAGCTTTAATGGCGGGAAAGTTTTCACGACGCTTCGCGCTAACAACTTTGAAGTCGCAGAGAAGTCTGGGCAGGCGGAGCTAGTAAACTTTCAGCCTGAAATCAAAGATTTGCGAACCATTGTAAAGGAAGTCGTGAAAAAAGCGGCTGGCGGCATCGATTTGAGTGAAGCCAAGATTGTCGTTTCCGGCGGTCGCGGCGTGAAAAGTGCGGAAGGCTTCAAGCCGCTGCAAGAACTGGCTAACGTTCTGGGAGGCGCGGTTGGTGCTTCTCGAGGCGCATGCGATGCCGATTATTGCAACTATTCGTTGCAGATCGGTCAGACTGGCAAAGTCGTCACGCCTGACCTCTACATTGCCTGTGGAATTTCTGGGGCGATTCAGCACTTGGCTGGGATGTCCAACTCGAAAGTGATCGTTGCGATCAATAAAGATCCAGAAGCTCCGATATTCCAGGTGGCGGATTACGGGATCGTCGGTGATTTGTTCGAGGTTGTACCCCTGTTAACCGAAGAGTTTAAGAAAATGCTAGTTTCTTAAAATAGCGTGTGAAGCAGTACGTGGAGCATAGAGAGGGATCACCGTTCATGCTCCGCGTTTACACATTTTGATATCGCTTTCATAAATGGGAAGTCATTTTAAGCAAGCCAGCAAGAGGGGATGGATGGCATCATGTGGCAAGCCGCAAAATTGGTTTTATTTTTAGCCGTTGTCGGGTATGCGCTATTTCTATTTTATAAGGCGGTATATCACAGATACTTATATTTGAAGCTTGGAAAGCCGGTTAATTTGCAAAAGGAAGCGAATGAGCGGCTTAAAGTGTTTTTGGTTCAGGTTTTTGGTCAAACCAAGCTGATGAATGACCGTAAAAGCGGTATTATGCATATCGTCGTATTTTATGGCTTTATTATTCTTCAGTTAGGCGCGCTTGACCTGATCCTCAAAGGGCTTATCGGACATGAGCTGCCGATTCCCTGCTATGACATGTTTGGGCTTATTCAGGAAATCACGGTGGCTGCCATTCTGATCGCGATGGGATATGCGGCGTACCGCCGGTATGGCGAGAAGCTCAAGCGGTTGAAGCGCGGTTGGAAGCCGAGTCTTGTCGTGTTCTTCATTTTTACTCTGATGCTTTCCGTTCTGTTCAGTCTAGCGTTCGAACGCGTTATGCATGGGATGGACGCTTCCGGATACGCGCCGATTTCTTCTGCATTGGCTGCTGCATTAAACGGCTTGTCAGCGGATGGCGCCAAGATCGGATTTTACATCGCATGGTGGGCGCATCTAGTTATCTTGCTTTCCTTCCTTGTGTATGTCCCGCAATCGAAGCATTTCCATATCATCACAGCGCCGATTAATATTTTGCTGCGCAAGACAGAGCCAGTTGGGAGATTATCCAAGCTCGATCTGGAAGATGAAGAGGCCGAATCGTTCGGCGTAGGCAAAATTGAGGATTTTACGCAAAAACAAATGCTGGATCTGTTCTCTTGTGTGGAATGCGGGCGCTGCACGAATGTGTGTCCTGCCGCCAGCACAGGGAAAATTCTTTCCCCGATGCATCTGATCACGAAGCTTCGCGATCATTTGGTGGAAAAGGGGACCGTCATTACTTCCAAGTCGCCTTGGGTACCGGAATTTGCGTTTGCCGGCAGCGGTACGCACACGATGCAATATCACGATAAGCTGGGCAGTTATCAAGGTGAGGGCATCACGGACATCGCGCCTACACTTGCTGCTCAGAAACATGCATGGACGCTAAGCGAATCGTCTGCGACAGAGGTTGAACTGGTCGGCGATATTATGACCGAGGACGAAATTTGGGCTTGTACCACATGCCGCAACTGTGAAGACCAATGTCCGGTCGGCAATGAGCATGTAGATAAAATCGTCGACATGAGACGTTTCCTCGTCCTGACGCAAGGCAGCATGCCGCATGATGGGCAACGCGCGCTTCAGAACATCGAGCGTCAAAGCAATCCTTGGGGCATCAGCCGGAACGACCGTGTGAAATGGGTGCAGGAAGTCGATCCCGATGGTGAATTGCATGTTCCGACGGTAAAAGAAAACCCGAATTTCGACTACTTGTTCTTTGTAGGTTCGATGGGCTCCTACGACAACCGCAGCCGCAAAGTGGCGCGCGCGTTCGTCCGCTTGCTGAACGAGGCTGGCGTTAACTTCGCGATTCTCGGCAATGAGGAGAAAAACTCCGGAGATACGCCGCGCAGGCTGGGCAATGAATTCCTGTTCCAACAGCTCTGCGGTGAGAATATCGCGACGTTTGAGAAATACAACGTTCGCAAGATCGTGACGACTTGCCCACATACGTTCAATACGTTGAAAAATGAATACCCGGAATTCGGTCTCGTAGCGGAAGTGCTGCATCATACAGAGCTGCTGGATCTTTTGATCAAAAACGGCAAGCTGAAGCCGCAGTATGAAGTAAGTGAGCGGATCACCTATCACGATTCCTGCTATCTCGGACGCTATAACAACGTCTATGATCAGCCTCGCGACATTTTACGCGCAATCTCTGGTGTAGAACTGGTGGAAATGGAGCGCTCACGCGAGAACGGCATGTGCTGCGGTGCAGGCGGCGGCATGATGTGGATGGAAGAAGATACAGGCAAACGCGTCAACATCGCTCGCACCGAGCAGGCGCTCAGCGTGAAGCCGACGGTTATTTCCTCCGCTTGTCCGTACTGTCTGACAATGATGGAAGACGGCACGAAGATGAAGGAAGTAGAGGCGGAAGTAAAAACGCGCGATATTGCGGAGATTTTGGAGCAAGCCGTATTTGGCGCCGTCGTGCCAAAGGTACTTGTCTAAATAATAAAATCGAACAGGGAGCTGATTCTCAATGAAAGCAGCAGTTATGGAAGCGTTTAACGAACCGTTAGTTATTAAGCAAGTCGCTGATCCTGAGCTTACACCAGACGGCATTATTCTGAAATTGGAAGCGACAGGCGTATGCCGAAGCGATTTGCACGGGTGGCACGGACAGTTAGGAGGCGTTTCGCAGTTTCCGCACATTCTCGGTCATGAGGTCAGCGGATTCATCGAGCAAGTCGGTGCGAACATCCGTAATTTCAAAAAGGGCGATCGCGTTATCGTGCCATTCCGTCAAGGAGACGGCGTATGTCCGCACTGCTTGGCTGGGCATCACAACGTTTGTGACAACGGCAAATTGGTCGGGTTTGCATTCAATGGCGGATTCGCCGAGTACATGCATATCCCGAACGCAGATCGAAATCTGATTCATCTGCCGGAGGGTGTTGATTTTCTAAGCGCAAGCGCAATGGGCTGCCGCTTTATGTCGGCATATCACGGCGTAATCGCACAAGGCAGCGTTCGTCCAGGCGAATGGGTTGCCGTGTATGGAACAGGCGGCGTGGGTCTATCCGCGATTCAAATCGCTGCTGCCGCAGGCGCGAACGTCATTGCTGTCGATATTTCTGACGAAAAGTTAGCCTTCGCCAAATCGATGGGAGCTGCGCTGACGGTCAATAGCAAAGAGGTGAACGCGCCGCAAGCGATTAAAGAACTGACCAAAGGCGGGGTGGAGTTGTCCGTTGATGCGCTAGGCATTCAGGAGACGGTCATTAATTCCTTATTGAGCCTTCGGAAGCGCGGAAGACACGTGCAGCTCGGCTTGAGCCCGAACCCGAACGGCGGTATGACACCGGTTCCGGTCAACTTGATTGCGGCGAGCGAATTGCAAATTATCGGTTCATTGGCGATGCCGATTCCAGAATTCCCAACGATGCTGCGCATGGTGGAAAGTGGCTTATTAGCTCCTGGAAAGCTGGTAACGAAGCAGATTGCACTAGAAGATATTAATGCTGCCTTTGAAGATATGGCGAATTATAACGGTGTAGGCGTGACGGTTATTACGAAATACTAATGTGAGGAGTGTGTCGGGATGGAGGATGTGAAAGTGAACATTCAACAAGTATTCCAAAAGCAAAAGCAGCATCAGGTTGCCGTTAAAAAGACAAGTGCTGAAGAGCGCGTCGCGAAGCTGCAAAAGTTGAAGTCGGCCATTCTGGCCCACGCTCAAGAAATTCTAGGCGCTTTGGCGCAGGACTTTGGCAAGCCTGCGTTCGAAACGTTCACGACTGAAATCATGACGGTTGTCGGTGAAATTGACTATTTTTCGAACAATTTGGATACGTGGATGAAGCCTGTCGAAGTTCCTGCTCGCAGCCAAGGGGCAACGACGAAAATCATGACTGAGCCCAAAGGACAGTGCCTTATTATTTCGCCATGGAACTTTCCATTTGCGTTACTGTTCTTGCCGCTCGTACCGGCCATTGGGGCGGGGAACGTTTGCGTCGTGAAGCCTTCCGAGATTACACCGGCTACTAGCCGAATCGCTGCGCAAATCATCAAGGAAGTGTTTGATGAAGCCGAGGTTGCCATCTTCGAAGGTGGAGTCGACGTGGCGACTGCCTTGCTGGAGCTTCCGTTTAACCACATTCTCTATACGGGTAACACTGCGGTGGGCAAAATCGTCATGCAAGCAGCCGCCAAGCATTTGGCGTCCGTTACGTTGGAGCTAGGCGGCAAATGCCCTGTCATCATTGACGAGCAAGTGGATTTGGAGAAAGTGATCCCACGAATTGCGTTTGGGAAATTCGCTAATGCCGGGCAAATCTGTTTGGCTCCGGATCATGTTTATGTTAAGGCAAGCTTGCGGGAAACCTTTGTTCGTCTGATGGAGGAGCATATCACGCGCAGCTACTTCGACAACGGAGAGCTTACGAAGGCGGATCTAGCGAAAATAGTGAACGAGCGTCATCTGAACCGTTTGCAAGGTTATCTTGACGATGCGGTTGCGAAAGGGGCAACTGTTCGTTGCGGCGGTAAGAGTGAAGATGGCAGAATCTACCCTACGGTATTGACGGATGTGCCGCTGGATGCCCAAATCATGCAAGAAGAAATTTTTGGACCGATTTTACCAGTATTGTCCTATACCGATTTGGATCAAGTCATTGAACAGATCAACGATAGACCGAAGCCTCTGGCACTGTATGTGTTTAGCGATAATGCAGATTTCATTGACAATGTACTTGCAAAAACAACATCAGGCGGTGTCGCGGTCAATGATGTGGTGAAACATATGTCAGAGCCGAATCTTCCTTTCGGCGGCGTCAATGAAAGTGGCATCGGAAGGTATACGGGGCAATTCGGATATAAGGAATTTTCTCACGAACGCGGTGTGCTCTATCAAGCGCCAGTAGGGAGCAATCCTATGGAAGCTTTCGCCCGTGCGCCATATAGCGGCAAACTGGAAGCGCTTTTGCAAAATTTTAAAAAATGAGTGGAGGTGATCGGTCTATGGCAGTACAAAAAAAACTGGATATATCCAATGTTGGAGCGGACGAATGGGAGCTTTATGTGCCTAGCTACGGTCGTGTGGGCGGAGAGGTACATTGGCTTAGGCAAAATGATCCCGATCAGCCCCTATATAAAGCGGGACTATGGAAGCACCTTCCAGAAGACGCACCAAGTGGCCTCCCTTATCGCGTGAAATGGAATGAAACCATTCACGTCCTTGAGGGGGAAGCTGAGCTCACGACGCAGGGAGGAGAGACGATAAAGCTTCAACAAGGAGATATCGTCTCTTTCCAAGATGGGTTTGAAGCCCACTGGAAAACGCAAAAACCATTTACAAAGTTCTTCGTTATCACGTAAACACTTCTCAAGAGAGGAAGATCAGGATGGTTCAACAGCTTACATCTACCCATGCGATTTATGATGTCATCATTGTTGGGGCGGGCTTTGCAGGCGTTACCGCTTCCCGTGAACTCAGCAATCGCGGTTACAAAACCTTGATTCTGGAAGGAAGGGACCGAATTGGCGGCCGTACATGGACTGACCATCGTCTAGGGCGAGAACTGGAAATGGGGGGGACCTGGGTTCATTGGACCCAGCCACATGTCTGGTCGGAGATCATGCGCTATGGTCACGAACTGACCCCGTCTCCAGACCAGGAAATTGCCTATTGGTTTGAAGAAGGGGAGCTGAAAAAAGGGACGAAGATGGACTATTTCCGCTTCATCGGTGAAGCGCTCGTCCGATTTTTTGAGGAAAGTCGTCAGCATATCCCTTTTCCTTATGAGCCGCTCAAATCGGAGTTAATGGAAGAAATTGACAGTAAATCCGTGTTAGATCGACTGCATGAACTTCAGCTTTCCCCTGCGGTACATGACAATTTGAAGAACTTTTTGGAAGCATGCTTGAATGGGCCTGCTGAAGCAGGCGCGTACAGCACCCTTCTGCAATGGCATGCGCTAGCCATGCATGATTTGAGATTGATGGTTGAGACCATTTCCAAATTTAAGCTGGTAAATGGGACGAAAGCGCTTATTGAATCGATCGCAGGTGACTCCGCAGCGGACATTCAATTTTTAAAAACGGTTTCTGCCATTGAAAAAGAAGCTGATCTGTATCACGTATCCACAAGAGACGGTGGACGGTTCATAGCGCAAGCGGTCATCGTCACCTCGCCTCTAAATGTGTTGAACAAAATTGCGTTCACGCCTGCCTTGTCGGAACGTAAACAGCAGGCAGCGACGGAAGGGCAAACTAGCCGAGGCATTAAAATTTGGGCCAAGCTTCGAGGCAAATATGAACCTTTCAGCGGGTATGCACCGCCTGAGGGCCTCCTTAACTTTTGCAATTACGAATATGAAGTAGATGGGGACAGTATTGTTGTCGGATTCTGCTCGGATGCCTCGCGTCTAGATCCAGAGGACGTATCCACCATTCAACATGAAATTCGCCGTTGGATTCCTGACGCGGAAGTTGTAGCTTCTACAGGACATAACTGGGTTGCAGACGAACTTTCGGGGCAAACCTGGAACATGCATAGAACGAATCAAAAAGTCCGTTATATGACAGAGCTGCAGCGTCCGGAAGAAGGGCTGTTCTTAGCTGGCTGCGATTATGCATGCGGTTGGCCGGGGATGATGGATGGTGCAATTGAAAGCGGACTGGTAGTAAGCCGCAAAGTTCAACAGTATTTAACTTTGCGCTCGGATTAGCTTGCCAAATAAGTATACAGGGTGGGGACATGCAAATGCTGGTACTCGGACAGACAATCGTCAGCGGACTTGCCACAGGAAGCCTATATGCGTTGGTTGCCCTGGGTTTAATTATGATTTTTAAAACGACCAATTTGCTTAATTTTGCATACGGTCAAGCAGCCATGCTTTCCACTTTCGTCGCTTATACGCTGCTTTCCAAGTACAATTTACCTTACGGTTTAGCTTTTATCGGGGCTATAGTTTTCTCCGCATTGATTGCGCTTGTAGTTAGAAATATATTACGTCCGGTGAAAAGCGGGAATGGTGCTGTTATGGCCACCCTGGCGCTTTACATGATTTTCACCGCAGTAGCCGGTTGGATCTGGGGTTGGGACGCATTACCGTTTCCAACCGTACTTTCAGGCGCCCCTCTTGAAGTGTTGGGCATTGTTATCAGCCAGGATACACTTCTCATATTCGGCGTGACCATCGCGCTGATGTTACTGCTATTTTTCTTCTTCAAGTATAGTATGACAGGGATCGCCATGCGGGCTTTGTCGCAAAATCCGGTCGCTTCCAGCCTTATGGGGATCAGTGTAGATAAGCTGTTCACGATCACCTGGATCATCAGCGGCGTGCTGGGAGGCATTGCCGGATTATTAGTCGCGCCGTCCACCTTTCTCGATACCAACATGATGTGGAACGTTCTTTTGAAAGCGTTTACCGCAGCTGTCTTAGGTGGTTTCACGAGCTACCCTGGCGTCGTTATTGGAGGACTCATGCTCGGCGTCTTGGAAAATTTGGTCGGCGGCTACCTCTTTGCTGATTTGAAAACAACCTTCGCGTTTATCGTGCTAATTCTTGTACTCATCATTCGCCCGGAAGGCATTTTGGGCAAAAAGATTCGCATGCTGGGCAAATCGGCAGTACGTGAGAACAGCGGACTTTTTAATTCAAGCCGTGCCGGTTGGTCCAATACTCGTAAAGGGGTGCTCATCTTCCTAATTGTGGCCCTGCCTTTCCTGCTGCTGAATAATACGTATACGCTATACTTTGTGAATTTAACGATCATCTATATGATTGTCGCGATCGGGCTTAATGTGCTGGTCGGCTTCTCGGGTCAGTTCTCCTTCGGTCATGCTGGGTTTTTTGCAGTCGGGGCTTATACGTCAGCACTGATAACCATGAAACTGAGCATTCCTTTCTGGTTCGCGCTGCCGATTGCTGGCATTGTGACAGGCGTCGTGGGATTCTTGCTGGGGTTAACGGCCTTGCGGTTATCTGGGCTTTACCTGGCGATCGCGACGCTCGGCTTTGGAGAAGCACTGCCGCAGCTCTTGTTGAAATGGGATTCCCTGACCAACGGTTCTGCGGGGCTTAAAGTTGCCAAGCCAAGCCTCGGTTCATTTTCGTTCGATAATGAATTCAAATATTATTTCCTGGTGCTAGCAGTGCTTATCATCGTCTTATGGGTGACAACGAACCTGCTGCGTTCCAAAACAGGAAGGGCGCTGGTTGCCTTGCGAGACAGCGAGGCCGGGGCGGAAGCGATGGGGATCCGCGTTTCCAAGTACAGAATTCTCGCCTTCGTCATAAGTGCTGTTATTGCGGGCGTTGCCGGCAGTCTTTACGCGCATATGGTCGGCTTTATCAGCCCGAACGACTTTAACGCTTGGGTATCGATCATCATGATGTCAATGCTCTTGATCGGTGGCGTCGGCAGCATTCCAGGAGCGATGCTTGGCGCTCTCTACATGACCGTTGTGCCGCAAGTGTTTGCAGAAAGCAAAACGTTGACTGACATCTTGTTCGGCGCCAGCCTGCTGCTCGTCACGCTGTTTTTCCCGAACGGTTTGGCCGGCATATATGACAAGTTCACCCATTTCATGAAAAGGAATGTCAAGAAGGAGGTGAATGCCGGTGGCACTACTCCAAGTCAATGATTTATCGATTAACTTCGGCGGATTGAAAGCGATCGACTCGTTAAGCTTTTCCGTTAATGAAGGCCAAATTTTCGGATTAATTGGCCCGAACGGGGCAGGCAAGACGACGGCGTTCAATTGTATCGCTCGCTATTACCAGCCTACTACCGGTCAGATTCTCTTTAATGAGACCAATCTTTTAGCGACGAAGCCCTATAACGTCATTCGGAGCGGGATTGCCCGCACGTTTCAGAATATGGAGCTTTTCACAAGCATGACCGTACAAGACAATTTGCTGGTGGGGCAGCATGTCCACACGAATACGAGCATATTCAGCGAAGCACTTTCCTTGCGGTCTAGAAAAAGAATGGAAGAGGAAATTCGCGAAAGAGCCAGCTCGGTAATGGAATTTCTAGGTCTCCAATCCGTTGCCCACGCCTATGTGACTTCGCTGTCTTACGGCATGCAAAAACGCGTGGAGCTCGGACGCGCGCTGATCTCGCAGCCAAAGCTGATCTTGCTCGATGAGCCGGCGGCTGGGATGAATCCGAGTGAAACGAAGGAATTAGCGATTCTCATTAAACAGTTAAGGGATTCTCAAGGCATCACCGTGCTCTTGGTTGAACATGACATGCATATGGTAAGAAGCATTTGCGATGAAATTTGCGTGATGGAATTTGGTCGAAAAATTGCCGAAGGGACCCCTGAGGAAATCGTACACAATCCATTGGTTATCAAAGCCTATTTGGGCAGTCAAGGGGGGGACCAGCATGCTTCAGCTTAACGATATCCATACCAGCTATGGCAGAGTACTTGCCTTGCAAGGCGTATCGATGGAGATTAAGGAAAAATCAATCGTTGCGCTGCTCGGTGCGAATGGCGCCGGTAAATCGACGCTGCTGAAAACGATCTCAGGACTGCTCAAGCCAAATAAAGGAAGCATCCATTTTCTAGGCGAGCGCATAGATAGCCAAAAGCCGGAGCGGATTGTGTCCAAAGGCATCGTGATGTCCCCGGAGGGAAGACAGGTTTTTCACGAGTTAACGGTACACGAGAATTTGCTCCTGGGTAGTTATTCACGCAGAGACAGGGCACAGGTCCAACAAGATTTCGAGTACGTATTTAGCCTGTTTCCGCTTTTGAAGGAACGACTGAAGAAGCATGCTGGCACACTAAGCGGTGGGCAGCAGCAAATGCTCGCGATCGGCAGAGGACTCATGGCCAGGCCGAAGCTGTTGTTGCTCGACGAACCCTCGATGGGACTAGCACCGATTATGGTGCAGGAAATATTCCGCATCATTAAGGAAATCAACGATAACGGCACTACCATCCTGCTGGTTGAACAAAACGCGAACATGGCCTTGCAAATCTCTGATTATGCTTACGTCCTTGAGACTGGCGTCGTGTCCACAGAAGGCAAAGCGGCAGAGATGCAAAATAACGATGAAGTACGCCAATCCTATCTAGGTGGTGCTTAATCTGGTTATCCGCAGAGGAGGTGATGGCGCACAATCGTAATTGGGCTTAGGTGAAACAGAGTCAGGGGTTAACTACAGTTATCATCGTTGGGCAGACAGATGAGGCAAGGTCATTTATTTCTCTAGTACAATAAATCAAAAATTGGAGGAACATACAAATGATTAAAAAATCTGCAATGTTACTCATTGCCATGGTGTCGGTCCTAGCGGTAGGCTGCTCTGCAAAAACGGCTACAACACCTGCACCGGCTGCTTCAACTACGCAAGCTGCAGCGTCACCCGCTGCAACATCTTCAGCTGCAACTACGCCAGCAGCAAGCGCTGCGGCTGTTACTTCGGATCCGGGTGTAACGGCTGATCAGATCTTAATTGGTGTGACAGCACCTTTGTCCGGACCTGCAGCTGCCTATGGCGGCTATGCTTCAGCGTTGGAAGCGTACTTCAAGAAAGTTAACGATCAAGGCGGTATTAACGGACGGAAAATCAAAGTGATTACGTACGACGATGCGTACGATCCATCCAAAACAGTTGCCGTGGTCAAGAAACTGGTAGAAGAAGATAAAGTATTCTTAATTTCTTCCATGGGAGCAGGCCCAGTTCTAGCTGTATCCGACTACCTGACAGAGAAGAAGGTTCCGGAGTTTGCAGTATCGGGTAACACCCAAGCGGCAAGCTATAAATACAATTTCGGCGCGCAGCCAACGTATTCAACAGACGGTCAAATCATTGTGAAACAGGCCGTAGAAAAATTAGGCGCGAAGAAAATTGCCGTCTGGTATCAAAATGACGACGCCGGCAAAGACTGGATGGCGGGAATTACGCCTGAGCTGAAGAAGAACGGACTGGAGCCTGTCGCTAGTGTGCCTTTCAACGTATCAGACGTTGACTTCAGTACACCAGTGTTGAAAATCAAACAAGCGAATCCGGATGTTGTCATCTTGGCCGGTACCGTTAAGCCGAATGCAGCCTTCCTGAAGGAAGCGCAAAAGCTCGGACTGAAAGCGCAAATCATGTCTGTGTATGCGGGCGGTGACTCCAATCTCATTGCTCTGGCTGGACCTGCTGCGGAAGGCGTCATCTCGACGGATTACCTGAAAGATTACAACGATGCCTCCGATCCTGATATCAAAGCGCTTCAGGACTGGGTTGCCTCGTATTTGCCAGGCAAGAAATTAGATAGCCTTACGTCATTTGCCGTCATTTACGGCGAGCTCATCACGGAAGCGCTTAAACAAGCAGGCAAAGATTTAACGCGACAAAAACTCGTTACTGCCATGGAAAACATGAAAGGCTTTAACAGTTCCATGGTCAAAAATATGAGCTTCAGCCCGACGCAGCATGCGATCGGTGGGGAATCTATTTATTTCCACAAAGTGCAAGGCGGTAAATTTGTTAAGCTGCCGTGAGAATAGACCCTGTCATTAAGATTCGTACATTACCCGGTCCTCTTCGTAAGAAGGGGCCGGTATTTCACATTTTATGATCAATGGGGGATACGTCAGATGGTTGTTGAAAGTATTTTACCGCAAAATCAGTTTCGCTCCAATTTAGCCTATGCAATAGGCATTGATGCGTTTATTTACGGCTATACGCTTGTGGAAATGGCGCGCACCTTGCAAAAATTCACAGCAACGACACCATTAAATACTTTTCATCACGACGAGCGTCTGGCAGACGCTGATTTCAGAGACTGGGTAAAGCCGAACAATGACACCGTGCATACAACGGCATGGTTGGATGTATCCAAAGGCCCGCAAGTTTTGCGTTTTCCGCAAGTAAATCGCTACTTTACCTTTCAATTAATGGATGCGTACAGCAACTCGTTCGGGTTCATCGGTGGATACAATAAAGCCGATTACGATGGCGGTAACGTAGTTATTGCCGGTCCCAATTGGCGAGGCATCGTGCCAGAAGGAACGAAAGTCATCAAATCCCCAACCAATCTGGTATGGATTCTAGGACGAACCTTAGTTGATGGTGAGCAAGATTTGACTAATGTTTATAAGATTCAAAAAGCTTATCAATTAGCACCTTTAGACGCCAACCAGGAAGAAGGATCAGTCGACCTTCCCCAAATTGCACCCGGCGATGTTGAGAATCCATCAACATTTTACCTTATCCAAGCGCAATGGATGAAACTTAACCCTCCACCCAAAGAGGATGAAGCATTGTTAAGTAAGCTTGAGTTAATCAACTTCGATTATCGTGCAGGAACATTCAATGGTGATCGTGACCCAGCTATCCTGGATGGCCTCACCAAAGCGCTAAAGGATGGTAAAGAAATCGTGACCAAGTCCATCAGCATGCTGATGCGGCCTAATAATGGTAGTTGGCGAATGAATGTTGAGCGGATCGGAACGTATGGCACCTTTTATTTGAATCGCGCAATGACGGCTATGTATGGCCTAGGGGCAGTTACACCCGAAGAGGCTGTCTATGCAACAACACGGTCGGATAGTGACGGGAACCTGTTAAGTGGACAAAAAAAGTATGTGATTCATATGGATCATGATCAACTGTCTCCTGCGAACGCGTTCTGGTCCTTATCTTTGTATAATTCGCAAAATTTCTTCATTGATAATCCAATTAACCGATATTCAATCGGCGATCGCACAGAGGGACTGACGTACAATGCGGATGGTTCCTTAGACATCTATGTTCAAAGTACGGCACCTATCGGTCATGAATCGAACTGGCTGCCATCGCCTTTCTCTGCGACATCCAGTAACTTCGGTTTAATTCTACGCATGTATGATCCGAAAGATAAGGTGAAGGATGGCACGTATGTCGTCCCGCCTGTCGAAATCATCAATGAAGAATTGGGAGGTGTTTAAAATGGTGGCAGGGTCCATTGATCCACAAGATCAATATCGTTCAAATTTAGCTTACAGCATCGGAATAACAGCCTATATGTATGGGTTCCCGCTTGTTGCGGTTGCCAACAAAATGCAAGTCCAGACGGCAAGGCTCGCTCCTCTGAATCATTTTAAACATAATAGACAGTTGCTTGATGAGACCTATAGAGGTGTTATTTCACCGAATAATGATACGCCGTATTCTGCAGCGTGGTTAGACTTGTCAGCAGGTCCAATGGTTCTAAGTATTCCAGCAGTGGAAGAGGGAAGGTACTTTACGTTCCAATTTGTTGACGCCTATACGAACTCCTTTCATTACTTAGGAACACGTACTGGGGATACGAGCGGAGGAAAATATGTGATTGTCGGACCGGCATGGACAGGAGAACTCCCGCAGGGGACGACCGTCATTCAAGCTCCAACGAACTTGATGTTGATAGGAGGGCGTACACTTGTCACAGATGAGAAAGATCTGGAGAAGATCCGAGCCATTCAAGATCAGTACAGGCTGACACCTTACGATGAAAATCAACCTGCTCCATCCCTTGATCTTCCTACCATAGCGCTAGCTGATTATGAGGATCCAATTCGATTTTTTGATCTGATGGCTCGATTGATGAAGTTGAATCCACCGCCAGATTCAGAAGCCGTGCTCATTAACCAATTTAAATTAATCGGGATAGACCTGACAACAGGGTTTCATGGCGCATCCGAACCGGCTATAATAGAAGGCTTAACAAGAGCTGTCCAAGATGCGAAAGAAATTATTAGTAAATCAACATCCGCTGTAGGGACAAATAACAACAATTGGATTGTCTGGGACGACAAGGTTGGCAACTTCGGAGACGATTATTTGCTGCGTGCTGTGCTCGCCAATGTCGCCATATTCGTCAATACGCCGGAGGAGGCTATTTATCCTCGAACGGAAGTGGATCGCGATGGTAACCCATTAAACGGCGCAAATACGTATGTCATTCACATGAATCAAGATGAGCTGCCGCCGGTAGAAGCCTTTTGGTCTATTAGTCTATATGGTTCTGACCAGTACTTTGTGGCCAACCCGATCAAGCGCTTTGCGATTGGCGATCGTACCGAAGGTCTAATGTACAATGCGGATGGTTCCTTAGATATTTATATCCAAGAGACAGCGCCAGACGGTTTAGCATCCAATTGGCTCCCTGCACCCAAAGGTGACTTCAATCTCATGTTAAGACTGTATATTCCTAAAGAAGAAGTGCTAGCTGGTTCTTATCCAATGCCTTCCGTTACAAAAACCTCATAAAAAGAAGCATGCTGCCGAGCTCATCTCGGCAGCATGCCTGTTACGTTTTTTTTATTGAGCTGAATAACCGCCATCGACCTTAAGACTCGTCCCAGTAATAAAGGAAGCGTCGTCGCTGGCAAGGAAAAGTACAGCTTTAGCGATTTCATCAGACGTGCCCAGTCGACCGATTGGGTGCAAGCTGATGAGCCGTTCGGTCATCGCCTCATTTCTGCCTGGTATGAGCGGCGTGTCGACGTACCCTGGGCAAACCATATTGACTCGGATGCCCTGTTTGGCATAGGTGGTTCCAAGACTTTGCGTCAGTAGATTGACGCCGCCCTTGGTGGATGGATAGGCAGCTATGCCGCTTCTTCCGACGTGGCTATGAACGGAACCATTGTTCACGATAGCTCCGCCAGTGCCTTGCGCCAGCATCTGCTCAATCGCATATTTGTTGCAGAGGAAAACCCCAGTTAGGTTAATATCGATCGTTTTCTGCCATTGCTCCAAGGAGAGGAGATGAGCAGGGGCATCGCTCGCGATCCCCGCATTGGCGAACAGAATATCGAGCTTGCCGTACTTCTGAATGGTTTCCTGAATCAGGTTCTGAACATCCGATTCTTTACTAACATCAGTTTGGATAAAATGGGTTTGATAGCCTTGATCATTCAATTCCTGTGAGAGTGCTGCACCGCGTTCAGCGAAATCCGCAATGACCGCCATTGCGCCTTCTGCGGCGAATAAGCGCACGGATGCTTCACCGATACCGCTGGCTCCGCCGGTAACAATGACGACTTTATTTTGAAATCTCATTGAGAGAACCACCTTTGCCTAGGATAAATACCTTATCTTGCCGTTGTTCCGCCATCGATGATCATTTCGGTGCCCGTCACAAAAGTCGATTCATCCGAAGCAAGGAACACGACCATATCGGCCACTTCCTCCGTAGACCCAACGCGTCCCATCGGTGAGAAGCTTTGCCCGATTACGGCTTTATCGCGCTGGAAAGTATTGGCCGCATAGTCAGCCATTGCCGTATCGATGTAGCCGGGGTGTATCGAGTTTACACGAACACCATGAGCCGCAAATTCAATGGCTGCGTGCTTGGACATCGTTCGAACGGCGCCTTTGCTAGCCCCATATAACGTATGGCCAGCTCCCCCTACGATGCCGGCAACCGAGGAGGCGTTGATGACAGAGCCATTTTGCTGCTTGACCATAATCGGCACCACGTGCTTCATACCTAGAAAAACACTTGTTACATTAATGGACATGAGACGATTCCAATCTTCAACGGATGTTTGAAAGAGCGGTTTAATCACATAGATGCCAGCATTATTAAAGAGAATATCAATGCTCCCAAAGGCAGCCAGCGCATCTTGGACAACATGGCTCCACTGTTCTTCGTTGCTGACATCGTGATGTAGTGCAAGCGCTTCGCCGCCGTTTTGCTTGATGTCATCGACTGTCCGATTCGCTCCAGCTAGATCAATATCCGTTACAATGACTTTGGCGCCTTCTTTGGCGAAGCGGAGCGCTGTCGTTCTTCCAATTCCAGTAGCGCCGCCAGTTAGGATGGCGACTTTATTGTTTAAACGCATTCTTGTACACCTCCAGGTTAGTATTACGCTCTATCCATTCACGGCAGTCGTTTCATTGCGAGTTAGTGAAAAACCGTCATATCCTTTCGCAGCGACTTCATCGCAAATTTTGCGGTAAGTCCCGACACCGCCGACGTAAATGAGGAAGCCACGGGCTTTACCTTCAATATTCGCGCCTGAGAACCAGGAATCTGTCTTTGAATAAAGCGTGTAGTCAGCCACTTCTTTGCAATGCTTGCTCCAAGCTTCTTCCGCATCCGCTTTGGCTTCAATTGCCTCGATACCTTGCTCGCGTAGATACTCGATGCAATCACTGATCCATTCGACGTGCTGCTCAATGGAAACGGGCATGTTGGACAGTACAGAAGGGCTTTGAGGGCCGGTAATCATGAAGAAGTTCGGGAAGCCCGCATTAGCAAGTCCGAGGTACGTTCTCGTCGTTGAGCCGTCTGCCCATTTCTCCTTTAATGAAACACCATCTTTGCCACGAATATCGATCTTAAACAAAGGACCTGTCATCGCGTCGTAACCAGTAGCAAACACGATTACGTCGAGCTCATATTCCGCATCTGAAGTTCGCAAGCCTGTTGGTGTGATCATCTCAATCGGCGTGCTCTTAACATCGACCAAAGCGACATTGTCACGGTTAAAAGTCTCATAATAATTCGTGTCGATTACGGCACGCTTGGCGCCATAATAGTAATTCGGCTTCAGCTTTTCCGCCACTTCGGGATTTTTGACGATATCGCTAATTTTCGAGCGAATGAAATCGGCAACAGCTTGGTTGGCCTCGGGCTTAATCAAGACGTCCTTGTAGGTAGCTTGCAGTCCTAAGCCGCCACGCTCCCAAGCTTCTTCAAAAACACGCTGGCGCTCTTCCGGTGTATCCTCATGCATAGCGGGCCGAGACGTGGTGTAAGGGGATAAGAAGCCTGCTGTGGAATAGCGCAGCTTTTCTCTGAGTTCGCCGTAATTCGCTTTCACATCTTTTATAAATTCAGGGTCATACGGATGATTTCTCGCCGGCGAGCTATACCCAGGAGTCCGTTGGAAGACCGTGAGATGCTCGGCTTCTTCCGCAATGACCGGGATGGACTGGATACCGCTGGATCCCGTGCCAATGACACCGACGCGCTTGCCCTTGAAGCTAACGCCTTCGTGCGGCCAGCGTCCCGTATGGTACCACTCGCCTTGAAAGCCGTCTAAGCCTTTCAGGTTGGGAACGTTGGAGGAGGAGAGACAGCCAACACCTGAAATGAAATATTTTGCCGATAATGTAGCGCCTTGCTCGGTTTGAATGATCCATTTGTTGTTCACTTCGTCGTAATGGGCAGATGTGACTCGTGTATTAAGCTGAATATCTCGACGCAGGTCGAACTTGTCGGCAACAAAGTTGAGGTACTTTAATATTTCTGGTTGTGCAGGGTACCTGGTCGTCCAAGTCCACTCTTGAATGAGTTCGTCTGAAAAGCTGTAGTTATAGATGATACTGTCGGAGTCGCATTTCGCTCCTGGATACCGATTCGCGTGCCACACGCCGCCTACGCCGTTAGCCGATTCAATAACACGGACAGAAAAACCGGCTTCGCGCAAACGATGAAGCATATATAAGCCAGAAAAGCCAGCACCGACGACGATTGCATCGAAGCTAAGATTCGGATCTGCTTGGCGTTGATTTTGTGAAGGTGTCATAGTCGTTGGGACCTCCTAAAGTTGGGTCTGTCCGTTAAGTTGTAAGCTCTTTCAATTCAGATCGTTTAAAAATGTCGAGATTTTCGAAATCGTTTCTTTAATGGCATCTGAGAAAAAAGCCATATTAGTGAAGTACGCATGAACTAAACCTGGCTCGCAGACAGCCGTGACCTTCACACCGGCTTCCTTCAGCCGCTCCGCATAAGCCATGCCTTCATCGCGAAGCACATCATTTTCAGCTGTAGTAATGAAAGCTGGGGGGAGATCGCTAAGATTTTCAGCGAGTAATGGAGCTACCTGCGGATTCTTAACGTCATCCTCATGATGAATATAATGGTTGCCAAACCAATTCATCGTCTCTTTCTCTAAACCGAACCCCGTTTGATATGCTTGATAGGATGGGGTATCATAGCCTAAGCTAGTTACCGGGTAGATCAGCACCTGCGCAGCGATAGCCGGACCGGCTAGATCTCTGGCGAGCATGGAGACGACGGCTGCCAGATTGCCTCCAGCACTGTCTCCGCCAATGACAATATTGGAAGGAGCTCCACCGAATTGCGAGGCATGTTGATGGACCCATTGTAAAGCCGCATAGCTGTCTTGAAGCGGGATGGGGAACTTATGCTCAGGAGCTAGGCGATAGTCCACTGAAACAACGATTCTCCCTGTTCGATTGGCGATCATACGGCAGCTTGCGTCACAAGTTTGAATATCGCCAAGAACCCAGCCTCCACCATGGTAGTAGATAAAGAGAGGGAACGGTCCTTCGCCAAGCGGCGTGTAGATCCGAATGTTGATCTCAGCCTCATGATCGACAGCTATGACCTGATCTTCGATCTTCGCGAGCGGTGCCAACTCAACTTCAACAGGAGGTGCTTTTGCTAAAAATGCACGAATTGTATGCGGTTCCAATTTATGAATGGGCGGAAGTTGATACCATCTTTCCAGGTAAGCTTTTGATTGTGGAGCCAGATTAGCCATCGTGATCTTCCTTTCTCGACGTTATAGATCAAGCATATCGTTTTTAGAAAATTTTGAATATATCCCAAAAGTAGATAGCCTATCCCCCAAAAGGAGGTAATTCGGTGAAATCACAGCACCTCGACCAGCTTACTTTGCAGCAACATATTCGTAAATTAGATGAAGTCATCTCGCACGAAGAAAAACTGGTGAAAATGATTGAAATCTATATGGACATTTTCCACATTGGCAATGCGCTTCTTTTAAGATTTTCACCCTTAGGTTTTCTTGGGGAAGGGATTATATTTTTCGATTCAGCGGGCGTGAAGCATTTTCGAGAAGTCAGAGAAGATATTCGATCCTTTCCCATTATTTATTCAGCCATTCGCGAAAGAAAGGCCAAATATTGCTCTGGCGCCGATTTGTTAAAGCAAATGGGGACTACGTTCATCTTCTCTTATAAAGTAAATGCGTTAGTCGTTGTGCCTATTTGTGCCGAGGGCGTTGTCATTGGGTATATATGTTCAACGGAATTTGTGGAAGGCGTCAACGTCGATGACACGATGCTTGCGTTTCTTACCATGTTTGGCAAACTCGCTGGCAATTACTTGGTGAAATCAGTGGGGACAGTGGAGTCTAAGGAATTGAGCAAACGGGAGTTGGAAGTGATCAAACGTATTTCTTGGGGGGAAAGCATTAAAGAAATGGCAGAAGCGATGACCATCAGTGAATTGACGGTAAAACAATATATTAAAAATGTGATAGAAAAAACAAAAACGAATAACCGTTCACATGCGGTTGGCGAATTGCTTCGGAGAGGCATCATTAATTAGCTGGCCACAGGGAATGAATAAGGTCATTCTTGTAATTGTTATATAATATTTAATATTATTTAAAAATGTTATTGCACAAATGTTTTTAATAGTTATACAATATAAAACATAAACATAATCTGTAATAGTACAGAGGCGTACATGTTGAAGGGAGAGATGAGTATGAATAGTTTGGCATCATCCATGGAGTTCGAAAGAAGGAAATTTACGAATCCTCGAGCCTATGATTACAAGGGAACTGTTGCTGTTGCGAATCGAAGAGCACGTACAGAGCATGATGAATGCGGTGAAACTGCCTTCTATCCGCTATCTCCATTGTCTTTGACATTGTACTACGCCTTTGATGAGGAAGTCGAAATAAGCTAAGTAGGGAATTGTGAATATAAAAAGGATTCGATCAGCCTGCCGAAAGTTTCATTTCGGTGGGCTTTTTTATTGTTATAGTACAAATAAAATAATAATTAATTTTATAAAACAGTATTGAACATATTAGGATCGTGTGTTATATATTATATTAATAAATTAATTCTGTATTAATACATTCGAGGAGGAAACAAACATGGATTGCCCAACATGCCAAGGTCATGGAGATTTAGAAGAAATGAGAAGTACGGATGCGCAGTTTCACGAAGAATTGGTTAGCATTTCTTTTGGTAAGGATCGCGTGTTGTGGCCAAACTCTTGCCCGGTTTGCGGGGGCAACGGATTTCTGGACGTTTCCTTTTAAAATCAAGAAACAATGAGCGCATGCTTACGATACCAGTTTATCTGGCAAAAAAATCTAAGGAGTGCTAATGATCATGAACGATCAAAAACAGAGTGAACAATTGCTGGCAAGCTGGAATTCGAAGCGATTTGAAGGCGTATCTAGACCGTACGCGGCAGAGGATGTGCTTCGCCTCCGTGGCTCTGTCGTCATAGAACAGACATTGGCTGAGCAGGGAGCCCGCAAATTTTGGAAACGAATCAACGAAGATGACTTTGTTCCCGCGCTGGGAGCACTAACGGGAAATCAAGCCGTGCAGCAAGCCAAAGCAGGACTGAAAGCGATTTATTTAAGCGGTTGGCAAGTAGCCGCCGATGCGAACTTATCCGGTCATATGTATCCCGATCAAAGTCTTTACCCAGCCAACAGCGTACCTAGCGTTGTAAAACGCATTAATCAAGCGCTGCAGCGTGCCGATCAGATTCAGCATGCGGAAGGAAGCGGAAATATTGACTTCTATCTTCCTATTGTGGCAGACGCAGAAGCAGGCTTCGGCGGACCGCTTAACGTGTTCGAATTGATGAAAGGCATGATTGAGGCGGGAGCAGCTGCTGTTCATTTCGAGGATCAGCTCTCCTCTGAGAAGAAGTGCGGACATTTAGGTGGCAAAGTGCTGCTTCCCACACAGCATGCCGTGAAAAATCTCATCGCAGCAAGGCTGGCGGCTGATGTAATGGGGGTAGAGACGGTGCTCATCGCTCGCACAGATGCGAATGCAGCAAGTCTTCTGACAAGTGACATTGATGACAACGATAAACCGTTTCTGACGGGCGATCGTTCACCTGAAGGGTTCTTTTATGTCAAAGCAGGCTTGGATCAAGCCATCTCGCGCGGTCTGGCTTATGCGCCTTATGCGGATATGATCTGGTGCGAAACATCAGAACCGAACCTGGAAGAAGCTAGACGATTCGCTGAAGCGATTCATGCGAAATTCCCAGGCAAACTGCTTGCTTATAACTGCTCCCCATCTTTTAACTGGAGGAAAAAGTTGGATGAACCTACAATTGCTAAATTTCAAAGAGAGCTAGGTAAGCTGGGCTATAAGTTCCAATTTGTCACCTTGGCTGGCTTCCATGCTTTGAATCACAGTATGTTTGAGCTCGCCCATGATTACAAGGATCGTGGCATGGCTGCCTATTCACAATTCCAGCAATCGGAATTCGCCAGCGAATCTCGCGGTTATGAAGCTACGCGTCATCAGCGTGAAGTAGGTACTGGGTACTTCGATGAGGTGTCCCAAGTGATAACGAGCGGCAAATCTTCCACTACTGCGCTTGCCGGTTCGACGGAAGAGGAGCAATTTGCCCACTAATTTCCATGCTAGATGATAAGGAGTTGAGAATGGTGATCGATCAAACATTACCCAGGGGTATCGAAATCGACAAGACGTCCATGGGGGAGGAGAAGCGGCGAATTCTTACCCCGGAAGTCCTAACCTTCGTAGCGGATTTGGAGCGAACCTTCGGAGCCAGACGAAGAGAGCTTATGCAGCAGCGCAATCTGAGGCAGATGCGAATGGATGCCGGAGAGCTGCCGAGCTTTCATCCGAAAACCGCGTGGCTGCGCCAAAGTGATTGGACCATTTCGCCGATACCTGCGGATTTACAGGACTGTCGCGTTGAAATTACGGGTCCGGCTGGCGACCGCAAAATGGTCATCAACGCATTAAACTCAGGGGCGCATGTCTACATGGCTGACTTCGAGGACGCGAATTCTCCCACGTGGGACAATACGATCAATGGCCAAGTGAATCTGTATGATGCTGTTCGTCGAACCATTACATTTACCAGCCCAGAAGGGAAACGGTATGACTTAAAGCATCAACCCGCCGTGCTTAAAGTTCGTCCACGCGGTTGGCATTTGGAAGAAAAGCATATGAAGGTAGATGGGGGCCCTGTATCTGGATCATTATTTGATTTTGGCGTATTCTTCTTCCATAATGCGAAGGCGTTAATTCAACAAGGAAGCGGTCCTTATTTTTATCTACCTAAACTGGAAAGCTATCAAGAGGCACGATTATGGAATGATGTGTTTCTGTTTGCACAGCAGGAGATTGGCATTCCGCAGGGGACCATTAAAGCGACGGTACTCATTGAGACCATTGTTGCAGCCTTCGAAATGGACGAAATTTTGCATGAACTGTGTGAGCACAGTGCAGGGCTAAACTGTGGGCGGTGGGATTATATTTTCAGCTATATTAAAAAAATGCAAAAACAGCCTCACGTTATCGTTCCCGACCGTGCGCTCGTCACGATGGAATCGCCGTTCATGAAAGCTTATTCGCTGCTCGCCATCCAAACCTGTCATAAGCGTAATGCGCCTTGCATCGGGGGCATGGCCGCACAAATTCCGGTGAAGGACGATCCGGATGCGAATGAGGAAGCCATGGCGAAAGTGAGGGCGGATAAGCTGCGCGAGGTGAAGAATGGACATGACGGCACATGGGTGGCGCATCCTGGATTAGTTCCGATTGCAAAAGCCATTTTCGATGAACACATGCCGGCGGCTAATCAAATTGAAAAGCAGCTGACTGACATCGAAATCACGCCAGAGCAATTGTTGGAAGTACCGCAAGGGCCGATTACTGAGAAAGGAATTCGGACGAACGTTAGCGTTGGCCTACAGTATTTGGAAGCGTGGCTGCGCGGCTTCGGCGCTGTGCCGATCAATAACTTGATGGAGGATGTGGCAACGGCTGAAATATCGCGTGCGCAGTTGTGGCAGTGGATCCACCATCCACTAGCGGTTATGGAAGACGGACGCAAAGTGACGGCAGATCTATTTCACCAAATTGAATCCGAGGAATTAGAGAAAATTAAAGCGAAGCTTGGAGAAGAAGCGCTACAGCAGCGAAAGTTTGAGCTGGCAAGCGAGCTTTTTACCAAGATGACGATCTCCGAGGATTTTGAAGCTTTTTTAACGGAGCAAGGGTATTCGTATTTGTAAGGGACAGTAGTCTGCAGGGACAGAGCCTGAATAAGGGCTTCTGTCTTTTTTTTGTTGAATATTATATAATTATTTAAATGTTATATAACAGTTCAGTGAGGTGTGAACCATGAGTACGGGCCATTCGGAGCTTCATACGAAGCATGAACAAATTACGAAATATATTGAATCTTTGCCTGTAGGCACCAAGCTATCCGTTCGGCAAATCGCGCAAGATATGGATGTAAGTGAGGGAACGGCTTACCGTGCGATCAAGGAAGCTGAAAGTAGTGGTCTTGTTAGTACGAAGCGGCGGATCGGCACGATTCGAATGGAGAAAAAAGAAGAGCCCGTCATCGATAAATTGACGTTTGCGGAAATCGTGAATGTGGTGGAAGGCGTTGTACTTGGCGGCTCTTCAGGTATACAGAAGTCGCTGAACAAATTCGTTATTGGCGCCATGCAGCTAGAAGCCATGCTGAAATATATTGAATCAGGCAATTTGCTCATTGTTGGTAATCGCGTCCAAGCCCATATGTGTGCTCTTAGTCAGGGGGCTGGTGTGTTGATTACTGGCGGATTCGATACGACCCCAGAAGTGAAAGAATTGGCGGATGAACTGCAATTGCCGATTATTGGCAGCTCATTTGATACATTCACAGTTGCTACGATGATAAACCGTGCTATGGAAGACCGGCTAATTAAGAAAAAGATTATGATTGTCGATGACATCGTCCGTAAAGATACTCACATATACTCGTTACTAGCAACTAACACGGTCAAGGATATGCAGAAACTAGTTGAGGAAACGACGCATACGCGCTACCCAGTCATTGATGTCAACCAGGTGCCAATTGGCATCATCACGACAAAGGACATTATTGGAGCAAAGCCGATTCAGCTGATTGGCAGCTTAATGACTCCCAATCCGCTCATGATTAACTTGAAAACATCGGTAGCATCAGCGGGACATACCATGGTGTGGGAAGGCATTGAACTGCTGCCCGTCATTGATAACAATCGTAAGATGATCGGCGTTATTAGCCGCAAGGATGTCATGAAAGCCATGCAGCATATGCAGCGGCAACCTCAGAACGCCGAAACATTCGAAGTGCAGATCTACTCAGGGATCGATGAATTTCGAGATACAGAAGGCAAGATGTTCTTCAGGGGAACAGTTACACCGCAAATGACTAATTTTGAAGGCTTGGTCTCCGAAGGTGTACTAACAACGATCATGATTCGTGCAGCTTACCGCACAGTTCAAGAGCATAAGAAAGGTGATCTAATATTGGATAGTTCTTCCAGTTATTTTCTGATCCCTCTACAAATCGATGACGTCATTGAGATCATACCTTCCATCGTGGAAATGAGTCGCAGGTTTTGCAAGATTGATATGGAAATCTTGACGAATGGTACTCGAGTAGCAAGATCGATGTTTACTGCACGTATTTTATAGAAGGAAATATGTTTCTTCTAAACAAAGCTCATGGGAAAACCCTTGGGCTTTTGTATAATTTACCTTGCTTCGTGTCCATATCCTCAAAAAATTCGACAATACAGGAGAAGATTTGGAAGATTTGATCTCCATTGGGACGATCGGATTAATCAAAGCCATCGAATCCTTCTCCCCGAACAAAGGGACAAAGCTGGCGACTTTTGCAGCACGTTGTATTGAGAATGAGATCTTGATGCACCTGCGTTCCTTGAAGAAAACACGGAAAGATGTGTCCTTGCATGATCCAATTGGCACAGACAAAGAGGGGAACGAGATTACACTCATCGACATCCTCGGCAGTGAGGCTGACGATGTGGTGGATGCGGGGCAGTTGAAGATCGAAAAGAGTAAAATTTACAGAAATCTGGAAATTTTGGACGACCGTGAGAAAGAAGTCGTAGTCGGAAGGTTCGGGTTGGAGCTTGGTGGTGAAGAGAGGACGCAGCGGGAGATTGCGAAGGAGTTGGGGCTTTCGCGTTCGTATGTGTCGCGGATTGAGAAGCGGGCGCTCTTGAAGCTGTATCATGAGTTTTATAAGGCGAAGCGGTAAGGTAGGCAAGGTGACGGCGACTCATCGGTGAATCGTATTCTTCATTTATTTGGCTTCAAATAATGGGGGGCGAAGACAATGACAGCCTTAATTCAAATTGAGAATGTGAGCAAATTTTACCACATGGGTGGCGAGATCATACGGGCGTTGGATGACATTTCGTTAGATATCGCGCATGGTGAGTATGTTGCCATTATGGGCCCGTCGGGATCCGGGAAGTCCACGTTGATGAACATTCGATGTCTTCATGGAAAGGGGTTATCCTTATCCATAGCAACGTAAGCACATTCAAACAGTGAAGGGTTGCCGCTTGGCTGCCCTTACCCCGTTAACGGGAGACGAGAGTTAAAAAAATGTTACACGATCGAAATCTCATTCTCATTTGGTATTAATAATTAAAGTTTATAATAAAAATCGCCCCCCTTTAAAATATAAACTTAGACCCGCAGCCCGATGCTGTGGGTCTCTTTTTGTTATTGAACTAAAGGGAGGATAGTTCTAATTCTGGTGATATGAGGAAGAGTTAATAATGATCTACCGAGTGTATCAGATGCCTTATTTTTGAATAGGAATATTATTTCTAAGAAAAGAGGCGATGAAGGTTTGAGAAAATCTTTGCTCATAATGGCACGGTTTTCATTTATTATTGGCTGTTAAAAAAATGCTAATTATGTTGATTCTAAAATTCTTTCCATCAATTCATCAGGCTCTCACTTTGTAAATATCGGGTGACAAACCTCCTGGGCAATTCGTAAAGCCTTGAGGAATAAAGGTATCCAGTACTTTATTTTTTACTGTCAGATAGCTCATCTTGTATATCGATCAATCTTTACTAATGTGAGCAACTCACTTTCTAGAGTTGCTCACATTAGTTTTCATAACCGCTTCTTCCGATATTGCAACGGCGTGCATCCAACCTGACTTTTGAACAATTGAATGAAATAAGAGGGACTACGAATACCAATGGTGAGAGCTAGCTGCTCAATTGATAACTCTGTAGTATGGAGCATCAGGCAGGCCTGCCTTATACGTCTTACTGCTAGGTAGTCTTGAATGGTACTGCCAGTTTCTGCTTTGAATAAGCGAGATACATGGTGTTTAGAGAGATGAAGAAAGTCCGCTAGGGCATCTAATTGAAATTCCTCGTGAAGTCGCTCTTCCAGCCAAGTCATAATTTGTTGGGAATAGCGTTTCTGCACACCCTGCTCGTTGGGGATTGTTCGAGAGTGCTCAATCAAAAAGCGCAGGGTATCCAGTAATGGTAGCATTCGAACGGCAAAGTGTGACATTCGTTCTTGTGGCGTCATACGTTCTATATTACCTTGCAAAGCTTCTATTAGCACAGTGAAAAGTGTACTGATAGTCCCGGAGGTTAGGCAGGTAGCTTCTACGTGACCATCCCGAAACTCCTCATAGAATCGCAATAAAGCGGGAAATGGCTGCAAAAAGGGAAGTAATGCAAATGGTTCAAATTTGATGACTGTGCGGCAGTAAGGATGCTGTTCATCAATTTGAGCAAACACCTTATGCAATTGGTTAGGCGTGAAGAAATATAACTGACCAGGTTTCATTTCGTAGATACGTTCATTAACGATTACCGTTCCACGGCCTTCATGTATATATAAACATTCCAGCCCTTGGTGGTAGTGATAGTAGCCTTTTATCGGCTTACGATCTATTGCACGAATATTGAGGGTTAAGGGCTGGCTAGTGAAATCCATAATAAGCATTCGATTCAAAAGGATCTTCTCCTTAAATAATAGTGATCAATATAGAGACATTTTAACACAACATACTGACAAAAATACGGGTTATTTTCCGTTACGATAGAGGTAGATTGTTCATGAGGAGAGATGAAGTAATGATAACGGAAGATATTCGGCTTGAATCTACAGTTAAGGAGTGGGTGGCTACCGCTTGGCAGCAATGTATTGAAAAAGTACTAGTCACTAGTTCAAGGATTGGTATAGGGTTTCCTCACGTATCTAAGGACGGACGTTATGATGATAGAGAGGCCGATTGGTGGACGGCAGGCTTTTATCCAGGGCTGCTCTGGTTGTTGTATCGAGAGTCAGGAGAGGAAGTTTTCAAACACTATGCGCAGGGTTGCGAAACGAGACTCGATGAGCCCTTGCAGCAGTATGAAGCGTTGCATCATGATGTCGGATTTATGTGGAGTCTTAGTGCTATAGCACAGTACAAGCTACTGGGTGGGGAGGCATCGCGACGTCGGGGCCTGATAGCGGCTAGTCATATGGCAGCACGGTTTAATGTGAAAGGAGGATTCATTCGCGCATGGAACGGTCCTGGTGTCGAGGGCTGGGCAATCGTAGATTGTTTAATGAATCTACCACTGCTATATTGGGCGAGTGAAGAGACTGGAGACCCACGCTATCGCTGGATCGCTGAAGCACACGCAGATATGGCTGCGAAGGAATTCGTTCGTGCGGATGGCTCGGTTCATCACATCGTAACATTCAATCCGGAGACCGGCGAACGGACTGGCGCTAGAGGCGGACAGGGCTACTCGTCAGAATCAGCATGGTCACGTGGTGCAGCTTGGGCACTTTACGGTTTTGCGCTAAGCTACAAATATACTGGGAAAAAGATTTATCTGGATACGGCGCTTCGGGTAGCGCATTATTTCATTGCCCATCTACGTGAGGATCATGTCCCTAAATGGGACTTCAGAGCGGGACGAGACAGTGACCATATTGTGGACACGTCTGCAGCAGCCTGCGCAGCTAGTGGGTTACTGGAGTTAGCTGACTTGGTTGATGAGGGGGAAGCGAATTACTATCAGGCATGGGGAGAACGTATAACTTTAGCACTTTACGAAAGCTATGGGGCTTGGGGTACGGAGGAAGAAGGACTCATTGTCAAAAGTACGGTTTCCTATCCCGAAAATAGGGACGTACATGTTCCAGTCATCTATGGTGATTATTTCTTTGTTGAGGCGCTTTCCAAGCTGAAGGGACAAAAGGAGTTGTTCTGGTAATGAATCATGTCAGTCAGAAGCGAGAAAGCAAGACGGAATCAGTGACGAATCTTATGGTTAATTATGTGAATTATGAAGACTTCGGTGCAATGGGAGATGGCGAGACAGATGACATGTCAGCAATTTGTGCAGCTCATGCCTATGCCAATTTGCATTTTTTGCCGATTAGGACGAAACCGGATGCTACCTATTATATTGGTTCAAAGGCTTTGACAGCTGTGATCGAAACGGATGTAGATTGGAGTACTTCCAGATTTACTATTGACGACACGGCAGTAGAGAATAATAAAATGCCTTGTTTTCATGTGAAGTCGGTGCATAACCCCTTTGAGCTGAATATTCAGTCTCTGATCAGAGATCAGAAACAATTGGATATCTCTTTAGAGGACAATTGTTATGTTATTGTAACCAACGCCAACGTGAAAAAGTTTATTCGTATGGGCTTGAATCAGGACAATGGAACTGATCAGACGGACTGCTTTGTTTTGAATAAAGACGGGTTCATTGCTTCACCGATTGATTGGAATTATGAGGAGATTACCAAAGCTGAGGCATGGCCAATAGATAAGACTTTATTAAGAATCAATGGTGGTATCTTTACTACAATAGCTAATCGCGGAGAGTCAAAATATGATTATTATGATCGCGGGATAAGCATAAATCGTTCTAATACGGCGATTGACGGGGTAATCCATTATGTTACAGGTGAGGTAGGACACGGATCCCCCTATAACGGATTTTTAACTGTCAAGCGATGTGCGTATGTAACAATCCAGAACTGTTTTGTGAGTGGTCATAAGATTTATACAACCATTGGTTCGGCAGGTGAGCCTGTTACGATGGGATCTTATGATCTTTTGGTGAATAGTGTCATTGATTTTAAGCTGTTGAACTGTAGGATGAACAACATTACAGACCGAACCCGGTGGGGGGTTATGGGCTCAAATTATTGCAAGAATATTGTGGTAGAGAACTGTGTATTATCACGCCTGGACGCGCATGCGGGTGTCTCTGGTACGTATACCATCAAAAACAGTATGATCGGATGGCATGGCATCAATGCCATTGGCAGAGGATTATTAACATTAGATAATGTTGTATCTTATGGGAGTTCACTCGTACAATTTCGGAGTGATTACGGCAGCACGTGGGAAGGCAATGTTATCATCCGGGACTCCAAATGGATTCCATCCGTCGGAGATATCTGCACTCCCGAACTTTTTTCAATGAGTAATAATGGCGCGCATGATTTCGGCTATGTGTGCTACATGCCTCAAAATGTGGAGATTCTCAACCTGCATATAGATGATTCTAACGTGCCGGAAGACTATGAAGGCTTGTTTTTGTTTGCTGATCCTCATGACAATGAGAGTCATGATAAATTATCAGAGATGGATAACCCGCCGTATCCATACGTATCTTGCGAGAAACTAATTTGCCAAAATGTCACTACAGTGAGCGGTATGCAACCGAAAATATGTCGAAATCCAATGCCTTTTGCCGAGACAGAAGTGTTGATGTGAAAAAAGGGATTTGTCATGAGTAATCAGGCAACCGGCCAAATGGAAACCGGCCTTCGCTAGGGGAGACGGAATATGAGAAAGGAGCCAACTTTTTAGTTGGCTCCTTTTCTTTGTGCGCTCATTTAGAAGTTCGATTTTTTGTTCAGCCTTCTGGGATTTCACTAACTTTCGATTTCAATCGATACTCAGTCGGAGTGGCGCCGAATCGCTTTTTGAACAAAGTGAAGAAGTATTTCTTGTTTTCCCAGCCGATTTTGTCGATGACCTCATCAATATTATAGGAAGATTCTTTTAATAACTCAGACGCTTTTACTAGTCGGACTTCAGAGATATATTCGGCGATAGATTGAGAAGAATGCTCACGAAACAGTTTTCCAATATACGAGGAAGTCATCTTAAATTGGTCAGCCACCATATTGGTAGTGAGCGAATGGTTCATAAAATGGGCTTCAATGTACTTGATGACGTTTGATACGACGATCTCCGATTTCTCATCCTTGTTTTGCTTAATTCTTAGTACAATAAACTCGATAATGCTCAAAAATTCCGCATGAATTTGCAAGAGTGTTTCCAGATTTTTTATTTTATTGTCAAAGGAAACATAATCAAGCGCAAATGAAATCGTCCCGTTTTTTTCCATTAGATTGATCGTGTTAAAAATGCTAGTCGACAAGTATGACAAGGCAAACATGATGTTGTTGTAGCTGCAATCTGACAAGGTCTCGAACAAGCTTTTGAGTAAGGAACTTGTCTCGTCAAGACGACCTTTTTTCAACATATCGAGGAATTGCTCAATCAAAGCATTGTTGATATTAAATGCAGATAAGGAGGCGAAGTCCATCTCGTGTTGAAACAGAACGCATGCGTGACCGAATTTGATCCGATAATGGGACAGTTCGACAACTTCTTCGAACAGATGCCTCCCTGCCAGTAAACTCTCACCCGGATTACTTACAAATGCAGAAACACTTATTTTGCAGTAATGGGCATACACGTTCTGGATCTCTCGAATGAGGTGATTTAACTTATTGGTATACATGGTCGATTGATGCATCTCAACATCGTTCACCTCAACATTGAGGAGTGTAACAATCGTATTCCCCCCGTCATCCCATGTTTCACAAGGAAAGGAGGGATATACAATCTCGTTGATCATATTTTGCAGGGCGTATTTCAATAACGATTGATCCTTCATACTGTACTGTGATAGGAATGCCGTAAAATGGTCAATTTTAAACAAAATGACTACAATCGTGCTTTTTAAATCAATGGCGATCCCATGTTCCTTTATAGAGTCCTCATTTATTTCAAACGATGGATTGCTAAACATCAAATTTCTTAAATACTTTTGCTTAAGCGTAACCAAGTTTGACTTATGAAAAGATTCAAGAGAAGTTAGCTTATGGCTGGTAGATTGAAGTGAATTGAGAATAAAATCGAACTCGTTGCGATCATCTTGATTATCGTTCTTCGATTGGTCCAACTGACGAACCATAAATCGCAGATTGCGTATGGGAGCATATAAATTTCTAGTAAGCAAAAAAGCCGAAATTAAACAAATGATAATCATGATAAAACCGATTGATAATGAGATGCGCTTTACTTTCCCGATACTTTCCGATATGTACGAATAAGGAGTAATGTTTATCAATATCCATGGACTCGAATCATAAGTTGCATACGTAATGACAGAGGATTTGCCTTTGTAGTCCATAATCATAGTTCCCGATTTTTGAGTAGATGCTAATATGTTGGAGACAAATGGCTGGTTGGTTAAGTCCTCCCCGAACAAATCTTCCCCTGAATTAGAATTTGTAACAACACGTCCCTTGTGGTCAAGGATGAGAATATTGCTTCCCTGTAAAGAATTCGCTTCCTGTGAAGAAGATAACGGGATAAAAATCCAAGACATCCTGACATTAACGATTAGCGCATTTTTCAATTTTCTCGTACCAGGAAAGTATTCCGGCACGATATAGGTAAATACATCTTCCTTTTTTTCTGGATCTAACTCGGATACCGGTATCCTTCTAGGAATGGGAGTAAGAATACTGATAGGGTCGGAATCCGAAATCATTCGAACGATTTCTTTATCAATAAAGTCATTTTGTCGATAGCCGGTATTTGGGCCGACTGTATAGTAGGTTTTGGAATAACCATTATACAAGTAAGCAGATTGTAAAAAGGGGATACCGCCTAAGTAATTGTCAATATTCCGAATACTTTTCAAAACATCAACGACCGGAATATCTTGACCATACATCAAATTAGCTGCATCCGGACCACTGAAAATAGAGGAGGTAATGTTTTTTGCATAATTATTGGTTGTCAGAGCATTCTGAAAGATCTGATTCATTAGTTTCTCATTCGCCATATTTAGTAAGCCAATGCTATAGTTCTTGAAGTTGTAGTTCAGAAAAAAGGACAGCACCAGCACGATAAGTGTAATGAAAAAAGTGATCTTGATTAGTAGGTTGTTAAAATAATTCGGATTTTTGAAAGTAAATAGACGCCTCATGATGAATCCTCCCCTACCGCTCAAAATTGCTTGTCAGTCTCATGATTATATACGATACAGCCTGTCTAGGGAACGGAATCCGCCCTTTTTGAACTTAATTGCATATTTTAAACCTCGTTATTGAACTTTTTCGCAGTTTGTACCACTTTTGCAACCATTGTAGTTCCTGTTAGGCTGAAATCAGAAATAGCAGCAGGACAGCTTAACACTGAACAACTTGGAGGTGACGATCAAGCATTACAGACCGGAATAGTTCTTTTTTATAAAATAAAGGAGATGGATACACAATGAGGAAAAGTTATTTAAGTTTCTTTATCGCTCTCGTTATGATCATAACATCAATTGCAATACCGTTCCCTAACAGTGTCCATGCTGCTGATCCCACCAGTGAATGGTACAAAACTACCGATGCCAACGGTAAAGATTGGTTAAATTTACACGCTTATGGGAACACGAATATTATGGGAATAGCACCTACTAATTATTCATTGTCAGATCTAGTGCTGGACATGGATTGGAATACGGTTACAAATCCAGGTTTTCCAAACTGGGCGCATCATGAGATTTATTTCGGATATCAGAATGCTAGCAATTATTATCAAGTTTTTGTTCATGGTGGGAACGGAACTCAATTTCGAGTTAACAAAGTGGTAAATAATGGAGTAACTCCTCTCACAAACACGATCACAGGTACTACCAACGCCTTAAATAATACGACATATAATGACGTTCTGAATAATGTTAGACATTATCAAGTTAAGGTGAAGAACGGACTGATTACTGTAACTGTGGATGGTGTTCTTGTATTTTCAGTTACGGATACCAAATATACTAGCGGACAAATCGGTGTTGGCGCACAAGGGTATTATAATGTCACTGGTGGCAACCTTACGAATCTTACACTGGCTGTTGGTGACCTCAAAGTGTCAAACAGTACGGGTACTGATCTTGGTGGCAGCATTTTTGCCGGAGACCTCCCCAATTGGACGTTTAACGTACCAATGAAACCCAAACCGGATTTAAACCGTTTAGAAGAACATTTTGTTTATACAAATGGTTGGAAGATGCCGGCTTCCCAGGGCTGGGCAACCAACGCAGATAGTTTGGGAGTAGGCTATAAGGCGGAAGTCCAGAATCAGAAGTTGAACTTGGAATCGCCGGACACCGGACAAAGCTCCTTTTATGTTCAGAAAACGCTTTCAAGTCCATATTCAAAACCCTCATCTTCAACTGGCAAGTTTCAATTCAGTTATAAGCTGAAAATCAACTCCCTTACGGGAACAAGCAATATCAACATTACTGGGTTAGACGAAATCAATCCTCAGAGTCCTGTTTCTCAATTAAAGCTCGACAGTTCCGGAAATTTGACAGTTACCAACACAACTTACGCAACAACTCCAATTGCGGTTCTGAAAAATGGATATGAATACACCATTGGAATGGTAATGGATACGGTTTCAGGCAAACAGGATATTTATATCGGAGATGATGATGGCAATAATTCCATAGTAACGGGTTTGAATTTTACAAATCCATCAACTTCTGTTCAAGGAATAGTGTTTAATCTCGCAGGAAAATTTACTTTGGACGACCTGATCATGGAGGAATCCAATGTTAACTCGTTCCCCATTTTCCAGCAGATTTTCACTCAAAATACGCAAAATAAAGTGGACTATTTAACCGATCTGCCTGCAAAATTGCCTAATGGATTACTTTTTTCGAAGTATTCTTCTGACGTATATGTGAATGGGTACAGAATAAAGCTAAATGCCAATGACGATACGGTCATTCCATGGATAAATGGAAGCGATGTGCTTCTACCGAAGGATTTCGTTGTCAATAACCTGGGCACATCTGCTGTGCCGTCTACGCCGCACAATGGAATCGACTATGTATCCATCCAGGCGGTAGCTACCGAGAAACACAAAATATTTTGGACGGATCCCCAAAATGGCCCGCTTGTTGCGGTAAGCGATACGGCTAACTCGTTTACAACAGCGGATATCACCAGATTCGAGCAGACATTCGGCGTTTACGTATCACCTTCAGGAAGCGATTCGAATAACGGAACCTATAACAAGCCGTACCTAACATTTGAGGCGGCAAGAAATGCGTTGAGAACGAAGAAAAGTGGTACGGGTATCCCGATCGGGGGCATCACCGTTTATGCGATGGGCGGACAATATGCTAGAAACAGCACGTTTACACTCGATGCAACTGATTCCGCAAGAGCTAAAGCGCCTATTACCTACAGGGCTTTTCCAGGGCAAACCGTGAGTCTTTCGGGAGCGAAGAGCATTCCTTACTCCCAATTTTCATCGGTGACAGATCCAACAATCATAAGCAGATTGAAAACCGGCTTTGCAGACAAGATTAAACAAGTGAATTTGGGAGCTTTGGGATTCACTTCCGCCGATTGGGGTTCCATTCATCAAAATAATTGGAATACGCTAGACAGTCCGGACAATGCGGCACTTATTATTGACGGTAAAAAGCAAACCATTGCAAGATGGCCAAATGCAGGTTTCGTAAAAACCGGTACAGTCTCAAAGACGGGTGATAAAAACTCACCGGGGGCTGTCTTTCAGTACAGTGAACATGAGCAGGATTTATGGGCCACAGCAGACCAAATGTGGATGGAAGGATACTGGTTCTGGGACTGGTTCAGCGATGATTTGCAAGTTACCAAAGTAGATACTACTGCTAAAACAATTTCCGTAAGTACAAGCACTCCAACGGCATATGGGGTTGCAACAGACAAAAGGTATTATGCGTACAATCTGCTTGAAGAAATTGATCTACCAAGCGAATGGTTCCTTGACCGAAAAACGGGCATCCTTTATTTATATGCTCCGTATGACATTTCGCAGAGTGATATCAAACTATCGACACTAAATACGTCTTTACTTAGCATTTCGAATTCCAGCAATATCAATATTGTAGGGATAAAGTTTGAGGATTCGAATTACCGAGCGGCCGTTATTAAGGGATCCGATTCGATCAAAATCCAGGGTTCTAATTTCAATAATATCGGAGCCAATGCCATTACAATCGATAACTCAGTTAATGTTGATGTGTTGGATTCTGATTTTAATAATCTGGGAAAGGGAGGAGTCTATACAACGAATATTGGAAATCGTCCGACACTTGCTCCGGGTAATATCCGAATTCGAAATAATGTTTTTACAAGATACGGCATTGTAACCAGAACGGGTGCCCAAGCCGTCTCTATTGGCGGGGTTGGCAATTTTGTACAAAACAATGTGATTAACGAAGGGACCTACAGTGCAATAGGTATTCTAGCCGCGAATGACAATGTGATCGAAAACAATGAAATTTATGCCACTGACAAAGAAACCTCAGACGCTAACACCATTGGTGCGGGGCGAGATTTCACTGTCCAAGGAAATGAGATCCGAAATAACTTGATACACGATATCAAAAGTTCAGAAGGTGGTCTAGGAACACATGCTGTTTATATCGATGATTCGGCAAGCGGCGTACGAATCACGAGTAACATTTTCTATAATGTCGACTCTGCTGTATTCCTTCATGGCGGAAGAGATATGATCGTCGACAGCAATATAGTGGCCAATTCCACAAGTTCGATTGATTTGATAGACCCTAGTTTACCAACAACATTTGATTGGCTGACACCACCAAACGGAAATTTATATACAACTTATATGGCGGTGCCTGCGGCAACAAGCGATCTTTGGAAATCGCGGTTCCCTACGCTAGCCTATGTACTTTCTGACGAGCCTACGAAACCGAAATATGATACCATTACAAACAATGTCCTCTATAACACGAAAAAGGTTGGTGTGACGAATACGGCCTTGCCTTCAGGGACATTCGCGAATAATATAACCGTTACCGATGCAAGTCTGTTTAAGGATGCAGCGCATAATAATTTCGAGCTGGTTAAAGATGTCGGCCTAACAGGATTTGTGCCTCCTGTTTACAGTAATATAGGGCTGAAGTTGAATCCATACCGAACTACTTTACCTAAGGTCTCGGATTTTAAGCTTCTTAATCCACAAAGCAATGCTGTTGAAATCCCTGCTTACCGTTTGCCATTAACTTGGGAGCCTGCTATTGGAGCGAACCACTATCAGGTCACGGTTGCAAGAGACAGTGCGCTAACTGATGTCGTCTATCAGGGTTCGGTGCCAACCAATTACTTGCAGCTCAATCTCGAATATGGCGGCAAGACTTATTATTGGAAAGTTGAGGCTATTAGTGAGTCAGGTCTATATCCGGACAGCAAATCTACGGCTGTAGCTAGCTTTACGACGGCTGTTAACGAAATTGTCGATAAGTACGAGCTCCAAAATAAAATCGCTGAAGCGCAAACCATTGATGCGAGTTCAGACATAGGCTCCGATCCCGGTCAGTTTCCGTCTGAAGCAATAACGACGTTTAAGCAGGCGATTGATGCGGCAACTCAGGTTTCCAACAGCGCGGTCACTCAGGACGAGATCAATTCCGCATTGAATACCCTCATTCAAAGCATCAAAGACTTTAAGAAAAAACAGATTCAGGGCATAGTTGATTTAGGGCAATTATTAAGTAACAAATCCAGTTGGGTAGCTGCCGATGCTAACTATCTTTCATTTTCAAGCAATAATGCGTTGACATTTGCTCCGCCGACCGGTAGTTCAAATAATTCTGCAGGCTATAATTTGAAAGTTCCAAATTACCCGATCTGGAGTTTCAAAGCTACATTTGATTTTACAGGTAATGCATACCAAGGCTTTACGATTCGTGGTAAAGCTGCAATGGGAGTTCCATGGAATTCGACAGACTACATTTTAATTCTAAAGAGTAACCAATTTGAATTGGCACGATTCGGACCTACAGGCAATTTTCCGGGAGGCTCAATCATCGTACCTAACGACATTGTGGCATCCGGCCAGGAGCATTGGATTCAGTTTGGAGCGCTGGATGTTAACGGCGTCGTCCGCCTCATTGTAAAAATTGACGGACAAACGATATATGACTATGTGGATTCAGATGGCTACATTTCGGACGAAGGATTCTTTGGAATGTTTTCGAGTAAAGCGAATCCATTAACAATTAAACCAGATGGAAAAACGAGTGATAAACAAGCACCGACAACTTCCGTTTCTGTTACACCTACAAGCCAGAATGGCTGGTATACGCAGCCAGCTACATTAAGTTTAGCAGCTACAGATGATCTGAGTGGAGTGTCTAGGTCGGTGTACAGTGTGGACGGTGGATCGTCATGGAAGAAGTATTCAACACCAATCACTTTTAATCTAGACGGAATGAACAGTGTTAAATATTATTCTTGGGACTTTGAGGGGGACCAAGAGGCTGCGAAGACAATCGATATCAATATCGATAGTCAAGCACCTGTAACGACAACTTCTTTAACCAATTCAACATTAACTCTTACAGCCCAGGACAATGTATCTGGTGTAGCTCAATCGGAGTATAAGTTGGATACCTCAGTGACTTGGCTGCCATATATAACACCAATCAATTTTAGTCAAGCAGGAGAGTACACGGTCAATTATCGCTCGACGGATAACGCGGGTAATGTAGAATCCACGAAATCAATCACGGTAACTGTTACTTCGAAACAAATCACGGCTACTGCGGGAAGTAACGGTACGATTAGCCCTAGTGGAATTACTTCTGTAAACGAAGGAACAAATGCAACTTACACGATCACACCAGATAACGGTTATATGATTGATGAGTTGAAGGTTGACGGAGCTAGTATAACGGTAACAGGCAATACGTACACGTTTACTAACGTAACAGGCGATCATACGATCAGTGTTACATTCAAGCTAGAACCAATGCAGCAGCTTATTGAAAGGTTTACTGCATCGGGTGAAATAAGAGGATCGTTGGTGAATCAAATCACGAACAAATTTAATCAGTCTATTGATCAATTAAACAAGGGACATAAGGATCAAGCGATTAAACATATGCAGGATGTTCTAAAAGATATTAAGAATGCGAAGCAGGGTGATATTTCTCCGTATGCGAAGCAAGGCTTGATTGCAGATGCCAATGCACTAATCGCAGCTTGGTCCAAATTTTAAAGCGTTTATTACAGTAATTAGGTAATTCAAAGCCCATGAGGATACTTGCCTGTATCCTTAAACGCTAAACCGTTGTGCTGCGTTTGTTGCAGTAACAATCTTGTCTTAACAAAAGAAAACACGGTCAGAGGCTGAGGCTTCTGATCGTGTTTTTTGTTGTGTTTCATACCGAGAGGCCATGACTCCTACAGTTTCAGGCACTACTGATAATTCGATTACTTATCACGGATACAGCAACTTGTGAGACACGCATGAGTTTAAATGGGACTATATCTGGGACGAAAGTAGATAATTCGGACGATACTAACTGTTTATTTAACGGAAATCCGCCGTTCTTGAACTTATTTGCATATTTTAAACCTCGTTTTTGAACTTTTTCGCAGTTTTTAACTCTTTTGCAACCATTGTGATCCTGTTAGGCTGAAATCAGAAACAGCAGCTGGACAACACAGCTTGTAAGGAGGTGGAAAAATTGAAAAGTAAAAAGCTAATTAAGGATTTTCAGAAAAATAAATTTCTGCTGGCTTTGACATTGCCCTTGGTGATTTATGTTTTCATTATCAACTATATACCGATGTTCGGTGCAATTGTTGCCTTTAAACGGTACCAGTTTAATAAAGGCATATGGGGGAGCGATTGGATAGGATTCTCTAATTTTAAATTTCTACTTACCTCTCCTGACCTTATTAGAATCGTACGCAATACTCTCGGTTATAATGCGGTGTTCATCATTAGCTCTGTTGTTGCATCGGTGGCCGTAGCATTAATGCTGTATGAATTGACAAGCAGAAAACTATTGAAGGCGTATCAAACCATTATGTTTATTCCTCACTTTTTATCCTGGGTTGTGGTAGCCTATATGGCCTACGCTTTTCTCAATCCGAGATCGGGTATGTTAAATCACTTATTAACAGACCTAGGCGTAGATGTAATAGATTGGTACAATAACGCAACTGCTTGGATTTACCTCTTCCCGATTGCTAACCTGTGGAAAGCGGTCGGCATGGGAGCGATTATGTATTACGCTGCATTGCTAGGCATTGACCCTACCTACTACGAGGCGGCGAAGATCGACGGTGCGAGCAAGTGGCAGATTATCACGAAGATATCATTGCCATTCCTTTATCCGTTAATGACAATCTTGACTATTCTCGCCATCGGGCATATTTTCAGCGCTGACTTCGGTTTGTTCTATCAGCTTCCAATGAATTCGCCTACTATATTCCCAACCACTGACGTAATTGACACTTATGTATACAGAGCATTAGTCAACAGCGGCAATTTCGGCATGTCCAGCGCGGCTGACTTAACGAAATCCGTTTTGGGATTTGTACTTATCGTTACCACAAATGCGATCGTAAAGAAAGTGAACCCAGAGAATTCTTTATATTAATTCCGAAGAAAGGAGGAGAGTTGCATGGTGCGAGGTGCTAAGTTCAGCTTGTCTCGATTTGCGTTACACTTATTTTTCATCGCCATGTCAATCTCGTTCATCATACCGATATGGTCGATTATCTCGATCTCGCTGTCAAAGGAAACGGATATCGCGACGATAGGATATCGCTTAATTCCAGCCCATTGGGATTTGAAGGCCTATCGCTTCATTCTTGAGAATCCACTTACCATCTTGAATGCGTATAAAGTCACGATTATCATTTCGTGTATTGGTACAATACTATCCGTGTTGATGATTTCCATGTGTGCATATGCCTTATCCAGGAACGATTTCAAATTCCGAAGAATCATCACATTTTATTTGTTTTTCACCATGTTATTCAGCGGGGGACTGGTTCCCTTCTACATTTTGATGACGAATATTTTACATTTGCAAAACACGTACGCATCGCTTATTATTCCACTGCTCGGAAGCGTTTGGTATATGTTCTTGATGCGCACGTTTTTCCAACAGTTGCCGGAATCCCTTATAGAATCTGCTACAATCGATGGAGCAGGGGAAGGGCGCATTTATTGGACGATGATCATTCCGCTTTCGACGCCTGTATTGGCGACGGTTGGACTGTTTCAGTTACTTGCTTACTGGAATTCTTGGTTTCATGCACTGCTGTTTATTAACGATAAATCGATGTACCCGCTGCAGTATTTGCTCCAGGTTATGATGAGCAACATTCAGGAAATACTCAAGAATATGCAGAACGGCATACAAGTAGACGCCAGTCAGTTAGCTGAAATGCCGACCGAAAGCACAAGAATGGCAATGTGTTTACTGGCAATTGGTCCCATGCTATTTATATTTCCGTTTTTTCAAAAGTATTTTGCCAAAGGGTTGACAGTTGGATCCGTAAAAGGTTAATTCCTGGATCGTTTAAAGATGGATTTTCGATGTTTAATAGATAAATAAACATAATTCAAGGAGGGTTTTAGAAATGAAAATGTTAAATCGTTCAATGACGGTAGTGCTGACACTTTGTACTGTAGGGGGAGTAATGCTTGTAGGCTGTGCGAAGGAATCTGTAACCCCTAGCAGTAGTCCAAGCAGCATTTCAAGCAGTCAGACTGCAAAGCCTGAGGCATTAAAGCAGGTAAATCTAGTGTGGTACCTGCGGCTTTCGGAGCCTAAGAATGCAGCTGCCGTGATTCAGAAAGCCAACGAAATCATTCAAAGCAAAATCAATGCTACCGTGGACTTCAAGTTTATTAACCCAGGCGATTATAACAACAAGATGCAACTCATTATGGCATCGGGAGAACCATATGATATCGCGTGGACAGCCAACTGGGCGAATAACTACATTGATAATGTAACAAAAGGGGCGTTTATACCTGTAGATGATTTGCTTGCCAAATACCCTGATTTGAAGAACAGTATGAGGAAGGAAATTTGGGACGGGGTTAAAGTCAACGGGAAAATCTATGGTATCCCCAATAACCAAATCATGGGTTCAGCACCAGGGATATGGTTTAAAAAGGATCTCTTGGATAAGTACAAGATTGATCCATCCAAATTTAAGTCTTTGGATGATTGGACGGCTGCTTACCAAACGATCAAAGCAGGTGAACCTAAAGTTTCTCCACTTCGCACAGGACTCCCAGATGCTTACTTGGACTTTGCTCCGGTTGTAGATGGCGTACAAGGATTGAAGATTGATCAGAAAACGTGGAAGGTCTATTACCAGCCGTACACATTAACGGATCGTTATAAACTTATGAGGGACTGGAACCAGAAAGGTTACTTCCCGCAAGACGTTGCTACGATGAAAGACGAAGTATCGGTCATTAAAGCGGGGCAAATTTTTAGCAGATTCCAAACAATCAAGCCTGGTGGTGAAGCGGAATTCGGTGCAACCTATGGTTTTAATTTGGTGCAAGCTGCCACTGGCCCAGTAACTCTCTCGAAAACAGCTGGCCAAGCCACTTTGAATGGCATTAGCACAACCTCCAAAAATGCGGATCGTGCGATGATGCTGATCAACCTGATCGATACGAATAAAGAGTTGTTTAACCTGCTGAAATTCGGTATTGAAGGACAGGATTATACGAAGGTGTCTGCGAATCGAATCGAACCGAAACAGGGCGGTTATAGCGTGCCTGGCTGGATGTTTGGCAATGAATTTAACAGTTACTTAATTCCTGGTCAACCCGATGATGTATGGGAACAAACGAAGAAGATGAACGATTCAGCAACTGTTGATCCGACTATGGGCTTTACCTTTGATAAAAAGAGCGTAGAGAATGAAGTTGCACAGCTGAACGCGATTTACAATGAAATTAACCCAGTTCTTACCAATGGTATGGATGATGTCGACAAAATGATGAAAACGTTGACGGATAAGCGGAAAGCAGCTGGAGAAGACAAGGTCATTGCTGAAGCGCAAAGACAAGTTGACGAGTGGCGCAAGACGCAACAGAAGTAAAATAAGGGTTATTAACGGAGGGGATCGCTAAATGCGATCCCCTCCTCTAAATGATAGAGGAGTGACATATGAATACGAATACGACTATTACACGGTTGCTTATCGATAAAGAAATGGATTGGATTTTACCTTCATTTGACCTTGATTCATGGAATGAAGATATTTTGGGAATCAGCTTTGAGCTCAAGGGAACCCCAGGAATAATGGTTCATCCGGAAAGTTTCCGGGTTTACAAGGATCATGACCATCTTTTTGAAACAGTTAAGGTCAGAAATATGCAGTATGAAATGCTATATGATCAAGATATATTCAGACTTATGACGAATGACAATTGGCAGACCATGCATGTAGAGGCTTTTGTTAAAGCTAATGCGGTCAGATTCGAATATATATTGAAGTTAATTGGAAGCGGCGAAGTATGTATCCGAAATATTCACATACAAAAGGGAGGGTTCCCGAATCAACCAATGGTTCAAGGGGCGCCTTATTTGCAGTGGATTAACGGTATACAAGCAAACCCGGAATTCGAACGTGAAATTACCGAACTCAAGTCAGAAAGAAAAGAATTGCCAACCCATATCCTACCCTATTTGGAAGTGTCACCGGATACAATTTATGAACTTGTACCAGATCGTAGGGGGATTGGGAAGTATAGTGAACAATTGGCATGGGACCCGCGGAAACCTAATGTACTTACAGATCGAACTACAGGGGAGCAAGTCCATTTTCACGATGATTACCCGATATCAGGTTTTGAAGAGGTTATTGCCCCATCCGGAAAAACATGGGTATATCCATTTCACCAACGACCATGTGCTAGAACGCTCGAGGAAATATTCCACTTTGTTCCCGGCAACCCAGGACCGGATGAAAATGATTTGAATATGTATTACGATCCTGAATTCGAAAAAATCTATTTGGATAAATTCATGGTAAGCACCAGAATGGAGTGCTTCGATGAGGCTGCTTTGATTTTATCCGAATATTATCGTACAACAGGCGATATGGAAGCTGGAATAAGAGCCGCTGTGATTCTGCTTAAAATTGCACAAAGCATTCCGCATTGGCCGCTCTATGGTAAACCAGACTGGAATTATAATTTTATTAAAGGCTTTTTCCCACCTAATGATTATGATCGGATGTTTGTATGGATCGCTGATGATTACGAATGGTACACTCCAGCTACGGGGGAGCATCTAAATAAAATCATAACCCTATTTGAAAATTTGAAAAGCCCCCCTATCTGGAACAAGCTTTCTGACCTAGGATTTGAAAATGCCAGAGAACATGTGACCAGTGGGATTATGCATATTATTCGTACATCGTTAAAGTTTGATGCGTACTATAGAACCGATATTTGGCGCTTTTTCCATAATACTATAGGTTTACAATTAGATGGATTTATAACAGCTGGTTTATCCATCGGCTGTCCAGAAATTATTCATTTCGTTATTGAAAAAGCAAAGGCTGCGTTTGGTTACTTATTTATGGCTGACGGTATGTTTCCAGAGAGTGTTTCGTATTTGCATGATGTCGCAGGAGATATGGATGAGGCTATGAGTCGCATTCAAGGCTATTCCGATCCAGTGGGTTATTTGTCTGATCTTGATCATACACGTATCGAATCCTTTCATCCCGAAAACGTAATTCCTAATTACAAGAATATTATGTTTCTGTGTGATCACAGAATGCTTTATCCTGACGGGTCTGTTATGACCATACATGATACTTGGGCCGAAAGCCAGGTAAGCCAATATCATCACGTCGGTCATCAAGAAGGAACGGCTCCTGTAGATAAGGTCTATAGCCCGAACCTTTCTGAACCTTTTCTCCTACCTGAATTTGGACATGCGATAGTTGGGACGGGAGTAGATGGTGACTGTGCTGAGGCACACCTTCATTTTTCGGGGCGATATAATCACTCGCATGAGGATATGCTGAATTTTACCTTATGGGCATACGGTGATGAGTTAGTATCGGATATTGGCTATTCTCATATGGGTGGCTATATCTATACAGCAACCGCTCATAATTTGGTTATCGTGGATGGGAAAAATCAAAGTGCCAGTAAAAAAGTAGGAAATCTCTTAAATTGGCATGTGCCTAAGGGAAGCACAATGGTTATGCAGGCGGAAGCACCCGAAATCGCTTATCCTGATACCACGAAATATCGACGCGCCGTGGTTGGGATTCCAATCACTAACGGGAAAAACCTATTTCTCGATATATTCGAAGTGTCAGGAGGTAATCGTCATGAATGGATGGTGAACGGCTGCGCCGATTATTCTCAGCATGCAGATATGACGTTAACACCGTTTAAGCATTTGGATAACCTCGATGAAAACGGAATTCCATTAATACCTGAAATTGGAAACCATTCGAGCGCAGGTTCAAATTTGGAACATCAGTTACCTATGGACGCACCATACAGTAAAAGTCATTACTATGGTGCATTTAGAAATGTAAACGTGTATCGAGATGATCGTCAATGGCAGGTGACAATGTCCGCAGCATTCCCAGAAGGTGAACAATTTCCAGGAGCAGGAGGTAGGGCGGTATCTGCCGAGCCCAAACCTAACCTGCGTCTGCATTGGGTAGCGCCTGCTCATGGGGAAGTCATGTTATGTGAGGCGCCAAGACATCGATATAACAAGGAGCTATCGAACCTTCAAGATGCAATGGCGAATTGGAATGAAAATGTGATGCCGAAGATCATTGTCCGCAAGGATGGTACCGATGTAGACAGCACATTTATCGCATTGTGGGAGCCGTTTCAGAATCAAGCATTTGTACAATCATGTGATAGAATCAACGACATCGCTATCGATGGTGGTACAGGCGTGAGGATCAAGACGGAAGGTAACGACATTCAGGTGATTTATCGTAAAAAAGAAAATCGTGAGCCAATTGTATTCGGCGATATAACGATGGATGGCTCGTTTTTAATCGTGAATGAAAAGACAATTTCCGAAACGGAAAAAGAAACGGATGTAGATTTTTATTCGGGAACGAGCTTTTCCATGGATAAATTAAAGCTGGAACTTAAAAGTTGGACGGATACCGTACTAGTTGGAACAGGAGAAGACGAGAGTGGATATTATCTAAGTATAAAAGGAGATCTATTTTTATACCCAGTAGAGCCTGACATGCAACCGCATAAGGGGAAACATATCATTGTAAAACAAGAAGGACATCGCAACCGCTATCTGCCGTTCGATCGATTAATGAAAGGCGATGGCGGAACGTACAAGCTCTACATCTCCCGGCATCCGGGCTTTACTTTTGACCACAACTCTCAAATGCTTAAGGAAGTATGCTTCCCTTATAAGTTCCTAACAGGAAGAGCAGAGGTTGTATTTCCGATTGAAGTCAACATGAGGATAAAAGAAAAATGCAATGAGAAGAAGATCATGATAAGAACGGATGCTGACGCGATCATGACAATGCCTTCTATTCGTTCGGAGATTAGTTGTCGTATTACTGGTGGTGAATGGATCGAACTTTAAGATGAATGTGGAGAGCTATGACAATGATAAAGAGGCAACGTGGTATCCAAGGCATTAAGGTTCATGGATTAGATGTTATTTTACCAAGAAAAATATACATGCTTAAAGGTGATACCCTTAATAAGGAACAATTGAATCTGTTTTTCAAAAATTTAATCTTAGCTAACTCGTCTTATGATTATAAAAATATAATCATTGACGTAATCGGGAGCTATGGGAGACAGTATGACGGATTTTGGAGAATGGAATCAGATAGTTCAGCATCAGGGTACTCAGTGCCAAGCACTCCTTTCACTTTAATCATAAATGTTATGGACAGAGCCTTAAAGACCGTATTTACAAAAGCCTGCACGGTGGAGGTAGTTGATAAATCTAATTCTACAGCGGTACGTCTATTAGCAATCGGTGACAGCATTACAAGGGATGGCTCCTATTTGAGGCAATTCTTAAAATTAAGTAATATTAGTACTCAAGGTACAAGAACTTATGATACTATGGATGATCCTGTTAATCGCGAAGGACGGGGTGGTTGGACACTAATGAATTATATGTCTAACATCGGAACGACAGCAGGTGACAGTCCATTTGTTTTCCCTACTACGGTTAGTGGAAGTGCCTACAAGGGTAACACGGATTTTTGGATGAAAGTCTGTTATACAAATTCTAACGATTACGATTATCAAGGATTCCAAAAGATCGCAAGAGGTTGGAACCGTTCGAGTTACCTCTACGATGCAAATGGTTATTATACAGAGCCTAGTGTTGGTGATGTTATGGTTGACCCTTCGAAATCAGAAGGACAGCAATGGGTTCAATGGAATGGACGCCAGTGGGCGGTAATGACCCCGCAACCTAGTACATTTGGGGTCGATTTTTCGAAATACATCCAAAGATTTTCTGCTGCTTTCCCTGATGGTACGCCCACTCATGTCTCTATTTTACTCGGGGCAAATGACTTCCAATTAACAACAGGTTTAACCGATATTGATGCATTTATTTCCAATTTAAAGGCGTTAATAAATTCGATTCATGCTTATAATAGTGAAATCAAAGTGATTATTAATTTACCAACGCTTGGAGCAGGTCAAGATGCTTGGGGTATTCAATTAGGATCAGGTGCAATCCAAGAAAATTATGACCGAAATATGAAGCTGGAAGCACAGAGGCTACTGTCCGAGTTTGATACCGATACGGCAATTTCAAAACATATTTATATTTGTCCAATGGGGCAATGCTTAGATACTTTATATGGGTTCGATTACATAATTGAAAACGCGAACATTTATTCAACTGTGCAAGTGACCCGTTTTAACAATTGGGTTCATCCGAATACTACCGTGGGACATAAACAAATGGGAGATGCACTTATAGCAGTAGTTCAGAAGATTAGATAGTGAACAATTGGAGAAATGACACTCAGACAGTGTTGTTTCTCTTTTTTTGATTTTGGACAGTTTTCTTTAAATCCTACAGTCGTTAAAACAAGAAAATGGAATTGAACAGTAGTGGAATTGGGCGCGTGGCGAGATAATCAATTTACAGAGCTTGAATAGATGAAGAAGGTTGGGAGAGTTATGAATATGCAGACGTTACGTATTTTGGAGCTGTGGTGGGAGAAATGCGGTTCCCTCCTTAAAGTGAATGAGGGTCTAGTAAGTCATGGCGGGCCGGGTCATACGATAGAAGCTTCCAAGGTTCAGGAAGCGCACGAAGGCCGTAGCACTGCCAACTATTACGCAATCGGCACCGCGAGTGGCATGCTAAGTGAAGCAGAAGGATCGAAAATTTTGAAAGCTCTATCAGAGCTGCAGATCACCGACGAGTCGAGTCCGTATTACGGAGCTTTTCGTTGGTATCGAGAAGAGACGCAGGTCAACGATTCGAATGCGGCCTTTTTCACTCTTTTTCCGCTCGTCGTATTGCGACTTTGTTTGAATGAACGCATCCCCGCCGCGCATCGTGAGCAGCTCGATCTCATGTTTGAACGGGGGGCAGCTTGGTTTGAGCACGAGCTCAAGATGCCGATTTTATATTATACGAACAAGATTGTAAGCGACGGCGCAGTATTGCTGGCCATTTCACACCTATGCGGGTTGGAGAAATACAAGCAAGCAGCAACGGACTTTTTTGAACGCTGGCTCACTTATACGGCCGAGCGCGGTTGGGGTTGGGGTGAGAATGCAAGTCTAATCTATACAAGTGTCACCTTGAGTTCGCTCAAGCTTGCCTGCTTGTCCTTGCCCGAAGAGAATGATGGGCTTTTGAAAGAACTGCAGGATGTAATGGGTGTTTTGCTTGATAACTTTCAATTTCATGGCGGAAATGAGTTCGTACCAACGATCCGCAGCTACAATGTAGAAGGAAAAATCAAAATGAACAGCTTCTTCTGGTGGATAACTGGCATTGAAAGCAAGAAATCCCCGGAAGAGATGAAAGTTGAGGATCTTGCGGGTGGATTAAACTTTCTGCTGTTTGAAAAGGAGCTGCAGACGGATATACCGATTGTTGAACTGCCGGTTCCACGCAACCGAACCGAACGAATCATGGATTCGAGCCATGCAAACACCTGGATTGGCGTTACTGGCCGACTTGGCAGTGTTGATAGATTCCCGGTCATCGCTGGATCCTATCAATGGCCGACTTGGGGTCTAGCTTGGCAATCGTATCCGGTATCGCTGGCGGTGGAAGGGCATCAGATCTCCTACCTGCGCTGGTATGCTCATGACGGTGAGAATGTTAGAATGCATCCTGCTTCTATGCAGAAGGCGTATCTAGGACCAGCGCTGTTCAAGGAATCGTGGTACCCAGATACCCAGCTCAGGTCGGTTCAGCAGAACCATGCGGTATTGGTTGTGCGTAGCATGAGCCGCATTCATAACGAGGCAAGCGAGCTTGCGGATGAATGGGTTGTGCCTCGCTGGTCAGGCGAGATGCACACGGCCCTTGGCGCAGACGGACGAGCATGGACCATCCTGCAATATCCACACTCGGCTGTTTTAATCGCACCTCTGCAGGGCATTGCATATGGCGAGACTGCTCGCCAAGTACCTGTGATTCATCCCGTTTTGGACGGCGATACGCTCCGATTAAGACAGATGTTCTACGCAGGAGAAACGAAGCTGCTGCAGCAGGCGAGGCTGGAAACAGGCTGGGCTCTTTATTATGCGGACGGAATTCACAGCTTAAGTGAGGCAACGGCGCTCACAGCTAGATTGCGTCTAATAGAGGCTTCCTATAAAGACGGAGAGGTTCCTAGAGAATCCTACATGGAAATTAGAAGTGCCGTTTTGTATGAAGGAGATACGAAGTTGGCAGAGCTGATCTTGGATCCTCATAAAATAGAAAGTGGTGCAGAGTAATGAATGACTTGAGCAAACTTGACGTGAACAAGCCGTTTTATGGGATACAGGAACAGAAGGAGAGAGCGAAACGTCTTCTTGCACTATTCGTTCGTTATTATAAGAAGGATTTCGATCAGGATGGTAACTATTTTGGCTCTCACCATTTTCCTGGTATTCGAGACCGATTGTGGTTAGCTTATACGTTCTTAGCTGAGGGGTCGGAGTGGGCATGCCGGACAGGTAACGCCATTATTGAATCAAGCCCGTACGCTCATTGTCATTTTGCTCCGAAAATGGCTGTTCAAATTTTGATAAAGTACCGAGAATGCTTGTCGGGAAAGGCAAGGAAAAGGTTATTTGATTATCTGGAGGAAGAAATTGAAGATTGTGCGTCAGATGAAATGGACTTTGTTGGGGTTAATGATAATTTTCCTTGCATGAGTATGTATGTAATGCTTCTAGGAGGCAAGCTTTTGTCACGCCCGGATTTAATAGAGATCGGGACAAAACGTCTGCACCAATTGAAGGATATGCTATTTCGCAGAGGTTTTGTCAGCGAATTCAATAGTCCCACATATACAGGGATCCAATTAGAAACATTAGCCTCTCTTGCTAATGATCTGGAGGATGGGGGACTGAGAGACATTGTGCTGAAATGCGAGGAGCGTATCTGGGCCGATCAATTAGCACGATTGCATCTACCTACTTCTCAGATTGCAGGGCCTTATTCCCGTGCATACACGGTTGATTCAATAGGACTTACACACCAGTTTTCTTTATATGCCGTGCTTGGCGATCTACTGCCCGCAAATCCGCTCAGCGAGCCAATTTCCTCCCAGAAGGCAGATTTGGATAATGACTTGGATGAGAACTTGCCCTTAGAGTATATAGGTCTAGCAGGTGCTTTAAATACAATCTACCATTGCCCGGAAGAGCTGGTTTGCCATGCGTTGAATAAGACCTACCCCTATGAAGTTTCCGGGACAGCGGAGTTTTCCTCCTCTTCCGATGCCCATGCGTGGGAAGACCCGGCAGATCCGCTGTTTGCGGAGGATATGGTGGAATATCCAGCAGGAGTTGGCTCCAATACCACTTATATGACGGAGGATTATGCGCTTGGCACCTCTACTCATGAGTTCCATAACGGGGTGCAGAACGATTCCTTTCATTTATTATTACGCCGTGATCGCCTCAAGGAACCATCACGTCGCAATTCCCGGGCGGTGTACACTAAGTATATCGTGAACGAGAAGGAGCCGGGCCAGTCCAATTCTTATGAGCGGATGTCAATTACTTCGCCGGAGAATTCACTTTGGGATGAAGGACGGAAGCTGGCTTTCCAACATCAGCATACGGCCATGGTGCTCTACAAGCCGAAGCGGTTTGGGCGATTACGGGTATCGAGTTTAAAGCTTTCGGTCCTCCTACCATGCCCTCACAGCGAACCGGATGAAATTTGGCTTGGTGAAAGGCAACTTGAGGATCTGACAGGTGAAAGCTTGGAGCCCTGTACGGTAATCGTAAAAGACGGCGAAGTTTACATGGCCTTCCATCCTCTCTTGCTAACAAACCATGGTCGACCTGCTGCTGTGAAAGTGGAACGGGTTAACGGTTATATTATGATATCCTTTTATAATTTTGAAGGCGAAGAGAGGGATTTTGATCCGAAGACGTTTGTACGGACTGGAAACGGCTTCGTTGTCCAGGTTTCCAGCGAGCAAGAATCGGGAAGCTTCGAAGTCTTCCGAACTAACGTCAGAAAAGCAAAAGTCCATGACGAGACTCACTCTAGTGCACATTCCCGACGTACGGTCCTTAGAAGAACAACCTTTGAAACAGAAGGAACGAAGCTGTCTTGTGAATACAGTCCGATAAGCGAAGGGATCAGGTATCTCGAGGTGAACGGGTGTATACTTGCGAATGATAAGCTTGCTATTAGCGGGTATGATGTGAGCCGGCTGCCATTCATGTAGGCTAACACCGTCTTCCACCAATGGGTAGACGATGAATGTGAATGCAATTCTAGGACATGCGGAGAGAAGCACCCGATGAGGGTGCTTTTTCTTTTTAGACCTCCGTTAAAAGATTCGGAGCTCCGTTCGATACTGGGATGGATTTTTTCCAACTGTGCGGGTAAAGCTTTTCGAAAAACTGTGTACGCTTGCAAAACCGAAATGTTCAGCGATTTCAGTTATGGACATTTGGGTATTACGCAGCAACTCTTTGGCTTCATTCATTCTGCACCAATTCCAATACTCATTGGGAGTAAATCCAGTTCCCGACTTGAATAGGGAGAAAAACTGACTTCGATTTAACCCCGTGACTTTTTGCCAATCCATTAAATGTGCACCATCACGACCGAAGCGATCCTCCCTTAATAGTTTCATCACTTTGGCTATACGCGGATCTGTAAAATCTACTTCATTACGAATTCCCTCTAATACTTCATCCAGGAAAATGAGAAAGTGTCCCTGGAATTTTAATACCTGCATATCATTACTGTGATTTATCACCTCAAAGATCGATTGGAGACGATTAAACCTCTCCGTCCATGTTTTCGTGATCGTGGGTTGTGTGCAGACCAGCAGCTCTAAACGAATCGGGGGGTGGAGCAACTCTGACCGGAATTCGTCTCCAGGATCGCAGTAATAGTCCAAAATATTAGAAAGCTCAGTTTCAGGACGACGGGACCATTCGAAGTAAACAAATTTAAATGTTAACGGATGTTTGAAGTCAAGCAGCCAAGTGTGCTGTTTACCCTGTTCGATATAAATCTGCATCCCAGGAACCAAGTCATAGGTTTTTTCTTCTATGATTAATTGCCCCTTTCCACTCTCAATATAATACAGAGATGGAACATAGCAGATTCTTGGGCCATATACGTGCTTCTTCTGCTTTGATGTATCAAATATACCGGAATATCGGAGAAAGGGTGAAACTAGAGTTTCTTCCTCTGCTAACGCCATGAACGTACCCCTTTCATCGATCAATCTACTCCAATTGGTTATGAACTTATTGGACTTTCGGATAACAATCGGAATATGGATCGAATACCATTACGATGTATTATTTTATAATACGTAAAGGATTTACAATGTCAAGAGAATAGGATGAGGGATTTCAATGTCAAAAAAACCGTTTACTTTATTTATTATTCAGCACTCCCATATTGATATCGGGTACACAGAGCGCCAAGAAGTGATTACGGAATATCAGAAACAATTTATAAATCAAGCGGTCAACATGGCGCTATCACCTGCACAGCAAACGCGAGATGAGAATTCTCGTTTCAAATTTATGTGCGAAGGATTCTGGGCTGTAGAGCAGTACTTAAAAAAATACGGCGAAGATGGAAAAAAACGCTTGGTAGAAGCGCTTAAAAATGGTTCGTTGGAATTAAGCGCTACTTACTTGCATATGAGTGAGCTTCTCGATGAAGGGCACCAGCATGATTTATTTAACCCAGCAATAGAGTTCGCGCGACAAGAAGGCGTACCTCTGCATAGTGCTATGTCATGCGATGTCACTGGCTTTTCTTGGGGAATGGCGGATGCCCTATATGACGCTGGTATTAAGTATTTATCCACGCACATTAACAGTCATCACGCCAGTATTCCTTTCGGCAAACCAAATGTTCCGTTCTATTGGGAATCGCCTAAAGGAAACAACGTCCTGGTATGGAACGGATTAACCTACCATAAAGCGAATTTGCTTGGTCTTATTCCCGGATATAACTTAATAGGCGATCCCATGATTTCAGGATTCGAGTACGATGGGGGGCCTGGACATTATGAAGACGTGCAGGATATCTCCTATGCGGAGCAAGTCCTTTTCAAGCTTGTCGATGGGCTCCAGAAGTCAGGCTATGAATATAACTTCTTACCAGTAAATGCAGGCGCCTTATACACCGACAATAATCCCCCTACCGATGATTACTGTGAATTAATCAAGCAGTGGAACGATAAACATGGGGACGAAATTATAGTTCGTACGGCAAACTTAACGGAATTCTTCCAATATCTCCAGCAGGAAGTGACCGAAATACCGGTCTATCGAGGAGATTGGAACGATTGGTGGACAGACGGGACGATCTCTACGGCTTTCGAAACGACCCTATTTCGTAACGGTCAGCGCATGAAGCGAATCGCCGAAAGACTGGATTCGGATGGAAAATATGTATCGGCAGAGGAATGGAAACCAGTAACTGATGCGTTGATTCTTTATGCCGAGCACACTTGGGGGCACTCAGCTTCTTTGGCGAAGGCAAGCGATTTCCGAGTCCAGCAGCTGCTTGCACGCAAAATCAAGTACGCCACCCTAGCAGATGAGCTAGCATGTTCCGCATTGGACGAAGTGCTATATGGGAAAGGACAGAGCGAATTTACTGCACGCAGATCGTTTACCTATAAAGTCATGAACCCGTCTTTGCAGAAGAAAAGCTCGGTTGCCTATTTATCATTGGATTATTGGGAAGATCCTATTTTTAATCACCAGCTGCTTGTTGTAGACGATGAGGGACGCGAGTATGAATTCGATCGTGTGAGACACTCGCTTCGCGGGCAGGAACTGGCTGTTATTCTGGAATTAGGGCCATTAGAAGAAAAAAAATTATCGATCATTCAGAACAAGATGGAGGAGCCTGCAGGTACTTCGACTAAGCAGACACAAACTTCAGACCGATTCGAAAATGCGCATATGCTAGTGGAATGGTGTGAGAAGAAAGGCATTCATCGAATCCTCCATAAGCCAACCGGAAAATCTTTATTAAGCGAAGGGGCCGAAGGCTTCGCTTCCCCGGTCTACCAGATTTTCGAAGGCGCGAATCGCGCAGAGCCCGCGGGCTTCGGCTATTCGGCGCGCAAGATTCCGAACGATCAGATTTTCCGAGGTGAGTTGAAGGCGGTAACGAACACGTCCAATACGCTTCACTATGAGATTTGGGAATTTGAGTACCAAATTAGAGGTGCGCATTCGTATGTCGCGGAATTTAAGTTTTACCGCGAACTCTCACGATTCGATGTCTCCATCAAATTGAATAAAGAGAATATTCTTGACCCGGACGGGATGTATGTCGCGTTTCCGTTCCACACGGAGAAAGGGGTATGGCATCTCGATAAAGCGGGAGCTGTCGTCCGCCCTGGAATGGATCGACTGCCTGGAACGTGTGTCGATTATTTCACGGTTCAAGCTGGTGCAGCCCTGACTGGGGAACAAGTTGGTGTCGCTTTGAGTACCTTGGATGCGCCGATGGTTCACATCGGAAAGCTCCGTTTATGGAATTATGCGGACCACATCGAACCTACTGGTACACTCTATTCATGGTTAACCAACAATAAATGGGAAACGAATTTTAAAGCTTCATGCGGAGGTATGCACGAATTCCGGTACACGGTCGATATCGATTCGGGTTACTGCGAACCGGCCGCGGCTATTCTAGCCTGTCAGGAAAATCAGTTTGACTTCATAGCAATCCGTACGTAAATAGTATTATCTTTATCCAGTTTCTTGGGGAGGACTTTTTGTGCAAATAAGTAAAAAATGGAAAATTTACGCGATACATCATTCTCATACAGACATTGGTTATACGGAACGACAAGAGAAAATTGAACAATTTCATGTGGATTATATAAAGCAAGCAGTTGCGATTTCGAATGCTGCTCATGGTGGGCTTCAAAACGATTGGATTGGTTACAAGTGGACCTGCGAAACGTTCTGGGCGGTAGAGCGCTTTCTAGAGCAATCGACAGAAGAAGAACGGGAGCAGTTTGTTAGCGTTCTACGTAGAGGCGATATCGAGCTGTCGGGTACTTATCTGAACATGAGCGAACTTGCGGATTATGAATTGTTAAGAAAAATGCTGTTAAAAGCGGGGAATTATGCACGTGAAATCAAGCTCGACTCACCGGTCAAATCAGCCATGACAGCGGACATTACTGGATACAGCTGGGGGTACTCGCAAGCGATGGCGGATGCCGGCATCGAAAACCTGCTTTCTTGCGTACATACGCATCACAGCATGTTCCCGATTGGTCGGAAGCAGTTTCCGTTCTATTGGGAGACGCCTAATGGAGATCAGATCCTCGTATGGAACGGCGAGCATTATATGTTCGGCAATGATTTAGGGTTAAATCCCGATGCTGTTCTGTCCTACACCATTAAAGAAGATGAGCACTTCGTATGGGGGATTTCGGACAATCATTGGAGATTAGCGGAGGATCGTATTACCCGGTATATCAACCAGCTGGAGAAGGAGCAATATCCATACGATTTCCTTTTGGTTAACGTCATGGGACTCTTAAACGACAATGCTTCACCTAATCCAAGAATTATCACCTTTATTAAAGAGTGGAACGAGAAATACGGTGATCAAATTGAAATAGAAATGACGACGTTAAACCAGTATTTCGATCTTGTACGTGCACAGTCATTCGAAATTCCGGTATACCGCGGCGATTGGCCAGACTATTGGAGTGATGGTGCAAGTTCCACACCTATGCATACGCAAATTTTCCGCGATGCTCAACGGATGCTGGGTGTTGTTCGTAAGTTGGAGCCTAATGTGGACATACTGCAAGGTGAGCGGATCCGTGAAGCAGAGCATCAGTTGATGATGTTCGCCGAGCATACCTGGGGTTACCATTCTTCCATTAAGGAACCGTGGCACATGATGGTACAGCAGCTTGGTGTTCGAAAAGAAGCCTATGCGGCCAACGCCAGTCGATCCGTTTACACGGCCCTGGATGAGGTGTTGAAGCAGCAAGGTGAGGTTATGCTTCGTCATGATCGAAAGCTATCTTATCGAGTAGTTAATCCATACGACTATCCAATCGAAGATATAGCTCACTTCTACCTAGACAGCTATTCGGAGCTGGATCGGTTTAAGGACGGATTAGAAGTTGTAGAAGAGAGTACCGGGCTCGTAGTTCCCCATCAGTTAGAAAGAGTAAGCAGAGGGAACCAAATCGAGATCGTGGCGAAATTGGAAGCTAAGGAAACAAAGTCATATTGGATACGTCATTCCCAAGATGCAAAGCTGAAGACAACAAGCAGTACTTACCTAATTGGTCAGGATCACGTTTATGATGTAAAGGACCTGGTTGATTTGGATGAGATATCATCAAAGCCACAGATCCTATTCGCAGAGCACTCTGTTGAGACCTCCTTTGTTCGGATTGCATGGGCAGAAAGTGATGGCATCATTTCTTGGTACGACAAACGTAAAGGCAAGGAATGGATCGCTTCCAACAGACTTGCAGGTGCATTCACACCCATTTACGAAAAGACACCAGTAAGCGAAATCAGTCAAATGGTCAAAGTTAGAAGCACCATGGGCAGAAACCGAAAAGGGCTTGATGTTCAAAGATCCATTGGTAAGCTTGCAGGCGTTAAAAAGATTACAGATGGTGACGTTTATGGCATTGTTGAGTTGACGTTTACGGTTGAAGGGATGAGCTACTATTCGGTTTTCATGAAGGTTTATAAGGAAATTGCCCGAGTGGACGTCTCTGTTCGGATTCATAAGGATAGTGTTTGGGAGCCCGAAAATGTGTTTATTTCCCTGCCATTTGCACAGGAAGGAAGCGAGCTATGGCTAGATAAGCCAGGAGTGCCAATTCGTCCAGGCAAGGATCAACTTCCAGGGACTTTAATCGATTATTACTGTATTCAGGAAGGATTCACCTTATTGTCCCCTGGGGGTAGTATGGTGGTGGCAACGCCGGATACGCCATTGTTACAAACCGGATCGATTATGCATCAGCCACGAAAGCTCAATGGACAACAGGATGAGGAAATCAAGGAACCGCTCTATTCATGGCCGCTTTCTAACTATTGGGAGACGAATTTTAAAGCGACCTTAGGTGGCTTTTATGAATTCCGATATTTCATTCAGCTGGGTGAGAATTGGGAAATGCCTGAACGCCCTATCCAGATTTGCCATGCCATAAACACAGGAACTGTTGCGTATCGTACAACATAAAGTGAACAAGCTGGAGAAATGACACTCAGAAGGTGTTGTTTCTCTTTTTTTGTAATTTTGAATAGTATTCTTTAAATCGTACAGTCATTAAAACAGGTAAATGGGATTGAACAGTAGTGTAATTGGGCGCAAGGCGAGATAATTAATTTAAGCAGACTGAGAAAAATCATATTCATGAGGTGGAAGCAATGTCATTTGAAATTGTTCCTAAATGGGAAGAGATGTTGAGTCAATGCGACTTACTTTGGAATCAACTGCCAAAATCGTGGGGCGAAGGAGCTCTTACAGGAAACGGCCTGCTTGGAGCTAATATCTTTTCGCGTTGGGATAAGGGGATTTCCTGGCATATCGGGCGAACGGATGTCTATCAAAATGCCGAAAATGGCAAGTATCGCTTGCCCATCGGCAGACTTGATCTGAAGACCAAAGGGAAAATCACAGACTGTTCAATGAGACTGAATCTCTACGATGCAGAGGTCACCTGTAAGCTTACGACGGAGTTCGGTGGAATTGAATGGAGAACCTATACGCACGCGGAGCAGATGGTTCAAGTGATTGAATGGAGTGCCAGCGAAGAGGAGCAGGAACTAGAGTGGGAGTGGGTGTCTGATGAAGCCATGAATCCTCGCATCCTCTTCCATTCAATGCCTGAAGGGGGTTACTACACTTGTCCTGAACCCATCATTAATCCGGCTGTACAATATGAAGGATGCCAGAGCGGTATTGAGGTATGGTATCAAGCCCTTGTCGAAGGGGGCGGGTATGCTACAGGCATCCGTCATGTAAGTAAAGTAGGGGCAGGAACCCTATATGTGAGCGTAGAGCTATCAGATTCGAAAGAAACAGCAATGAAGGGAATTATGGATGAGATTCAAGATTCGGAGAAGCAAGGTTTGCAGCCATTGCTGGAATCGCATCAAGATTGGTGGCACCGATATTATCCAGCAAGCTATCTTAAAGTGCCTGATGAACGCATAAACGCTTTTTATTGGATGCAAATATATATATTAGCTTCAGCTACGCGCGCTAATAGGCCCGCCCTTGATCTAATGGGCCCGTGGTTTGACGTGACACCTTGGCCGGCTATTTGGTGGAATTTAAATATTCAGTTAAGCTATTCGCCAATTTATACGGCTAATCGATTGGAGTTAGGCGAATCTTTATGCCGGTTATTGGATCATGCCCAGGAGGCGTTGATCAATAACGTGCCGGTTTCCTATAGGCATGACGCCGCTGCAATCGGCCGTGTTAGCAGCTATGACTGTGTTAGTCCTGTAACAGACGAGCACGGAAATTTACTTTGGACTGTTTTTTATTACTGGGAGCAATACCGTTATTCGATGGACGACGAAATGCTTCGTGAGCGCGTATATCCTTTGCTTAGACGGTCAGTGCAATACTACCTACATCTGCTAATTGAAGGAGACGATGGACGATACCATCTGCCGGTCTCGGTGTCGCCAGAGTATGCCATCCCAGCAGCAAATACAAATTATGATTTATCCCTGCTTCGCTGGGGGTGCGAGACGCTGCTGGCTTCCTGTTCAAGACTCGATATCAAAGATGAAGGGATTGAACAATGGCACGATGTGTTGAACCGTCTTGTCGACTACCCCGTTGACGAGACAGGGTATATGATCGGTACCGATGTTCCCCTACTTGAATCGCATCGGCATTACTCTCATTTGATGATGATTTATCCGCTTAGTCTGGTTCATTTTGACCAGGAAGAGAGCAGGTCGTTAATCGAGCAATCCTTGGAACATTGGTCGAGTTTACCGGAATTATTTGCTGGCTTTTCCTGGACGGGAGCGGCTTCGCTGTATGCGGCAATAGGCAACGGAAGTCAGAGCTTACACTACCTACGACAGTTATTGGATCGTGAATTACAGTTTAATACGCTGTATAAGGAGAAGGGGCCATGCTTAGAGACGCCACTGTCAGGAGCGGCTTCCTTGCAGGAGATGCTTCTACAGAGTTGGGGAGACACGATTCGTGTCTTTCCTGCTGTGCCGGAAGAGTGGTCTCATGTCGTTTTCCATAAAATGCGTGCGGAAGGTGCATTTCTTGTCAGCGCAGTACGTGAGCAAGGTCGAACACGATTCATTCGCATTCGCAGCCTGGCCGGAGAACCATGCAAACTTCTAACCGATATTAAGCTGCCATTAAAAGCTGCTCTAATTGTTGAAAATGTTAACATACAGCTTAAAAATGAACGAATCATTAGCCTTCAAGCAACGGAAGGAGTCTATACGCGGATAGAACTGGAAATTAAAAAAGGGGAAGAAATCGTCATATGGTGACACAACTGTAACGTTTTGTATAAGGTTACGTCATATTCTTAACGAGGAGAATCGTAGAATGAGTTCAATCGAGATCGGATTGCCGCATGGTAAACGAATCGTTTTCTTAGGTGACAGTATTACTGAAAATGGTGCTTTTATTGGTTTTCTGGAAGCGTACGCGATCCTGCGTGCACCGGAACAATGTTCCGAGTGGATTAATCTGGGCGTCAGCAGCGAAACTGCATCAGGGACGGAAGAGCCTGGTCATCCATTCTCACGGCCTTGCCTGCACGAGCGGTTGGAGCGTGCGCTATCAGAAAGTAAGCCTGATATCGTCTTCCTCTGCTATGGGATGAATGACGGCGTCTATCATCCCTTCGACGAAGAGCGCTTTCAAGATTACAAGGAGGGGATCGCGAAGGCGGTATTGCTTGTTCAAGCAGCTGGAGCCCAAGTGGTGCTCTTGACGCCTCCACCATTCGACGCACGATCGTATAAAGGCATGTTGAAGATTGCTGGAGAGGTAGTTTACAACTACATGATGCCATATGTGCAGTACGATGCAGAAGTGCTTAGTAGATACGCTGCGTGGCTCCACGAGTTCGGAGCAGAGAACGAAATTGATATCGTCGATATTCGCACTCCGCTTATCCAATTTATCGAGGAACGCCGTCGAATGAACCCAGCCTATCGATACGGGGATGGTATTCATCCTGGAGACGAGGGACATTGGATCATTGCACACACGATCCTTGATAAATATTTTCGCATCGAGTTGGAGCTCGATCCCGAGTGGTTAGAGGAGAGCGATTTCCTCCATCAAGTCAAAAGCCGACGTGCAATACTAAACGCTGCATGGCGTGAACATGTCGGTCACACAAATCCAAATAAGTTTGAAACACCTCCACTTGCGACTGCGCTTGAACTGGCAGAAGTGATGTTGCAAAAAATCCATGAGATTGCCCAATATCGATAGCTATGAAGGTAAGCCAATCCAGAAATATATCAAAATTATGGTGAGCGATTGAATGTATACAGTTATGATATAACGGATGATTTCAAATGAAGCTTTGGTAGACAGGGCTCTGGGATTTGTAATGAAGTTAGAATCCGCAGAAGCCTCATAAAATAAATTTTTTGACCTTCATGTCTTAATGGAGGAGAGTCTTTTTGCGCTTTTTTGAGACATGCATTTTCGTATAAAAAAGAATCAATTCTTGTATGTCTGTTTGTTATGGCAGGAAATTATAAAATATTACAATAAGCTCTGACACTTACTTCTTATTGAATTTATCTATAAATCTTCTTGGTGTTATTTCCATAATCTCGGAAAAGACTCTCGTAAAATAATGAACGTTTTCAAAGCCTGTTTCCTCCGAGATTTGTTTAATTGACTTTTTCGTCGAAGTAAGCAGGAAGGAAGCTTGTCTTACACGTTCCTTTCGAACATAATCCGTAAAAGATTGTCCTAGCTCTTCTTTAAATACACGTGAAAAATGGCGTCCTGATAGGTGCACAAAGTTGGCCACGTCCACTAATGATAAGCTTGGGTTTGCAAGGTTATCGTGTATATACAATTTGGATTGGTTAATGACCATTCTGGCCCCAATCTTCTCTCTCTTCCGTTTTTTAAAATCTAGTCGTTCGATGTTGTCCGTGAAAATGTGAGCAAAAGAGATTAACAATGCGCATGAAAGTGCTAGTACACTGTCTTGACAAAGCGGGCCTTCTTGAAAGGATTGCTGCAGCAGCGCTTCCCAAATGCGGATGGCAGGTAGGTTAGAGCCATCAGGAATGAAGAAGTTGTTTGTTTTTTCCAGACAACTGAACATTTCCACTGCCGCGGTGGATGACTCATTGGCTACGATTTCAAATGCGACAAAAATAAAAAATAATGAACTGGCGGTATGTATGTTGTGTTTTATGTAAGGCCTAGTTAAGAACATACTGTTCTTTTGTAGCGGATAGTCGACGCCAGATTCCGTATAAGTCGCAGTGCCATCAAGTACATAACAGATTTCAAAGAACGAATGTTGATGCATAGGTGGATGGATATGATCGCGAATACCTCCCCAGTAATGGACACGAAAAACGGCGTCTTTACTTTGCAATGTATGCGCCATCACATTTAAATTGACTGTTCCATCGACGTAAATAGACTGAGGTAAAGTCATCTTTCTCAAATCACCCTAACTGAATTAATGTCCTTAAAGTATAAAAAAGTAGTCAGCATATTGCAAATACATTTGGTGTTCCGAATCTTATAATGATTAATATGAAAGCGAAGTCTTTCGAATTGGCATGTGCGAACATGACAAGTCATTGGAGGAGAAGGAAATGTCAAAAATCAAAGAAATTCTCGTATATCACCACAGTCATTTGGATATCGGCTATACACATACGCAGCCTATGCTTATGGAACTTCAAAACACATATATCGATCAGGTTCTTGATCTTTGTGAGCAAACCCAGAACGATGCAGAGGAAAATAGATTCTACTGGACTTGCGAAGCTACCTTGCCAGTGATGAGATGGTTGGACACAGCGAGCAGCAGCCAAGTGGAACGATTCAGCAAGTTCCTAAACAATGGTCAAATTTGTATCTCGGCTTTAAGCATGCACACAAGTCCGTTATGTAACGCGGAGCAATTGGCGCGATTGCTTTATCCAATTAAAGAGCTGCGAGACAAATTTCATGTACCGATCCGTACTGCGATTAATCATGATATTAATGGTCAGCCTTGGACGATTGCACAAGCCATGCTGGATGCTGGGGTTGAACTTTATACAACAGGAATTAACATCCATTTAGGCGGTCTTCCATTAGAGAGGCCAAGAGCATTCAAGTGGGTTGCGCCTGACGGCCGAGAATTACTTACATTTAATGGCGAACATTACTCACTGTTTACGCAATGGTGTCAATTGGAAGAGGAAAGCACCGAGCTTATGAAAAAGGGACTTGATCGTTATATGGATCGGATTGAACGCGATGGTTACCCTTATGATTTCATCTATTTATCGGCAACGAATGTTCCGCATTACGATAATACGCCTCCGGACCAAACATTGCTCGCCATGATTCGCAAATGGAATGCGGAAGGACATGAGCAGCGAATGAGAATGGTGACGCCTGAAATGCTGCTGCAAAGGTTAAAAGAGCAGCCGGCGGAAACGATTCTAACCTATCGGGGGGATTGGACGGATTTCTGGAATTTCGGAGCCGCAAGTTCAGCTGAAGAAACCAGATTAAATCGTCGAAGCAAGGTTAGCTTGAAGAATGCTGAGTTCCTCTCGGCTATCCAAAATAACAACTTCTCAGGCAATCGTCACCTCTTTCAAGAGGCATGGGATCAAGCGCAAATGTATGATGAGCATACCTGGGGAGCCAATATCTCCACTACGCATCCTGACGAAATGTTTACGAAAATTCAATGGATGCACAAGGCGCATTTTGCTTATAAGGCAAATAGTCTGTCAGGTTATGTGCTAAATCAGCAGTTGGAGGAGCTTGCAGGCAATCCGCTCCAGTCTGGACCACCTCAGGGAGTCATGTTAGTGAATCCGACACATGTCGAGCAGGTATGTGACCTGCATATTCCAGCGTATTATCTTCATGGAGGAAGACATACTTCAGCCGCAAGATTCTCTTATATCCAGAATAATTACGATGTCAATTGGAAGATGCCTTCGTATGGTTTGATTAAGATGCCTCCATTCAGTTATAAGGTGCTTCCGTTGCCCACACCCATTACTGTGGAGGAGACTGCAAGCAATATCGACATAACGGATAACTCCATTGATACGCCGTATTATCGCATTACTTTTGATAAAGAAATCGGCAGAATTCACGAATTGATAGATAAGTCAACCGGCTGGCAAATGATCGATCAAAGCAGTGAATGGACATTGTTCCAATTCGTTCATGAGTCTCCTGATCCTTTGAGAAATAAGCTGGATCGAACAACCATTCACGACCGAGTGCTGGAGTATTGCAATAACAATATTAGCTGTTGGAATAATGAATGGAAAGCGGTGCGAAGAGGAGCCGATAAATTAATTTCTTTCCAGGTTGAAAGGCATTCCTCCGGCGTTACCTTGACAATGGAGTGGACAGCTCCTGGAGTTAAGCGTTTAGAGCAAAGGATGACTTTCTTTGCCAACCGTCCGGATATTGAATTGTCCGCTGCCATTGATAAGCTTGATATCCGTGAGCCTGAATCCATTTATTTTGCGTTTCCACTTCAATTAAAGGAGAACTGGAAAGCGGTATTTGACAGTGCGGGCACCTTCGCAGCCTTAGACGAAGATCAGCTTCCAACGGTATGTAAAGAGTGGGTAACCGTTGATCAAACCGTTTCCTTATATGATGACAAGCATGGCATCACTTTGGCTTGTCCGGATGCGCCATTAGTGCAGATTGGTGATTTCCATTTCGGTAAAGAACAGAAATCGATCCAGCGGAATGAGAATCCGATTCTATTAGCATGGCCGCTCAACAATTACTGGGATACCAACTTTAGAGCGAGTCAGCCTGGTCTCATCGAAGTGAGATACGTGTTATCGACATTTCATGAATTTGAAGCTGAAGTAGCGATGAAAAAAGGGGTTGAAGCGTCCCAACCGGTGCAAATTTTTCCGGTCATTCATTGCAACGCAGGAAAAGAAGCTCAACTTTTAGAAGTAACGGGCAGCGGCGTTGTACCAACGTATATTAAACCCGCAATGGATGATGACGGATTCATTATTCGTTTGAGAAACTTGAAAGACGCTCCATCCGAAGCCAAAGTGAAAATTCCAGGATTTGAGATTGCTCGGGCATTTAAGACCAATATTTTGGAAGAAAATGAACAAGAGCTTGCAATTACTAACGGTGAACTGTATGTAATGATCGGTGCAAGACAGTGGTTCCACATTCGTGTTATTAAGACTCTTTGAGTGGTGATCCTACAGCCGCGGTCAATAAAAATGAGTGGAAGAGCAACTTCATAGTGAACGCAGAGGGAATTGATAGCTACTATCGGTTCCCTTTTCGTTTTGTGTACATGAAGTCCGACGCGGCTTGGTATGATAAGGATGTCGCTGACGATCTTGATGCTGACCGAGTTGATGAGAATTTTGTAGCCATGTGCATTGCCATGATTGTATAATGAAACTCAACAATTCTGCCCTGCATGCTGGCGGGCTAGTACATGATGGGTTAAAGGGAGAATGCATGACATGTTTAGGTGGAGTATCAGCAGGACGTTCGTTAACATCATAGTATTGCTTTCAGTGCTGCTGCTGGTCGTACTTGGAGGGTTCTCCATAACGGCATTCAAAAGTTTTGAAGGCATTGTTACGCAGCGGACCTATGAAGAAAACAGCAAGGAGCTGCGCATTATCAGCAATACCATCAAGCGAATGAATGAGGATGTGAAAGCGTTCACGTTCCGCCAGCTAGACGATCCTGCTCTTGCAGCATTATTTGAGAAGAAGAATCTCGAGTATTTCGAAATGTTCGGGTACATGGAGTTAATCAGAAAATCGTTTGAAATCAATCCTATCTTTCATTCGGATACACTCTATAGCGGAACCACGGGAAATTACTATTCAACGCTTAGTTCAATGGTACAGAAGGATTCTTTCTTTGTGAATGCGATTCAAAACTACAGGACCACGGCAGTCTTGACACCGATACCCAGAGTGCTTCCTCAGGAGGCTTATAACACTAGCGCCACGGTTTTTACGTATTTTTATTTTCAAACTGACAGTGACAACAAATTATCCAGAGCATTGGGCGTGAATATTGACGCGGCTTGGTTATGCGACACGTTAAGCAAGCTTAAGGGGCAGAATAATAAAGCTTACATTATTGATAAAACGAGCCGAACATTTATTGACGATTCCCAGCAAATTCGCAATCTGGATGTGCTTAACACCGAACTGGTTCACAAAATTATGGAGACGAATCAAGAAGCGGGCAGTTTTGAGACGGGAGCGCAGAAGGATCAAAAAATTATTACCTATCTCTGGATGCCTGAAACCAACTGGGTGCTTGTGGTAGAAGAATCCAATGAGTTTCTGTACCAGTCGCTGCAATTCGTGCGTAAAGTCGTGCTGCAGATTACGCTGGCCATAGCGCTTTTTGCCCTCGCCGCCGCAGGCTTTATCGCTTATCGCATCTACCTCCCCTTCGGTCGAGTGTTTCGCGAAGTCATCGGGCCAAGGAGCAAAGTTGAGAATAAGGGGCAACTCGTCGACGAGGTTAAGCTTCTTTCGGACGTATTTCAAAAAAATAAAGGATTGTTGAACGACTTTAACAGCTATAAACAGTCTGCGGACACGATTCTGTTGGAAAACTACGTTAAAGCGGTGTTGATGGAAAATAACTCCATCGCTAATCAGCTAACCGGCGAGTTTTCCTCTGTGTTCGGCAATATGCTTGATCGCGAAATGATGCTGATTCTGCTGAAGATTGATCGGCGTGAGCAGTTCGATACCATGGACGCCGACCGGAAAAAGGCTTATCGGTTTATTATAATGAATGTAGCCGAGGAGGTTCTTGATTCGGGCCAAACGGCAAAGGCCATCTATATCGGGGAAGGACAGTTCATTTTGCTTGTCTTCCTACCAGATGGAAAGCCCATTATCTCCTGGGAAGAGAAAATTAAGCTACTTCAACATACAGTGAAAGAGTTTACGGGCATTACCCTCTCCGCCTTCCTCGGTGGGTATGTACAAGGTGTCGAAGCACTCATTCACTCGTACCGTACGGCATCACTTTTGCTGAAATACAGTGTGATCTACAGCCGTGAAGCGATTCTTCATCCTGCTGTTTTGGATCTTCATGAGCAAATGACGGTTACCTATGACGAGAAGCTGGAAGAACGAATCTTAGAGTCGATTCGCGCAGGAGACGGGGATGGAGCTAAATCACTGTTCGATCAATTCATTGAAGTGTCGTCCAAAGGGGACATCGAAAGCTTCATGCTGTCCATGACCCGCTTTTCCTTGGCGCTGGGCAAGGCGTTCGATATGCTGAACAAAACGAGAATTGAGAAAATTCCAATCTCCATGAAAGATTTCTACTTGCGGATGGCTACCTTTGAATCCATCGATGATCTCAAGAGCAAATTTTATGAGGATATCATGAAAATTGCGGATCAGAAACCGCTTGTGGAAACGCGTCACGATGCTTTGGTTGAATCGATTAAACGCTACGTTCAGGATCATTTTACGGAAGATCTAAGCTTGAAAGGCATCGCGATAGAATTCAAGCTGTCCCAAGGCTATCTGGGCACGATCTTTAAGGAATCGGTCGGTTGGTCCGTCATGGACTTTATTCATAATATTCGACTGGACAAGTCAGCCGAGTTGCTGCTTCAGACGGAGCTCAGTATCACCGAGATTATGGAAAGAACCGGCTTCAATAATGAAAGCAGCTTCTATAAACTGTTTAAACGCAGGTTCGGTACCACGCCTAAAGCCTATCGCGTAGACATAGAAATCATGAACAAACTGGAGAAATGACACTCAAAAGGTGTTGTTTTTCTTTTTTTTTGTGGAATTGGACAGTTTTCTTGAAATCGTACAGTCCTCAAAACAAGAATATGGGATTGAACAGTGGTGCAATTGTGCGTTCGGCGGTATATTCGGTTTGTGGAGTTGCAGCAAAGAAAACGAGGAGGAGGTATAAAGTATGGAAACAACCGCAATATCCAAAACGGTGCCGAGCGTGAAAAAGGTATCTCGCAGAAGTAAACTGCGAAAAAATGTAGACTTTACATTATTAGCGCTTCCGGCACTGGTGCTTCTAATTGTATTTAATTTTGTACCATTGCCAGGGATTGTACTCGCCTTTAAAAACTACAATTTTATCGATGGTATTTTTGGCAGTCCCTGGGTCGGACTTAAAAACTTTACGTTTATTTTTTCAACTTCCGACGCCTTGTTGGCACTCAAAAACACACTTGTCTACAACGCCGTTTTCATTATAACGAGTATTGGCGGAAGTGTTCTGTTGGCGATACTCTTAAATGAAGTATTGAGCAGGAAATTGTTGAAAGTATATCAAACCGCCATATTTTTGCCGTATTTTCTTTCCTGGACGATTGTTACTTATATTGTGTTTGCCTTGCTGGATAACAGTAAGGGGATGGTGAACAGCATTTTACATGGGTTGGGGTTTTCGGGAGTGGAATGGTATTTCGAACCGCAGTACTGGTTTTGGATTCATGTCATTTTGCACTTTTGGAAAATTATGGGATACACGACCCTGTTGAATTACGCCTACGTTTTATCTATTGATCCCGCTTATTATGAAGCGGCATCTATTGATGGAGCGAACAGGTTCCAGATGGCGATGAAAATTACGATTCCGGCTTTGCGGCCTATTATTTTAATCAGTTTCCTTGGGGCGTTGGGCCGAATCTTCAATGCGGATTTCGGACAGTTCTTCCTGGTGCCGATGGATTCACCGTCTTTGATGGGTGTCTCGTCTGTTCTGGATACGTATGTATACAGCGCATTGCGCGGGGCGGCAGATTTAGGAATGGGCGCTGCGGCAGGTTTATTTCAGTCGATCGCCGGGTTCGCACTTGTATTAGGCGCCAACTTTTTCATCCGGTACAGATATGGCCGGGAAAGGTCCATGTTCTAGAAGGAGGAAAGCAGAATGATGTCAGCTGTAAAAAAGCGTGGAATACGCCCGAACAACTGGATTACGCACATCGTATTTACGCTGCTGGCGTTAAGCTGTGTAATACCGATGTTGTTGGTGGTGATTATCTCTATAAGTGACTCCAAAAGTCTTGTGGAGCGAGGGTACAGTCTGTTCCCGAACTTATGGAGCTCAGCCGCGTATCGATTTATTTTCCAAACGCCTAAGCTTATTCTTACATCCTATGGCACGACGTTGTTCGTCACGATCGTCGGAACTGTTGTAGGTTTGCTGTTGACGGCCATGATCTCTTATGCGCTGTCCCGTAAAGATTATAAACTTGCCGGCGTTATCGGCTTTCTAGTTTTCTTCTCGATGCTGTTCTCAGCCGGGCTGATTCCAAGCTATATCGTATTTACTAAATATTATATGCTCAAGGATACGTATTGGATACTCATCCTTCCAGGTCTCGTCTCCGCATGGAATATTATCCTGCTGCGTACATTTTTCTTCGATTTGCCGGAGGAAGTGTTGGAGTCGGCGAGTATCGACGGGTGCAGTGAAATGCGCATTTTCTGGCAAATCGTTCTTCCAATGTCCAAACCGGCGCTCGCGACAGTTGGACTGATGATGACCCTCGGCTTCTGGAACGAGTGGACCCGTTCAATGATCTACATCGACACAGAGAGCAAATATATGCTGCAGTTTTTGCTGTATAAAATTTTAATGAATGCCGACATTATGATGAAAGACGCACAAAGTGGATTTAGCCTTGGTGCTCAAGATTTCCCTACAGACAGCGCGAAAATGGCGATGGCCGTTATCGCAGCGGGTCCGATGATGTTCGTATTTCCTTTTTTTCAAAAATATTTTGTCAGAGGCATTACTGCCGGAGCAGTCAAAGGGTAATATCAACGATTTGATCTCGAATCAAATCTGATATCATAAAAAACCAGGGGAGTTGTTAAGAATGAAAATGTTTAAAACTCTTACGATGATGACAGTAGTATTGGTAGCGGCAACTAGCTTGGTGGGCTGTGCAAAGGATAGTAAGAATGAAGCGACGACTACGCCGTCTTCGTCTACCAAAGTCGCTGCGACGCCGACTGCAGCAACACTAGCTCCGGTTAAGCTCAAGTGGGTGCTCCGCATTCCAGCGCAAAAAGAGGGAGAAGCGGTATTGACCGAGGTTAACAAAATTTTGAAAGAAAAGATTAATGCAACGCTAGATATTCAGTTTATTGAGGCTGCAGCTTATGTGGAGAAGACAAAGCTAATGATTGCTTCGGGCGAGGACTTCGATATCATGTTCACTGCCGCAGGCTACCAGTTTTATGATAACGTTGCCAAAGGCGCCTTCCTTCCGATGGACGAATTGCTGACGAAATATGCGCCGAAAGCATATGCTCAAATTCCGCCTAGCTTCTGGAACGCGATGAAAGTCAACAATAAAGTGTACGGATTCCCTAACTACCAAATCGCAGCTCGTCAGTCCGTCATTAGTTTCAGGAAAGATATGGTCGATAAGTATGGCATCGACGTCAACGCGATTAAGAAAATGGAAGATCTGGAGCCAGCTTTTGCCAAAATGAAGGCCGGCGAAGGCGCAGACAAATTCATTACGTCAGGCACGCCTCTCACCGCTATTGATACCCAGAATTATATGAAATTGGAAACGTTAGGTTCAGACGGATCACCAGGAGCGATCGAAGCAGCAGGCTCCGACTATAAAGTCATCAATCAATATGAACAACCGGCGTTCGTTAACTTCGTGAAATTGATGAAAAGCTGGGCGGATAAAGGCTATATCAATAAAGATTTGGCTTTGGTGAAAGACCCAACTGAGCTTACCAAAAGCGGCAAAATTCTTAGCGGCGGGCTTGGAACTTACAAACCTGGCGTAGAAGCGGAAACGAAAGCTCGCTACAATTACGACCCTGCGTTTGCGACTATGGGGGAGCCAATCGTTACCACAGGTTCCGTAACTGGCACGATGCAGGCGATCAGCCGCACTTCCAAAAATCCGGAGCGGGCTATGATGTTCCTGGAATTGATGAACACCGACAAGCAGCTATACAACATGGTCCTTTATGGACTTGAAGGCAAGAACTACAAGAAAACGGGAGATAATACAATCGAATTGATTCCAGATTCCGGATACGCGACGAACGTAGCCTGGATGCTCGGTGACCAGTTGAACGCTTACCTGCTGCCAGGGGTTGCTGCGGATATTCCACAGAAGACAGATCAACTAAACAAAAGCGCGAAGTCTTCCAGAATTATGGGCTTCTCCTTCGATGCGGAGCCAGTCAAAGCGGAGCTTGCACAGGCTAAAACCGTTACTGATAAATATATGCTCGGCTTGTCTTACGGTATGATGGATGTAGACACTACACTGGCTACGATGAATAAAGAGTTGAAAGCTGCAGGCATGGATAAAATCATTGCTGAGAAACAGAAGCAACTGGACGCTTGGGTAGCGGCAAATAAGAAGTAAGCCAGCAGTTTAAATAATAATATCAATTAAGCGGCCTTTGTCCTGAAATCCATGGGACGGAGGCCGTTCAAATTTCAGATTCAACTGCATACGGAGGCCACCGCTATGAGATACATTCAAAATCCGATTCTAAAGGGCTTTAACCCAGACCCTTCCATTCTGAGAGTCGGCAGTGATTATTATATTGCAACCTCCACCTTCGAGTGGTTTCCAGGTGTGCAAATCCATCATTCCAAAGATCTAGTCCATTGGAAGTTGATCGCACATCCATTAAATAGGATTTCACAACTGGATATGAGAGGTGTTCAGAGTTCCGGAGGGGTATGGGCTCCGTGTCTGAGCTATGACAATGGGATTTTCTATCTTATCTATACGAATGTAAAAACAGATAATGGCGCTTACAAAGATACGCCTAATTATCTTATAACGACGGACGATATATCGGGTGAATGGTCTGAGCCCGTTTATTTAAATAGTACGGGCTTTGATCCATCCCTTTTTCATGATGAGGATGGTCGTAAGTGGCTGATGAACATGGTATTCGACCATCGGAGAGGAAAGAACCGTTTTGGCGGTATTCTTCTGCAAGAATATTCCGTGGAAGAGCAATGTCTCATTGGTCCTGTTCATAACATTTTCCAAGGCACCTCACTAGGATTTACAGAAGGAGCACATTTATTCAATCGGAACGGCTACTATTATCTGCTTACAGCAGAAGGCGGTACAGGCTTGAATCATGCCGTAACGATGGCTCGTTCTCGCGAACTAACCGGACCGTATGAGGTTGATCCGCAAAATCCGATTCTGACTTCAAGATTTGACCCTAGGTTGGAGTTGCAAAAGGCTGGTCACGGTGATCTGGTGGAAACTCCTACCGGTGAATGGTATATGGCGCATTTATGCGGAAGACCTATTCCGAATAGCGGTAGATGCACGTTGGGCAGGGAGACGTCAATTCAGAAAATGGTTTGGACAGAAGATCACTGGCTGAGGTTAGAAGCCGGAGGGAACGAACCGCAGGTGCTTGTCCCTGCGCCTGATCTGCCTGAGCATATGTGGGAACCCGAACCGAGCAGAGATGATTTCGATCAAGAGGATTTAGATCTTCACTTTCAAAGCTTACGAATCCCACTTGGGGAGGAGTCTTTGTCATTGAAGGAGCGCCCCGGCTATTTACGATTGAAGGGCAAGGAGTCATTAAGTTCCAAGCATCATCAGGCTTTGGTTGCGCGGCGTCAGCAGTCTTTTGCCTATACAGCTTCCATCTGTCTGGAATTTGAACCGGAATCCTATCGACAGGCTGCAGGGCTGATTTGTCTGTATGATAGTCAGAATTATTTCTACTTGTATATTACCCACGACGAGGAGCAAGGTAAATGTTTGGGCATTCTGCATAGCGATAACAATCAGCTGGTCTATCCACTTCCGCAAGATATCTGCATTTCTGGGTGGGAGCGTTGCTATATGCGGGTTCGCGTGGACTACAATAAATTGCAATTTTATTATTCGAACGATGAACAAGAATGGATCGCTCTTGGCCCTGTCATGGATGCCAGTAAGTTGTCGGATGAATACTGCAACGAGGGCCGTTATACTGGCGCTTTTGTAGGGATGTGTTGCCAAGACCTCTCTGGTAAACATGGTTATGCTGATTTTGATTATTTTGAATATGTAGAAAATGAAGGAGATTATTAACAGGAGAGGAGAGACCTATACATGAACATCCCAACAGATCAAGTTTGGCGGGAAATGTGGGAGCAATATGGCTGCAGCAACCTGAATGTAGTGGACGGACTAGTGAATATTGGCAAGCCGGGACATACAGCCGAGGCTTCTAAGGCTCTAGAGGCGCATTGCGGTAGAACAACTGCAGCATATTACGTTGTTGGTACAGCTTTAGGTGAGCTGGATGAGAAGGAAGGCTTGCACATTCTACAAGCACTTGCAGAATTGCAATTTACCGACAAGCAAAAACCGCATTATGGAGCCTTTCGCTGGTATCGGGAAGAGACACGGGTCAACGATTCGAATGCAGCGTTCTTTATTCTCATGCCGCTTGTCGTGCTAAGGCTCTACTTGGAAGATCTTGTGCCAGCGACTCATCGTGAGGTGCTGGATCGCATGATGGATCACGGTGCCGCTTGGTTCGAGCATGAATTAAAGGAACCGATCTTCTATTATACGAACAAAATCGTAAGCGACGGCGCGCTGTTGCTAGCGATTGCGCGAATTCGTCGCTTGCCGCATTCCGCTACAGCAGGCGTGACTTTCTTCGAGCAATGGCTCGATTATACCGATCGAAGAGGATGGGGCTGGGGAGAGAATATCAGCCTGATTTATATTCAGATCACACTGAATGCACTCCGCATTGCTAATGTATCATTGTCAGCTAATAATCGCGATGTGCACGAGAGAATTCAATCTGTGATGGAAGACTTAATTAATTATGTTCGTTTCCATGATGGCTTCGAATTTGTTCCTACGATCCGCAGCTATAATACGGAAGGTGAGCTTCATCCGAGTAGCCTGATGTGGAGAATCGCTGGGCTAGGGGTGCCGTACTCGATAGAAGCGAGGTCAGATGTGAGTCTATGGAACGGATTGACCTATCTGTTGTTCGAGGAAGAGCTGCTGCAGGAGAGCGAGGTCCTGAAGCTACCGGCCCCACGAAGCCGTGCAGAACGGATCATGGATTCGAGCTATGCAAATACCTGGATCGGCGTTACTGGCCGACTTGGCAGTGTTAACCGCTTCCCAGTTATCGCGGGATCTTATCAATGGTCAACTTGGGGCTTAGCTTGGCAATCGTATCCGGTATCGCTGGCGGTAGAAGGTCACCAGGTCTCTTATCTGCGCTGGTATGCACATGATGGTGAACGTGTAAGAACACATCCAGCGTCTTACCAGAAAGCTTATTTAGGTCCAGCGCTGTTCAAGGAATCGTGGTACCCCGATACCCAGCTCAGGTCGGCTCAGCAGAACCACGCGGTATTGGTTGTGCGCAGCATGAGCCGAATTCATAACGAAGCAAGCGAGCTTGCCGATGAGTGGGTTGTGAATGGTTGGTCAGGGGAAGTGCGCACAGTAGCTGGCGCTGATGGACGCCAATGGACCATCCTCCAATATCCGCATTCGGCCGTATTGATCGCACCGCTTCAAGGCATTGCTTATGGCGAGACTGCTCGCCAAGTACCTGTGATTCATCCCGTTCTGGAAGGAGACACGCTCCGCTTGAGGCAGATGTTATATGCAGGTGAAACGAAACTGTTACAGCAAGCAAGGTTAGAAGTAGGCTGGGCGATATATTATGCAGAAGGCATTAGCAGCTTGAGTAAAGCAACAGAAGTGGCAACTCACTTAAGGCTTGTAGAGGCTTCTTATAAAGACGGAGAAGTTCCACGAGAAAGTTACATGGAAATCAGGAGTGCAGCATTGTTTGAAGGAGACACGAAGCTGGTAGAGATTGTGATCGACCCCCATAAATTAGAAAGCGGTGAAGCGTAATGCATACAACAATCGATCTTAACAAAATGGAAACCCACGCAATCATTGAAAAAGTCATTGGGCAGCTCAAGCATTTGCAAGGCGGCGCTGTAGAAGAAACGTGCCCGATCGGTATTATTTCCATGGAGAACTGGGAGTGGCCGCAGGGTGTGGGGTTATTTTCCCTTTACTTATATTATCGCCAGACGACAAGACAAGATATCAAGCAGTATTTGATCGACTGGTTTGATCGCAGAATTGCCGAAGGACTTCCTTCCAAAAATGTTAATACCATGTGTCCGATGCTGACGCTAAGCTTCCTCGCCGAAGAAACAGGGCGTGAAGATTACATGGCACTTTGCCGTGAATGGGCTGAATATGCGGTGAAGGAAATGCCAAGAACGGAAGAAGGCGGCATACAGCACGTTGTCTCTGGTCATTTAAATGAAGGCGAAGTCTGGGACGATACGCTTTACATGACCGTGCTGTTCGTGTGCCGCATGGGTCTGTTGCTGAATGAGCAATCTTTTATCGACGAAAGCGTGTATCAATTCCTAATGCATCTCAAATATTTGACCGACCGACGCACAGGATTGCTGTTTCACGGTTGGACCTTTAACGGTCGTCATCACTTTGCAGATGCGTTGTGGGCGCGCGGTAATTCCTGGTACACGGCAGGGCTCGTCGATTATCTGGAAATGGTGGAGCTTCCAAAGCCGGTTGAACGTTTGCTGCTCTCCGCGCTGGAGCAACAAGCGGCGAAGCTTGCCGAGCTGCAAGCGGAGGACGGCATGTGGCATACGCTGCTAGACGATCCGAATTCCTATACGGAAACATCGGCCACGGCTGCTTTTGCCTATGGCATCTTGAAGGCGGTAAGAAAGGGCTACCTGCCTGAGTCCTACAGAGAAGTCGGCTCCAAAGCGTACGCCGCTGTCGTATCTCAAATTGATGCGGAAGGCGTAGTGAACGGCGTATCTTACGGGACTGGGATGGGGCGCACGTTGCAGGAGTATCGCGATATTCCAATTTGCCCGATGCCGTATGGTCAATCCATGACGCTGCTCATGCTGACTGAGGGATTGGAACACTAAAGCAGATATTAATTCCGCGCTTGCGGCTGTTGATAGATGTAGGAGGGAGTACACATGGAAAAGACATATTATGACTTACAAGGGCAAAAGGAGAGAGCAGACCAGATTCTTGGTCTGCTCGTCCGCTATCATTTGCACGATTTCAATGCGGAAGGCCAGTATACAGGCCCCGATACAGTATTCGGTATTCGGGAGCGATTATGGTTTGGGTATACGTTCCTGGCTGAAGGCTCAGAGCGCGCTCGCGCGACGGGGAACATTATTATTGAAACGAGCAACTATCATCATTGTCACTTCGCACCGAAGATTGTCATACAACTTATCATGAAATATGGCGATCGATTGACCGCTGGAGCTAAACATAGGCTACTCAGTTATCTGGAAGAGTCCATCGACGAATGCGCCATAGAAGAAATGGACTTTGTCGGCGTCAATGACAATTTCCCTTGCATGAGCACCTACACTGCGTTGCTCGGCGGCAAGCTTCTGTCGCGACCTGATATTGTCGCGATCGGTGTGAAGCGTTTGCATCAGTTAAAGAGTATGCTGACGCGCAGAGGTTTCGTCAGTGAGTACAACAGTCCTACCTATACGGGAATTCAAATCGAAACATTGGCTAGTTTGGCCGAACATTTGGAGGATGCAGAACTGAGACTGATTGCGCTGCAATGCGAGGAGCGCCTGTGGGCCGATCAATTGGCGCGTTTGCATTTTCCTACCTCGCAAGTTGCCGGACCGTATACACGCGCTTACACCGTGGATTCGACGGGGCATAGGATACACGCTGGTATTTACTCGGTGCTTGGCGACCTGCTGCCCGTCAATCCGCTCAATACGATATTTGCTTCTCGGAATGTAGAGCCAGGATACCAGCTTCACCATAATATGGCGTTTGAGCACGTGACGATAGCCGCTACGATGTGTACGACCTACCATTGCCCGGAAGAGCTGGTTCAGCATGCGCTGAACAAGCGCTATCCGTATGAAATAACAGGCACATCCGAATTTTCTTCTTCATCGGACGACCATTCTGGGCCATCTGATCACGATCCCGTTTTGGCGGCGGACTTGGTTGAGTATCCCGCAGGCGTCGGCTCGAATACGACTTATATGACGGAGGATTACGCGCTCGGCACAGCGACACATGAATTTCATAACGGAGATCAGACGAATTCCTTTCATCTCTTGTTGCGTCGCGATCCTTCACAGGAACCTTCCCTTCGCAATGCTCGGGCTGTATACCCTAAATACATCGTGAATGAGAAGAAGCCTGGGCAGACGAACGAGTATGAGCGGATGTCGACATCTGCAGGGGATTATCACTTGTGGGATGAAGGGAGGAAGCTGGCTTTCCAGCACAAGCAGACAGCTATGGTTCTTTATAAGCCGAAGCGTTTTGGCCGATTGAATGTAACGAGCCTGAAGCTGACCGTCCTAATGCCATGCCCATACAGCGAGCCTGACGAAATCTGGCTGGGGGATCGGAAACTGGAAGATTTGACGGGAGAGAGTCTGGAGCTTTGTCCGGTCTACGTCAAAGACGGCGCCGTTTATATGGCGTTTCATCCTTTGCAGCTTACCAATCATGGCAGACAGGCCGCTGTCCGAGTAGAAAGAGTAAATGGTTATCTGACGTTGTCCTTCTATAACTACGAAGGCGAAGCGCGGGATTTTGATCCGCAGACATTTGTGTTAACGGGTAATGGTTTCGTCGTGCAAGTTTCCAGCGAAGTTGAGTCAGGGGGCTTTGAAGCGTTTCGTGAGAGGGCTAGTCAAGCACAGATTGAGGATAAAAACATATCAAGCCCACACTCCCGCCGAACAGTGTTGAGACGAACAACATTCCAGTCAGAAGACGTAACTCTCGCTTGTGAATATAGCCCGATTAGCGAGGGGATCCGCTATCTGGAAGTGAACGGGCAGGCGTTAGCGAATGAGAAGCTTGCCATTACCGGGTATGATGTGAGCAGACTGCCGTTTATGTAATTGGTACTCGCAACCAATGTTAGGGAGGAACCCAAGATGAAAGACAAGATGAAGTTACCTGATTCCTTGCACGATCTGCGTTTTGTGAAGCCGATTAGGAAATGGGATGAGGCACTGCCGCTTGGCAACGGTTTGACAGGCTGTCTCATCTGGGGGGACGGAGCTCCGCTCAGATTCAGTCTGGACAGAGGAGATTTATGGGATAAGCGGCCTGCGAAGGAGACGCTTGCCGAAGATTACAACTATACGAATTTAATTGAACTGGTGCAAAAGAATGATCATGAGGGCATTGTCAAGCGATTTGAACAATTCTATATGAATCGTGCTACGCCTACCAAACTTCCAGCTGGCAGACTTGAGCTTAATTTTGGCAGGCCCGCCGATCACATTGAAAGTCATCTGCAGCTATACACGGCGACGAGCGAAGTGAAATTAACATTTGGCGAGCAGTGTGTGAGCGTAAGTTCCTATCTCCATGCGAATCAATCTTGCGGTTTTATCCGCATTTCAGGAACAGTTTCTCTGCCAGAAATTCGGGTCATTGCGCCAAAGTATGCTGATGAGGAGTCTGGAAGCGAAGCGAAACCGACATCGTTATTGAAAATGAGTCTTGGTTTGCTCGGCTATTCTCCGGCTGTCATGGTAACAAACGGCCAGTTGAGCTGGTTTCACCAGCAAACTTCGGATGAATCCTCTTACGCAGTCGTCATGGGACAAACGATGATCGATACAGAAACCATGGAGATTGCATATATGGTAGCATCGAGCGCAGATGGGTCCGAGTGGTTGGAAGATGCAAAGCGCAAGGTGCTCGAAGCACTAAATTCAGGCTTTGAGGCATCCGCAGCAAGCCATCGCGCATGGTGGCACACATTTTGGTCCAAAAGCGCTGTTGCGCTTCCTGATAAGGAATGTGAGCGTATGTGGTACTTGGCCAATTATTTCCTCGGCTCCTGCTCGCGCAAGGGGGCTCCGCCAATGCCGCTGCAGGGTGTATGGACGGCCGATCATGGATTGTTGCCGCCGTGGAAAGGTGATTATCATCATGATTTGAATACGCAAATGAGCTACTGGCACTACATGAAAGCGAATCATCTTGAAGAAGGAGAAAGCTTCCTGGATTTCTTATGGGACTTGATACCTCAGGGTCGAAAGTTTGCCCGAGAGTTTTTTGACGCACCTGGCGTCTGTCTTCCATCAGTTATGAGCATTGACGGTCAATCACTTGGCGGTTGGGTGCATTACAGTACGAATCTGGTCAATCAAATGTGGCTTTGTCAAGCCTTTGATCACTACTGGCAATACACAGGAGATCAGGATTTTCTTCAAAATAAAGCCTACGTGTATTTCAAGGAAACGGCAAGCTGCATTAGGCGCTGGCTGAAGCCGGGAGATAACGGAAAGTTGGTATTGCCGCTTTCCAGCTCGCCAGAAATTCATGATAACAGTCTGAAGGCGTGGCTGCATCCCAACAGTAACAACGACTTGGCTTTGCTGAGATATTTTTTCGGCACGTTGGCAGTATGGGCGGAGCAGCTTCAATACGACTTGGAAGCGGCGGAATGGCAGTTGGTACTTGAGCAGCTGCAGGAGCTGTCTGTGAACGACAAACATGTACTCATGCTCAGTCCAGATGAATCGCTTCAAGAATCACATCGGCATTTATCCCACGCAATGGCCATTTATCCGTTGAGGTTGATTCAATACAACAGCTCAGAGCGGGAACGGCAGATCATCGATGCAACTATCCTTGATTTGGAACAACTGGGCAAAGGGGCTTGGGTTGGATTTTCATTCGCTTGGATGGCTAATCTCTACACTATTCAGGGCAACGGAGAAGCTGCTCATTGCCAGCTAAAACTATTCTGGGAGCATTTGTGCTCGCCAAACGGCTTTCATTTGAACGGGGATTACAACAATCGGGGAATTACCGCATATCACGGGCGCCCTTTCACACTTGAATCGAACATGGGGGCGGCAGACGCCCTGCAGGAGATGCTGCTGCAAAGCGACAAGAACCTTCTTAGGTTGTTCCCTGCGATTCCTCAGCAATGGCGCGAAGAAGGTGTAAGCTTCTCTCAATTAAGAGGCGGCCAAGGCGTATTGGTGTCAGCCGAAATTCGTAAAGGACGTCTCGCGTTCGTGGAGCTTGTCGCGGAGCGGGAGGGAACCTTTCATCTGCAGAACGATTTTGGAACAGAGAAACTCGATATTGATCCGCTAAGTGATGGGGTGTGTACGAATAATATCATAACAATCAAGTTGTACAAAGGTCAGCGCTGCTTGATTGCTCGCCACTCCAGTTAGGCCATTACGCTGAAATTATAGTATAAAGGAGTGTTTTACATGCAACATTTGAATACAATTGCTAATCTGGAAGCTGGCAAAAGCCAGTGTATCATTACGTATGGAACGAGCTTGACCGATGGAGCAGCCTGGGTGGAGGATATGAATGCTCAGCTGCAGGAGCGCTATCCGGGACTTGCTACTGTCATCAACAGTGCGAAAGCCGCCATGTGGTCGCAGTGGGCGATCGACAACTTAGCAGAAAAAGTACTCGCTCATAAGCCCGATTTGGTTTTTATCGAATTTGCTATCAATGACTCTTATTTGCCGTATGAAACGACCCTTGATCAATGCAGAAGCCGTTTAGAATCCATGATTGATCAGATTGTAGCAAGTAATCCTGCCTGCGAAATCGTCCTGATGACCATGAATCCTCCTGTAGGAGGTTCGCTGGAGGTACGTCCTATTTTTAATGATTATTATGATGTATACCGCTTGGTTGCAAAAGAAAGAGATCTGCCTATAATCGATCATTATGAACAATGGAATGCGATTCTCCAGCATAATCCGGAGCAGTTTCATCAATGGGTACCAGATAGCATTCATCCGATTCCCGAGGGGAGCCTGGCGGTTACGGCAAAAGGGGTTCGTGAATTGTTATTTAAGTAGTATTTTTTTAGCCGAACCTACTTGAATTTATCTACGGAAGTCGGTAAGATATAACTGAAATCTGAAATTTCAGATTACCCTGCTTAGTGTGAAAGGGGGGAGCGTATGTACGAATTAGAGCATACTGAACTTTCAGATAAAGTATATCATTTACTTAAGAAAAAGATTTTAAACCGTGAGTTTGTTGGTGGGCAAAGATTAGATATGAATGACCTATCACAAAAAATGAACATCAGTCGAACACCTCTGAAGGATGCGGTCAATCGTCTGGTTCTTGAAGGTCTAATGGAAGTAAAGCCTCGGTCAGGGACATTTGTTGCGAGTTTAAAAATTTCGGATATCGAAGAGGTTTCCGAAATTCGCTTAATGATTGAGCTGTGGTGTGTGTCTCATCTTACGGAGTTGAAAGCGCAGAAACTTGCTGGAACACTTGAAGAAATCCTTGAAAGTTGTAAAGAGACATTGACTGTAGAGCCCTTTCCTTTTGAAAATTTTCTTGAATTGGATGTTAGATTCCATCATGAAATTGTTCAGGCTGTGGACAATCAGCGTATGCTGGAGCAGTATAGGTCCATTAACAGTTTTCTGCATGCTGCAAGGATCTATTTCTTTCAGAGCTATGAACGTTCTTATACGGGGCATGACGAACACATCGCAATTGTACAGGCAATTAAGCGTTACGATTTACAAGATGCCTGTGCAAAGCTTGAAGAGCACATTTGGAATAGTAAGATCAATATGATTGATCACTTAAGTGAAAATGGAGGGGGCTTATAACGAGTTCCCTTTCTATTTTAACTTAAACTGAAATTTCACATTTCACATTTTAACTACATTGATAGAGGAGATAAAAAGATGAAAAATACTAAAGCGACTTCCATTGCAGGATACGATTTCGATTTTTTGGAGCAAAAATTATATTCGGCGGTTATTGGCGACATTTTGGATGATTTAGGCTATCGCAATCAAACCTTCGGTGCAGGACTACGCTTGATTGATCCCAACCTGAAAATAAGCGGCCGCTCTTTCACAGCACAAGCCACCAAAGTATATTCCATTCCAGTGGAGCCTTACAAATTGCAAATGGAAGCGATCGATGCGGTTTCACCTGGGGAAGTGTTTGTCGTTTCAACAGGGGCACCTGATGAGGCTGCGTTCTGGGGCGAATTAATCTCTACAGCATGCCGAGCACGCGGAGGCAGAGGCGCAATCGTTGATGGTCTAAACCGTGATACGGCTAAAATTTTGGAGATGAAATTTCCTTTGGCCGCAAGAGGTCAGGTACCTACGGATTCGAAGGGGCGGGTTAATCTAATCAATTATCAAGAGCCGATTGAGATCGACGGCGTACGCATCCATCCTGGGGATTATGTGTTTGCAGATATCGACGGTATTGTGTTCATTCCTCAAGCTATTGAGGAGGAAGTGATTGAGAAGTCTCTGGAGAAGGTTGAAGGAGAGAATTTAGTAAGGAAGGCCTTACAGGACGGCATGCTATGTACGGAAGCTTTTAAAACTTTTGGGATTCTATAAAAGGACTTATTCATTTCATTTTAAAAGAGGGGCGTTCTTGGACGGCATTACAATATTGGCTTGGAGCCGTTCTCTAGCTACCCGACGCTTGGGCTTGAAGAGGCTATTCGCAACGAAAGGATGCTTCTTTTTATTAACAAAGGAGGTATGAATTTTTTGCAGAACTTCATCAAGAAAATGAACTCATCATTATTCGCAAAAGTATTTATAGCTGTAATATTCGTTCAGTCAACCCTCATTTTGTTAGGTGGTCAACTGAACATCATCCGAGTAGATCATTTTATCCAAGATCGGGAGTACGAATATGCGCGTACCAATTTACGTGATATCCAGGATAGTTATAATCAAAAATTACAGCAAGTACGATCCAATGTATTTTCTTTGTTTTTTGATAGTAGTCAAAGCGAATCTGTTTTGGAGAAAATCAAGAGATACACAGGAACAACTCAAGTTGAAGATCTAAAGCTGAAGGCGGAGATCGAGCAATTTTTACAGTCGATGGCTTATGCGGATATGACTACCCAATCGATTTTGTTTGTTAGAATGAAGGATGAAGTGAAGTTTTCGTTCGTCAGATATTTTGATCCAAGTCGATTGACTAATTTCAAAAAAATGATATCGCTTTCAAATGAGAACTACCTTAAGGTCGTTCCATTGGGAGAATCTGGTTTAAGTGTAAACCCTGCTGAAAATGTACTGGTCTTTGTTTTAAAGGTAAACGATCCAGTTGATCTTACTAACAGTCAACCTATTGGTTATTTTATAATCAGCATGAGTACTGGCTTTCTGCAAAAAGCTACGGATCATCTCAGATCGGATTCTATGGTCGAATTAAAAAATGCTAACGGCAGGATTCAGATGTGGGGAAACTCCATTTCGATGAACGCGCGTAAGGATATCATCGATACGGAACAACTCGCTTCGGACAATTTCTTTGTTTCTCAAGTTAGTAATTCGATGGATGATATGGTTTTTAGGATCCTGATATCCAAAGAAAACTTGATTGCTAATATACGGGCAATGAAAAAGAATCAATGGATAACACTTACGGCTATCGTCTTATTAAACGTATTCGTTGCTTACTACATTTCTAGAGTTTTATCAAAACGGGTTAACACTTTAACACGAAATATGCATAAATACAATCCAGGCGAGTTTATTCAACCGATCACGATAATGAAACAAGATGAATTCACGATTCTTGAAGGTACCTACAATCAGTTGATCCATAAACTAACTGAATTTATCCAAAAAGAATATATTCTTGAGATTAAATCGAAAGAAGCGGAATTACAGTTGCTGCATTCTCAGGTCAACCCGCATTTCTTATCCAATATGCTCGAAATACTTCGCATGCAAGCCATAAAAGAAAATAATCTCGAGCTGTCTGACACGATCTACGGTTTAAGCGAGATCTTCAGATGGAACATTAGAAATAAAGAAACGGTCGTAACGCTTTTTGAGGAAATATACTACGTCGAATATTATTTGAAGCTTCAAAAATTCCGTTTTCCTAAACTGCATTTTCGTATCGATTTTCCATCTTATCTTCAAAATCAACGAATCGCCAAATTTTCTGTTCAGCCGATCGTCGAGAATATTTTCAAACATGCGATGAATAGAGGAAAAGAAATTGAAATTGGGATCAAGGTATCAGAGGCTCATGATTTAGTCTTAGTTACAGTGATGGATAATGGCAAAGGAATAGCTCAAGATGACTTGAATCGACTCAGATTCGAGCTGGGCAAGCCATTATACGATTCAACAGATTCGCCTTCCGTTGGAATCATGAATGTGCATGCGAGATTACGTTTAATCTTTGGAGAACAATATGGATTGGATCTTCAAAGTGAGATCGGCAAAGGCACTGAAATAACCCTGCTTATTCCAAAAATCGAGGTGAATCCATGAGTCATTATATGAGAAAAGTAATCATCGTCGACGATGAACCGCTGATACGAGAAGGTTTGTACGCCATGATGGATTGGGAAAGTCTGGGATTCAAAGTAGTAGGCTTGTTCGAGGACGGGGAAGATGCATGGGAATTTCTTCAAACGAATAAGCGAATTGATGTTGTTATAACGGATATTCAAATGGATGTATGCACAGGACTTGAGCTTCTGCGTAGGATTAGAAGCGCGGATTACCCGTCAAGGGTTCTGATCATTAGTGGTTACGACGAATTTCAGTATCTCCGAGAAGCTATGATGAGGGGCATAGACAATTATTTGTTAAAGCCGATAAATAAAGATGAACTTATACGATCACTGCAACAAATTCAGGAAAGCCTACTTACGGAATATCGGAAGTCGCGGGAAATATTCGAAGGCATGTTACTCATGAAAAATAATATGCTGAATCAAATCGTGATGAATACGTATTCGATTCGAGACGTCAATGAGAAGTGCGAAATGTTGAACATTAATCTTCAAGATGGCGGGTTTCAAGTTGTTGTTATGGACACGATCACCCGGCAAAAGAATGTCCCATTGTTAGCAGAGCGGCAATTAAGTACATTTGCTATTCGTAATGTTGCCCAAGATACGATTGGGAAGAATCATAGTGTATATATTTTCGAGAATCAAAACAGCCAAATTATTTTCTTATTCACAGGTATGGAACGAAATAGCCAATCCAACTTACATAAACGAATGGAAGAGATCGTTTCTGTCGTGCAAAGTGTTCTGAAAATTCAAGTCGTCGCATTCATAGGCAAGCTCTGTGCGTTTTGGAGAGATATTCAACATTCTTATCAAAGTGCGATAGAATTGTATGATTATCGATATTTCGTAGATACTGGATCAGTCATAGATTACACGAAGAAAAATGTGGAAACAAAGAAAGACGCCTTATCCAAGGAACTTGGCATGAGTCATTGGAATCAATTATTGGAAAAGCAAGCGTATGAGGACATTATCACTGAACTTGAAGGTATTGGAAATCTATTACAAGACATACAAGTGCGAGATGTTCACATGATCCGAACTGTATTCATCGACTTTGCCATATTATGTTTGAGTAAACTTCGCGAAATGGAATTTGAGATTCTAGAGCACTTTAGCAATCTTCAAAAGTCTGTGGATGAGCTTTTTAATGCGGATTCAATAGAAAAGTTGGTTGAGCGCTTTTTGCAATTATCTACGATGTTACTTCAAACTTTGCATAAGCTCAAAATGAATAAAAATACGAATATCGTGGAGAAAGTGATTAAATTCATTGATGTTCACTATATGGAACCCCTTACCTTACAGCAGCTTTCGCAGCAGTTCCATATCTCCACGCCATATCTAGGAAAGCGATTGAAAATTGAATTGGGAAAGCAATTCAATGAATATTTGCATCATGTCAGAATTAATAATGCCAAAAATATGTTGTTGATCTCCGAAGATAGCGCTAAGGATATTGCTGAAAAAGTCGGCTACATGGAGCCTAATTACTTTTACAGCCAGTTCAAAAAAATGACTGGCAAATCACCTATGGATTTTAGGAAAGGAATATAGTTCAGAAAGCAACCATGCTTTGGGATCTTCATCATATCCTGAAGCATTTTTTTCATATCAAAGAGTCGATTTGGAAATGAATTAATTTATATAGTCGAACATTAATTTCAGTACTTTTTACATCTATTGAATGAATTTATACTTGTAATTGTAAAGCTAATTACTTAACAGGGGGTATTGAAGTGAAAAAGAATTTAATTGTAGGTCTATCTTTAATCGTCTCAATGACTATCGCTGGATGCGGCAAAACGACCAATGAAGCGTCGAATGCAACAACCGCTGCATCAACAGTTCCATCAGCAGCGGCCTCGACTCCAGCTGCTCAAGAGAAGAAGGCCGAACTCAATGTGCTGGTATTCGAAACACCTAACTTGACAGCACAGTTTTGGGATGCTGCGATCAAGAGATTTACGGACAAACATCCTAATATAAAAATTAACAAAATCGTATCCCCAGATGCCGACCGTACGAAGTATGCAAAGCAGTTGCTTGCTACTGGTCAATTCCCAGATGTCTTAATGTCTATATCACCACAAGATTTCCTTGCCTCAAAATCGATCATGGCATTCGATGATCAGTACGTTAAAAAAGTGCCAGGCGCAGACAAGCAAGCAATTGACGGAAAGGTTTATCAGCTTGCTTGGGGCGCGCAAACGATCTCTTACATTTACTATAACAAAAAAATGTTTGAAACCGCAGGTGCGACTGAACCGAAAACTTGGTCGGAATTCGTGGACGTTACTGCAAAGCTTAAAAAATCCGGCGTAACGCCATTGCTGTATGGTGGCGCTAAAGATCCTTGGTCAACAACATTCATGCTGGATGGCATTATCAGTGCAGATGTCTATGGCAAGGTACCTGACTGGGTCAGCAAACGCAAAAAAGGCGAAGTGAAGTTCTCCGATCCGTTATTTAAAAACGCTGTAACGAAGTGGAAGAGCCTGTACGATTCGAAATCTTTCAATGAAGATGGATTAAGCATCAGCTATTCTCAACTGCAAGACGCATTTCTAAAAGGCAAAGGCGCGATGTATCCTATGGGATCCTGGTTCGTAGCTGCTGCTGATGGGCAGAAAGATATCGAAGTTGGGGCATTTCCGATACCTACCGAAGATGGATCTGTTATTATTCCGTATAATGTAGGAGGTCCTGCTTCTGTTAGTGCTTCTACGAAATTCCCAGTAGAGGCGCAGATGTTTGCAACAGAATTTGTGACGGATCCAGCGAATGTCGTTGAAGCAGTTAAATCTGATGCGTTAATTCCGCTAGAAGGACAGAAAGTAGATTATAAATATTCACCATTGTTCCAAAAAGTCATTGATATCAGTAATCAAGGCAAGAAAGTCAATCCATTCGGATGGGAAGGCGGCGACGCAGCCATGATTGCCGGTATGACGGATGAAATTAACAAATCCGCTCAGAACATCATTCTTGGCAAGTCCGTAGATTCCGAATTGGCGGCCTTGGATAAAAAATGGGATGAAATCGCTGCACGTACCAAATAAAGAGATGAACTAAACAAATAGATGCGAAATAAGGAGAAGGGGGAATTTCTCTTCTCCTTATTCTTTAAATCTGAGGGGTGTGGAGACACTGAACAACAAGAAAATTTCGAATTTTTTTCTCTTTGTATCTCATGGTCTGATTATTTACTTAGTTTTCGTCATACTTCCGATCATTCTTTGCTTTTACTACAGTTTCACAAATTTTAATCCGTTGTATCCAAGTTTTAAATGGGTTGGTGCTGCTAATTATTTGGATTTGATGAAAGACAACTTGTTCGGTCATGCTATCGTCGTTACTTGCCTGATTGCTTTCATCGTGACAATTGCCTCGAATTTATTGGGCTTACTTTCAGCTCTATTAGTGAACTTTAAAGGCTGGATTTACAACACAGCAAGAACAATCTTTTTCACCCCACAAGTATTAAGCCCCGTGGTTGTTGGTTTTATATGGTCTATTATTCTTACTGATGATGGCGTATTAAACAAAATACTGGGCTATATTGGTCTTGATGGGACGAGTTGGCTTGCGAATACAAATGTTGTTATTTATTCCATCATAGCCGTTATTGTATGGCAATCCATGGGTTTTTGTACGGTTGTTTTCTTGGCAGCGCTGCAGAGCATTCCGAGCGACCTATATGAAGCCGCTACCATAGATGGGAGCAATCGTTGGCAAAAGTTTAAACACATCACTTTTCCACTGCTTGCTCCAGGGATTACAATCAATACTGTCATGCTTTTAATCTCCAGTTTTAAGGTGTTCGATCATGTTGTTGTCTTGACAAATGGTGGACCGGGTACAACGACTGAAACCATTTCGTTGAAAATTATCAATACAGGATTTGTGGAAAATCAAATGGGATATGCTTCAAGCATGTCTGTTGTTCTGTTTTTGTTAATTGGCACTATTTCCGCTATTGTCGTCACGCTATTGAAACGCAGGGAGGTTGAATACTAACATGTTATCCGGATGGTTTGCAAGAACACATAAGTTGTTTACGATTTGCGTGACATTCGTATTCTTTCTTCCCTTGTACCTTGTGCTAGTCAATATTTTCAAGAAAAGTGATAAGGTCGTTGCCAATCCATTAAGCTTTCCAACGAATGTAACTTTAGAGAATTTAAAAGGCGTACTAGGCAGGCCTGATCACCTGATTTACACGAGCATGTGGAATAGTATTGTCATTACGGTAATATCGATAGTGGTTGTTGTCCTGTCCTCTTCGATGGTGGCTTATTATATTGTTCGAAATGATAGCAAGTGGACAAGATTCCTGCTTATCTTTTTCCTGTTCGGCCTCATGGTACCCACATCGATTATACTCATTCCCGTCGTTAAAGTACTAGTCGGATTTCATTTAATGAGTACGAAGATCGGGCTCATCGTATTTTATATGGGGTATTATGTACCTTTTGGGATTTTCATGTACTCAGGTTTCATTCGAACGATACCTCGAGAGCTTGATGAAGCGGCATCCATCGATGGATCGAGTACACTCCGAACCTTTTGGGGAATCATCTTCCCTTTGCTGGGTCCATGCACCGCGAGTGTTACCATTTTCATTGGCTTATGGGTTTGGAACGATTTTATGAATCCGTTAATTATTATTGGACCTGTTAAGGGCACAACGATCACAGCGGGAATTTATCGCGTCATCGGTCAATTCTCAGTGAATTGGGGGCAAATGTTTTCCATGATGTTCATAGCCTCATTGCCGGTTATTATCTTATATATAGCTCTGCAGCGGCAATTCGTGGAAGGAATAACTTCTGGTTCTTTGAAAGGTTAGGGGAGGACGAAATTTATGACGAAAATTAAAGAAGTGTTGGTTCTGCACCATAGCCATATGGATGTTGGCTATACGCATGCTCAGCCTATATTGCTGAAAATTCAGAAGAATTATATTGATCAAGCGTTAGATCTTTGTGAACAAACAGCTGACTGGGCCGAGATCAATCGATTCCGTTGGACCTGCGAGTCAAGCTATCCCGTATTGCGTTGGCTGGAAAATGCGAAGTCCAGTCAAGTCGAACGGTTCAAACATTTTTTGCATAACGGTCAAATGAGCATTTCTGCCTCCTATATGCATTCGACGCCGCTCTGTACGGCTGAAGAGATTGCAAAGATGCTATTTCCGGTTCGCCATTTGAGAAGTCAATTCGAAATCGAGATGAAAACCGCCATTCATCATGATATTAACGGCCAACCTTGGTCTTATAGTCAATTGCTGCTTGATGCTGGCATAGAGTTCTTCGTGATGGGTATCAATAACCACTTTGGTGGTGTTCCGTTTAATAGGCCGAATGCTTTCCACTGGGAAGCACCTGATCGCAGAAAGTTGCTTACTTTCAATGGCGAGCATTATTCATTATTCAGTCAAATCTGCAATGTCAATGCCAATAATACGGACATCATGTCCCAAGGACTTTCGAAATATTTACTAAAAATTGATGCGAATCCGGAGTATCCATTCGACTTTGTTTATTTGACTGCAACGAATTTGCCGCTATACGACAATAATCCCCCCGATCGTGAACTAGCTGGCTTACTTAAAACCTGGAATGAAGAAGATCGAGGGATTAAGATCAAATTCGTGACACCTGAGCAGTTATATGCAAGGGTGCGAGAACATGCATCGCAGCTGCCTGTCCATGCTGGCGACTGGACGGACTACTGGAACTTTGGCGCGGCAAGTTCTGCCAAGGAAACGATGTTAAATCGCCGTACGAAGCAAGGTATGAAAGCGGTCGAACTGCTTGATGCTTTTCAACGGGAAGAAGACAGTACTTTTATCGAAACAAAAAGCGAAGCCTGGAATCAAATCCTTTTGTATGATGAACACACGTGGGGTGCTCATAACTCGATATCTGAACCCAATCAATTAAGTGTAGATATTCAATGGGCACATAAGGCTCATTATGCTAATATGGCGAACAGTTTAACAGCATATGCATTAAATCATCATTTGGAGAAGCTTGCGAACAATCCGCTCCAATCGGAAGAACCGCAAGGGATTATGCTGGTTAACCCAACCTCGGTTACCGTTGATCATGACATTAAAGTTCCTGCCAGTTTCAAAACATCCGGAAGGCACCTTAGTGCCGATCGCATGCGTCAAGCGCTTATGAATCTCGACGCCTATCATGCGGGAACGAGCTATGGCGTGATCCAATTGCCTCCGTTTAGCTGGCGTAAAATTCCGTTTCATGCGCTGCAAGAGGTACAATGGTCAGAGGAGATTCAGATTGATCAAGGCATGATAGGAACAAACGGCGAGGGGCCGTGGCTCAGGGAGATTACGGTACGGGAAGGAAAGATAGAAACGCCATTCCATGTTTGCAAATGGGATCCTATAACGGGACGGATTACGAGTTTGTATGATAAAAAGCTTGACTGGGAAGTACTCGACCACTCCAGCCCTTGGACGTTATTTCAATATGTGCAAGAAACGGTTGATACGATCCATCATTCTAACAATCGAAGCGCAATTTTCCCGAGAGATGTTGAAAAAGGAAATAACAGCATCACCCAATGGAATCATGATTGGAAGGCTAAGAGACAGTCGTATACGCGCATGAATTCTTATCGCATTGAGAGAAGCGCGAATTGCGCGACTTTAATTATGAGTTGGGACGCACCAGGTGTGGAACAGTTTGAACAAAGATTTACTTTTTTTAATTACAAACAAGGGATTGAGATGAAAGCCTCTTTCTATAAGCAGGACATTACGACGCCTGAAGGGACATATTTTGCATTTCCGTTAAATCTGAATGCATGGCGCTGTCATTATGATACTGCCGGTCAGCTAGTGGAATTGGATGAGCAGCAGTTGCCGGGTGTGTGCAGAGACTATGTCACGTTAGATAAAAGCGTATCGGTTTACGATGGACATTATGGTGTTTCGTTAAGTTGTCCTGATGCGCCGCTTGTACAGGTGGGGGACTTTAATTTTGCTAAAGAGAAGCGAAATATTTCCAAAAATGAGAAACCACTACTATTGGCCTGGCCGATGAATAATTATTGGGACACCAACTATAGAGCCAGACAACCAGGGTTTTCCTCATTCACGTATTATTTGAATACCTACCAAACATTTGATCCTGCTGCTGTGATGATGACTTCTACCCAAGCCGTATCTCCAGTACTAGCAACGCCCGTTGTCGATTGTAAAGTAGAAGAAGTAGGTCAATTTTTGGAAGTTTGCGGAAATGGTGTTCAAGTGTTCGATGTGAAACCAGCAGAGGAAGGACAAGGTATTGTAGTTCGCCTTAACAATTGCAGGGATCAGGAAGTGAACGCACATCTTCATTTCCCGAACCGACAAATCGAAGCCGCCTTTGTGTCAGATACGCTGGAACAATATAAAACGAGCTTAACGGACATTCATAACAACGATCTTCAAGTGGTTGTGGCAGCAAAAGCAATACTTCATATTCGCATCATTTTTGAAGAGAGAGCTGATCAGGTGAATTAAGAAGAGTTAGCTTCTAACTGTGTATGCAGACCGCCAAATTGGTGGTCTTTTTCAGATGAATGTCTTATTTATTAGACAACTCCAAATGAATTATATTTGAGCGGTTTTCTGTGTACTGAAATTGGTCAATATCTCAACTAGAATCATACAGATGAGAAGTGCATTGAAGACGATGTGCAATTGGCAAGCAGAAAACATAATTAGCATCGCTGCCGTTGGACCAATGCTACAGTGGAGGGTCAAGATCTGCTTTTGGCGTAGAGCCTGAAACATTGCAATATACGTTGATGTTATAGGATAATATAGTGAAATAATACTATCTAACATTGTATTTTATCCTAAGAATCGACAAACACAGGGCTGTCTAGAAAGTCAATAAAAACTGACTTTCTAGACAGCCCTGTGTTTATTAAGTGTTAAAAAAAGCACAAAACCAGCTAATGTTTGTCAAGTTTCTCGTCTGGGTACTTAAAATATTTTCCTTATAGACTCCACGTTCTGCGCATTCATTTTCATAAAGTTTCAAATACAATATGCCCGCCCCCAAAAGACAAAATGTCTCCAAAAACATCATAAGCATACAACTAGTATTTCCATCTAATGAAACAAACAATAGGGGGCGGGTCAGACCACGGTCAAAAGGCTAGATTAAGATTGTCTAAAAAAATCAGTTTATTTCAATTTTTCTTTCAGGTTTACTTAGCTAAATTAGCTATCTCGATATCGCTTAAAGCACGGTCATAGATCCGAATATCATCCAGATAACCATTCCAGTAACCGGCACTTGAACTGGCTGGTCCTGTCCCCGCATCATTAAGTTTTGCGCCTATGCCTAGTGGGTTCAAGCTTGTTTTTAATGTTCCGCCATAAGGGGCGCTTCCGACCATCGTGCCGTTCCGATATAGCTTTATATTCGACCCGTCGGCTACCACGGCGACATGTTGCCAACTGCCCGTCGGTATTGGATTGGATGCACCCTCTTTCACTTCGACGGTAGTGCCGTTGGATTGCGTCATAAATACATCCAAATTCCCGCTCGTCCCAAACAAGCCCAGATGTATCTGTCCCACGGAACTCATTCCCCAGTCTTTGAGGATCGTCCCCCAAGTATTTCGTGAATTTGCATATACCCATGCCGTATAAGTAGCCGTAGTAGTCGGTTTCGGATAATTATTGATTATTGCGTAATTATTCGTTCCGTTGAAACTCAGCGAGTTATTGATTTTACCGGTTGCCCATGTCGCTCCAGATACATTAGCCGAATTTCCATTTCCAGAAGAATCGGCTGCCGTGGTAGCAGAAGTTTCATCGAATTTCCACCAGCCCTTAGTCGGATTCTCCCCGTACTTTGAAAGAGTTAAAATATCTGCTGCGCTGAGTGCCCAATTATATACTTTAACATCGTCCAAATATCCGTTCCAATAACCTGCACTAGAGCTGGCAGGTCCTGTTCCTGCGTCATTAAGTTTTGCGCCTATTCCTAGCGGGTTCAAGCTTGTTTTTAATGTTCCGTCATAAGGGGCGCTTCCGACCATCGTGCCGTTCCGATATAGCTTTATATTCGACCCGTCAGCCACCACAGCGACATGTTGCCAACTGCCCGTCGGTATTGGATTGGATGCACCTTCTCTCACTTCGACGGTAGTGCCGTTGGATTGCGTCATAAATACATCCAAATCCCCGCTCGTCCCAAACAAGCCCAAATGTATCTGCCCCACGGAACTCATTCCCCAGTTTTTGAGGATCGTCCCCCAAGTGTTTCGTGAATTAGCAAATACCCATGCCGTATAAGTCGCCGTAGTAGTCGGTTTCGGATAATTATTGATTAGGGCGTAATCACTCGTTCCGTTGAAATTCAACGAGTTATTAATTTTACCGGTTGCCCATGTCGCTCCAGATACATTAGCCGAATTTCCATTTCCAGAGGAATCGGCTGCCGTGGTACCAGAAGTTTCATCGAATTTCCACCATCCGTTCTGAGTGGTGCTAGTCGTAGTCGTAGCAGTCCCATACACTCTAAACTCGAGTATCCTTGCACATCTATAAGTGGTTTCTGTTTGAGGATTTGTAATATACAATCTCACATACCTTCCAGTTGCAGTTACATTGTGATCTGTTATATTTGCAGTATTTCCCGTCACAATATCCACATCTGTAAAGTTCGTTCCATCACTGCTTACTTGAAATTTAAAATCCCTGGTATTGAGCGACTGTGTTCCAAATGATGCATATAAACCTCCATGTTCAATCACATATCTCGAAATGTTGTAGGATTGACCAAGGTCAATCTGTAGCCAGTGAGTCTCTCCCCCAGCCGATGTCCAGAAAGTATTCGATTTCTCATCGACTGCTTTAGCTGGTTCATAGCCCGAGACACCAGTTGAACTTGCAGTTGCGGTTGCATTCAAAGCCGCATTACCATTTATTGAGTACTTGAGATCTATAAGTTGTGCTTTCTGATCAGCATTCCAGGAACCATCTCTATTCGTTTGAATATCAAGTCCAATTGGCCGATGTAAATCATTATTAAATTTGACCCTGTTTATCATGTCATTAGTTGAATAGTGTAACCCAGACGAAAACCAACCACTGCCTAAATGATCCAACTCAAATCCTTGAACCTTATCTCGTCACCTGCAATCGGCCAAATCGCTATGGCATATAAAGCACCATAGCTGTCTGCTTGTGCTGGAAAGCCAGCTTCCGTCCTTCATCCCACAAGGCAATTTCCGTATTCTTGCACATCTATAAGTGGTTTCTGTTTGAGGATTTGTAATATACAATCTCACATACCTTCCAGTTGCAGTTACATTGTGATCTGTTATATTTGCAGTATTTCCCGTCACGATGAGGTGATTATGTGAAATGGAATTTGACAACAAACGAAAAATTAATTCTCCATAATCAGTATAGTATTTTAGAGAAGATAGACTCTGAAAACGCTACTAACTATTTCTAGATAATTATGCTGAAAATGATATATTAGGAATTTTAACATGAACCACATTTAGTAGAATTACAGTTTATTTTCTTAATATTGAATTCAAAAATTTTAGAAGTTTGTTATGCTAAAAGATCTGATTTATGAGAATAAAAAGTACTTAAACCTTTGACTAATTAGTCATAGCTTAAGTACTTTTTTTTGTTTAGAGCAGTGCAAGGGAAATTAAAAACCTTATTCATTTTATGTATAAATAATGTATAAGACCATACGCGGTTTTTCGCAATAATTATGAAAAAAGCAGCCTTCCAGCAATGATAGCCCCTTCTATTTTCTCAGTAAATATGAAAATGGTCCATGATAAATCAAAGGTTTTTAATCCATTTTTCTCAGGAATTATGACGCCACACATTGGCTCGTTGGATAGAAGGGAATAAGCATAAACGTAAAGATATACTTGCTGTCAATGCGACAGCTCCCTATGCGATTTTCCCCGCCATTTATGAGAAAACGAAAGATGAATTTTACTTGAATGAAGCGATCATTCATGGCGATTGGTTAATGAAGGAAGCGGCGCGGACGCAAGCCGGGGCGCTTCAGCATACCGTCAATACTGTCAGCACGAATGAGAAGCTGCGGGAGCAAGTATGGGCAGACACGATTTTCATGGGGGTGCTGTTCCTTGCGCGGTTAACGCGAATTACCGGCAACGTGGACTATGTGAAGGAAGCTGTACGACAGTTGGAGCTTCATTATGAGGTGTTGCAGGATCAGCAGACCGGCGTATTGTTCCACGGGTACAATTGCGGGACGGGGGATCATATGTCTGCGGCGAGATGGACGCGAGGCAATTCATGGATTGTGATTGGCACACCGGCAATCATTCAAGAAGCGAAACGAGCAGGTATAGATACGTCTTCTTTGACGAAACCATATCAAACGCTCATCGATGGGCTAGTTGGGTACCAAAGTGATAATGGCTTGTGGCACACGGTGATGGATTATCCAGATTATTACCAAGAAAGCTCAGGCAGCGCAGGTATTGCAAAAGGTATTGCTATGGCAGTTCGACTAGGCTTGTTACATTCATCCTATATTGTATATGCAGAACGTGGCTTTTATGGAATCATTAGCAAACTGAGTGTAGAAGGGGAAGTTACTCAAGTATCAGGCGGCACACCGATCATGGCAACCATTGAAGATTATAGCAACTTAACCTGTTACCCCACGTTGTATGGCCAAGGACTTGCACTGATGCTGCTTATCGAATTCTTGGAAGATTAAGGGTAATAGGAGAGTAATCATTATGCCGAATGACACCAATTTACTTTTTGCAATAATGAGAGGGAAATGGCTGGATTGGGTGACAGGGAGTCAATCCTATGATTGTAACGATATTCAGATTAAGTTTAAAGTTAGAGCTATTCATGAAGTGGTGAGCAACGAGCAGCAATTGGGCTTCTGGGATACGATGAATAAACAAGATCGGCTTGATTACTTATGGTCGGATTTAGCGAGCACAACAGATAATAACATTATCACACGTACCTACGCTAGAGTCCGGGCCATGGCGCTTGCTTACCGCACTTATGGCGGGGCGCATTATGGCAATCATGTGCTGAGAGCTGACATTCTTTATGCCCTGGATTGGCTGCACGCCAATCGATTCTATGTCGGTCGCCAAGATCAAGGCTGGTATGGCTTAGAAATTGGCCTCCCCTTAGAGCTAGGGGCGATTATGAATCTGATGTACGAGGATTTGAGGCCGAAGCAACGCAATGATTGGACAGCTGTTTTTGATTATTATTGTCCTAACTTAGCCGGTAAAGGCTACGAATATTGGGGTGCTAACCGCGTTTGGCGGTGCTTGGCTCTGACGCTAATCGGCATGGTGACAGATGTCGCGGACAAGCTGATGAAAGCACGAGATGGTTTGAGTGATGTAACAGACGGTCATCAGGGTGAGCATAGTATTTCAAATATGTAACAGATGGCGACGGCTTCTATGAGGATGGATCTTTCATCCAGCATGAGGATTATGCTTATACGGCTGGATATGGGAAAACGATGATTCGAGATGTTCCGTTCATTATGTATCTGCTGGGTGATACGCCCTGGTGTGTAAGGGATCCTGAGAGCTCTCATGTTTGGGAATGGGTGTATGTCTTCTATGAGCCAATTCTCGTTAAAGGTGCAGCGATGGATATGGTTCGCGGGCGTGAAATTGCGCGTGAAGACATGAGTGATCGCGTTGCTGGACATCAAATTATGGAGGGCATCCTGCTTGCTTCGTTATGTGCGCCAAGTGAACATGCGAGTGCTTTACAAGGGATGCTGAGAAGGTGGACTCGCGAGGACAGCAGCTGCCCACTTGTTGAAACGTATTGTAAGTAAAGATACTATCGCGGAAAGAGAACCGCTGACAGCTTGTGGATCTTCAGTGGGATGGATCGCGCCTTGAATCATCGCCCGCTGTGGTCAGTAGGCATCAGCATGAATTCGAAGAGTATCATTCCTTCAATTATGAAAATAAAAAAGCCTGGTACACGGCAGAGGGAATGTTATACCTGTATATGAAGGATTTAACTTCGTATGCGGATCATTTCTGGGCGACGGTCGATCCTAAACGACTGCCGGGCTAAGCCGGTTTGTATCTCCTGATTTGACTAGTTCGTTAGTATTAAAGAAGCAGAAAAATGTTAAGTCACGGACAAAAAAGGAATACTATGTTCAATTCAATAACTTTGGTAATTGGTTGTAAATAAATTTTTCAGATAATCGCTACAAAAAAGAGGTAGCAACATCAATAATTAGCTCCAATGTTAGTTACTTGGCATATGACAAAACGAAGTGCCATGGAGTTATTCGCAGAAATTAGTACATTAAAGGTTTGTCACCCTATTTAGTAAACATCTGTATACGATTTCTAAAGTGCTGGTTTAGTGGATTAGTTAAAGAACATCCTATGATGGATAGTCCTACTAACAATATTAAGCTACTGAAGGTAGAGTATGCAGAATCACATCTTCCATACATTATCATACAGTTTAGAAGATTGGATAATCCCATCTTATTCCAGGGTAAGTCTGAAATCTCGTTGAACATAGACTTATTCACTTTCCGAATTCATGTTAAATTAATAGCATTAAATTAATATCTTGCCATTTGAATTAGGTGGATTACTTGTTAATATTTCTTTAGTTCTTGTTCTAAGTACTGAAAAAAATCTGAGGAGGATAATCTTAATGAATTTAAAAATGAAGCAATGGACTGCAGTTGGGCTTGGAACTATCCTGATGGGCAGTTTGTTATCTGGATGCGGTGGAAATAGTACTCCCCAGGCAAACAGTAAAGCCCCACTTGACAAGGACAAGTCTTTGTCAGGAAAAAAGATTTCAGTCTATATGGGAAATGTGCCATGGTTAGAAGCGGTGAAGCCTCTGTTGCCAGAATTTGAATCAAAAACAGGCATCAAAGTGGATCTGCAAAGTTTTGAAGAAGGGCAGTTAACTCAAAAAATGACCGTCCAGCTTACAGCAAACTCTTCATCACCCGATGTGTTTTTTAGTCGTCCTTTAAATGATGCGAAGCAATTCTATAAAAACAAATGGGTGGAACCGCTAAATAAATACGTTAATCAGGATCCTGCCTATGATTTCAATGATATCTCGAAATCCGCTATTGCGTCTACCACTGTAGAAGATACGATCACATCTATTCCGATTGCTGCGGATCAAGAAATTCTTTATTACCGTAAAGATTTGTTGGAAAAAGCGGGCATACCAGTACCGAAAACTTTAGACGAGCTTGAAGCCTCTGCCAAAAAACTACATGATCCAAACAATGGACTGTATGGATTCGTAGCTAGAGGTGAAAGAAACTCGCTGGTTACACAAGTTTCTTCCTACTTGTACTCAGAGGGAGGAGATTTTATTAAGGATGGTAAAGCAGTTGTCAATTCGCCGGAATCGTTGAAAGGCTTTAACAGATATGTGGGTCTATTAAAAAATTACGGTCCTCCCGGGGTTTTAAATATGTCATGGCCACAAGCGATGGGTATTTTTTCGCAAGGTAAAGCTGTATTCTACACGGATGGAACTTCCATTTCTTCTAATGCTTTAGATAAAGAGAAATCACTAGTTTACGACAAAGTTGGTTTTGCTGTATTTCCTGCCGGGGCTGCGGGTCCAAAACCTTATGCTGCCGCAATTGCTGGATTAGCAATGAATAGCCAATCCACTAACAAGGATGCAGCATGGGCCTTCATTCAATGGGCAACGAGTAAAGAAATTAGCTTAAAGGCACAAATTAAAGGAAATACAGGCGTACGTAATTCCGTATGGGAAAACCCAGAAGGGAAAAAGGCATTTCCGGCAGATCTAGTATCGGTTATGGAACAATCCAATAAAATTGGCGTCGGTCATGATCGCCCTATGGTCATAAATGTAGGAGAGGCTCGTGACGTTGTAGGTAATATTGTCGTCAAAGCAATGACAGGCGAGGATATAAAAACAGCGGCAGAAAAAGCTAACTCAGAACTTCAAACTATTATCAATAAAGAAAATTCTAAGTAATTTAGTAGAAATATAATAATGATGACCTATTGCCTGATAGAACAATTCAGCCACTTGCAGGCAATAGGATCATCGGTCAAACTGGATAGGAAGAGTGAATGATTATGCGTATAGGCTGGTTGGATAAAAATATTAAATGGGTTTTTACAATGCCTGCTGTGTTATTTGTCCTCGTTATGATGGCTTTTCCTATCATCTATACACTGAGGATAAGTTTTTATGAGTGGGGTATGTCAGCAGCGAATCCGCCAATCTGGGTAGGGTTAGCGAACTATAAACAACTACTATTAGACGAACGGTTTTGGCAGTCAGTCACATCTACATTTTATTATACGGGTGTATCGTTAGTCGTAGAGACGGTCTTAGGCATCGCAATCGCTCTATTATTACATAAGGAATTTTTGGGGAAAGGCTTTGCCAAAACTCTATTTTTGTTACCTATGGTTGCGACACCTGTTGCTATGGGATTAGTATGGCTTCTAATTTATGAACCAACCATCGGTGTTGCGAATAGTTTTTTAAAACTATTCGGCTTTCAACAACTGTCTTGGTTAGGAAATGTGAATCTTGTCATTCCATCGTTGGCTATTATTGATATATGGCAATGGACCCCAATGATCAGTTTGATAGTTATGGCTGGTTTGTCAACGTTGCCCCATGAACCCTATGAGGCCGCTGATGTGGACGGGGCTTCTTCAAGGCAAAAGCTATTTTATATAACGCTGCCTCTATTACGTCCTACCATTATGGTTGCTGTTATGCTACGCCTTATCGATGTTCTTAAAGCATTTGATACGATTTATGCAACGACAAAAGGGGGGCCTGGCACATCTTCAGAAACATTGAATCTTTATGGTTATGTGCTTGGTTTTCAATATTTCAAGTTAGGGCTAGCTTCTTCATTGCTTATCATTTTCTTTTTAATAGTACTCGTGCTTACAATAGCACTGATTTGGTTACGTAAGCGGTTGGAGGTTTAATAAATGAAGAAAAAGAATAATAAGATGGTATTTCTGACAGCGTGGTTCGTTGTAATTCTTTTTGCATTTCCATTTGTTTGGATGATCTTGGCATCCTTTAAAAGTCAGGTGCAAATTTTATCAACTGACAATCTTTTTATTTTTAAACCTACTTTTCAGAACTATATTGCCGTGTTTAAAGAATACGAGTTTATTGAATTTATTATGAATAGTTTCGTTGTTGCAGTCGGTGCAACCCTTGGTTCTTTGCTGCTTGGCCTGCCTGCGGCATATGCAATAGCCAGGTATCGATTGGAGATGTATGGTCTAATTATTTTGGTTGCAAGAATTATTCCGGGGATTACATTCTTAATTCCTTGGTTTATTTTGTTCAATAAGATTCATTTGCTAGATACTTATTTAGCATTAATCCTTAGTCATATGCTAGTTTGTCTTCCTTTTATCGCATGGATAATGATCTCCTTTTTTGAGGCCTTACCACTAGAGATTGAAGAAGCAGCGCAAATCGATGGCTGCAGCAAATTCAAAGTATTTCTAACCATAGTGCTGCCAATTTCAGGGGCAGGTGTCATCACTGCTTCGTTGATGTCAATTATTTTCTCGTGGAACAATTTTATGTTTTCTATGATTTTGGCTGGTGATAAAACAAAAACACTTCCAGTAGCTGTTTTTAATTTCATTTCGACCGGTAGTGTTAATTGGGGGGGATTGATGTCAGCTGCCACTATTATCACTCTTCCTATATTAATCATTGCTTTGATTTCACAACGGTATATTGTGAATGGCCTTGCAGCTGGTGCTGTCAAAGGATAACTGAATACAAAGGGTTATTTGAGGAGATATACCAATGAGAGAATGGAACAATGACGACGAATTGATTGAACTGATTAAAAAGGAGCTCTATACACCAGTTGTTGGGGATATATTGGATGAAATGGGTCGTTATCATCAATTTCTTCCATAATGGATGCAATCTATTCGAAACTCAGATAGTTAGTTGGTAGAGCTATGCCTGTCTGATGATTGATGTATATGGCACCCAACGGGAACCATTCGGATTACTGACAGAAGCGCTTGACCAACTGCAAAAGAATGAAATTTATTTGGCTAGCGGTGGTGAAATGCGCTGTGCTTATTGGGGCGATATTTTGACGGCTACAGCCCGCCGATGTGGGGCAGCTGGTGCAAGTAATCAATGGATTTCACAGGGATACGCCTCAGGTATTAGAACAGAATTGGCCCGTTTTCAGTTATGGGAGGTATGCACAAGATTCATCAGTTAGAACGGAGGTTGCGGATTATTGGTGCAACATTGAAATCAATGGGACTTGGGTAGAGCCAGGGGATTCAATTTTTGGAGATCTCGATGGTGTTGTGTGTGGTATATTGCAAACAGAACAGCATCACCTATGTTCATTTTCGGAATGTGATAGGCAAAGGACCCAAATGACATGCAATGCTCCGTGACACGCTGGGATGGCTTATGCTTTAGGATATATGAAAGCAGCAATGAATATTGTAAAATCAGAATAACGAACAAACTCTATACCCTCGGATTTCCGAGGGTTGTGTGATTTTCTTTTACTTTTTCCTCTGTTTGGAAACAATGATATGTAGCAACACTTTCATAGAGGGGATATCATCTAATGAAAATCAGAATGAATATACTTGGTAAAATTATTACTTTGGTAGCTGCATTATTAATCCCTATAATTTTGTTGTATGGGTATTCATATATAACAAGTATCAAAGTGGTTAGGGAAACCATTGACAATGGAAATCAGAATAGACTTTTATTCTTTTTAAGTCAAATCGATTATTCAGTTGAGCAACTAACCAAATTTTCCGTTATTGTCAGTAGAAACAATGTTCTAAAAGATTACATGGAAAAACGCGATGTGGATCCTCCACCAGTTCAATTTCAAAAAAAACTAGTACTTGGTGAAATGCTTAATCTTCAGGTCGCAACCAATGGGTGGAATAATCAAATTATTTTGCACTTGCAGGATTATAGAGAAGTTATTTCAACTGACTTTTCAGTAGCATACGACGATAGTTATTTGAAGAATGTAGAATTGCAAAAGTGGTCATATCGTAGAATAAAGTTATATGGTGAGATACAATCGTTCTTCTCAAGAATTAGAGAGTCTGACCTACCCAATGTACTGATTGAGGTTAGGTTTACAGATGACAATCTTCGGAATATGTTAAATCAATTGAAAAGAGGGGGAGACGGTGAACCGTTCTTTTATCACCAAGGCTTTGAGCCAATATTAAACCAGACGGCTAATCAACAGCTAGTACAGCGAATTGTATCTCAGTTGGAACTTGGCAAAATGAGTAATAACGGAAGTCAAATTGTTAAAATCGACAAACAAAAATATTTGGTTAATTTTAATAAATCGGATGGATTAGGCTGGTATTTAGTCGACTTTGTACCTCTAGAAAGTATTTTATCCCCGATTACAACGAGCAGTATTTTATTTTATACATCAGTTGTTTCGCTTTTATTTATGAGTGTAATAGCCACCCTACTGTTATACAGAAATGTCCATAAGCCGATTCTTTTATTACAACGAGGGGTCAAGATGATTAAAGAAGGTCGATTCTCAACGAGACTCAAAGAGCAACCCAATAATGAATTTGGTTACTTATATGTTAGCTTCAACGAAATGGCTGACCAAATCCAAGAACTTATTGAAAATGTTTATAGTGAAAAACTACGCTCAAGAGAAGCAACTTTGAAGCATTTACAGTCACAAATAAATCCTCATTTCTTATACAATTGTTTATTCTATATAAAAAACATGGCTAATTTAGAGCAAAAAGAAGCTGTAATTGCTATGGCATTGAATTTAGGCGAATACTATCGATATACTACCCGATCTGAAAGTGCAATGACGACAATAAAAAAGGAAATGGAGCTAGTGGAAAATTATTTAATCATTCAAAATTTACGTATTCCCCGGTTTCATTATGAAATAGAGATTCCTGAGTATATGCTAGACTTGATTATACCAAGATTATTAATACAACCAATTGTTGAAAATGCAATTATTTATGGTGTCGAAGAAAGTCCGCATTTTGGCTTGGTCAACATCACTTGTAGTTCATCAAATGGTATGAATTTCGTTATCGTCGAGGATAATGGAAAAGGGATGACACCTGATGAAATAGTTGAATTACAAAGAAAAATTATGTTACCTCTTTCGAGCGAAATTGGTTGTGGAACTTGGAATGTACATCAAAGATTAAGTGGTTTATATCAAGGGAAATCAGGGCTGTATTTTTCTCAATCGCCCTTGGGTGGGTTGCGTGTTGAACTGATTTGGGAGAATAATGAGTCTCATGGTGATTGACAATAGGTAAGAGTTACAGAAAGGTAGGGTATGTAATATGTTTGAACTGCTTGTGGTTGATGACGAAGCTGGTGTTGTTGACAGTTTAGCGGATACCCTTCCATGGCAAGACATAGGAATAACGACTGTGTTTAAAGCATATTCGGGTTATGAAGCTCTGGAAATTCTAAAAACTAATTCTATCGATATTTTGATAACTGATATTCGTATGCCTGGCATGAACGGATTAGAATTGCTGGAGTTGGTGCGCAGCAAATGGAAAAAAACAAAATGTATTCTGCTTTCGGGACATGCCGACTTTTCTTACGCTCAAAAAGCGATACAGCATCATATTTATGGCTATCTACTTAAACCGGTTAGTGATAAAGAAGTTATGTTAAAGGTAAAAGAAGTTGTTGAGATCCTGCACAAAGAATGGGAAGAGAAGAAAGTATATCAAAATGCAATGCGTACATTGCAGGAACACCTTCCCAAATTACGAGGGGAAGTATTAAACGATCTTCTGCAAGGAAAAAAGTTTTCTGACAGTCTTTTATCGCAAAAACTGGAAATGTTGAATATAAAGGTGTTTAACAAACAAACAATTGCCTGCATGTTTGTTCGTTTGGAAGATCAGTTCTCTGAGATGGATGTATATAGCTTGTCTTTAATGGAGTATGCCATTGGCAATATGGCTGAGGAAATATTTGAGGATTATTTTACATTATGGCAGTGTAAAGATATGCATGGTTACCTAGTGTTTTTGGTAACAATTAAAAATGAAAATAGTGGGGGACTCGATAGCTCTTTTGATTACTTGAGATCGATGGAGGAGCAACTCCAGATGCTTGCTTCAAACTTACAGTTAAATATAAAACGGCATTTAAAAGGGAGCGTCTCAGTTTTAGTCAGTAAATGGGGGGGATTTCCTTACGATATTAATCGAATATACCAGAGTGTGTTAACCTCTATTCGTAGACAATTAGGAAACCAGAAAGAATTATTCATCACTGTAAGCAACGAAATGGAGCAGTTGTCCATACAATCTCTGCAAACCTTATACGAACCCCCCTTGTTAGTTCACTTATTGGAATCTGGAGATTGGAATGCTGCTGAACTTAAGATACAAAATATTATTGCTGAACTTAATGGGAAATGGAAGGAATCAAATGAATATTTAATTGAGGTTTATTTTTATATTTATGCAGCATTTAGCACTTTTGCTCATAAAAATGGACGTGAATTATCAGATATGATTGGACCAAAACTTGCGGACTCGGCTGGGCTGATCCCATGCCATACAATATTCACTATACAAAATTGGGCATTTCAAACCCTTGAAATACTAAAAAAATGTTTGGAGAATGAAACTAAAAATGATCATGAGAATATTGTTGAAAAAATACAGACGTTTGTAAAAAAGAATTTAGGCGAGGATGTTTCTTTACAGGCGATAGCTAATCATTTGTACATGCATCCTGTACATGTTTCTCGAGTATACAAAATGGAAACAGGTGGAAATGTAAGTGACTACATAACTCGATTAAAAATGGAAAAGGCAGTTTCTCTACTTATGGATAATTCATTAAAAATATATGAGGTTGCCTTACAGTTAGGTTATCAAAATCCAAATTATTTTATTAAAGTATTTAAGAAGTATTATTCTATAACCCCTCAAGAATATCGGGTAAGGTAGTTGTGTTGTAAAAGCTGGGGAGGCGGCATGTACCCAGAGTACTAAAAAAGGTGTTCATGGACATATTGCCCCAGCCATACAAGAATTAAGATTGAGAAATCCATACTACTAAGAAACACTGATTAGAGAAACAAAGTATCTGAACAATATCGTGTAGCAAGATTATCGTTTTATAGAGAAAATTATAAAATCAATTGTTGCTAGACCATTAGGAACTGGGGCGTAGGGGTGAAAACCTTCGATTTCGATGATCGAACGAACTCAAAACCAAAGGACTTTATTTCTTTATTTTACATAAGTACAAAATACATTTTTTAGCCGAACCTACTTGAATTTATCTACGGAAGAGGGTATGATATAACTGAAATCTGAAATTTCAGATTGCCCTGCTAGTGTGAAAGGGGGGAGCGTATGTACGAATTAGAGCATACTGAACTTTCAGAGAAAGTATATCATTTACTTAAGAAAAAGATTTTAAATCGTGAGTTTGTTGGTGGGCAAAGATTAGATATGAACGACTTATCACAAAAAATGAACATCAGTCGAACACCACTGAAGGATGCGGTCAATCGTCTGGTTCTTGAAGGTCTAATGGAAGTAAAGCCTCGGTCTGGGACATTTGTCGCTAGTTTAAATATTTCGGATATCGAAGAGGTTTCTGAAATTCGCTTAATGATTGAGCTGTGGTGTGTGTCTCATCTTACGGAGTTGAAAGCGCAGAAACTTGCTGGTACACTTGAAGAAATCCTTGAAAGTTGTAAAGAGACATTGACTGTAGAGCCCTTTCCTTTTGAAAATTTTCTTGAATTGGATGTTAGATTCCATCATGAAATTGTTCAGGCTGTGGACAATCAGCGTATGCTGGAGCAGTATAGGTCCATTAACAGTTTTCTGCATGCTGCAAGGATCTATTTCTTTCAAAGCTATGAACGTTCTTATTCGGGGCATGACGAACACATTGCGATTGTACAGGCAATAAAGCGTTACGATTTACAAGATGCCTGTGCAAAGCTTGAAGAGCACATTCGGAATAGTAAGATCAATATGATTGATCACTTAAGTGAAAATGGAGGGGGCTTATAACGAGTTCCCTTTCTATTTAAACTAAACTGAAATTTCACATTTCACATTTTAACTACATTGATAGAGGAGATAAAAACATGAACAATACTAAAGCGACTTCCATTGCAGGATACGATTTCGATTTTTTGGAGCAAAAATTATATTCGGCGGTTATTGGCGATATTTTGGATGATTTAGGCTATCGCAATCAAACTTTCGGTGCAGGACTACGCTTGATTGATCCTAATTTGAAGATTAGCGGACGTTCATTCACCGCACAAGCTACCAAAGTATTTAACATCCCAGAGGAGCCTTACAAATTGCAAATGGAAGCGATCGACGCGGTTTCACTTGGGGAAGTGTTTGTCGTTTCAACAGGGGCACCTGATGAGGCTGCATTCTGGGGCGAATTAATCTCAACAGCATGCCGGGCACGCGGCGGCAGAGGCGCAATCGTTGATGGTTTGAACCGTGATACGGCTAAAATTTTGGAGATGAAATTTCCTTTGGCCGCAAGAGGTCAGGTACCAACAGATTCGAAGGGGCGAGTAAATCTAATCAACTACCAAGAACCGATTGAGATCGACGGCGTACGCATCCATCCTGGGGATTATGTGTTTGCGGATATCGACGGTATTGTGTTTATTCCTCAAGCTATTGAGGAGGAAGTGATTGTGAAATCACTGGAAAAGGTCGAAGGTGAGAACTTGGTAAGGAAAGCCTTACAGGACGGCATGCTATGTACGGAAGCTTTTAAAACTTTTGGGATTCTATAAAGGACTTATTGATTTCATTTTAAAAAGAGGGGCGTTCTCATGAAGCTAGGTCTTGGATTATATCGCGATCGATTAACGAAAGAAAATTTTCAATTTGCCAAACAAGCTGGATGTACTCATATCGTTGCTCATTTGGTGGATTACTATAATGGTGTCGAAGGTTTGCCTTCTACGGATAAAGACCGTAACATGGGAATAGCAAGACCGAACGATGATGTCTGGTCTTATGAAAGCCTGATCGCATTAAAGAAATCGATGAACGAAGAAGGATTAGAGTTCGAGGCGATCGAAAATTTCAGTCCTGCGGATTGGTACGATATACTTATGGATGGCCCGACGCGAAAGGCACAGATCGAAAACTTGAAGATGATCATTCGCAACGTAGGAAAAGCTGGAATTCCGATCATTGGATACAATTTCAGTATCGCTGGTGTTTGGGGACATGTGAATCGTCCAGTGGCACGCGGAGGAGCCGTTACTGCAACTTTCAACCTCCAAGAAGGTCCAGAGGAAACGCCGATTCCGAACGGGCAGATTTGGAATATGACGTATGATTTTAATGCGCCAAAAGGTTTCATACCTCCAATTTCCTCAGCTGAGCTTTGGGAGAGATTAGAGCGATTCCTTAAAGAACTCATTCCCGTAGCAGAAGAAGCCGGTGTAAGATTGGCCGCTCATCCAGATGATCCTCCGATGCCAACGATCCGCGGATATGGTCGCTTGGTGAATCAGCCTCATTTGTATCAAAAGCTGCTTGATATCGTTCCTAGCCATAGCAATGCTTTGGAATTCTGTATGGGGACAATACAGGAAATGACTGATGGTAATGTCTATGAAGCGATTGACCAGTACAGCAAGCAAAATGCGATCGGATACGTACATTTTCGCAATGTCATCGGCAAAGTGCCGAACTATCAGGAAGTATTCGTGGATGAAGGCGATATCGATATGATCAAGGCGCTGCGTATTTTTAAGAAAAATAAGTTTGATGGTGTTTTCATTCCAGATCATACACCGCAGATGACGTGTAAAGCACCTTGGCATGCAGGAATGGCGTATGCATTAGGCTATATGAAGGCAGCGCTTTCCATCGTAAATAACGAATAACAGTTGGGAGGAAATCGAATGTTTACGGATCTGAGTGGAAAAGTAGCGGTGATTACGGGTGCTTCCAAAGGGATTGGACGCGGAATTGCAGTTCGATTTGGTCAGGAGAAGATGAAGGTTGTCGTCAACTATCATCACGATTCTGCGAAAGCCGAGGCTGTGGTGGAAGAAGTGAAGATGGCCGGAGGAGAGGCAATTGCTGTTCGTGCTGATGTAAGTAAAGAGGATGAGATCATACGCCTCATTGACACGGCCGTCGAGACATTCGGAAGCCTTGACGTTCTTGTTAATAATGCGGGGATTCAAACGACAGTTCCCTCCCACGAGTTAAGTTTGGAAGATTGGCACAAAGTCATGGATACGAACTTAACGGGCGCTTTCGTTGGTTGTCGTGAAGCCATCAAGTATATGCTGGCAAATAACATTCAAGGGAATATCATTAATGTGTCGAGTGTCCATCAAAAAATTCCTAAGCCTTTCCACGTTCATTATGCCTCAAGTAAAGGTGGATTAAGATTGTTGACCGAGACGCTTGCACTCGAATATGCCCCACACGGTATTCGCGTCAATACGATCGCGCCAGGCGCCATTGCTACACCTATGAATGAGCATATTCTGTCCGACCCCGAGCAAAATGATGTTGTACGTTCACTCATTCCAATGAACCGTATAGGTGAACCGAAGCAGATTGCATCAGCTGCTGCATGGCTAGCTTCAGAGGAAGCAAGTTATGTCACCGGAGTCACATTATTTGTCGATGGTGGTATGACGCTGTATCCATTTTTCTTGAAGGGGTAAGCGTAAAGGGGGAAGCACGTTGTCTAGTTATAGATCTCAACGAAATTACGGATGCCGGGTTCATGATCAATATCGCTATTTCGATATGCGAACAATTGTATTAGAAAATGAATTGGTGAGGATATCCATTTTGGTGGATAAAGGCACGGAGATGTTCGAGTTTCTATATAAGCCGAAGGATCTTGATTTTATGTGGCTAACCGAAAACGGTGTGCAAAATCCGAGTGCGTATTTGCCGACATCGCCTGATCCGATTTCTACCTTTATTGACTACTATCCAGGCGGATGGCAGGAGGTTTTCCCCAACGGCGGTCCGACAAGTACGTATCTTGGCGCACAGTTTGGACAGCATGGAGAAGTGGCCCACATGCCTTGGGAGTATAGCATCATGGAAGATACGCCTGAACGTATATCTGTTCAATTCCGCGTCAAGACGAAGAAGCTTCCTTGTCAGCTAATCAAAACCCTAACATTAGAAAGTGGATCTTCTTCTCTCCTTATCGAGGAGCAGCTAGAGAATTTGAGCGACGTTCCGTTGCGATACATGTGGGGGCAGCATATCGCTTTTGGTAAACCGTTCCTGGCACCAGGGTGCAGGATCACTGTACCAGATAATGTGAAAGTCATGACGGATTCACGCACAGGAGTGACATATGAATGGCCGGATGTCGCCGCAGCATCGGGGGATGTGAGGGATTTCTCTGAACTTCCGGCTAAGGGAACGCCGTCGGAGATGATGTACCTGACAGGCTTTGGAGAGCAAGCGTGGTATAGGGTTGAGAACAATGATATCGGCATGGGCATGCATGTGGAATGGGACGGAACTGAGATGCCGTACTTATGGTACTGGCAGGAGTACGGGGCAACCGAAGGGTATCCTTGGTTTGGACAGCATTACAATATTGGCTTGGAGCCGTTCTCTAGCTACCCGACGCGTGGGCTTGAAGAGGCAATCCGTAACGATAGCGCGGGGGCAATCGCTCCTAGAGAAACTAAGACATTTCGATTGAAAGCGTCGCCTTATCAGATGGGATAAATGGGTAAAGAGGGACAATAATGAAGAAAAGGGTACTCGAATATGTTGGTCTTGATCAATTCCCTTACGATTTAGTATACCGTAGAACAACCGAGAACGGCTTTGATATGTTTCACTCTCATCAAGGACTGGAACTGTACTATTTACATCAGGGCATAGGAGAAGTGATTGTTAATGGGAGTAGGTTTCCGCTGTGTGGAGGGACGTTACTTATCTTTCAGCCATTTCAATTGCACCGTATTCGGATGTTTCAAGAAGAGTCCTATATTAGAAGTTATCTTATACTAGAACCAAGTTTTATAGAATCTTATTTAATGCCATTTACTTACTTGGGGTCTTTTTTTAAAAAACTGTGTACAGAAGATCTGTCAATTCCTTATATGGAGGGGCTAACGGAAAATCATCCATTTGTGATGTTACTTCGGGAGCTTGATCAGTCACTAATGGTATCAAAATCCGATCGGATTCGGATGCAAGAGACCTACACGCTTTCCGTAATAGGTATACTTCAACATTTACAACAATACCTTCCACAAAAACCAATGCGAATGGAGAAAAGTAAAAGAGCGCTTTCTCATTCTGAGAAAGCAATCGCTTGGATAGAATGTAATTTAGCTAAGGAATTCCGAATTGAATTGCTGGCCAATGAGCTCCATCTAACCCCCAATCATTTGTCTGTGGTTTTTCATAATGAAATTGGATGCACGGTAGGTGAGTACGTTACGGCACGTCGCATTCATCACGCTCGTAGGCGTTTAATGGAGTCGGATGATCAAGTACAGGAAATTGCCCTGCAAATTGGAATACAGAGTGTATCCTATTTCTGCAAGTTGTTTAAAAAGCATAGTGGAGTCACACCGTATCAATTTCGGAAAAAAGAGTATAAAAGACTAATGTGAAACAACGCTCTTGCGGTCAGCAAGAGCGTTGTTTCACATCAGTAAGAATCAACTTTATCGATAGAACTTGGTATATTCGCCTTTTTTCCAACGGGAGTCCATCGAAACTGGAGTTTGTCCTTCACGTGGATGAAGCGTTACCCAGTCTTCTTCTTGACTGCATATAGATTCCCATATCTCCTCAGTCTCTTCGTAACTAATAAATTGTTCATCACATGCTGCTGTCATTTTCTCACGGAGATTGTGAACTATTTCTGTCAGAGACGTTATGCAGTAATTCACAATCAATTCGCCATATGCGGAAGTAGCCTGACCAGCACTTGAGTGGAGAGCGAAACTACCTCCCATACCAGGAACAGTCTCAAAATGCTTTAACTGTAGATTTATTAAATCAGGACGCATGTACATGAGTGTGGAAATTTCGTATTTTCCTGCATGATCACCCTGGAATTGTTCTGCAGCTAAATCAAAGTCGGTACCAAACCAGATATAAAAATCAAGATTTTTCATTATGGCAGCACATACTCGCTTTAGATCGTCGGGAAAGGCTCCACCATGGCCAGACAAAACAACGGCCGATCTGAATCCAGCGTTATAGAAAGAGCGAATTTGATAGAGAAACATTCGAAAGAAAACAAATGATGGTATTGAAGTCAATCTAGGATTTGTGTTACCTACATGATCCTCCAGAAAGCGGGCAGATGATCCTTGTTCATGAATATGGTAGGCCGAGGTCGGTGCAACAATTCCGCCTGCGCGGCGAGCAGTTTCTATACAGATAAATTCTGCCTTATAGGTATCTAGTCCGAATGCACTTATATGGCCGTGCGGTTCACATAATCCAAGTGGTAAATAGACCAATGGACATTGGTGAATAGCTTGGTGAAATTCGGAAGGGAACATTTCTGACCAAAGTACTTTTGTCGCATTTTCCATATTGAGCCCCCTTGTATGGGTGTTACATATGTCTTCTAGCATGATAAAAATTTCGTATCCAGCGGTGTTTATAGCAAAGTTCCTCAAATATGTCCGTAGGAAGGGGAACTTTACTAGCTGAGGCAATATTTTGTATGGCATGCTCGTGCACCTGCATGGATGCAATGGCCGTAGTAACGCCTGGATGTTGAATAGCGAAACGAATGGCAAGCTCTGCTAGAGAGTCTGCATACTGAGGAATATAATTTTTTAACCGATTTACTTTATCGATGTAAATTTGTCTCGGAAGAACATCAAAGTATCCTTTCCGGAAATCATCATCAGGGAATACCATGTTTTCTGTAAGAAAACCAGTTAAGCCACCTTCATCTAGGATAATTCGAGCGATAAATGCGACATTGTTATTTACGCATTCTGGTATTACCGCATCTAATGCAGTGGAATCAAAAATATTAAACAAAGCTTGAATAGCATTCACATGGCCTGAACGAATAAGTGGAATTACAAGATCATGACGATGGTCGATTGCGGAGATGCCAATAAAACGGATTTTCCCTTCTTCCTTTAACCGAATTAGTTCCTCCATCCAATAATCACTTTGATCCCAGAACGGCCAATATTTATGGAGCTGTAACAAATCAACGGACTCAACTTGTAATTCTCTAAGTGATTCTTCAAGGCTAGCACGTATTGTACCTAAAGGATAAGCATGTTCTACGGCGTGGGGTTGATGCCAGGCAGCTCCAGGATTGTTGGGATTACCTGGTAAAGCAGCGGCTTTAGTTGCCAGAAAGGGCTTCTCTCCAGCCCATTGCTTAAGAGCTTTACCGATCAATTCCTCTGAACGTCCGTAGTTTCTAGCCGTGTCTATAAAGGTAATGCCTTGCTCCAGTGAGAGTAGGAGAGAACGGATCATCGTTTTATCATCCTGTGCACCAAACATACCACTTAGACCCATGGCTCCGAAACCCAGTTTTGAGATACGCTGATCCGTTCCTGGAAAATTATTATATTTCATTCTACCAATAACCTCCCGTTTACAATTAATATTTATCATAAATTAATTCTTTTGTTGTGAAACCACACATTTCAGGGAAATTTTTCAATAAATGAGCGATTTGATCGTCGGGAATTCCGATGGATTCCAATCTCCGAGCGCGGACCCTTTCTTGGACAGATCGTGCTGTTTCAAAATCGTTAATATGCTCATAAAGCTTGGCGCCCCATTTTTTTCCGAAATCGACATGGAGCCTTTCATCGACGATATCGAACTCAGATTGGATAGCCGATAACGTATCACCAAATTTCCAAAAAGCATCTATTGATTTACGTTTTTTGAAGAAGGAGCAAGGTTCGGCAATCATAGTTAGCCCTGCATAAAATTCTGGGAAGACGTCATCTAGATTTTCTGGTGATAGAGCATTTGTACCTTGCCATAGGAATTCTTCCGTACGATGACCCCATTGAAGCAGTCGTCTAACACCCATTTGGCTATGACGGACTTCATCCCAGGTATGTCGGGCAACATCGATATAGAAATCTATAGGCATTCCCTGAACACCATAGTAAAGGTAAGACAACGATTCGGCAGAAGTCATTTCCGTGGCGTTAATAAATACCATCTGCTTAACACTATCGTTTACTGGGCTACTTGAATCACGAAGTAAATTGACTGCGCCATGCTTTGCAGGATCTAAGAGCGGAAACCGAGGGTCAGGAGCAGCGACAGCAGGCACAGGACCTGCGGGTTTGAAATCAGGCTGAATAGGCCATTCTGTAGTCTTCTTTCCTAAATTTCGAAATAAGAGTAAGGTTACTTGTCCTGCGTATTGAAGCCATTGATGATAGACTTGTTGAAGTTGGTTATTTTCCGAATATGCGAAGCGGGTATAGCGTTCTGTGTATTCAATTAGCTGTCTCCGATCAGTTTCCGCATCTCTTAGCGCATCGAAACTTGGAGAATCGAGAATGGGATCCATCTCGGAGCGCAGTCCGTCATAACTTTCGTACAGGGAGCGTAATAGCATGTTGTAACCCGCAGCAAATTCAGGGATGCCAGGAGCAATCGAGAGTCGATCGAATGCTTCTCGTATAACGATAGGAGTTCGTGAACGGTCATTGATACCTGGACCAGGTAGTTCATCGATTCTTTCACGAAGTCGTTTTAAGTGAATGGTATGCAGATAAGCGAACCGCATCAAGTCACCTTTAGCGTCCCAATCAGGAAACACGGAAACCCATCCCATTACCATGCGCGATAGCTCGAATTCAATCCAAAATAGCTGAAGCAATCGCTGATTCGTTTCAATTGGACGAAGTTGACGACTACTGTATTGATGAACGATACTGTCAGGCAATCCTTGTTGATCGATATCTACATCAAAATCCGTTTGAGATTCTTGATTATTCTCCATTGTAATAACCCTCCTGAATGAATAATGATTACATACTCATCATAAGCGTTTATTGTGATGAAAAGTGATCATCTACTATGGCAAAATAACGCATTCCTACGATTTACAAATTACATTTTCCTAAATTGACCTGGCGTCATTTTCGTTATTTTCTTAAATGCATTCGAGAAATGAGGCACATCGGTGAAACCGCAAAACTGTGCGATTTCCTCCATCGTGTAATCGCCTTGCTTAAGCAGTTCTCGGGAATGCTGGATCCTTAAATGTAAAAAATATTGATGCGGAGAAACACCGAATTTGTTTTTGAAAAGAGCAGAGAAACGCGAAGGAGAAAGTCGCGCTCGCTTCGCCATATCTTGAAGTGATAACGGTTCGGAAAGATGAATCGAAAAGTAAGAGGTGATCCAGTTCAAGGATTGCGGTTTGTGCGAGTGATCTTCTTGCTGAAGATCACTAAATTCTTTAAGAAGACCGAGGATCATCTCCTGGAGCAAATGATTAGCTTCCAGTTGGCTGATGACATCGCCATTCTGCCATAGACCAATCATTTTTAACAAGGATTCTTTATAGCTGGAATTATGCTGAAGTCGGAACTTTACTGGAATCGAGATATTCGGATAGTCGTTCAGACGCGGCTGTATGAGATGGTGATATTCGCTTAAATCAATAAGCCCCGGCTTCGTTGCGAAACTAATTTCCCGCTCTGGATGATAGAAAAGATCGAAATGAGCGAAAGGTGTGATCGTTCGAGTTATTCCTTTTAAAGAACAGAGAAGATCAGGTTGAATGAGACAGAAATCCCCTTCCGCGCATGTATAAGACACACCGTCTATTTCAAACTCACAGGTACCTTCCTGAATATAGATCAGTAAGTAGTCCAGAAGTTTACGGTTGGGAACCGTCCACCCCGGCTGCCTGATCGCATAGTCCGACTCTCGGATATAGGGGACGATCGGTTGATCTTTGATCACTTCAAGAAACGAACGATTCATGGTGGATCTCCTTTTTTGCCAGTAGATATAATAAGATTTTACAAGAAAACAGTAAGGTTTCACAATGCCTTTTTTACATGTTTCCGATATAGTTAAGTTAATTCTTACAGTTTAGAAAGAGAGGAATTAACGATGACTAGAGTAAATATCAACAATTTAGGCTTAATCCCTCTTGCAGGTGTTAGTAGTTATGAAGACGCTTGCAAAGTCGGCTATGACATCGATCATAACGTGAATTTACTTAGAAGATATCTGTATTCCGAATCGCAATTGACTAAAATTTTTGCAGCACATATTACCAGTACCCCGGAGTGGGAAGTGAAGGGTGCTTTTGGACTTCATATTTGGCTTGATGCTGAGCATAGTGCCGCACTTCGGAAAAGGGTTACGGAGATGAGGGAACCTCCCTTGCATTTGGATAAAGTACCCGATGCCAAGCTCGAGGCATTCTTTGGAGAAGTGATACGCGCAGAGACCACGTTGGAGCTGCTTGTGGGCATTTATCGCGTTGCCAAACGGGAATTAGTTCGCTCTTTGAAAAAGCATCTGGTTGAAACGAATCCTTTAGTTGATCATCCTACCTGTCGTGCTTTGAAATTGATTTTAGTTGAAGAGGAAGAGATGGTTCCATGGGGAGAAGCGGCTATTGAAGCACTGATCTGTACGGAAGAAGATCAGCAAGCCGCATTAAAGTGGCGAAATCATCTCGAATCATTCCTTTATGCGGCAGGAGGCATTTCGGGGGACTTGGCTAAGCCAGCAGATTGGCAATTAACAGTGCCACGATCAGATGGGCAGCCATTTGAAATGAACGTGGAGCCTCGTCGTGACGCGAGATTTGCAGATAGCTATAATTCAACCGCCAATTTTGACCAGTATTATTTTGATGAAAACCGTCCAGCGGACGAAAGAACGTATGCGCTCCTCTTTAAGCGACTGCGTGAGATGGACGTACCTGAGTGGATGGGACCTATTATTTATAAAACGACTGGGAAGCCATGGGAATACTATCAAGACTTGAGTAGACAGTTATGGGACGAGGCTAGGCATTCGATGATGGGTGAAGTAGGGCTATACCAGGATGCTGTTGAGTTTTACAAGTATCCCGTAGAATTTCTAACAACAATGGCATTGAATAAGACAGCTACGCCACTCGAGGCGCATCTTGTACTTTGGTACATTGAGCAAGGATTGATGCCGAAAGATACGGGGAAACATTTTGAATGGGCGGTAGCCAAAGAATCGGATAACGATCTTGCCAAAACGTTTCAGGATTACGACTGGGCTGATGAAGTCTTGCATGCGCAAATCGGCAGGAAATGGTTAGTTCCTGAATTCAAGGATATGGGGGAACTTAAACAGCAAGCGGAAAGCGTCATGAATCGGAACCTGGCAGAAAAGGTAAGATTGAGTCAACAATCCGAGCAGAAAGAATGGTGGCCAGATTTTCTAGCTGAAATTCGTGCCGGAAAAGAAAGAACGCGTGGAGGGGTGACAGCATCATGATTTTAAAGGATAAAGTATGTGTGGTTACGGGTGCTGCTAGAGGGATTGGCTTCTCTTTAGCTAAACAGCTTCATGCTGCAGGAGCGAAGGTAATGCTGACCGATGCGGATGAGAAAGCATTAGAAGAGGCTGTAGCGTTGCTTGCTTCGGATCGTGTTAGCGGGGTGAAAGCGGATGTGCGTTCAGAGTCCGATATTGCAGTATTGACGGAAAAAACTGAGGCTCAGCTAGGTCCTATTTCCGTCTGGATCAACAATGCGGGCGTTGCCAGGCATAAGCTGATCACTGAATATACGGAAGCTGATATCGATTGGATGATGGACGTTAATTATAAAGGTACCATCCTTGGCTGTAAGTATGCACTTCGGAGTATGCAAGAGCAACGTGCTGGCCATATTATCAATATCATTTCCACAGCTGGATTAACGGGTGTGCCTACGGAATCCGTCTATTGCGGCACAAAATTTGCTGTCAGAGGATTTACGCAAGCCCTTCAAGAGGAAGCTGCACAATTTAACATTCGAGTTTCTGGTATTTACCCTGGCGGTGTCAATACGGGTTTCTGGGATATCGCACGCGCTCAAAAATCTCCCGTCGAAAAATATTTAACACCTGACGATGTGGCAAGTGCCATTCTCTCCGTCATCGAGATGGATGATAACTGTGTGACGCATGAGATCGTGCTTCGCTCGATGAAAGATGCTAATTTTACCTTACAGGAATTTGAACAATGAGGCTACGGCTGCATTCCGATATCATTCAATCGAAAGCGTTAGGCTCACGTCGTGTCTACCGACTCTTAATGCCAGAACCGCGTCCAGTCGGTCGACTGCCCTTATTGATTTTACTGCATGGAGTACATGGTTCCGAGATTGATTGGACGGAACAAGGCAAAGTCATCACAACGATGCAGGCATTGCTTGATGAGCAGGAAATGGGTCCGATGGCGGTTCTTATGCCGTCAGATGGTTTGACCGCCATCGGAACTGGGTATTTGAATTGGGATAGCGGAAGACCACATCTCTATGAAGATTATTTGTTGGAAGACTTGATTCCGCATATTGAAGAGAAGTGGAATGTAGGCGGAAGCAGAACAACAAGGTCGATCAGTGGCTTGTCGATGGGCGGATATGCTTCCATTCGCTTGGCGTTCGCGCACCCAGAGCGATTTGCTTCGGCCTCCAGCTTAAGCGGATTCTTCGATGTTATGGAGCTGGGTGAACTGATAGGTTCAGAAGATTATGCTTCGATTTTTCAGACGAACGAGAAACGAATGGCGGAGGTATCACCATTAACGATGGTGATACCTTCTTCCAACGACTTGCCGAAGATTTACTTTGATTGCGGCGTAGATGATTCCTATATCCATATGAATCGTCAGCTGCAAGCACGGTTAGAGGGTATTGGAGCTCCTCATACTTATGCTGAGCATCCAGGCGCCCATTCTTGGGATTATTGGCGCGAACATTTTAAGCAACATATGATGTTTCACTCACATGTTTTTCAAGAGTCCTCTTTTTGAGGGCTTTTTTATATAGCGTATAATAGAAAAAAGTGCAAAATTTATGTGTCGGAAGGGATCCCCATGGCAGTCAAATCAGATTACAAAAAGATGAGCCGAATTTTAAATGAAACTGCAGTTGAATTGCGCGGAGAAGAGATAAGCTTTAAGGTGCATTATTGGGGAGCAATGCCGGAGCACTTTGATAATCCGCTGCATCGACATTCTTTCTTTGAGGTTTGTTATGTTCTGGCAGGTGAAGGTAGCTATAAGGAGTCTGGTGTAGAATATCCGCTCCGTCAAGGAACATTGTTCTGTTCAAGACCTGGTAAATGGCATCAAATTAAAAGTGAAGCAGGGATGGAGCTCTATTATGTTGCTTTTGAAGTGGATAGCTCTCTGTCTTTGGAAGGGACGTTAAACCGTTATGTACAAATGATGAGTCTAAATAAAATTATTGTTCCTATGGCAGAAGAAACGGTGGCTGCCCAGACTTGGCGCATGTTGTTCACGCTGTGCAAGCAGGATCGTGCAATGACAAAAGCAATGATTCAGAGTTTTGCATATGCTTTGCTAATTTCTTTTTGCAGTGAATTTACGGAGGTTGCCGAAAGTGACGATTTTCCGGAGCATCAACAAATTTCTTCTTATTATCTGCAGCGAGCGAAGCTTTTTATCGAAGACAATCTATCGTCTTCCATAAGTATTACGCAGATGTCGGCTTATCTGAATATGACAGAGCGCCATTTATCACGTCTGTTTGCCATGAAAATCGGACAAACTTTCTCGCATTATGTGCAAGAGAGAAGGGTTAGGAAGTCTATGGAGTTTCTTCTCGAAACGGATTGGACCATAAGTCGTATCGCTCAAGAAACTGGATTTGAATCGGTCCATTATTATACGAGAGTTTTTACCCGTAAAACTGGCGTTGCTCCAGGGAAGTTTCGCAAGTCTCAATTATCTGATATACCATTTAGTTGATGGAAATGTCCGTATAGTGCAAATGAGTGTCTTGTTACTTCAAAGACATGAAGTCCTTCAACATTTAATATAATAGTAAGCGCTAACACATGATAAATAAGGAGGGAATCCAGTGGCTAATGCCTATACGAAAAGGGATTATTCGCTTACAGGACCGGAGAATAAGCGGGCACAAGAGAAAGGATTAGTTGCTGCAGAATGGTATATGAGTCCAATTCCACGGAAGCGGCTTAAGGAACTCATGAAGCGTAAAGATGGACCTGCCATTCGGGACACGATCATTATGTTTGCTTGGCTCATCGCTACGGGGATGCTTGCTTATTATACGTGGGGAACCTGGTGGGCCATACCAGCGTTTGCCTTATATGGTATCAGTTATGCTTCGATGGCCGATTCCAGATGGCACGAATGCGGACATGGTACAGCATTTAAAACACCTTGGATGAATGATGTTCTCTATCAAATCGCCTCATTCATGGATTTAAGGCCGCCAACGCCATGGCGATGGAGTCATGCTCGTCATCATACGGACACGTATATCGTTGGTCGCGATCCGGAGATTGCGATGACAAGACCGCCTGTTTGGCGCATCATTTTTGGCGAAATCATTCATATTTATGGCGGTTCCAGAGATCTCAAAAGCATCATCCTACACAGTTTCGGAAAGCTGACACCGTCAGAACAGGATTATGTGCCTGAGTCCGAATATAAGAAAGCGATCTGGATTTCACGTCTCTGGGTATTGATTTTACTAGGATTTGTTATATGGTCGATTCAAATTGGGAGCATCTTACCGCTGATGTTTGTAGGGTTGCCAACCTTCTATGGCCCGATCCTACTCTTGTTGGTGGGATTAGCTCAGCATTTGGGACTGCGTGAAGATGTACTCGATCATCGTTTAAATACGCGGACGATTTATTTGAATCCATTAACAAGATTCCTTTATTGGAACATGAACTATCACATCGAGCATCATATGTTTCCGATGGTACCGTATCATGCTTTACCTGCCCTTCACCAAGAATTGAAGTTTGATTATCCAGCACCAAGTCCGAGTCTATGGGCAGCGCTCAAAGAAGTCATTGCAGCGTTGATAAAACAGAAGAAAGATCCGCAATACGTGGTTGATCGTCCTCTGCCATCTACCGCTAATCCGTATTATTATGGCGTACAAACTGAACAATCAGTGTCTTCTAAAGTGAGTGCGGAACCACAAGTAATGATCAATTAACTTTTGAGGGGAAGATGAGAAGATGGGTGGAAACAGAGCAGTTGTCTACAGTAAGCCAGGAATCGTTGAGGTACGTAATACAGATTATCCAGAATTAGTGCTTAAAGATGGTCCAGGTGTTAATCCGTTAAACGTTGGCCGGAAATGCGAGCATGGTGTCATTCTGAAAGTAATCACGACAAACATCTGCGGCAGCGATCAGCACATGGTTCGTGGCCGGACAACTGCACCATCAGGTCTCATTTTAGGTCATGAAATTACAGGGGAAGTTATTGATGTTGGACGTGATGTTGAATTTATTAAAAAAGGAGATTTGGTCTCGGTTCCCTTTAACATTGCATGCGGCCGTTGCCGCAGCTGTAAAGAACGGAATACGAATGTGTGCTTAAACGTCAATCCGGATCGCCCAGGTTCTGCTTATGGATATGTAGATATGGGAGGATGGGTAGGCGGGCAATCGGAGTATGTCATGGTGCCTTATGCGGATTTCCAATTGTTGAAGTTCCCGGATAAAGAGAAAGCTATGGAGAAAATTCTTGATTTAACGATGCTCTCCGATATTTTCCCTACGGGTTATCACGGTGCGGTAAGCGCAGGTGTTCGACCAGGTTCAACCGTTTACGTTGCGGGAGCTGGCCCTGTAGGACTTGCGGCAGCGCACTCCGCACAGTTACTCGGTGCAGCTGTTGTCATTGTGGGCGACTTGAATGCAGAACGATTAGCCCAAGCGAAAAGCTTTGGCTGTGAAACGGTCAATTTGCGTGAGCATCCTAACTTGTCTGAACAAATCGACCAAATTCTCGGCGTACCTGAAGTGGACTGTGCAATCGACTGTGTTGGTTTCGAAGCCAGCGGACACGGGAAGGATCATGGCGAAGCACCAGCTACGGTGCTCAACTCCATCATGGAAATTACTCGAGCAGGCGGCCGACTAGGTATTCCAGGATTGTATGTAACCGGCGATCCAGGCGCTGTAGATGAGGACTCCAAAGTAGGAACGCTGAAAATCCGTATCGGCCTCGGATGGGCCAAATCTCATACATTGGTTACGGGTCAAACGCCAGTTATGCAGTACAACAGAGACTTAATGATGGCGATTCTCAGCGGCAGAGCGCAAATTGCCAAAGCGGTGAATGCTACACTTATTTCGCTGGATGCGGCTCCACAAGCGTATCAAGATTTTGATCGCGGTGTTTCAAGAAAATTTGTGATTGATCCTCACGGTCTTGTTAAATAAACCAACATGAAATACTTGGAGGTACATATGCAGCATTTAGAAGGTTGGATAGAAGCTTGTGAGGTTGATGAGATTGATGAAGAAGATGTAGTCCGATTCGATCTTGGAGATCGTACGTTTGCTATTTATCGTACGGCCAAAAGTGATTTCTATGCGACGGATGGGTATTGCACCCATGAGAAATTTCATTTATCCGAAGGGCTCGTGATGGGCAACACGATCGAATGTCCGAAACATAATGGTCGGTTTGACTACACAACGGGTGCAGCAAAACGTACGCCAGTATGTGTAGCTCTGAAGACTTATCCTGTCAGGATTGAAGATGATAAGATCTTCATCAAGATTGACTGAGGAGCGTATTAATATGGCTGATTTAGGCATGGTAATTGTAGGTGCTGGTGAAGCGGGTGCGCGAGCAGCCGTGGAGCTCCGAGCGGAGGGATGGGGTGGGCCGATCACGCTGATCGGAAAAGAAAAGCTGGCTCCATATGAGCGACCGCCGCTGTCCAAAAGCGCATTGATCGACGAAGGAGAGCCTTTACCAAAAACGATCCTGGACAAGGCTAAGCAATCAGAGTACGGCATTCAGTTCATCACGGATAGCTCGGTTGTTAAGATTGATCGAGACAAACATGTGACAGAACTTAGTAATGGTCAACAAATTAAATATGAGAGGCTCTTGCTTGCTACAGGAGCTTCTCCTCGTAAACTGAATATGGAAGGCTCCGACACGACGGATTTATTATATCTCCGGACATTCTCGGATTCACTTCTTCTACGCAACAGCATCCAATCAGGAAAGCATATTGTAGTGATCGGTGCAGGCTTCATCGGGCTTGAAGTAGCAGCAAGCGCTCGGGAAAAAGGTTGTTCGGTCACCGTTATTGAGGTTGGGCCACGAATTCTCATGCGAGGCGTTCCTCAGGAAATTGCCAGCATTGTAGAGGCTCGTCATCGCCAAGCAGGGGTAGCGTTTAAACTTGGGGTTGGGATCGAACGCATTGAGCAAACGCGGGATGGACAGCATGTGATTACACTTGTCGATGGAAGCGTTATCTCCTGCGACACTGTTGTCGTAGGAATTGGTGCTATTCCTGAAACATCGTTAGCTGCTCAAAGCGGGCTTACAGTCGAAAATGGCATATGGACGGATGAGACACTCGCAACAAGTGACCCAGACATTTATGCGGCAGGTGATTGCTGTTCGTTCCCTCATAGTCTGTACGGTGGAAAGCGAATTCGCCTTGAAGCTTGGCGGAATGCGCAAGATCAAGGTACACATGCCGCACATAACATGCTGGGGGCTTCTAAGCCGTTTCTAGACATACCTTGGTTCTGGTCGGATCAATATGACCTAACCTTACAAGTGTCAGGATTACCGGATTGTGGTGTGAAGACTGTGGTTCGGAACTTGAGTGAGACTGACAAACTTTACTTCCATCTGTCAGTTGAAGGTCAATTGGTATCGGCAAGCGCGGTAGGTTTAAACTCTAAGATTGCCAAGGATATTCGTCTTGCGGAAATGCTCATCCAGAAACAAGCCGTACTCGATCCTAAAGATTTAGAAAATCCGGAATTGAAATTGAAGGCGCTTTTGAATTCTTTCTAATAAAGCAAAGGAGATAAGCATGAGCCATTGGAATCGGATTAATGATGGATCCCTCCATCCACCCAGATTGGATGTTCAACAAGCCATTTGGGCCATGATCGGATTGGGAGAGAACGGTAAAGAATGGTCATTGGAACAGAAGTTTGAGAAAATCGCAGAAGCGGGCTTCACAGGTGTAAGTTATTTATTGCCTTCCAATGAAGAGATGGACTTGTGGCACCGTTTACTTGACCGCTATAAGCTAAGTTTTAGTGCGATTGCCTTCCCTACCAAGCCACAAGATTTAATAAATATCATGAAGGCCGCTAATGAATTTGGCCGAGTGCAATATATCAACTCGCAGGTACTCGACTCCTTTGTCATTGATAAAGAAGCTGTTCAGTTACTAGATGGCTTGTTAAAGGTTTCTGATGAATTTCAAATTCCACATTTTATCGAGACGCATCGAGGGACGGTCACACAAGATTTAATCCGTACAGCCGGATATGTGGACACGCTTCCCAATCTCAGACTGATGATCGACTTATCGCATTATGTCGTAGCGGGCGAGATCCAAGGAACGAATGAGAAGGTTGAAGCTTTTTTTGATAAGATTCTGTCGCGGTCAGCGGGTATGCATGCTCGTGTCTCAAGTGGTGAGCAAGTTCAGGTAGATATTGGTGTGGATGGCGATCATCCGATGCTAGAGCATTTTACACGTTGGTGGCGTAAAGGCATGGGGCATTGGCTCAAACAAGCGAAGCCAGGAGATTTATTCCCTTTTTGTACAGAACTTGGACCACCAAACTTTTATGCAATGACCTACCGAGACAAGCAAGGGCATGAACATGAAGTTTCCGACCGATGGCAGCAAGCATTACTTTTCAAAAGAATCATTGAGGAGCAGTGGAGGCAAGCGCAGGCTGAATTGACTTGACATGAATAATTGAAACAAAGGAAAGAGCCTTACGAGAACTCGTAGGGCTCTTTGATTTAGAAACAACTCCAGTTTATTATTTTTCATATTGAAACAAATTCTCCCAAGAAAACCTATAAATGTGTGAAAGGGCTGCCAAGGGGCAGCTCTTTGTTCTGGTATTGGGTGTATTTAAACGAAAAATTTACGTTGCTTCGTGTCCATATCCTCAAAAAATTCGACAATACAGGAGAAGATTTGGAAGATTTGATCTCGATTGGGACGATCGGATTGATTAAAGCGATTGAGTCTTTCTCGCCGAATAAGGATACGAAGCTGGCAACTCAAAATTGAAAAGTCCAAAATTTACATAAATCTGGAAATTTTGGACGACCGTGAGAAAGAAGTCGTAGTCGGAAGGTTCGGGTTGGAGCTTGGTGGCGAAGAGTGGACGCAGCGGGAGATTGCGAAGGAGCTGGGGATTTCACGTTCGTATGTGCGTTGGACGACATTTCGTTAGATATCGCACATGGTGAGTATGTTGCTATTATGGGAACGTCAGGTTCCGGGAAGTCCACGTTGATGAACATCATTGGATGTTTGGATGTGTCGAATGGGTCTATACCCTTGATGGGAAAAAGATTCATTCGATGAAGGATTCACAATTAGCTGAGATTCGGAATCGGAAGATCGGGTTTGTTTTTCAGAGTTTTAACCTACTGCCGAGGTTGAGTGCTTATGAGAATGTTGAGCTTCCGCTGATTTATCGGGGGATGACGAGGAAGCAGCGTGAGCCTATGGTTATGCAAGCGCTGGAAGCCGTGGATCTGCTGGATCGCCGGAAACACTTTCCTTCTGAGCTGGGGCGGGCAGCAGCAGCGCGTTGCGATTGCGCGCACGTTAGCAGGCGATCCGCCGATCATTCTAGCGGATGAGCCGACAGGGGCACTGGATTCGAAGACAGTCGCCGAGATCATGGATCTTTTCAGACGATTGAATGAGCAGGGGCGGACGATTATTGTGATTACGCATGATCGGCAGGTTGCGGAGCTTGCGAAGCGGGTTGTAAGGTTTCGGGATGGGCGGTTGGTACATTAATATGAATAATATCGGCCCTACGATAAAAATCGTAGGGCTTTAAACATTCAATAATGATGAGCAAAACGATGCTCTTTTGTTCATATAGAAAATTTGAAGAAAAAACCAGTTTTTTCTCCCCACGCCAATTAAGTAAACTTAGTAAGATAATTAAATTGTGCAACTTTTCCCTACTTAGTGAGTCTATAGACTGAATACCATAAAAAGGGAATCCCTCAGAGCCGTCGCTGGTTCATATATACCATTGGATACCTCTGTAGAGAACTCCGCACATGACCTGACATGTTGGACTGTTGACAGTAACATCCAAATGGAACTCTGTATTGTAAATCTTCTTTCATCCAGTCCGAGGGGAGCGATTTTTCGTGTGTTACCTAAAAAGTTAACTCGTGCATATTGCCTGCAATGCGTTCAACATCCATGATGCTAGTAAGTGTTCTTTCTGACTCATAAATTTATGTATAATAAGCAATATGGTTGCCCACGGTCTATGATTGGTTGTTTAAAGTGTATGCCTTCCAAAAATCGGTTATCGAAAGCGTATACAAGATGAAGATTAACGAGATGCAGGAGGAGAAAAGGTGAGCCGATATTTATTACGATTGCTATCCTACAGTTTGATCCTCGGTATTCTTCCTGCCGTCCTGATTGGCATTGTCTCCTATGCGATTGCATCAGGAGATGTGGAGAAGAAAGTGAAAGAGATGAATATGCAGTGGTTAACCCAAACACAGATGCGGGTTGAACAAATGCTGAAATCCATTGAAAAGTCGGCGACGCAATTTGCCAATTCGACGATTGTCAAATCATCTATGCACGTTGTCTATAGTCCCACCGATTTTGAGTCGGTCCGGGAGCTCTCCAAGGAACTTTATAATCTGCAGTCCAGCGATGCCATTATTACGCAGGCTTACCTGGTGAACCTTGAGCGGAGTTGGGGCTTGAATCTGAATGTCATGAAGCCGCTCGATCAATTTGAGAATCGAAGTGAGTTCATAGATTACGCCAAAAATCCGAAGAGTATCTTGTGGTACACTGGAAAGGTGCTGGCCGGAATGAATGATGATACGGAGGAGCCGGTAGAATCGATCACCCTCGTGCATAAGATTCCGATTTTGCCGCAGACAGATAAACCACAGGGGCTGCTTGCGGTGCGCATTATCGCTTCTGAAATTCAGGAAGCTCTGGCTTCTTCCGATACCTCGAAACGGAGCTATATTTTGGATCGTTCTGGTGTGAGCATCCTAGGTGGTGATTCCAATAACGCCCGCTATGCGGAGCTGAATCAGGCTGTCGCCACCCGAGTGGAGTCTGATCCAGAGCGAAATCCAGGGTTGTTCAATACGGAACTCGGCGGTGAGGAAGTTGCGGTGCTTTACCGTGCCTCCAGCTATAATAGCTGGATTTATGTGTCGGTCGTCTCGATTGGAGAAATGAAGAAGGAGACGCAAAAAATTGCCGAGCTGACGTTGATTGTTTGTGCGACGATTCTAATTATCGTGCTCGCTGCAGCGCTCTATGGCAGCTCTCGGATGTACAGGCCGATTGGAAATTTATTGGAATTTTCTAGGCGAATTGGCTCTTCGGGGCAAGATCAGCCTTTCTCCGCTAAGCGGGATGAGCTTGAATTTATTAAGATAAGCATGCAATCCCTGGCGGTGTCCAGAGACCGTGTGGAGCAACAGATGTTGGGCCAAGCCAGCCATTTAAAGGAGTTTTTCGTCCTGAAGCTGTTTACTGGGCAGATGACGGAGAACGATTATTTATTCCGTTCCATGACACAGGGCTTCCCATCCGATTGGAAGAAGCTCGGCGTCCTTGCGCTGCAGATCGACAATTTGCAGGAAACGCGCTATAGCGAAGAAGACCGGGAGCTGTTGCTCTATGCGGTCAGCAATATTGCACAGGAGGTACTTCCTGCCGCCTCCCGTTTTCCGGCGATTACGTTTAATCAATCCCAAGTGACCCTGGTGGCAACGGATGAGGAAGAGACGGAAGAAGTAAGACGGAGACTCTATGAAGCGGCAGAATGCATCAAACGAAATGCCGAAGAAGTGCTGCAGCTGAAAGTGAGCATTGGCATCAGCAATCCATTCGTACATCTTATTGATACCGTAAAGGCTTACGGAGAGTGCTTAACTGCGCTGAAGGCGAGAATAAGTCTCGGTCCAGAAATTATCGTCCATTATGGGGATATTGAGAATCATCCGGGAACAGACCGTTTTGAATATTCCCATCTGAAGGTGCTGGAAGAGAGGCTGGTTTACGCGATCCGGGAAATGCAGCCGAACAGTGCTTCAGAAATATTTCAGCAATACTTGAATGCACTGCTCTATAAAGACGGAAGCTTGTATGAACATCAGACGCTGTTGTTACAGCTTGTGTCCAAACTCCTGCATATTGTGCAAGACCAAGGCATTTCACTTAGCAAAGTATTTGAAGATGAGGGAACACTCGCCAAACTGCTGCATCTCCAGACGCGCGAAGCCATTATTTATTGGTTCGAAAGCAAGCTTTTCGCTCCGCTGATTCAAACGCTCACGGAAAAGTCTGAAGCTCAATATGTAAATATTGCCGATAAATTGGTTCGCATCATTCAAGAACAGTACGATCGGGAAATTACGCTCGAATCGTGCGCTCAGGTGTTAAATTACCATCCCGTTTATGTCAGCCGTATCTTTAAGCGGGAGATCGGGATGACGTTCAGCGATTATTTGTCGGATTTCCGGATGAAGATGGCCAAGGTCATGCTGGAAACAACTGATTTGAAATTACAGGAAATCAGCGAACGTTTGCAGTACAAGAATATCAGTTCATTTATTCGCAACTATAAGAAGACATACCAGATTACGCCGGGGCAGTACCGGGAGAATATCATGAAGGGAGGCAAAGAATGAAAAAGCAGTTGGCGTTCTTGCTCAGTATTGTACTTGCTTTAGGTACCCTCACGGCCTGTAATCGCTACGACAGCAGCTTGGAAAAGCAGCAAGGCGCCGCAGAGCCCTTTTATTTATCCATCGGAGCGACACTGATTGGTGAACTGCCTCCCAAAAACAATGCGGTGGAACAAGCGATCGAAGCCTATACCCATACGAACTTGCAAATTCAATGGATTCCGCTCTCGGCTTATGATGAGAAGGTGCGGCTGATGATCGCGTCCGGCGAGTTGCCCAAGCTGATCAAATTAGGTAATTCACCGACCTACATCGCCACATTGAAAGCTGGGCAGTTCTGGGAATTGGGGCCGCTGCTGAAGGATTATCCTAACTTGTCTGCCGCAGACAAACGGTATTATGAGAACATCTCGGTCGACGGCAAAATCTACGGCATACCCTTGTTCCGCAACCTCGGCCGAGCAGTTATTCAATACCGGAAGGACTGGTTTGAGCACTTGGGTCTGAGATTGCCGGTGACCCTGGAGGATTGGTACCAAGTGATTCGGGCGCTGGCTTTGGACGACCCGGACGGTAACGGAAAGAACGATACATACGGCTTCGTGCTGGAGAAGCGATACAATCAGGATGTCAGCTCCATGCTGACCCGTATTTCGGTGTCCCAGGGCGGACCGAACAAATGGCAGGTCGACAACAGACGTTTTACCCCAGAGTTCATGACACAGCCTTTCTTGGACACGATGAAGCTGTTCCGGAAGCTGTATCAAGAAAAGCTGATCAATTCGGATTTCACGGTGGTGGATACGATTGAAACGGCGAAGCTTTACGATTCGGGCCGTGCCGGTCTGCAGATTACCGGCGGCAATGCCCAGACGTGGCAGGATAAGCTGGTGAAGTCTGTACCCGAGGCTGTCGTCGATGTAGCTCCGCTGTCGGGTCCTGCAGGGACGCGGCTTCCGGGGGAGCCGGGTAATGCCGGATTTCTTGCGATTCCCAAGGACGCTGCCAAGACCGAGGGAGAGGTTAGAAAGATTCTTGAATTTCTAGATAAGCTCCTCGAGGTGCCGATGCAAACCTTAATTGCTAAAGGGATCGAGGACCGACATTGGAAAGATCAGGGCACCTATACGGAAGTGCTGGATCGTACACTGGATTTGAAGGAAGTCAAGCCGTATCGCGATATGATGCCCCATTTCGGCGAGGAGGAACTTCCCATTAAGCCAAATCTGCAGCCGGATCTGTTTCGGAAGAATCAACAGATCGGCAAGTCCAACGCTTCGTATATTGTAACGAACCCAGCTCTTTTGCTGGATTCTGTGACCTTTACGGAACGTGGGAACGAGCTCGAGCTCATGATTACGGATGCGGAAACGAAGTTTATTATGGGCATGATTGATGAAGCAGGCTGGAAGGTCGAGCTGGAGAAATGGAAGAAAGCCGGCGGCGATCGGATGATACAGGAATACGAACAGTCTTACAAAGTAGCCGTAAAATAAGAACAAGTGCGATGGAGATCCTTTGGATCTTGCATCGCGCTTTTTTTTTGCGTATGAGCAAGTGCATCTTAGAAGGGTCTCTATGCATCAGTAAACCCTCCCGTCCATGAAAGGACGGCAAAGCCGTTTATTTTATTGCCAGGGGTTGCCTGAAGTACATAGCCAAGTTAACTCGTGTAGATTCACGCTAGAAAGCGCTCCAAACGGCACTTGGTTGTGTGCTGCCTATAGCCTGTAACGACGATTAGAACGGATAATGGGCACGTAAGGTAACATTGACAAACGGATCAGGAGGTTACGAGATGAAGCAAGACTTAGTCGCCCCGGGAAATGCCGCTGCCATTCAGGAACGCAAGTACAAGCGGAATTCCCTGCTGCAGGATCTCATAAGGGACAAGTGGATGTACCTTATGCTGCTCCCTGGCGTGCTTTACTTTTTTATTTTCAAATATGTGCCCATGTATGGGGTGACGATGGCGTTTCAAGATTATCGGCCGCATCTGGGGTTTTTCGAGAGCCCTTGGGTAGGCTTCAAACACTTTGAGCGATTTTTTAATGAGCCGCAATTCGGCATGCTGTTTCGCAATACGGTCATTCTGGCCGTGTATAATTTGTTCTTTTTCTTTCCGATGCCCATTATCCTCGCCCTTATGATGAATGAAGTGAGACGGGCTGCTTTCAAAAACTTCGTGCAGACGCTGGTGTACATACCGCATTTTGTATCCTGGGTCGTGGTTGTAGGGATCTTCTATATTCTCTTCACAACTGAGAACGGCATTTTGAACGAATTTCTCTATCAAATAACGGGGAATAAAATCGCATTTCTGCTCGAAGCGGACTGGTTCCGAACGATGATCATTACCCAATCCATTTGGAAAGAGGTAGGCTGGGGAACCGTCATTTTCTTAGCGGCGCTTGCCGGTGTGGATCTGCAACAGTATGAAGCCGCGAGGATCGACGGGGCTGGACGCTGGCGTCAACTCTGGCATATCACGCTTCCGGCAATTCGCAGTACGATCATTATTTTGTTCATTTTGCGGTTGGGCAGCTTTCTGGATTCCGGGTTCGAGCATATATTCCTGATGCTTACACCTACGAACCGTGAAGTCGGCGAAGTGTTCGACACGTATGTCTATACCAAAGGGATGACCCAAGCACAATACAGCTACAGTGCAGCGGTCGGCTTATTCAAGTCCGTGATCGGCTTGGTGCTAGTCCTGGGCTCCAACTGGCTCGCGAAAAGGTTCGGGGAAGAAGGCATCTACTAATCCTCACCTAGTAAAAAGGAGGCAACCATCATGACTCAAGATAAAACGATCGGCAACCGCATCTTCGATCTCATTAACTACGCGCTGCTGCTGCTCATCGCGCTCGTCTGCGTGCTGCCATTTGTATATGTATTAGCCGTTTCCTTCACAAGCCCCGCCGAGGTCGCGAGGGGAGGCATGATTCTATGGCCAAAGGAATGGTCGTTGGCTTCCTATCGGTACATTTTCTCCACTAATACGTTGTTTCGCAGCATGCTGGTCTCGATCTACATAACGGTTGTTGGAACGCTTATCAATTTGCTGTTCACAGCGCTCATGGCGTATCCGCTAGCGAAGGCGAACCTTCGTGGACGCCAGTTCATTCTACTGGCCGTGCTGTTTACGATGCTGTTCGGCGGGGGGATGATTCCGACCTATTTTGTCGTCAAGTCGCTGCATTTGACCAACACTTTATGGTCCTTAATGATCCCGAGCGCAATCTCAGCGTTCAATCTGATTGTGCTGAAAAACTTTTTCCAACAGATTCCGGACGGGCTTGAAGATTCTGCAAGGATCGATGGCTGCAACGATGTGAGTGTGTTGTTTCGAATTGTCCTGCCGTTGTCGCTACCAGCGATGGCAACTTTTGGGCTCTTCTACGCGGTCGGTCACTGGAATCAGTTCTTTAACGCCATTCTGTACATTAACGACAACACGAAGTGGCCGATTCAAGTGCTGCTTAGGGAAATCGTCATTCTGGCTTCGAGCAGTATCGGTGACAACACCATTGATACAACAGAAATTCAACCGCTGACGATCCGGATGGCCGTTATCGTATTTGCTACCATTCCAATCTTGCTTGTGTATCCGTTTCTTCAAAAGCATTTTGCCAAAGGTGTCATGCTGGGCTCTGTCAAGGGTTAGCCTTGTGCCGCCTGCCGCCTGAACTGCTATGAACCTCCCGTACATCCAAGCGAAGTGCGCGAGATCACATAGAATTATAATCCGATACCGGAGGGGTACAAGAATGAGGAAAAAAGCATCTCTACTAATGGGCGTCACCTTACTCGCATCCGTCACGCTCACCGCGTGCAGCACAAGCAATGAGCCGGCGTCTGGCAGCAACAGTCCTGCAGCAAGTGCAGCTGTGAAAGAGGATATGAAGCCGCTCGACTTGTCGATCGTCGTTACACAGGTTGGCGAGATTCCACCGAAAGCCAATCCAATGGAGGAAGCACTAGCGAAATACACGAATACGAATCTGTCTTTCCAATGGATTCCAGCTTCTGCCTATGATGATAAGATCAACGTGATGATCGCTTCCGGCGAGCTTCCTAAGTTGATGAAGGTCGGTTATATCCCGACGATTATCAGCGCGATGCAATCGGGCACGTTCTGGGAGCTAGGTCCTTATCTGAAGGACTACAAGAACCTGGCCGCACAGCCGCAAACGTATTATGACAACATCAATGTGGACGGCAAGCTGTACGGCATCCCGATTTACCGAAGCGTAGGCCGTGCCGTGATTCACTACCGCAAGGATTGGCTGGATGCAGCCGGACTGAAGGTGCCTAAGTCACTTGATGATTGGTACAACGTGCTGAAATACTCGGCAGAGTCCGATCCAGATAAGAACGGGAAGAAGGATACCTACGGTTTTATGCTGGATAAAAACTACAATCAAGGTACAGCTTCCACATTAACTCGTCTGAGTGTTGCGCAGGGCGGGCCGAATAAATGGAAAGTGGATGCACAAGGCAATTTCACACCGGAGTTCTTGACGGACGAATTTTTTGCGACGATGAAGCTGTTCAAACGGTTGTATGATGAAAAGCTGATCAACACGGACTTTGCTGTATCTGATACGACAACGATCGATAAAGCCTATGAAGCTGGGCGTGTAACGCTACGAATTTCAGGCGGGAATGCACAAACCATGCAGACAAATCTTTCGAAGGTTGTACCGAACGCGCTTATCGATGCAAATGGGTTGGAAGGCCCAGCGGGTGTCCGTGTACCAGCGGAGAGTGGGAATGCAGGCATCTTGGCAATTCCGAAATCTTCCGTGAAAACTGAAGCGGAATTGAAACGTGTGCTGACCTTCCTGGATAAACTGCTAGAGAAAGAGATGGTTAATCTCATCAATAAAGGGATTGAAGGCAAGCACTACAAGGTCGATGGCAATTTCACACTTCCGCTCGACACCGATGCTGATTTCAAAGAAGTGAAGCCGTATCGCGACTCCTTGATCCAACGCGGTGAAGCTTACAATATGGACAAACCGATGAAGCAAACGGATCTGTTCCTCAAAAACAATAAGCTGGTCAGCGAGAATGACAAGTACGTTGTCGGGAATCCAGCGCTTACGCTTATCTCAGCTACCTACACCGAACGCGGGAAAGAGCTGGAGCAAATGATTACTGACGCTGAGACGAAATTCATTATGGGGAAAATCGACGAAGCGGGCTGGAAAGCGGAAGTCGACAAATGGAAGAAAGCCGGCGGCGACAAGCTGTTGGAAGAGTATAAGGCAGCGCACCTAAAAGCTAAAAAATAAGCATTGCGACAACCAGATCTACAGCTGAGGGCAATTCGATTGTTGTCATCAACCTTTTGTACAGAGAAAGGAGTTTGGATTGTGGTCAAACGTCGCAAAACTACAGCTCGAAAAAGTTTCATTCTGATGCTCATAGCATCCTTACTTGTATCCATGGTGAGTGCAATTGCCTTGCCGGAATCAAAGGTTTCAGCGGAGGAGGCGGCCGTATCGGTCGCCGCTCCTTTTCAGGAATTCAGGATTGTAGGTGCGAATGGCGATAACATCAATATTAGTGGCTACAGCAACAATGATCCGATCAACGTCTGGTTTACGCAAAATCAAACGAATGAGCGCTGGCGCTTGGATTCTGCGGACGGCATCAATTATAAGCTCGTCAATATGACGACCCAGAAACTGCTGTCACCGAAGGCGTGGACACTCGCAGGAGATACCGTGCTCTATGAGGAGGCAGCCAAAGAGGAGCAGCTCTGGCAATTCATCCCGGTGGAGCCTCTGAACGAAGAGGGCTATGTCCGGTACAAAATTGCAAGTAAAACGGATACATCTAAAGTCTTGACGCTTGACGCAGACGAACGGCGCGTTCGTCTTGAAGCGTATCAAGGCCTGGAAACGCAAAAGTGGCGCTTGGTAAGTGACGGTACCCCTGCATTCCCAGGAGCCGAAGGCGGCGGTATGTATACGACCGGCGGCAGAGGCGGCAGCGTCTATGAGGTGACGACGCTGGCGGATTCCGGCCCAGGCTCGTTGCGGGAAGGGGTTGCGCTTAGCAATACCACGATCGTATTCCGGGTTGGCGGCACGATTCATCTGCAATCGCCGCTGAAGATTACCGGCGCGAACCTGACCATAGCCGGACAAACGGCCCCGGGCGAAGGGATCACGGTGTCCGATTATGCCACTTATTTTGAGGCGGATAACCTCATTATGCGATATATGCGATTCCGGCTTGGCGATCGTTATCCAAGCGAGGACGATGCGTTCGGCGGTCGCTACCATAAGAACATCCTCATCGATCACAGTTCGTTTAGCTGGTCGGTAGATGAAGTCCTCAGTATGTATGTAAATGAGAACACGACGGTACAGTGGTCGATTGCGTCGGAAAGTATGTTGATGACGTCCCATCAGAAAGGCCGTCACGGGTATGCGGGCATTTGGGGCGGGAACAACGCCACGTTCCATCACAATCTGATTGCGCATAACGTCAGCCGGAATCCACGATTTGCCGGGTCTCCGAACTTCCCGACGGATATGTACAACAACGTGATTTATGATTGGGGCTTCTTCTCTTCCTACGGTGGGGAGCAGGGCCGTTATAACTTGCGCAATAATTACTACAAGTATGGACCGAGCACTTATGGTAACGCTCGCGAGATGGTTTTCCTGGATGTGAGTGCGGATACCCGCCTCTTCGTAGGCGGCAATATCATGCATGGCTCGCCTGCAGTAACAGCGGACAATTGGAAGGGTGTCGGGGTTCTCGCGAATCCGGCTTCGAAGCTGAGTTCGCCGGTTGTCATGCCGCAGCCGGTTGCGCCTGAATCGGCAGAAGCCGCCTACGCACACGTACTTGCACAAGCTGGGGCGACAGTGCCGATGAGGGATGCGACGGATGCCCGTATCGTTCAGGATGTTCGGAATGGAACAGGGCGCCACATTAACTCACAGCGTGAGGTTGGCGGATACCCCGAGTTTACGCAGGCAGTTTCGACGCAAGCGGACAGCGATCATGACGGCATGCCGGATGAATGGGAGCTGGCTCATCAGCTGAACCCGAACGATCCTGCAGACCGCAATGCGATGCATGCGTCAGGCTATCTCAACCTGGAAGTCTATTTAAACGGCATCACCGGTAACGGATCGGCGAATCCGACGGCGGCAATCGCGTCTCCTTCGGACAATACGCTAGTGACAGCCGGCACGGATGTTGAGATTACTGCAACCGCAGCGGATGCCGACGGTTCCGTGGCGAAAGTGGAATTTTACCTGAACGATGTCAAGCTGGGCGAGGATACAACTGCTCCGTACGCGTATACGTGGAAAAATGTCCAGGACGGCACGTATTTCCTTACGATCCGCGCTATTGATAACACCGGTACGTCCACGCAGTCGAGCAACGTTGCGGTTCATGTGAATAAACCAGGCAGCACTGCGCCATGGCAATCCCAAGACATCGGGGCCCCGGGGATCGCCGGCCACACGCAATTAGGAGCATCGGCGACACAGGTTACGGTGAAATCGGCCGGGGATATCTGGGGAGCAGCAGACAACTTCCATTTTGCTTACCAGCCGTTGACAGGAAATGGCGAGATTGTGACTCGCGTTGACAAGATTACGGCAACCGACGACGAGGCGGAAGCTGGCGTAATGATTCGCGAGAACCTGAGCGCTTCTTCCAAATTTGCAGCGTTGATGGTTTCCTATGTGAAATACGGCAAGAAAAGCATCGTGTTCAACCGCACGTCGGTAGGCGGTACGGTGAACCGTGTCGAGCCGGAAGATTTTATCAATACGCCTTATTGGGTGAAGCTCGTTCGTTTAGGCGACCAGTTCACCTCCTTAGTTTCGGAAAACGGAACTGACTGGTCCGTGATTGACATGATTACGCTTCCGATGGCGGAGACCGTCTATGTCGGTTTGGCAGCAGATGCCGCCAAAGTGGACGATGATGTGAATAAATATAATGCCTCGGATTTCTCACAAGCAGCCGTACACTCGTTAGATAAGGACTTTCCGACGGCACCTAGTGGATTGACAGCGACAGCAGGGACCAAGTCTGTAAGCTTAGCTTGGACTGGGATTCCAAGCGCTACAGCTTATCACATTTATCGCAGCGAAATGCCTGGCGGTCCATATGCCAAAATCGCAGAGGGGATTGCAGCACCGACTTATACGGATTTGAACTTAATTCCGGGCAAGTCCTATTACTATGTCGTTACTGCCCAAAATGCCATCGGCACTAGCTTTAACTCTGCGGAGGTAAGTGCAGTTCCAGATGGTGAGCCGGAGACGATCTATTATGTCGACGAGGATTTCGAAGCGGAGGCGCTGGGTACGACACCTGCGGGCTATACGTTCACGCCGATCCCTCAGGATGCCGATCACAAAGTCGTCGTGACCGATGTTCCTGCGAACTTGACAGGTAATACGTCCAAGCAAGCGTTAATCCTGTATGACAATGGCGTCGGCAGTACAGAGCTCATTCGTAAATTTGCTCCACAAACAGGGAAATTCGTCCTTGAGGTCGATATCTCCTCACCTGGGTGGCCGGGGACCTCTACCGTGCTGAATCTGCAGGATGAGTCCGGCAGCAAGACGGCGCTGTCCTTCCAGCTCCGCAAGCCGACTGCGCCTGCGGCAGAAGCGAATTACACGCTTGTGTATAAGAAAAATAGCGCAGATTATAAGTTGATCGACCCGCCTGCGAACAATCAATGGCTCAATTTGAAGGTGGTTGCCAATGTCGGGGCGCAAACGGCGGACATTTACATCAATAACAACTTAGTTGAACAAGCGCCGTTGCAAGCGGATCTCCGAACATCGGGCATTGCCCGCATTTCGGCGAAAACGCCGGGAACAGGCAAAGGGACGATGTATTACGATAATTTAAAAGTTTACGTGGAGCCGGTTGAGACGCCAAAAGGATTGACAGCGACTGCCGGCAACGGCAAAGTGCAGTTGGCTTGGTCGGCAGCCGACGGAGCGTCCGCCTATAATGTTAAGCGGAGCACAACGGATGGCGGACCGTTTGCAACAGTCGCTGCAGGACTCACCGACGTTGCGTATGTCGATGAAACAGTCGTCAATGGCACGACTTACTACTATGTCATCACAGCAACAGGCGTGACAGGGGAAAGCGGCGTTTCCAATCAAGCAACGGCGACGCCTTCGGTATCGGCCGTGAAACCAGCTGCACCTGCAGGGTTAACGTCGGCAGGGCGCAATGCGCAGGTCGATCTGGCTTGGGAAAGCGTCACGTATGCAACGAGCTATACAGTCAAAAGAAGCGCAAGCCCGTCAGGTCCGTGGACCGCAGTAGGCAGCGGCATCACGACGACGTCTTATCGCGACGGCGGTCTCGATAACGGGACGACGTATTACTATGTCGTTTCAGCAACAAGTATCGGCGGTGAAGGGGAGAATTCGACTGTCATCACGGCTACGCCGTATGGCCACCTTGCCACACCGATTGTAACGGCACAGCCGATGCCTCAAGCAGCCAGCCTGCAGTGGGGGGCAGTCGATGGCGCCGAGTTCTATATCTTGCAGCGCGCTCAGCAGGCGAATGGGCCTTTCACGGTCATTGCCGATCATGTAACCGGTATTTCCTATGTGGATTCAGGCTTAGTGAACGGTTCGCCTGCTTACTACAAGGTGACAGCAACGAATAGCCACGCGAACAGCTTACCTTCAGATGCGATTGGTGTACGTCCGTCGGCTGAAGATGGTACGTTGGCTGGTCCAACGGGTCTGGTTGCAGAGCCGGGGAATGGCAGTATGGCGCTCAGTTGGACAGCAGTGCCTGGCGCGGCTTCCTATGCCGTGAAACGTAGTGATTCGCCGGATGGGGCTTTTGCTACTATCGCGCAAGGCTTGACTGCAGCGCGCTTTACGGACACGGGGCTGATCAACGGTAAATCGTATGTGTATCGCGTGACGGCGTTGAATGAAGCTGGGGAAGGGCAAGGCTCCGCCACCGTTCAGGAAGTGCCGGCATCGGTCATTACCGTTGCGGCGGATGGAAGCGGGCAATATACGAAGGTGCAAGACGCCATCAATGCGGTACCGGCGAATAGTGCCACACCAACGATCATTAAGATCAAGAACGGTGTTTATCGTGAAAAGCTGGATCTCCCGTCCTCGAAGGTTAAGGTACGGATGATCGGCGAAAGCCGAGAAGGCACAGTACTCGTCTACGGCGATGCCGCCAGCACGCTGGATGCGAACGGCAATGCGCTGGGGACGTCTGGCAGCTATAGCTTCCGCGTACAAGCGAGCGATTTCACAGCTGAGCATCTGACGATTCAGAATGATGCAGGGATGACAGCAGGTCAGGCTGTTGCGCTGTATGCGAATGCGGATCGTCTTACTTTCCGCGATGTCCGGTTACTAGGCTATCAAGATACGCTCTATGCGAACAACGGCCGGCACTATTATGTCGACAGCTATATTGCGGGTACAGTGGACTTCATTTTCGGAAATGCTGCGGCAGTCTTTGAAAACAGCACGATACACAGCTTAGGCGGCGGCTATGTGACTGCGGCGTCGACGGCAGCAGGCAAGCAGGGCTATGTGTTCCTGAACAGCCGGATTACGGCGGAACAGGGCATTACCGGTGTTGCGCTGGGCAGACCTTGGCGTGCCGACGCCAACGTTATCTATATCAACAGCTATATCGGTGAGCATATTGCGCCAACCGGTTGGAATAACTGGAGCAATCCGCTCAATGAGAAAACAGCGCGCTACGGCGAATTCGCCAGCTATGGCCCTGGAGCGAATGCGAAGAGCCGCTTCAGTTGGGCGAAGCAATTGACGCCGGAGGAGGCAACGCTCTATCTGCCGGCTAACGTGTTTAACGGCAGCGACGGTTGGAATCCGCTCGCGCAGACGGTTCTGCCGGACGGCAACCGCGATCTGGCGAGTCTAACGGTGAACGGCGTCTCCGTACGGGAGTTCTCGCCGCAGAAGACGGTGTATCAGATTGATCTTACAGCAGTTGGAGCCGTTCCTGTCGTTGCCGCAACAGCAGGGTCAGGGAAATCACAAGTTGAAGTGCTTCAAGCGGCAGCCGTGCCGGGTGCGGCCGTCGTTCGCGTCACAGCCCAAGACGGCAGTGAACGGACGTATCAAGTCATCTTCGCAGCGCCGGATCAAGAGGCGCCAAGAACGACTGACGATGCTCCTGCGGGTTGGGTGAATCAAGAGGTTGTCGTTCGACTCTCTGCTTCCGACAACTTGTCGGGTGTTGCGGCAACGTTTTATGCCATCGACGGAGGCGCTTTGCTAACATGGGAGGAAGGCGATTCAATCCGCTTCCAGACAGAAGGGAAGCATTCGCTGAGCTATTATAGTGTCGATGGAACAGGGAATACCGAAGCTGTGCATACATCCAGTGTTTGGATTGATCGAACGCTCCCGACAGTTATTGCTTCGGTGTACGGAAAGCCGCTGGATAGTGTCCTCGACCTTCCTGACAGTCAACCTTTTGCACTTCAGCTGCAGACAGCGGACGCTTTGTCAGGCGTGAAGCTGCAGTCCGTGACGGTGGATGGGCAGCCTTATTCGCTGGGAACTGTACTGGATTGGGCGGGGCAGCAAGGAAATTATGTGATTTTGGTGACAGTTGTGGATAACGCCGGCAATACATTAGCAGCGCAGTATACTGTCAAAGTCGTCACAAGCGCGGAGTCGATCCGCAATCTGATCGAGCGCTATCGCCAATCAGGCGATGTGCGCGGGCCAATGCTGGCGCAATTAAGCAACAATTTGGATCAAGCAGAAAGTCAATGGAGGAAGGGACATGGGAATCAGGCGGTGAAGCATTTGCAGGATTTTCTCGAGCATTTGAATAACCAAGCTTTGCAGCAGCATGTCTCTGAACAAGCGAAGGAGATTCTCCGCACGGACGTGAATGCCCTGATTGCCAGTTGGACAAAAGGTAGTTAGAGGGAGTGAACAAACTCTGGGGGCCTGATGGGACTCCGGAGTTTCACTTCATGTTATACGTAATAAAGGAGCTGAACTTATGCGAATGTTTCGCAATCCGATTCTGCCAGGATTCTACCCAGATCCTTCGATTTGTCGTGTTGGTGAAGACTATTACATGGTCACGTCGACTTTTGAATATTTTCCCGGCGTGCCGATTTTTCATAGCAAGGACTTAGTCAACTGGAGGCAAATCGGGCATGTCCTCGATCGGCCTTCCCAGTTAAATCTGGATGGAACGCCTGCGTCCCGAGGGATTTATGCGCCGACGATCCGGTACCATGAAGGCATTTTTTACATGATTACGACGTTTGTGGAGAGCGCCACAGGAGCGCGAAAAAATTTCTTTGTCACCGCGACAGATCCTGCTGGAGACTGGTCGGAGCCGTATTGGTTAAGCGATGCGCCAGGGATCGATCCATCTTTGTTTTTTGACGATGGCGGGAAAGTGTATTACACCGGAAACCGTGTCCCTCCCGAGGGCCAGCAGTATCCGAAGCATATGGAAATCTGGCTGCAGGAGCTGGATCTGGAGACGAAGCAGCTTACAGGACCAAAGCTGAGCTTGTGGGACGGCGCTTTAAAGCAGATTCACGCGCAGGAAGGACCGCATTTGTACAAAATCAACGGCTATTATTATCTGGTTATCGCTGAAGGCGGCACCGGCTTTACGCATTCCGTGACGATTGCCCGCAGCACCAGTCTCGCAGGACCTTATGAGAATTGCAAAATGAACCCGATTCTGACCCATCGGCACTTGGGTTTCGGGTACGGGATCGTCAATGTCGGTCACGCCGACCTTGTAGAAACGCAGAATGGCGACTGGTGGATGGTCTGCCTCGCCTCACGGCCTTATGGCGGGCCTTACCGGAACATGGGCCGGGAAACGTTCCTCGTGCCAGTCTTGTGGGAGAATGGTTGGCCGGTAGTTAATCCCGGAAAAGGCATAGTCGAATGGGAGATGGAGGCTCCGAATTTACCGGAGAAGCGCTGGCCGTCCTTGCCGGTCTGCGATCATTTCGACGCGCCGGTGCTCGAGGAGCGGTGGAACTTTATCCGGACGCCACGCGGTCCATTCTGGAGCTTGACGGAACGTCCTGGACATTTGCGCTTGAAGCTCAAGCCGGAGACGATGACGATGGAAGTCAATCCGAGCTTTGTTGGCCGCAGGCAGCAGCATATCTCCTATGCGGTACGTGCGGCGATGGAATTTACACCGAAGGGGAGGGCGGAAACAGCCGGCCTCGTGGCGCTGCAGAATCACAACTTTCAATATCGGTTCGAATGTGCCTCTTTGAGTACTGGTCAAGCCGTCGTTCGCGTCATCTGTCGCGAAAACGGCGTTGAAACAGAGCTAGGCTCTAAAGTGATGGAAGCAGGAAAGATGTACTTAAAGCTCGAAGCCATCGGGCAATTGCTGCGATTCGACGTTGCGAAGGAAGCGGAGAAGTGGGAAACGGTCGTCGAGCAGGCGGACGGGACCGTGCTAAGTGCGGATAAGGCAGGAGGCTTCGTCGGGGCGTATATCGGACTGTTTGCCAGCGGGAATGGAGAGGCGAGCTCAAATTACGCGGATTTTGATTATTTTGAATACGTCGGTATGTAGATAGGGGACACATTTTGGAGATGAGAGAGGAAACGATGATGATGATACTGGAGAAAATTGCTGCTCCCAAATGGGAGATGCCAGCAGTGCTGCTTCCCGAAATTCCTAATTTTACGGTGAACTTGACGGATTTCGGGGCGGTAGGCGATGGACGATTCGACAATACGCAAGCTTTCCACCAGGCGATTGAAGCGTGCGCACAAGTGGGAGGAGGCAAGGTGGTCATTCCGGCCGGGCTATGGCTTACTGGGCCGCTTACACTCACGAGCCGATTGGAACTGCATGCGGAGATAGGGGCCATGGTGCTGTTCAGCAAGCGTTTCGAGGACTATCCGTTGATCGCGTCCACCTTTGAGGGGAAGCCATCGGTCCGTTGTCAATCCCCGCTGGATGCGGAGGGCGCGGAGCATATTGCGCTGACGGGGCAAGGCATATATGACGGAGGAGGCGAAGCGTGGCGGCCGGTTAAACGCTGGAAAATGACAGATCTACAGTGGGAGCGTCTAATCGGCTCAGGTGGCATCGTCGATGAATCGGACGAGATGTGGTGGCCGTCCAATGCGGCGATGGCGGGGCGCGCAAACGTCGAGCGGTTGATACAGGAAGGCATGCAGGATGCTGAAGCCTACTTGCCGTACCGCGATTACTTACGTCCGAATCTGCTTAGCTTTCGGAGATGCAGCCGTATTCTGCTTGAGGGACCGACGTTTCAAAACTCACCCGCATGGAATCTGCATCCGTGGGGATCGGAGCATGTTACTATCCGTCATGTCACGGTGCGGAATCCATGGTTTGCGCAAAACGGCGATGGGCTTGACCTGGAGTCCTGCCGCTATGCAATCATCGAGGGTTGCACATTTGACGTAGGGGACGATGCGATCTGCCTGAAATCAGGCAAAGACGCACCTGGACGGGCGCTCGGCCTGCCGTGCGAATACGTCACGATCAAGCACTGCACCGTCTATCATGGACACGGCGGCTTCGTCATCGGCAGCGAGATGTCCGGTGGTGTTCGGCGCGTTCACATCACCGATTGTACGTTTATGGGTACGGATATCGGGCTTCGGTTTAAAAGCGCCCGCGGGCGCGGAGGCGTCGTCGAGGAGATTCTCGTCGAACGGATTCGCATGACGGACATTGTCGGTGACGCCATCTCCTTCAATCTCTTTTATGCAGGGGTAGAAGGTTCAGGGATCTTACAGGAAAATCGATACGCGGTTACGGAGGAAACACCGGTGTTCCGCAATATTACGTTTAGGGATATTGATTGTACCGGTGCGGAACATGCTTTTTTAGTTAATGGACTCGCGGAAATGCCGCTTGAGGGCGTGTCTGTCTACAATTACAACGCGACAGTACGGACGGGCGTCGTGTGCCACAACGCGAAGAAGCTTAGACTGGAAGACCTCCGGTTGTACACCGAGGAGGGACCGCTGGTGAAGCTGCACCAGTGCCAGGACGTGAAGGTGACGCGTTTAGGCGGAACGGGCGGGAAAGATGAAGATACGTTGCTCGCCGTCTCAGGCGATTCATCCTCAGGGATCGAGTGCCGCGATCCGCTGACAGCGCCGTCGCTCCGCGTTGTAAGTGAAGGTGACGAGGTTCCGACCAAGGTGGTGCAGACTTCAGCTTGGTATGCCAATCTGGGGAATGGGCGGTTTCGTAATCCAATTCTGTACGCAGACTACTCGGACCCGGATATCGTGCGTGTCGGGGAGGATTTCTACATGACGGCTTCCAGCTTTGCCAGCTCACCAGGGCTTCCGGTTCTGCACTCGAAAGATCTCGTGAATTGGACGTTGATCGGGCATGCGGTGGATAGACTTCCCGGGGGCTATGACGATGGCGTTCGGCATGGCGATGGAGTTTGGGCACCGAGTATCCGATACCATGAGGGAAAATTCTGGATCTTTTTCAGCGCGCCGGATGAGGGCATCTATATGACGACGGCTGTAGATCCTGCGGGGCCGTGGACACCGCTGCATATGGTGAAGGAAGTGAAAGGTTGGATCGATCCATGTCCTTTCTGGGACGAAGACGGTCAAGCGTATTTGATTCATGCGTTTGCCAATAGCCGCTGCGGGATCAAGCATAAGCTCAAAATGTGCAGGATGCACCCGGAGGGAACCTCCTTGCTGGACGATGGCGAGATCGTCTACGATGGTACCTTGGAGCATCCTACGCTGGAGGGACCTAAGCTTTATAAGCGCAACGGTTACTATTTCATCTTTGCACCAGCAGGAGGCGTACCGACGGGTTGGCAGGCGATTTTCCGATCGAAGCACATTATGGGGCCATATGAGGATAAAATCGTCTTGCATCAAGGCGATACCGAGGTAAACGGTCCGCATCAAGGCGGCTACGTCGATCTTGATTCCGGCGAATCGTGGTTCATTCACTTCCAGGACCGTGAGGCGTACGGGCGGATCATCCATTTGCAGCCGATGCAGTGGGTCGACGACTGGCCGATCATGGGGGTGGATAAGAACGGAGACGGGGTCGGCGAGCCGGTGCTTGAGTATGCGAAGCCGAATGTCGGGCGTGAATGGCCGTTTGTTGTTCCGGCGACGAGCGATAACTTCGATAGCTCCTTCCTTGGCTTGCAATGGCAATGGCAAGGCAATGCGAAGCCGGAATGGTATTCCCTGCATGCGAAGCCAGGGCATTTGCGATTGTATGCACAGGAGCTGCGGGAAGGCGTGCGCACGCTGTACCCTGCCTCGAATGTGCTGTGTCAGAAGTTCCCAGCGCCGGTTTTTACGGCAACGGCGAAGCTGACGTTTGCACCAGGGAACGAGAACGAGCTAGCAGGTTTAACGATATTCGGGCATGATTATCGTTATCTCGCGTTGAAGCCAGCTAATAGCGGGTTAAAGCTTGTTTTCGTGCAGGGACGGGGCAGTAAGGCGGGATCAGCTGAGGAAACACAGGCTGAAGGAGAGCTTCCGGCCGGTGTTAACACGGTGTACCTCCGCGTCAACGTGGAACTGGAAGCTGTATGTGCATTTGAGTATAGCGTGGACGGCATCACTTATGCGTCAATTGGCGACCGTTTCGAGGCGGTTCCCGGCGGCTGGGTAGGGGCCAAAATAGGTCTGTTCTGTATTGGTCAGGGTAAAGGAGCTGTCAGCGGCTACGCTGATATAGATTGGTTACGGATTACATAGTTTCAAGAAATAAAAGAAATAAGAAGGTGTGCGGCAAAGATTAACCATAATGCATACTGGTCAGTCAAAACTGCACAAACAATTATGGGAAACACGAACATACGAGGCTTTCATCCAGAGTTGGAGCAACGTTATCGTGGATTTCAATACATGTCGTTGGACTTCAAAAAGCTCTTGGACCAAAATGAGCTGTCTCAGAGCATGTCTCGAGTTGGTCGATGCATTGATAACGGCCCGATGGAATCTTTCTGGGGGACTCTAAAATGTGAGAAGTATTATTTACACAAGTATGAAACCTTTCAGGATCTCAAGAAGGACGTCGATAACTACATCCATTTTTACAATAACGAACGATTACAAGCAAAATTAAACGGCCTTAGTCCAATGGAATTCAGGAACAAGGCCGCTTAAATAATTTTTATAATTTGTACTGTTTACTTGACGGGGGCTGTTCATAGGGCTACTGCTCCTGTTTTGCTTGATTCAAGCGTGGACTCTTTGGTCGTAGCCCGCCTTCAAGCGCTTTATATCTTCTTTAGGTGGATAACCAAACATACGTGAATATTCACGGCTAAACTGCGATGCACTTTCATAGCCTACTCGGAAAGCTACATCGGCAGCATCCGTCGATTCAGACATTAATAGGCGCCGGGCTTCCTGTAATCGCAGTTGTTTTTGAAACTGAAGTGGACTCATGGCCGTTACTTCTTTAAACTGTCTGTGAAACGTAGAAATCCCCATATTGGCTATTTCCGCAAGCTCCTCAATTCGTAAAGACTTATCCATGTTATTAATAATTTGATCGATAGCCTCTCGGATTCGGTAGGTGCTACTACCTTCCATCGCGATTTGCGCCAACGTAATACCGTACTGCCCTTGAAGAAGTCTATATAAGATTTCTTTCGTGTAGAAGGGAGCAAGATACGGAATGTCTTTCGGATTGTCCAGTAATCGAGACAATCTCATGATCGCATCTAATATGGATAACTCGATCTCGCCGACAAACATCGCCCGTTTTGTACCTTCTTGCGGGGCAATTTGGATGTGTCCCTCATTTAATACTTCTAATATTTGATTCTCCGTAAACTCCAGCTTTAAGCTAAGATAAGGCTCATCGGGTGAAGCTTTTATAACGCGACCGATCACTGGCAAGTTCATGGACGAAACCAGATAGTCGGCAGGTCCATACTCAAATCGTTCTTGGGAAAGTATTACATCTTTATAACCTCGAGCGATGAAACATAAGCAAGGTTTGTATACTCTGTAGACGGGCTGAGACGCTTGCGAGGCACGAATAATAAATAAAGATGGAATCGCTGTCTCGTAAACACCGTCATGACTCGCATGTCGCTCAATCAGTTCGGCGAGTTCATTCTGTAGGTTTTCAATTCGTCCTAACATATTCTCCTCCTTGCGAGTTGCCCTTGGATATTCTCATTATAATATAACAATCGTCAATTGCAAAAGTAGTGGCGGAGAGGATTAGGCAATCATTTGAGACGAATGTGATAACGTTCTCTTATAAATTTGTAGCATAATAATGTTGTGCTTATTTTCGCAGGCAGAGGTTTAGCAACCATTTATATAATAAGAAGGAAAAGGAGCGATATAAAAATGTCGGATTCCAAAGAACTTACTATTGCTCAGAAAGCGATCGGAGATTTTGCACCCAAGTTGGTTGAACTAACCGATGAAGTATTATTTGGAGATGTATGGAAGCGTGAGGAACTTTCTCCACGCGACCGTAGTTTGATTACCATAGCGAGCTTAATCACAGGCGGAAATACGCAGCAGATGAAAAATCATTTAAATTTGGCAAAACAAAATGGTCTGTCGGAAAAAGAGCTAATTGAAGTGATGACCCATCTTGCCTTCTATGCAGGTTGGCCAAAGGCAATGTCAGCCATTATGGTAGCAAAAGAAGTATTTGCTGCTGAAAAATGAGAGGTGATCTGATGGAATTTCGTTCGCTCGGAAAAACAGGATTAAAAGTAAGCAACCTATGCTTGGGAACGATGACCTTTGGCAACCAGGCTGATAAAACGGCTTCCTTCGATATTTTGGACAAAGCCTATGAGACTGGCGTCAATTTCATCGATACGGCCGATGTGTATCCGATTGGAAGACAATCTCATGCCGTCGCAGGTGCAACCGAGTCGATCATTGGTGAGTGGCTGCAAGGTAAACGAGACAAACTTGTGCTTGCTACAAAGTGTTTTGGTGCGATGGGACCTGGTCCCAACGATAAGGGCTTGAGTAGAAAGCATATCTTCACTGCGGTTGAGGACAGCTTGCGGCGATTAAAGACGGACTATCTTGACCTTTACCAAGCTCACCAATACGACTCGGATACGCCCATGGATGAAACGCTCCGCGCGTTGGATGATCTTATCCAGCAAGGGAAAGTCCGTTACATAGGGATTTCGAATTGGCGCTCTTGGCAGGTTGCAAAGGCAAACGGCATTGCGGAACGGAAAAATTATGCCAGGATCGTAAGCGTTCAGCCGCGGTACAATCTGTTGTTTCGGATGATTGAGGACGACCTGGTTCCCATGGCACTTGATGAAGGGATTGGCATTATTAGCTACAACCCGCTTGCTGGCGGCATGTTGTCGGGCCGATATGGAAAGGATGCTCGTATCGAAGAGGGGACCCGGTTTGGACTTGGGAACAATGCAGGTGCCATGTACCAAGAGCGATACTGGAAAGATGCGACATTGGATGCAGTTGATCGGTACCGGGTCTGGTGTGGAGAGAACAATTTGAATCCTGTAACGACAGCCGTAAAATGGGTCACGCAGCAGCAGGGCATTACTTCCGCCATTATTGGCGCCAGCCGTCCTGAGCAATTGGATGCTAGCTTGCAAGCTGCTGGCACGAATGCCTTGACCGAACAGCAGTTGGCATGGCTCGACGGGCTATGGTTCTCACTCCCCCGTCGAAGCGAATTTAGTTAACATGGGAGGGAACCGAGATAGGTAATTTCCATTTGTGGACATCCTATGTTGTACAAAGCGAGGAGCAGTTCAGCCGCCGTGGCAACTGCTCCTTTATTCTTTACATGTGAGGGCTCTAACTTAGTTTGGTCGTTTATCTTTTGTTTAGAATATCTCCTATTGCAGTTTATAATTGACTGCTATTATAAAGCTTCAGAAAATTTAGAGGGTGCTGTTATGAAACTGGGAAAGCGAATATTTATTTCTAATACATTGATGGTATTGCTGTCATTGGTAGTATTGCTTGTAATAGGAAGCATCATGATTAATATGTACCATAAAGCGACCAGCAAAAATAATCAACTTGACCCTAACATATTAAACGTTGAATCTATTTTGAAGCAAAATCAAGGAATCGTTGAGGATTGGTCATCGCTAAGTCTTTCACTTGCAAAACATAATTATAGGCTCTGTGTCGCACAAGGCAGTTCACTGATTTACTGTAATATACGTCACCCGCAAGATTATATTAAAGCTTTTCTGAAAACGCTAAATTTGAGCGAGGATCAGCTTAACGTTTTCTTTGTAGATGGCGTAACATCAATTGGTCAGCTAATAACCGTTGGAGATAAATCCTATGCTGTGGTTGCAGTCAGCTACAGTATGTATAACCAGTTAATTGGTGTCGATCGGAGCGATTTCCAAAAATTCTTGATTATCTTTTTGCTCGTTGGACTTATCGCCATTGCTATTCTTTTGCTCATTAGCCAGCTGCTTACAAGGCGTCTTGTTAAGTACATCATGACACCCATCCACCAACTGACGATAAGTGCCAAGCGTATTGAAGAAGGTGATTTATCATCGCCGATCATCTATACAGGCAAGGATGAATTTGAAACCGTATGTACCTCCTTCAACCAGATGCAGCTATCTCTCAAAGGAGAACAGATTAAAAACGCCACCTATGAAAAAGCCCGTACGGACATGATCTCTGGTATTTCCCACGATTTAAGAACGCCGCTCACATCTGTCAAAGGTTATATCAAGGGTTTGCGGGATGGAATCGCCAAGACGCCAGAAAAACAAGCGCAATATCTCTCCATTGCCTACAAAAAAGCCTCAGATATGGATGTTCTCCTGCAAAGATTGTTTTATTTTTCAAAGCTAGAAACAGGTAATCTGCCGTTTTTTCCGGTAGAAACAGATCTAGGTAAATTTACTCAGAAATTCGCTAGCGATATTCAAGATGATCTGAAGCATAAACATGCATCGATCAGCGTCGAGATATCTGGCGGTATTCATTTAGTCAGGATTGACACGGAACAAATGCGGCAAGTGTTAGCCAATCTCGTGGAGAATGCGCTGAAATATGCAGGAGTAGAGCCGTTAGAGCTCTCTTTAAAGGTTGCTCGTGAAAACGAAAATGAATTGCTTTACTTTGCAGATAACGGAAATGGTGTCTCTCCCGAGAAGCTCCCGCATCTATTCGAACAGTTTTACCGAGGCGATGAATCAAGAAGCAGCGAAAAAAGTGATGGAAGCGGTCTCGGATTATATATTGTCAAATATATTATGGAGGCCCAAGGCGGAGCAGTTGCCGCTGAAAACAATAAGGGATTGAAATTTACGATGACGTTACCCGCGGTAAAATGAGGTGCTTCTTGTCTCTCTAAAGAGTAAGGAAGTAATGTTTTTTTATTTAGAAATTGTTTAGATTTTATCATCCACTAGTTTAAGGTTCTTTTTTATCATAGATATTATGTGATGTGATAGCCAAATAGTTTCTAAGATGGTTTTACAAAGCTTTAAATTTATTATGGAGGTATTTTCTTGTGGGACACCTTAGTGAATGGTTATGGATTACTTTCGTGCTTTTTTCAGTACTAAAAATTATTTCTAAACGCATGGTAAACGGGCAAAAGTTAAGTTGATGTTCACGTTTGGGGCTATCGAAAGGAGAAGCTATGAAGATGACTAACTTGAGCCGAAAAATTAATATGTCGACGATCTTAGGGATTTCCTTTTCCTTTCTTATGGTCGCATGTTCGACGAAGGAGATGGCTTCGGTTGGTCAGTCGCCGTTTCCCTCGAAAGTCGGTTTCCACAGTTCTATAGTGGGAGTGAGAAAACAATCCACCTATGTAGATGGTGTCCACACGGCGATCGGTAAATACGGAAACCGTGACTCGTCCATCTCCGTGACCATAACCTTGATTAGCGACGTCATCAAAGGCGTCCAGATTACTCCTCTTGCAAAAGATCCGACATCCCTCGACTTACAGCAACACTTCGCCGACACGATTCCCGCGGCCGTAGTTGGGATGCGAATCGATGAGGTTAAAGTGTACCAACTCAAAGGTTTCAATCGTACGCCCGACGCTTTCAATGCCGCTATTGAACTGATTAAAGAGCAGAATCGGATTGGGCCGACACCACTCAGCTAATGGACGCATCTTGGGATTTAGAGGCCGTATTTGCTTATTTTGGAGGAGGAAAAACATTGAAAAAACTATTTTTACTTACCCTTGGTTTAGTTACTACCTTAACATTCTCCTCATGTGGAAATAACAACAATGACATGACAAACAGTACTCGGCAAGATGAGCAGACTGCAATGGATAGTACAATGACAAACAATACCCCGAATTCGGAGGGGGCTAAAACCGACAGTACAAAGACAGAGACTACGCCGAAGGCGGAATCATCTGAAACTAACAATGAGCAAGTCAAACTTCCTGAGAACTATGATAAAGGTGTGCTCTATACGACTGTAACTCGTGGAAATACAAAAGAGTTACTCTATGCGAGTCGGGAAACGATTGAAGCGGTGAAAGCAGGAAAACCGTTCCCTAGCGGAACCGCATTAACGCTCGAGATTTATAGAGATGGTGTACTTTCCGACATTTTTGTCTCGGAAAAGCGTACGGGATGGAATCAGAACGCTTCTGAGAAGAGCAACGGAGATTGGCGATTCCAGGCGTACCTTGGCGATAAGTCACTTAATACCAAACGAGATATAAAGAGTTGCATTTCTTGTCATGCTAGCCAGTCACGGGATGACTTCACATACACATTAAGTCAGATGAAGAGTTTCAAGCTTGAGGATTTTACGGGATCGCTGGATACAAACACAGAATTGAGACATGCAAGTCTTTTAGAAGATTGGGAGTTAAATTCATTAAAAGATTATATGTCTGCTATAACATCCAAGAAGTCATCTTAGATAAAAAGTTATGGAGGTAAGCCTGTGAATCCCAAAATGTTGATTAAGCTGGTCATTGACCTTCTTATGACAGTAGCGATGTTAGTAGTGATGGCTTATCCCATTACCGGTAATAGGGTCCATGAAATCGTTGGTGTTGTTTTATTTGTATTGTTTACCGTTCACAATTTCTTAAATCGAAGATGGTATAAAATAATTGGTAGAGGAACATATACCGTACAACAAATTCTTAGCATAACAGTAAATATGCTTTTTCTATTATCGATTGTTGTTGCATTGGTCAGCGCAGTGCCCATTTCACGCGACATATTTCCTTTTAGTCCCACAAATATGGAGATGATCATGAGGCAGATACATGTTCAGAGTGCTTATTGGGCGTTTATTCTCATGTCTGTTCACATAGGAATCTCGTGGGGAAGGATTATTAACGCGGTGAGGAAAATGACGGGCATCAACACTTCAAGCCGCATTCGCACAATTACGACTCGTTTGTTGGCGGTACTCATTGTTGTTTATGGTGTGCAGATTTCATTTGAAAGAGATATGGGTGCTAGATTACTTATTTATAATCCATTTGGGTATATGGGATTGGATGAATCCATCTTACCTTTTGTAATTGATTTCTTATCTATTATGGGTATTTACATTGCTGGGGCGCATTATACATTGAAATTTATTTCAGATGAGAAGGTTAGGTAGGGAGAAACATGTGATGAAAAAAAGGTTATCTATCATTACTGTGGGCAGTGTCCTCATGTTGTCTACATGTGTATTTGCGGAAGATGGTTTGCAGCAGATAATAGCTTTTTTGAGAGGTGAAAGTGGGGCGCCTAGCGGGATCCAGCGGTACCCCCGATGGATTCAACGCTGTGATTGAACTTATCAAGAAGCAAGCTGAGGTAGCTGATGCCTCTGATATGATAAATTTACCCTCAGCTAAAGGAGGAGATACTGCATGACGAAAATCTTGATTGCCGAAGATGATCCCGAAATCGCTATGCTGGAAAAGGATTACTTGGAGATTAGCGGATTTGAAACGGCAATTGTGGCAGATGGCAGCAAGGTAGTGAGAGCTGTCTTAGATGGCAACTATGATCTCTTGATTCTAGATCTTATGCTTCCCGGATCCAGCGGTTATGATATTTGTCGTGAAATTCGCGATCAGACTGAAATCCCAATTCTTATGGTGACTGCCAAAACGGAATCTATTGATAAAATTCGCGGCCTCGGTTTGGGCGCGGATGACTATATTGCAAAACCTTTCGACCCTGCGGAACTAGTGGCCAGAGTCAAATCTCATTTGAATCGATTTAATCGTCTAACCAATGCTTCCTCTCGGACTTCGGAAGAAAGCGGAATTCAAATTGGCAATTTGAAAATCATGACCCGAAGTTGGAAGGTATACCGTGATGGACAGGAAATCAAATTTCCTAACCGAGAGTTTGAACTGCTAAAGTTTCTTGCCATGAACCCTAATATCGTATTCTCCAAAGATCAGCTTTTCGAAAAAATTTGGGGGCATGATTATATAGGTGACAGTGCCACAGTTACAGTTCACATTAATCGGATCCGCGAAAAAATTGAAGAGGACCCTTCTAAACCGAGAATGATTGAAACTGTTTGGGGGGCTGGTTATCGAATAAATCTATAAGCATGATCTTACCATGCTCCGTTTTACTGACGGCATGGTTTTTGTTTATATTAAAAAATTGAGGATGAGTGCGAGAGCCTTCGGCATTTTCATGGCGAACTGATTTCTTAAAATACAAGAGAATTTTAATAGAAGGGGATAGTATTTTGTATGGAGATATATCCATATTAATGCTAAGTTTACAAATGATAGAAAGGAGGTTGTATCCTATATGGAAGTCACGGAAGCTTCTCAAAAAGATCAGAATGGGATAAGTAAGCAAATTCAAAATAGTGCGGCTACTCCAGCCGCAGAAGGTGGGTAATAATATGAAGAAAACCTGTATCGGATTCGCTCTAGCATCCATGTTTATGTTAAGTTTTGCCGCAAACACACACGCAGCTACCGTAGGCGTATATAATGAAAATTCGTGCGACGGGATACTGAATTATAGCTTTCAAGTACCAGTGGAAGAATGGGATGTTATAAACAATTATTATCCCACTAGCGGAATTATTGTGACCAGTGATTTCTTTCTGAATGGAAACTATGTGGCTTCAACTGAAAATGCCATTGAAAATTATTCAACGGATATTTTATATTCACAGGTTCAAGGAGATGATTCTACGAAGGGCAACTCTTGGCGTGTAAGTTCCTATTTTAAATATCCTGGCGAAGGTTATATTGGAACATTTACAGGTTATGGCGAAGGTCATTTTGAGCAAACTACAAGTTGTAATGTTAATGATACTACGGCACCAACAATTACATTATCATATGATGATACAAACAACCTACTACCACTAAACGTTACGATTAAAGCAACGGATAACGTAGGCGTTACGCAAATAAATGTCGAGAGTGGAAACCGAGATGCTAGCTATTTTGAATCGGGAGCGGCGGGTCCGCCATTAAGCGGGCCAAACATTACGATTGGAAGTGGAACGACTACCGTATGGGCAAGAGATGCGGCTGGCAACCAAACGGTGCAAACGATAACCAGATAACAGCGAAGAAGTGAATTTTACAGCCACCAAGCGACTAACCATCGTAAGGTGGTTTCTTTTTGTCTTTTTTTGTCGATAGACAGGAAGTCTGAATCGTTATAACCAGAAGTCTGAATGCTTATATTAGTTCAAAAGTCGTGGTTATATAATACAAATACAAGCAACAGGCAGGTGGTGGTGAGGTTGCTTAATAGGTGATGGAAAGGAAAGGGAAGCGGGTTGTCTTGGCACCAAATACAGGATTCGGTACATAAAGTTAAACGTGAATGATAGGGGAGGGGGGCGAAAAAATCATAAAACCGTGTAGTTAAAGGTTCGAAATAGCATCTATGAGTGATTAAAGCGTGGTTTTGAAAGTTGTACGTTACAAGGTTGCAGCTATCAAAATATGTAAAGCTATGAAATGGAGGAAAGAGAAATGAGTAAGAATTTCAGAAGAATGACATCGATCATATTAATGGCTACATTAATGATAACCATGTTGTTCGGTTCAGGGTTTGGACAGGTTGCGCATGCCGCTGGAACACCAGTTCCGGGAACTGTACCAGGTGGCACCGAGGTAACGAGTTTTCCTATCAGTGTTTCGACACCGGGATTGTACAGGGTTGTTTTTAACCTTTCCCAGGGTAACTCAAATTCATTAATAATTTTAAAGGATGGTTATGGGAGCACGTTGACTTCTTTTAATTATCCAGCTACTGGCACTACATCTACCCAATATTTCGATTTGACTGCAGGTGACCAAGTATTAACTGCTGCGATCACTTCAGATATTAATTTCTATACAAGAATTGATTCCATGGTATTTACCAGATTGACAACTGTGGAAAACATCACCGCAAATGTCGCTGCAGGGGCAATTGCTAGCGATTTTAATCTCACGTTGACTACTCCTACGCCTGGTGCATTAGTTTACTATACAACTGATGGGTCAACACCTACTACAGCGAGTTCAGTTTTAGGTTCCGTCTATGGATCCGTGTATGCTGTACAAACTGCGAATTTACCTTTGACTGTCAGAGCAATTGCAGTAAGAGATGGGCTTGCCAACAGCAGTATTGCTTCCTTCGCATACACCTATAGTGCGACTGCTCAAGTGCCTGCTGTAACGACTACTAGAACCCCAAATACTTATAACACGACACAAACGGTTCCATTGGCCACTACAAGAGCTGGTGCAAGAATCTATTATACAACAGACGGTTCAACGCCAACAACGTCAAGCACTTTATATGTATCACCAATTTCTGTAAGCTCAACCCAGACAATTCGAGCAATTGCTGTGGCAGATGGGTTGCTTAATAGTAATGTGGCTTCATTTGCCTACGTTATAACTGCAACTACACCAACTGCCGATATTGCAACGGGATCAACCATTGGAGATCAAGTAAAGATCACTTTGACAAGTACTACACCGAGCGGTCGCATTTACTACACGACAAATGGAAGTGACCCAACAACAAGCAGCACATTATATACAGGTCCAATTGTAATTAATAGTAGCTTAGTAAGTAATAATGCAGTTCGTATTAAAGCAATTTCTGTTGCAACTGGAGCGGCTAGCGCCATACTAGATGTAAGCTATCCGTACGACCCTACTTTTAAAGTATTGGCTGCGGATACGATTGAGAAAGTTATCAGTCAGATGACTTTGACTGAAAAAGCAACACTTCTAAATGGTGGTGGAGGAAGGCTTCCTGGTCAGGCTTTCTATAGCCGAGCTAATCCTAGATTAGGGATTCCAGCTACATCATGGGCTGATGGACCTGCAGGTGTCCGGATTACTCGAACAGGTACTGATGCTGCTACTGGTCTACCATATGACAGAGATGCAACATGGTGGCCTAATGCTGCGGGAAGAGGAGCAACATGGGATCCTGAATTATCGGAGGACATGGGTGTAGCGTGGGGCAAGGAAATGTACAACTTTGGGGCTGATATCATTCTTGCGCCAGGTGTTAACATTCATAGATATGTTCGTAATGGAAGAAACTTTGAATATTATTCTGAAGATCCATATCTTACAGGGAAAATGGCTGCAGCAGAAATCAATGGTGTTCAATCTGAGGGTGTAGGAACATCCTTAAAGCATTTTGTTGGCAACGAACAGGAAAACGGTAGAACCAACCTGCCTACAAATATTAGCAAGAGAGCACTGCGTGAGATCTATTTAGCTCCTTTTGAAACGGTAGTAAAAGAGTCACAGCCTTGGACATTAATGACTGCATTTAACCAGATTAACGGTGTCAGTGCTGCTCAAGATCATGATCTGTTGACAACTGTTCTTAGAAATGATTGGGGATTCAAGGGATTTGTAATGTCAGACTATCAGGGATACGGCAATGCTCCCTACACGACAAGCCTTACTGGTCAACTTAACGGTGGAAACGCATATGCAAATATGGTCAAGGCAGGCAATGACAGTGCACAGCCAGGAACTGCCAATGTTGTCACTGGTATTACGAATGCAGTTAACAATGGTTTCCTTACGATGGCTGAACTTGACACTTCGGTAAGAAGAATCCTTGAGTTTGTAGTTAAATCTCTAACCTTTAAAGGTCAACCATTAGGGTTATCTAACCCATATAAGGCTGCAAATAATGTGATAGCAGAAAAAATTGCAATTGATTCTATGGCAATATTGAAGAATGACAAGATTAACAACAAACCTGCATTGCCGATTACTAATGGAAATATTCTTGCACTTGGTACAGGTAACGTTAATATCGTTAGAGGTGGAACTGGAAGCGGCAGTACGAATGCTAACGTAACTGGCACTATGCAGTTACCAGCGGCTTTATCTAGTGTATATACGAACGGTACTGTTATTAACTCAACCGATATCGTTACCCGTGTACGTGCTAGCGTTCTTGCTGTTACCGGTTTTTCAGGAGATCCTGCTATAAATGAGATTTGGCCAACTAACGACCAAGTGGCAAGTATGGTCTCACAGGCAGATACTGTTGTAATGACAATTCGCAGGGGCTCTGCTGAGGGTTCAGATAACGGGGATGCATTAGGTGCTTATAGATTGAGCCAAGCAGAGCAAGATCTGATCGATCAGGCATCTACTCAAACGAAGGCTGCTGGGAAAGCTTTTGTGGTAGTTCTGAATATGGGTGCTCCGATTGAAATGGAAAGCTGGAAAAATAAAGTAGATGCCATTATTATGGTGAATGAAACTGGACAAGGAACAGGATTACCGATTGCGAAGGTGCTGACGGGTGCAGCTAATCCATCAGGAAAATTGACGGATTCATGGCCTATCGCTGCTTCAGGAAACTATAATAATGATCCAAGCAAGCCTTATTCACCAGCTGCGGCTAACTTTGGACCTACTACAGGTAATACGTACAGTGAAGGCATCTTCGTAGGCTATCGTTATTATGATACATTTAATGTTCCGGTATCTTACGAATTTGGTTATGGTACAAACTACTCAACATTTAACTACAGCAACTTGAAACTGAGCTCAAGTACAATCAGAAATGCATCAGACCAGATTACAGCAAGCGTTGATGTTAAAAATACAAGTAATATAACAGGTAAGGAAAGTGTGCAGTTGTATGTTGGAGCACCAGGAAAAACCATGCAAAAACCTGTTAAAGAATTGAAAGGCTTCGCGAAAACAGGTGATTTAGCAGCAAACGCGACTGAGACGCTCAACATGAAACTGAATGCAAGATCCCTTGCATCCTTTGATGTAGCACGCTCAGCTTGGGTTGTTGAGCCAGGAACATATGTGGTATATGCAGCAGCATCCTCAAAAGATATCAGAATCGTTCAGAATTTAACTGTTCCAAACGAAATCGTCGTTGAAACAGTAAACGATGCTATGCATGCACCAGCGATTAGCGAATTCCAATCACCGCTATTTAATGCTACAGATACGATTACTGGTTTTGTTTCAGCCTATGCAGCAACACAAGCAGGAACGGCACCTACGCTTCCTGCAACAGTTCAAGCAATAAACAGTAATGGAACAATCCCGATGGTAAATGTCACTTGGGATAACATTGACCCGCAATTATACGCAAAAAGTGGAACATTTACAGTATCGGGTTCAGTAGCCGGTTCATCAGTTAAAGCTAACGTACTTGTAACTGTATCCTCCACGACTTCTATTAAAGGAACCTATCTGGCAGGGCATAACGATAACTTCAACTTGGTCTACGCGATTTCCGGTGTGACAAACGTAACAGCCCAGGATGTAACCATCACTTATGATCCTACTAAGGTTACCTTTGTGGATGCGCAGGAGATTGACAGTGACAAGACAGCTATTCAAGAAAAAATTGTGGATAATGCAGCAGGAAAAGTGAGGTTTATCATCGCTAGCCTGGGAGCACAAAATGCAATCAATGGTAGTGCAGACATCTTGAATGTCCAATTCAAATCTTTGGCATCCAATGGACGAAGCACGATTGCAATCACCAGTTCCATCTCCGATGGAGCGGGGAATGTCACTTCGGCAAGTTCAAACAAGAACCTGACTATTAATGGAAATATACTAGATGTTTTGCCGGGATATGGAATAGGTGACCTTGGCATCATCAATAGCAACTACGGCGTAAAAGCAGGAGACAGCGGTTGGGATAGAATAAAGATTGCCGACATTAATGAAGACGGTCGCATCGGGCTTTTTGACATGGCCTATATTGTAAGAAAGTATGTGAATAACTAAGGTATATTAAATATTTGCACCGCGTGCAGATCCCTGCACGCGGTGTGGCATTGCAGGAAGTAAGAGGGTAGATAGACTACCCTCTTATCTAATAGTAGAGAGGTGTTATCAATGAGAAAAAAAATAGTTGCATGGCTATTGATCAATACTATAGTTGTTTCATCACTTGCTTTCACGGGTACAGCTTTTGCTGCTATTACCCCATCCTTTTCAATAGAATCAGGTACCTCCAGTGTAAGTACTGGAGAAGAATTTCAGGTGGCGGTAAAGAGCCAGAATGTAGATAACTTATTTGCGTATGAAGTAGTCCTTGTAGTAGATATGAACCAAGTCGAATATGTATCGGCAAAATCCGATATATCCGATGGTAACGCGAATATCATTGCTAAGAACAATAGAATATCTCTGGGGTTTTCAAAGTCTAAGGGGACTCCAACGGTAACCGGGGCTGATGTCCCATTAAGTACTTTTACATTTAAAGCGAAAGCACCTGGTACAGCAGCGGTAACGCTAGATTCTGTCGAGATTATCCGCGAGCCTGTGATTAACTCAATGCTGGACTCTGACTATAAGGTTGGCAAGGCTGTATCTGTTACAATTACAGGTTCAGGAACAGATCCAGTAGTTCCAGTAGATCCAGTTGATCCTCCCGGAAATCCTGGAAATCCTGGAAATCCTGATGCAGGTACAGAAGTAACAACCCCAGCAACTGGCTATATCGTTAAAGAAACAGAAATGAAGAGTGCCCTTGAGCAAGTCAAGGATGGTACAGCTACAATCACAACAACTCTTCCTAAAGATGCAAGCGAAGCTACGATTACGATTCCATCAGAGTTAATTCTATTAGCGACTAATCAAGGCATTCAGGCAATTACTATTGAAACAGGCATAGCAAATGTGTCTTTACCCATGGATATGATTGAAAGATCAACCACAGACGTTCAACTTTCCATAAAGAAAGAAGATGCGAGTGGGCTTTCACAGGATGTATCGAATGTAATTGGAAGTAATCCAGTTTATGATATCCATTTAAGTGTCGATGGAAGAGAACTAAGTAATCTAAATGCCACAAATATCAAAGTAACATGGGATTACAAACTAAATGATGCCAATAAAGACGCCGGTAAGGTTGTCGTTTACTTTATTAATGAAGACGGAAAGCTTGAAGTGATTAAGAACAGTAAATTTGATGCAGCAGCTGGAAAGGTTTCTTTCCATACGGACCAAGCAGGAAAATATGTTACGTTGTATAACGATGTTAGCTTCCGAGATATTGCCAATGTGCAATGGGCGAAAGCAAGCATTGAAGAGTTGGCAGCTAGAGAGGTCGTCAACGGGGTAAGTGATAATATCTTTGCACCTAATAATAACGTGACCAGAGCGGAATTTATTAAGATTCTTATGCAAGCTTTTGACTTAAATGATGATAGTGCTGTTAGCACACTCACTGACGTTAAACAAGGTGAATGGTACTATAGCTCAATTGCGGCAGCGGAAAAATTAGGCGTGACGAATGGTAAAGATGATGGCAGTTTTGGTATCAATGATTCGATAACGAGACAAGATATGGCCGTCATGATCAACAGGACAATTCAATTGTTAAATGCAAAAATAAGCGGTAATGCAACAGTAAGACAGTTTGCAGATAGCTCTGAAATATCACAATATGCAACAGATGCTGTAGTAGCCATGCAGAAAATTGGCGTTATTGAGGGTGTTAGTAACGATAGTTTTGCACCTAAAGATAATGCAACTAGAGCGCAGTCATCAGTAATTATTTACAGGGTATTTAATCTTATTAATTAAAAGGCTTCGCCACTGTGTAAAGTGGCGAGCCTTTTTCTCACATTAGAACAGTTATTGAATCTAAATGATAGGAATAGGCATTAATTTGAGACGAATGAGATACCGTTTGCACTTTTACGTGTTGCATAATAAAGGAATAGCCGAGTTGATTAATATAAAACTAAAAAATCTTGGCTTTTTCGAGCATTTCTCACAGTTTTCTCACAACTTAATTCTAAATTATAGTTCTCGAAAGAAGGGATCATAATGCCTAAATTATTGATTGTTGATGATGATGTTTATCTTCGAAAATTAGTGCTCACTTATGCTGAATTAGATAATTTTAAATGTGAAGAAGCAGAGTGCGGCCAAGTAGCATTAAATAAAATAGATTGCACACAATTTGATATTGTCGTGCTGGATGTGATGATGCCGGGGCTTGACGGGTTTGAAACATTAGCGGAAATACGAAAAGAAAGTCAAGTTCCCGTCATCATGCTGACATCTCGCAGCGAGGAATATGACAAGTTGCTAGGCTTCAATCTTGGAGCCGATGACTATTTGGTTAAACCGTTTAGTCCAAAGGAATTAATGGCAAGGATTAGCGCAGTACTTAAACGTACTGGTAACAAAGCCAGTGACAAGTTGGCTTTTGGTGAGCTCTGCATATCGCCTGGTTCAAGGACAGTAACAGCAGCAGAAAAATCTTTTAACCTGCCGCCTAAGGAATTTGACCTTCTCCTATTTCTGGCACACAATGAGAACCTTGTTCTCAGCCGTGAGCGACTTCTAAGCAAGGTTTGGGGGTATGATTATTACGGTGATCCTAGAACAGTTGATACGCATATCAAATCTTTACGCGAACATTTAGGGGATTATCGCAAATTAATCCAAACGATATGGGGAGTCGGATATAAATTTGAATATAATCAAAAAATGTAAAAATTCATCTATAAGATCCAAAATTGTAATACGTTTATGGCTTATTATGATGCTGCTGGTGGTATTTGCGATAGCGTTCATGTGGGTTGCTCAAATTTCTCTATTTGAGAAAAATTTTATTGCTGCAACTGTAGCGGACGTGCAAAGTCGGATGCAACCTATCTTGAATGATGTTGAAGAAGTAGATCTTGCCCAGAACGAACAATTAATTGTGTCTCTTAGCAAGGCAGCAAATGGGAAAATGGTATTAGCTGATGGTCATGCAAAGGTAATTGCCTTTTACAACTTAGGTCATAAATATGAGGATTCAGAGTCATTGAACCAGATGACAGCGATTGTAAAATATATCATGCAGACCACCGAATATGAACAAATTTTACACGGAAATTCCTATAATAAAATTATTCGCGCTTCTTCTAATCCGATTGCTCTCGAAACTGGAATTCCAGTGACTTATAATGGCCAAAAAGCAACTATATTTTTGTTTCATTCACTTGACCAACTTCAAACGGTCTTAAGTATAAATCGAAATCAACTTGTTATGTTAAGTGTTGTTTTGACGATAATAGCTGCTGCGCTAGCGGCATTACTATCACGACACTTTGTAAAACCCATTCGTATTATTAAGAATACGGTTGACAAGCTGGCAAAAGGCGACTTACATGCAACACCGAACCTTCTCATGAACGATGAACTAGGACAATTGTCCAATTCAGTAGCAGATTTGGGTAAAGCTTTACAACGTGTCGATATTCTGCGTAAAGAAGTTATAGCCAATGTATCTCATGAGTTACGCTCACCGTTGGCATTAATCCAAGGGTATGCTGAAATGGTTCGAGATATAAACTGGAAAGATGATAATAAACGTACAAACGATCTTGACTTAATCATAAATGAAGCAGGACGAATGAGTGAAATGGTCAGTGATATCATGGACTATTCTCAGGTCCAAGCTGGATATGTCCAACTTAACTTAGAACGCTATAATCTCTATGAGATTGTAGAGTCTGAAGTGGACCGTAGCGGGCAGAATGCAGACGAGTTCGAAATTCAAATAAAGCTAGAGACAGACATAACCGACATACCTGTTATTGTGGATGCATTAAAAATCAGTCAAGTCATGCGAAACCTTTTAAATAATGCTGTTAACCATACCTTAAATAGAGGGATCATATCGGTTATCTTAGAAAAAACAGACAAGGTAGTAAAGGTATCTGTAGTTAACCCAGGTGACCCTATTCCAGTGGAGGAACGAGAAGTTATTTGGGAAAGATACCAACGCAGTCAACATCATGGAGGGCGTAAAAAAGGAACAGGAATTGGACTATCTATTGTTAGTACGTTTTTAAAAGCTCACCAAATGACATACGGTGTTGATTGTGATAAAGGGCTTACTACATTCTGGTTTAAGTGCCATATAGATGAATAAGAAAGGGGCGTCGATTTTATTTCGCCACTTTCTTTTTTTACATTTAGTTGGAATAGGAGGCATATCGAAAATATGCTAGTTTTCTCACAGTTTTCTCACATTTAAAAATTAAAATCAATGCATGTTTCAGGAGCTGGCTTACACAAACAAGTTACTACTGCCGCTTCTTAAAATTTCAATTTTCAATTAAAACATGAGGAGATATCATAATGAAAAAAGGAATTGTGGCAGCAACGTTAGTGACTACGCTCGTTCTCTCCGTCGCATCAATCAGTACTGCAGCTGAGAATAATTCATCTGGAACAGCTCGCACAGATATCGTACAACTCGCTGCAAGCAAAAGCACATTTACGGATGTACGAACAAATGACTGGTATGCCGAAGCTGTGGCCTATTGCGTGAGAAACGAATTAATGGTTGGCACTTCTGAGACGGCGTTCTCGCCTAATTCAGAGTTAAGTCGTGCAATGGTTGTCACGATGTTACATCGTGCAAGCGGCAGTCCTGCCGTAACAGGGACATCTTCGTTTACGGATGTGAAGAGCGGCGAATGGTATAGCGAGGCCGTTACATGGGCAAATCAGAATGGGATCGTAAGTGGATACGGAAATAATGTTTTTGGTACGAATGATCCAATAACGAGAGAACAACTAATAACCATCCTTTGGCGGTATAAAAATAGTCCTGCACCAGCCGGAACAGCTACATTTGCTGATATGAATAACACATCATCATCGGCATCCAGTGCAGTGTCTTGGGGCGGTGAGAACGATGTAGTGAATGTAAAGGTCGGAAACAAATTTGAACCCAAAGTTAATGCGACCCGAGCGGAAGCTGCCTTTATGTTTAAACAGGCCGCTGTAAAAGGAACAGAACAGATGGGGGAGACAGCTCTCGTTGAGACACAGGCAGGTACTATTCAGGGATATGTGAGTAACGGTATTTATACCTATCATGGAGTTCCTTATGCACAGGCAACGGAGCGCTTTGTTCCGGCGGAAGCTGTTACACCGTGGGAAGGTGTATTAGCTGCATCTGCATATGGACCCATCTCCTTACAGGGAGGATCAGGCTTTGCAAGATATTCAGATGGTTCGGGTAGTGCAACTATGGACAACAACTCTCAGAATTTAAATGTCTGGACACCTGGCATCGGTGATAAAGAAAAAAGACCTGTTATGGTATGGCTGCATGGTGGTGGATTTGCATCAGGGGCTTCTAGTACCAGTCCAACCTATGATGGAGAGAATCTGAGCAGTAATGGTGATGTGGTTGTTGTTTCTGTCAATCACCGGCTGAATATTATGGGCCACTTTGATCTTTCTGATTATGGAGATAAATATAAGTATTCTGCAAATGTTGGAATTATGGATATTGTAGACGCACTACAGTGGATTCATGACAACATCGAGCAGTTCGGTGGGGATCTAGCTAATGTTACCGTATTTGGAGAGTCAGGTGGTGGAGCTAAGGTTTTAGCACTTATGACGACTCCATATGCAAAAGGACTATTCCATAAGGGAATCGTACAAAGCGGTACGACAGAGACTGTTGGTTTAAAGTTCACATCAGAAGAGGCAAGCAAACGGGTAACAGAGTTGACACTAAAGAATCTTGGCATCACAAAGGATAATTTCGAAGATTTACAGAATGTGGGTTATGAAAAACTGACTCAACAGTCTAATCTGGCACTTCAACAGGTAGCTAACGAGTTTAGTATTCCAGGACCATTTGGTGGTTTTGCTATGGAATGGGAACCAGTTGTAGATGGTGATTATATGCCTACCAACGCTGTAACAGAAGATTCTTTCGCAGAGGCAGGCAAAGACATTCCGCTTATGATTGGTACGAATTTGAATGAGTGGGAGGCCTTCAGCCTTATGGGAAATTCGAATGGAACTCAGGCTGGAAATAAGACGACCTGGAGTGAGAAAGAGGTAGACGCAAAATTGGAAGAAAAATACGGAGATAAAGCAGGGGAGATAGCGAATAAATTTTTGGAAGCCTATCCGTATAAGACAAAAGCCGATGCTCTTTACGTCGATACTTTGATTCGTATGCCTAGCCTGAAGATTATGTCCCATAAAGCAGATCAGAGTGGTGCGCCAGTCTATGCCTATATGTTCACATGGGAGTCTCCCGTTGCACCTGGACGGTTTCTTGCGAATCACGGGGCAGAAATACCATTTGTTTTTCATAATATAGTTAAATCGGCAAGTACAATTGGCGACAGTAACGAAGCTAAAACATTGGAAAAGCGTATGAGCCAAGCATGGATTAATTTTGCGAAAACCGGAGACCCAAGTACGGATAATCTGCCGAAATGGCCAGCATTTGATCGTAAAGAAGGAGCTACAATGCTTTTTGATAACAATCCTTTGGTTGGATATAACCATGATCAGGAACTCTTATCACTTTTAAAACCGGAGTATGAATATTGATCTATTGGTGAAGTGAGGAGATATAAATTTTCTAGTCTTCTCACAGTTTTCTCACAATTTATTTATAAAGTTAGAGAGATACGGAATACGAGGAGGAAAATATGAAAAAATTTGGAAAGGCAACTATTGCATTGAGTTTGACAACGGTTTTTCTGACTACAGGTGCAGTGACCGCTGCAGGAGATTTTATTCAAAAGACAATTGAAGTAAGAGGAGTAAAAATATCTGTTGATGACAAAGAATTAATCACTCGCGATACGAATGGTAAAGATGCAGAAACATTTATTTATAATGGGCTTACATATGCTCCGGCTCGTGCATTATCTGAAGCCCTTGGCAGAGAGGTGACATGGAACGAGAGTTCATCAAGCGTCAATATTAAAACTGATGGGGCTTTAGTCATTAAGGAACAAGGGAATTTTTCGGCCGGTGGTATAGTTGAAACAAGTGATGGGAAATTTGATCCGATGCAGCCGTGGACGGCCGCTCAAGGCGGTCAAACTCGGCATGGCGACCATGCTGATGTACTCTATCAAATTCCGGTTAATGCAAATGAATATCCAATGGTGTTTCTTCACGGTTATGGTCAATCACGACGGAGTTGGCAAACAACAGCCGACGGTCGGGAGGGCTTTTCAAATATTTTCTTGAGGAAGGGTTATAGTACTTACCTCATCGATCAGCCCGGTCGCGGTGAGGCGGGACAGGTTACTGGGGCTGGACAGATAACTGCAGTTCCAGACGATCAAACATGGTTCACGCAATTCCGGATCGGTCTCTGGCCTAATTATTATGATGGTGTGCAGTTCCCAAAAGACAGCAAGTCGCTCGATCAGTTTTTCCGCATGATGGTGCCTGATACCGGCACTACTACTGAGAGGAATGCTACGGTTACCGCCATGTCTGATGTATTTGACCGAACCGGTCCTGGCATCTTATTTACTCACTCAGCAAGCGGTATGACTGGTTGGCAGACTGCGATTGCTAATGAAAATGTAAAGGCAATTGTCTCCATTGAACCAGGTGGGTTCCCATTCCCTATTGACCCTAACACAAATCCTGGGAATTCCTTTGGTAGGATTGGAATGGACGATTTTATGAAGCTGACCAAAATTCCAATCATTGTTTATTATGGGGACAATATCCCTGATAAGGCAACCGGCATACCTTCGCAGGATTTTTGGAGTCGTTCTCTTGCATCAGCACGACAGTGGGCAGAATTGGTTAACAGTAACGGCGGCGATGTAACCATTGTACATCTTCCTGAAATCGGCATAAAAGGGAATACACATTTTATAATGTCAGATTTGAACAATAAGGATGTTGCGGAAAAGCTCTCTGCGTGGTTAAAAGAAAAAGATCTGGATAAATAAGCGCGATAAATTAAGTTTAAAGATAGGGACAGATTGCCGATTCAGGTAATCGTCCCTTTTTGGCGCGAGAGTATTAGGCAAACATTCGATACGATTGTTATAACGATTACTTTGATGTCTGGGGCATAATAGAATTATAAAAAATGTGGAGGGTTTAATATGCAAAAAGTAAATTTAAACAATGGCGTTGAGATGCCTATACTTGGTTTTGGTGTTTTTCAAATGACAGATCATAATGAATGTGAGCAAAGCGTTTATGATGCTATTATGGCTGGTTATCGACTAATTGATACCGCTGCCTCCTATCAAAATGAAGAAGCAGTTGGCAGAGCAATCAAACGTAGTGGCGTTCCGAGAGAGGAATTATTTATCACCACAAAGCTTTGGGTTCAGGATGCTGGTTATGAGCGCACAAAACGTGCCTTTGAAAAATCACTGAATAGATTACAATTGGATTATTTGGATTTGTATTTAATTCATCAGCCATATGGCGATGTGCATGGGTCCTGGCGTGCGATGGAGGAATTGTATCGTGAAGGAAAAGTCCGTGCAATTGGCGTTAGTAACTTCCATGAGGATCGTCTGATTGATTTGATTCTTCATAATGAGGTCGTTCCTGCTGTAAACCAGGTTGAAACCCACCCGTTCAACCAACAAATCGAAAACGCAACATTTATGAAAGAGAATCGTGTTCAGATCGAATCTTGGGCGCCATTTGCTGAAGGGAAAAACAACTTATTCCAGAATGAGGTATTGGTATCCATAGCTGAAAAGTATCATAAATCCGTTGCTCAGGTGGTTTTACGTTGGTTGACGCAACGAGAAGTCGTTGTGATTCCAAAGTCGGTACGTAAAGATAGAATCATCGAAAACTTTAATATCTTTGATTTTGAATTGAACCAAGCAGATATCGAGTCGATTACTGCCTTAGATACGAAACAGAGCCTGTTCTTTTCGCATCGCGATCCTGAAATGGTGAAATGGATCGGTACCCGTAAACTTGATATTTAGGAAAATAAGGTTGAATAATAGAAAATCATTACAAGTACTCTTCAAAATAAAGAGCAGATGCATTTATTGCATCTGCTCCTTGTATTTAGCGCTTATTGCTTGAGTTACAGGCTTTTGCATAAAGAAGTCGCGATCCTGTTTGCAAGTTTATTATTATTTATAGTTTGAGGAGTAGCAGAATAGCAATGAATAACACCTTGAAAATATATATGCTAGCCCTTATCAGCTTTGTTGCTGCAGGCGTTGCATTCATTTCCTTACAGCGCTCCCGTTCAATAGTTCGAGTACGGAAATAAAAAGTGTAAGATATGGAAAAGTAATCTAAGGAGGGTCTCGACATACAAAGGAAGACCAATTACTTAACGGAACGCTCAAGTAACGAGAGTAAATTCTTGTTCAAGTTCAAAGCTATATGAACTAATTGGGAAATCGAAACCCTTGAGCCACTCTCCAATCAGTTGCAGCAAGTTATTCATGAACGGATCGAACAATTCGACAGCACGTATTCACGGTTCCGCCAGGATTCCCTTGTGTCTAAGATTGCATCGGCCACCGATGGTCGAGCTGAGATGTCGCGGAATTTCAATGGTGAGCTATTTTCGTGATAGTAAAATCTGATGATGATTTCTATACATTGCAGGAGTATTTTCCAGTTTGTTTTGATTCTATTTCATATAGAATAAAACTATCAGTAAGCGGTTTTAACAACCAGGGGGAGCGGGTCTAAAATGAAGTTTTTTTTAAGATATCATTTAAAATCTTTACGCTCTAAGCTGATTTTTGTCTTTTTAATGACCACCCTACCGTTAATTATCCTGTTAATCAGTAGCAATAATTACGCAATACAAGTTGTGCGTAAGCAAGTATTTCAATCTAATTTACATACCATTAACTTATATATGGACCAAGTCGATCGAAATTTAGACGAAGTTGACAAATATCTCTACAATACGTTGGCGACGGAGCCTGATTTCTTTCGATTAGAACATCCGATGGCTGATGATAGCCAGCCTTATTATACGGCTAAAGTTCAGTTGTATAACAAACTGTCAACCGATAGTAACAATTATAAAATTATAGACTCATTATTTGTCTATTCCGCCGCTAATAATGATCTGGTAACAACTTCATTATCCAACTATACCTTCAATGAACGTGAAATGATTCGAAATGAATTGAAGGATATATTGTCGATGATTCAAAGTAAGGCGGATCCGACATATCGCTATGATCAATGGCATGTGAGACAAATAAATAATAACTATTATTTATATCATATAGTTAAAAAAGGCAATGTGTATTTGGGCGCATGGACAAGTGCTAAAAAAATGATGGTTCCGACTGATTTTATTGATCTAGGGCAGCAAGGAAAGGTACTCTTTGTTACGGATAGGCTTGAGCCTATGGAAGAAACGAGTTTTTTTGAATCACAGGGCATTCAGATTGCGTTTGATCCTGCAGGATACGTAATGGCTGGCGAAAAAGAAAAGTTTTTGGTCTTTGGGAAACAGTCGCAGAAGGGGACATTCAGCTTATTAGCGTGGATTCCTGACAGAAGTATTTTGGAGAAATTACCGTTTGTACAACGCATATTAACGTATATTTCTTTGGGCTGGTTGGCTAGTTTGGTCTTGTTCATCTTCCTTCTAAGAAAAGTTCTCTTGTATCCGGTTAACAAGCTTGTTAGAGCCATGAGAATCGTGCAAACGGGTAATTTAAATGTTGGTATTTCCAATGAGCCCACATCGAATGAATTTTTGCTCATGAATCGAACATTCAATCAAATGGTCTCCCAAATTAGGAACTTAAAGATTAGTGTGTACGAGGAGCAATTGCAGAAGCAAAAGGAGGAACTGAAGCATTTGCAGTTGCAAATGAATCCTCATTTCTTCCTTAACTCGCTTAATGTTATCTATAACCTGGCACAAGTTCAGAAATTTGAGCTTATCATGGAAATATCACTTAGTCTTGTCCAGTATTTAAGATTTATGTTCCGAACTGATTTGACGTTTGTTCCATTAAAAGAAGAGATCAATCATACCCGGAATTACTTGAAAATACAGGCCTTAAGGTTTCCGAAGCACTTGTCGTTTAACATTACTATGCCGGATTCACTAGCTACCTGTAAAGTTCCTCCACTTGTTATCCAGACATTTGTCGAGAATACGATAAAACATGCTGTTACCTTAGATGAACCCACGCAATTAGTAATTAACATTCATCAAATTGAAGGATCGGTGCCTTGTATTGAGCTTCACATTCGAGATAGTGGAAAAGGCTTTCCAACGGACGTATTAAGTCGTTTGCAGAATAATCAGGAACTGAATTCCGAGCAAGGCGAGCATATTGGTATTGCTAATGTGCGGCGTAGATTACATTTATTGTACAAGAATCATGCCAATATAACCTTTTTCAACGGCGAGAATTGTGGAGCTAACGTTGTAATCGTATTACCAATCGCCATGTAACGTTATGACCGGGGGGTCGAATGATGTATAAAAGAAAGCTCTATCTAGCTTTACAATTACTTAGTTTATTCCTTGTAGCTACTCAGCTTACAGGATGTATATGGAGTCAGAATAAAGAGAATCCCGATACGTCCAAGAGTGGATCGACAGATAGTGTGATAACCCTCTACTTTTATTCGAAAGTGCAACGAGACATGAGTGAGGTTGAGGCGGAGATTAGTAAAATAACGAAAGAAAAGCTAAATGCGACTGTGAAATTTATGCCTTACATGAGCACGACAGAACTGCAGCAACTCATGATGACAGACGACAAAAAGCAAATTGATCTGATGGTGACAGGCGGTTCGCTTAACACACTAATTAATGAGGATCAACTGATTCCGCTGAATCATTTATTGGCGACTAAGGGACAAGATATTGAGAAAGTACTCGGACCTGATATTTTAAGTAGTGTAATGAGAAATGGAGGAGGGATTTATGGAATCCCTAGCATGAGAGACTTGGCTACCAATTATGGGATTGTCATGCGCAAAGACCTGATTGAAAAATATAAGATTGATATTTCACAAATTCATGCCGTTACGGATTTGCAAACGGTATTTCAAACAGTGAAAGACAATGAATTGGAGATAACGCCTCTCGTTCCATATTCAATCTCGATATATGCAGGAATGCGTGCAGGTTCGTATGACGCACTAGACGACAGCCTCGGCATACTTCCTGGCTACGATAACGATTTACAAATTGTAGATGTCTTTGAGAGTGGTCAATATGCTAAAGATTTAGAATTGATACGATCTTGGTACCTGTCCGGATTTATTGACAAAGATGTTGTGTTTAAAAGAGATAGCGCGGCGGATTTGGTGAGAGCTGGCAAAGCGTTTGCTTATTTTACGCCGGTGAAACCGAATGTGGAGCAACAGGAGTCGAGGTTAACCGGCTATCCCATGGTGGCAATTCCGTTCTCTCAGCCTGTCATGACAACGACGCAGTTAAATACATTTATTATGTCAATTCATAAAAATTCGAAAGACCCTGAAAAAGCAATGAGCTTCTTAAATCTGTTGTACTCCGATGAAAGGATCATCAATTTATTGGACAATGGGATTGAGGGGAAGCATTATATTCAAATAGCTCCGAACGTCATTGATTATCCAGGAGGGGTTAATGCTTCCAACACAGGATATGGGATTAATTCATGGGTGATTGGCAATCAGTTCCTTACCCCTGTATGGAAGGATGATGATCCCGATATTTGGACCAAAATGGCTGAATTCAATGAAACGGCAAGGATCTCAAAGGCGTTTGGATTTACATTCGACTCCTCCCCTGTGAGAGCAGAATATGCAGCTGTGTGGAGTGTGATGAGACAATATGTGGCTGCACTTGAAAATGGAACTTATGAACCGCAAGTAAAGTTGCCTGAATTTATAACAAAGCTGAAGACTGCTGGAATAGATACGGTTATTGCCGAGAAGCAACGTCAACTACTTGTGTGGGATCAAAACAAACGATTTAATCAAAGTCAATTGGGGGGAAGCAAATGACCGAGAGAGCTATGTATCACTTACTGCTAGTAGATGATGATATTCATTCTGTTGATTGCGTAAAATCAGGGATTGAGTGGGGGGAGTTATCGATCCACGAACCTCAAGTATCTTACAATATAAGACAGGCTAAGGAAATTCTGAAGCACCATCCCATCGATATTATGGTGTGTGATATTGAAATGCCGCAAGGAGATGGCCTTGAGCTGCTTGAATGGATTAATGAGCAACAACTTAAGGTAGAAGTCATTTTCTTAACTTGCCATGCCGATTTCAAATATGCACAGCGAGCCCTCCATTTAGGCAGCCATGGTTTCCTATTAAAGCCCGTCCCATTTCAAGAGCTGATAGAAGCTGTTGTGAAAGCACAGGATAAAATCGTTAAGGAACGGGAAAACGATAAATATGAACAGACACATCGGCTTTGGAAAGCACATCAACCACGCTTGATTGAAAGCTTTTGGATGGATTTGCTCCATCAGGAGATATCTTCAAACCAAGAGCAGCTCGTAGGGGTATTAAAGGAGATGGGTATCCCTTACTCTATGGATATTAAATTTGTACCTATCTTAGTCTGCGTACAACGATGGCATAAGCCATTAACGAAACGTGAACAGAAAATCATGGAATACGCGTTAAGGAATGCGCTTGAAGAAACCTTTCTAACGAATAATGGGATAGATTGTCAAATTATTCAAGAACGTGCTGGTAATCTTCTCGTTTTCATAGAGGGTGTAGAGGGAAGCAAGTTTGAGAATGCGCGATTAAGAAATATGTGTCAGGTATATATCCAATCTTGTAATCAATACTTCTATTGCGATATCTCCTGCTACATCGGTGAATCATCCTTTATTCACGAGACGAGAGCAGCGGTGGAATCCCTTTATCAGCTTGAAGCCAGCAATGTGAATCGAGATAATCGTGTATTCCTTTTAAAAGAAAAGGTAAAGCGTCCTGTCGTAATCAATCTACCTGATATGAATGCTTGGTTTGAATTGTTGAAAATAGGGTCTATCAAAGAATTATTAACAGAAATCCATGTTTTTTTTGATAGCTGGATGTCAATTGAGCGTCTGGAGCCATCCCTATTACGAGAGTTATACCAAGACTTCTTGCAAATCATTCACTATACATTAAAGATAAGGGGGCTTCAAGCTCACCACATCCTATCGAGTTCTGCTCATTTGGAGTCCATGGTAACAGCCATTCGAACGGTTAGCGATCTACGAGAGTGGATGACTTCCGTTGTTGAAATGGTGAGAAATCAGTTGGAATCTCAGGAAAATTCTCAATCGGTTGTTGAAAAAGTTAAGAACTTTATTGAGATCAATTTGAATCATGAAATTTCGCGGGAAGACATCGCCAAACAAGTTTTCTTAAATGCTGATTATTTAAACCGAGTTTTTAAAAAGGATACAGGCTTACCTATAACTGAATATATATTGCAGCAACGCATGAAGAAGGCAAAAGAGTTGTTAATTAAAACCGAGATTCCTATCGGTAATGTGGCCACTTCAGTTGGTTACTCTAACTTACCTTATTTTTCTAAAATGTTCAAAAGAGTAACGCAAATGAGTCCATTGGATTTTCGCCAAGGTCGGCAAACGGTTAATCTTTAAATATAGAAAGTCTGATTTGTAATAATGAAAAGTCTGAATCGTGATATCTAACTCGATGTTCTTCTATTATGATGAAATGAAAATAGGTAGTCCCCTTATGCAGGTTGTTCGCAGGGGGACTATTGGTTTATTTTCATTAAACGTTAAAGGAGAATAGCGGATGCAAACATGTACATTACTCCTGGTGGATGATGAAGAAGATGTTCGAGAAGGCATCATTCGTGAAGTGGATTGGGAAGCTATTGGCTTTGAGGTCATAGATAAAGCAAAGAATGGAAGAGAAGCACTTGAAATGGTGGAGAGGCTACAGCCAGATGTCGTGGTAACGGACATACAGATGCCTTTCATGAATGGATTGCAATTATCTGAATGTATACGTGAGCGCTTTCCAACGATTAAAATTATTGTTCTTACCGGGCACGATGATTTCGAATACGCTCAAAAGGCAGTCAAGCTGAATATTGAAGAATACGTTCTTAAGCCATTTTCAGCAACGGAATTAATAGATGCTCTTAGCAAGGTGAAATTGCGGATTCAAGAGGAAATGGCCTATAGGGAAAACGTGGAACTTCTTAGGGAGCATTACCATAAGAGTATGCCTGTTCTCAAAGAGAATTTTCTTGGAACGTTGATGAATCGCAAGCTACCGCGCGATGAGGTGATGGAGAAAGCCACTAACTATGGCATTCAATTAGAAGGGAAAAGCTTCGTAGTCGCGGTAATCAGTATTGATGGTTTGCCTTTTCAGGATGACGATCTTGATCAGCTTAGTGAGCTTGCCAAATCCGTTTCGCTGCGGTACTCCGAGGATCGGGATATCAAATATTTTGCCCTTCTCAATATTACGGAGGAGATTATTTATAAGCATAAAATCGGTCTTGTTTTCATGTACAACGATCAAGTTGTTGTGTTGACAACTCACGATAGTTATGAACGGGAAGTTACTTTATCGGAGGTCATGAAGGTATTAGAAGAGGTTTCTCAGAATGTCGTCAAGTATCTCAAGTTTTCGATAATGGTCGGTGTTGGAACAGTCATGAAGGATGTAACCAAAGTTAGTTATTCGTATGATGACGCTGTCCAAGCTCTCGATTATAGGCTAATTCTTGGCAATAATCGTGTGATTAGCATTGACGATGTGGAGATGCGAAATGTGGAGAAAGTTCGCTTTGATGACTTGAAAGAAAGCATACTGACGCGCTGCCTTAAAGTAGGAACCCCTCAAGAAATTAAAGAGGCGATAGACGAACTGTTCTTTGGAATCGAAGGCGGGGTTTCCGTCAAAGACTACCAAATATATTTACTGGAAATATTAACCTGTATTCTAAAAGCGGCAAAAGGCTCCAATCTTAACCTTGACGAGGTGTTCGGTGAGGAATTCATCCCTTTTACGGAGATTAATAAATTTACCTCGCTAGAGGAAGCCAAGTTTTGGTTCGTAGAGCTCTGCACAAGAATTATGACGCATATTACGATAGACCGAAAGGATTCTTACAAAAACCTCGTAGATTTGGCAATCGAGTATACGAAAAATCATTTCCATGAGAGTGACATTACGATCAATAAAATTTGTAGTCATCTGCATATTAGTGCAGGCTATTTCAGCAGTATTTTCAAAAAAGAGATGAAGATGACCTTTATTAATTACTTAAACCATATCCGTATGGAATCGGCTAAGGTGCTGCTTCGTTCAACTGATTTAAAAGCTTTCGAAGTGGCAGAAAAGGTTGGTTATTCGGATGCTAACTATTTCAGTTTCAGCTTTCGCAAAAATGTGGGTGTGACCCCGAAAGAATATAGAACGAATCCCGAGCCCGAATTGTTATCCAATATATTTTAAACAAGAAGCAGGCAAATTTTTGCCTGCTTCTTTGCTTCCGAATAACTATCATATAATTCAACCGAATTTATCACAAAATTCTCACATTTAGATTTTAAGATTAGAAAAAAAGTTATGGTAATAATAAGGAGTGAAATGAACTATGAAAAAAGCTAGATTTACTTTATTATGCTTCGTTTTGACGGCATTATTGACATCGTGTGAAAGTAATGACTCCAATACTTCGACTTCAAAAGCACTGGACCCCGCCAAAGCACCAGTGCCGGTGTCGACCCTGGTGCCTGTGTCGGTACAAGTTCCTACCAGCTATCAGAGCGCATACCAAGGTGGTGACCGAAAGCTTCAGGTGCCGCCAGGCTTTACGATCCAGGTCTTCGCAGCTGGTCTGAAGGGGCCACGGCATATGGCGCTCGGACCGGACGGAGCGATCTATGTGGCGGAGATTGGCGCCGACCGGGTAAGCCGCTTGGTCGATACAGACGGTGACGGCGTGGCCGAATCTTCCGAGATCTACGCCACGAACGTGGAGGGAGCTCACGGAGTAGACTGGCACCAAGGGGCGCTCTATGTGGGTGCCTTGGACGGAATCTACCGCTTCGCCGGCAAGGGCACCAGCGGGGAGAAGCTGGTGGACCTGCCTACCGACGGCGGGCACTTTACTCGCACCGTTCACTTTGGCCCGGACGGACTTATGTATGTTACGACCGGATCGAGCTGTAATGTCTGCAAAGAAAAGGACTCCCGTCGTGCAGCGATGTGGGTTTACAACGCCGACGGATCCGCCGGACGTGTCTTTGCCAGCGGGCTTCGTAATACGGTGGACTTCACCTTCCATCCGCAGACAGGAGCGATCTTCGGTGTGGACAACGGGCGGGATATGCTCGGTGACGACCTCCCACCGGAGGAGCTGAATCTGATCAAGGACGGTAAGGACTACGGCTGGCCGGTCTGCCACGGTGGGGATATCCGCGACCCGCAGTTCGGGCAACCCGACTCCTGCTCCGCTACCGTCCCCCCGGCGCTGAAGATGCAGGCCCACTCCGCCCCGCTCGGGGTGCAGGTCTATAGCGGCACCCAATTCCCGGACACTTACCAGGGCAGGCTCTTCATTACGTTCCACGGTTCTTGGAACCGATCGGAAGGGACTGGATACAAGGTGGTCTCCGTCCCCTTCCAGAACGGAGAGCCCTCTGGTCCGCCAGAGGAATTCCTCACGGGCTGGTTAACAGGCTCTGGTCCATGGGGGCGCCCGGTAGGGGTGCTTCAGAACGTTGATGGTGCCCTCCTCATCTCTGACGATCAAGGCGGCGTCATTTACCGGGTCAGCTATCGGTAATGATTAGGTTTGGAGCCGAAGCCGTCAGAGGTAATGGACAAAACTAAGACGCGGCTACCGGTATGTTTCGGTAGTCGCTTTATGCGTTAGTGACGGCTAGAGATATTTGTTGTAAAGGCATTTACATTTTATTATTTACCTTGCTTCGTGTGCACAACCTCAAAAAATTCGACAACACCAGAGAAGATTTGGAGGATTTGATTAGTATAGGAACCATTGGACTAATCAAAGCGATCGAGTCGTTTTCGCCGAATAAGGGCACGAAGCTGGCGACTTTTGCGGCACGTTGTATTGAAAATGAGATCCTGATGCATCAAAATTCGTTCTTACGTTGTAAAACCCGTGCAAAAAAGTGCGGGTTTATTTTGTTATGTACTTATTTCACTAAAAATTGGAATATTAAAAGCTGCAAAAGGGGAAAATAACCTAAACTTTCCATTAAAGGAAGGGAGGGAACCCAAATGAAAGTCGATCCATCTCTAAACGTTAACGAAAACTCGCTGCGAAATATGCTTTTCAATAGCGCTGATTTTAAAGCGAGTACCTTTCAATCCGGTAACCGCAGTTATCGGCTCTTTTATTTAGATACAATGATTGAACTTGCAGTGATACAGGAGCACGTCATTCGACCCTTGCTTCAGCAAACGGAAGACCTCGATCTTCGTGAAACTGTTTCTGTATTGGAATTTGCGGAGACGGAGCTGCTAAGCGATGCGGTGAATGCACTTGTGGAAGGTAAATCGGTGCTTCAAATCGACGGAGAAATGAAGCTTTATTTACTTGGAACAGAAGCGAGGAAAGAACGTGCTGTTAACTTGCCCGTGAATGAACGAGTACTGCGCGGATCGAATGAAGCGTTGATTGAGAATGTGCATACAAACATTAACTTGCTGCGCAAAATGATTGTCTCACCAGATCTCGTTGTCAAATACTATCGTCTTGGCAGACGATCGAATACGAAAGTCGCCTTACTGTACTTGCAAGAGCTTGCTAACGAACAAGTTATCCAAGAGTTTGAGCGTAGAATTGGCCTTATCGACATCGATTATGTTGAAGCACCAGGATTTATTCAAGAACTTATCGAGGATCGGAAATTCTCATTATTTCCACAATTGATGATTACGGAGAGACCAGATCGCGTTAGATCATACCTAATGGACGGAAAAATAGCGATATTAACCAATGGATCGCCGGATTGCATTATCCTTCCCGTCTCCTTCTGGGCATTCTTGCAATCCCCTGATGACTATCAAATAGGTTGGTTGCTTGGCAGTACGTTCAGGTTTCTTCGAATAATAAGCTTTATCATTGCAATGAGCTTGCCTGGCGTTTATGTTGCGTTAGTTACATTTGATCCGCGTATGCTCCCTTTTGAAATTTCATTAACTCTTCAAAGCTCCATGCAATACGTTGCCATGCCTCCTGTGCTCGAAGCTTTATTCATGTTGGTCACGCTCGAAATATTAAGGGAAGCAACTGTAAGGTTAGCAAGTCCAATTGGGCAAACGATCGGTGTTGTTGGCGGTATCGTCATCGGAACTGTTGTTGTTCAGTCCAATCTGGTCTCCACGATGATGGTCATTATCATTGCTTTTACGGCTGTCGCCTCGTTTAGTATTCCTTCTTATGAAATGAGCAGTGCTGCACGATTATTATCGGTTCCCTTCATTGTGATGGGCGCTGCCTTTGGATTAATTGGATTGGAATTGTCATACCTGATTGTACTGACGCATTTAGCACGTATAAACACGATGGGACTACCCTACTTTTACAGTGGATTGGATAAAAATACAATTATGGATACTTTTTTCCGAGGGCCGATTAGAAGTCTAAGGGAACGTACGAAAGAAAGCTTGTCCAAAGATAAAACGAGAATCCGAGTGCAAAGGGGGAAAAATGAATGATTCACCTTAAGAAGCTATCTTTAACACAGCTTTTTAGCCTCATTATTTTAACGCAAATTGGCGTTTCCATTCTATCCATTCCCTTTGCAGAGTCGAAACACGCAGGTTATGACTCATGGATATCTATAGGCATTGGAGGGATAATTTCACAAGCGATTATCATGATTATCTATTGCCTTAGTACGAGGTACGCAGATCGGCCGTTGCCTCAGTATATGTCTAACATTGTTGGCAAGGTAATGGGATCTATTCTGAATATGGTCATAGGATTATATTGTGCCGAGTCCAGTCTAATGGTCATTGTTTCTTATTCCGATGTGTTAAGCAGATGGGTATTGATTAGAACCCCATGGTTAGTTCTAGTTGGAATATCAGTTGGTATTGCTGCTTTCATCGCTTCTTCTTCACTCCGGTCAATTGCTGTCATCACACAGAACATTATGATTATGTTTTTTATTGCCATGGTCATCATATTTACCAGTGGGACAGGAAAAGGGGATATACGTCATTTTTTCCCAATCGCCAGCCATGGGATGGGTGCGATTATGAGGGATGCACTTCCTGCCTTTTGGGCATATGCGGGTCATGAGCTTCTTCTGGTTGTCTTTCCAACATTAAGTTACCGAAAAAAGAAAGATGTCTTTCTAGTCATGACTGCGGCTAATGGATTTACCACCCTCTTTTATGTGTTAATCACCTTCATTGTAACGTTTAATTTCAGTGAAAATCAGCTTAAAGTCATTCCTGAGCCTATGGTCTTTATACTACGCCAATTTAAATGGCCAGTCGTGCAAAGTTTGGATATCGTATTCATGACAATTTGGCTTTCGGTCACGACTGTAACAGCTTATGTCTACTTGTTTTTGGCAGCTCGATACCTGTCTTTTTCATTTGGCAAAGAGAGGGGAAACCACACGGTCATCGTCTGGTTGTTAGCTATCTTGTGTTTTGGATTAGGTGTATTTGGTTCAGACCGTAAAGTTATTTTTCAATTTTCCAGCTATCATAATTTTACTACCCTTGTCGTTATTGCCATAATACCGTTGCTCCTACTGTTAATTTCGATTACTCGGGGAAAGGTGGAGGCCAGATGAAGAGGGGGATAGTAAGTATGATGATCTTGATCCTACTCACCGGATGCTGGGACCGATTGCCGCTGCGCAACCTTAAAATAGTGGATATCGTCGGGATCGATTATGATGAGAAGAATAGCAGCGTGTTGCTGAATTTTGTTGTTACTAAATTAAGTAAAGCCGGGCAGGGGAGCGGTGTGTCTATTTCGGAATCAACCGAGATGTCAGATTCTAGTGTAATCAAAGCGGTTGGAAAGGGGCTATATCGAGACCAGGGGCCGTTTATTGGAATAAATACGAGAGTGTTTCTGATCAGCGAAAGTTTTGCAGCGCATCAACCCGTTCGTGAGCTTGCTTTTTTGCTCGATACGCCATTTACGACAATTAATTCACCGGTGGTCATTCTGGACGAGCAAGATGCACCATTTTTCAAACAGTTTAAAGGGTCAATAACGGATAAAACGAAAGAATTAAATGATTTTATGAAATCTTTGGAAACAAATGGTATTATCCCCAACATGACGATGATGGATTTTCTTTTATCTAAAGAAGAGCCATTGAATGATTTCGCATTACCTGTCATCAAACATGTTAATTCACGGATGGAATTAAATGGAGCTTTACTATTTCGTCAAAGCGAAAGCACAGGTATTAAGCTTACTAATGAACAAGTTCAAAGCATTATGTTTCTCGTTGGGAACGGAAATGTGATGCAGAAATTAAAGGGCTTTTCATCCAAATTTAATTATGGGCGGGTGGCAAGGACGGGCCACTTGGACAATAAGGATTACGCTTTTTTTATCAAAAAAATAAGCAGCAAAATCATCGCACGACAACAGCTAAACGAAACTCCGGATATTACGATTAAGGTAAACATGAATATATATGCAACTGAACTTGGCGAAGAAAGTAAGGGTCTAAAAACGGAATACGTTAATGAAATGGAAAAAGCACTAAGTATTCATTTAAACGAAATGGCATCCAACGCGATAAAAAAAATACAAGAGGCGAATTCAGACGTACTTGGCATCGGGAAGGAATTAAAAGCATTTCATCCAGATTTATGGAAAACATTGGAGTGGAGAAAGGATTATCCTCGATTGCTGATAAAGCCACAATTTGAAGTTAGGATTTTGAATACAGAGATTGAAGACTAAAAGTAGTATAAGTAACTCTAAATAAATATTGTAATAAATTCATAGTGAGTTAAAAAAAGAGCTTAGAGAATGAACTGTAACCCAAAGACAGGTACTTTGTTTCAAAGTGTCTATCTTTAATCATGATATCCCATCTGGAGAAAAAATTAATATTGATCAGCTAGCTCGTGATCTGGAGGTCAGCAATATCCCGATACGAGAAGCACTCTCGCGCTTATCAGCAGAAGAACTGGTATATACGATACCATTCAAAGTCGACAAGTTATCCCATCTCGGATGAAGATAAAATGAAATTAATCGCGGAGATGAACCACAGCTTGCACGGCTTGATCCTTGACTATTGTGACAATCAATCGTTAAAAAGTCTAATTCTTGTGTACATTGATCGCATTCAGAGATATTCGTCCCTCTTCCACAATTGCGCGAGTTTATTTTTGTCGTTCAGATTGTTCTGGATCATAAAAGAAAATCTGCCCTAAATCTTCGTTCTACCACATTTACAGACTTTACCGCTTATATTAACATAACGATAAATGACTCTAATGTAGTTGGAGTCATTTTTTACCATGTCATTTTATAAAGGGAATCCTTTATCTATTGTAGAAAATACTTTTTTAATTTGTAGACACATAACACTGGAGTGATGAAGTTTGAAACAGTTACTGTATCGACTTTCTATAAAAAAGCGAATATGGGTTTCCTTTGTTCTTCTTATGACATTGGCCATTTCCGCTACAGGCTTAAGCTCTTACATTATTTCATCGAGGATTGTGGAGCATAATGCACTCCGGTTAAGTCAGGACTCTTTAAATAAGTCAGCACAGGTGCTGGACGAAAAATTAAAGAAAATCATTTTATCCGTTTTGTCCCTTCAGATGAGCGACCCATATAAATCTATGTTAACTGATGTATCTAGAGGTAATGTAAGTAATTATTATAATAATTTTTCTGCGCTGCAATCCATTCTGGCACAGCTTAAATTCAATGACAACTTTATCCAGTCCATATTAATTGCTACACCGATAGGCGATTTTTATTCCACGAACTACACAAGATTGAGTGAAAATTCATTTTATCAGTCCGCAATGTATGAGAAGATTAAACGTCTTAAGCGAGGAGTCTGGATGGAGGGACATGAAGACACTTTTTTTTACGGTAGAGATCGAGTGCTTTCCTTTGTGGTGGATGGTTCCGGGGGCAACTCACAGGATGTATATATTGTCGTCAATATTAAGGAGAAAGATTTGCAAAACCTGATTGTTGATCAACTTAGTAACTCTGCCCAATATGTATTGGTCAATACTGATGGAAGTCCTGTAATTGGCATTGGCAGCACGGAAAAGGAAAATTGGAGACAGGATCCAGCATTTCTAGTTGGGTTTGCTAAACCGGCGAAAAATGGGAACTTCAATTTCGAATCAGATCATAACGATTTTTTAATTAATTACTCCCGAATGGACGTAGGTGAAGAGTGGGTATTATACGCAGTCCAATCCAAACGTGATGTCTTGCAAGAGGTGAATGCGATCAAATGGACGACACTTGTGTTCATTCTTGGATTTGTTCTGTTGGCTTTGTTTTTGTCTAACATGTTGACGAACCTCTTGTTGAGACCTCTTTTTCATCTACACAACCTGATGAGGCGCGTGGAGAATAACAATCTAGATGTCCGATTCCACAGTATTTATCAGGATGAGGTATCACAATTAGGTACGAGGTTCAACTCTATGCTTGAAGAAATTACGAAACTGATTCGTAAAGTGAAGCAAGGGGAGCAAGAGAAACGGAGAACAGAAATTAAAGCGCTCTCATCGCAAATGGAGCCCCACTTTTTATACAATACGTTAAACACTATTTATTGCAAATCGGTATTAGGAAATACGGAAGATGTTAAAAAAATGATTTTATCTTTGTCAACGATGTTTAAGCTTGGATTAAGTCATGGAAAAGATATTTTAAGTATCGAGGATGAGCTTAAGCATGTTAGACATTATTTGGCGCTTCAGCAGCAATGCTACGAGGATCGCTTTGACTTTCATATTGAGGTTGAAGATACATCCATTTTACAGTTCAACATTCCTAAGCTAATTTTGCAGCCTTTAGTTGAAAATTCGATTATTCATGGTTTTCAAGATCTAGAAGAAGGCGGCCATATTCGGATTGTCCTGAAAAAGACGGAGCAATCGATCTGCATGTCAGTGGAAGATAACGGTGTTGGTATGAATGTGAATCAATTGCTTCAGTCCATGGAGGAGCCTTTAGATTCGCATAAAGGTTATGCCATTAGGAATATTGCACACCGGCTACGGCTGTGTTATGGGGAAGATGCAAGGATCCACTTTGAGAGTAAACCAGGGATCGGTTCTAGAGTTGACTTAATCATATCGCTAGCCGGGGGGGAAATGTTAGATGCAGGCCATGGAAACGAAAATCAAGATATGCGTGATTGATGATATTAAAAGTACGGTAGCCATGATTGCCACCATAATTGACTGGCATAGTTATGGCATTGAAGTAGCGGGCACAGCGAAGAATGGTGAGGAAGGGCTGAGGCTGATTGAACAAACGCGCCCCGATATTATTTTGACCGATATTCGCATGCCTCGGATGGATGGGCTGGAAATGACTCGTCGCATTACCGACCTGCTCCCTCAAAGTAAAATAATTATTCTCAGCGCTTATACGGATTTTGAATACGCCAAGCAAGCGATTCGTTTGGGGGCTTTTGATTTCGTGAAGAAGCCGTTTTCTATTGAGGAAATCACGAAGGTTGTTTTGGAAGCCAAACAAGAGTTGGAGAATGAGTACGAGAAGCATGAACGGTTACAACATATGGAGAAAAAAGTTCAGGAAGGCCTTCCTCTCCTGCGTCAAGAATATTTTTGGAGATTATTGAATCATGAGACGCGAGAAGAGGATGCTCAGCGCTATTGGGATGAGATGAACCTTGACATGGACAAGGAGAGTCTAGCGGTTTTTATTATTGAAATAGATCAATATATGGAGAAATACGGCGCTTTACCCATTCACGAGGTCGAACTCATACGCTTCTCTTTGCACAATATTATCGAGGAAACCATTCGCAGTATGACCCGTGGTATCGTATTTCGTGATGGCTCGAGCCAATTTGTTTGTATCATCAATTGTGTGCACACCGAAGAGGCCAAACGTATTGCGGAGGCATGTCGCTCGAACATTGCGGGCAATACGCGTTTCACAATATCCATAGGTGTTGGAACGAACGTGCATGTCTTACAGGAATTGCCGGGGTCATACAAGTCGGCTTTATCTGCACTAGCTTATTATTTCTATACAGGTGGCAATGGGGTGTTTAGTAGTGAAGACTTGCCAAAAGAACGAGAGGCAATTCCGAGATATGCACAGGAAAAAGAGCAGGAGTTGCTCAGATCGCTTAGAGCGGGCAATCTCGATAAGTCGTTGCAAGAACTGGAGCAGTTTTATGATGATATGAATCCATTACATCTGCTGCCAGATCCTCAATATATCCAAAGTCTATATTATGATATGGCCCTAATGATGCTGAGAACCTTTCATGAGTTGGTTCCATTATCCGTTCTGCAGCCTTATGACTTCAAATTAAGGGACCGCCACAGCCAAAAACTGACCACGATCAAGGAGTTTCAGCTGCTGCTTAATGAAATGTGTGAAGTGGGTTGTGCCTGGATCGAAAAGGAGAGAGTCAGCGATTCCGCACAATTAATTTATAGGTCGATTGAATATATCCGGGCGAATTTGCATCTGAATCTAACGGTGGAGTACTGTTCCAGACATATGAATTTAAGCGGGGGGCATTATGCTAACCTCTTCAAAAAGGTTGCAGGCACGACGTTTAATCAATTCGTTACAACAGAGCGAATTGATCGTGCCAAGCGGCTGCTCATAGAGAATTACCAAGTGCAGGAGATCGCTTTATCTTTGGGTTATGAACACAGGCGTTATTTTAGTGATGTTTTTAAAAAGCATACGGGCCAAACACCCTCGGAGTTTAAAGAAGCATATCTAGGGCAGAAATGATGAATTTCTGCCCTTTTTCTTCGTAATGCCACATTATGCGCAGGTAAGCTCGTCAGCTACAATAAATATCAAGAACAGTCACTTGTTTGAAACCATATAAGGGGAGGACTACTAGAATGAAGAAGATGACTTTAACTGTAATGAGCGCTTTGATGGCAGTAAGTCTGGCAGGATGCGGATCAGGAACAAAGGAAGAGAGTGCAGGTGCAAGTGCAAAAGCAAGCCCAGCTGCAGCATCGACTGGCAAGCCTGCTGAGAAAACGAAGATTACTTACTGGACACTAGATCGTCATGATGCTGATTATATCAAGCAAGTGATCAATACGTATAATGAGACGAACAAGGATAACATTGAGGTGGAACTTGTCGTCAAGGCAGATGACTATGCGCAGGCACTGGATCTTGCGTTTGCCGCAGCCCAGGCACCAGATGTGTTCAGGGTCAAAGAAGGTACGATCCAAACGTATTATAAAAAAGGATATATGGCTCCTATTGACGAGTATTTGACTGCAGATCAGAAAAAGAATTTTCCAGTTATGCCAGATTTGAACCAGTTCGATGGCAAATTGTACAGTCTACCGAACTATGGCAGCACGATGAGACTTGTTTACAATAAGGATCTCTTTGACAAAGCCGGTATTACAAAGCCACCTGTAACCATTGCTGAGATGGTGGAGGACGCCAAGAAGATTACGGCTGTAGGGAAAGCTTCGGGCGCGTACGGCTTTGCGTTGCCATTCAAAAACGCAGGAAGTGCATGGAACCGATCCGCTCGAGTAATCGCGGAGTTAAGCGGTTATGGAGGCTTCGGATACGATTTTAAAACAGCGCGTTTCGATGTATCCGGCTTTAAGGATATCGCAAAGGCGTTCAAGCAAATGCGCGATGACGGCAGCACATTACCGGGGATGGAAGCGTTAGATATCGATCCGCTTCGCGCGCAGTTCGCGGAAGGTAAAATCGGGATGTACCTGTCTTACTCTTCCGAGCCAGGCGTGTATAAGAGTCAATTCCCAGCGAAGATTAACTGGGCAGCGGCGCCAGCGCCGACGATCGATGGATCGATTAAGGGTGCTTCCGGTTTCTTGGGAGGTCAATGGTTAGCTATCAACAAAAACTCGGCTAAGAAAGACGCGGCTTGGAAATTTATTAACTACATGTATGCCGATACGATTCTTCAACCTTACCATGAGAAGGGCTATGGAATTTCTATGGTTCCGTCAATTGTTGCCAAAGCAAAAAAACCTGACATCAACGGTATCGACGGCTTCTTGCCTACTAAATATGATGGCGTATGGCCGATTCAGCCAACTGTTAGCGTTCAGGGACTCAAGTATGAGGATACTTTCTGGAAATATATCCTTGAAGGCGGGGATTTGGACAAAATCGTTACTGATGTAAACAAGCGTTACAATGAAGCTTTGGATAAGGCAATTGCTGCAGGTGAAGTTAAAGTTAAGCCAGACCCAACTTTCGATCCTGCTAAAATGCAAGGAACTTTTGCGAAATAGTAATGACTCTGGAGCTTGTCGGCTTGATGCCGACGGCTCCGACTTTTTCAATCAGGAGGTGGAAGGTAGATGAGAAAATGGAGAGTACATATTCCGGGCTTAGGATTTACACTGCCTAGTCTAGTATTGACGCTAGTGTTTGGTGTGTATCCCATTTTTTGGGCGATGAGATATATGTTTTATGATTATAAGGGTTACGGCAAGGAACGATTCGTTGGTTTTGATAATTTTTCCAGATTATTAGAAGATCATACGTATTGGGATTCTGTGGTGAATACCTTCGTATATGCAGGAGGTAAGCTCATTCTGACAATTCCGCTGTCACTTATTTTGGCAGTGATATTAAATAGAGGTTTGCGTGGAAAGCATTTGCTAAGAGCGATTTATTTTATGCCGACAATTGTAAGCGCATCGGTCATGTCTGTTGTGTTTTTTATCATTTTCAACTCCTATAATGGCATATTGAATCAATTTTTACTTCGTTACCATTTGATTTCCAAAAATATAGATTGGCTTGGGCCTGATCATGCCATGCTCAGTGTTATAGTCATTGCGGTATGGGGAGCCGTTGGAAACTACATGCTGCTCTTTCTAGCAGGACTGCAAAATATTCCAAACGATGTTTACGAAAGTGCTTCGTTAGATGGGGCGAATGCCACGCAGAAATTTTGGTATATTACAGTTCCCATGCTCGGTCCTGTTATGCAAATGGTTATTATGCTGGCGATTATTAACTCCTTGAAGGGGTATGAGAGCATCATGGTGTTGACTGAAGGCGGTCCTATTGGCAAGACGGAAGTTATGTTCCTCTATGTGTATAAACTATTCTTCCCGCTGTCGACATCAGGTTCGAGTCTGGAACAGCAGATTGGATACGGCAGCGCCGTTGGTTTTGTTACTGCGATGATTGTCGGCATTGTAACTTTAATTTATTTCTACGCATCCAAACGGATGAATAATGTGTTCTAGTCAGCTATGTTCGTGTAAAACGGAAACTTACAGGAGGTATCCCGATGACAACGGAAGTCGTAAAGCTTCAGCGATCCGTAATTCGCACATGGTCGATAGGGCCAGTCGTAAAAAAGACGGCATTATGGATCTTTTTGCTCCTGATCGCGCTGTTAACTATTTTTCCTATATTGATGGCTTTCTTGGGCTCATTTAAATCTAATGCAGAGCTTACCGGCGGTGCAACGATTTTGCCGTCGGAGTGGCACTTCAGCAACTATGCGGAGGTGTGGGAGCAGGCACATTTCTCCACCTATACGTGGAACAGTTTGTTTATTAGTGTTCTTACGACGGTTGGCACTTTAATTGTAGCTTCGATGGCTGCTTATGCGGTCGATCGTTTAAGTTTTGCCGGGAAGAGCTTCTATGTTGCACTGCAAGCCTCTACGATGTTTATTTCTATTGGGGCAGTGGTTCTTCGTCCGCAGTTCGAACTGATGGTTAAACTGCACATGAATACGTCACTGTGGGCTGTCATTATTATATTAATTAGTGGCCATGCATCTATTTTCTTTATATTGCTTAGCTTCGTAAAGGCGATACCCAAAGAGTTAGACGAGGCTGCGATGATGGATGGCTGCTCTAAGCTGTGGATTTATACCCGAATCATCGTTCCGTTATTAACTCCTGGCCTTGGTGTTGCAGCTTTGTTCACTTTCAGGCATGCATGGAATGAATATATTTTGCCGCTTGTGTTTACGATGAGCCAGCCGAAGCTGCAAGTGCTGACAGTTGGACTCGCAGGTCTACGCTACGGAATCGCTTCTGCGGCTCAAACACACTTTATGATGGCCGGCGCTTGTTTGTCTATATTACCGTTGTTGATCGTGTACATATTGGCTAATAAAACATTCATGCAAGTGACCTCTGGTTCCATTAAAGGTTGATTGGTCCTAATGCTGTGTCTTAATGCGGAAAGGAGCGTTGTTCATGAATGCCCAACGGTTAAAAACGCTGCTGAGTAACTTCCATGATCCAGCGTATTTGCAAGCGGCAGAGTTACTGCGCGCGCAGGCTCAAAGTGCTTTGGAAATCCGTTATACGATCACAGAGAAGGAATATGGTAATTGGGGACATTATTATTATTGCCATAATGACGGCAGTCCCCTTCGCTTTGAATGGAGCAAGCCCAGGCAGCATATATGCTCCGTTTGTTTTAAGGAATGGAGCGGTGAACCTTATGATGCCGCTTGGGTTACACTGGCACATTCAAAACTAGGGATTGGTATGAAACAGCTTGCGATCTATAGTCTGATTACGAACGGAAATGAAGCTGCGGCTAAGGTCAAAGAGGTTTTGTTAGCCTACTCTCAGTTCTATGAGGGCTATGAGGTACATGGAAATATTCCGTATAATGGGCCTGGCAAGCTGTTTGCGCAAACGTTGGACGAAGCTCACTGGATCATTGATTTGTGTTATGCCTTTCAGTTTATCGCAAGAAAGCTTTCAGAGGATGAGAAACAGCGTATTCACGAGGGGTTACTTAGACCTTGTGCGCAGTTTCTAATTGCTCGTAAGGAGCATCAGCTTCATAATCATGCTTTGCTGATTACATCAGCTATTGGAATGCTGGGATTTCTGCTTCAAGATAACGAAATTCACCAGGCTGGTCTAGAGGGGCCTTATGGCTTGCTTGACCAGTTGGAGCGAGGCGTTATGGAAGACGGCATGTGGTACGAAGGTAATTTTCAATATCATTTTTACGGCTATCACTCTTTACTTCAGTACGCGATTCTTGTAGAAGGCACAGTGTGGGAACTAAAAGACAACCCTACCCTAAAGAAAATGTTTGATTATCCGTTGGGGTATATTTTACCGGATGGTTCGCTGCCAAATATGAATGATGCAAGCTACCGAATGGCTGTTCCAACTTTAGCCCCTTATTATGAGATAGCGTTTGCGTGGTACAGGGATGCTGCCTACAAAGAACTATTGCAACTTGCCTATGGTTTAATCCCTACGGATGGCATGCCGTGTTATACGGCTTCTTCTATTGAACGTGATTCTTTGGAATCGTTGTGGTTTGGGGAGGATTTAAACGAGACCATAATAAGCAAAGAGAGCGGGAGCCATGCTCCTTCTTTGGCTGAACAGATCGTCTCGGATAGTACTTCTGAAACTAGCGGTCTGACGAAGCTTGTGAATCGGGCTGGATGGCACCTATTAATCAAACATAGTAGGTTCGGCGGCGAGCACGATCATATGGACCGCCTCGGTCTATCATTTTACGCTGGAAGCGTGCCACTTTTCATCGATCCGGGGACGACTGCATATGGCGTGCCTGCGCATTACGGCTGGTTTAAGCACACCTATTCTCACAATACGGTGTGCTTAAACGGCAAGGATCAGCCGCCGATTGATGGCAAGCTGCTGCAATACCGCCAAGAGGATTGGGGTTCGTGGGTGGAATGCGCTGCGGACTGGAACGACGAGGGATACCGCATGCAAGGATCCATCATTTTGCCGCCTGAGATGAGCCCGTGGGATGAGCAGGCTTACCGTGGAGCGAGCATTCGGAGAATTAGTGCGCTGACGGATGAGTTGCTTCTCGATATCGTAAAAGTTTCTGTGCCTGAGGAGCGGGATATTGATCTGTTGTACCATATAAGCGGCCGGTTGGCGGATGAGGGAGCATGGGAGCCTTATACGGGCATGGTGAGTGGGCTTTCGCAGGAATGGCTGCATGAAAAACAGAGTAGGACACTCAAACAGGCTGATTCTTTCCTTTGGCAGATGAATGTGGGGACGCTGTTGCAAGTAAGCTGGTGCTCACAACCAGCTGAACTAATCACAGCTATCACACCCGACAATCCGATTAACAGTTCCAGACAAACGTTCGTGCAGCGGGTACAAGGTTCGGCAGGACGTGAAGTTCTGTTTATCAATGCCTTTACTTATAAACCGGATCATGGGGATAGAGAATTGGAACAGGATTTACGACTACAGGTACAAGCTGGAGAGGAGGGAAACATGCTGCTTAGCCTCAGCTCGGCGAGTAGAGAGAGTGTTTGGAAGTTGGAGTGGACAGATGAAAGGACTGCACTCAAGTTAGTGGATTAACTTGTGACAGGACCATACTTAGAAAGCATAAGAAAGATGTTTCATATGTTAATTTCTAAGGAGGATTATGATGAGAAAATGGTTGGCGGGGATTCTACTTTTTTTTCTAGTATTTTCGCTCATAAGTACTGCGTTTGTTCCAGCATCACAGGTATATGCAGCAGATGAATTTGATGATTTAAGACAGAAATGGAGCGAGGTGCTTACTGGAGGCAGCGCCTTCGATATGAATGATCCGGATATAGCTGCACAAATTGCCCTCACCGTGAGTACAGTACAGAACAGTTCGGCCAGCGGCTTCCTGGATACGTTACAGACTGGCGCGAATAGGACGAGTTGTAGCTGCTTATGGACGGATCTGACCAGCACAACGGTCTCGGCAGAATTGGTTTATAACTTTGGTCGTATTCGGGCGATGGCACTTGCTTATGCAACAATCGGGAGCAGCAGCTCCTCATCGCAGGCGTATAACCCTCTCTACCACAATGCAGCGTTGCGGGATGAAATCATCAGCGCGTTAGAATGGATGTATACGAATCGTTATAATCCTAGTAAAAGCATTTATAACAACTGGTATCATTGGGAGCTTTCCGGTCCTAGACACTTGTTGGATGCAGTTGTACTCATGTACGCTGATTTGACATCAACGCAAGTGACCAATTATATGAATGCCATCAAAAAGTTTTCGCCGGACCCTAACCGCGCACCGCAAGGGAGTGCAACGGCGACAGGGGCGAATAGGGTAGAGAAAAGCTGGGTGGTTACACTCAGAGGCATTCTGAGCAAAGACGCAACAGTAGTCGCGCTCGGCAGAGACGGATTAAGCGACATAACGACGCTCCCAACTGCAACGGGCGGTATTGAAAGTGTGTTTAAATATGTCACTTCCGGGGATGGCATGTACACGGACGGATCTTTCCTTCAACATACGGCCCATCCATATTTCGGTAACTATGGTACGACTTACTTCCAATATATCGTCAATCTGGTATACCTGTTGAGCGGTTCGAGTTGGGCGATTACGGATCCTGATACGGCCAATATATATCGTTGGGTTTACCATACGTACGAGCCTGCTATCTATAATGGCTCGCTGATGTCGATGCTCAGAGGACGAACCATAGCCTATTCTTCAGCAGACGATCATTACTATGGAGCTGTGGCCATTCAGGCCATTTTAATGTTAAGTCAGTCTGCCTCTGGGGTGGATGCATTAGCATATAAAAATATGGTCAAATATTGGATTACGCAAGATACTTTCCAAAACTTTGTAGGTGGAAATACGCCTATTTTCTACATTCTTCTAGCGAAACAGGTACTTAATGACTCATCGATTGCTTCTAGAGGAGAGCTTGTCCAAAACAAGGTCTTCCCGAAATCTGATCGAATCGTTCATACTCGCCCAGGATTTGGATTTGGACTTTCCATGTCATCCAGTCGCATATATCGATATGAATCGATTAACGGTGACAATCTCCACGGATGGCATACAGGTGATGGAATGACCTACCTCTACAATAATGACCTTAGCCAATACGATGATGCTTTTTGGCCAACCGTGAACCCATATCGACTGGCAGGAATTACTGTAGACACGGGAACGTTAGCCAACGCAGCAGGGCAAAGTACTTTTAGCTCTCAGAATTGGGTAGGAGGAGCAAGCGACGGTACATTCGGGGTGGCCGGCATGCAGTTGAATCCATACGGCAGCAATGTCACTGGCAAGAAATCTTGGTTTATGTTCGATAATGAAATTGTGGCGCTAGGGGCGGGAATTACAAGTACGTCCGGCAGAGCCATCGAAACCGTCGTTGACAACCGCAAGTTGAACTCATCGGGCGACAATACATTAACTGTCAATGGTGTCACACAATCCACAGCACTGACACTCGGGACACAAACATATACTGGCGTTAACACGATGCATTTGCAAGGAAATGCGTCTAGCGGATCGGATATTGGTTATTACTTTCCTCAATCCACTAGTTTAAACGGAGTCCGTGAGTCGAGAACAGGAAGTTGGACGGGGATTCACAGCAGTGATCTCATCACGGCTTCCATGACCCGCAACTATGAAACGATGTGGTTTGATCATGGTGTGAATCCATCAAATACGAATTATCAATATGCGTTACTTCCCAATGTAAGCGCTTTAGAAACAAGCGTATACGCCACTAATCCGGACTTCACGGTTGTTGAAAATTCCACTGAAGCACAGGCGGTGAAAGAGAATACACGCAACGTACTGGCGGTTAACTTTTGGAATGCCGCAACTAAGACTGTCGGTGAACTGACAAGCAACACCAAGGCGTCCGTATTGCTGAAGACGACATCGACTGAAGCTGAGGTGGCGGTGTCCGATCCGACGCAGGCGAATGCTGGCACGATTAATATTGAGCTTCAACAGGCGACAACTGGCGTTAACCAGATGGATCCTGGTGTGACCATTAAACAGTTTACACCAACAACTAAGCTGGAAGTGAAGACCGCGGGAGCTGCCGGCAAATCATTCCTTACCAAATTGACTGTGGGTACAACCACTGTGCCTGCTGCGCCTCAGCTAATCGAAGTAACCAAAGTGGGCGGTTCCGCTGCGCTGAAATGGAATGGGTACGTGGGAGCTACCGGCTATCGGATTTATTATGGAACGACCGCTGGTAGCTATACGAATTCCGTGGATGTATCTGAGGTCAGCGCAGGCGACAATATTTACACGATTACGGGATTAACGAACGGCAACACGTATTATTTCATCGTGAAGGCCGTTAACCCGGCGGGAGAAAGTGCTTCATCCGGCGAATTATCAGTTCAGCTCACTGATCTAGTTTCGCTTAATCCGATAGCAGATACGTACGTGCGTAATGGAACATATGCGAATGTGAATTACGGTACGGCAGATGTGCTTTCCGTTAAAAACGATGCAACCAGTTATAACAGATTTTCTTTCTTAAAGTTTGATGTTTCTTCAATAACGATTCCAGGCACAATCAAGTCGGCAAAAATTCGCCTCGTCCCGATTTACACCGGTCAGAGCGGTCTCTCGCAGCAAGCGCATGCTGTCGCTGACGATACATGGTCCGAGACCGGGATGACTTCGAATAATCAGCCGAGTGTCGGAGCACTGTTGGCCAATTGGACAGCGCCTGCTGTCGGAACTCCGGTTGAGATCGATGTGACAAGCGCGGTTTACGACGCAGCATCGACGGACAAAACATTTTCGATCCGCTTGATGGCGACAACGAACCAGGGCTCCAAGGGCGATGTTTCGTATGCATCCAGAGAGAATGCAACGATAAATTATCGACCGGTACTCATCATTGAGAAACAAACTTACAGTATTGCACCCACCGCAGACGCTTTCGTTCGGGATGGTTCTTATGCCAGTACTAATTATGGCAGCGACCCCACTCTTTTAACGAAAAAAAGCACGAGCGGCTATTCCAGGGAATCCTATCTAAAGTTTGACCTATCTTCGCTAAGCGGAACCGTTTCCAAAGCGACGATGCGTCTCGTACCAACCTCAGTAGGATCGGCCACAACAACGAACGCTGTCGCGGTAACGACGACGACAAGCTGGACGGAGTCGGGCATCTTATGGACAGGCAAGCCGACCTCCGGTGCCGTGGTGGCAACCTGGTCCGGCATGGCCGTGGGTACGTCGGTTGAGGTCGATGTGACCGCACAGGTTAACAATGCTATAGCTTCCGGAGGTGATCTGTCGCTTCGTATTTACTCACCGACGGACGTCGGCAGCCTCGGAGATATCAGTTACGGCTCTAAGGAAAACTCGATTATTGGGAATAGGCCTGTAATCAATATTAGCCAGTAACTCACATGCAGTTGATCCTTCAGAGTCTTTTGACTTAAAAGAAGGATCAACTGCGATTTTATTTCATGGAGGGGTTTGTGAATGCAACCGAACATATTGCTTATTTCTGTCGACCAGATGCGTGGCGACTGTCTCAGTATTTTAAATCATCCTGTGGTAGACACACCAAATCTGGATCAATTGGCACGTACCGGCGTGCTGTTCAGCAACGCCTATTCCGCGACGCCAAGCTGCATTCCTGCACGCGCAGCCATGTTGACGGGTATGAGCCAGCGCAGCCATGGTCGAGTCGGTTACCAAGAGCACGTCCCTTGGGACTACAAGCATACACTTCCCTCGGTGCTGTCAGCAGCCGGATACCATACACAATGTGTCGGCAAAATGCATGTATCTCCTGCACGCAATTTGTGTGGTTTCCACAATGTTGTTCTGCATGACGGCTACTTGCATTATAATCGGATGCGTACAAAGACGACCTCAGCCGAGTTCTTCGATAATTGCGATGATTATGTGCCGTGGCTCCGCGAGCGGGCTGGTGCAACAAGCGATCTATTGGATTTGGGGCTAGATTGCAATGCCTCCACTATGGCTAGGCCGTGGCATTTGTCCGAGTCGCTGCACCCGACGAATTGGGTAGTTACTCAATCGATCGATTTCCTACGCCGTCGGGATCCACGAAAACCTTTTTTTCTCAGCATGTCCTTCGTTCGTCCTCATCCGCCGTTTGATCCACCGCAAGCTTTTCTCGATATGTATCTGAATGCTGACATTCCGGAGCCTGCAGTTGGAGAGTGGGCAGATATGCTCGATGTGGAGCGGAACGGTTTGGATCCTATTGCTTACAAAGGCATTGTGCCTAAAAACAGGTTAAGACTGGCGCAAGCTGCCTACTATGCATTAATTACACATGTCGATCATCAGATCGGTAGATTTTTGCAAGCCATGCACGAGTACAATGTACTCAGCAATACGGTGATTCTCTTTGTATCTGATCACGGCGAACTATTAGGTGACCATCATTTATTCCGTAAGGCAATGTCGTATGAAGGCAGTGTGAAGGTTCCTTTTATTTTGGCTGATCCGGGTGAAATGCTGAAACTGGACAAAAATACGATGAAAAATCAAGTCGTCGAAATCCGAGATATTATGCCGACATTGCTGGAGGCGGCTGGGGTGACCATTCCTGAAACGGTCGAGGGCATGAGTGTCATTCCACTGGCAAGAGGTGAGAGGGTCAAGTGGCGTGAAGTCCTGCATGGCGAGCACATGTTCAGGGACATGTCGAACCATTACATGACAGATGCTGATCAAAAATATATCTGGTTCTCCCAAACAGGGGAAGAACAATTATTCGATTTAAGCAACGATCCGCAGGAGCTCAAAAATTTGGTTGACGATATGCGGTATAGTGCCAGTCTGAAGAACTGGCGTGAACGACTTGCCGCTGAATTGGCAGGCCGAGAGGAAGGCTACAGTGACGGAAAACAACTCATTGCTGGTCAGACTCCGCAAACGGTGCTCTGGACAGTTCACGAGCAAGTGGGAAAGAAATAGAAAGCAGGGAATTTCCTGCTTTTTTTTTGTTTGGCTTTTCAGTGCGTGATGCGTGATTAAGGCCGAATTCATTGAGTCGCCGTGCCTTCAATGAAGTATCATTCATAGAATGCGATGTAGGAACGAACAGGGGATGTGACATGGTCATGAGAGGTTAACTTATAGTATTTATTGAAAATGCTTATTAGCGTTTTGATGGTGCTATTTTTCACTTCATTATAAGAATGAATTTTCGAAAGCGCTTTTTCAGATAAAATAATAGAAGGTGAACGAAATTGACTGAAATTTTGATATCCGCTGTCGGAGACTTGATGGTAAAACGTTACATCATTTCCGATGCTAAACTGAATAACGGGACCTATTCATTTGATCCTCTTTTAGAAAAAGTAGCTCCAATTCTAAAAAAGGCGGATTTAACGATTGGAAATCTTGAAACCACTTTCGCTGGACATACAGGGGGAGTTAGACGGAAATCACGTGGTCCACTGTTTAAATGTCCGGATGAACTAGCTCCAGCGCTTAGAAGAGCCGGTTTTAATGTTTTAATAACAGCAAACAATCATTGTATGGATTATGGCACCCAAGGTTTGCTTAGAACGTTACAGATTTTGAACCAAAATGGGGTTGAACATACTGGTACATTTGAATCTAGAAAAGAGTCGAAAGAATATCTTATCAAAAACATCAAAGGTATAAAAATCGGAATCCTATCTTTCACATCGGGACTCAACGGCATTTCAATACCATCCCATAAAACCTGGATGGTCAACCTAATCCATACAAAAAAAATAATTGAGAATATTCATCAATTGAGAAAACAAGTTGATCTTGTAATCATTTATTTACATTTCGGAAATGAATACAGTCATACTCCAAATCTACAACAGAGGCAATTGGTCAAACTTTTATTTAAACATGGAGCCCATATCATATTAGGGTCACACCCACATGTTCTTCAACCATTACATGCGAGGGGAGATCAACAAATGGTTATGTATTCCTTAGGTAATTTTATTTCTACGAAATTAATGAAAAACCCCCGTACACAAAGCAGTATTATTCTTAATATTAAAGTCAAAAAAACCGAAGATGGGAAAATAATCATTTCGGAGACTAATTATATTCCTACTTTAGTGCATCGAAAATTTGAAAATGGTCGTAAGAAAACTGAGGTTATCTCCATACATGATGCCTTAAATGAAAACAATCAGAAATTAACTGCAAAGCAGCGTGAACGATTTCAAAATATGTTAAATCAAACGAAAAAAATAATAAAAAGTAAGGTATTCCTTTAGCTCTAGTGTCGCTTGTTGTAAGATGAAAACGACGATCTTCGTTTCTTCCGGCGCTCTAGGGAGTTCTTTGATTATAAAATCAAAAATGAGTACGTTTTTGCGAAAATTGACTATTATTTATGCATCTATATGCTGATATGATAAGGATACATGATAGATATATAGGAGGTTTGTTATGCGGCGAATTGATGCACATCAACATTACTGGCTCATTGAGCGAGGCGATTATGGCTGGATTACTCCTGAGCTTCCAGTCTTGAATAGGGATTTTTTGCCGCGGCATCTCGCCCATCACTTGGCCGCACATTCTCTTAGTGGTAGCATTGTCGTTCAAGCTGCACAGACTTTGGAGGAAACAGAATATCTCCTCAGCTTGGCGCAAGAAGATGAAAGTATCCTTGGAGTTGTCGGTTGGTTGGATCTTAATGATCCCAATCATTATGACTATTTTAAGCAGTTTCAAGCTCAACCGAAGTTTGTTGGTTTTCGAATTATGATTCAAGAAATGGCGGATGCGCGGGAGATTCTGGCACCTCATTTTATTGAGGCGTTGCAAAAGTATGCCTCCTTAGACATCCCTATCGATTTATTGCTTCGCAGCGATCAGTTGGAGGCGCTTATCCCATTGGTAGATAGCGTGCCTAACCTACGAGGTGTCATTGATCATATTGCGAAACCACGGATTGCGGAAGATCAATTTGAGCCGTGGCATAGCCAAATGAAACGTCTGGCTGAGCATCCCAACTTATACGTCAAGTTGTCCGGCATGGTCACAGAGGCTAAGCATCATGGATGGGAACAGAAAGATTTTACAACATATATTCAATCTATACTGGAGATGTTTGGGCCGGAGCGGGTTATGTTCGGTAGTGATTGGCCAGTCTGTCTGCTTGCTGCGGATTATGATCAGGTCATGGAGATTTTGTTGAATGCGATTCCGCAACATTGGGGAGAAACGGAGCGTGCGCAACTATTTGGCGGAAATGCGGAGCGTTTCTATAAACTTTAATGGATGCGAAAAGCCTGCTGTTCTTAAAAGCAGGCTCTTTTTAACTTTCACTATGTCCTATTGTCGATTTGGAAGCTAATTTCTTTTATTACTTTTCTTCGGTATAAGCCTGGTGTAACGCCAGTAAACTTCTTAAATAACTTGTGAAAATAAGGTAAACTCTCATAACCGCAATTGTGGGCGATCGTATCAATACCTAGGTCAGTAGTTAAAAGCTGCTCCTTTGCAGTGGAAATTCGCTTGGCATTTACATAGTCGGTGATATTCATCCCGGTTAATTGTTTAAACACCCTAGATAAATGAGCGGCTGAGACTGAAGTCTGCTTTGCCAAGTACGAAAGTCCAACGATTTGGTCAGTGTGATACTGATCTAAGTGTTGAAGTATGTTTAGTAACCAGGAGGGTCCGACATCGGACTCGGCCAGTTGATGATGGGACTCTTTTAATATGAAACGATTAATGCTGATCAGAAGACTATTTAAAAGTAGTTGAACTGCGTATCTAAAACCAGCTTCGTGTCGTTCCAATTCATCATGCATTTGTGTGAGCTTTTCTTCGAGTTGAGGGCGCATGGCTGTTGGGATAACAAGCTTATAGCTCTTATATTTTCGTGCTCGCTCAAAAACTTGCATATTCGTAAACGAATCACCTGCGGAATAATGTCCGATCAGTTGCGGATCAAAAAAGACAGCAGTGGCCGTAATCGGAGATTCAGAATCGGGCAACGCCTGATGAATGGTATTGCCAGGAATGATGAAGAGATCTCCTTCATTCATCTCATAGAGCATTTGGTTTAAGAAAAACGTACCTTTTCCACTATAAACATAAACCAATTCAAAGCGATCATGAAGATGCTCTGGAAGTTCTCGAATTGGTGTCTTTTTGTCTTTAAAAACAATGTCAAATGGCAGGAGGTCATCGTTAGTAAAGTTCTTTATTAGCGGTTTTTGCATTTTTCGAGCCTCCCAGGTGAACTCAAATCATTATTTGTCTTATTTATAGAATATCAAAATAGAGTATGTTTGTGCAAAGGTAAAGAATTAACAAATGCCATAATCTTGGTACAATATCATTAAGTAGCATCAACATTGGAAGAACTCGATTTGTTCGGAAAATCTCATCAAAGGAGCCAATCATCAATGGACGTCGTTTATCAATTTGAAGAAGTAGCGAGACTTCCCTTGCCAGGGGATAACTGCGCAGTTGCGATTCAGCAATTGAACGCTGGTACCGTCATTCAGTATGAAGGCCAAACCCTCACCTTGGATTACACGGTTATGGAAGGTCATCGATTTGCGGTGAAAGCGATCGCTCCTGGCGAAGATTTGCTTTCGTGGCATTTACCTTTCGGCGTGGCGCTTAAGCCGATTCAGCCTGGCCACTATGTGATCAACGAAACAGTACGGAAAGCGCTCAGTGTGCGCCAGTTGACATTCGCAGTGCCGGCAGAGCCCAATTTCGTGGATCAAGTTTCTCCTTACATCCTTGACGAAGAGAACTTTCAGCCGGCTCAGGCATCGCCAGCATTTACGGATACGCGCACTTTCATGGGATATCGCCGCCATACAGATCGCGGAGTTGGCACCCGGAACTACATCGTACTACTCGGCACCACCTCGCATACGGGGAGCTATGTGAATGAGCTTGCCGCCCGTCTGCAAGGCGAATGGAAGAACCATTCGAATATAGACGGAATCGTTCCCGTCGCTCACACAGAGGGCGGCACAGAGAAGCCGAATAATGTGGACTTGCTGCTGCGAACGCTCGCAGGTTTTATGGTCAACCCGAACGTCGGAGCGGTATTGGTTGTCGATTATGGCAATGAATCGGTCACGAACAAGATGGTGGAGGCGTATGCACGCGAGCATAGCTATCCGATCGATGAAGTCCTGCATAAGTTCGTATCGCTCACAGGAAGCTTCGAAGAAGAGTTGGTAAATGGTGAAGCGTTAGTACGCGAATGGCTGGGGGCGGTCAACACGATGCAGCGAACGCCTGAATCTATCAGCCACTTGCGAATCGGCTTGCAATGCGGCGGTTCGGACGCATTTTCCGGCGTATCCGCGAATCCGTTGCTCGGCTGGGTTTCGGAACACCTGGTACGTTACGGCGGTGCGGCTAGTCTAGCCGAAACGGATGAGTTGATTGGCGCGGAGCCCTATATCCTCTCGAAAGTACGCAACGTGGAAACCGCGCGCAAATTTCTGGAACTTGTGAACCGATTTAAGGAGCGCACGTCCTGGCACGGCACCAGTGCGGAAGGTAACCCATCAGGTGGTAACATGTATCGCGGTTTGTACAACATCTATCTCAAATCGATAGGCGCCGCTATGAAGAAAGACCCGATAACGCGGATTGATTATGCAACTGAGTACGGGGAGCTTATGAAGGATGGCGGCTACTATTTTATGGATAGCCCTGGCAATGACCTGGAGAGCATCGCTGGACAGGTAGCCGCAGGCTGCAATATGATCTTCTTTACAACGGGAAATGGTTCGATCACCAACTTTCCATATGTGCCGACGGTTAAGGTGGTCACGACAACTCGCCGATTCCAATTGCTTTCGAACGATATGGATGTGAACGCGGGGCAGTATTTGGAAGGCAAGTCGATGGATGAGCTGGGTCAAGAGGTATTCGAGTTGGCGCTCGAAATTGCCTCTGGTCAGCGAAGCGTCGGCGAGAAGGCGGGCCATGCCCAAGTGCAAATTTGGCGCAACTGGCAGCAGAGCGATGCGAGTCAGCTGGAGACGCTGCTTCACACTCCTGTACCGACAGGTGAACCATTAGAAATTGAAGATAATGTTATAATGAAGGCTAACCCGATCCAATTTTCCTTTACGCGGCATCGCAATCGGCAGTCTAGTGACAATATCGGATTGATCGTGCCAACTAGTCTTTGTGCCGGACAGGTAGCGGGCATGATCACAAAGCGCCTGAACGAGCAAGGAGCAGGGCAGCCTGAGCTCTCGCGTTTTGTCACATTGGCACACACCGAGGGCTGCGGCACCTCCGGGGGGACAGCTGAATCGCTGTTTGCCCGCACGATGATCGGCTATATTACACACCCGATGGTAGAGCATTGTTTGCTGCTGGAGCATGGCTGCGAGAAAACACATAACGACTACATGCGCCATCAGATGGATGTGATGGGCGTCGATGCAAGCCGTCTTGGTTATGCCAGCATCCAGCTCGACGGCGGAATTGCCAAGGTTAGCGAGAAGGTTGAAGCCTGGTTCGCCGATAGATTGGCAGCGGCCGATACTGCGGAGAAGGTAACCGTCGGTTTGGAAGGGCTGCGCATCGGGCTCGTAAGCGTTGGTGCCATTAACAAAGATGCCGGCAAGCAGCTGGGGGCACTGACTAAGATGATTGTCGGAGCCGGAGGCTTGGTCGTCGTTCCCGAGAACAGCGGATTGCTTGCCGAAGAGGCGTTCAGTCAGCATCTAGTTAGCCCGTCTCAAGTTGGGCCGTCAATTGCCTATGGGGAACACGTCCGACGAAACGGCTTCCACATAATGGAGACTCCAACAACGCATGGGGTAGAGACGATTACAGGACTCGCGGCCACAGGTGTGGAATTAATAATTGCACTGATCGGTGATCGTCCGATGCAGGCGCATCCTTTCGTCCCAATGCTGCAACTGACGTCCGAACAGGTTGTGCTGCATAACCATAAGCAAGATGTCGATTTGATACTCGAGGGCAACCCTAGCTTATGGGTGGATCATATACTCGAGCGTAGCAAAGAAATTTTGGAACATTCTTATGTACCGCGTCTCTATCAGCAAGGTAATATTGATTTTCAAATGACACGGGGCTTTTTGGGGGTGTCGTTATAATGCAGACCATATCAGAAAGCGAGGCAAACTCCATGACGAACGCATTATTATCCCTACGGCCGCTTGGCAATACTGGCCTACTTATATCACCGCTATGTATTGGAGCTGCTCCGCTCGGGGATATGCCGGAGACCTTTCAGTACGGCACGTCGGAAGAACAAGCATTGGTAACGCTACGGACCGCTTTCGAAAGCCCGATCAACTTTATAGATACGGCTGCAGCATACGGCGAAGGTGAGAGCGAACGGCGGATTGGCAAGGCCATTCGAGCGAATGGTGGACTTCCAGCTGGTTTCGTGTTGGCTACGAAAGCCGACCGCGACTTCAAGACCGGCGACTTCAGCGGCGAACAGATCAAACGCTCCATTGAAGGAAGTCTCGAACGATTAGGACTTGATCGTCTGCAATATGTTTACATCCACGATCCTGAACATACCACCTTCGAAAATGTGATGGGACCCGGCGGACCTTTAGAAGTACTTCAAAAGTTTCAAGAGCAAGGAGTCATCGAACACATCGGCATATCCGGTGGGCCGATCGATATGCTCATTCGTTATGTCGAAACGGGAGCGTTCAGCGCGGTAGAAACCCACAATCGATATACGCTGCTTAATCGAGCTGCCGAACCATTGCTTGATGTCGCGAGTAGCATGGGCGTCGCCGTCATTAACGCGGCTCCTTATGGCAGCGGCATATTAGCTAAAGGTCCGGAAGCATACGCTCGGTATGCCTATAGCGATGCTTCGCCAATCGTAGTGGAAAGAGCGCGCATGTTCGCCAAAGTATGCCAGGAATACGATGTGCCGCTAGCCGCTGCAGCGCTTCAATTTTCGCTTCGCGACCCGCGGATCGCCAGCACGGTCGTCGGCATGAGCAAACCAGAACGGGTAGCCCAGACGGTGGAGCTCGCGAATTACCCGATTGCCCCTGAGCTATGGCCGACGCTTGATGCCTTTGGCTATGATATGGATGATCCCGAAGAGAATCGATAAGCTTAATGGGTGGAGGAGATCATGCTCATCTTAATCGATTCGTGACCTAGCTAACCGGTTGATTCATGAATTGGAACCATAATCTCGTCCCTAAGAGAATGTCTTTGGGGGCGGGATTTTTTAGTTGATCGTTAAAAATGTAAACATCACAGCCAATCCTGCTAAGTGCGCAGATGGAAGGGCGGATACGAGCGATGCGAACGCACCTTCGATTACGAATGGGCTACTGACTTGGCCCTCGCTTACTTCGTACATAACTGGAGGGGTTAAGCAGGGACCACCTGCAGGAGGGGATTTTGTTCCTACTGGAACGGCAGGAATCGGATATGTATCACCTGGATACAACCCATAATTGATAGGAATAAACAAGATGATAGGTGGATACAAACACATATCATCTTGTTTTATTATTAACACTAGAGAGACACCTTTCGCCCTGTCCTTGCGCTTTCAATTGCACCGAACACCATTCTAGTACTGAAAATATTATCCGAAAAGGAAGTTTCAGCCTTCCGACCTTCAACAATTGCCTGAAACATTTCATCTAAGCAACCGTTGTGCCCCTCACGTCCTGTCCAAGTGTATGGTGCTTCAATCCGTTGATAGTCATAGATGAACTTATTATCTTGGCCTGGAGTAACGATTTCGGCATAAGGTGCTGATTGATTCCAAATCGCTGTGCCCTTGCTGCCTGCGATACGCCAAGCTGCCTCCCAAGAAGTCGGAGCTCCTTCCGAACACCATGAACCGTTGTAAGTGAAGACAGCGCCATTATCAAATTCGAATATACAAGCGGCGGCAGCATTTCCTTCGTACCAGGAGCCTTTAGGATTAAACTCATGGCAGTATACAGATACTGGATTTGCTTGAATGATAAAACGAGCCTGATCAAAAGTATGGATAGCCATATCTAGAATGAGCGGGCTACTCATGGCATCACGGAAACCTCCGAAGTGAGCACCGATAAAAAAGTCTGCGGTAACGAAGCTCACATGACCAATAACATCTTGATGAATGAGTCCACGCAGCGCTCGGATATCCTTTAAATAGCGTCGATTTTGCATAATCGCATATTGCAATTCTGGTTTCGATGTTGCCAATTCGGCAAGCTGTTCGGCTTCCTCTAACGTAGCGGCCATTGGCTTCTCACTAAGGATATGACAACCGCCATGGAGCGCAGCTGTTGCAACGTCTTTATGAGCTGCTGGAATTGTGCAATCAAAGACAACGTTTGCATTTGATAGTCTAATGGCTTCTTCTACAGTCGAATACCATGGAAGGGACAGTCCATATTTCTCATTCATTTTCTTCGCAGCATCTTCATAAATGTCTACAAAGGCAAGGAGCTCCGCGTCTGGACGTTCTAAAGCGTATTGAATCCATGCATTTGCCATGCCACCGCAACCGGCTTGGACAATTCTAATTGCTTTCATAGCTGAATTCCTCCTGTGTAGTTGCTTTTAAATGGGGTTAGGGACATAAGAGCCGCCTCGGCAATTTTTTAAATAATTCAAAGCATGAACCTGGCCAGTCATTTCTAAATCATCACGATAGACAGGATCATGCCAGCCCTCAATGTCTATTGTTTGATTGTAACCTGACTGGCGAAGGATCGTAATAATATCGGTCCAATTCGTATCTCCGAACCCTGGCGTTCGGTGCCAAACAAATTCTTTTGGTCCGTTAATACCATTTTCCTTCACGATGTCCCATGCGATCGTGGCATCCTTCCCATGTACGTGGAACACTTTATGAGCCCACTTGCGTAGCTGGGGAAGTGGATCAATCAACTGTGTCATCTGATGGCAAGGCTCCCACTCAAGACCGATGTTGTCAAACGGCGTTGCATTAAACATTAACTCCCATGCCATTGGGTTATGCGCGATATTCCAATCACCTTTGAGCCAGTTTCCCCCCATTGGACAATTTTCAAACGCGATTTTGACGCCATTCGCTTCAGCACGGCGGGCTAACTCACCAAACACTTCCTTATACCTTGGGATAGAGTCGGATATCGATTGGTCGACCAATCGTCCTGTAAACCCCGTTATCGTATCAGCGCCAAATAAGTGGGCATGATCAATTAACCTTTCCCAACTGGCAAGGGTATCCGCATTTCCATCGTGCCCTGTCAACGCATTACCGAAGATAGATAGACTGGAAATAACAGTTCCATGTTCATGCATCAAATCTTGAATTTTATGGGCAGTTTCCTTCAAATCCAGCGTCCCCGTTGATTGCCAAAAGGAAAGTTGGAAACTTTCAAATCCGTGCTTTACAATTTGTGGTATGACCCTTACGGCATCTTGGCCATTGACAAGCGTTCCGATACGAATGTTTTGCAAAATAGTTGCCTCCCTGTTGTAAAGCGAGTATATAATTAATGATAACGAAACAAGAAATTCTGATCTATACATGATCGTGTTGAAAAGTTGCACAATTTTGTTATTGCGTGGAGGGAAGAAAACGGTGACGGCTAATCAGGAACTGAAAGAAATGACATATTTGCCTGAAAAACAATTCCCTATCAACGTGTTTCATAATTTTGGCGCAGGTGAACGAGTGTTATATTTACACTGGCATGACCATCTGGAAATCATTTACATAGTGAAAGGGCATGCCGTATTTGATATCGGAGGGAGCCCCTACGAAAGTTCGCCGGGTGACTTGCTGTTTGTACATTCGGGTGAGCTGCACTCAGGCTATTCAGTTAACAATATGGATGTTGATTTTTATGCGATTGTTTTTAATAAGTCGTTGTTCAATAGTGATGCTGGTGATCCTCTATACGGTGCCATGATCTTGCCTTTTATGTTAGGGCAGAAGAGATTTCCTGTGAAATTGAGCGCTGAAGAATTGGACTATGAACAATTTGAAAAAGCGGTTCTTCACATCATCAGTGAGTTTGAAGAGAAAAAACTTGGCTATGAATTGGCTGTTCGCTCGTATTTACAATTGATTCTTACAGCAGCAATCAGAAGGAACAATAATCTCGAGCACATAGAAGACAGGGGCACGCAGCTTATTGATGACCGTAGACGAACGAAGAGTTTTGACCTGTTATTCGTATTCATTCGAGAAAATTACGCAAGGCACATAGCCTTGGAAGAGGCTGCACAGATGGTCAATATGAGCATTCATCATTTTTGCAAAACGTTCAAACGCTTGACTGGACGTACCTTCGTAGAATTTGTCAATTTGCACCGTGTTAACGTGGCGGAACACTTGTTACGAACAACTGACATATCGGTGACTGAGGTAGCGGATCGGGTAGGATTTGGAAGCATCAACTATTTTATTCGCATCTTTAAACAGTTCAAATACTATAGCCCATCGCAATGTAAAAAGTAATTGTCATGTCATTGGGGGGAGCTTTCCCTCCTGGGATTGACAAGTTTTGGGATTAGGCATATCCTAAACATGTATTGTATACAATGAATACAATCGTGCGGAAGCGCTGCTGATGCTTGTGATTTGAATTCGCAACGTGATCGGGCAATGACTTGACTCGATATTCTGCATATAGAAAGGAAATGTAGGTATGTTATTGCAATCTCCCGATACCTTAGATGCCTCTGTCTATAAGCGCATTAAGGAAATGATCATCAACAAGGAATTGAAACCGAATGAATATTTGATCCAAAATTCGCTTTCGCAAACATTGGGTGTCAGCCGTACGCCTTTACGAAAGGCACTCGGTGAATTGGAAAAGGAAGGTCTTCTTGTTGCTACGCCAAAAGGTTGGTACATCAAAGAATTTACTGTGGAAGATATGATTTCTGTCTTTGAAATTCGGGCGGTGCTGGAAGGACTTGTATGCCGTTTGGCTGCATCTCGGGTAAGTACTGCGGATGTTGCCTATATGAAGACTTTGTTTGAGGAAGCCTATCACCAATTCAAACAAGGAAGTGCAGAAGCCTACTACAAAGCAGATGTTCAATTTCATACGATGCTTGTAGCGATAGCGGCAGACCCGATTCTGGAAAACACGATTCGTTCCACACAAGTTTTGGTGACAAGCCAATTGCAGGGTCTATACAGAAATCCGGATGAAACATTCGACGAACATCTCCAAATTATTGAGGCGTTAAGCAAGAAAGATGGGAGCAAGGCGGAAGCACAAATGCGGGAGCATATTCAGAACACGATTCCCCATCTTCGATTAGGTACCTACCATATTTACAAATAAGTAAATGAGGAGATAACAAAATGGGAAAAACACGGCACACTCAAATTTCGATTGAAGGCGGACGCTTTCGGATTAATGGGGAATGGACTTATCATGGCAGGTATTGGGACGGAATGCGAATTGAAGGTTTATTAATGAACAGCAGGATGGTGCAAGGGATTTATGACGATCAGAATCCAGAAACTGTCCAAAGATGGGCTTATCCGGATACAGGGGTATGGGATGCTGAGAGGAATACGAGGGAATTTATCGCACAAATGCCGATATGGAAGGAACACGGCTTGCTGGCCATTACTTTGAACCTCCAGGGAGGAAGTCCGGAGGGATATTCCAGGCTTCAGCCATGGCATAATTCTGCCTATAGTTCCAACGGGGAGCTGGACACGGCTTATATGCGCAGGCTTGAGGCCATCATGGATCGGGCGGATGAGTTGGGGATGGTCGTCATTCTCGGATTCTTATATTTTGGCCAGGATATCCGTTTTAGTGGCGAACGGGCAGTCAAGCAAGCTGTCGCAAATGCAACGGCGTGGGTAGTAAAGCAAGGCTATACCAATGTTTTAATTGAAATTGCGAATGAATGCAATATCGTCTATTCCTATGATGTTATTCTGAATGGCAGAATGCATGAGTTAATCGAGTTAGCCCGCATCGTGGGCCGAGCAGTCAATCCTGACCTGCCATTGTTGATTGGCACCAGTTTCTGCGGATCGTCTGTACCGACGAATAACGTGATCGCCGTATCTGATTTTATACTCATCCACGGCAATAACAGCAACGAGTTGTGGGCTTCGCAGCAAATCGATATTATCCGTGACCGTGAAGCGTATCGGGGGCAGCCGATTCTTAATAACGAGGATGATCATTTCGACTTCGATAAACCTACCAATCACATGCTAATTTCGATTAAACGTGGCGTATCGTGGGGCTACTTTGATCCCGGAGAAAACAATTACAGCGATGGCTTTCAATGCCCGCCGGTACAGTGGGGGATCAATACGGAACGCAAACAGCAATTTTTCAACAAGCTCAAGGAAATTACAGGTGTATAAAAAGGAGGGAGCCATCGTCATATGACTGCAAGTGCGAAACCTTTGATTGGCATCATGATTGGCGCAGGCCATTTTGCTGAAATTCAATTGGAAGCCTGGCAAGCCGTGGAAGGGGCCGAGATTCGTGCTATCCTCAGTTTGACGCTGGACAATGCAAAGCAATTGGCAGATAAATACGGATTGGAATCGTACGATCAGTGGGAACAAGCCATTGCGGAGGTACAGCCGGACTTTATCGATATCTGCACACCGCCTGCATCGCATTTGGCTTACACCCGTTTATCGGCAGATCTCGGGTTGCCCGTTCTGTGCCAGAAGCCTTTGGCACCTACGTTGGAAGAAAGTGAGGAGCTTGTCGCCTACTGCCGGAATAAAAACGTCACGTTAATGATCAACGAAAATTGGCGTTGGCAGGCATGGTACCGGGAAATCAAACGAATGATTAACTCGGGGATGCTGGGCGAGGTATTCACTGCTTATTTTGCCATGCGGCCTGGCGATGGGTGGGGGAATAATCCTTATCAGATTCAACCGTATTTTAAGCATATGGAGAAGTTTTTGTTATTCGAGACGGGTATCCACTTTATCGACACATACCGCTACCTGTTTGGTGAAATCGAAAGTGTTTATTGCCGTACCAAGACGATTAATCCAGTCATCTCGGGAGAGGATTTAGCTGTCATACACCTTAATTTTGTAAACGGTGTTATCGGCATTTATGATGCCAACCGTGTTACTTATATGGAGCAAGTACGTAGTGCAACTTATGGATATATGACGGTCGAAGGAACGGAAGGAAAGGTGAGATTGAATGAAAATGGTGCGATTTTCTATACACCGCGTGGAGGCACGGAGCAAGCACACAGCTACGAAATTCCACAGAACGGATGGAAGGGCGGCAGCACGATTGCTACACAGCAGCATTTTATTGACGGATTGCGTAAGCCTCTACCTTATGAATCCTCGGGCACAGAATATTTAAAATCGATCCACGTCATGTATGCCTGTTATGAGTCAGCTGCGAAGAAGCAAGTTGTCCATATCCCGTCTTGACGGGTATATACCCCTTTTAAAAAATGATAATAGAAGTGGAATGGCATCCGAAGGTATACTCAGACTACAACGGGATAAGGCTCCGGCGACGAAGCCTCGTTGCAAACCTAATGAGAGGGAGTTGTATGATGAAGTTAAGCAAAGTATGGATCAATGCCGTATTGCTGGTGCTTTTATCAAGCTTTTTTCTACCGTTTCAGGTTTTTGCCGCACCAACTGTTGCGCCTGTTGTCTATCGAGTCTCGGAGGCTGTTAAGCCAGGGGAGTTATTGACGGTTTACGGAGAATATTTTGAAAGCGGTATCACACAAGTCAGATTTACAGGAACCAGCACGTATTGTCCCATCTCATATATTGATCCGGCAGGTCACTATGTGACCTGTACAGTACCTACATCGCAATCGCCGGGCATCTATACCATGGAAGCGAGCAACAATGTGGGCTGGAGCAGTTCATTTAAAGTTAACGCCCCGTTCATTGACTGGATTTACAATAATAATCCATGGACAGGGCAGACCTCCAAGCTGGTTGGCAGAAACTTGGCGTTTGCCGAATATGGGGGCACGACCAATACGAAGGTACGGATGGTGAATGGAGCTAATACGTACAATGCAACCGTGACGTCCGTTAACCCGTATGCCGTTGATTTCACGGTGCCAACCTGCCCAAATCAGGGATATACCGTGCAAGTCAGTACAGATGGGGGCTCCACGTGGTATGCCTTCAGCGGCAACCAAACGTACTCGACCCGTTCTGCAGGCTTTGATCCGCTGGGTCTCGGCGTCTTCTGGGCTACTGATTTGGTCTGGAGCCAACACAGCGCTCTGTCCTATGGCGCAACAGGCAATGGAACCACCGACGATACGGCTGCGCTGCAAGCTGGTATTGATACGATTGAGAGTACTTGGGGCGCCGGTGTACTATATCTACCGAACGGTACCTACCGCATTACTAATACCCTTTCACTTCCTTCCGGCGTTAGCATTCAGGGACAAAGCCAGACAGGAACTATTATCAAATACGACGCAACCGGCGGTGTCTCCGTCATCAATACGAAGAATGATGGAACTACGTTAGGCAAAGTCGGTGTAGCACGGTTAACCATCAATGTAGCAGGCTCCAATTACCCCGATATGGCCTTGAAATTGGGGCATGATTTCGATTCCAACGTAACGCATTCCGACGCCCGCACGGCTATCAATATTTTCGTGAAGGATGTTACGGTGGATTTCACAATCAATCGAGATCAGACAGTGGGACAGCGGGGCATTGGTTTGAACATTGTGGCTTTCAAAAATGTGGCGATCCAAGGGAGTACATTCAAAACGACGGCTGCTGCCATGTCTAGCTCTTATGTCACGCAATTTCTTGATATTTCGAATAATATGTTCGAATATACCGGCGGGGCTGTGCATCTCCTAGCTAACTACAGTATTGCTCAGAACAATACGATTATCGGCCATCCCGAATATAATCGCGGTGATAACCATGGTTTCACCGTGCGCTCTCAAGCTTACTTAACTAACAACGACATTCGGAATCTCGGCAGAATCAACAACAATGACGGTGAAGCGATCATGGGGGAATCGGCAGGCGGAGGAACCAAGATGTACGGTTCGGTCTCATCAATATCGGGCAAAGTGATTACGGGAACCGGTTTATCGGCTTTGGATTGGGATGTTACGAATCACAGATGGGAGAAATGGTCTATGCTGATTGTTGACGGCAAAGGGATGGGCCAGTTGAATGAAGTTACGGCATTAAATCAAACAGCAAGTACAATCACTGTTAAAGACAATTGGAAGGTAGCACCCGATTCTACCAGCAAATTTATCGTTTTTCTGCCTTTGCGTCAAAGCGTTTATTATAAAAATACTTCGACCAACAATGGCAAGGGTTTCTGGTTTTACGGTGATAATATCGGCGGCGTCATTGCGGAAAATACATCCATCGACAGCGAGGGAGTATTGGCCAACACCGTATACAATCCGAACACAACACGGTTCAACATCAGCTATTTCAACCGGCTGGAACGTAATATTGTAACGGGGTATTCACCTTTATCCAAAGTCGCTGGCGTCGGACTGCGTCTGTCTCCCGAAGACAACACGGCTCCATATATATTCGGCAACCTCGCTTATGGAACGGATATTAAAGGCAATCAGATCACCGGCGTGCTGCCTGCACCTGCTGTGGGAGGTTTTTCAGAAGCCCCCGATATCAATGGAATCTATGCTTACCGCAATACAGGCTGGAGCCAATTGCGGACGATTTCCGAGGCAGTCAATATTCAGAACAATTCTCTAAACACATTGAATAATGGCATTACAAAGGATCTGAACAGCAACGGGTTGATCAAGGTCGGCAATACATTTACCAGTGTGACGGTGCCAAATAACGATATTAGCGGGTATTAGAAACGTTCTAGGTCCGGTGGTAGGAGGCAGAAAGATGAAGAAAGGAAGAGAAATCAAGGGGAATTGGATGAAAGGATGGCTAAGTGGCGGCTCGCAGGTATTGATCGCGAGTATGATTCTAGTGAGCTGCGGCAATGGCAATAATACCCCGGAAACGAGTGCCAATTCAAGCCCGGCGGTGAGCGCCAATACCAAAGTAAGCGCAAGTCCTGCGGCTAAGACCCCGATTACATTGGATTGGGTCAACTATCCCGGAGTTTCAACCCCATTGAATTATGCTTCGCAGTATTTGGAGAATCATTTTAATATCAAATTGAAGAAGGTTTATACGACAGCCTTCAATGACTATACACAGAAGCTTCAATTGCAGTTATCTTCCGCAAATATTCCTGATGTTATGTTTGTCCTGGATCCGGCAGAGTTGAACAAATACGTTTCCCAGGGCTTGCTGGCGGAAGTGCCGATCGAAACCATTGCGAAGTATGCACCCCGGACCAAAGCCAATATGGATAAACAAGCACCTCAAGGTTGGTATTACAGCAACATAGCCGGGAAAAATTATGGTCTTGCGACGTTTTATTTCTCAGGTCAATTCAATACCAAACAAATGTGGCGGACGGACCTGCTGAAGAAAGCCGGCATCCATAAAATTCCGCAGACGATCGAAGAATTTACTACTGCCTTTGCTGCCCTCAAGAAAATTGGTGTATATGGCATGAGCACCAATGGCAATTCGTTCTATAACCAATTCCATACGATCTTTGGCGCCTATGGTGTCATGCCGACGCAATGGATGGTCAAGGACGGCAAAGTAGTAAATGCTGCTACGCAGCCTGAGACGAAGGAAGCGCTCGCCAAGCTGGCAGAGTGGTACAATGCAGGATACATTGATCCAGATTTTGTAACCGGCCAGGATCTGGTGCCTAAATTTACACAAGGAAAGTATGCCTTCAACGATACCGCCAATGTAAGCTCGCTGGATGAGAAGAATCCGAACTCCATCATCAGTGCACTGAACGCTGCAAATGCAGGCGGCACTGCGGAATTCGGACCTCCTCCTACGGGGCCGGCAGGCAAATCCGGCGGTTGGGCTTGGGGCACAGCGGGCAATATATGGGCCTTCGGGAAACAGCTGGAGAAAGAGCCCGAGAAGCTGCAGAAAGCGCTGCAAATGATCGATGAAATTCAAAACAATGAAGAGGTATGGCTGGCTCTGGCTTGGGGAGAGAAAAACAAGCACTGGAAGTATACGGATGAGGCGGCAGGCGAGAGCGGCGGGCTAGTGAGGATCACGCCGTATGACGACGTGACCAAACTTCAGGCGGATGGCATACCGGACGGCTCGAACGGGACTACCGCTTGGGGCGCTCAAGCAAATACCGAAATTATCAGCAAATATTACAATAAGGATCTATTGGGGCGTTTCCAACTGTACAACAAGCCTGTAAGCGACCTTTTCGGCAAATCCGACAGCTTGCCCTCGTCCGGAAAGTTCTGGGGCGATTTGACCAAGCTGAAGACGGATACTTTCGCGGCCATCGTACGCGGCGACATGCCGGTATCTGCCTTCGACGATTTCGTGAAACAATGGAACGAGAATGGCGGTGCACAGCTGGAGATGGAAGCAAACAAGCTTTATGCTAGCATGAAGAAATAGGCTTTGCTCGGAAGAAGGAGAGGCGGTTTGATCGCCTCTCCTTTTTTTTTCGGCGAAAGAGGTCATTAATAAATGACAATGGAAATGGAATTGCCTGCATTTATATAATAGCGGAGAACCAAACGTCATGGGGGGGAGATGATTGATGCGAATTAACAGATTCCTGTTTTAGATGACAAATAATTCTTACAGGAGGAACACAATGTTGAAAAAATGGTTGGTTTTTGCATTGAGCCTAATCATTATAGGAAGTCTACTCATCGGCAACGGATTCGTTCTACGCAACTCAGTAAAGGCTAGTGGAAGCGATACGAACAAGACGATTTTGAATCTTGATTTTGAAGGAGCCAATTCACCATCCGTTGTTTTATCCAATCCAGACGTATTCAAGTTAACTGTGTCCAGTCAGGTCTATGAGGAAACGAGCAAAAGCAACACACTAGGTGCGAATGCTTCGGGAACCTATGCAAGATTAGCAGCTGTTCCTGGTCAAAGCCTTGCTCCTGTTAACGTAACCCCAGCTTCATCACAAGCAACGAGCGCTAAAAATGCCCTTAATACGTTAACCCCAGGATTGTGGAACATCAAAATTAATGTGGATTACGACATTGTTGCCAGAAATGATGCAAGGTCGCCAGGCCTATTCTTGCGCTTTTATGGAACAAATGCCATTACAGGTTTGACGAACTCGACATATGTTCTTTTAGGCAATGTTTACATGGAGAACGGTTCTTCAACGGTTATAGGCGATAATAAATTTACGCACTATTCAGCGACAGTTCCTGTTCAAATTTTCGGAAATGCTAGCGCTTCCAATGATGATGCGAACGGGAAGACCGATGAATTTATTGCGGGGTCTTTCACTAATTTTGACTTGAGACTTGTGAATTTCTCCGGAACGAATGCGAATCCAATGGTCGTTGACTGGGATAACATTCAAATAGCAGCGGAACAACTAACATCTACAACCCCTACACCAACACCAACAGTCACACCAACACCAACGCCAACTGTTACCCCAACACCAACGCCTACCCCAACACCGACACAAAGTACGATAGCTGAATACTTAGGTGAAAACCGGACTACACAAGGGAATTGGAAAGGTGTATATGGCGGCGATGGTTACCTGCTACCCTTCTATACAACACAATTAAGCAGTGGCCGGGATACACCTTTGGCAGCAGACATAGCGAGCCTACCGGGGTACGTTTCCGGATATACCTCAGTAAGAAGCAGTTATTATGTCTCAGAGAACCCATCGACAGATATTCGGAGTTTGCAAAACCCAACCAGCGGGCAGCCAAGAAAGAAGTTTACCGTGTATAGTGGAACGAATTTCAGCTATACCTTTACACTAACAGACACGAATGATCACCTGTTCACCTTGTATAGCACCGACTTTGCGACGACAGAAGCAACAACCGAAATGTTTGAAATCCTTGATCTAAAAGGAAATGTCATCGAGTCCAAAACAGTAACTCGTATTAACAAAGGTGTTTATATAAGCTTCAAAGTGAATGGAAGCTTCACACTCAGAGCGACCCAAATTGCGGGCAGCGGTGCGTATGCAGAAGGATTTTTCTTCGATTCCTTTGCAGCAAATACGATTTCCAATCCTTCTGTTGCCTATGTTACACCGATGTCAGCCAAACTGGACTGGAGCAATGCAAATCCAGCCAGCCAAATAAGTATTTTGAGAAAATCTGCTGCGGAAAGTGCATTTACAGAGGTTGCCGTTGTAAGCGGATCTTCAACAACGTATACCGATAGCAATTTGCAGGCAGGAACGGTTTATCAATATAAGCTTCGAAATATGGTTAACTTTAAGTACTCACCGCCAACAGCTGTAATGCCATTGACGACACCTTCCTATCAAGAAGCGATTCTGACTTATACAGGTACGCAGTTGGAAACGAGCAAACCTGGGGAAACCATTCAAATTCTCGCTCGTCTGCATGACAGTCAGAACCTTCCGCTTGCAAATCGAGTTGTTACCTTCGAGCTGGGAGGGCCTTATGTTGGCACCTATATCGATAAAGCTGTGGGTTCTGCAACAACGAACGCGAATGGGGAGCTGCAACTCGCTTACACACCAGAGTTTGCTGGCGAGTATACGATTAAAGGTACTGCGCTGCGCGACGATGTTAATCAAATCAATGAGGCTCAGAGCGTTATTCCTTTAAAAGTGAATCGAGAATCCTGGACAAAGCCGCCAGTCGTCATTCGAGTATCGGATGCTGTGCAACCAGGTACGTTAGTTTCGATCAATGGTAATGCCATGATCAGCGCTGATATGAGTCAAGTTGAAGTGAAGGCCAAATTGTCAACGGGTCAACCATCTACGGAGCCGCCGGCTGATGCGATCAGCCTCGCCATCGAACAGAGCGATCCAACCAATGGAAATTTCCTTGTCACTAGATTGCCTGACACGGCGGTTGCTGGTTTATACGAACTTTGGGTGAAAAATTCATATGGCTGGAGCCGATCTTCTCTCTTGAATGCAGCAAGACCGTTGTTTATTTCCGAGTACGAAGCTTATGCGGGTCTTACGATTGAGATGTCAGGAAGAAATCTAGATGCTGCGGAATTTGGAGCTGCCTCTGCCTCCGCTGTTCGGTTAGTGAATTCGCAGGGGAATGCATTCCCAGCTGATTTACAAGAATTGACGCCATATTCTGCTAAATTTAAAGTTCCTGACATTGCTTTGGGTGAGTATGCCGTAGAGATATCCAACGATGCTGGGACACACTGGTCTGGATTGAGCAATGGACAGAAGCTTACTATTGTCCCAGCGGGTGCCGATCCACTTGGACTGGGTGTAGCATGGGCCAATAACTTTAAGTGGAACGCGATCTTCAAGGCGACAGATTATGGCGCGACGCCAGATGATACACAAGACGACACAGCTGGCATAGCAAGTGCAATAACAGCTGCGAAAAGCAGTGGCGGAGGCGTGGTGCTGCTGCCCAAAGGCACGTATTATGCTTCGAGAATCGATGTCCCTGCCGAAATCGTCATTTTGGGTGAAGGCGAGGATGATACCGTACTCATCTATAATGGGACGAATGGCGCTAACTTTATTCAGTCCTCCGGTGATGGGAAAAGCATCGGACACCACGGAATAGCTAAGCTGGGCATTCAATTAAGTAATAACAATTATCGACCAGATGCGTTCATTTGGCTGGGTCACGATTGGGGTAGCGGCTATAATAATGACATGACGAAACGGACTTCAACGCAGCTGTTTGTCGCTCATGTGAAGCTGGATTATGACCTGACAACCAAAGGGAATAGCGGAAGAGGTCTAGGCGTGCTCGTACTGGCGAAGGAAAGATTCCTGTTCCAGGATAATTACTTCAGAGGGTGGGCCGCTGAGCTGAACAGAGCTTATGTCAATTACTACCTCAGTATGCGCAACAACTATTTGGAGTACAGCAATGGTTACAATGTCACCACGGCTAGCTATGCGTTTATCGAAAATAACCATGTCATCGCACATCCAGAGTCACAGGATGAAACACACGGAATTTTTGCCCGCAGCAATGTGCATATGGCCAACAATGTTGTAGAAGGTACGGGACCTGATGCGGCTACTTTTAATGATGGAGAAGCGTTCTGTGTGGAAATGCCAGGCGGTTATTTTAATGAAGGCGCTGTACTTGGTGCAACTCCGACAGGCATCACGGTCGCTCCAATTATTCCGCTGACGGATTATGTAATTAATTGGTCAGGCCTCTACATGACCATTACAGATGGGCAAGGTCTGGGACAGGCAAGGAAAGTTGTCAGCCGTCAGGGCAATAGACTGCTACTCGACAAGCCTTGGGATATTATCCCTGATAGCACAAGCAAGTTTACGCTGATTTCGTTAAATGACAACGTAACGTTTCACAGAAATACGGCAATGAATGCTGCCAAAGGGATTTGGTTCTATGGCAACGCAATCGACGGGGTAGCCGCAGACAACCGCAGCATTGATTCAGAGGGCATCTATGTGTATTCATCCCAAGTTGTAAGTACCGCCCGATTAACCCCTGCTTATTTTGTTACTGTAAAAGGCAATCTCATCAGCGGGGTGTCGAGGAGAAGCAACATTGGCGCGGTCTCGGTAAACTCAGCAAGACAAGGCACGAGTGGCAAATACAACGCTGTCAGTGTGTATGGCATTGATATCAGGGATAATCAGGTCATTGGCGACCCAACGCGGGTGCCAACGCCTAAAACCGAAGCACCTCCGTATAACGGCATTGTAACAACGGCTGTTTTTTACAGCAGTGACACGATGTCCGATAATAAGGTTGGCGATACAACGAATCTCATTATTGAGAACAATCGTCTGGCAAACATCGCCAATGGTGGCATTGTTATGACGAAAGCGAACTATGGGCATGTGTTGAAGGGGAATGTGCTGTCGAATGTGACACCTCAAGTTGAGATCAATAACTTGAATGGTCCGGGTGAGCGAATTGTGACTGTGCCTGGTCCGTATGCAGATAAGCGAGGACCATTCTTCCCAGCGGGCAGCTCATTCTCAGCTGCCTCGATCACAAGCACGGAAGTCAGCTTAGCTTGGACTCCTGCCTTGGATATCATCCACGTGACAGGGTATCACATCTATGCGAATAACAGCTTGGTGGGGACAGCCGCCGCTGACGCCTCTGCCTTCACGGTGTCGGGATTGTCACCAGCCACATCGTACAGGTTTACATTAAGAGCACTTGATGCAGCAAGCTATGAAAGCACAACGCCGTTATATCTGGATGTACAAACATTGCCATTGCCTAAAAGCCAAGGGAAGCCTGGTACCCCCGTACTCTCTGATGATAACGGTTATGACACAGGTCTGCTGGATGGTGCCTATCAAATCATGATGAACATGTGGTATGGCAATAACGGCAGCCTCTTCCGGTTATATGAGAATGACGTGCTTATTAAAGAAGTGACCTTGACGGATGATGCTCCGCATTCACAAGCTTTGTCGACTTCCATAACAGGGAAACCGAATGGTACGTATCGTTACTATGCGGAGTTGGTCAACAGCTTCGGAACAACAACAAGCAGCACGCACGTCGTTCAAGTGAATCATGCCACACCTGGAAAGCCCGTACTGTCACAGGATAACTGGGCTGGCATCGGAAACTTTAAAGTGACGATGAATATGTGGTGGGGCACGAATGGTACCACTTACAAGTTGTACGAGAATGGCGTGCTAATTGATACGCAATCTTTGACAAGTGGGTCGCCAGCTGCCCAAACGGCTGCAACAAGTTTGAGCAATAAGCCGGTGGGTACGTACGAGTATCGCGCCGAACTGGTCAATGCTGCTGGCATAACCTCCAGTGATGTACTGACGGTTCGCGTAACTCACTAGGAAAGCCAGGTATACACCCCCAAAAACAACTGCTTCCCGGTATTTAATCCCGTGAGGCAGTTGTTTTTTTGCGCTGTTGTCGCACTTAAAATGTGATTATTGAAGTGGAAATCCAAAGTCACTAGACTAAAGCTGCAATCACATGTGTGGTACTGCTTAACGAAGGAGAGAGGGACTAACCGATGAAAGAAATCATTCTTAAAGATGAACTTAACCATCACAAATATCGCTGGCCTAAGACGCTTTTGTCCTACCCAGTTGAACTGACAAATGCGGACATGCGAGCCATCTCCTTGCAATTGAAGGATGATAAGGAGAATAACCAGCTCTTTCAGCTGTCAGATAGGGAGGATCATCCAGAGGGTGGAGCTCGTGCATCACTTTACTTCACAGCTGATCTACCTACTGGAACTATGCGTACGTATCGACTTGTAGGTACGGGTTCGCTAGGGCATTCCGAGCACAAGGGGTTAGTAATTCAGGAAAATGATCCTGACAATTTGATTGTTGAGTCATCGACGCTTTCTGTAGCCATCCGTAAAAATACTACACACGACAACAGTGGCAATTACCCTGTCTTCATGATTAAGAGTGCGAACGAAGAAATAGCAGGCACTGCTTATCTACAGTCCAACCAGCAAGTGGAGTCCTATTCGCTGGACTTGCCGACAAAAGGTTGCGTTTACACGGATTGCGTCATCAGGGCTCGATTTATCGATGGGAGCAGCTATAGGTTGAAGCTTAGAATCATTGATGAGATGGAATTCCTAGAAATGCAGGAGGATATAACTGGATTTGAGGAGGGAACGCAAGCTAAGCTAGTGCTCAACTGGCATACATTCCAACCGCAAATTCGATATGCTCGGCATCGGGAGAATGAAAAGATTGACCTGTACAGAGAAGAAGAGGGGTATTTGCCATTTAAATTACTGCCCTATGCGAGTTATAACAGCTGGTGGGGTACACCGGTTGCGTCTTTTACTGATAGCCAACATGGAATAAGCGCAGGCCTTTTCGTGAAGCAGTCCGAACAATGGAAGAGTCAAGATTATGCGCTTTGGGGGTCATCTGAAGCTACCGCTATTCGTTTCCGCTACAATATGTCTTCGGACTTGGTTGGCACGCTGTCATGGGAATACCCGCTTACGAACGGTTCTAGAACAACAGCTCTTGCCATGTATAACAGTGAAAAAAATGCCCAATACGAGCAAAAGAACTATATAGAACACCTCTGGTATTGGTATGAATTCCTGAATCTAAATAAAGTGAAGAATTGGATTCTTCGCTGGGGGGAAGACAAGGAGCAATTTCCACGCTTTTTTCCCGATGAGAGCTTGCCTGCTTCAGGTGTAGAGGTGTGGCATTACGGTGTAAGGAAACAGCCGTTTACCCCATCGTTTATGGAAGAAATCATATACCATCTGTCCCATAATATGAACCAGCTTTACCAAGCAGGTCCTGTGTCGGCTAGAGAATTTTTTAGCTGGGTCTATGTATTCGATATGGCGGCTCCGAGGATGACGCAACAGCAGTTTGATGATTTCAAGGCGTGCAGCGCCTTTATGGCCTATGCCCATAGCGATGAAAGCTTTATGCCGATCGAATGTACATTATCGGGACATCCCAATTTTCTGGCAGATGCCCGATCTGTCCCTGCCCTAATGGCATCCTTGTTTCCCAACCATCCTCATGCCCTCAACTGGGTGGATCAGTTCGAAACCGCGATGGCACGCAATATGAAATATCATATTCGTCCAGATGTGGCTTTGTGGGGCAGCGACGGAGGAAGATGGACAGAAAATTTAGGTTGCTATAACTGGGCTGCACTGGTTCCCATGATGAAAACGAGCGCACTCGTGTATCGAACCTTTGGGGATAATGTGCTGATGTATCCCAATATCACCAAATGGACGCAATGGATGTTGAACACCTTGAGCGCACCGGTTAAGGGGTCTCGGACATACCCGCCACAGGGCGCACATAGCGGCGTGCATCTAGATCCGATGGTTCCTACCGATTCCGTGCGTCTGCTCGCGGAGCGGCTGGAACGATATGAACCGTTATTGGCTGAATATCTCATGTACATTTGTAAGCCCGATGCTGTTGCACATGAAGAGCGCATTCCAGGCTCCAACATGTATAAATGGCTTTATGACCGTAGACTGAAGATGAACAATGGAACTAGACCTCAATTGAAATCTGCGAAGTATACGGGGTATGGCTATATTTTAAGAGCGGCGGTGGAAGAAGAAAGTGAAGTTTCCGTACACCTTCAGCAAATTGATGAAGGTCCTAATTACAGATGGGGCAGAGCAGGCCAAGGGGGCTGCGGCGTCCTCTACTACTATGCGGCCGGCAAACGTTACAGCTATAACAGGGCGGAAGATGTTGGCGATTATGATATGGGAGATGTGCAAGCGAGCAGTAATTTTGGTGTACTTGTAGGCCACGAGTATAGAAGTATTGGTAGAAATGATTTGACCGAGCCGATGTACGATTTTGGATTTGCGCAGTTCGTACAAGCAAATGCAGGTGAATATGCGAAGCCGTTCTATCAATCCAGAAGCGTGCTGCTTAGCGGCAATGACTATATGGTGGTCTATGATCAGGTTGGTGATATGCGCGTGAGAGGTAGATTCGCTTGGTTTGTCAAAGACGGAGAGCCATTTCCACATATCGATCAACTCAAACCAGGTGCTATGGGAGTCCGCGTTAATCCGGGCATACCAGCAGATCGTGCACAAGAGCCAACGGATGCACCTCAGGGATCGAAGGGAATCGTTTTTGACGGGTTTGGCGACTTTCTGACCGTGGTCACCCACCGTCAATTGAATTGTGATTACAATACGTATACGAAAAGAACCGATTATGGTGCAGAGATTAAGCTGCAAGGGCGAACAGATCGGATTTTCAGAGACGGCGGGTTGATTCGGTACGCTGATGAGGTGTGCAGCTTTACGGGATACGCAGGCATCATTCGCTTATATGGTGAAAGCAAAGCCGAAGCGGCTTTGTTTAAGGGCTCCAGCATCGGCGCGCTAGGCGTAAAAGTTACCGTACTGCCGTATGAGCAGGAAGTGAAGGGGTATGGTCTTTCTTTTACAATTCAAGGTGGAAATCTGTCGGGGAAAGTGGTCTGCTCCCAAAGGGTTCAAGTTAAGGTGGAATGGAAAGAAGATGTTGAAGCGAGCGAAAATAAGCTTTATGTCAATTCGGCGCTGCTTGATGTGGAGTGGTCAGAGAAGAACGAAATTGCCTTTGATTTGCCTAATGGCAGTCATACCTGGGAATGGGCGAATACTGCTCCGATCCCTCAAAACACGGAAATCACAGCTGTTGTCGTCTCCTCCCAATGTGCAGAGGTGAACTGGTTGCCTGCGGTTGGAGCGACTGCCTATCAAATCGAGCAAAGTGTGGATTGCGGTAAAAACTGGTCAGTTGTCGCGCAAGAAGCGGGAACCAGATGCTTGCTCAGTGAGCTGGAAAATGAATCGAAAATTCACATAAGAGTGCGAGCAACGAATGCTGATCGTCAGGGGAACTGGAGTCATGATTACCCTGTTTATATAACCGCCAACCGTCCGGCTGCTCCGGAAGGTTTGAAAGTATGGCGATGGGGCAATACCTTCCGAATCATCTGGGGATGGCAGTTAGGTGTTCGGAACTATACACTTTACCGAAGAGTTAAGGGAACGGAGCTTTTCAACGTCGTGTATGAAGGGCCAGCTCGCGAATGGATCGATATGAAAATGGAAGGCTTGGCGAAGGACATATACGAATATGCAGTAAGTGCCTGGAATGGGAATGGAGAAGGGGCGAGATCTCTTGTGCGTGATACGGAGTCTGGTGGGCTTGCCTATTGGGACCCACAACCGGAGCAAGGTTTCCGTAGATATACGCCTAGTCATGAGTATGGGTTCAGCGGCTTTGACCACTGGGGGAATGCGTTGAAACAAAAATTGAAATACCCTGAGGAAGGCGTCTAAAAGGCTGACAGTGTCTACTTAATTAATCATCATTCGAGTGGAATGCGGGTCATTTTACGGTTAAACAGCCTTACTTGTCTATTAAATTGTGATTATTGAAGTGGAATACACGTTAAAGCTAAAGTGATGTCATACCATTCAACAAGAGGACGAGGTGAATTGTTTGAGCTTAAGAAATCGGCAAGCAGTACTCATGAGTAAAGATCGTAACCAAGTAAGATCAACTGCACGACCAACGAGTAAATTAATCTTATTCGCTCATTCCCTCATACGGAATCGTTCGCTGATTCTCATGTTTATTCCTGGCTTCGCATTATTCATTTTGTTCAATTATATCCCCATGTATGGGGTTACGATTGCCTTCAAAAATTTCCAGCTTCTTGAAGGGATATGGGGGAGCCCATGGGCAGGCTTAGAGCATTTCCATAGGTTATTCGCTGGAGCTGACTTTAACAAAGCCTTCTATAACACGTTGATCATCGCGGTTCTGAAGCTCGTCTTCATTTTCCCAGCACCAATTATTTTAGCTATCCTATTAAATGAAGTTCGGCAAAAGAAGGCACGAAGAGTCATTCAAACGGTCTCCTATTTGCCCTACTTTTTCTCGTGGGTTATTCTCGGGGGCATTCTATTCACTGTCCTTGGATCAGACGGTATCGTCAACCAAGTGTTGCAAGCATTGGGAATGGATCGAGTAGGTTGGATGCTGGATGCGAACAAATTCTATATCGTAGCGATCGGTTCTGCCATTTGGCATGGCGTAGGCTGGGGCTCCATCATTTACTTTGCCGCGCTGTCTTCCATTGATCCGACGCTGTATGAAGCAGCTGTTATGGATGGAGCTAATCGGTTTAGGCAAATATGGAACATCACGATTCCCTCCATCATGCCGACTGTTATCATTATGCTCTTGCTTTATATCGGACATTTCCTTTCGGTCGGTTTCGATCAAATCTACAACCTGACTACGCCTACGAATTCGTCAGCAGCGGATATTCTGGATACTTATGTGTTGCGTCGCTTGTTGAGCATGGATTATGAGCTTGGTGCGGCTGCTGGGATATTTACTTCAGTCATTGGATTATTTCTGGTTGTCACAGGAAACTGGCTGGTTAAACTGTACGATAAAGAACAAGGTTTGTGGTAAGAAATTGCTTTTAGGAAAGGAGAACCAATACGCTATGCATCGAACCAAAGGTGAGCGAATATTTGAGAATGTGAATTTGGTGCTCTTATGCCTGTTTGGGTTAGTTACCCTCTATCCATTTCTCTACGTGTTAACCGTATCACTTAGTGAGGCTGCTGATATTTATAAAACGGGATTTCAAATTATTCCTCTTCATCCTACATTAATCGCTTACCGTAAGGTGCTGAGTGATCCCCAACTCGTAGTTGCCTACACGAATACGATTCTTAGAACCGGTGTCGGCGGATTTGTGGCCATTGTATTAACCGCTATGACCGCTTATCCCATTTCAAGGCCAGGATTTCCGCTCCGCTCTTCTATAATGAAGATATTCGTTTTTAGTATGATGTTTAGCGGTGGTACGATTCCGACTTACTTGTTGATGAAGCAGCTGCACTTACTAGATACCTTTTGGGTGCTTATCTTACCGTCTGCTGTAAGTGCTTACAATGTCATTGTGATGCGTAATTTCTTCCAGTCCATTTCTGCTGAGCTTATGGAATCAGCCAAGATGGATGGCGCATCGGAGTGGGGGATTTTCGCACGTATCGTCATTCCGCTTTCGGCTCCTGTAATATCCGTTATTGGACTGTGGGTCGTCGTCAGTCACTGGAACGCATGGTTTGATGCGATGATCTATACGAACAGCAAGTCTAGGGAAGTTCTTCAGTTATATTTGAGGCATCGCGTTATCGATAAAAATGTGAATCTAGCTCAAGAGTATAACTTAGTGGAAGTAACCAAGGTCACGCCTGAAAATTTGAAAGCTGCCATGATCCTAACGATCTCATTCCCGATTCTATTGGCATACCCCTTTATTCAAAGGTTCTTTGTAAAGGGAATAATGATGGGTTCTGTAAAAGGTTAAAAAAATATGCTTCTAAGCATGCGGGTATGTGGTCTAAATAGACTTGACATATTATTATGAAAGATAATGAGGAGGCCAAAAAGATGATTAGACAAAAAAGGGTCAATTGGATGAAAGGCAGCGCTTTGCTATTAGCAGCAAGCTTGACGCTGGTAGGCTGCGGTAAAGAGGAAACAGTCTCACAACCAACGGCTGCGGGTTCAAGCACACCTCCAAGTGCAGCTGCAACGCCAGCCCAACCGATTACATTGAATTGGGTCAATTACCCAGGCGTCTCGACGGAATCAAATTATGCATCTCAGTATTTGGAAAAGAAGTTCAACGTTAAATTGAATAAAGTGTATACGACAGCTTATGCTGATTACAAACAAAAACTTCAACTGCAATTGTCTTCTGGCGATATTCCAGATATCATGTTCGTGTTTGATCCCGGCGAGTTGAACAAGTATGCATCTCAAGGATTGCTTGCAGAAGTACCGCTCGCGACGTTAGAGAAATATGCGCCAAGAACGAAAGCTAACCTAGATAAACAAGCGCCTCAAGGCTGGTATTACAGCAATGTGAACGGGAAAAATTATGGTTTAACGACGTTCTATTTCACGGGTCAATTCAGCGCTAAGCAAGCGTGGCGTACGGATCTATTGAAAACAGCGGGAATTGATAAAGTCCCAGAGACGATTGACGAATTCACAACAGCCTTTGCTGCATTGAAAAAAACGGGCGTATACGGCATGAGTACAAGTGGTAACTCTTACTATAATCAATTCCATTCGATCTTTGGCGCCTATGGCGTTATGCCAACGCAATGGATGTTGAAAGACGGTAAAGTCGTGAATGGTGCTGTTCAGCCAGAAGCGAAGGAAGCGCTTACGAAACTAGCTGAATGGTACAAAGCAGGTTTTATTGATCCTGACTTCGTAACTGGCCAAGATTTGGGACCTAAATTTACCCAAGGAAAATATGCATTCAATGATAGCTCACACGTCAGTACCTTGGATGCAGCTAACCCTAACTCCGCGATTAACACGCTGAAAAAAGCGAATCCTAATGGTACTTTGGCCTTTGGTCCTCCTCCTAAAGGTCCACAAGGAAAAACAGGCGCTTGGGCATGGGGAACTGCGGGGAATATATGGGCTTTTGGCAAACAATTGGAGAAATCCCCTGAAAAATTGCAAAAGGCTCTTCAAATCATGGATGAAATTCAAAATAATGAAGAAGTTTGGTTGGCATTAGCTTGGGGTGAGAAGGGGAAACACTGGGATTATAATGATGCTGCTGCAGGACCAAGCGCTGGGTTGAAAAGGATTACACCTTTTGATGATGGGACTAAGCTTCTGGCGGAAGGCATCATTGATTTAAGTAACGGTACGACAGCTTGGGCAGCTCAAGCAAATATAGATATTATTGCGAAGTATTATAATAAAACCCTTTTAGATACGTTCAAGTTATATAACCACCCGGTAAATGATATCTTCGGTAAATCGGACAGCTTGCCATCTTCAGGGAAGTATTGGGGAGATCTCATTAAGCTGAAAACAGATACTTATGCGGCAATCGTTCGTGGTGACAAGCCTGTCTCATATTTTGATGATTTTGTGAAGCAATGGAATGAAAAGGGCGGTACGCAATTGGAAAAAGAAGCTAATGACTTATATACGAGCATGAAAAAGTAGCACGTTTCTAAGTGGGGCACGGGGGGAGAAGTTGATGTTGAGTCCTTCTCCTTTCTTGCGTTCATAGGTGCTATTCATTCATGCTGTTCATTCGTCCGTGCTGTCCTTTATAATGAGTATTGTATGGTAAGTATATCCATTGATTCATAATGAAGGATGGTGATTTCATGCGTGCACTCACATGGGCTCGACATATGTTCAGTCAGAAATTAATCGTCGTGCTCCTTGTTATTTCTATTATTCCTGTGCTTGGTTTCGGAACGACCATGTATGTAACCGGCAGTCGAATCGTAGAATCAGAAGTGAGCCGTTCTTCCCAAATGGCGATCACACAAGTTCGTGATCAGATGGATCGGCTTGTAGACCAAGTTGAAAAATTCAGCTCTCAGTTTTCTCAACAATCGAATGTGTTGGACTTTATGAAAGTCACCAATTCACCATCGCTAGGATCAATGACACAAACCAATACCCTGATCAACGATATTTCAAATTTTACTAGCTCGGTTCCGGCACTTCATTCCGTTTATTTATACCATGCCACACAACAGATTATTCTTGGAGGATCCTATCGGATTACGAATGTAACAGATGGTCAACTTACGGATAAAAGTTGGATTCCTGCGCTTACTGAAGCCGTGGAACAACGAAAGTTAAGCTTTTGGATTACCCCTCGCTCGATAACAGAAACACCAGGTTCTTCGAAAGAGGTTGTAACCTATGTAAGACTGTTACCGTTTTTTTATACAGAAGTGAAGGCTGCGCTCATCGTTAATATTGATACGGGATCCTTAGTGAATAGTGTGAGTTCTTATCCTTTTGGGGCAAAGGGGAAGTTGCTCATATTCTCCCCTGACGGTACGTTGATATCCCAAGGCGGACCTCTTGCGAATATGACGGATTCTGAATCTCAAATGATCTTTGACGCAACGAAAAAACTCGACCCTAAATCTCCGTGGCTTAAACTGCACGGCGATGAGATGTACGCCCAATATGAGGTGTCTGGGCTGAATGGTTGGACCTATGCGATGCTCATTCCAGCGGAAGCAACGATGCACAATGTGGAGCTATTAAAGCGGCTTGTCATGTTGTCGACATTCGTATTATGCTTTGCTGCTCTACTAGTATCTTTCTTTAGCTATAATGTGTTCCAGCGCGGGATCAGGCGTATCAGTAATTTGTTGTTCGGTGAGGGGCGAGGTACAAAGACGATTTCGTCCAATTTGCCGCAAGCGTTCTCATATGAACACCGTGTGGATGAGATCGAATATCGTATTGCCGGACTTTTAGATGAAGTGGATGTTGTAAAGGCCGAGTGGCAAGAGCAATTGCCGCTACTAAGAGAGCAGTTTTTATTGTCCGTCCTTTTCGGTGATTTACATAGCAGGCCTCCCGAGAATCCTAAAGTCCGTCCACTCTTTGAAGCACCATTCTTCGCCGTGCTTGTAATTGAAATGGATGAACCCACAGATGGAGCAAGGTTCACAGGTGAGGATGCTCGGTTGTTTTTATTTTCAGTAGCCAACATTTCGAACGAACTAATGAAGAATCAAATTATTGGAGAGACGGTACTTACGGCGCGACATGCTGTCATTTTATTAAATTTGCAGGAAGCCTCGCTAGATAAGGAGCCGATGGAATTAGCCCAAGCGATCCGGTACGCAGTTGAGACCTATCTCAAGCAGTCGGTAACTATTTCTATAGGCCGGACAGTCGATAGCTTGCATAATGTCGCGTTGTCTTACAATGATGCACTCAAGACGATCCAAGCGAATTGGGTTAAACATGGCAACGAAGTTATTTCGTATCGAGATGCTGCCTACCCATTAAACGAAACGTTTAGTTACCCATCCGTATATGAGAAATCGCTTCTTGAGCAGTTGCGAGATGGGAATGATGAGGGAACATGCTTAGAGTTAGATCGTTTTGCAACTCATCTGGAGCATGAGGGCATAGCCTTCCAATTGATGAAAACCTACTATGTGCAGCTTCTCGTGTCCATCATCAGGGTGCTTCAGGAATATGACGATAATCTCACACATGTTTTTGGCAATCATAACCCATATGCAGATCTAGTAGGATTGGACAGCACCAAAACCATACAGGACTGGTTCAAGAACAGCGTCATTATCCCGATTATTGCCTTTATTCGAACGTTGCGTAAAAACCGCACCAAAGGAATGATCGAGCAAACCAAGGAATTTATCGCGGATCGGTATGCCCAAGATTTGAGCCTGCAGTTTGTTGCCGATTATTTCCGAGTTAGTCCTTCCTATCTAAGTCAAGTGTTCAAGAAGGAAGTAGGAGATACATTCATTAATTATGTAATTCGCTATCGGATCGAGCGTGTGAAGGAGTTACTGGTTGAGTCTGAGCTCAGCATTGCCAAGATTTCAGAAGAAGTGGGATACAGCAATGCCCAACAGTTGATTCGCGTATTCAAGAAGCTGGAGAGCATGACACCAGGTGAATATCGCGATTCTCAACAAAAATACGCGCTTAAGGAAGGATAGATGATGAGTAGTTATTATGATATCGAAGGGCAGAGAACTCGGGCTAAAGAAATCAATCGTTTGCTGGTGGAATATCATCTAACGGATTTTGATCAGATGGGCACCTATCACGGATCTAGCGGTGTGAGCGGTATGCGGGAACGGCTATGGTTTGCTCGGTCATTCCTAGCCTCGGAATCTTTGGAAGCAAGGAAGATGGCTAACCTCATCATCGAATCTACCCCGTTTAAGCATTGCCACTTTGCTCCTATGACAGCGATTCAAATTTTAAACGAATACAACGAACATCTGACCGATCAGGTACATGCTAAACTCTATAGCTATCTTGAACATATCATACACAACAGTGCTGGCGCTGATATGGATTTTGTTGGTGTCAACGATAATTTTCCATGTATGAGCACATTTATTGCTCTGATTGGCGGTAGGATGCTGAATCTCCCGGAGATCGAAGCAATTGGAGCCAAAAGACTCTATCAACTGAAAAGCCTTCTGTCGAGACGCGGCTTTGCAACGGAGTTCAACAGTCCAACCTATACAGGCGTGCAATTGCGCGCTTTGGCGGAAATATCCAATTATTTGGAAGATGGTGAACTCAAACGTATTGCTTTGGCCTGCGAGGAGCGTATCTGGGTTGATCAACTCAGTCATCTCCATGTGCCGACTTCTCAGGTGGCAGGTCCCTATTCTCGCGCCTATACGGTTGATTCTGTTGGGCATACGCATCATTCTCGCTTTGCGCTATATGCGCTGCTTGGTGATCAATTGCCAATTAACCTGCGCAATACATTATTTGTTTCAAAAGAAGGCGAGCTCGGCGAAGTGATCCATCATAGTGCGGCGTTCATGCACGTAAGTGCCGCAGATGTATTGAATACGACCTACCATTGTCCGACAGAGCTTGTCCAACATGCCCTAAATAAAATGTATCCGTATCAGGTCATCGGTACAAACGAATTTAGTTCCTCCACAGATGCCGCTACAAGTGGCGTACCAGAGGGAAATCTGCTCTTGAAGGCAGATATCAAGGAGTATCCTGCTGGGATCGGCGTAATAACGACCTATATGAAAGAAGATTATGCCCTAGGCACTTCAACGCATGAGTTTCATAACGGCGTACAAACGGATTCCTTCCACCTGATGTATCGCAGAGTTCCGCAGGCAACGTCACAGAAGGATACACGTGCTGTTTACGCTAGATATTTGCTGAATGAGCATATGCCTGGTCAAACGAATACGTATGAGCGGATGGCTTCCACTTCGGCAGATAGCTTGTTATGGGACGAAGGACGTAAACTGGCCATCCAGGAGAAGGGAACGGCGATGGTTCTCTATAAACCAAAGCAGATGGGCCGTCTTCAAGTTAGCAGCATGAAGTTATCCATTATTTTTCCGTGCCAGTATGGTGATCCTGATGAAGTCTGGATTGGTGAACGCAAACTTACGGACCTAGTCGGAGAAAGTGTCGAACCCATTTCCGTCTATGTGAAGGATGGACCTGTGTACATGGCTTTCCATCCACTCCTTTTAACGAATCATGGACGCCAATTTGCGTTGAAGGTAGAGAAGGCTAACGGTTATTTGTTGTTTTCATATTACAATTATGAAGGCGAGAGCAGGGATTTTGATCCTGAGGTATTCGTCCTAACTGGCAATGGGTTTGTAACGGAAATAGCCAGTGAGTCAGAGGTCGGAAGCTTTAACAAGTTCCGGGTGGAAGCAAGCCAAGCCCAGATTCTCGATGAAGCTTCTGCCCATGTGCATTCTCGGCAGACTACGCTCCGTCGAACTTCTTTTCAGGGAAGAGGCGTAACACTTGCCTGCGAATACAGCCCCGCAAGTGAAGGAATCAAATATGTGGAGATCAACGGAGCCATTCCAGCAAACCGTCAGCTCTCTGTTACCGGGTTTGATGTGAATAGACTGCCATTTATAAGTGCGGAACATTAAATAACTGACAAGGTGGGATCGAGCGTATGTCAAGAACTAGGTCTTTGATTATGGAACGTGTGATAGAGGGTACGTTAAGAATGCCCCTTCGGGAATGGAACTGGAGTGAGGGAGTTGCGCTTTATGGCTTAGTGACGATGTGGAAAAAAGAGCGTCAAGATCGGATTATGCCCTTTGTCCATCAATGGATTGACCAACAATTGGCCGCAGGTCATGTGTATGAGACCGTAAATGCCACTGCGCCATGTTTTGCGCTTCTGGAATTGTATCAACTGGAAGGTGATGAACGTTATAAAAAGATTATTCTATCTCGCGTTGATTTCCTATTGAATCGAGCGTTGCGATTGTCCAATGGGGCTTATGAACATACGCTGGAAGAAACGAAATTTGGCGGGCAAATGTGGGTGGATACCTTGTTTATGGCAGGGCTATTCTTGATCAAGTCGGGTCTCATGTTCGGTCTGCCTGAGGCCGTAGCCGAAGGGGTGCGGCAATACCGAGTTCACATCGAGATGCTGCAAGCAGAGAACGGCCTTTTTTTCCACGGGTGGGACGAGAAGCGAGATCGTGTGATTGGCTGCCAATGGGCCAGAGGCAATGCTTGGGCTTCTATCGTTTCGGTAGAACTATTGGAAATGCTGCCTGAGGATCATGAAGCCCGAAGCGACATCCGTGACGCATTGAACCGCCAGTTAGCAGGTCTACTAGCCAATCAAGATGTATCTGGTCTGTGGAGTACAGTTATCACGGATTCAGGCACCTATTTGGAAACTTCTGCGGCAGCGGGAATTTCTTATGCGATAAGCAAAGGTATACGTCTAGGGGCCGTAGACATGAAATATGCCCGCATGGGGGAAATGGCGATGCGAGGAGCGTTGGCATTCGTTGATGGGAATGGGGTTTTCAAGGGAGTTTCCGCCGGTACTGCAGTGCAAAATCATGCTGGGGAATACAATGTCATTGCGCAAGATCGGATGGAAGGTTACGGTCAGGGTATCTTGCTTTTAATGTTGTCTGAGGATTTTACACAAGTGCATTGAAAATCAAAAAAGTTACCATAATCACATAAAACAGGCTACCGCAGGATTTATTCTCGGTAGCTTTTTTTCGTTAACTGTACTTGCGCTGATAAAGACAAATAGATATATAGATTAATAGATTAGCCGTTCCTTAATAAAATCTTAATCATATTTTATAGTAACAGGGTAAGACAGGAATAGCTGGGGACTGCTTACTATGTAAGTTTAATCATACAAAAGGAGGGTATGGTCTGGAGAGATTCTATTTATTTGTAAAAAAACTGTTCAACAAAAAAATATCAAATAAACCGGTTAAACAGAAGAGAGGATGATAGGTATGTTTTCGATGATGAATGAGTTGAGAAAGCTTATGGAGGCAACCGTGATCAGAAAAATCAAATCAATCAAAGTGGACCGGGTGGATCCGACTGAAGAGTTAGTTGTAGAAAACCCGACAGATCTGCCACTGATCACTATTGGAAAAAAGAGCGCAAGCTTTCAATTGGATGAGAAGCGTATCGTAAAGATTTATGCCAAAGAGGGAAGAGCAGAAGAGGAATACACCCTTCTTCAAAAAGGGGCAAGCTATGGCATTACGCCTCATGTTTACTCATTTGGCCCAACCTTCTTGGTGATGGAAGCCATGAAGACCCCGACAGTGCTCAGCTACTTGGAGATGAACGGACTTTCACGGGAGTTTACAAGCAGTCTGCTTCAGTTAATGACCGTCTCTAAAGAACTGGGATGGGGATCGGGTCATTCACCTGAGGACATTTATGTCATGCCGGACGGGACTATGAAGGTTGTCAATATCAGTGATAAAGCTGTCTCTGCGGATTATCCCCCTAAGAAGCTGCTGAAAGGGTTAGGGACGTGGACTGGCGCATTTCTCCAACACGTGGAGGCTCTGGATCCCGAGTTGCACGAACAATGGATCAACCATCCTGAGTTGTTGAAATATATGCCAAAGAAATCGCAATAGGAGGTATTCTCGATGAAAATTGCTATGATCGCCTGGGAATTCCCTCCGCAATTTTCAGGAGGACTGGGTGTACACTGCCAATCACTGGTTGAAGAGCTGGTCAAACAAGGGGTGTGTATTGACTATTATCTCCCGACTGATGGGGATGCGGTATTTCAAATCCCGGAGGGGATGGTTATGCACCGTTTGGAAATCGGTCAGCAATCGTCCGCTTATTCCGATGGAGATAATAAGGTTTGGCAGAGTATCCATGCGTTCAGAGCCCGCCTTGAGGAAGTTTTTCAACCGCAGGGAGTAGATGTGATTCATGCACACGATTGGATGGGCGTTTATGCAGCGATGCGAATCCAAGAACTGTATGGAATTCCCCTAATTTGGACTGTTCACTCTACAGAGTATGACCGGGCGGCCGGCTTTCCTCCTCACCCCGGAATTTTAGCTATCGAGCAGGCAGCGTTTCAAGCGGCAACCCATACAATCACTGTTTCTGCCCGTACGAAGGAAAGCTTGGTTTTAAAATACGGCGCCGACCCGAGCACCGTCTCCGTGATTTATAACGGTATTCATGCCTCCTCATTTCAAGGCTTGGCAGAGGATCGGAATTACGGAACAACCGAAGGGTATGTTCTATTTTTAGGAAGAGTGACTGGCCAAAAGGGACCCGGTGATTTCCTGAAGGCAGCTCGGATGATTCTTGCTGAAAGAGAGACACGCTTTATGATCGCAGGGGACGGCAACTTGCTGGGGCCCCTGCGCCGGCAAGCGCGGCGATGGAAAATCGATGAGTATATAACGTTTACTGGCACTGTGAAAGGGAAACAGCTTCAGAAATGCTATAAGGATGCCCAGATTTATGTACTTCCGTCAATCTCGGAACCTTTCGGAATTACAGTGCTAGAGGCTATGGCCTCGGGGGTTCCAACAATCATCACAACGACTACTGGAGCTAGTGAAATCGTCCAAAGTGTTTGCCTTGTGGAACCGGGGAACCCGAAACAATTGGCCAAAGCCATTCTCACATTATTAGACAATCCCGTCTTACAGCAATCTTTAGCTCAAAAGGGAGTTCAAGAAATACAGCGCTTTTCGTGGAAATCGATTGCCAACCAAACCCTTCTGCTCTATTCGAAGTGGTGTGCACATGTTGATAAAAAGGAGCCTTAACCATGAACATTGATTATCCTATTCTCCCTATGGAGGAGATCATTGCCGCTTATGAGGCAGATTTTATAGATGAACCGAGGCATGTTTTATCGTATTCCTTAGTAGCGTGTATACCCAAAATGAAAAAATGGATTTTGGAATACGCGGTAACGTATCAAAACCAACATGGTGAGGTTGTTCAGGAAGCCGTCATTGGTAAGATATTCTCGGACCCGGAAAAAGGAATTGCAGGCTACCGATTAATGCGGCATCTATGGGCAAACGGAATGAATGATGAAGTTGACTATACGATCGTACGCCCGATTGCCTATCTTCAATCCTGTAATCTGCTGCTTATGTCTAAAGCACCTGGGAAAATCATCAGGGATTGGATGTACGAAACGGACCAAGCCGTTGATGCCGCCTACCATGTGGCAATCTGGTTAAAACGACTGCACCAAGTCCCGCTTATGCAGATCAAGCAGCTCCGAAGAACGAGGGCGGATGTGGATTTTACCCGTTTAATCACGGAGTTGACCAAGGTCGTCCCGGAAAAGGAGGCAGCTTTCCAAGCGCTTGTCGATCAGTTGATTCTCCATCCTGTAACAGCCGAGAATGAAAACTTAGCCATGCTGCACGGAGATTTTCATATTAAAAATGTGTTTTGGGACGGACATCAGGTGACGGCAATTGATTTTGACCACCATTTTGTCGGAGACAGAGCTTGGGATGTAGCTTATCATGCCTGCCAAATTCAATTGAGCGCATTTTATAAGAAAGGTGATTTCCGATACTTTCAGCCGGTCGTGAAAATGTTAATTGATACTTACCTTACCGGGATTCCGGAATCGGAACACCAGCCCTTCCTAATGCGCTTATTTCAATGCCGTTCCCGTTCTTTATTTGAAAGTCTCCACTATGAACTATGTGTATGTAAGACTGGAGCCCTGCACATCGTTGATCCGTTCCTTCAAGAATGTGAGCTTTCTTTGCAGGGAAGTGCATTAGAATGAGACCCGCCCGAATTCCCATTGCTATTGTCCATCATGCGAACCAGTATTTGATAACGAATGGATATTTGAATCGTCCAGGCATTGTGGAAACGATCGGGCCGACGGACGGATCGGCGGGACTGCGTGCCATATTGGAACTTCATAGCAAATATGACATTCCGTTTCACCTTCATATCAGCGGCACCTTAATCGAAGCGTGCGCTTGGTTTGATCCGCTTTTTCTGGAGGAGATATCCGATTTGTGGAAGGCTGGATTGGTGGAAATGGTGGGTTCAACCTACTCGCAAAATATAATGACGCTGTTTAGCCGTGATTTCAACCGATTCCAATTGGAAGAAGAACTGCGGTTATATAAAGCTTGGCTAGGACCAAGCATGTCCGAAGTAAAGGGGCTTTGGATTCCTGAACGGGTCTGGGACACTGGACGGCTTGCTGAAACAGTAACGAATTCGGCGCTTGGCAACGGTGGATACCGGTATGTTTTGGCGGATGACCGTTTGTTTCTGCAAGGGGATGAACGGACCAGCTTCGACGAACAGCGCCGTTTCGATCCAAGCTTATACAAGCCATATTCGGTGAAAGGCTCCAACGGTTTGCTTGCTCTTCCCATCTCTACGGAGATGAGACTGAATATACCTTTCCATACCACTTTAAATGAAGAGAAGCTGGATCAATTAATGGCCCAATTGCGGCAGGAGGTTGACCGTGGGGAGGATGTGATCGCCATCTACGGTGATGATATGGAAAAGGCGGCAGGAATTCCTCCTATGTGGGATCCCCGATCTATTCAATATTACGAGCTGTTTTTGAACTGGCTGAAAAACAGGCAGGATGTTGAGCCGGTTCTGTTTGGAAGTTGGCTCAACAAACGTACGGACTGGCCGTCACGCTCCGTTGGCCCGGGCACCTACATGGAGCTGGCGAAGCAGTTCGGTGCCGGAGAGGATTACTCCGGTTGGGCAGACTCGGCTGCGTGGGCTTCCTATCAGCAAATGCTTGAGAAAGCTTGGGAGCGAGTATTCGCGTTTTCACAACAGCAGGCTACGCCATCCTTGATCATCGATCTGGCGATCAAGCATTTGCTTGCCTCCACGTATGAAACGGGCTGGCACGACCCGGGAGTATCCTGGAAGGACGCCTCCCCAGCTCCTTGGGCCCGCGCGTTAGCGAGTCATGCCCGCGCAGCTTATGTACTGCTGAAGGCAGCTGAATGGGAGCAAGATACGGACAGTGCGGGACTTCTGCAGCTGGAGGTAAAGGATCTCGACGAGGACGGAAACGAAGAAGTGATTTTGCGCAACCAAGACTTAGCTGTGGTCATTAGTCCTGCGTTCGGTGGGCGAATTCTATATGCATTTTCGTTCAAAGAGAAGGTAGGAAGGATGTTTATTGGCAATCCGACGGACGATTGGAACTTGCTTGAAGAACTGAACGGATTTATGGATACGCCTATGAATCATCCAGGAGCACTCGCAGATTATGGATACGAGCATGATGTGTATGAAATCGAAAGTGCTACTTCAGCAGAAGACTCCCCGGCCGAGTTGGTACTTGTGAATAGGCAGGTCAACAGTCCCGCGTATGGCTTAAAGAAACGGTTCCTGTTAAACAAGAATGAAAGCCGGGTCAGTATCCGGTATGAGCAGATTCCTCCTTCCATTTTGCCGCTTTCGCTCGATATTGGAATGTCTACCGACTACCTGCGAATTATACGGGAGGGACGGGCTTCGTTAGATTCCTGTACAGAGGGGGGGAAACGGGGCATTCGAACCGGAAACCTGTTTACTTGGGTATATCCAACAACTTCGGATGTGAAATGGAATATTCCCCGATCCCCCATTTTCGGCCACGGTGTCTGTATCGGATTAACGCTGACACATTTCGAAGGATCATTTGACTTGGGAGTTGATAGTGGTTATGGATCTTAATTTAGTTCCTGTTCAACATAGGGGCTGTATGCCGGAAGGATATGCGAAGCCCCAATTGATCCAGTTTAGCGATGGGATGAGCTATGTAGTTAAATTTATAAATAACCCAACCGGAACAAGAGTATTGGTTAACGAATATGTAGCGGCAAGCTTAGGGCAGCTTCTTTCTCTGCCTGTAGTTCCGTTTCAAGTCGTCCCTGTTTCCAATGACTTCATCAAGGCGATCCCTGAATTGGTTAAAAGTAAATTTAAATCCGGCACTCAGTTCGCTAGTCAGTATATTGAAGGTAGCACTTATCTTACCCCTGATTTTTTCAAAAAAGACAGCTCACAGATCCACAATCGGGAAATACTTGCCGGGGTGATTCTGTTTGACCTTTGGCTCAGCAATACGGATCGCAAAGAGAAAAACACACTATTAAAGCCGATAGGTGCCAGTGAACACTACTTTTACATGATCGATCATGGACGGTGCTTTGCCGATTCGAATTGGACCATAAAAACGCTGAAAAACACGAAGATGAATTTGAATTTGAAGGTTCACCAATGGTGTTACTCCCTTTTAAAAGATAAGGGCGAGTTGAATGATTATTTGGTGCGTATCCTGTCTTTGTCTGATGAAGCTATCAAGCAGGTTGTGTTCTCGATTCCTCAGGATTGGGATGTGTCAGGTGCGGAAAGAGAAGCTTTGCTATCGCATCTAATCAACGCAAGAAATAAATTACCGGACCTCTTAGTGAAATTCAAGAAATTATGCGGTTCTTCATAATATCCTTCCTATCAGTGAAAAAACACTCGTTTTATGCGGCTTACGTCGCGTAAAACGAGTGTTTTTCAGTTAGTCGTTGTCGTTCGAATCCGCATTTTTTTCTTTGATCATGCTCATAACTTGTTCAAAATCCGGTTGACTTACCCAATGATCGTACCACTTTGGACTGATCTCACGTGCATAGTTGATAAAATCCTGAGCGTATTGTCCCATGTCCGAAATCAGTTTTTGCGCGAAATAAACTGGAGTCGGCTTAATCACGTGGACTACATCGATGATTTTCATGCTATCATCCGGCATCATAAAAATATGCCGCGCAGAGTGGTCAAAACGATTATATCCGACCTCCTCAAACGTATCCAGCAGTTTGAAAATTTTTGCGGCTAATGATCGAGACAAAGCATTTTGCTGCAAATAATCATACAGGCTTGGAGCAGTCAAATAGTCCATTACAATAAAATTACTGCCCCAAAAATGCACTTTTGGACAAATCCCCGCTTGTCCACCCAGTGTTAAGCCATGTAGCTCTTGTTGACAACTTTCTTCGCGATAGTACACTTTAACACAACGATGCTCATCGATTTGAAAAACAGCTCCTTGTTTTCCTTTACCAATTAAAGGGAAGCCGGACGGATTGTCGATGTTAACAACCGTCTCGCTTTTTCGTACTCGAATTTGATTAAATTTGTTCATCATAGCAGCTTCCATATATGTTCCCTCCTTTCTATTATAATATGAACTTAACGAACTACTAGGAAAGGCCTTTAACTACTAGATTAAGCCTTTTTTAGCTTGAAGTTCAGAGGGACTCAATTCTCAGTTATATCTCCAGTGTTGGTAATGTTACTTTCAATCGTCAACTCGGTTTCCAGTGTAGGATAATACGTTTCACGCCATTTTGGAAGCTGATCGAAGGGCAACTTACTTCTGAAATATTGCCCAGTACCCAAAGCATCGGATCCGAGCGTTATTAACAACCTGATCAATTCCTCATATCGAGTCTTTAGATCTTGGGAGAATGCCAATTCAATCTGGTCTTTATTAAGTTTCCCATTATTTTCAATAAGCTCTAAGGACAGATGCATGTTCATCTGGAGCACGGGATGCTGATCCCGCCAAACGGCATGTAAGCGGTTATTGCATCGGATAATTGCCACACTTGCCTGATTGGTGACTTGAACAACAGAGCCTTGAAACAATTCCTCGAATAAATTAATTAATAGGGATTGCTCTTTTTTAATTTCCCCCTTCATTTTACCTTTCTCCATAACCGCAGAGCCCAGAAATTCCAGCATGGTTGATTTCCCTGAACGAAGAATCGGGATCGTAACATCTTCGGTGTCAGAGTGGATAGCGCCGAAGGTTTTCCACAGGTAGGCTAAATTGATCTCAGGGCTCCAACCAGCATTTTTGTTGAAAAAGTTTAATAGCGAACTCCCATCAGTTTGGATTTTCTGTCCTGTGTGATCTAGAAACTCGCCTATTTCTTCTGAGGTTATGGCTAGGAGGGATTTCGAAGGTATTTTTTGGCTCCGCATAATGAATCCGATCACTTCTTGAATCCCCGCTTCGGCAACCTTGCGATCGATAACGACCAATTGCAAATGCATGAAATCGATGCCTGCTTCAATATCCGTGTCTATTTCAGTCAGCGCTTTACTAATTGTTTCAGCTTCTTTGTAATAAACTTTGGAAGTTAGTCCCCGTTCTCCTGGAAAAGGAACTTGAACATGAATTCTGTATTTTTTGGTTTTACCGTAGGATACGCCCATGACGATGGGGAGTACACGATGATTGACATCCTTGATATCCCAACACCCGGTTAACAGCAAAGTACTGGTGAGCATCAGAACTACAGTCAGCATCTTACGGATCATTGTAGATAACCAGCTTTCTTATTCTCTTTTTCAATGAATCGGCCTCGAACATAAACGGCAATGGGTATAAGGATAAAAATAGAGATTCGAATCCAAGTATTGAAGTTGTAAATTTCAATATACCAATCCCAATTCGGAATAATTAAAGCCACAACATAGATCAATAGGATTAGGAAGGATCTGATATACGATTCCTTCCAAGTCGGTACCATTTTATGAAAGAGAAGAGCAGAAGACCATAGTGCAAACGAGCATACTAAAATAATTAAGGAGAGTAGCGCAACAGCGTAAAACAACGATATTCGGTCAAAAATGGACCATGTAATGTTGACGGAGTCGATGCTTGTCACTAATGGGAAATTCATGAGCGTTGCAGCGTTGACCCCAAATACAAGAATAGGCGTGTAAATAACGGATATATACAGCACAGTTATAGGAAGCATTGTAAGTAGAATAGGCTTCATTCGAACCTTGCAAACAGGAGGCAGCATCCCCAGAAGAATAAAAGGACATATCGAAAATAAGGGAGTAAGAAACCTTCCATGCTGCAAAAAGTCAAAGCTCGCGTTCACAAGCGGAAAAACGTTCATTATTTTTGAATTATTTATGCATGACAGTAGGGCAAATACGATGACTGGTATATAGACGATTGACATTAAAGTGCTTGCTCTCATTATTCCCTGAGATCCAATGGATGCCCCCAAGAACGTAATTAAAGCAAGCATGATCAAAATGGCATATAATGGTGAACGCGCTACAAAGATAATGATCATCAGTTCAGCAAAGCCGCGAATCCCCATGATCGCGATAAGGAGAAAATAACCAATTAAAGGTAAGAGCAGAGCTGTACTAATCCATCTACCAAGGGGCAGAAATAAATCTGCGTAATCCTGATTTCCTGCTTTTTTCAATCCCTTTAGCATAATGACCAGTAGAATTAACTCGATGAGCATGTTAAAAATAGCTGGTTCCCAATGACCATATTTGGTTGTATGCAGCAGCGCTCTAGGATATAAGAGAAAGTAAAAGCTGCAATGTGTTCCTATAAAAAAGAGAGGGACGGTCATATTTGGAATCCATCGAGGGTTCAACTGAATCACTGCTTTCCTTATGATTTACTGTCAAGCTTTCTGTTATCTAGAAAGCTCATAAAGGGAACTCCGAAGTGTTGTATACTGCAGGCATATAAACAGATGGCTAGAAAAGCTGCAGACATGCCAAAGATCCCGAAAATTCCGGACATCACGACAATGCCAGACCTCATTACTCGAATGACTAACGTGTTAATGTAGTTGGGGAAGGCAAAGTTGGCAGTTACGGAAGCAGATAACACAATGATGACAAGACTGCTCACCAACTTTGCATCGACAATCGCTGTTCCAAGAACGATTCCGCCGATTAACGTATTGGCTGCCGCAATACTTTTAGGTAATCGTTGTGTCGCTTCAATACTGATTTCACTAATAATTAGCAATAGCAGCATTTCCAAAAATGTAGGTAACGGGATTCCGATCCGGCTCGTTGCAATTGAGAGGGCAAGCTCGATTCGCAGCGTCTCTGGATTTACAGAAACTAGAGCTACATATAGTCCAGGTATCAGCAAAGCGATCAGCAAGCTGAGTAGACGTAGAAATCGCAGAGCGAACATGATGAGTAACGGTAATTGCTTATCCCACTCTAAGGCAATAAAATCGATAAATAGCATGGGGAGTACGTAGGCCACGGGTTCTCCATCCATCAGAAACAGTACTCTTCCATTCAACATCGACGATATGGCCTGGTTAGGTACTTCTGTTTTATAAAATGGGGCCAGTAAGTGAATTCGATTGCATCCGAATATTCGCATGACATCTTGCCCGCTGCGTACATTCTGGTCTGTGGCATTCTGCAAAGCAAGTTTGACTTGATGCAAAAGGTCTTTATCTACATGCTCTGAAAGATAGATTAAAGAGGCTTCTTTTTTTATTACGCCTGTAAATTGCACATCTTCCGCTACTAACAACGGAGAATTGATGGCTTTGCGAAGAAGTCCGATATTCGTTGTTAAAGGCTCCATAAAGGCGATATTTGGGGCAAATGGCATGGATTCGTTTTCCGGTTTGTCTAAAGCCCTGGCTAATGAAGCCGGTTTACCCTGAAAACTAAATGCATGTTCTCCATGAGGATGGATAAAAGCGATCCGCCCTTCGATAAGTTCATCCATTACCTCGGGGTTCCATTCCTTGCCTGCCAATCGCGATTGCATGTCGCTGAAGGTGGTTGCAGGTGTTATCCCAGCGTTCCATATAAAGAGGAGGGTTTCTTGCCAATTTACAACAGATTCATATCCTATCATCCAAATGCACTCGGATCCGAACTGGATAGGTTCGATTTTCAGATCACGATTTAATTGGGATTGTTGGCGCATGATCTCCAAATAATTGCTCATGGCATACCTCCTAGAAGCAGTGTTACAGTATTATTTGCTTATATATGGAAAATATTCCAAACGCCATGACTTACATAAGTAAAAGCGAGGCTCTAAAAACTTCATAAAAAAATGGGTGAAAGATCCAATAATTATTTTGGATAAAAACTGGTATAATCAACTAACTACTCATTAATGTTCCACACATGTTCATAAAATGAAAAATAAGGAAGTTACATATGCATAATAAATTAAAGGCAGCAAGGTTTAATACTCCTTTTAAAATCACTTTTGTCTATGTGTTTATAGGTTGTCTATGGGTACTCCTATCTGATCGATTAATGGACAAACTGAACATGTCAGCGGCAATTACTATCCATTCCTCGAAGGGGCTATTTTATGTTCTAACTACGGCCTTGATTCTATATTTTTGGGTCAAACGTTTGAAAAAGGCGCTTACCGAAAGCGAAGAACGTTATCGAATCCTTGTGGAACATTCGCCTGAACCGGTACTCGTTCACAGTCAAGGAAATATAGTCTTTATTAACCCTGCTGGGATTAAAATATTTGGTGCAACTAGCCCAGATCAACTTATTGGTCAGCCAGTTATTAATTTCGTTCATCCAGACTTTACTGACATTGCGAATAAACGTATTAGGCAAGTCACAGAGGAAGGAAAACCAACGGATCCCATCGATCAGAAATTTTTTCGTTTGGATGGTCAATTTTTTGATGTAGAGGTTCGAGGAGTTCCTATTGTTTTCCTTGGTAAACCGGCTGTACAGCTTTTATGCAGGGACATCTCAGAGCGTAAAAAAGCCCAGCGTATGCTGGAAGAAAGAGAACAAAGTTATAAGTCGCTTGTAGATCATAATCCTGATGCCATTTTTTCGTTAGATGTAAATGGGTGTATGCTTCATAGTAATCCTGTTACTGAGAAGATCATGGGCTATCAGAAGGAAGAGCTTCATAATCAATCCTTCATTCACTTCATTGTCGCTCCAGATCAAGAGAAAATATCGCAGCAGTTTGAAAAGGCGGTAAAAGGTGAATCAAATAACATCGAAATTGCCATTACTCACAAAGATGGGACTAACGTAGAAGTAAACTTGAAACTGGTTCCTATTATTATCAACGATAAAATCGATGGTGTTTACGGTATTGCAAAAGATATCACAGAGCGTAAGCGAACAGAAGAACTATTGCTTAAATCAGAAAAGCTTTCGGTAGTGGGGCAGCTTGCAGCTGGTGTTGCTCATGAAATTCGAAATCCTTTGACCTCACTTAGAGGATTTGTTCAATTATTACAAACAAGGATCGATGGTTATAATCAATTTTTTCAGATCATGTTATCTGAATTGGATCGAATCAATGATATTGTGAGCGAGTTTATGGTTATTGCTAAACCGCAAGTAGTGAATTTTGAGATGAAGGATATTAGAAAAACTCTTCATGATGTGATATCGCTGCTAGACACACAAGCAATTCTTAGTAAAGTACAAATTCATACGGAGATTATTGATGACGACATTCCTTTCGTCAATTGTGAGGAAAATCAATTAAAACAGGTATTTATTAATATTCTTAAAAATGCGATTGAGGCGATGATAGGTGGGGGGGATATCCTTATTCAAATGAAGGTAGACGACAAAAAAATTAGTATTCGTTTTATTGACGAAGGCTGTGGAATCTCGGAAGAACGATTACCGATGTTAGGCGAACCCTTTTACACAACAAAAGAAAAAGGAACCGGATTAGGATTAATGGTATGTCATAAAATCATTGAAGCGCATCGCGGGACTCTCCATATTAAAAGTCAGATCGATGCAGGAACAACTGTTGAACTTATGTTGCCAATATAGAAAAACAACAAAAAGACTAGGATTCTAATCCTAGTCTTTTTGTTGTTTACGGTTGACGGATGAATGTTGTCTTATCTATTTTTTTCAGGTAGAGCTGCGCTTCGAGCGATAATAAACTGGGCGCTGTAATAGGAAGTCATAATCAGGATATCCGCTGAGGAGATTGGGGAGACGAATAAGTTCCATGACAGAATGGAATCCGAAATCAAGAACAGGAAACTGCCGATCATCGCGAGTTTGTTACCTGTCATAATCGCAGACCAGCCCATTAACGAGATAACGATAATGTAGAAAAGCACAGGTACTACTAGTCCATCGTTATTTTGCTCCAAGAGGGAGATTACTAGCTCTCTGCCCATGATGAAGGAATAAATGGCGATAGGTACGATTGAGGAAAAGCGCCACCAAGAGAAACGCCAATGGACAAGAAAACCAGCGGTATAAAACAAGTGACCGATCAGAAAAGCACCAAGACCAAGAACGAACCAAAACATAATCAGTCCATCACCCAGCATACCGAAGAATAAGCCGGTTAACATTAACCAATGAACGCTTTTTTTAGCTGGAGGCATATGCGAGTAAGCATAATACAATATCAGCCACATCGGTATTAATTTGAAAAAGAATTTAAATATTTCATGCTCAGGCCGTATTTCAAAAATGTAAAGCACGCTCGTAAGCAGGATAGCAATCGGTAACCACCGTTTCATCGTACATCTCACTTTCTTTGAGGAATAAATATGTAAATAGAAATATTATATTGGTGTTGAATAATAATGTAAACGCTTTATTTGGAGAGCTTCACTAATTTTTTAACACGTCGCCATACTTTCACCATGTTCGTTTGAATGAAAATAAGCGAAGATAGCTTTGGATGTAAGAACGAGTGACATTACCTAGGCTAGGATTTCTAATAGTCCGGCAGTGCGAACACATCGATATGTGTTTGTATACTGTAATGTTCATGTCGGCTTACATTCCTCTGGTGTAGGGGTTCGACTCCCCATTAAGATATTCCTAAAAAGATCGTGTACTGGAGTCTTCTGTGGCTTACAAATTGCACACTGCGCTATGGCTATGCAATCTGCAGATACCGATTACAAGACTGCTTACAACCGTTTGTTACTAACGGGAAGATAGACGGTTTGCTAGTGAAACCTAACATTTCCAACTATGTTCAAATGGCGCTACGCATGACTTGTATTCTTAAGCAGAATTCCGCCTTCTTCGCAGGAGGACTCCAAATATGTGATCTAAAACTCAAGGAGGGTTAACATGTTTAAAAAAGTGACGATACAAAATGACGAACGAGGACTGCTTTTTCGTAAAGGCAGCTACTATAAAAGCTTACAACCTGGCACGTACCGGTTGTCACCATTTTCGGATGATCACGTTGAGATTCTAAATATCATGCAGCCGTTTCATGTAAAAGGGAAAGATCTTCAGTTGTTTTTGCATGATGAAATACTCATTAAAGAGCTGGATATTATACAGGTTCAAGATAATGAATATGTTCTGCATTATGAAAACGGCAAATTCGTTGGATTATTGACAGCTGGAAGTTATGCTTTTTGGACTGTTTTGAAAGAGCATACTTATCTTCGTGCAGATATACGTAATCCTGAATTACCTGATGAAATTGATTCAGCGATCATTCCTAAGCTGATTGGTTACTATCAAACATTTGATGTCGCTAGTCATGAAAGCGGAGCTTTGTTTTATAACCATGTCATGCAAAGGGAGCTTGCTCCCGGCAAATATTATTTTTGGAAGGGACCTATAGGTGTCTCTGTGAAAACCGTCGACCTGCGTCAACAGCAAATGGATATGACAGGGCAAGAAATGATGACGGAGGATAAGGTGACATTGCGACTTAACTTTGTGTGCCAATATCGCATTTTGAATCCACTTCGAGCGCTTGAAATCAAATCGTTTGAAGAGCAGATGTACATTGGGCTGCAGCTTGTATTACGGGAGTATGTGGGAACGTTGAAATTAGATGATTTGTTGAAAATGAAACAGGAAATCGCTACCTACGTGTTGTCACGCTTGAATGAGAAAAGCCAAGATTATGGCGTACAGTTCTTGTCTGCAGGTGTGAAAGACATTATTTTGCCGGGTGATATTAAGGATATCCTGAATACGGTCTTGTTAGCTGAGAAAAAAGCGCAAGCCAACCTCATTACGCGGCGCGAGGAGACGGCCTCTACGAGAAGCTTGTTGAATACGGCCAAGCTTATGGATGAGAACCAAACCCTGTTTCGTCTGAAGGAGCTTGAATTCCTGGAGAAGATTTGTGAGAAAATCGGGACGATTTCTTTTAATGGTGGGGGCAACTTATTAGAGCAGTTGAACTCCTTTGTTGGGGACAGAAACCCCAAATGATAAATTTTATTAATGAGAACGATAACTATAATTAATCTTTCCGCCGCCAACGGATTGACAGTACAGAGCTTTGACTCGTATGATACTTGTAAATGAATGGAAAGGAGGCCGACGATATGATTCGCAATCAAATTTATATCAACACCCTGACAATTGAAAAGCACTTCATACCATCGGTCTCAACCGGACTTTTACTTTTGCCGAATACGTAGGTACTCTTTGAGTATGCCTAGATGAATTTGACATGAGAAAGCCGTAGACGATGTTGGTCTGCGGCTTTTTTGCGTCCACATAACAAGAAAAGAGGAACAAAACGAATGAAAGAAAATTACTATCAAAAGGTCCAGCTCCCAGCAGGAGTCGTCCATGTATATGCAGGACCAGAGTTGTTTAAAAATTTAGATTATCAAATATTTCAGATGGCCAACAACAACTTGCAGATTCCAAATCTAGCGTATATGAGCTATACGCCTGACGTACATGTCGGTGTTGGTACTTGTATTGGGACGACAGCGGTATGGCATACACAAAACGGATATGTATCACCATCTATCGTCGGCAGCGATATTGGCTGTGGCATGCGTGTGCATATGACGAATTTGCATAAGGATGAACTGAAGGATGTGAAGCTGCGCCGCAAGCTGGTGAAGACGATCGAGAAGTATTTGCCCGTTGAAGATCACGCACGTGGCCATTTCTCCGACATCCGATTGGAACATATCGTCACCAAAGGACTGCATGGACTTCCCAAGAAGTATATACCCGACGGCTATACACCTCGAAAGGCGACATCGCTTACGCATGTGGAGAGCAGTAAATTTACATTAGATGAAAATGCATTAAATCGCTTCCCTAGTCATGTGTGGCATCGGTCGCATCGTCAGCTTGGGACGCTGGGGAATGGGAACCATTTTGCGGAGATCCAGTCGATAGAGATTGCGGAAGAGAACCGGGAGGTGGCGGAAGCCTGGGGACTTTTTGATGGTCAAGTGGTCATTATGATTCATTCGGGCTCGCGTGCTTGGGGTGGCTCTGTAAGCCAATATTGCAGCAGTGACATACTGAAGGTGATGCAGATGAACGGATTAGGGACTGCTGATCCTAAGCTATTATTTGCGCCTTTAGAACATTCGGCAGCCCAGACTTATGTCAATCTGATGTATTCAGCGCTCAATTATGCGGTTGTCAATCGCCATCTGATTGCCTATGCCATTCGTGAGGCGGGTAAAGATATGTTTGGCTCGAAGTTTGAAATGACCACGTTGTACGATCTTATGCATAACTATGCGTGGGAGGAAAAGCATGAAGGGCAGTCCTATTTTGTTCATCGAAAAGGGGCGACAAGGTCACTTCCAGCTGGACATCCTGATAATCCACAGCCTTATGCGACAACGGGTCACCCAGCGCTGATTCCGGGTTCGATGGGGACAGCTTCCTACATCATGGTAGGAGCACAGGGCGGCAAAGCCAACTTTCACTCCATTTGTCATGGAGCAGGAAGAATTCGCTCAAGGAGTGCGACGAAAAGATTGATTACACTCAATGAATTCGCCACTTCCATGCGAGTAGGTACGGATGATGAAATTGTCGTCAACCAAAAATCGTTAGAATCGATTTTAGATGAATCGCCTCAAGCCTATAAAGATGTTGATCAAATTATTGAAAGTGTCGTCGGAGCGGGATTGGCTGAAGTTGTAGCGAAATGTAAGCCGCTGGCGGCAGTAAAAGGTGCAAAATGATACACGTACAAAAGATAAAGATGAATGAAGAATCAGCGGCTGTATCAGCACCGAAGAGGTCTGAAGGGGACTCGCTGAAAGCGTATGGGGACTATGCCTATGTAGTACAACGCATTCAGAATGTGCTGAGAGAGAAATATGGTCAAGACTTTGAACCCTATTTAAGTGACGATGGGAAGGAGGATTATTGGGATCTGCTTGAACAGGATGTGAAATCAGGATCAAGTGATGTACAGTTCGTTACTCGGATCTTGGACCACATGGAGTCACGTGCATTCGGAATGGATGCGGAAAATGAGGCTGCGGCTTATCGGACGTATCCTACACTGCGCAATAACGTTTTTGCTTACCCTTTCTGGGGAATCGCTTTAGCTAGAGTACCCATCTTTCGTATGCATGGCGTCGGAGTTGAGGATTTTGTTTTTGCTGCGGACGATGCGAGTTTGTTGCGTTTTCTAGAACACGCTCGGCAGCGGCGTAGAGATTTAGACCTTCGACAAGTGACCGTTTTCACGGATGGACCTCATGGTATGGAAAAGGAGCTTGCTCCAATAACACGCATGGTGGACCGTTCAGAGGTCATCATGAAGGGCGAAGTGAAGACAGATATTTATCGCGCAATTGATCAGTTTTTCGCGGAGGATCGTGCCTTTTTCAAGGAGTATGATCTTCCTTACAAAAGAGGTATCCTGCTCTATGGGAAGCCTGGGAATGGAAAAACAACGCTCGTCAAATCGATTGCCGGCAGTGTCAAAGCTCCTGTTGCTTATTGGCAAATAACGGAGAACACCGGTAGTGAGTCAATTCAAGAGGCGTTTCAAGCTGCAGCTAAAATGGCGCCAATGATTCTTGTAATTGAAGATATCGATGCGATGCCCCCGCGGGCAAGATCGTACTTTTTAAACATTTTGGATGGCGCGACTTCGAAAGAAGGAATATTCCTCATTGGAACAACGAATTATCCGGAGCAAATTGATCCGGCACTAATGAACCGAGCGGGGAGATTCGACCGTGCTTATGAAATCAAGCTTCCAGACCTAGAGCTGAGACTGATTTATTTGGAGCAAAAGGGGATCGGGAAGCTTCTGAATGAAGAGATGATTCGCGTAACGGCGAAGCTTACAGAAGGGTTCACTTTTGCCCAGTTAAATGAACTGTATGCATCAGCTGCGCTTCAGTGGCATTATGAGCAAAGCGTGGATATCGAAAAGCTGGTGAAATCGATGAAGGCAGATTTGCATAAAGGCCAGACGATGTCATGGATGAAAGAGGATTCGGATGTGAGGGTTGGTTTTTTGGTTAGTTAAGAAAATGAGATAAGAGGTGCAACACAATGAGTAATCAACTCATCGACATTGGAGTAAATTTAATGCATCGCTCTTTTGAGCAAGATCGCGACGATGTGGTTGCGAGGGCGATAGCGGCGGGGGTGAGCCCGCTCATCATGACTGGCACAAGTATTAGAAGCAGCGATGAAGCGTCGCGATATGCAGGAAAATTTCCTAGGAAATTATTTGCAACGACAGGGATACATCCGCACGACACACGCAATTGTAAAGAGCAGACGATGGATAACCTGCGTCAATTGGCAAAACTGCCGCAAGTGGTTGCCATTGGTGAATGCGGACTGGACTATAACCGTGATTTTTCACCTCACGATGTGCAGCGGAAATGGTTTGAGAGACAGATTCAGCTTGCCTGCGAGCTGCAAATGCCGCTTTTCCTACGTGAGCGAGAAGCACATTTGGATTTCGTTGGTATCATGAAGCCGTATGTCGGTTCAATGAATAAAGCTGTTGTCCATTGCTTTACGGGATCCCTGCAAGAGCTGCAGGTTTATCTGCAGCTAGGGTTTTATATCGGCATCACAGGCTGGATCTGTGATGAACGTAGAGGCAAGCATCTGCGCGAACTTGTGAAGAAAATACCGCTAGATCGTTTAATGCTAGAAACAGATGCTCCATTTCTTACTCCGCGCGATTTGCCCGTAAAGCCGCAGGATGGCCGGAATGAGCCTGCTTTTCTTCCGCACATCGCAGCGACAGTTGCTGGATGCCTTGGGATCACTGCCGAAGAAGTTGCTGAGGCAACTGCTCAAACGACAAAGGATTTTTTTGGATTGAATTCATTTGTCTAATAGAATTATTCTATTAAAAGACTGAAAACCTAAATTGACAATCAAGTGTATACGATGTTAATTTTAGACTTGTAAAACCCATTGGATTTATCGGAATTAATAGGCTGTCTGGTCATCCAGAAGCATGGATCATTACGTCCATGCTTTTTTTTTGACTCGCTATGCTTGGGGGCGCTCTTTTTAATCAGAGAGACTGCAAGGTGCTAGAGTCCCGTTAGTCCGATTTTGCCGAACTAAATGGGGGATTTCATAAGGGAAAGCTCGTTTAGTTCGATTTCACCGAACTAAATGCCTATTTTTCGAGATAGGGGGGCTGGTAGTGGCGAATTAATTCGGTGAAATCTGACTAATTGAGGTTTGTGGATGCAGAGAGTGGAATTAGTTCGGCAAAATCGGATTAATTACCTAATGGTGGGTTATACGTGAGCCAGCTTTAGAGAGGAGATTGTATACCTTGAAATTTGCTTTATTCAGCCTAATGATGAATATACCGAATGCTGTAAATGGGGAAATATTGACGACCCATCAGAAATTTGAAAACGTGCTGAAACAGGCCGTCCTTGCGGAAGAACTAGGCTTTGATGCGTATGGTGTGGGGGAGCGGCACGGCGCACCGTTTATCTCATCTTCACCACCCGTCGTTCTGACCGCGATTGCTGCCAGGACCTCACGTATTCGCTTGTTAACAACGGTTACCGTCCTAAGCGTGCTCGATCCGGTGCGCGTTGCTGAGGACTATGCTACCCTCGATCATCTTTCTGGTGGGAGAATTGAGTTAATCATCGGAAAAGGCAACGACCCCAGACACTATCCGCTGTTCGGAATTACGGAAGAGGAGCAGTGGGAATCCCTTGCGGAACGTTATGCACTCCTAAAGCGGTTATGGAGTGAGGAGAACGTAACCTGGCGGGGTCGTTACCGTTCGCCATTGGACAATGTAACGATACAGCCAAGACCCTTTCAGCCCTCGATCCCCGTATGGCATGGCAGTGCATCAAGTACCTTGTCGACGGAGTTGGCTGCGAAGTATGGTGAACCGATTTTCTCGTCGAATACGTTCCATCCACAAGCCAAATACAAAGCGTTAATCGATCACTATCGGGAGCGACTAGCCTTTTATGGCCATGATCCGCAACAAGCGATTGTTGGCTCGGGCTTTGGCAGTTTATATTTGGCCAACACAACGGAGGAGGCAATGAAACGTTATCGTCCCTATTACGATGCGTTCCATGCAACAGCTGCGTCGAAGGTCAACAACTCACCGTTCAAAGATCTGGAGGACAATGTGCAGAACGGGCCTGTTCTGATCGGCAGTCCAGATCAAGTGATCGAGAAGATCCTGAACTACCACGAAGCCTATGGTCACCAAGTGGTCAGCATCAGCGTAGATGGCTTGAGCGAAGCGGAGCAGCGCGAACAGATGGAGCGTTTTGCTACTGAAGTTGCTCCTGTTTTGCGACGGGAAATTCCAAGTACAGTATGGAACCACTCACCAGTGGTCCTACATTAGCCGTTTATGCCCCTTACAGCATCGGCTGTGAGGTTTTCTTTTCTGCTTCAATGTTACAAAAGGGGTGACGCATGGAACGCTATTGGAAACGCAATCTACATATATTATGGATGGGCTTATTTATTAGCCATATCGCGTATACCCTCTCTGTACCGTTTTTCCCCATCTTCTTGCAAAATGATCTAGGTATTCAGCATAGGCTTGAAATGTGGTCAGGTATTTCCATTTCTATTAGCTTTCTCATCAGTGGATTGTGTGCGCCCTTTTGGGGGTCACTAGCCGATAAATTTGGGAAGAAACCGATGTTAATTCGGTCAGGTATTGGCTTAGCTTTGGCTCATTTCGCTAATTATTTTGTTTATGATCTATTCACTTTCATTCTTGTGCGGATTTTTCAAGGGCTGATGGCAGGCTTTGGTCCAGCTTCGATTGCTTTGGTTGGTACAAATACACCGGAAAAGCACGTCGGATACGCGCTGGGTGTGATTTCAACGTCAACGGCAGCCGGAGGGATCATTGGACCTCTTGTCGGTGGCGTACTAAGTCATTGGATGGGACTGCGAATGTGCTTCGTTGCATCGGGTTTCATTACGTTAGTTTCTGCTCTTATTGTACTAGTAGGTGTTAAGGAAGTTCACAAGCGACACGATGAAGCTCGTATAAGTGTTATTAAGGATCTTAAACATGCGGCTCGTAACGCTCAACTGCTGGGGATATTTGGGCTAACGTTATTAGTCTCTACTTCAGTAATGATTCTGGAGCCGCTGCTGACACTCTATGTTGTGCAAATCGGCGGGAGTGTGGATAAAGCCACGCTTAGTTCGGGAATTGTTTTTTCAGCCGTTGGCGTTGCCACGGTCATTATGGGGCCTCGGTGGGGGATCATTGGCGGCCGAATCGGGTATGAGAAGGTGTTGTTCATTGGGTTGTTAGGCGGTGGCATTGGCAATTTGCTGCAGCTCGGTGCTCATCATCTTATTGGCTTTGGCATCCTGCGTTTCAGCTATGGATTGTTTTTTGCTGCGGTATTTCCAGCGCTAAATGCGCTCATCGTCAAATATGCCGAAGCTGATTTCCGTGGAAGAGCTGTGAGCTTGAATCAATCTTCAAGTCAATTCGGAATTGTCGTTGGTCCTTTGCTAGGTGGATTCATGGGCGGCTGGCTGGGCATACAATTCGTATTCCTCCTGACGGGTGTAACACTGCTTGGCGCCGCATGGAAGCGAAAGGTGTTCAATGCGAAGCGTACGGACCAGAAGTTGCTGGGATGAGAATAATTTTTTGAAATCGACCGTTGACAAAAGGTTGTCAGAGTCCCTATAATTTAATTACAAGTAAATTAATCGGAATTATCGGAATCAACCAGTTAACTGGAGATGCTTTATCCTTAGTAGGATAAATGTGTCTCCTTTTTCATTTTGATTACAGCTTAGAGGAGGAGTTCTTATGAAAATAGATTGGACATTTACGCTAAATCAACCTTGGACCCTCGATCGCGTGTTGGGCTTTGTGACGATTGCTAATCAATATACGTGTCAGATTTATTTGGGTACACGAGGGGAAAAGGTGAATGCGAAAGGCCTATTAGGCATCGTATCATGGAGTATGTCACTCAAAGATCAAACAACAATAGCGCTTCAGCTAGACGGAATCGATGCAGAGGAAGCATTCGAAGGCGTATCCATCTATTTACATAATCAGGACGATGGGTTTCTTACGGGATACTCTCGAAGTTCTTGATAAAGCGCGACCCAGAGAGGAAGTAATGGGCAATGAATATTGAAAATATCGAAGCCTTCGTCTATGTCATTCATTATAACAGCTTCAACAAGGCAGCGGATGCGTTGTTCTTGTCTCAGCCTTCCGTTACAGCACGCATTCAATCGTTGGAACGTGATTTGAACGCCTTACTATTCGAAAGAGAAGGCAGGAATTTCACTTTGACGGATAAAGGAAAACAGTTTCTGCCCTTTGCGGGGCAAATCCTTCAAAGCTATAAGAAAGGGAAGCAGCTGCTCCAGCATGCCAACAAGGATTACAGTGAGCTCAGAGTCGGATGCACGGTATCGGTCTCCAATTATATCCTACCTGAAATTCTTCCTAGTATTAAAAACAAGCATGCTCAGCTTCAAACGAAATTAACGACAGCTCCTACAGAAGTGATTCTAGAGAAGCTGCTGAATAAAGAAATCGATATCGGCTTTGTCCGTAATGTTACTCATCCGCATGTAGACATTTTGGGATATTACGAGGATCCGATTCGTCTTTTCGTCCATCCTAGTCATCCTTTTGTAACGAAGAAACCTTTGACGATAAAAGATGTAGGTCGCGAATCGCTGGTCTTCTTTGAGTGTGGATCACTTGATTGGGTGAAGATTCATCGGCTATTTGCCACACTGGATCATCCGCCGCAAATCGAATACCAAATCGATAATCTGGAGACTGCCAAGAAGCTTGTAGCTAAAGGCTTGGGTGTTTCCTTTCTGCCGGAGCTGTGTGTACGCCAAGAAGTGAAAGAAGGACATCTCGTACCTATTGATATTCAGGCATTGGGAGGCCTATCCTTACGCACAATTCTCATTACATTGAAAGAATCTAGTCACGATTTTTCAGACTTGTTACTGGATGCGTTGATAGAATTGAATTGGAAAAGGATCGCTACATAGAACAATTCTATTCATCAATAGAACATCTTTATCCTCGATTGACCGCCTCAAAAGCCGGTGATACAGTAAGTACAACGCTTAATGCCGATAAAACCAATAGGAATTATAGTTTATTAAAAACGAGGAGGAATTACGATGCCGAAACAAAAACAACTAAAACTTGGGGCTATCATTCATGGGGTTGGTGGCAATATGTCATCTTGGAAACATCCTGATGCAATTGTTGATGCCAGTGTAAATTTCAAGTATTACAAAGAGCAAGCACAAAAGGCAGAAGCGGGTAAATTCGACTTACTGTTTATCGCAGATGGATTGTTCATCAATGAGAAATCGATTCCCCATTTCTTGAATCGGTTTGAGCCGATTACGATATTATCCGCACTCGCTTCCGTAACTTCGAAGATTGGCCTAGTAGGTACGCTATCTACGTCATACAGCGAACCCTTCACCGTGTCGAGACAATTCTCCTCACTCGATCATATCAGCGATGGCAGAGCAGGATGGAATGTGGTCACTTCCCCGCTGGAAGGCTCAGCACTGAATTTCAATAAGAAGCTGGAGGAACATCCGGATCATCCCAAACGCTATCGGATTGCGTCGGAATATTTACAAGTATCCAAAGGATTATGGGATTCCTGGGAAGATGATGCTTTTGTAAGAGATAAACAATCAGGGGTATTCTTTGATCCAGATAAACTACACCGTTTAGATCATAAAGGCGAATTTTTCTCCGTACAGGGACCGCTGAATATCGGTAGATCTAAGCAAGGCAGGCCGGTCATTTTCCAAGCAGGCTCATCGGAGGATGGGAAAAACTTAGCTGCCAAAGAGGCTGATGCGATCTTTACAGGTCATCCAACGGTGGAGGATGCAAAGCGCTTTTATGATGATGTAAAAGGCAGAGCCGTAGGCTTCGGTAGAAATTCCGATGAGATTGTCGTGATGCCTGGAATTGGACCGATTATCGGAGTAACGGAAGAAGATGCCGAGCGTAAATACCAGGAAGTAGCCAACTTGGTGACGATTGGGGAAGCACTTGCATATCTAGGCCGATTCTTCGAGCATCATGATTTTACACAATATGATTTGGATGCCCCTTTCCCAGACTTAGGCGATTTGGGTAAAAATAGCTTCCAAAGTACAACGGATCGCATCAAACAAAATGCGCAGGAACAAGGGCTGACACTTCGTCAAGTGGCCCTGCAATCTGCAACGCCAAGACCTTTATTTATCGGCACTCCGGTACAAGTCGCAGATCGCATTCAAGAATGGTTTGAGAGCGGCGCAGCAGATGGATTTATTGTTGGATCCGGCGTTCCGAATGGTTTAAGCGATTTTGTAGATCAGGTCATTCCTATTCTGCAAGAACGCGGGATTTATCGAACCGAATATGAAGCAGATACGCTTCGAGGGAATTTGGGTCTTCCTTTTCCAACAAATCGGTATGTGAAAGAGATTGTAAGCAACTAATAGGATTCCTATAAAGGGGGGGAGATTTGAAATGAATAGATCAAAAAGTTGGATCAAGTTTAGCGCGTTATCGTTAGCTATTGCACTCGTGTTAACAGGGTGTGCTTCAAACAATGAAAGTTCGGATGCCTCACAATCTGCTAAGCAAGATAGTAAACAAACGGCGGTGATTGGCGGAGAGCTAACTTATGCGCTTGCGACTTCACCAGATTCCCTAGATCCGCATCGCAGCGGTCTTGCCGTAGCGGTAAGGGTGCTTCGTACCATTTATGATAGTTTGGTTGTTCAATTACCAGATGGTTCGATTAAACCATGGCTGGCTACCGAATGGACGGTATCCCCCGACGGTCTTAGTTACACGTTCAAATTACGTAAAGACGTAAAATTCCAAGATGGAACGCCATTTAATGCCGAAGCTGTGAAATACAATTACGATCGGATTCTTGATCCAGCAACGAAAGCGGCCAATTCAGTAGCCTTACTTAAGCCTTATAAATCTTCCGAAGTGATTGATGAGTCTACGATAAAAATTAATCTCGAGACACCATCCAGAGCATTTTTAGGTAACCTCAGTCAAGCTTTACTTGGGATTGTATCCCCAACAGCAGCCAAGAAATATGGGGATCAATTTGGTAAAAATCCAGTTGGATCAGGTCCATTCTCTTTTGTGAAATGGGAAGAAAATGCGTCCATTCAAGTTAAGCATAGTCCTGATTATAACTGGGCACCTGAGATTGTCGAAAATAAAGGGAAATCTTATTTAGATCAAATCACATTTAGTATTGTTCCAGAAGAAGCGACTCGGATTGGAAGTGTTCAAAGCAAGCAAGTGCTTGCTGGTGAGACGATTCCCCCACAAAATATTGTTTCATTGAAATCAGATTCAAGCGTTCAGGTTCACCAAGTTAATACCAATGGATTGCCTTATACGTTATTTATTAATCAACGAAAAGCGCCATGGGGTGAAGTGAAGGCCAGACAAGCGCTTCAAGCAGCAATTGATGTGGATGCGATTGTCAAAACGCTTTATCTAGGGACTTATCCACGTGCCTGGTCACCCTTATCTCCTGGTGTTTTCGGTTATGATGCCTCATTAGAAAATGGCGTTAAACCTGATCTTGCGAAAGCAAACAAATTGTTGGATGAACTCGGTTGGCTCAAAGGCGCAGATGGCATTCGTGTAAAAGATGGCAAGAAACTTACGTTGCATTATGTCGATGGATCACCTAATCGTGAGAAACGAAATGATATTGCCGTCATTATCCAGCAGCAGTTGAAACAAGTAGGGATTGTTGTTGAAGTTGAAATTACGAAGGATACAGCCAATGTGATTTATACCAAAGGTGACTATGATATCTATGGAAACAGCCAGGTGAATTCGGATCCAAATGCGCTTTATGCTTTCTATCATACCAGCGATCCGAAAGCTCGCCCAAGTCTACCAGGTCTTGCAGATCCTCAAGTAGATAAGTGGCTGGAACAAGGGGCTATCGAGCCTGATGATAAGAAACGCGCGGAGCTGTATAAACAAGTACAGAAATCCATTATCGATAATGCGGTCATCATTCCTATTTATGTGTTCCCTTATACGGTTGCGGCATCGAAGACGGTTAAAGGTTTGAAGTTCGATTCGCTCGGTTACCCAATCTTTAATGATGCGTTTATTCAAAAATAACGATATAAGGAGCTAATCGATATGAGCAGGATATTAACGGAACGGCTTGTAGTTTCATTACTGGTCATTCTTGGTTCCTTAATCCTTGTTTTCTGTATTTTGTATGTGCTGCCGGGAGATCCTGTGCTTTCGATGGTGGATCCTTCCTCCATGACACCCGAAGCGATTGCTAATTTAAGACAACAGCTCGGACTGAATGAACCATTTTATGTCCAATTTGGGCACTATTTCTTGGATATCATTCATGGAGATTTCGGTAAATCCTTACTAAACAGTGAACCTGTGTTGCCCAAAATACTAAAGCATCTGCCAGCAACCTTGGCACTCACGTTAGCTAGTACACTCATATCCACGATCATTGGTGTAGGGCTCGGTGTTCTATCGGCCATACACCGCAATCGCTGGATCGATGTGGTAGCTCGCATAGTCGGGTTGTTCGGGATATCCATGCCGACGTTCTGGTCCGGAATTTTGTTAATTCTCATTTTCTCCGTATCTTTAGGCTGGTTTCCAGCAATGGGGTCAAAGGGGCTCATAACCCTTGTCCTTCCTTCACTTACACTTGGATTTGTAGGAGCTGGATTTATCGTTCGAATGGTACGTAACTCGATGTTGGAAGTTATCAATGAGCATTTCATTGTGACACTTCGGGCAAAAGGACTATCTGAACGCTTAGTGATGTACCGACATGCGCTTCGTAATGCCTTAATACCAGCAGTTACAATCATTGGCATTCATATCGGAGATTTGATGGCGGGCACCGTTGTAATCGAAACCGTCTTCTCCAGACAAGGGATTGGCCGAATTCTCGCAGACGCCATTATGTCCAAAGACTTGCCTGTTGTGCAAGGTGTCGTATTTTTCTCAGCGATCATTTACGTCACTGTAAATTTACTAGTCGATATTTCTTATGTATTTATAGATCCACGGGTTCGTCGTACACAATAATTCGGATATGAAAGCATATGGAGAGGAGCAGGGTGACTATGAAAGATGTTATTTCTACTAGACCTATATGGCTGAGACATAAGTGGCATCTTCGAATCTCAAAGATACCCAGAGGATTAAATGCTTCAGAAATTCTGGTTTACCTAGCAGCGATCATGGCGTTGTTTATTATTGGATGTGCGATCTTTCCGCAATGGATTGCTCCATATTCACCAACAGCGATGCTCACGGATCAAATTATGCATGCGCCAAGCAAAGCTCATTTGTTTGGAACGGACTATTTTGGCAGAGATGTGTTCAGTCTTGTCGTCTATGGCAGCCGTGATTCCCTCATTATAGGTTTCTCGTCTGTACTCGCAGGAGGCATCGTTGGCGGAAGTATCGGTGCGCTATCTGGCTACATCGGCGGCGTGGTTGACACGATCTTCATGCGAATTATCGATGTGTTAATGACGATTCCTGGCATCCTATTAGCGTTAGCCATAGCTGCTGCGCTTGGCCCTCATTTATTTAATCTGATTTTTGCTGTTGCAGCAGCGTCCATTCCGCAATACGCCAGGGTCATGCGCGGTCAGATTTTGAGCATAAAAAATCGCTCCTTCATTACCGCCTCTAGGTCCATAGGTGCATCATCCATGCGTATATTTTTTCGCCATGTCCTAACGAATGCTTGGTCGCCACTCTTGGTGATGTCCACGATCGGTTTGGGTGCATCTATTCTGGTCGGTGCTGGGCTCAGTTTCCTTGGATTAGGCGTGCTCAAAGAGATTCCTGATTGGGGATCGCTCCTGTCGCAAGGACGGGGTTATCTGACAGTGGCTTGGTGGATATGTACATTTCCAGGCCTCGCGATCACGTTATTCGTCATATCCGTTAACTTGATCGGAGATAAACTACGTGACTCCTTAGATCCAAAGCAGAGAAGGGCATAGCTAGGAGGCGGCGCAAGTTGAAGCAACTGCTTGAGATTGACAACTTAAGTGTACAATTTACAACCAATAAAGGGTCGTTCACGGCCATTCAAGACATATCTTTAAATATTGGCGTAGGCGAAACCATCTGTCTTGTCGGAGAATCCGGCAGTGGCAAATCGGTTACATCGAAATCAGTTATGCGCTTAATCGATTATGAAAATGGCCGTATATCCGGTGGTCAAATCGTACTTGATGGCGATGATTTAACGACGTTGTCACAGCATGATCTTCGGGCATTGCGTGGAAAAAAAATGGCGATGGTCTTCCAAGAGCCTATGGCGGCTTTTGATCCGGTATTTACCATAGGCAGTCAAATTACGGAAGTGATCATTCAGCATAAGCAGGGAAATCGGGAACAAGCCTGGGAGCGAGCTGTGTATTTATTAAAGCGTGTCGGCATTCCAGAGCCAGAAATCCGAATGAACCAGTATCCAGGGGAGCTTTCAGGCGGGATGCTGCAGCGAGCGATGATTGCTATGGCGCTTACCTGCAGTCCACAGCTGCTTATCGCGGATGAACCTACGACTGCGCTTGATGTCACGATTCAAACGCAGATTCTTCACCTGCTGCAGGAGCTAAAAGAAGAATTCAATATGTCTATTCTGCTCATCACCCATGATTTGGGGATTGCTGCAGAGATGGCAGACAAAATCATCGTCATGTACGCGGGACAAATCGTTGAACAAGCAAGCGTGGAGCAATTGTTCGCTCAGCCCCATCATCCGTATACAAGAGGGTTACTTCGCTCCATTACGACGATGGATAGCAACCGTACATCCCGCTTGTTCTCGATAGATGGGACGATTCCCCATCTATCGGATTTACCATCTGGTTGCCGGTTTCACCCGAGGTGTCCCTTTGCGACCGAACGCTGTGTGAAGGATAGTCCACCTTTGCGTAATGTGAATGAACGGCTTACGGCTTGTTGGTACTCGGAAGAATTGGTACAGCGTGCCGAGTGGCAGCAGGTGGCGGCGGTTGTAGACACAAGGATAGAAACGAAGATAGAGAAAAAGGTAGATACAAAGGAAGAAACGCTTTTCGAGGTGAAAGGGTTAAGTAAATTCTACCCCGTTGGTAAAGGAACATTAAGTCGTTCGAAGTCCTATATACGCGCGGTTGAAGACGTTTCTTTCTCGATAAAGAAGGGGGAAACCTTTGGATTAGTCGGTGAATCTGGCAGCGGTAAGTCAACCCTAGGCCGAGTGCTGCTTCAGCTGGAGCGGGCAACAGAAGGAGAGGTTTTGTTCGAAGGGCAAGATTTATCCAAGCTTTCGGGCAAAGGACTGCAGGAAGCACGTCGAGACATGCAGGTTATTTTCCAAGATCCTTACGGTTCTGTGAACCCCCGTTGGAAGGTAGGCGATATTATTGGTGAACCCTTTGATATCCATGAATCATTAAGTAAGGCAGAGAAACGGGCGAAAGTAGAAGACTTGTTGGAGCTAGTAGGGCTAAATCGTTCTATGTATGATCGGTTTCCTCACGAGTTTTCGGGAGGCCAGCGACAGCGAATTGGCATTGCGAGAGCCATCGCGCTCAATCCAAAGTTTATCCTTGCGGATGAGGCCGTATCTGCGTTGGATGTCTCCGTACAGGCGCAAATCGTAAATTTAATGCAGGATTTGCAGAAAAAGCTGGGATTAACGTACTTATTTATCGCTCACGGCTTAAATATTGTTCGCCATCTATCCGATCGTATCGGTGTTATGTACTTGGGCAAGCTTGTTGAAATCGCACCTAGTGAGGAGCTGTTTCGCCATCCGTCTCATCCCTACACGAAGGGCTTACTTTCTTCCATTCCATCTACGGATCCCACGCAAAAAAGAGCGTGGATCGAGATCGAAGGGGAAATCCCTTCTCCTGCTAATCCACCGTCTGGCTGCAGATTCCACACGCGCTGCCCTGCGGCAACTGCAAGGTGTAAAGAAGTGCAGCCTGAACTATTGCAAATTAGGGAAGGGCACTGGACAGCTTGCCATTACCCTTTGTGAATCGATAAGGAGACATGATGTCAGAGAATCGAGCAGTCAAAGATGCGGGATGGAACTTCGACAACAGCTATGCGCGGTTGCCTAGTTTCTTTTATACCAAGATCAATCCAACTCCAGTGAGCTCACCGAGGTTAGTGAAATTGAATGCTCCATTGGCAGCAACCCTGGGTTTAGATGAAGAAGCGTTGCGAAGTCATGACAGCTTAGCCGTATTTGCTGGAAACAAATTACCAGATGGCGGGCTGTCTATAGCGCAAGCTTATGCAGGGCATCAATTTGGACAATTTAATAGGTTAGGGGATGGGAGAGCACATCTTATTGGTGAGCAGTTGACTCCCCAAGACAAACGAGTCGATATTCAGTTGAAGGGTTCAGGTAAGACACCTTACTCCCGCTATTTGGATGGAAGAGCAGGACTTGGACCGATGCTGCGCGAGTACATCGTGAGTGAAGCTATGTATGCGCTGGGGATTCCGACTACCCGGAGTCTAGCCGTTGTTTCAACAGGCGAATCATTCATTCGCGAAACGGAACAACAGGGTGCCATTCTAACCCGTGTCGCTGCTAGTCATATCCGCTTTGCTACCTTTCAGTATGCATCGCACTTCGGTACGATGGAAGATCTCCGCGCGCTGGCTAATTTCACAATAGGAAGACATTTTCCTGAGGCTGTTCGTCATGAAAATCGCTATTTAGCGCTGCTTCAAGAGGTGATTAAGCGCCAAGCGCATTTGATTGCGAAATGGCAGCTAGTTGGGTTTATACATGGCGTGATGAATACGGATAACATAACCATCAGTGGAGAAACCATTGATTATGGCCCATGTGCATTCTTGGATGTTTATGATCCAGCAACCGTGTTCAGTTCCAGAGACACAGAGGGCCGCTATGCCTTTGGCAAACAGCCTGACATGGCCGCCTGGAATCTCGCCAGATTTGCTGAAGCACTCCTACCATTGCTACATGAAGAGGAGAAGCAGGGCAGCAAACTGATCGAGGATGAGCTTGCACAATTTTCCGAGCAGTATCATGCTCATTGGTTCTCCGGCATGAGGTCTAAGCTGGGGATATTGGAGGAGGAGCAAGGAGATCAATCCCTCATTGAGGAGCTGCTCCATCTGATGCAGACGTATCGCGCGGATTATACGAATACGTTTCGTGCTTTAACGTTGGATGAGACACAAGATACGGACCTGTTTAACAGCCCTGAATTTAGGCTGTGGCATGAATTGTGGCAGGCGAGATTGGGTAGGCAGGAGGAAACGAAAGCTTCCTCACTACAACTGATGCGCAATAGCAATCCGGCGATAATCCCACGAAATCATCTCGTAGAAGAAGCATTAGAAGCCGCTGTAAAACATGGTGATTATAGTGTCATGGAACAGCTGCTTGCTGTTCTTTCAAGCCCATTTGAATACTCCGCTGAGCAGGTTGAGTATGCAACGCCGCCTTTGTCGAACAGCTGTTACCGTACCTTTTGCGGTACTTGAGTAAGTAGATGAACCTTGCGATTCTTCGTAAGGTTTTTTTGCATTTAGAAATCTCAGTAGTCCGATATTTCCGAACTAAAACGAGGATAGCGCACAAAACTTGTCCCGTACAGATCAAAAATAATCATGTACACAACCAAAAAGATCATGAAAATGTATTCTCCCTATAGCTATACTTTTCATAGAGACGGAAGTGATTTTGTCATTCGCAGATTTGCAAACGCTTGCAAAAAATGTCGTTTTATACGAGAGGATGAGTAAGGATGAAACGAAAAACAATCCTAGCTACCGTAGTCTGCAATCTTTGTTTGGGTTTGATTGGGACAGCTCCTGCTTTTGCGGAGAATGCTTCCCAGTTTGTCATGAAGACATCAGATCTCGAATCGACGGGTGAGTTTACCGTTACTATGAAAGGTGAAAATATTCAGGATTTGTATGCCTATGAGGCCAAATTTAGCATTGATCCTAGCAAGCTGGAGGTTATTAGCGCTGAAACGAACATAGAGGGTTTCTCCGTCTCTCCACTGATCAAAGGGAATGAGCTTACGATAGCTCACACCAAAGTAGGAAAGGTAGAGGGTGAGAAGGGGAATTTAGATATTGGCACAATTACCTTCCGAGCTAAGAAAGTAGGCGTAACGAACATTAAATGGACCACGTTAAAAATTGTAGATCACAATTTAAAAAGTCAAACTTTTACTCGGAATGATGCCGTAGATGTTAGTAAAATTTTCAGCGATCTTGTTGGGCATTGGGCCAAGACAGATGTTATGCAAATGGTTACGAAGGGTATCGTAGAGGGAATGGATGACGATCATTTTGCACCGAATATAAGCGTGACAAGGGCGCAATTTGCGACCCTGCTGGCCAAAGCATTACAGCTGAAAGATGACAAAGCAGATCAGATGCCATTCAACGACGTAGCAGCTGGCAGCTGGTATGAAGGGACAGTAAAGAAGGCTTACTCAGCGGGACTCATTAATGGGGTATCTGCGACGGCATTTGCTCCTGAGACCAACATTACACGCGAGGAAATGACAGCGATGCTGATCAGAGCTAAGGCATATACAAGCGGAACAAAAGTGGAGGATATGAAGATGGACGAATCAATCCATTTTGGTGATGATGACGTAGTGAGCGACTGGGCAGCATCCTTTGTAAAGCTTGCTGTTGGGGCAAAACTCATGGAGGGGAGAACAGCTACAGACTTTGCGCCACTGGCACCTGCAAGCCGGGCCGAAGCGGTTGTTGTTCTGAAGCGACTCTTGGCTGGGGGAGAGTAAGGGGGTTGCTCTGCCAACCTGCTGGGAAAAGGGAGATATTGTCGTTCATCCAATTAAAGGACATCGCCCTAAATAGACCGAATGTATGTTTACGAAGTCTTATTTCGTATTTGAACTTACGGGGTGAAGGTGTTGAAGTTATTTGCTAAACCATGGTCATTTTCAGTGACTCTCCATATTTTATTAATTGTTATGGTTGTTTTTCCGATTGTGACCATCTCTACCATGATTCTTCATGTATACAAACGCGATTTACTGCAGCAAACAACGGAGCGAACCTTGCAAACCCTTCATGCTGTCACCTATTCCGCTCAGCAGGAGATCAGTAAAATTGAATACGCTGCTGCTGCCGTCGGTGTGGATCGAGATGTTTTATCAACAGCAACATCACTGCATCAAGCGGATGAGAGCAACCGATTCAAGTATATCAACGAGCTGACACTTGCGCTGAGCAGATACACCTACTCGATGTCCAGCCAGCTTCTGGCGATCCATTTTTTCTATAAAGATGGAGGCGTGTATTCGTTTAAGCAGAACTTGACCAAGGATGAGCAGGAGCTGCGTTCGGAAGCGTGGTATCAAAGCTTACTTAAGCAAAAAGATAATGTGCAGTTTCTTAGTCTGCAGCAAACGCTCTTATATGGTGTAATGGAGCCGTTAGCCGTGGCAGCCGCGATTGCACCCAGTGATTACCATACGCTAAGTAATGTCGAAATGATTTATTTTTCACTGAATGAGGAAGCGTTTGATAAAATCTTAAGACAGCAGCCCAACGACGATTCCACCTATGTCATTGTCAGCAAGGAAGGGCAGGTAGTCACAGCCAGCTACAATTGGGATCAATCGAGCTTAACGCCGGCAAAGCTAGAGCAAATCAGAGGTGCGCGTGAAGGGCATTTTATCGATCAGGTGAGCGGTCGTCAGATGCTAGTCACCTATGCGAGCGTTGGGGATACAGGCTGGAAGGCTGTTCAAGAAATACCGTACAGTAAGGTTACCGCCAACTATGCGCGTATTTTTAAGTTTGTCCTATTCGCAACAATCGCCGTTATCGTTGTATTTCTGCTAATTTCGTTTTATTTAGTTCACAGTTTAACAAGGCCTATTCATGTACTAGTCCGTAAAATGTCGCTTGTAATGGAAGGGGAACTGAACGCCAAGATTGGGACCTCTAGAATTGCGGAAATGGCAGCGTTAGGCAAAACGTTCAATCATATGCTGGATCAAATTAAGCTGCTTCTACGGCAGCGAGAGGAACAGGAGCAAGCGAAGCGGAAAGCAGAGTTTGCTGCCTTGCAGTCGCAAATTAATCCGCACTTTCTCATTAATACATTGAATGCCATCAAGTTAATGGCGCTGATTAGTAAAGTGGATAACATCCGTAACATGACCAATGCCCTGATGCGACTCGTCTCCTCCGCATTTAACCGAGGCGGTGTACTTATCCGTTTTTCTGATGAAATCGCCAATTTAAAGCATTATCTCTATATCATGGAGATTCGTTATGGCAATAAATTTGAAGTGGAATGGGACATCGATCCGCAGGCAGAATCAAAGTATTTACTTAAGCTGCTGCTTCAGCCGATTTTGGAAAATAGCATCGTACACGGTATGGCTGGCAAAGAAACACGTGGGAAAATCGGTATTCAAGCACGCATTCACGAAGGCAGCCTGCATATTGTGATCTCCGATAATGGCGAGGGGATGACAGAAGAGCAGCTCGAGGAGTTCCGTACAAGGCGCAGTCCGCATACGTTTACGGGCATGGGTGTTGCCAATGTCCATCATCGGATCCAGCTGCACCATGGCGAGGATTACGGCATTATTTTGACTGTGAATGAGCCAAAAGGAACGAAAGTGTCGATGAAAATCCCGATTATTCTTCGTGATCAGGAAGAAGAGCGACCGCTTCGATTGGAAGCTTAAATCAGATCCAAAAAGATCAACTTCATAGCCGAAAAGATCATTTGGATACGTTTTCATCCCGTGTATGATAAAGACAGGTTAAACAACAACCGAATCAAGAAACATTCATTGGAGGGGTTTCAAGAATGGGAAAAACAAAATTGATAAGCACAGCATTAGTAGGCGGACTTGTTATGCTGAGCGCACTGACAGGATGTGCCAAGGATACGGCTTCACCTGCAGCTTCAGTCAAACCAGCCGAAAGCAAGGCGGCGGTCGCGACGCCTAAACCAGCAGAACCAGTGAAGTTGAAGCTTGCGATGTGGGATGCCAAAGGCGATCTCAAATTCTGGACAGACAAAGTGAAGGAATACACGAAGCTGAAGCCGAACGTGACCGTAGATATTGAGATGGTACCGGACAACGGCGGTCAATACTTGAAGGTACGATTAGCAGCGAATGATTTGCCTGATCTGTTCTACCTCAAGCCTGCACATATGCAAATTTACAAGCAATCCCTTCTGCCACTCGATGATTTAGCAGGTGCTAAGAATAATAAGTTTCCAGCGAAAATTGATGGAAAAACATTAGGCGCACCGCTCGTTTCTTTCTCGGAATTTGTATACTTCCACCCAAGTATCTTCAAAGAGTTGAACTTGGAAGTACCGAAAACAATGCCTGAGTTTCTCTCAACGATGGATAAAATTAAAGCGAATGGTAAATATACGCCAATTGCCATCGGAGGCAAGGAAGACTGGACATTCTATCCATTCATGGAGTTCGGCCCTCACATTCTTTCTGGGGATGAGAACTACTTAGCGAATTTGGCGAAGACGCCGGAACCTTTCGGAGAGGGCAGTACATTTGATAAAGCTGGGAAAATCATCAAAGAAATGTCAACTAAGAAACTGGCAGGACCTGATGCCCTATCCATATCTTTTGATCAATCCACACAATTATTCGAATCCAAAAAAGCGGCGATGATCGCAGCGGGTCAATGGTACTACGGAGACTATGCGAATAAAGTGAAAACAGATGAAGATCTTGGCGTATTCCCTCTTCCTTTCCGCACGACAGAAAGCGAGCCACTGACATCCATGACTGTATCCGATATGAATATCGGGATTAACAAAAACAGTAAAAATGTAGAAGAGGCAAAAGCATTCTTCGACTGGATGTTCAGTAAAGATGTGTACCAATCCTTCATTAATATGGCGCAACAGTTCTCCACGATCAATGGTGTGAGCACGGATCTTCCTTTCTTTAACAAATGGACAGAAAAGTATCCGTTTAAACCATTTATCTACTCAGCAACGGATGAAGGCTTTGCCAAAGTAAGCGGTGCGGCACAATTTGATTTCAAAAAAGCTGCACAGGAAATTTACTCTGGCAAACCGATTGAGACATTAGAGAAAGAACTGAACAACAAGTGGAAGAAAGCGGTTGAATCGAACAAATAGGTAAAGAAATAGAGGGTACTATCTAAGCGATTGGAATAGTGCCCTCTCTTGTATACAGGAGTGATTACATGAATTATCGTATGCAGCAGAAAGTCGTCATCGTTTCGTTTTTATTCGTACCTGTTGCTCTCTTACTTTTGTTTCTCATATATCCGACTTTGCAATTGTTTCGCTACAGCTTTACGAGCTGGGATGGGTATAGTCCTAGCTTTAAGTACATTGGCTTTAACAATTATAAGCAAATGCTGTTTGATTTCCCTGAAGCTTGGCATGCCATTCGAAACAACGTCACTTATTTTATTCTTCATGCCATTGCCATCCCGTTGGAAATCATCATGGCTGTACTCTTAACAAGAGCACTGCGAGGGAGCGCGTTTTTCCGCTTCTCGGTGTTGATGCCTTACATTATTAATGGTATCGCGGTGGCTTATATGTTCAGCTACATTTATAATCCGATTAATGGTCCGTTGAATGAGCTGTTGAAAGCGATGGGGCTCGAATCATGGATTCAAAGCTGGCTGAGCGATGCAAAGATTGTGAATTATTCCTTGGTCGTTGTATCTTTATGGCGTTACAGCGGCGTGCATATCGTGTTGTTTCTTGCAGGACTGCAATCGATTCCGAAAGACCTGTATGAAGCAGCAGAAATTGATGGGGCGAACTTTTGGCAACAGCAAAGGTATGTAACGCTCCCAGGCATCCGACGCGTGATTGAAATTATTTTGTTCATGAATGTATCTGGAGCCCTTCTGCAGTATGATATTCCGCTTGTTATGACGAACGGCGGTCCAGGCAGCGCAAGCAGCACATTTGGACTCTTTTCACTCCAAACCGCATTTACTTACAACAATTACGGTCTGGCCTCAGCGATGGCAGTTATTCTCTTATTACTGATTATCATTTTTTCATCGTTGCAAGCATGGATCGTGAGAGACAGGAGTGGAGCTTAGCATGGAACGAACACTAACGCTTGAACAGACGAGAAAGCAGCCGTTGCCAAGCCGTACGCGATCGATGAGCAAACAGCGTGTAGCTGCTAATATCGTGTACTATGTGCTTTTTACGCTGATGGCTATCCTGATTTTCGTACCCATTTTACTCGTTGTATTTGGCTCGTTTAAAACGAATTTGGAGCTTGCTGAAACGTCGCCGTTTTCGCTTCCAAAGAGTTTTTTTCATATCGATAATTACGTGAGTGCTTTGAAAGAAGGCAATATGATTCGGGGGCTTGGGAACTCGGTCGTGCTTGTGGTATTGAGTATGCTAGGAAATATGCTGCTTGGGACGATGACCGCGTTTGTGCTTAATCGTTTTCAGTTCAGAATGAAAAAGTGGATTCTCCTCCTGTTTATGATGTCGATGATTATTCCGGCTTACACGACAGAGATTGCTCGCTTTCAACTCCTGCATACACTCGGCGTTTATAATACGTTGGGAGCACCGCTGCTTATTTATATTGGCACGGATATTATGCAGATTTACATTTACATGCAATTTCTCGAAAAGATTTCGGTACAGCTTGACGAGAGTGCTATGCTGGATGGTGCGTCGTATGTTCGAATCTTTCGTTCGATCATTTTCCCGCTGCTGCTGCCTGCAACGGCAACTCTAGCGATTTTAAAAAGTGTGACGATCATGAATGATATCTTCGTTCAGCAGTTATATATGCCTAATAAGAAGTTAGCGACGTTGGCTACTTCATTGACTTCGTTCGTGAGTACACGCAGTTCGGACTTGTCTATGCTCTGTGCAGGTATTATTATCGTTTTATTACCGAGTGCCATCTTCTATATCGTTTTTCAACGGTATATTTTTAAAGGACTTATGGATGGAGCGGTGAAAGGATAAATACAACGGAATCAACTTCACGGATGGGGGATGAACAGGTTGTTTAAAATGATGATTGTCGACGATGAACCGCTTGTTCGTCTAGCGCTTCAACATATGATCGACTGGGAAAGCATGGGCATCCAGGTGGTTGTTGAAGCTGGCGATGGCATGGAAGCTCTAGCTATTCTGGAGCAGCACGGCGATATCGATTTGATGCTGCTTGATATTGAGATGCCCAGACTTAATGGCATTGAGCTGCTGCGAGCACATCCGGCAATTGTACAGAAGCGAAGACCTGTCGCCATCATGTTAAGTGCTTACAGCGAGTATAGCTATGTGAGAGAAGCTTTTTTGCTAGGCGCGATTGATTTTATTGTGAAGTCGGATATGGATGAGGAACATCTGGTTCCCGTTGTCTTAAAGGCACTTAATGAACTTCACACACAGGAGACGCCAACCCCTGTTGTAAAGCGAATGGATGATGAGATCGATAGGAAAAGCGAGACCCTTCGGCAGCTCATCTCCATTAATCCTCTGCAGGAAGAATCCACCTATGCCACTGCAGGGACGGGGATCTCGGAGTGGCTTGAAGAAGCGAATCAGCTGGTTGCCGTAATTACGATTTCACAAGGCTCACCTGAAGCTGCAAGGAAGGGGAAAACTGTAAACGACGAACAGACACAGCGGTTTATTATGCAGTCCGTGCAAACCGTTCTCGACGCCATGTCCTTAAAGCATCTCTTATATGGGAAGAGTCCGTCAGAATATGTGCTATTCTGTTCGTTCGCAGAATTTCGCAGTGAAAGTATGATTCGAGAAAAGGTACAGGCTGCCTTCTCGATGATTCAAACCCGTCTAAATCAGTATGTCAATGTGTCCATTTCGATAGGGATAAGCGATCTAGCTAGTGGTGCCAAGGCTTGGTACCGCCTGTATCAGCAAGCTGCCCATTTGGCTTCTATGAGTTATTTTGCTGGATTTAATAAGGTGTTCTACCCGGAAAGCTGTATGGAGCTTGGAAAATACGGTGCGGATAGCGGAATTGAGCATGCCCGTAAGCTTCAGGTTACGCTGAAAACAACGGGAGCAGCTATTGCGCAGCTTTTAGAACAAAGTAACGCCCAGCTATGGTCCAAGGAGTTTGAGCAGATGGAGCTGCTGCTTGGGCAAACATGGGGTTGGAGACCGCAAGATGTTCACACTGCATTTGAGGACTTGCTGTGGGAGCTTGGCGGGTTGCTCTATCGGAAAGGAATTCGTTGGGATGATCTCGACGAAGAACTCCAGCATCCTTTTGAATACATGAAGAGTTTGGAGACATTGGATGAGACGAAAACCTGGCTGCAACGCATGTGCAGTCAGTTATTTCAACACATTCACGGAAAAACAATGGATGTTAACTATAGCGGTGTTGTCACACTAGCCAAGCAATTTCTTGATCTCCATTATACGGAGGACGTGAATCTCACGATGATTAGCGAAATGGTTGGCGTTAGCGAAGGTTACTTAAGTAAGCAATTTACCAAAGAGGTCGGTTGTAATTTCATCCAATATTTAACGAATTTACGTATCGAGGAATCAAAAAGGTTAATGAAAAAGAAGGGCAATAAAATTACCGATATTGCTGAAACGGTCGGGTATCTGAATGTGGAGCATTTCAGTAGAATGTTCAAGAAAACGACGGGATACAGCCCTAAGCTGTATCGAGAGAGTTTGATGAACGGGTAGCGGTAGTTAATGATGAAAGTGTATTTTCGCTGAAGATACGCTTGATTCGTTATGTCTTAAATGATACATGTCGTATCATGTCGAGTTTCGTCGCAATATGCAAGGCCACTTTTTGATAACCAGAAAGGGTGATTGTTTTGCGCAAGCTGCTGAGATTAACCATGAAGAAGAAATCGATTGTAAGTCTCCTGATGGCCGCATGTATAACGACTGGATGGACTGGCATATCTACTGTTTTGCCGATTGAAACCGCACATGCGGCATCTACCGTTACAAACACAGGGTCTGCGGGTCCTCCAGCGCATAACCTTGCTTTATGGTATCGACAACCAGCAACTGATTGGCAAACACAAGCGCTGCCGATTGGCAATGGATTCATGGGCGGCATGGTGTTTGGCGGTGTTGATCAAGAGCATATTCAGTTTAACGAGAAGACACTCTGGACGGGGGGCCCGGAGTCGAAGGCTGGAGGGGGAAGAGACGGCAACAGAGACGGGGCTGCTGACCATTTGGCGGATGTAAATCAGAAACTAGCTAGTGGCGATGTAGCCGGGGCAAGTGCGATTGCTGAGCAATACTTGACAGGAACTTTAAATGATTATCCGGAATTCGGAAATTATCAAAATTTCGGTGATATCTACTTTGATTTCGCACTTCCAGCATCAGTGAATGTTACCGACTATCGGCGGGAGCTTGATCTGGAGGATGGTATTGCGCGAGTGACCTACAAACAGAATGGTATCACGTATACACGCGAATATTTCATGAGCTATCCAGATAATGTGATGGTTATGCGTCTTACTAGTAGTCAACCGAATCAAATGAATTTGGATATCAGGGTTACAAGTCCGCAGACGACGCCTTCTATCGTGGCTAATGGCAGTACACTGACCTTGAGCGGCAAGCTGGCTGACAATGATATGGCATATGAATCACAGTTCCGTGTCCAAACCGATGAGGGAACGGTGACTGCTGGCAGTGGGAAGCTGACGGTAGCTAGTGCTAGCTCTGTGACGATTCTCATGTCGGCTGCCACCGATTACGCCAATCATTATCCGGACTATGTAGGAACGGATCCACATGTAACCGTCAATGATAGGTTGGCAGCCGCTTCTGCCAAGTCGTATGAGACGCTGCGTACACGCCATCTAGCGGACTATCAACAACTCTTTAAGCGAGTATCGCTTAATTTGAATGATCAAGTTGCTACGATTCCGACCGACCAGCTCCTGACAAGTTATAAAAGTACGCGCAACAGTGCATTAGAGTCCCTCTATTTCCAATATGGCCGCTACTTGCTCATTGCTTCATCACGTGAAGGCTCACTGCCAGCCAATTTACAAGGGGTTTGGAATAACTCGAAGACACCGCCATGGGGCGCGGATTACCATACGAACATCAATCTTGAAATGAATTATTGGCCTTCGGAAGTGACGAATTTAAGTGAAACGGCCATTCCGTATGTGGATTTTATTGATTCGTTGCGAGCACCAGGGCGAGTCACAGCGCAGAAACATCATGGCGTATCAGGCTCAGGGTGGACGATCCATACGTTTACCAGTATTTTTGGCTACACCGCACCGGGCTGGGATATCAGTAATTGGGGTTGGCAGCCAGCGGCAGGAGCTTTCCTCTCGCAGCAATTATGGGAGAAATATTTGTTCACTGGCGATACGGACTATTTAAGAAATAAGCTGTATCCCATTATGAAAGAAGCGGCTGAGTTTTGGACAAAAACGCTTGTCACGGATACAGATGGGACTTTAGTATCTACGCCAGGTGTTTCGCCTGAACACGGTTCATTAAGCATTGGGGATTCCTATGATCAAGAGCTTGTTTGGCAATTATTCACCAATTGCATTGAAGCAAGCCAAGTGCTCGGTATCGATGCTCAATTCCGCAACGAACTCCTAGATAAACGCAGCAGGCTCTCGATGCCGAAAATCGGGAAATACGGGCAAGTACAGGAATGGAAGGAAGATATTGATGATCCGAACGACCAGCATCGCCACATCTCGCATTTGGTGGGGTTATATCCTGGCAACTTAATCAATAAAGTAACAACGCCCGACCTGTTCAATGCGGCGAGAGTAACCCTTACACAGCGTGGTGATGAAGCAGAGGGGTGGAGCAGAGCGAACAAACTGAACATGTGGGCTCGCATGCTCGATGGCGACCATGCCGAGAAGATTCTCCAAGGACAGCTTGACGTAAGTACTTATTCGAATTTATTCAATATAGGTCCGCCTTTTCAGATTGACGGGAACTTCGGAGGAACATCGGGGATTGCAGAGATGCTTTTGCAAAGTCATACAGGCACGATTGATTTGTTGCCTGCGCTTCCTTCGACCTGGCCGAAAGGTGATGTGAAAGGCTTGAAGGCAAGAGGCGATTTTGAAGTGGATATGAGCTGGAACGGGACAATACTGACGAGTGCGAAAATCACTTCCTTAGAGGGCAATGTGGCACATGTAAAGGAGAAAACGTTCACACATACGGGGCAATTTCAAGTGTTGACAGCGGCTGACGCTACTCCGGTGAGCTACACGCGTAGTGGTGATACGATCACTTTTGCTACCGAAGAAGGCCAATCCTATACGATTACATCCAGTGTCACACCGCCTCCACTTCCACCAACGCAAGTGCAATCACCGGCACATACGACGACAACTGTGGATTTGCAGTGGACGGCACCTACTAGCGGAGCAACGGTTGCGGGCTATGTGGTGGACGTTTACCAAGGTTCGACGAAAACGCGAAGTATCAATGTGCCAGCTGCAAGCACAAGCCTGCAGGTAACAGGGTTAAACGAGAAGCAGCTATACCGCTTCGTGGTTTGGTCCAAAGATGCCGAAGGCACACTTTCTACGACTAGTAATGAAACGACTGCATTTACCTTTGTAGGGGATGCTTATCAGCAAAATTTTGATAACGGTGTGGTCGGCGGGTGGAAGAAATCTTCAACGACGGGAAGCGCCACATTCACCGTGGAAAATAATGCGTTGAAAGTAGTTGCCAATCCAGTAGCGATCATGGTCGACGATCATTCACCTGTGTACAAAGATGCTGATTTGGCCATGAAGCTGAAGGTTCAAACAGGGATGGGGAGAGTCGGACTGCTCTTCCGCTACACGGACGTGAACAATTATGCCGGTGTGCTGTATGATGGCAAATGGCTATGGTATTACGTGAAAGACGGTGTAGAACACTATGGTGAACTAGCTCCAATAATGCTTACGAATGGCCAAACGTATGACGTGAAAGCGAGTTTTGTTGATTCCAGTATTAAACTATGGATCGATGGTCAACAGGTTGGTTCTACAACCGTAGCTGATTTTCTGAATACGCCTGGGAAAATAGGTCTGAGAACATGGTTTGATAACAAAGTATTGTACATCGACGATGTGAATTATATCAATACAAGACCGAGTGCTGTTCAACCCGTACAGAAAATCAAGGTTGATGACCGTGATCCTGCCATTGTGTACACGGGGACATGGAGCACGTATAACGATAGCGCAGATTATAGCGGTACGGAGAAGTACATTGGTACGGCAGGTGCATCGGCACAGTTTACCTTTGTCGGTACCTCCATTGATTTTATCAGTATGAAGCAAACAAATCTGGGGAAAATCGATGTGTACCTGGACGGCGTTTTAGCACAGGCAGATATCGATGGCTATGCAACATCGACGACTAAACAAGTTGTCCTGTTTAGTCGAAGCGGGTTAGTTGCTGGAACACATACGATTAAGGTCGTCGTGAAAGGAACGAAAAATGCTGCATCCAGTAATACAATCGGGGCTATCGATGCTTTTGTATATACGCCGGCAACGAATCCCCTCCAATCGATTGGGTTAACGAATATTCCGGCAGCGATGAAAGTGGGAGATACGGTCAGTTCGGTCGTCTATGCAACATACGGTGAGAACGATAGCTCACTTGTTACCGAGGGCATAACGTATGAAAGCAGTAATCCGTTGGTTGCTTCCATCGACAGCACGGGCATCCTCCATGCTTTAAGCCCAGGGCAAACGACCATCACTGCGGCATGGGGAGGAAAGCAGGCTACACAAGAAGTGATTGTATCAGCTGTAGTTCCAAGTGAACCGACAGCGTCCTTAACTGGACCGGCATTTATTACGTCTGGTGCTACTTTTACTTTGCAATATGCGCTAACGCCTATGCAGAATGTGTATGCGCAGGATCTAACCATCACGTATAACCCTGATCAATTGGCCTTCCTTTCGGTGCAGTCTCTTCATCCTAATCTGATTATCGTGAATAAATCAGAGCAACCGGGCAAGGTTAGACTGCTGTTAGCAAGCACGACCGCAGATGCTGCGAATGTGACTGGCGCATTGCTAGCCTTACAATGGCAGGCAAAAACCATCGCGCAATCCGCAGCGCTCACACTTGCCGACGTAAAGGTAGCGAACGGCAGCGGAGTTGAATCACGCGTCAATGGCAGCTCGCTCAGCGTTCAAATCAGATCTGTTTCAGGCGATTTGAATGTAGATGGCAAATTCTCCATTGGTGACTTAGCGATTGTGGCTTCCGCATATGGCAAAACATCGGCAGACGCTGATTGGAATCAATACAAGCTGGCGGATATCGACAATGACAACGATGTAGACATTGATGACCTTGCATGGGTAGCATCCAAGATTTTGGAATAACACGCAATTCCTCAAACGATGCCCCGAAAGAAACGCGATTGATAGTTAGCTTTCGAGGCATCGCAAACAATAAGCAGGAGGTTATGAGATGAGGTCAATTAGGCGTAAATTAAGCGTTATTCTTTCAACTACACTCTTAGCTACAAGTGTACTTCCATTATCAGGTGCGTTTCAGATGTTTGGTAATGCTACAGCATTGGCAGCGAGTGGTCAGAGTACGACCTACACAAATGATTTCGAAAGTGGAACAGAAGTAAACCTCTCTGATAAAGGGGCAGTAACGTCCGACACAGCGGTAAGCGCAAGAGCTACCTACTCTGGAATGAATGGTCAATTTTTGGCTGCGAAGAACCCGAATGGCGGAAATGAAATCTTTTATTTTAACGATATGCCTGATGTGGCTAATGGGACATTCGAAGCTAAAATAAACATTGATGGAGGGGCTTCTGAGCAGTTTGGATTCATAGCAAGATATAAGGATCCAACGCATTATGCGATGGTTTCACGTGACGGGAATGGTTGGATATGGGATGGGTTTAATGGGGGAAGTGAGGTTTGGGGGTCTTATTTAAACAAGACAATCAAACTCGATCCTGGCAAAACATATACATTTAAAATGACATTCAGCGGGGATACATACGAAGTATATCTCGACGGAGCACTTGTCTACACATCAAACTCTGGTGGTGCCCTACCGCTTGCGGGGGGGAAGGTGGGCTTTCGATCTTACTACGCTGCAAAGACATTAAATATCGATGATGTGAAAGTAACGGATAGCGATAAAGGAAATGCGGTCGTCTATACGAGAAATTTTACAGATGACGCAACGCCGGGCTTACAAATGGGGGCTGCGACAGCCGTTGTTCCTACGTATTCGTTCAAAACGCCTTTACAAGGCTTTAATGGAAAGGTTGCACAAATAACGACAACAAATGGCGCAAGCCAAGTGGTTGACAGCAAATCACCGTTAGCCATTAATGGAACTTACAGCACGAAGCTGCAGCTAAATGGCAATTACAGCTCTGCAGGACTGTTGTTCCGATATGTCGATGAGAGCAACTGGAGTTCAGTTAGAACGGATAGTACTGGTAACTGGACGTTAACAGGTAAAAAAGCCGGAGCAGATGTATCGTATAACTTAACGAGCACGCCTCAACCCTTAAGTTCAGGCGTGGCACACAATGTGAGTGTAGCGTATGAAGGGGATACCTATACCCTTACAGTGGATGGCACTGAGATCTATACGGGTACACAAGTGGGCATGTCCGTTATGAATGGCAGCCAGGGTTACACAGCAAGCTCCACAGGAACATTAACAACTTACATGGATGATATGCAAGTTACGTATAAGGAAGGTGACGTCTATACACCGCCGAAACCAACGACGTACATTCGGAATTATAACGATGGCCTAACAGGCACTTGGAATAAAATAGATGGAACGGCCTACTCACCGATACCAGCTATCGCGAATAATAAGCTGAACATCTCCAATCTGTTCGGAGAAATCTATGATAACGATTCGCTGCCGATCCAAGATGGTACCTACACCATCAAGTTCAGAACGAATATCGATACGGGACGTATCGGATTTATTTTCAGATACATCTCCCCTTCACAGCCTTACGCGATGATTTACTATAATACAAACGGGAATTGGGGCTGGCAAACCGATGCTTCGCATTACGGCGACCTGACAACCAGCGGGCCTAATATTACGGCAAATACCGATTACACACTTAAAATTAAATATATCGGCAAGAGCATTAAGGTCTGGTTAAACGACACGTTGGTTTGCAGCGGAAGTGCGGATTTCCCAGTCGCTGAAGGTAAGGTAGGCTTAAGAAGTTGGTTTACATCGAAAAATATTACGATCAACCAAATCGCACAAGAAGCTTATATCCCGCCAACACCGCCGCAACCGACAACGCTTCAGCCGATTACGATTTCATCCGATCAATTAAGTGTGACGCTGGATAACCGCTTCCCGACTATACGCAGTTATACGTGGCTAGGTAGCGAGGCACCGAATGCAACCCTGCAAGGTCAAACCGATTTTCTATACAATGTAAAAATAAACGGGAATGACGGCTTCGCAACTGTACGAAGTGCCACGAAAACAGCAGGAGATACCGTCGTTTATCAGCTAGACGTTCCTGTCTTGGATGATACCTCAGAAGCTCCAGCAGGCACTGTGAACATGGCAGTTACGTATAAAGTCACAGGCAATATCGTGAACATGGCTACACATATTAATAGTGAACCTTCAGGTTACAAAGTGCGAACAGTAGAATTCCCTAACCATAAGTTAGTTACGGTGTCGAGCAGCAACCCTGATGCGCAAGGGGCTTCCTCATGGGTAACTGGGGAATGGAACAAAATGAGTGATGAATTTTATACCAATGATGCGATCTACGGAACGAAACTTAAAGATCAAGCTGTGGATAGTAAGCTAAGATCGTACGGTTTTGTAAGTGATGGCAAGTTAGCGGCGTCGATGATGAATGATGTTGTCGAGACACCAGGCAAAATTGTAATGAATATTGAAGCAGATTCCGATGGTGTTAATAAGCAGCTTTCGATGTGGAACGGTGTGTGGACGGCAAGAGGAGATATCATCGATGACAGTAAATTCCCACCGAAATTTGATTTCTCTTCAAAAATTATTATTGCACCTGATCGGAACGATGATGGCACAGCGGATTGGAAAGATGCAGCGATTGATTTCCGCAATGAATGGTCGGAAAATCTCCTTCCAGGCGCAAGCGAAATCAATAAATATGTCTCGTATATTGCGATGAACTTCAACAGCTTAGCGCAAAACCCATTCTTACGTACATTGGATAACGCCAAGAAGCTATACAATTTGTACGATGGATTCGGGCAACTTATTCTGGAAAAAGGATATCAGGCAGAGGGGCATGATGATAGTCACCCAGACCTTGCAGGCCATTTCGGCATTCGTGAAGGCGGGTTGAAAGATTTTAACACGCTTGTCGATGAAGGCTTAAAGTACAATGTGAAAGTCGGCGTTCATACGAATATTGATGGTCAAGATCCCGATGCTTATTATGCTAAACCGGAAAATTGGGGCAGCACGAGCTCAAACTATGACTGGGTTGACCCTACGTATCCATCGAATCGTGCCAAAGATTTAGCAGGCGGTGATTTGGAGAAAAGGTATACCCAGCTTAAACAAGAAGTGCCGAATCTTGCTATGATTTATGATGATGTCTACAGCGGAGCTGGTTGGCACGCGAATCAATTTTCTAAAATTATTCAAAATAAACTAGGCTTCTGGTTTGCCACAGAGTTCTCTGGGCCGCTTGAGGAAAATGTGATTTGGACCCACTGGGGAACCGATCCTTATTACCCAAGTAAAACACCGGGCAGTCAGATTATCCGTTTTATTAAAAACCAGTATCAAGACACGTTCCAAGCACCAAGCCCGTATACTAGCGTTTTATTGAGAGGTATGCTGCAGGCAGGGGTTGGGACTTGGCAAGGCAGAACGGATATGCAGAACGGGATTGATTTATTTTATAATAACAATTTGTTGACGAAATATATGCAGCACTTCCCAATTCTTAATACGACGCATGATGCTTCTGGTATGGATAAAACGGTCGTTTTTGGAGACGGAGTCGTCGCTTCCTTGGATGAATACCATGCAGATAGCGCAGATTCGAATTATATCATTGGCACAGCTTCGCTCAAGAAGGACGGCAAAACGATTGCGAAATATGATGTGTTGAACCATAAAAACTGGGGAGATACTGGCGTAGGTCAATTAGATGTAAGTAATCAGAAGAGTCAGCTTTTCCTGCCATGGGATCCACAAAATGAATCCAAGATCTACTACTGGAATCCAAAAGGTGGTTCGACAACGTGGGAATTGCCTAACAGCTGGAGCGGCTTGTCTTCCATTGAAATGTATAAGCTTACGGACACAGGGCGTGTATGGGAGCGCACGCTGCCAGTTGCGGGTGGTTCAGTCACGATCAACAACACAACCATCGGCGTTCCGTATGTGATCTACAAATCTAAAGCGGATGAACAAAATGCAGATACACAGCAAGCTGGCGATTTCGGATTCGGCGGACCTGTGAAAGATCCGGGCTTCGATAGCGGTGCTTTTGCTTCATGGGAGAAAACCTCTACAACGAATGCGACAGCTGGGCATGTAACTGTTGAGCATGATTCCTTGAAGAACAACTTCCTAAAAGTGGCTGGGAAAGACGATGCTACGATTACACAGAACGTCTACGGACTGGAAGCGGGGAAAACGTACACGGCTTCGGTTTGGGTAGATATTAATAATGCTACGACATCAACCGGTAACGAAAACAAGTCGCGAAGCACCTCAGACAGAACAGTGACGATTGGCGTGAAAAACTATGGCGGCCCGGAAGTAACGAATTTTATCACTTCATCGAAGATCAAGAACTTAGAAGAGCCTAGTAAATTCAAAAATACGTTCTATCAACGGATGAAGGTTGATTTTACGGCGGATGCCACAGGAAAAGCAACGATTTACCTGAAAGCTGATGCTACGAGCGCAGCGAATTCCAACGTGTGGTGGGATGATGTGAAGCTGTGGGAGAATCCAAGCAAGACCGATTTTGGCACTCATTACTTCTATGAGGACTTCGAAAATGTCTCAGAAGGCTATGGTCCATTTATGTTCCAAGCAGCTTCGAGCGGAGGTCAGACGCATTTGGCAGAAAAGGTGAGTGATGAGCTGAAAGCTGCCGATCCTTATATTACGCAGCCAATGACTTACGTGATTAACGGGAATTTCTCCTTGAAGTCGAACGAACAAGATTTCATTTCAAATGCAAGTACGCCGCTTGTTGCTGAGCTCTTGGCAACTGTGCCATCAACGCTCAAGCTATTGCCGAATACCCATTATAAAATCAGCATGAGTTATGAGGCGAATAAAGCAGGGTTGTATCAGCTTTCTGCCAAATCAAGATCAAATGGTCAGACCTATAGCGTGCCATTGTCCACTGCAACAGGTACAGGCAAATCCTTACTACCAGGATTTACGCTGCCGATTATTAAATCTACAGGTACAGCGAATGCGGTATTAGATTTTGAAACGGGCAGTAAGGACGATTATTATATTGCCATCGAATCAGTTAAACAAACGGCCCAGCCGTCATTATCAGCGATTGATGTTGTGTTAATCGTCGATGATTTGGTTGTCGATGATTTAACCCATCCACAAGCGTTGACAGCCGCAGAGGTTGCTGCTGGCATTACTAGTATCGCAGCTCCTGCACAGGATGCCAGCAACTTGACACTGCCAAATGTGCCAGCCGGTTACAGCCTTGCAATTAAAAGTACGGATCAACCTTCGGTTATTCAATTGGATGGAACTCTTGTACCAACTGATGAGGCGCACACAGTAAATCTCGTTTTGGAAGTGACGCGGACGTCAGATGGTACCAAAGCGTTGACGGTTAGTTTGCCGGTTGTCGTACCAGCTAAGTCGGCACAACCCAATAAGGTTCTACTTGATGGTGTGAACACGGTTATTACTGGAGGCACGTTTGATTTGACCTACGGATTGGCCAATACAGCGGAGAACATCTTAGCTCAGGATTTGACGTTCACCTTCGATCCAGCCAAAGTTGAATTTGTTGGTGTTGAATCAGTCAGCGATCGTTTAACCATTGTGAATAAGAAGCTGACGGGAGATCAGGTCCGAATTCTTGCGGTCAAAATCGGGGGGGATTCGGGAACGGTTGCTAACGACGATCTGCTGCAGTTGCATTGGAAATCCAAATCCCTAAGCGAATCGTCGGGTACCACAATTACGATTTCAAAGCTGTTGATCGCAGATGCCACTGGAGAGGAAACTAGTCTCGCCATAACGTCTCATGGTATTGCCATTGCGTATGTGGATAAAGCGTCGCTGCAAGCCCTTATCTCGGAGGCTCAGCAATTGCATGATGCAGCAGTGGAAGGTATACTCGTCGGTCAATATCCAGTTGGCTCCAAAGCGGATCTGCTTGAGGCGATCGGCACGGCGATTGCGGTCATTAATGATGCGTCTGCAAGCCAAGATGATGTTGCACAAGCTGCGAGCGAATTGAGTGCTGCACTGGCAAACTTCAAAGCTTCAATGATAACAGGAACACCAGGAGATCTAAACAACGATACGAAAGTAAGTATCGGTGACTTGGCTATTGTTGCGAAGCACTATGGCGCAACTTCGGCTGATGCAAACTGGAACTCCATTAAATTTGCTGACGTTATTAAAGACGGTGTAATCGATATTGCGGATCTTGCTTGGATTGCTAACAAGATTTTGAACTAGATCTTCTCAGTGCCCATCAATTTCACCTTACGGTACGTGCTGGGGGATTGATCGAATGCTTTCTTAAATAGCTTGGAAAAATGAAATTCATCATAAAAATGCAGCTTAGCTGCAATTTCTTTCAACGATAAGCTAGTGGTTTCGAGAGCAACTCTCGCAGCCGCTAGCTTTAGTTTTATTAGATAATCGGTTGGAGATAAGCCTGTTAATGCGCGGAACCTAGTGAAAAAGGTCGTACGCGACCAGCCGCTTAGCTGGAGCAGGTCTTCAATGCGAATTTGCTTGTCCAAATTCCGATGGATATAGATGAGGATTTGGTTGAGCTCGATGTGATGAGAAAGAGCAACCACGGCATGTTCTTTTGCCCATAGAAGTAAAATTTCTTGCAGCAAGATGTTGGATGCATATTCGAAGCCAAGGGGCTGTGCAATCAGGCCGTCAATCATCCGTTCGCACATTTGCATGGCTTCTGCCATTTTACCAGTAGAATTCACTTCCCTTATTGGAAGCCGAAGATTGCGGGCCATGTCCAGTTGGCTGAATTCCAGGAAATAAAACTTCCAATCGTTGTTTAGACATTTGTACATGGCAGGAATGCCGTCCTCTACGAAGAAAAAGGTGTTTTTCTCTAGTTGGTAAGTTCGATCGGCCACTGTAATGCTGCCTTCTCCTTCATAGGTAATGAATAGACCTGGAATTTCAAAGCCACTCCGTTTCATTACTTCATAGCGATTATCAGCATGAACCTTCCAGATGGAGAGAAATACGGGGGTGGGAACGTCTTGCTTTTCTAATTTATAGGGAATGTCGATAAAGGTCATGGGGGACTCCTCCGCTTCGAGCATCATTATTGTACGATTATACATGAAATGGCAACGCTAATCCATGGTTGAAATCGTCACCACAACCTATACTTAGACTATGAGCAAGCAAGAAAACACTTAGGAGTGTGGATGACGATGACGACGATGTTGAAAGTAGGCAACCGTGAATTAGAGATGCATGGTGAGCATTTAGAGGAACTGAGAAGCTCTAATGATATTTTTCATGATATTGCAGCATTGCGTGAGCGAATGGAAGAGGATGGCTACTTGCTCATTCGTGGATTTCATGATCGGGACAAGGTGCTTACGGCTCGTACAAGTATCTTGGAAAAAATGGCGCAGATGGGCAAGCTAAATCGCGACACGCAGCTTGAGGATGGTGTGATGTCTGATGGCAGCAAAACCATTTTCTTTGGGGGAACGAATGAAGACTTGCCTGCCCTCTTGAATGTCTTGAATGGCGATCATATCATGCGCTTCTTTGATGAATTTCTTGGTGACCAATCGTTAACGTACCATTACAAATGGCTAAGAGCCGTTGGGAAAGGCGATTTCACTGGGGCGCACTATGATATCGTTTACATGGGGCGAGGCACTCATAACGTGTATACGGTATGGTCTCCATTGGGCGATGTCCCTTATGAGATGGGAGGTCTAGCCATTTGCCTCGGGTCACACCGTTTTGAGAAATTGAAGGCGTCCTATGGCTCCAAAGATTCTGATCGTGATGGGGTTAATCACTATACAGATGATCCACTATTCATTACGGAGAAATTTGGCGGTAAATGGGCAACAACGGAATTTCAGGCGGGAGATGTGCTCATCTTTGGCATGTTCTTGATGCATTGTTCCCTTGAAAATACGACGAACCAATACCGGATCAGTGTAGATGCGAGGTATCAATCTGCGAATGAAAAGGTAGATGAAAGATGGAGCGGGAAAAAGCCGAAGGGCCATTCTAAATAAGGGGAATGCAGCAATGGAGATTCGATTAATCAAATCGTTGTGGGGAATGGAATCTTCTACCTACAAAGAAGCTTTACCCACAATCGCTGCTGCCGGATATGACGGTGTGGAAGGTCCCGTTCCATCAGCGGAGCATCGTGAGGAATTCATGGCGCTCTTGCAAGCGCACAAGCTCAGCTATATTGCACTCATTTCGACATCTGGTGAGCATGAAGAAGCTTTTACTGCTGGTGTGAAAGCAGCGGCTGCGCTTGCGCCAGAGTTAATTATTTCCCACAGTGCGCGGGATTGCATGGATTTTGAAAGGCAATTGAAATTTTTCGAACATGCGGTAGAGATTGAGAATAAATACGGGATCCCTGTCGGACATGAGACACACCGGCATCGTGCGATGTTTACGCCGTGGACGACCGCGAAATTGTTGACAGCCCTCCCTGATTTGAAGCTCACAGCAGACTTTAGTCACTGGTGTTGTGTCTGTGAATCGATGCTGGAAGATCAGACCGAGCAGCTGCAGCTGGCTATGGAGAGAACGATTCATATTCATGCCCGTGTCGGCCATGCCCAAGGCCCTCAAGTCCCGCATCCCGGGGCACCTGAGTATGCCCGAGAATTGCAAGCACATGAGTCGTGGTGGAAGCAAATTGTGGCAACACGCGCAAGAAAAGGCTTCGCCTATACGACGATCACGCCGGAGTTCGGTCCACCGGGCTATATGCCGACCATTCCGTTTACGAATGAGCCCGTGAGTAATTTATGGGAGACGTGTCTGTGGATGGCTGGTCGGTTGCGTGAAACATTTAGGGATTGAGATTAGAAGAATGGCTGCTGTAAAAGGCAGACCATTCTTTTTTTATATACGCCACAACCCGATCCCAGATAGACATTCCATCAGTTGCGGAACGTGGTTCCCTTATTTCGGCTGAAACGAACAAAATCAGCCTGAAATGGAACGAGAGGACGCTATTTTCCTGAGAAATGCGATTTTAGAGGTGATTATGAGGAATAGAGGAACCACGTTCCGTATCTCACAGGTTTCTCCTATACTGACCAGGACTAATACCCGTTATCGATTTAAACGTTTTGGAAAAGTGATGAACATCTGGAAATCCGCAGTATTCGCTCACTTTCTGAATAGATAAACCCTCCTTCAATAGCTCCTGTGCATGTTGGATGCGTAAATGCAATAAATATTGGTACGGTGTCGTGCCAAAATGCTGTTTGAATAGAACATTGAATCGAGATGGCGAAAGCCCGGCTCTTTTTGCCATATCAATGACGTTGATCGGTTCGGAAATGTGGAACGCAAAGTAAGATGTGATCCAATTTAAGAATGGCTGATGAGATACCGATTCAGGTTGGGGCTTCATGTAGATTTTGAATAGAGCCGTTAGAAATTCGTGCGCAAGCTGATTCGCTTCCATCACGCTCAAATACGTTTGCAGCTGCCAGCACTCGATCATCTTCAGCAACAGATCACGTAGTTTATTCGAATGAGTCGTTTCCAGTTTAAAAGGGATTCGGAGATCCTCAGAATTGCGCATCCTAGGTTGCATATAAGAGGCATAGGGTGTCATGTCCAGCTGTCCAGGCAAAGTGACAAAGCTGCTCTCCCTTAATGAATTATAGAAAAAATCAAGGTGAATATAAGGATTAATCGTATTGGTCATTCCCTTAATCGTATGCACGTCCCCAGGCTGAAACAGGCAAAGATCGCCTTCCTTCATTATATGGATGTCACCGTTCAGCAGAATCTCAAACTGACCCTCTTGCACATAAAAGAGGATGTAATCCAGCAAGTTGCGTTCTCCTAATACAAACGGAGGTCGGATGGCATAACCTGCGATACGAATAAAAGGAGCAATCGCATAATTCTCTAAAATCATAAAGTAAGACACCTCATCCAGATACTCATCGCAGTTGTTTTTTACATAAAAAAAGCGGTTAATCCACAAAGAATTTAGACTACGTTTCCGATATGATAAAGGGAGTTGATGACTAAAGTATAGCATGTTACATGAGGAGGAATCATCCATGAATAATGTATATAAAGGCGTTAAAACGCGGGAAATTAGTTTTCCGTTAGGTGGGATAGGAAGTGGAAGTATCGGTCTTGCAGGCAACGGCCGATTGGTAGATTGGGAAATTTTCAATCGTCCAAATAAGAAGAGCTTCAACGGTTTTAGCCACTTTGCTGTAAAGGCAGAACGAGATGGAAAAGTGTTGGATGCACGGGTGTTGAATGGGGATTTGCAAGGTTCTTACATCGGTGAACACCTTCGTGGTGCGCCTCTACATAGCGGGTATGGCTTCGGTCCAGAGAGTCAGACGATGGCAGGTATGCCGCATTTTGAAGAAGTAGAGTTCAGAGGGGAATTTCCACTGGCTGAAATGTCATTTCAGGATACGAATTTTCCAGGACGTATGGAATTACTAGCCTTTAACCCGTTCATTCCCCTTCAAGCGGATGATTCAAGTATGCCTGCAGCCTTTTTTGAGTGGGAACTGGAAAATACGGCGGATGCGCCGATTACTTACACACTATGTCTGTCTGCCGGCAACCCGATTCCAACAGATAAAGTTGTTCACCAGTACAGTGAAAATGGAGGCGTCCATGCGATCCAGTTAGGATCGCATCAGTTTGACCGCGAGGATCCCAACTTTGGAGATATAACGATCGCCACAGATGCGGCAGTCAGCAGCTACCAAGAGTTTTGGTACAGGGGCGGATGGTGCGATAATCTGGAGATGTTTTGGCATGACTTTACGCAGCCTGGACACTTGCGCAACAGGCAGTATCGCGAGGATGAGCCTCCTTTTCGGAGAAAAGATACGGCATCGCTAGCTGCGCATATGGAGCTGCTGCCTGGCGAGAAGAAAAAGATCAGATTCACCATCAGCTGGCACTTCCCGAATGTGAACAATTATTGGAATCCGAATCCGGAGGGCCCTAACGTCTGGCGAAATTACTATGCAACCCAATTCGAAGACTCTCGGGCAAGCGCAATGTATGCTTTCGAGCACTGGGAGCGTTTACTCGGAGATACGCTTACTTTTAAAGAAGCGTTGTTTTCTTCCACGGTGCCTGACGTTGTCAAAGACGCAGTTTCTGCGAACTTATCGGTCATCAAATCGGCGACGAGCTTGCGTCTGACCGATGGTTCATTTTACGGATTTGAGGGCTGCATCGAAGATACTGGCTGTTGCGAAGGTTCTTGTACGCATGTGTGGAACTATGCCTATGCGCTGCCATTTTTGTTCCCAGCGCTGGAACGCAGCATGCGAAATCTGGATTTCAAGTACAACAATCGCGAGGACGGTAGAATGTCCTTCCGCTTGATGCTGCCGCTAGGACGCGAAAGAATGGATTTCCGCGCCTGCGCTGACGGACAATTTGGCGGCGTCATTAAAGCCTATCGGGATTGGAAAATTTCAGGTGACACGGATTGGCTGCGATCGGTATGGCCTGCCATTAAGCAATCTATTACGTACGCTTGGGCAGACAGCAACGAAGACAAGTGGGACCCTGGCAAGCAGGGAGTTCTTGTTGGCAGACAGCATCACACGTTGGATATGGAGCTTTATGGTCCCAATTCCTGGTTAAGCGGATTTTATTTAGCTGCTCTCAAGGCGGGTGCTGATATGGCTGCATGCCTAGGGGATCTAGCGACAGCAGATGAGTTCAGCTCATTGTTTCAAAACGGCAAACGATGGGTAGATGAGCATCTTTTTAATGGTAAGTATTACGTACAGCAAGTCGATTTATCGGATAAATCGTTGCTCGATCAATTTGATGAAGAAACGGTTCGTCAATATTGGAACGATGAATTGAGAGAAATCAAATATCAAGTCGCTGAAGGCTGTGTCATCGATCAGGTCATTGCGCAGTGGCATGCTAATTTATGCGGGCTTGGTGAAATTTTCGATAAAGGGCAAACCCGCACTGCGTTAAAATCGCTATATCTGTATAATTTTAAAGCCAGCATGAGACACGAGGCCAATACTTGGAGATTGTACTCGCTAAATGACGAGGGGGGCCTTGTCATCTGCACATGGCCCGAAGGCACGAGCAAGCCAGCGATTCCATTGACTTACAACACCGAAACGATGACCGGATTTGAATATCAGGCAGCTTCGCATATGATTCAAGAAGGCTTCGTCGAAGAAGGATTATCCATCGTGCAGGCGATTCGTGATCGTTACGATGGGGAAAAGCGCAACCCATGGAACGAAATAGAGTGCGGCAGCAACTACGCCAGATCGATGGCGAGCTACTCCTTGCTGCAGGCTTTCAGCGGATTTGAATACAATATGGTGGAAGGGATGATCGGATTCAACCCTGTGCAATCAGAAGAGGGGATATTCCGTACCTTCTGGTCGCTCGATGCAGGATGGGGGACCTTTGAGCAGCATCCGGAGCAAATAGTCCTTCAAATTTTAGGTGGCCAACTCGACTTAAAGATAGTTAAACTTCCCGTGGAGCAACTCAGTGCAATAGAGCAAATCCAATGGAATGGCGAAAACTTGGCGTACAGCATCGTAGGGAATGAGATTCATCTTACTGGCGGGCATACGCTGGATGGGACGCATCCGCTTGTCATCAAGCTTCGTTCTTAAACTATGCTCTTCATTTTACGAATAAATTGAGCCTGAGGATTGACCTCAGGTTTTTTTCTGTCCACATGACAGAAATCCAAGAGAATTACCCATATTGCAATTTACTTTGTGAATTGCGACTCCTAGAATGACTATAGAGGTGGGTTGAAGGCTCACCTTCACCGAGCAAGCTAGGTTTTACCCAGGAGGTATTGCAATGCCAGACTCGATGAGCATTCATTTTGAATCGTTTAAGGATCCTCCCGTACAATTTCGCTCAATTCCGTTCTGGTCCCTAAACGATCGATTGGAACCCGCTGAAATAAAAAAACAATTGCAGCAGTTTGCTGAAGGTGGGTTTGGGGGCGCATACCTCCACAGTCGAACAGGGCTAATGACGGAATATTTAGGAGAAGAATGGTGGGCTGCGATCCAAGCGGCTTGTGAACAGTGTGAGGAGCTGGGGATTGAGGCATGGTTTTATGACGAAGAGAAATGGCCCTCTGGTTTCGCAGGCGGGATTGTGCCTAATTTAAGTTCAGATTACCATGCAAGATCACTGATTAGGCTGGAAAAAGGCACAGATCTTCCGCCTAGCTGTGAGTGGTTGCAAGAAGATGATCACTTCATTTATGTAAGCTGTAAAGATGCACTAGGCAATGCGTGGTACAACGGCACCTGTTGGGTGGATTTGATGAATCCGAAGATGGTGAAGTCATTTATCGATTGTTCTTATGCGCCCTATGTAGAGAAATACAAGTCCTTTCTTGGTCATACGGCAAAAGGGATTTTTACAGATGAACCCCAAATCAGTCCTAGACAAGTTGATTTCCACCATCAAGGGACGATTAGCTACTCGTCTTGGTTGAGAGATTTTTTTCAACGGCAGCATGGTTATGACATTTTGGATCGTGTTCAAGCCCTTTTTGAAACCACCGGTGATTATAGAAAGGTTAGACTGGATTATTACCGGAGTCTTGCTGCGCTGTTGGAAAGCAGCTTCAGCCGCCAAATTGGCGACTATTGTGCTGAGACGGGATTAATATGGACAGGTCACTTTAATGGGGAGAACTCGTTTGGTTCCATTCTATTAAATGTGGGAAATATGATGATCCAGTATCGTCATATGCAGCAGCCTGGCATTGATCACTTGGGCTTACGAATTGATGGCGGGCTAATTGCAGTCAAAAGCTTAACAAGCGTATCCAACCAGTATGGTATGGAACGCAGACTTTCTGAATTATTTGGTATCAGCGGTCAAAATATGAGTTTTGAAAATCGGAAATGGATTGCCGGTTGGCACGCTGTGCTTGGCATCAATCACTTTTGCCCGCATCTCGCTTTATATAGCATGAGGGGCTGCAGAAAGCGAGATTATCCGCCGACGCTATCACCGCAGCAACCCTATTGGAAAAACAACAAGCTGGTCGAAGATTACATGGCGCGGATCTGCTACTCAACAGCACAAGGGGTGTTTGCGCCGGAGCTGTTGGTCCTACACCCGCTGGAAAGCTGTATCATGGAATTAACAGGAGCGGATGTTGTTTCCATTAATGCCGTGAAAACAACTAGCATTAATGAACGCGACACTCAATTCATTATGCTTCTGGAGAAGCTGATGGGGATGCATCGGGATTATGATCTCGGCGATGAACAAATACTTCAAGACATTGGCAAGATTGAAGGGGATATGCTGCAGGTTGGCCACATGCGATACAAGGTAGTCTTGCTGCCTTACATGAGCACAATAAGACCTTCAACGCTAACATTGCTTGAATCCTTCGCACAGAACGGCGGAAAAGTTCTTGCTATTGGCGGATTTCCCATCTATGTGGAAGGGGAGGAGGACAATGCTGCCCTTGCTAACCTGAGAGGTTACGCCATTCCAATACAAGAAGACCAGCTGGAATCAGCCCTAGCACAAGCGTCTGCACCAGCGATTCAATTGTTTGGCCAAGAGGTCTCATCCATTTGGACACAACATAGAAATCTACAGGGTGGTAGTCTCATCTACTTTACTAACTTATCCCGATCACAGGAACTGGCATGTGCGTTCAAGTTGCAGGAAGCAGTGGAAAGTACCGTACTCTGGGATCCTGAAACGGGTCACGCCTACGATCTCAAACCAGACCAAGACGGGATGTTTCATTTTAAAATAGAGCCCGCGCATTCCTTCATTGTGACGACTGGTGATGCTTCGCAAGAGGCCATAATTTTAGGCGATTATGATCTCCCAGGGACGCTAAAGCCTGTCATGACATTGGAAGGGCCATGGAAAGGAACACGTCATGATCCGAATTTGCTGACGCTCGATTTTTCTAGCTACTCGACTGATGGGGGAGTAACCTATAGCGAGGCTGAACCCATTATCGGTATTCATGAACGTTTTACCGCAAACGGATATAACGGTTCGCTAAATTTGGTGTATCTTTTTGAAACTGAGATCCTACCTTCTCAAGCCTTTCTTGTTATCGAGCAGCCAGAAATGTATGAGAACATCAGTGTGAACGGTGTAACAATTGACGTTTCAGGAAGCGAAGCCTATCGAGATGCGTCCTTTCGTAACATAGACATTACAGACGGCCTGCAAATAGGCACTAATCGCATCACGCTACATCTCACCTACATAGCTCCTATTTTGGATAGTAGTCAGGCGGTATCAAGATATGGAACGGAAATCGAGAGCATTTATATCGCTGGCGATTTTGGAATGAAGGCCGTAAGTTCTAACGCCACGGATGGCGCCCACAGACTTTCTGCTTTTGTAATGACGGCTGAACGAGAATCGGTTGAAGGCGACTTAGCTGTTGAAGGATATCCTTTTTACGCAGGTGAATATACACTCTCATGCAGCTTCTCCTTACCAATGAAAATGGACAACAAGCGATATTTTGTATCTTTTCCAGGCATCGAAGTGATAACGCTTACAGGCCAATTGAACGGGCAACCGCTGGGAACCATCGCCAGCCGTCCGTGGAGGTTTGAAGTAACGGAAGCTTTGCTCGCAGGCGAAAATCACCTGCAGCTCACGATAGCTAACTCGCTCCGTAATATGCTTGGCCCTCATCACCATGTTGGGGGCGAACTGACGAAGGTCAGTCCCGAAAGCTTCACAGGCCAGACTAGCTGGACATATCCAGGAACCGGTGAAGTTGATTGGTACAAATGCAGGCTGAACGGCCAAGCGAATTTATGGCGTGATGACTACGCGATTGTCCCTTTTGGATTGACCGATCAACCGATAATTTGGATAGAAGAATGACTCATTTTATAAGAAAATAATTAGAGAGCGGTGAAAGAAATGAAAGTTGCAGCACAATTATATACCCTTCGTGATTATCTTAAGACACCAACGGATATTGCTACTACGCTCAAAAAGGTGAAGAAAATCGGGTACAACGCCGTGCAGGTTTCGGGAATGGGACCGATCGGAAACAAGGAATTGAAGGAAATGACCGATGCCGAAGGTCTTCAAATATGTGCTACCCATATCAGCTACGCAGACTTAGTCAATCGTATCGATAGCGTTATTGAAAAACATCACATTTGGGACTGTAAGTATGTAGGAATCGGAGGATTGCCGGACGAATATAAAGGTAGCGGAGAAGGCTACGCTGGGTTCGCGAGAGAAGCCTCAGAGATTGGGAAAAAGCTGCAAGAAGCGGGATTGACGTTTATTTATCATAATCATGATTTTGAATTCGCTAAATTTGAGGGTCAGACTTGCATGGACATCTTAATGAACAATTCGGATCCTCAAGCCTTCCACTTTGAGTTGGATGTTTATTGGGCACAGGCCGGCGGAGCAGATCCGATCGAATGGATTCGTAAATTTAATGGCCGAATGAAAGTTGTTCATTTGAAAGATATGTTAGTGACCCATGCCCGTGAGCAGCGTGTTGCTGAAGTCGGTGAGGGGAATATGAATTTTTCCGGGATTTTAGCGGCATGCCGAGAAATCGGTGTGGAGTGGGGCGCGGTTGAGCAGGATTTCTGCTGGGATCGGAACCCATTTGATAGTATGACAATCAGTTTAGAGAGTTTGAAAAGGCTCGGTATTGATGTGTAGCTCAACCATTCAAAGCTAGATCAACCTATTGGATACACGAGGAGGTTAAGGCCATTTTGATGAAGCGAAAATGGTTTGGAACCAAAACGTATTTTGCAAGAATGGTATTATGGATTAGCGCGGCTGTGCTGCTGCTAGTCCTTGTTCTTTCTCTGGTTGAATATATAAGTACGCAGAAGCTGTTGCTTCGGAATGAGTCTACGTCTAACCAGAAAATTTTGTATCAGATCGAATACAATATGGACGTGATGGATGAATCGATCCAGAACCTTAGCAAATTCCTATTTGTAAATGGTGATGTGGCTTCGATTATGTATGCAAAAACCGAAAATATGGCGGACGTCGCCACCCGATTAAATACGATTGTAACTTCCTTGGTGACAGCGAATCCGTATATCCATTCGGTAAGTATCTATAATCGAAATCTCGATCAATTTTATAATGTGGGAAGCTCCATTTTTTTCAAGGATCCATTTGTGGATGGCTTTTATAATGCGAATCAGTTGCTGCCTGTATTGAAACCCGTCATACGTAATATCCAAAATTTGGTGAACGGGAAAACGGTGCCCGAGCGGGTATTCTCTTATTTTATCTATAGTTCATCGATTTCGAACACGAAACCAGATGGGGTCGTTGTCGTCAATGTCAAACCAGAGTGGCTTATCAACAATATCGTAAAGATCAATTCCATTGATCCTAAAAAAGGCGATCGGGTGTACGTGCTGGATGATGCTGGCGAGTTCCTAGAAAGCAATACGGAGCAAGTCGATTACAAAATGTGGTTGAAAAATGAATATAAAAATTATGCAGCATCGCATGCGGATGCCCAAAAGAATGGATTTTTCCAAAGCAAGTATGAGGGTTCAAAGCTATATGTCACGTATGTAATTGAGAAGGAAACAGGCTTAACGCTGATCAAGACGCAGCCTGTTAATCAGGTTTTTCAATCCATTGAGCGGTTGAAAACAACCATCGTACTCATCACACTAATCTTTATTGTTCTTGCTTTGGTCCTGTCATTCAGCATTTCTCATCGAATTTACAAGCCATTTGATAAATTGGTTCATACGATTATGTCGGACAGAGTGCGTCATTCCCAATTGGAAGATGTCGACACGCTCGATGAAATTAATTATTTAGGAACAGTTTATAAACAATCGATGGTAAAGCTTGAACATTTTAATCAAGAGAAATTCCGTTATCAAAATGTGATGAAGAACTATTGGCTCAATCGTATTGTAAGTGAAGGTTTGACACTAAGCAGTTCTGAGCTTAAGCCCATTTTTGCAGAAATGCGTATTTCGCTGCCGCTTCAAGGACCGTATGCATTGATCATTATGAAAATTGATAAATACAAGGATTTTAAACAAAACATACAGGCGAAAGATCAAGAAACGATCCGATATGCTATCAGTAACATCGCCTCTGAAGTCGTAGGAAGGGAATATCCAAACGAGGGATTAGATATGTTGGATGACCAAGTCGTGTTAATCGTTCGTATTCCGGAGGATGAGTCATCATATACAAACAACATTCATGCTCTGATGCAGGAAGTTCAGGACAATGTCTTTCGCTATTTTAAAATCACTCTGTCTTGCTTGGTGAGCGACCCAGTCCATGCGTTGAACGAATTGGCTAACTTGTATAATCAATCTCTGAATCAGGCGATGTACCGCTTTATTCTTGGTCATTCAACTATTTTCACGTCTGAGATCATCAAACGGAATAGTGAGAATAAGCAAATGAGCTATGATCGGAACTTGGAAGAGACATTCCTGCAAGCATTGAAGGCAGGGAATGCCTTGCTAACAAGTGAACATTTGCAACAAATTTTCAATGAGATTGGGGCTTTGAACTATAATAATGCCTTAGTATCGGTCATTCGATTCGTGGACGCCATCAAGGATGCGCTTTCGGAAACGAAGTTTGCAGCATCCTCCAATCTGTCTTCGTCGATCTCAGCGATAAGTCGTAGTCTGCTCGAGAAGGAAACGATCATCGAAATCCGTGATCTGCTGCAGGCTGCACTCCAGGATGCGATGGTGAACGACAGTACTGACAAGCATAATGAACACAATTATTACATTGTCGATGCGGTAAAAGAATATATCCATCTGAATTATCGCGATCTCTCGCTCAACTTGCCTTCCATAGCTGCAACGATGAAAATATCCTCAAGACAGCTTAGCAAAATCTTCAGAGAATCGATGGATATTTCCATTCCGGACTACATTAATAAATGGAGGATGGAGAAGGCTGCTGAACTGCTGGTCGATCAACAAATTAGCGTTCGTGAAATCGTGGAGCAGGTTGGGTTTGTGAATGAAAGTTACTTCTTCAGCTTATTTAAAAAGAGGTTCCATGTTACGCCAAGGGAATACGCGCTGCAGAAGAAGACAGTTAAGCTTTATCAAGGGGATTGACGTTGGCAAAAGTAAATTTGCATTTAAAAAAGGCAGGGCTCGCGCTCTGTCTTTTTTGTGCATAATTTCCCCTAGGGCCGTGCCCTGTATGAATGCGGCGAGCGAAAAGGCTTGGCACTTCAACCCAACTCGCTCCCCGCAACTATCCCCTATTCAACTCCTTATGAGACGAAACGCCAACGTGAGCGGTTCAAAATAGCAGTCTCAGAAGCGCATCATCCTCAAGTTCACTTTGAGCCGTCGAAAAATGCACGCTCAGCAAAACAAATTAGCCAAAGAGACGAAACCCCAACGTGAGCGGTCGAAAATAGCAGTCTAAGAAGCGCATCATCCTCACGTTCACTCTGAGCCGCCGAAAAATGCACGCTCAGCTAACCAAATTAGTCAAAGAGACGAAACGCCAACGTGAGCGGTCGAAAATAGCAGTCTCAGAAGCACATCATCCTCAAGTTCACTCCGAGCCGTCGAAAAATGCACGCTCAGTAAAACAAATTAGTCAAAGAGACGAAACGCCAACGTGAGCGGTCAAAAATAGCAGTCTCAGAAGCGCATCATCCTCAAGCTCACTCTGAGCCGCCGAAAATTGCACGCTCGAAAGTAAATTGCAACTCGTGACTTCAAATCACATGATTATTAGCTTCCCAAATAGCTAACGCATAATCATGTAATTTGTAACTTCGTACACAAGACGTTCCTTTTCCTGCAGGCTGGAGAAGGGACTTTTTGCACATGCTTTTGAGCAAGAGACATGACTTCCGGATACTGATTTCGAGCAGATTACTAACTTGTAATGGTTTGATCGGTGAATCATTAGAAAGAGCTAATCGAACGATTTCTTTCTCAAGAGCATTCATCGGAATAGGTGCTGCATCAACAATACCAAGAAATCGGCCCATGAATTGTTGGAGCATTTGTATGCACATACGTGGGCGAACTTTGATATCGTCATAGGTAAACCGTAGTATTTTCCAACCGTCTAGGATGAGGTGGTTCTGGCGGATTAGCTGGTCAGCAAATTGAGAACGGCTTAATTGTACATGTGTTGTAAAGCCATCAATTTCAATGGCGAGTTTGAGGGATTGCCGTAAGAATGCGAAATCGAGGAAACGTGTGCCATCGCGGAAATCCTTTACTTCATACTCAGGATGAAGAAACTCAAAATGGCCAAATGCAGGAAACCAAACTTTCTCAAGAAATAGTTTCTCTGCGTGCCCAAGACCATCTAGGAGTCGACGGTGTCGTTCACCAGTGCGTAACTTAAGATGTTTTTCTACATAGGTATCATATAAGCTGATAAACGGTATTTTCATAAAAGATGCCCCCTGGAAATAAATAAGCCGCCTCCCGAGCCAGCATGAGCTGAACTTGGAAAAGCGGCGTGTGCTTCACAACCGTATGTAAGTTTTGTAATGGGAGTAAATATACCATAATTTACTAAAATAATCTACTGGTTACTTATTCGCGCACGATTAAAGTGCCCACAAGCGCATATCCCCAGGAAGCCTAGTAAATCAGGTTTGTTGTTCAAAAACCAACACTATTACTTCAATCACAGTCTGCAATTTCAGTTGTTTGTGCATGATTTTGAAGAGTTTTTCCTATGTTGCAATATACATTCTCCTCATTTTTAACTACGATTTGGATGTGAATCACGACATGGCAACCAAGTAGGAGGTGAAAGCGAATGGAAAGAGCAATCAAGATTTTTAGAAAAAATAGCGGGTTATCCTTACTGGCTTTGCCAGGGCTTATACTCATTATTATTTTAGATTATGTGCCATTGTATGGACTACTGTTGCCGTTTAAGCAGTATCAATTCGATCTAGGGATTTGGAATAGCCCTTGGGTGGGATTTCGAAACTTTGATTTCTTGTTTAATGGAAACGTTCTATTTCGTGTGTTAAGAAATACGATTCTGTACAATTTGGTATTTATAGTGTTAGGAACAATTTTCGCTGTTGGCTTTGCGCTGTTGCTGTTTGAACTAAACCGTAAATTTGTCAAAGTGTATCAGACGATTATGTTTATTCCCTACTTTATTTCCTGGGTTGTAGCGGGGTTTGCATTTAAAGCGTTGCTCGATATGGATTATGGCGTTTTCAATCAAGTTCTGACGGCCTTGGGCAAGGATCCGATTATGTGGTACAACGAACCCAAGTACTGGCCAGTCCTCATTGTTGCTGCTGCTGTATGGAAGGGGTTAGGTTACGGATCAGTCATTTACTACGCAGCGCTGATGGGTATTGATGCTGAATATTTTGAAGCAGCCAAGATCGATGGGGCGAGCCGGTTGCGTCAGGTGATCTCCATTTCAATACCGATGCTCAAACCGATGATCATTATGTTAACGATTCTACATATCGGAAGTATGTTCTACAGTGATTTCGGGTTGTTCTACAATGTCACGTTAAATTCGACGTTACTCTATCCGACTACGGACGTTATCGATACATTCGTCTACAGATCATTGATTGATATGGGGGATATTGGCATGTCATCGGCTGCGGGTTTCTTCCAATCCATTGTCGGCTTCGTATTGGTTCTAATGACGAACTTCATCGTTCGCCGAGTCAATTCGGAAAATGCGCTATTCTAAGGAGTATGAACTATGAGCAAACCTATGGCATTACGTAATACGAATACCGTCACACAAATATGGATTCATGCCATTTTTATCGCGGTCTGTGTAGCTTGTCTTTATCCCTTTCTCGTTATTGTGGCGACTTCGTTTCAGTCGGAGAGCGGTATTGTTCAGAACGGCTACACCATCATTCCCATAGAAATTAATCTGGACGCCTATCGGGTGATTCTGGTCGAGCCCAAGCAATTGTTAAATTCTTATGCCGTTACTATTGTAACTACCTTGATTGGAACAATTGTCGGTCTGTGGGTGACGACTTCCTATGCGTTTGCCATCTCACGGCATGACTATGCGTACCGAGGGATTCTGGCTTTTCTGATTTTCTTCACGATGCTTTTTAAGGGAGGGCTCGTTCCATCCTATATCCTGATTTCCAAATGGTTAGGCTTGCAGAACAATATTTTGGCTCTGATTGTGCCTTATTTAATCAGTGGCTGGTTTGTTCTGCTCATGAAAGGTTTCTTGCAAGCGCTACCGACTGCGCTCTTCGAGTCAGCGAAAATGGATGGAGCAGGTGAGACGCGAATTTTCATTCAACTCGTGTTGCCATTATCGTTACCTGCACTTGCAACCGTAGGACTGTTCTTCGTTCTACAATATTGGAACGACTGGTGGCTGACCCTGCTGTATGTCGACAGCAAGGATATGTTGAAGCTTCAATATTTGCTGATCCGTGTTTTGAAGAATATGGAATTCTTAAACAGTGCGGAAGCCATCCAATATGGACTCGTAAAGCCTGGCATGGAAGTCCCGTCGCTCAGCGCTCGAATGGCGATGTGTGTGCTTGCAGCAGGACCAATGCTTGTGGTATTTCCCTTTTTCCAAAGATTCTTCGTCCGCGGTTTAACCGTTGGTTCGGTGAAAGGGTAGTATCCCAGTTACTGTGGATAAGCTCTTGCGCAGTAACTGTTTAATATAGCATGATAATAGTATGGACGAAGATACGGGAGGGACTTAAAAATGAGTCAACTAAAATCGAAAAAATTCAAAGTGTTAGGAACGACCTTACCTCTTATTTTGACGATACCTGTAATGTTAAGCGCTTGCAGCAGCTCCACTTCCACTCCTAGTCCTAACAGTACAACGGCGCCTGCTACATCCGCTCAGCCAACAGCGAAAGCAGCGGAACCTACGAAGGAATTTGTTAACCTTACTTGGTATATGCGGAGCCCGATCAATAGCGAAACAGACCAAGAGGCGGTTGAAGCAGTAGCGAATAAAATGTTGAAAGAAAGCATTAACGCCAGCTTGCATTTTAATTTCATTGACAATGCGAGTTGGGAACAAAAGATGAGTTTAATGAACTCAACTGGCACTAAATATGATATCGCTTTCTCAACCTCGGGATCGAATAAATTTATGAACAATGTGAAGATGGGTTCAATACTGCCATTGGATGATCTTTTAAATAAATACGGACCTGACATTAAGAAAAAGGTTGATCCACGTGCATGGTCAGCAGTAACCTTTGACGGGAAAATTTATGCCATCCCAGGCCAAACGCCTTATTCGGATGCACATAGTTGGGTATTCAAAAAGGATATTGCAGAGAAATACAAATTTGACACGACCAAAATTACAAATTTGAAAAGTATTGAGCCTTACTTAGAGATTATTAAAAAGAATGAGCCGAGCATGACGCCATTGCTGGTCACAGGAAATGTGGCAGCAATCGGAACGAATTTGTATCACTACTCCAATCTAGGAGGTAACGTCTTCTATGACGAGCGATCAGGTAAACTGGTCAATCCACTCGAAGCGGAAGACAACGTAGACGTTTATAGAACGATGAACGATTTCTATAAAAAAGGCTATGTAGCGAAAGATGCTGCGATCAAAACAGATTTCATTGCTGAAGCCAAATCAGGTAAATATGCCGTTCTAGAGGATTCAGGCGGTTATACAGCAGATGGCTCCAAATCGACAGCATTGTTCGGCTACCCGACACTTGAAACCAAGTACGGTCAAACCTTGATTACAACAAGTGCTATTACGAGTGCCATGGCGGTTATTAGTAAAACGTCTGAGCATCCAGATCGTGCCATTATGCTGCTCAATGAAATTTGGAAGAATCCGACCTTGTCCAACACATTGGCTTATGGGGTCGAAGGTAAAAACTACACTGTGAAGTCTGGTGCAGGAACACCACAAGTATCCGTTATTGCTAAATCCGGCGCTGAGCAAACTTGGGCAATCTGGCACAACTGGCTTGGACCACTGTGGGACCAATGGGATTCCAACTGGAACTCCACAGCCGCTCTGAAGGTTATGCAAGATAACAACACGAACGCAACGGCTTCCAAAATTGTTGGATTCACGTTTAACCCAGATCCGGTTAAAGCGGAAATTGCGCAAGTGAGCGCAGTTGCCAAAGAGGTAAATCCCGTACTCATCACAGGTTCGATGAATGATTTCGATGCTTTCATTGCGCAAGCGAAGAAAAAGTATGTCGATGCCGGTTATGACAAAGTAGTGGTGGAAATGCAGAAACAGTTGGATGAATGGAAAACCATCAACAAAAAGTAGGTGAAGAAGAGCATAACAACGGCCGGTGTGGGTTTCAATATGAAGCGCGCATCGGCCGTATCTATGACCAGCCGTATCAGGAGGGCAAGAGATGAAACAAGAAGAGCAATCTACTGTACAAACAGGCATTAAGCCGATTCGTATTGGTTTGGCAGGACTTGGGCGGGCCGGATGGAACGCCCATTACGGGGAATTGAGACATAAACCCGAGCAATTTATCGTGACGGCTGCCACGGATCCGATTGCCTTACGCCGGCAAATTGCGGAAGAAAACGGGATCCGCACCTATGAGACGATTGAAGATATGGTGCAAGATCCGGAAATCGAGTTAGTAGATATCGCGACTCGCTCCAGTGACCATTACGCCCACGGGATGCTCGCGTTAGCTGCTGGCAAGGATATTCAGATCGAAAAACCGTTTGCACAAACCTATGAGGAAGCGCTCGAGCTTTGCAAGGCTGCGGAAGCAGGCGGCAGACGTATTTTCATCCGTCATAACCGTCGGTTTGATCCTGATTTCCTGCATGTGAGTGAAATTATCGCAAGCGGCATTCTAGGCGACGTCTATCAGATTCGTCTCACGCGGCATAACTTTCAGCGCCGTGCGGACTGGCAGACGATTAAAGCATTTGGCGGCGGGCAGCTATTAAATTGGGGGCCGCACATCATTGATCATGGGCTCCAACTACTGGAAAGTCCTGTGAAGCAGGTGTGGAGCGATCTGAAGCATGTCGTGGCCGCGGGAGATGCGGAAGATCACTTGAAAATTATTTTGACTGGAGAAAACGGCCGTATTGTTGATTTGGAAATAAGCGGAGGCATCGCGATCAACTCACCTACTTATATGGTGTATGGAACGAAAGGAGCCCTTTCGCTGACCGACAACGACATTCATCTTCGCTATTTGGATCCTGATGTGCCGCTTGCTAAATTGGAAGCTAATCCTGGAACACCAGGTGAAGCATTCGGCAAGACGGGTACTTATGAATCCGGGGAACAGTTGGTTTGGATTGAAAAGCGAATCCCAGTAAAGCTGACGCAAACCTTCAATATTTGGGATGAGTTATTTGCTTCTTATCGACGAAATCAACCTTTTCAAATTCGGATGGAGGAAGCGCTTGAAGTTGTTCGGATCATCGACGAAGTGAAGAAAGGCACAGCTTTTATGTAAACGACATGATTACAGAGGTGTACACTATGAATTTGCGTTCCGGTATTGGGTTTGAATATTCATCCGCTCCACTAGTCACGACAGCTCGTAGTCGCTCTATCTCGCCTGAGAATCCGAACGGTGAGAAAGGGCAAGGCGGGCAAGCACCGAATCATCTCGGCATCGGTCGAAAAGGACGTCCTTGTATGGCAGTTAAGGCAGGTGAAACGGTCACAATAGCCAACATCCAAGGGCCTGGTATTCTCCAGCATTTCTGGATAACTGTCACAGATAAACTGCACCATCGCGCGCAGGAAGGCAGCTATGTGCTGCGTGACTTGGTGCTCCGTATGTATTGGGATGAGGAAGAAATACCTTCCGTGGAAACACCGCTGGGTGATTTCTTCTGTAATGGCTTTGGGATTCGTACGAATATCAACTCATTGCCGATCTCTGTGAATCCTACCGGCGGTATGAATTGCTATTTTGCGATGCCTTTCCACAAATCGGCTAAGATCACGATCGAAAATCAGCATACCGAAGACATCCATGGATTCTTCTACACATTTAACTACTCACTGGTCGATGAGCTCCCTGCGAATGCAGCGTATTTCCATGCACAATGGCGAAGAATGCGCCAAACGGAACTCGGGCAGGACTTTACGATTCTGGATGGAGTGGAAGGAGCTGGCCAGTACATTGGCACCTATTTGGCTTGGGCTGCGCTGGAGCGGAATTGGTGGGGAGAAGGCGAGATTAAGTTCTTTCTAGATGGGGACACCGATTGGCCGACCATTTGTGGAACTGGCACCGAGGATTACGTTGGAGGTGCTTGGTGTTTTGCTGGTGAGTCTGAACCTGAGTCATACTCGACGCCTTTTCTCGGATACAAATACTACAAGGATTCCGCCAAAATAGATCGTGAATATGGGAGCAAGGTCCCCATGCACGGATTGTATCGGTGGCATTTGCCAGATCCGATTCGGTTCCATAGCGATCTCAAGGTGACGATCCAAGTGATCGGTCATGATAGCAAGCGGCTTTTTGAACGATCGGATGATATTTCGTCCGTGGCTTATTGGTATCAACTTGAGCCTCATTCGGCATTTCCTGCATTACTGCCATCTCCTCAGAGGTGGCCGAGATAACTGAAAGGCTAGACCACGCCGCATATGGGGTGGTCTGTCCTGTTTCAAGGGGGATTAATCGATTGTCTACTAGGAATCAAAAAGGTGAAGCTTTACTTTTCGTGGGCATGGAGCCACAACCGCTTCGCTATCAACCACAGCAGCTGAGCGGCGTACGAGTGCGGAGTCATTATAACCCAGCACATTCCGATAATCGTTGGTTTAAGGAAGGTATCGATTTCATCGTGGACTACAAGCAAGGTGTGTTAGTCAGGACCGAGGTGAGCACGATTCCTAATTGGCGCCAGCATGTGCTATTTGGAAAGATGAGCTTCGATCACCGGGATTACGGGGGGATATCCAATGCCCCCTTTACCGTGTATGCGGATTACACGATGGCTGCTGAAACAGATGTGGAGATCAGAGATACGTATGATCGAACCCCACAATCATTCAGCAAAAAACTTCTTCATAAACTAGAGCTCGGAGAGCAAATCGTCTATTGTGTGTTAGGCGACAGCATTTCTATGGGAGCCGAGACGGAAGACGCGAGTCAGCCATTCTATGCGCAATTCATTAATGGGTTAAGCCAACGGTATCCACTAGCACGTATTAAAGTATCTATGAGAGCAATTGGCGGGGAAACGAGCACAAGCGGCTTAGCACGATTGTCAAACTTCGTTAGACAAGAGTCGTTTGATCTGATCTCCATTGGCTATGGCATGAATGATCAGAACCTTCATAATGACGGGTGCAACGCGGTTACAATCGATCAATTTGAGCAAAATATCGCACGAATGATCGACCTTGTGCAAGCACATCAAGTGGCCGACATTGTGCTGCTTACGCCATGTGTGCCGAATCCAGCTTGGCGATATGCAAGCCCTAATGTCACCGCGTATAGCGAAGCGATTCGTCGCATAGCGAAGGAGCGAAGCGTCTGCTTAGCTGATGTGCAGCGAGTATGGATGGCCGAGCTTGCAGCAGGTAAAAGCCATGGCAGCTTGCTGATTAATCATATCAATCATCCCAATGCGTATGGGCACGAGCTCTATGCACGAGCATTAACGATGTTAGTGAAATAAGGGAATGTCACGCATGATTTTAAAGATTTTGGCTCAATTTGCAGTGTTCGTAAATACCGAATTTCACATGGATTTGCAGTAAACGACGTAAATTGAAATATACATTGATTCGCGATTATCGTACTGTTCAGATATCAATTGCTGGAGGTAGATTGCAGACATGAGGAAACTAAAAGTGGGTGTCATCGGGTTAGGTGAGGTTGCTCAAATTATTCATTTGCCCATTCTAGAATCACTAAGCGAATGCTATGAAATAGCTGCGGTATGTGATATATCCCCTAGCTTAGTGCAGTGGGCAGGGACTCGGTATGGTGTCCACCACCAGTATACGGATGCGTTGGAGCTCGTTAAACAGCGCGATCTTGATGTTGTTTTTATCCTGAATAGCAATGAGTATCATACGGCCTGTGCGATTGCGGCAATTCATCAAAAGAAGCATGTATTTATAGAAAAACCGATGACCATGACCCAGCAAGAGGCAGACGCCATCATTCAAGCGCGGGATGAACATGGTGTGAAAGTGATGGTTGGCTATATGCGCCGGTATGCCCCTGCATTTACGCAGGCAGTCAGCGATGTCAGAGAGATGGGACAGATTCAATATGCAGTCATTCGCGGCATTATTGGTATGAACCATTTTTTCACGAATCAAACAAACAAAGTCCATCGTTTTACAGACATCCCTGCGGAAGCAGCGGTAGAACGCAGGACGATTCAACAACGTTTGTTGAAGCAAGCAGTTGGTGAGGTTCCGCAAGAGATTTATAATGCCTATTCATTGCTGCTTGGCTTAGGTTCTCATGATATTTCGGCTATGCGGGAGCTTATCGGCGTTCCGAATCGCGTCGTTTCAGCTGTGCAATGGCAAAACGGTTCGTGTATGGCAGCAACGTTCGAATACAATGGTTTCTACGCCACCTATGAAACTGGCCTTGATCAGAATCGACGCTTCGATGCGCATATCGAGGTGTTTGGAGCTACGAAACAGTTAAAAGTTCAGTACAATACGCCTTATATCCGGCATTTGCCGACGACCTTACATGTAGGCGAAACGGTAGGAGAAGCTTACGAGGAGCGGGTTCATCGTCCGACTTTTAAAGATCCGTATACAATTGAATTGGAGCTGTTCCATGAGGCCATCACGCAAGATAAGAATCTAAAGACGACACCGGAAGACTACAAGCAGGATTTGACGATTTTTAAAATGATGGTTGATCAAATGCTGATCACCTATAAGTCGCAATAGATGGAGGATCAGTAGATAAATGGCGATCATCGCGAAGCGAAAAAAGGAGTTAGAGAGCTACCGAGCTCTACCGACATTGGATGCGGCAACGATCGATGCGTTCTGGGACGATAAGTTGGAACAGATCGGAAAGCTTCCACTCGACATTCGAAGAGAGCAGCAAGCCACGTTATTTCCGGGAGTAAAGGTCGATAAACTTACGTATCTCGGTCATGATGGGACGCCGATTCATGCTTGGTTTCTCGTACCTGAATTGAGCAGGCTTGTCTCGGAGAAATTGCCTTGTGTTATTATCTTCCCCGGTTATGGCGGCGATAAAGGCTTACCAGAGCGCCACGCCCCTTGGCTCCTGCTTGGTTATGCTGTGCTAGCGATTGATGCTAGAGGTCAAACTGGGGAAACAGGCAACCATATGCAAGATCAGTGGGGCGCATCTCACGGCTGGGTGTCGAGGAACGTATTGGACAAAGAAAATAGTTATTACATGGGGTTAGCCACGGATGTTGTCAGAGCGGTTGAAGTTGCCTATCTGCAACCTGAAATTGATACGAGTCGGATCGCTGCGGTCGGCACGAGTCAAGGAGGCGGGATGGCCTTGCTTGCTGGTGCGCTCAGCCCGAAGGTAAGCGCTGTGGTCGCTAGTATCCCGAATATGTGCCACTTGGAATACGGCGTCTTGAACTCCACCGGTTCCTTATCGGAAATTGCCAATTTTGTTAAACGTCACCCTGAAAAGCTTGAAGGGGTGCTGGAGACGCTATCCTATTTTGATATTGTAAATCTGGCTCACCGTATTCAGGCTCCTGTCCTGATGTCTGTTGGATGGAAGGATATGATTTGTATGCCGGACACCGTTTATGCAGCTTATAACCAGCTGTCTTGCCCGAAACGCATCTACGATTATCCTTTTTCAGGTCATGAGACGGGGGAGGAGCACCATCGCAGGGTTATGTTATTCATTCATGAGCGCTTTGGGCATGCAGCAGATCATTAAGGTCTGTCATTAAACGAAGGGTGGTAAAGAAAATGAGTGATCCATTTATGCGAAAAAAAGCGCGTGTCGGCGTTATGACGGTAGGTCATGAGCCATATTGGGCGCAATTCCCGGGATTGAGGGAAGAATTGGAAGGGTATGGACGTGAATTCGAGACGATGCTGCGCAGCAATGATGTGGACGTGATTTCGGCTGGATTCGTCGATAACGTAGATAAGGCATTTGCAGCTACAGATTATTTGAAGCGGCAAGGCGTCGATTTCCTCTTCAGCTTCTTGAGTACGTATGTGACTTCAGCAACTGCAGCGACACCGATTCTCAATTTAGCAGTGCCAACTGTATTGGTAGCGCTTCAACCGCGCAGCAGGCTCGACTATCGCAATACGACGACGTATATGCAGCTTGCTAACGACAATATATGCTCCTTGCCGGAAATTGGCGGTGTACTCGTTCGCGCGGGTAAACCTGCTGCTGGCATGATCGTGGGTAAACTTTACGATGATGAACGAGCTGTTCGGGAATTAAGAGCATGGTGTCAGGCAGCGAATGCGAGCAGAGCGTTTAAATATGCCAAAATCGGTTATCTAGGGCATACCTATGAGGGTATGTATGATATGAACTCCGATCCAACAGCGTTTACAGCATCCTTCGGCAGTCACGTTCAGATGCTCGAAATGTGTGATCTGGCTAAGCGCGTGAATGCCGCTACTGAAGGTGAAATCGCCAATAAACTCGAGGAAATACATAGCGTGTTTACGCTGTCCGATCCATTCATCGATCCAATCACACGTCCGATAAAACCAAATGACCTTACCTGGTCAGCGAAAGTAGCTGTCGGGCTGGATCGCCTCGTTGCGGATTTCGGCTTAACGGGACTAGCCTATTATTATCGCGGACTCGACAATAATGAGTATGAGCGAATCGGGTCCAACATGGTGTTGGGGAATTCGCTGCTAACTGGGAAAGGCATCCCCCTTGCAGGCGAAGCCGATCTCAAAACGTGCGCCGCCATGCTCATCATGGATCGCCTCGATGCTGGCGGATCTTTCGCAGAGCTGCATCCATGCGACTTTGACGATGACATTGTCCTTGTCGGGCATGATGGCCCGCACAATATTAAAATCAGCGACAGTCGTCCCATTATTCGTGGATTGGATCTGTTTCATGGCAAGAGCGGATCAGGCATCGGCGTAGAGTTCAGCATTCAGGCTGGTCCGGTTACGCTATTGGGGATTTCGCAAACCGCGGATGGCCGCTTCAAAATGATTGCCACCGAAGGTGAATCAATTAAGGGAGCAATCCCGCAGACCGGTAATACAAATACGCGCTGCAAGTTCCCCTATACGATTGCTGAATTCGTTGAGCGATGGTGTTCGGCCGGTCCTACGCATCATTTTGCCCTTGGCGTTGGGCATGTCAGCAGTCAAATTCGTCGAGTTGCACACATGATGGGAATCGAATTAGAGATTGTCTGAGGAGGCATCGGAAATGAAACACGTGAGAACGAGCGGGAAGCCACTGCGGCGGTCAACGCTTGAAATGAGCTTGAAGCCTTTCAAAAGTCTAGAGCAAGAGGCCATAGATCATGTTTGTACGGAAGCGATTCGGCAATGGCTGCCATTAATTGAAATGGGTGAAACGGCCTCTGTCCTATTATGGGTTTCCGATGGGAGTGAAATCCTAACGTGGAACGCTGACGAGAAGGCGGAGATCGAGTGGGGGCGTTACATTGGGTTCGCGAATGAGGAATGCTTCAGCTTTGTGCAGGGTAAGTCCGATCCTCGCATCGCACGTCCTTATATCGAGGATCCTGTCCGCATGACATATGGAGACTTGAAACGAATTGTTGCTTCTTTTAAAAGAGTTGCTGCAGATACGTTCGGCGTTTCCATGGAGGTTGGCGCTACGTTCGACGCGGGTCCTGAGTTTGCGTATTCGGATTTTAAATATAAGCTGCATCATGAGATCAATAAAGCAGATATCGGCGGCAAATTCGTGTCCTTGAAAGCGGATTATACGGTTATTTGTACGTGGTCTAAGCTAAAAGGGGACTCTGTTGCTTACGCAAGTTATCCAGATGGTATTCCTGATGAGACACCATTCGGCGAGTTTCTCGGCAAACAATGTGCAAGCTTCCTGCCAGCGCTGGGCTTCGATTATATCTGGTTCTCGAATGGGTTTGCTGTATCGTATTTTCCTTGGACGTATCTAGGCGCTAATTACAACGGGAAAGAGCTGCCGCTCGCCGATTATCATGAGGTGACGGAGAAGGTGATGTCGTTCTGGGATTTGTTCAAAAAGGAATGCCCAGATGTTCGTACAGAAATACGCGGCACAAACTTTGGAACAGGCATGGATTTGGCGAAGGATTATATCCCTATGCAGCAGTTGTATGACAAGCAATACATTGAATTTCCCCCGCCGAATTCGCCTTGGGGCGCGCTAAATTATGATTTTGGACTGGAAATAACTGGGTATTTAACGCGAATTGCGGAGCTCCCAGGAGACGTGTACCCGTTCCGATTTTATGCGAATGATCCGTGGTTCTGGCAAAATCCTTGGTGGGATCTCTATGATCGAGAGCCGCACGATATTTATGTGCCGTTGTCCGTGGCGCGTATCAATAAGCTGGGTGAGCTAGAGTCGCCAGGTATTATTGAGATTTTGACCATTGATACGGAAAAAGGAGAGCTAAACGCGGATTGTCCTGCGGAAGTAATCCCACATTTACGCAAGGCGCTTCATGTTGCACCTGATCAACCTGGTTTGCTCACTTGGTTGTATCCATTTCGTGAATTACATGAGGCTGTCGAGAACTCAAATGAGGCGTCTGGCGATGTGTTTTTCCACGACTGGTTTATTCGCAATGCAATCAATCAGGGGCTTCCGGTGAATACCGTGATCAGCACGGATCAATTTTTTGCTATGACGGATATGGCGTTGAATACGCTGAACGATACCGTGTTACTCGTGGCGACATCGTGGTTGTCGGGGGACAAAGCGCTTCGGATGGCTACTTATGTGCAAGGTGGCGGAAAAGTCATTCTCTATGGCGCAGTGAAAGACCCGATTCTACGGGAACTTTTGCATCTGACTGAAGCGGATGGCATAGAAGGTGATGTGGAGTTGTCAGCTTTGTTTGAAGAGGACCGCGGTGAGGGGGCAATGGGAATTCGTGCTTTGCGTCATCAGGGTATGATCGCTGGAGGGGGACTAGCTGAAAAAGTACGGGGAGAGGACGGTTATACTCGCCTTTGTGCGGTTGCTAAACAAGGCGTGGAAGAGCGCGCCTTTGTCGTAACACGATCGAAGCCCGATTGGCATGGCGGGAAAGTAGGTTGGGTACGCGGGTCACTGCCGTTCCTAGGGCAAGACATTACTCATCTGCCTGTACGGCAGGGGGAGGAGTGGGGGGATGCTGCGATTTTCCTGCGGTATCTACAACAGGACTTCGGCTTTACAATTCTTCAGGAGAAACGAGCATCCGATTCGCCATCTGCCCTATTCTTCGTGACCCGTCATCAGAACGGGTATCTGTTTAATGGCTGCAAACAGGACACCTCTGTGCAGCTTCGCCTGCGGTTTCCCGATGGCTCACCTATTCTTATCGGTGAGTCCACGATTGTTGGCGGCGATGAGCAGACCGCCTTATACTCGCTCAATCGCACCTTCCATGAGGAGTGCCGAGTATTCGTCAAGCAGGAGGCACGTTCACGCGTTTCCTGTAGGGAGCACGCGCCTTCGCCAACACGAACGAAGCAAGCGGTACGAGAGATTGCAGTTTCTGGATTGAAGCAAGCTACTGTTACTATTTACCCGCCATTGGAGGCGTTGGAAGGAAATAGGGTTGAGGTGAAGCTTAATGGGCTTACCTATTTGGATTTGAACGGCACGAGGGTGGAGAATACAATCCAGCTAACGGAGATAACGGGAATGATCGAAATCTCATGGTAGCGATGTTATTTAGTGTGGCTGAACTAGGAGCTTCTCCTATTCAGCCATTTTTTTTGATCTAATTCGCATCTCTAACGGTTTGTAAGCCATGATTTCGATAACCTGCGTTGTTAAAACTGAAAACTTATAAAATTTAGAATTGTAGCAATAGCTAATAAAAGCTAGAATGAAAAATATGGTAATTATTTCTTTAATTGAAATGGGGTGGATACAGTGCAACGAATGTCCAATAAAGCTGAACTGATTTTACAGCAGGAATCTTTGGTTTGTTTTTGGGATTTTCAAGAAGCAGCTGGCGAGGCGCGAGTAGCCAAGGGTCCTTTTCCCTATGCACTGCAGGAAATGGAGGGTCCCATCAACAGGGTAGCTGATGGGGTGTTTGGAGAGTATGCGGCCAAGCTAGCGTTTGGCCAATGGTTTCATTTGGCGAGAAAAGATTGTTCATCTCTTGATTTCCATGGGCCGAATGCTAATCTAACGATCTTGGCCTGGATCAAACGAGACAATCGTGACAATCAACAATGCCAAGCCATTGCCGGCATGTGGAATGAAACAGAGAAGAAGCGCCAATATGCGATGTTCCTTGACTTGCGGATTTGGCAAAGTGCTAATCAAGTGGGGGGACATGTTTCCGCCGAAGGAGGACCGACACCGGGACATCCTTGGTGTATGTCGACCGCTATTGGAGATACACCTCTTTTGAATGAAAAGTGGTATACACTAGCTTTCACGTACGATGGCACTTATGCAAAAGTATATATCGATGGTGTACTCGACAGACGTGATGTTTACAACCCTTACTTGTACCAAAAAGGCTTGTTTGATGGCGGATCCACAGGAGCTGACTTTACGGTTGGCGCTGTACATCGGTCTGGGGAGATGGGCAATTTCTATGCCGGCCTATTGGGAGGATTGGCTGTATATAGCAAAGCTTTAACAGACGAAGAGATTTTGTTGTTATCCAATTAAATAAGAACTGAATTGGGAGGGATGAAAAAATGAACCCAAATAAGCGATTAAATCAACGGTTGACTCCTCTGCTTAAGAGCATCATGGAGAAGGGACCAGCCGGCTGCGCCTGTACCGTCGTGAAGCGCGGTGAAGTCATCTATAAGGAAACCCTTGGTTATGCGGATTTGGAGATGAAGAAGGAGATCACGCCAGATACGATCTACCGGATCTATTCGATGACGAAGGTCATTACTTGCGTAGCGGCACTGATGCTGTATGAGAGAGGACTGTATCTGCTTAACGATCCATTGGAGGAATACTTACCCGCCTTCAAAAATCAACAGACATTCCGAGATAACGAAAATGGTACGAAGTTTTTATCTCCTGTGACGAGTCCGATCCTGATCAAGGATCTGTTCACGATGACCTCTGGGCTTACGTATCCTGGAGAAGGCACGGAAACCGAAAGACAAACCCGTACAATGCTGGAGAATGCCAAAAGAGAGACGATGGACATGCAGGATTTATCCAACGGATTAGCGTCCATTCCGCTGGAATTCGATCCCGGTACGCGCTGGAAGTATGGTTTCAGTCACGACGTTCTGACTGCATTAATCGAAGTGCTGACGGGGCAAACATTTGGAGCGTTTCTCCAGAAGGAAATTTTCGATCCGTTAGGAATGATTGACACCTCATTCCGGATAACGGAAGACAAGCGGGATCGCCTATGTACCATCTACGATCGTCCAGAAGGCGGCGGGCTTACACCGAATACCAAGACGGACGCCACATATCAACCTGGAAGCCGCTATGAAAGCGGCGGAGCTGGTCTGCTTTCGACGATTGGGGATTACAGCCAGTTTGCACAGCTGCTTGCGAAAGGCGGGGAGCATGAAGGAGTGCGGCTTCTTAGTTCGAAGACGATTCAATTGATGGCGACCAATCATTTGAATGCGCAGCAGCTCAAGGATTTCAATTGGCAGCAATTGCGTGGGTATGGCTATGGTTTAGGCGTTCGCGTCATGATCGATCCAGCTGCTGGTGGCATCAACAGCTCCATCGGTGAATTCGGTTGGGCTGGTCTAGCTGGGTCGTACATGTTGATCGATCCGAAGGAAGAGCTATCCGTCGTGTACATGCAGCAATTGCTTCCGAGCCAGGAGCCCTTCATACATCCGCGACTGCGGGCTGTGATTTACGGGGCATTAGATTAACGGCATGCATAGGAAGAAACTCTTTACAGTTGCTCCCAGTTAGCTTAGGATGAAGAAAATGATAGCGGTTACTTGAAGCTAGCATCCAGCTCGGGAGGGAAATAGTGAATGTTAAGAACGGCGGATGTGCAAAAAAAGAAGTTTTTCACCAAAGTGTATCTCGTATGCATCTTGATTGTGTTTTTATACGCCAGTATTGCTGTTGGCTTCCTGATCTATAAGAATATGGAGTCCCTCAACCAGAAGTGGGATGCCAATGCCACAAGATCCGTGGAACAGATGCGGGAACAGATGGACATTCGGCTGCAGGTAGCCTTTAATTTGGTGTACCAATTGAAACGAACGGAGTATTTTCAGAATTACAGCAACGATGCAACGCGCAATTACGCCAATATTACGTTGGTACTAGAGCAGTTGAAGAAGAACAGGGAGGCTTTCGAGAACTACGGATACCGGATCGACGTGATGAAACCTGATGACAATTTGGTCATTACGACGTTTGGGACCATTGATAAGGACAAGTATTATAAGGAAATGGCATTGAAAGGCGCAGACATTGAGCAGATCGATGGGTACATCAAAGATTCAAAGTACTCCAATGTCGTGCTTGTACAACAACGATTGTCCGAAACGGAGAACTACGGATACGATACGATCTCTTTTGTAAAAAAAGAACTTACCGGCAGGAACGATCTCATGTTTGTGATTTCCTTTTTCCAGGGCGGGTTTTATCCAGACTTACTCAAATTAGATACCCAGGTGAACCGTATCGGCGTACTATCTGGCGATCAATTAGTGGATGTCAAAGCAAATGAAGCTAACGGCGGGATTCCAGATGAGGTGCTGGCTCAGGTGAAGGAGCGGAGAGCTCCTTATGTGGAACAAATCGGCGATGATCAGGCTCATCTCGTGAGTTCATCAGTGCTGCCGAATGTCAGATATCTGTTTATGCTGTCGGGGTATGCTTGGCAGCCGCAGTTATCCGGCCTGTTGTTTCATTCGTTATTGCTGTTCGGTTTGCTGCTTGTGATTGGTGCCGGAGTAGCTTTCCTGGCTTCACGAAATATTTACCAACCTATTCATAATGTGCTGACGATTTTCAAGGGATTGGATCAGGGCAAGAGAGGTGTCGGCGAAGAAGCGCTGGAGAGCACCGATGATATGTCCTTTATTACGGCAACCGCTGTGAACATCTCCCGCATGAATGATAGCCTGAAGGAAACCATCCAGAACAATCGGTTGTCCCTGCGTGATCATTTTTTACGCAACATGCTGTATGGGATTACCGGCGAGACGGAGGTCAGGAACAATGCGGATAAATATGGGCTGGAGCACGTGCAGCATGATGTTACCGTTGTTGTGATGGAGCTAGCTGACGCTCAAGACTTGGAGGCGGAGTTCCCGGTTGAGACCGTGGTAGAGATCAAAGCGGGGATATTCCGAATGATCCTAGAGGCTGTGAAGAAAGAATTTGACTACGAACAGGTAGAGCTGGAGCACAAGCGGCATGTTCTCATTGTCAAGGAGCAGCAGATCGATCGGATGAAACGGATTTTTACTCATATTTTATCCGGCATTGAAGCAGATACGGAGATTCGTGTAGTCGCTGCTATCGGCCGTCCGGTGGTTTCCCTAGGCAACAGCGCCGAGTCTTACCAGGATGCCGTACGCTTACTGGAGCGACGATTCTCGCTGGAAAAGAATACAGTCATCACCGTGAATGATGTGGTGCTGCAAAGATCAGATATGTACACTTATCCACTAGAGCTCGAACGTGAACTGATTACTTTTGTCCTGCAAGGGAAGACAGACCAGGTACAGGCTATTCTGTCTCGTATTCTAGATGAGCACATGGAGGAAAGGTATACGGGCGGGGAGAAGCTGGCCCGCTTTGTGCTTGCTGTTGATGTAACGGTGCATCGGATTCTGAATCAGATGAACAAAAGCTATAGGGAGCTGTTTGGACAAGACTCACTCTATGACGAGCTGAAGCAGGCTGGGAACCGCAAACGGGTGCGGGAAAGAATCTATGAAGTGTTTGCGGTCATTATGGCGAGTATGGCCAACCGCAGCGAGAAGCAGGACCATACCGTAGCGGAACAACTTCTAGCGCACATTCATGCGCATTTCAATGAGGATATTTCGCTGTCTGATATTGCTGAGCAATTCAACCTCTCTTTGGGCTACATCAGTCTGTTGTTCAAAAAGTTCACGGGGGAGAATTTCAAGGAATACTTGAACCAATACCGGGTAACCAAAGCCAAGGAGTATCTGAACGCCGAGGAAGTATACAGCATCAATGATGTGGCAGGCAAAGTAGGCTGCAACAACGTCAATACGTTCATCCGCATTTTCAAAAAGTACGAAGGTGTATCTCCTGGCCAGTATGCTAAGCGGAATGAATGATCATAATAGCACTTAAACCCCGGCGCTAGCCGTGGGCTTTTTTATTTGCAGCAACAGCATGCCGAAATCAATGTAAGCGTTAACAAAAAAGTCGAGACGATCAAAATAATCATGATTACGCACCAATCAAAATTATCGATATGCAGAAAAATAATAAGGATTTACTGGGAATGAAAGCCAGTGCTACACTTCAACCGTGAGAACCAAGCAGCGAGAGTAAGAGAAGGAGTGGGAAGTGTCCATGAATATGAAAACGGCAATATGGGAACCAGGCGCACATGCCAGGGCGAGCACACGGCACAGGATTTTGTACAATCTAAAAAGAGACCGCTTTCTTTATTTATTAATTGTTCCTTTTATCGCCTGGTACCTTGTTTTTCAGTATTATCCGATGCTGGGGTTGCAAATGGCTTTCAAAAAATACAGTATATACAAGGGACTATCTGGAAGTCCTTGGGTAGGGTTTGATAATTTTGTAACTTTCTTCAAAGGTCCCTACTTCTTAAGAACGTTGAAAAATACGATCTTGATCAGCGTATACAGTTTGATTTTTGCTTTTCCGGCGCCGATTATATTGGCTTTGCTCCTGAATGAAGTAAAGAACATGTTGTTCAAACGTACTGTACAGACGCTAACCTACTTGCCGCATTTTATTTCCATTGTTATCGTAGCGGGGTTTGTTACGAATTTCTTATCCCCGACGAATGGGATTATCAACCTGCTGTTAGCGAAGTTGGGTCTGGAAAAACTGTACTTTCTAGTGGTCCCGGAATATTTTCGGACGATTTTCATCTCCATGAATATATGGAGGGAAGTAGGATTCGGATCCATCATTTTCATTGCTGCGCTCTCCGCCATTCATCCTGAACTTCATGAGGCCGCTGTCATTGACGGGGCCAACAAGTGGAAACGAGTGCTGCACGTAACCCTGCCAGGGATTATGCCTACGATTATGATTATGCTAATTCTGAAAATCGGCAATCTATTGGATGTCGGATATGAGGCCATCATTTTATTGTATCAGCCCTCTACATATGAGGTTTCCGATGTGATCAGCACGTATGTGTACCGGACGGGATTGCAAGATGGCCGTTATGATATCGGTACCGCCGTAGGCTTGTTCAATTCTGTTGTAGGCCTTGTGTTGGTAATCGGTGCGAATAAATTAAGCAAAAAATATACCGAAAGCGGTTTATGGTAGGAGATGCCCTATGAAATTCCTGACACCTGGAGAAAAGATTTTTACATTGTGCAACTATATATTTCTAAGCCTTTTGGCTGCAGCTACCTTGTATCCATTCCTTTATGTCGTCTCAGCCTCTTTAAGCTCCTCAAATGCTGTATTATCCGGAGACGTGGTGCTATTTCCTAAAGAATTGACGTTGCAGGCTTTCCGGCAAGTTTTGACGGAGTCGGGCATCTGGCGGGCATACGGGAATACGGTGTTTTATACGGTAGCTGCAACCTGTCTGCAGATCGTCTTCACCATTATGGGAGCGTATCCATTATCCAAAAAAAGATTCATGGGTAGAACCCCGATCAGTTTCTTTATCGCCTTTACGATGCTATTTAATGCAGGTATGATTCCTTTCTATCTGACAATTAAAGAGCTTGGCATGTTGAACACCAGATGGGCATTATTAATTCCCTTTGCTGTAACGACCTTTCTGGTCATCCTGCTGCGCACCAACTTCCAGTCCGTGCCGGAAGAAATGGAAGAGGCCGCCAAGGTGGACGGTGCGTCAGACTTTCAAATTTTGACCCGCATCTATTTACCGGTATCCAAGCCTGCGCTGGCCACCATTTCACTGTTCTATGCAGTAGGTACTTGGAATTCCTATTTCTGGGCCATGGTGCTGCTCCAAGATGAGAGCAAGATTCCGTTGCAAGTGCTTTTGCGCAGACTAGTCGTATCTATGAATCCTACGGAAGGCATGATGGCTACAACCGATACAACCGTGCTGTTCTCTCAAGAAACCGTTATTTACGCAACAATTGTTATCGCGATTATTCCAGTTATTGTGGTCTACCCTTTTATTCAAAAATATTTTACCGCCGGCGCTATGGTGGGCTCCGTCAAGGGGTAAATGGATGGGACACATGAACAGAAAGGGAGGTGGTGCCTCCTCGTAAGGCACTAGTCGTTAGTCGTAGAGAAATTTGATTATAATCTTTTTATACATTCCTAGGGAGGTTGCATGTCAATGAAACGCAAAGCATGGAAGACCGCAGCAGCAGCAGCTGCATTATCCGTCAGTATGATCACAGGTTGTTCATCGGACAAGGAACAGACACAAGCTTCTCCATCTGCACAGGCATCACCACAATCCGCTTCGGCTGCTCCGGCAAGCCCACAATCCTCACAAGCCAGCTCCAAACCGATTACCTTAAGCATTCATATGCACTACGGGAATGGCGGTGGCGGGGATAAGGTATTCAATGACGAGTGGCCTGTCTTCAAAAAGGCGGCGGAGATAACCAATGTTACCTTAAAGGGTACTGCTTCCAAAACACTAACCAATAGCGCTGAAGCGTATAATCTGATGCTGGCGTCAGGGACTTTATCCGATATTATTCATTTCGGCAAGAAAGAAGATGCCAACAAGCTTGGCGGCGAGGGAGGCCTCGTTGCGCTTAACGATTTAATTGATAAAAATGCGCCCAACATTAAGAAGTTTTTGGACAGCCGCCCGGACGTACGCAAATATTTAACTTCAGCAGATGGCAAAATTTATTATGTCTCTTTTGTTCCAGACGGTGCAGCTTCCACGGGTTGGTTTATTCGCCAGGATTGGCTCGATAAACTGGGACTCAAAAAGCCGACTACGGCGGATGAGTACTACAGTGTCTTAAAGGCTTTCCGGGATAACGATCCGAATGGAAACGGCAAGAAAGATGAGATCCCTTATTTTAACCGTCAATCCTTCGGGGTGTACTCGCTGCTTAACCTATGGGATGCTGGTACAGGCTACAAAGTAGACCCGAAAACGGATACCGTTGTCTATGATCCGATCAATCCTACCTACAAAACGGGGATGACGAATCTAGCCAAGTGGTATGCGGAAGGGCTGATCGACAAAGAAATTTTCACCCGTAAAGGTGACACTAGACTGGTTATGCTATCGGATAACCTCGGCGGCTCCACGCATGACTGGTTCGCTAGTACGTATGGCTACAATGTGAAAGCCAAGGATAAAGTACCGAATGTGAATTTAGCGCCAATCCCGCCTGTGGCCAGTATTACCGGAGATACATCCTGGTTCGATTACCGTGCCACCGTGAGTCCATCTGGCTGGGGAATTGCCAGCACCAACAAGAATCAAGTCGAATCCATCAAGTACATGGATTTCTGGTTCAGTGATGAAGGGCGTCGACTGGCGAACTACGGTTTGGAAGGTCAAACCTATGATCTGGTTAGCGGCAAACCGGTTTTCAAGAAGTCGCTGCTGGATACTGGCAACGTGCTGCTCAATTTGCAGAAGATAGGCGCGCAACAAGAAATCGGCTTCTATCAGAATTTTGATTATGAGAAGCAATATACGCCAGAAGGTGTATTGGCTTCCATCGATGAGTATAACGGTAAGTATATTAAGAAAGTCAGCGTGCCGAATCTCAACTTTACAGTGAAAGAGCAAGATCGCTTGAAAGAGCTGGAAGGGCAGATTGAAACGTACCGTGTGGAGACTGGGCAGAAGTGGTTGTTAGGTGCAGAATCCGTTGAAGCCAAATACGACGATTTCGTCAAACAGTTGAAAACGCTGGGAATTGACGAAGTGTTGAAGATTAAGAACGAAGCGTATGCGCGCTATAAGAAAGGCTGATCTAATCAACTTGTTTCCGGGCTGTGCGTCTTGCGGCAGCCCGGCTGTACGATAAACGCCACCAAAAATGTGCATGGGGGGGGGAAATTGAGGATGAGAAGGACAATTGCAATAGGCCTTGTATGGGTTATGATTCTTGGGTTGCTTTCATCGGGGTTCGGGTCCATGGCGTTTGCTGCAAGTGATGACGATGTTAGTCCGAATAGTAGTGTCACTGCTAGTGTAAATGAAAGCGTGTACAAAGAGGTCGTGGTGAATCCTTCGGCTGATGCCTATACCTTGAACTCAAGGGCGGACACCAATTACGGTTCCTGGGATGTACTTGTTCTAAAAAGGGATAACAGCAGCAATACAACTCGAAAAGTGTATACGAGGTTCGCGTTGGCGGATCTGGGTATCCGTGATCCTCAGAAGGTTGTCAGCGTCACGCTCCAGGTTTATCGAACAGATACTTCCGGCACAACGGGAGGCGTAGGCGTGTACCCGGTCAATGACAATTCCTGGCAGGAGCTGGGCATTACTTGGAATAATGCGCCTGCCAATGTCGCAGATCCGTTAACGGTTGTCACGGTAGGGCCAGCAACCAAATTCTATGATTTCGATGTGACCGATTATGTGAAATCCCATTGGCAGGATGAAGCCTTGTCCTTTGCTTTCTTAGGACAGGTGCATAATCAGCAGATCACCTTTGCTTCCAAGGAGCAGAATGCGGCTGGTAAGGGCAAAGAACCGCGACTTGTCCTGAAGACTACACAATCGACGCTCACAAGCATAGAAGTCGCCAATCCGCCGACGAAGACGGTCTATTATCCAGGCGATAAGCTGGATCTGACGGGTCTGGTCGTGGGTGGTCATTATGAAGACGGCTCAACGCATCCGCTGACCGGCTATACTGTAAGCGGCTTTGACAGCAGCGCACCAGCCACAGCGCAGACGATTACCATATCCGTCGAAGGTCAAACAACCAGTTTCCACGTGGAGGTTCGTCCGCCATCTGGGGTGAATGTCCCTACGTGGCCGGTCGGCAGTACCCTGACGGCAACCGGCACGTCCAAGACGAAGACAATTCTGGCTTGGCCTCAGGCGTTGGATAATGAGGATGTTACCGGCTATCGATTGTTTGACGGGGAGAATCTTATGCGTACTGTGAGCGGTGATACGTTGTCGCTTCCGCTCACAGGATTAACGCCTTCAACATCGTATCACTTCCGTGTTGAAGCTGGGGACAGTGAGGGGAACTGGACGCCAGGGCCGGAGTTGGACGTATGGACTGAACTGAGTCCGCCGGCGTTGCCGCAAGTAACTGCGATTGCGAGCGGCGCATTCGATTTGGCAGCTTGGACTGTTGCTGTGAATTCCGATGGCAAAGGGGTATGGGAAACGCCAAGCGGCAATCTCGCTTTAACGACATATGCGAGCACAGGGTCTGATCCGCTCCGCAATGTGATTGTTCATCAGACGCCATTGATAGGTGACTTTGTCTGGACGGGCAAGGTTATGGTGGCACCTCGCAGCGATTGGGACGATCTAGCTGTTGTGTTCAACTATGTGGATGAGAAGAACTACTGCTTTGTCTCCTTGAATAAAAGCAATGACGACGCGACCAATGGTATTTTCCGTGTAGTGAACAATTCGCTTGTTCAACTCAAGGATTTTAATGTTGGCCTACTGAAGCCCGGCACGGCGCAGGATTTGCGGATTGACCGGGTAGGTTCGATCATCCGTGTGTATCTGGACGGTGATTATATCGGTGAGGCGGAGGAATCTCAGTATGCTATTGGCCGTGTAGGCTTCGCGAGTGCGAACGATCGGGTCACGCTCTCCGAAATGAACGTATACGGAACGGAGTTAATCGATCTGCTGCCGCCAGATTCGCCAGGACAGTTTACTGCGGGGGCCCAATCTTCGAAGGCTATTCGATTATCGTGGACAGCTTCTGCGGACGATTCGGGCATTAAGCTTTATTCCGTCTATCGGGATGGCGAGCTGCTGGGCACGACGAACCTCACTGCTTATGTGGATGAGGGACTGACACCGCTAACGGCATACAGCTATTACGTGACGGCAACCGACGTTGCCAATAAAGTTTCGGTGCCAAGCGCAACTGTGACGGCAACCACTCTGCAGCAGGATTTGCATGTGTTCCCGTTCAGTCATAAAATGATCGACAGCGCACTCCGTGAGCCGCTGCTTCAATATCAGCTTAGTCTGGAGTGGACATCGCATAGCCTGCGAAGCGGTACCGCCTTGATGTATTTGACGACAGCTGCTTTGTATGATCCTTCCTATAAGGGCAGCGACGGTACGATGATTAAAGATCGGATTGTGGCACATATTCGCAATATGCTGGTACCTGGAAGCAAGCGGGAGCCCGGCGCATCCGGTTCACTGGATACCTCGGCGACATCATTGGCCACCCAAGCTTTCGATCTAGCTTCCACCATTCCTGCTGTTTGGGCGCAGTTGACCCCGGAGGAGAAGGACAAAATCACCTTGATCATGCAAGCGCATTTGGTAGCGGCGCATTGGGGACATGATGATGACAACAATTTCTCGACGGGGATCGATCAGTTGGGTAATTTCAACAAAGGCTGGAATCCCAACTATGTGGAAGGCGCTATTGCCAGCGCACTAGCTACGGTCCGCTATTTAGGCGGGGCCGATAAGGCGAATGAATTCCTGCTCAGCTTTGATTATGACAGCTTTATGAGCAAGCTTCAGGCAGCGAATCTTTCCAGCATTGCTTGGACCTTCCGTCAAACCGGCAAGACTGCGCTAGAGGCAGCAGTGAAGAATGAATTTACGTTTAGAGGCCACACGTTGGATCAGCCGTTCGAATGGATGAAAGACCGTGCATTGATTATGTATAACAAAACGGTGAAAGGACAGTTATACAGCAACGATACGCTGCGGGCTTTTGTAAACAACCCAGAAGGATTGCCTAATGTAGGCATGATGGGAATGGGCCAGGAGTTCGATTCGGTGGATGCGAACGGCATTCGAAGCGACCTCGATTATGTGACAAGGGGGTGGAATAACAGCATTCTTAGTCTCCTGGAGGCTTATTATTACGGTGTTGCAACATCGGGTTCTCCGGAGGATCTTGCATTAATCCAATCGCGATATGCAATTGGCAGTACTGATCTCATCTATAAAGCGGTAAATGGGTATTCCGGTTATGCGAAAGGGAAGTCGCTTGGCATTCGGGATGAATTCACCGCAGACGCTAATGTGGGCTACTATTGGCTGAAGGAGCTTTGGGAGAATGTGATTAGCCAGCCTTCCTTGATTCCAGTGCGGCATGTGGAGCCAGTACCTCCAGTCTTAGCCATTGCTAAACCTGGTACTGTCGTGCTTTCAGACGACAATGGGCATGATACGGGTCTGCTGGATGGTAATTATCAGGTTACCATGAATATGTGGTATGGCGATAATGGCACAAGTTACAAGCTCTATGAGAATGATGTGTTAATCGATACACAGGTTCTTACGGACAAATCGCCTAACGCGCAATCTACGGTAACTTCCATTACCAACAAACCGAATGGTATCTATAAGTACCATGCTGAGCTTACGAACTCGTTTGGTACGAGCAAAAGTCCAGATTTGACCGTTACAGTTAAACATGCCGCTCCTGCTAAACCCGTTCTTGCTAACGATAATTGGGATGGTGATGGGAATTTCAAGGTTAGCATGAACATGTGGTGGGGAACCAATGGTACGACCTATAACCTCTATGAAAATGGTGCACTTATCTATTCGCAAGCGTTGACTGTGAATACGCCAAATGCTCAATCCGCTGTGGCCATCTTAACGAATAAAGGAAAAGGTTCGTATGAGTATCGTGGTGAACTCGTGAATTATGCGGGTGCGACATCCAGTGATACGATGATTGTTAAAGTAACGAAGTGAAGAGTACTGAAGAGCGCTGAAGGCTATGTCATAATCATCTATTAGGATAAAAACGCTAGTCCGTGAAGGACGGCGTATGAGGAGATGACTTGATGAAGAAGAATATGTCTATGTTCGCTTTCTGTCTGGTTGTTCTGTTTACACTCGCTTGTTTACTTCCAGGTTGGGAGACACCTGCTTATGCATCTACTAATTTGGCACTTGGTAAAACCGCTGTCGCGAGTTCGGTGAAGAATAGTGCATTAGCTGCCAGTAAAGCTACGGATGGTGACAGCACCACCACCCGCTGGGGCTCCAACTATACAAGCAGCGAATGGATGTATGTGGATCTGGGCTCGTCGCAAAATGTAGGCAGCGTGACTATCCAGTGGGGGGTTGCCTACGCAACGGCTTATAAGATCCAGCTTTCCAGTAATGCTTCCACTTGGACGGATGTATATTCAACTACGACCGGTGATGGTGGCGTTGACGCCATTACGCTTGCAGCAGCAGCTACAGCCAGATATGTGCGTGTACAGGGGATCACCCCTGCGACGACGTATGGCTATTCCATCTATGAATTAGAGGTGTATGCACCGTCGGGAACGACGGATCCGAGTCCAGATCCTGGCGATGAGCCAGAACGTGATGCTTCTTTCGGACCGAACGGCACGCACTGGCCGTCGTTGATCCCTACGCCATTTATGTACGACACCACGGTAACAAACATTGTAGACGTAAACAGCTCCTGGACGGCGATTAGCACAGCTATCGCGGCTGTGACGCCGCAACAGGCAGAAGCAGGGGTGCTGATCCGAGTCGCTCCCGGCACATTGACGGGCAACGGCGCAGGTTCCGGAAATACGCCAGTGCTGCAAAATCTGGGTTCTTCCTCGTGGACGAAGCGAATTACTGTGGCTCCTCGTGACGGTTATGGTACGGTGGTCATTACCGGAGGCGCATTGATCAAGAATGTGCGAGGTGTGGCTTTCGCTGGACTGATCGCTGACGAGATCAAGCTGGAAGGCTGCGACCGCTCAGCCTTGGCTTGGACCAAAGTGACCCGTTGGTTGGCAGGCTACGGTATCGCCAACCAGACAACATCCTTGGTAGAATTCAGCGAAGTTGTCATGCCGGAATCTCAAGTCGTCGATGGTGATGCCTCTGATTTCTATTCCGTGTCGTCCGGCCCTATTGACGGCTGGCGCTTCGATGGCATTTATCTTGCGCCTCATTTCTTTAATCCAGCTACGACACCGAAGCCGCATACGGATACAATGCAATTCGCTGGTTCGGCGGCCTATTCCAATATGACAATCCGTGATTCCGCCATCTTCTCCAGCAACAACTGCGCTGTTCAAACAGGCAGCTTGAGCGGGCTGGTCCTCGAGCATAGTTATCTTGCAGCAGGGAGCGTGGCACGCAGCCGCTATCCTTTCCTTGCCGGAGGATCAACGGAAGCCGGGACAGCGGTGTTTAACGGCAACGGCACGAACTTTGTAGCGCTGGACTCGGTCATCATCGGTGGAATGGGCTCAGCGTCTTGGACATCGGCTACCAACACGAAAACGAGCTATACCTATCAGGCTTCCCAGCAACCGGCCAGCGGTGCATGGACAGTAGATACGACGCTGTCCGCAACCAATCCGACCATGCCACCTATGCCTGATGATACGTATTTGAACTTGATTTGGGGGAACTGAGAGAGGCATGAATGAATTGCATGAAGTAGGAAAAGTGCCGAAGTGGCAATGGGTTTGATCATATAAACGAAGTTAAAATAGGGGCGGCATAAGCTACCCCTATTTGTTATTTTTCCTGAATTGATTAGGTGAAATGCCATAAACTTTTTTAAAGGTCCTAATAAAATGCGTGTTATTTTCAAAGCCAATAGATTCACTAATGTTTTGAACCATTAAATCAGAAGAGGTAAGTAGTTCAATGGCTTTATTTAATTTTATGGTTTGGATGATTGCTAGAAAAGTTTGGCCAGAGGTAGCTTTAATGAGCTTGCTTAAGTATGATTCCGTGAAATGAAATGTACTTGATAATTCTCCTAAGGTTACTGTCTTATAATGATCCTGCATATAAGCTAAGATCGAAAGCAACTTATCATTCTTGGTTACACTTTTAGGTAATTCGACTTGACTTTCATAATCTCTGAGCAAATAGCTGAAAAATAACATGAGCAGGTTATATAGGATATTCGCGGTGTATTTTTTGTTGTCATGCTGTTCAATAAATAGCTTGGAGAGAATTTCTTTCAGGTTGGGATCTCGATTTGTTCGAAAAATGATGTAATTATTGTATTCCTCAGTATACAGAACTTTCATAAAAAATGAGGAGAGAACGGTTTCATGTTTAAGCATTTCTAAAAATGTTTCATTAAAAGTACTTCGCTTTATCAATACATTTAAAATAATGCTATCATCAAATACCTCAATTGTATGTTCCACCTTGGGTGGGATGATACATAAATCACATTCACTTAGTTGAACAACTTCGCCATTAATTTCTTGGACGCAATGACCTGCATATACGTAAATCAATTCGAAAAACGCATGCCGATGTTTGAAAATGGGTGTAAATCTTTTGTGTTTTTGAATGATAATGTCAGTCCGACCGTTCGAAGAAAAATAATCTTCTTCTTTGAGTTCCTTTATTGAATCCTGATCCGTATTTCGATCCATTTTGGCATCGTAATACTTACGATAACATAACTCTTCTTCCGAATATGCCTTAAGCATTGTATCCAAATCAACTAGGTTCATTGTACGTAGCCTCCAGGAGGGTCATGTAACTATACCATATAAAAAAGCACATAAAATGTAAACTTTAAAAGGTGAATGATGTTAACGATCTTATTCATTTATTTCATTATCATTTAAATTAAATACAATGCATAGGGAGCAAATGGCATATGACGAGTTACATGATATCTGAAATTACGGTGATGAATGAAATTGAGCCTATGGGTTTAGATGAGAAGAAACCGGTATTTGCCTGGAAATTTAGTTCAAATGAGAAGAACATGAAGCAAACATCTGTAAGGATTACCGTGGGAGAGGAACCTGAGGGTCTTGACATGTGGGACAGTGGTTGGATGAATACGGACTGTTCCATAGGAACTGCTTATGCAGGAAGGGCTTTGCAGCCATGTACGGAATATTATGTGACTGTGATCACGTTGAACCAAATATCGGAAATAGCCGTAGCTTCAACCAAATTTGAAACTGGTTTGTTGAATCCGAAAGTAGATGCCTGGAACGGGGCGAAGTGGATCGGTGCACCGGAATATTACGTCAGCAGCGATTCCATGGGAATTTTCTCTTTGAAAAGCACGATGACTTTATCCCCAGGCGGGACTAGAGCAGGGCTTGTCTTTGGTGCTAATGATGCCAGACTCTTAAATAGGGAAAAAAATGAATCCTTCTTAGAAGGTGAAAACTATATTTCTTATGAAATTAACATAAGCAATCTCCCAGCAACGTTGGATATTTATCGGGTAGGCTATCACAAAGATGATAACAAACATGTTCCTTTTGCTTCAGTACCCATCGTTAACTTTGAGGGTGAAGAGAAAGTTCAGTTGATTACAGAAGCCAATCAATACGATCCTCATGAAATCAAGATCAATGTTGTGGGTAATGGGGCTTACGCTTATGTAGATGGCGTACTCGTTGATGCTATGTTAAATCCTAGTTCCATAGGAACGAGGCTAATTGCGAGACAATTAAACCCGTTAAGGGATAACGATATCACAACATTTCCGCGACTCTATGAAATTGGTTATTTTGTAGGGGAAGGAACAAGCGCGCACTTTGATGGTATTCGCTTAAGCTTTTTGCGACATCCGTCTAATCAGTTCTTTGAAATGGATACCGAATTCGGAATTGATTTAGATGGAAATGGAACTGATGTACGCGTTACCAAGAGTCCAGATTGCCATGCACTTCCCATGCTGCGCAGGGATTTCTCGGTCAAAGGACCGCTTAAGAAAGCGAGACTTTATGCGACGGCTAGAGGGATTTATGATTGCAGAATCAATGGTAGGGAAATTAGCGATCAGTATTTTGCTCCAGGTTTCAGTCAATTTGACAAACACCTCATGTATCAGACTTATGATATTACGGACTTCTTGTCTGAAGGGGTTAATGGCATTGGTTTTACATTGTCTTCGGGCTGGTGGAACGGTTCTCAGACTTTCGTCTTGCAGAACTATAACTACTGGGGTGATAAAGAAAGCTTACTGGCACAATTGGTGCTGACTTACGAAGATGGAACATCGGATTTTTACGTAACCAATGAAGAAGAATGGCAGTATTACGGGGAAGGCCCTTACCGCTTCGCGGGCTTTTTCCAAGGGGAACATTTTGATGCCAATTTGGCCTTCATTTATGAGGATTATTCAAAAGCGGGATTTGTCATAGACGGCATGAAAACACCACAGATCGTAGAAGCTGTCCCCATCGGCGAATTCGATTCCAGGCCTGGACTTTTCTTGCCTTGGCCAGCAGTTAATGAAAGCGAACCAGAACTAATTGGTCATTATCAAGCACCGATCAGAAAAGTAGAAACATTTATAGCTAAAAGCATGACGGAGCCTGCTCCTGGTTTATATATATACGATTTAGAGCAAGAGATAGCAGGAGTTCCCGTACTTACATTCAAAGGTGAAAAAGGAACTGAAGTACGCATTCGTTTTGGGGAGATGCTCTATCCAAATCTCGATGTGTATGGGGAATTGGGTGGGAGAATGCTTCAAGTAAATCTTAGGGACGCTTCCAGCACAGATATTTATATTCTTCGCGGCGATGCAGATGGAGAAACGTACATACCGAAATTCACTTTTCATGGCTACCGCTATATTGAAATCACTGGCCTAGATTACGCACCTGAATTAGAAGACGTGCAGAGCTACCTGCTTTCGAGTCTTTCCACGATGCGTGGTAAAGTGGAAGTAGATCATAAATTGGTAAACCGACTAGTATCCAATGTGAAGTACAGCCAGTTGGGGAACTTCATCAGTGTGCCTACAGACTGCCCGCAGCGAAATGAACGAATGGGCTGGATTGGTGACGCACATGTATTCTTCCGTACCTCATCTTACCAAGGGGATGTTCGAACTTTTTATCTCCGCTTTCTCGAAGCCATTCGAGATGTACAATTACCAGACGGGAATATTCCCAATATTGCACCTGTAGGAAGCGGATTTGGTGGAATTACCTATGGTAGTGGCGTTCACTTGATCGTTTGGGACATGTACCAACAATATGGGGATAAGCGTGTTATCGCAGATAACTATGAGGTCATGAAGCGCTACACCACTTATTTGGAGAATAAAGGGATGCCAGGCGAGGTCTTTGTGGGACCGATCGATGACTGGTTGGCTCCACAGAAAACGGATAGTAACTTGGTATGGAATGCTTTCTACGGTAGAGATGTGTATCTGATGTCTGTTTATGCGGAGCTTTTAGGAAAACAGGACGACGCATCCTACTATAGGTTGAAGGCAGTTGAAGCGAAGATTTACTGGAACCAGACGTTTGTAGATGCTGAAACCGGAAAAACCTTGCATTTGGATGGCACAGTAAATGATACGCAAGGCGGATATGCCATAGGGTTGAATTACCAGATGTTTGACGAGACCGTTAGGCAGAAGGCTTTTGATAATCTAGCTAGAATAACGAAGGAAATGGGATGTACCGTATCCACTGGTTTTTTCGGGACGGGTCCGCTAAATCCGATGCTGAGTGAGGGCGGTTATTCGGAACTAGCCTATGCCATGATCACCCAAACCGCATTCCCAAGCTGGCTTTATCCAGTAACGCAAGGAGCGACGACCATTTGGGAGCATTGGGATAGCTATACCGTAGAAAAGGGTTTTGGCAGACGAAATGCGATGAATAGCTTTAACCATTACTCCTTAGGAGCTGTGGTGGGCTGGCTCTATGAGTATGTGCTTGGCATTCAGCGGGATGAGAGGCATCCAGGCTATAGTCATTTCACTCTGAGGCCTGATTTGACAGGCTTTAAGAAAGCAAGTGGAGGATTTGATACCCCGTACGGCCGGATTGAAAGTAGTTATAACTTGGAAGAAGACAAAGCGACCTATCGTTGTACGGTACCCACTAATACGACAGCCACAGTGGTTCTCCCTGGGATCACAGCGGAAATAGGAAGCGGAAGCTATACATTTTACCTGTAGCATCCATGTTATCAAGCTAAAGCCAAGCTGATCACTCAGTTTGGCCTTTTCAAATTGATCCGAAAAACGGTCATAAACATTTATCATTGAAATTATGAACTAAATCGTATACAACTATGGAAAGAAGTTATTATGGGTCTGGAGCTGTGAGTCCTAATGATCAAACGGAAAGCGTTATCAATTAATGCGAAGCTCGTATGCCTTATTTTATTTTTCCTATGCGTTCCCTTACTCGCCTTTGGAGCCGTGTGGTATTCAAGCTCAACGGAGAGTATTGAGAAGAATGCTATAGGCTATAGTGATCAACTCGTGCGGCAAATCAATGGGCAGCTTGATTCTTATTTTGGGGATTTGCAGCGTGTGACCTATCCGTTACTGCTGCTTCCCCAAATCCAAACGTTTATGAAGCTGGATCCTGATAATCAATATGAACGGATTGTTAATAATAAACAAATATCCGATGAGCTGTTTCCTACGATCGTGTTTGGTCGTACGGATATTTATGGATTATCCATTGTATCCAAGAATGGTATGGTGACCACAAATAATAATGCGATTGCTGCCAAGGCTAGTTATGATCAGTATAAGGATATGCTGACAGGCGACCAGAATTACAAGATTACAGGTTTGTCAGAGATCGAGTATACAACGGTGCTGACCATTATCCGAAAATTTGTGGATACAATTTCTTATCAATCGACAGGCATGCTGGTTGTACATTTGAGATTGAACGAAATTATTAAAATATGCGATAAAATTAAACTCGGACAAAGTGGTTTTGTATGGATTATGGACCAAGACGGTAAGGTCGTGTATCATCCCGATAAGGAAAAGTGGGGAAAGGCTGTCAACCTGCAGAACATACCGTTAACGAAGGATGAGCCAAATGGGTACTCTGTCGTCATGATTAACGGCATCAAAAAGCTGATCCTTGCCGACCGTTCTCCATTGACCGGGTGGACACTTGTTTCTGAGGTGCCGCTGAATGAACTGAATGGCGATCTTGTTCGCTGGCGTAATGTAACGGTTTGGGTAGGGTTGTTGCTGGTTAGCTTGGCTTTATTTTTGGTGGGCGGTTTCTCTGTGCATCTTACGCAATCGCTTTCGCATTTGCGGCGGTTGATGCGCCGAGCGGAAGAAGGGGACTTACATGTCCGGGCGCCAGAGAAACGCAACGATGAAATAGGCTTCTTAAACCGAAGCTTTAACCGAATGGTTGAAGAAATTCAAAGATTGATTGCTGAGATTCAGCATTCTAGGCAAAAAGAGATAGAGATGGAACTCCGGCAACGAGAATCGGCACTTCTCGTCATGCAATCTCAGATCAATCCACATTTCCTATACAACACGTTGGAAATTATAAATTCGTATGCGATTATTGAGGGGGTTAAACCGATTAGTCGGATGGCAACTTCCTTAGCTGATATTTTTCGCTACAGTATCGGTCATCCCCAGCAATCGGTGACCCTGAAGGAGGAGCTACGTTATATTAGCACCTACCTGGAAATTCAGCAGGAGAGATTTAAATCGCTGCGCGTAGAAATAAAGCTGCATGATGAGGATATTCACAGCATATTAGCGCTTCGCCTCATGATTCAACCTCTTGTGGAAAATGCCTTCAAGCATGGTTATGAACGTCATAGAATCAAGCCTACCTATATTGGCATTACAGGAGAACATTCAGAGGATGGTTATTTGCTTCGGATTGTAGATGAGGGCAGAGGCATGGACAATGAGCTGAAAAATGAGTATAATCAAGCGTTTAATAACAATGAGATTAATTCTCGTAAAGATTCGGCCGTACCAACAGATGGGTCTTCTGAGTCGATCGGACTTTGGAATGTGCATCAGCGAATTCGCCTCTCCTTTGGATCGCCTTGTGGTCTTTACATTGCCAAATCGGATGAGACGGGAACAATCGTAGAGATGATGCTTAAATACGAAACTCACAAAAAGGAGGCCGAACATGTATAAGGTGCTCATTGTAGACGATGAGATTATGATTAAACGCAGTTTAGCTAAGCTCATCGCCGAAAGCCCCTATGGCTTTGAAGTAGTCGGTGAAGCTGAAGATGGTATGGAAGCGCTGGCACTATGTGAGAAGCTGCGTCCTGATCTGTTAATTACCGATATCTCGATGCCCGTTATGGATGGGTTGGAGTTAATTCGAGAGGTGCGTAGAAGGAAATGGGACATGGATACCATTATCATTTCTGGATATGATGACTTTGCTTATGCGCAACAGGCCTTACGGCAAGACGTTACCGATTACTTGCTCAAGCCACTTAAGGAGGAGCAGTTCTACGAACTGCTTGCAAGCATTGACGGCAAATTTAAGGAAAAATATAAATTAGCTACAGGCAGAAGCCAATGGGTAAAGCAATCCAAAGCGCGAAGTGAAGCCGTATCGGAGCAACTATGGGGGTTAAACGAAGAAGAGGCACTGCGGCTTATGGGCGATATGGTTCAAAAGCTTAGGGAAGAAGGTGCTTCCAATGAGGTTGCTCGTAGTTGTACGGAAGATCTGCTGACCATGGTCGAGGCGGAGCTCCAGCATCGTTCAGGCGGGGGAATGTCCGAGCTTGGCAAGCCGTTTCTGACAGGGGGCAATGAAATGCCGCTGGAGGGATGGCTCTCTCAAGCAAGAGGCTGCCTGCAAGCCTTGGCGGATAAGGTAAGAGCCTCCAGAAATTGGGGTCAGCGTCAATCGATTGCGAAGGCGATCGAATTTATTGTTCAGAATTATGCCAATGAGGACATCTCTTTGCAAAAAGCTGCGGAGAAGTCAGGGATGTCACTGTCGTATTTCAGCCGCTGTTTTAAAGATGAACTAGGGCTAAGCTTCACTGATTTCGTTATAAAGCTGCGTATGGAGAAAGTTAAGGAGTTGCTGAAGGCTCCCGGCATAAGAACCTCAGATGCCGCTCAGGCGGTTGGCTACGAGGATTATCCGCATTTTGCGAAAACATTCAAGAAGTATTTTGGCTTGTCACCCAATGAATACAAAAAAAGAGAGATTAGCTCCTAGCTAATTGGTTAACTAACCGAACAATAGGGGACCGTTCTTCACTGAATGGTCCTTTTCATTTGAAAACGCAACCAATTACAATATAAAAACACAACTTTCGCAAGAGATCACATGGTCTTATCACCTTGTAACCGTATACAATAAGTTTGTAACTAAGGCAAAATAAAAAGCCTACAGATGGGCTAACACAAGATTACGGAGAGGAGAAATGAAGCAATGAATGTCAGTAAAGAGAGAATTGCGGCAGACGCAACTGGGCTAACGGCACGGCCGTCAGTAAAACCCAAGCTGTATGTCGTTAAATATTGGCAGATCTATACGATGGTACTTCCTGGACTTATTTTCTTTATTTTATTCAAATACATACCTTTGGCAGGCATCGTCATTGCCTTTCAGGATTATAGCGTGTTCACTGGGATTTTGGACAGCAAATTCGTCGGAATGAAACATTTTATTAACTTGTTTACTTATCCGGAGTTTCTGAGGGTGATGAAGAATACCTTCTTAATCAGCATCTATCAGCTTGTCATCGGATTTCCGGCTCCGATCATTCTTGCACTTCTCATGAATGAAGTTAGAAAGATGTTTTTCAAAAAAATCATACAAACCGTGCTGTACCTGCCTCACTTCTTATCATGGGTCATTGTCGGCGGGCTTGTCATTAACTTCCTGTCACCGACCTCAGGTATGCTGAACGATGTGCTTCACATGATGGGCAGAGAACCGGTCTTCTTCATGCAAGAGCCTAACTATTTTCGAACCATTGTCGTGACATCGGGGATATGGAAAGAAGTGGGCTGGGGGACCATTATTTATCTGGCCGCACTAGCAGGCATTAACCCAGAGTTGTATGAATCTGCAGAGGTGGATGGCGCGAGTAAGTGGGTGCAAGTGTTCAGTATTACCCTACCGTCAATACTGCCTACGATCATGGTGCTGCTCTTGCTTAGAATTGGTAACATTCTCGATCTCGGATTTGAGCAGGTTTACATGCTGATGAATCCGCTCGTCACTTCTACAGGTGAGATTATTGATACCTATATTTACCGTATTGGCTTACTTGGTGGCCAATATAGCTATACAACGGCAATCGGGCTGTTCAAATCCGTCATAGGTTTCATTTTAGTCGTAGGGGCGAATCAACTCAGTAAAAAAACAACCGGCAATTCGATTTATTAAAGGAAGGAGGCTCTTCAATGACAAAAAAACCAACTTTCTCGCGAGATGTATTCGCTTTCTTTAACTATACGATACTCATCCTAACAAGCTGCGCTATGCTTCTTCCCTTTCTACATATCGTGGCCGGATCGTTAAGCTCAGGAACTGCGCTTTCTCAAGGAAAGGTATCTATACTCCCTGTAGATTTTACATGGATTAACTATATTGGGGTTCTTAAAAATATGGCGATTTGGAAATCTTTCGGCGTAACGACGTTGCTGACGGTAGGGGGCACGGCCTTCAATTTGTTCTTAACTTCGTTAATGGCGTACGCCTTAGCCAAAAACGAGCTGAAAGGTCGCTCCTTCATCTTACTTCTTGTAGTTTTTACAATGATTTTTCAAGTACCTATTATACCGGGATATCTGCTTGTAAAATCATTAGGTATGCTCAATTCGCTATGGGCACTCATTATTCCGGGGACGATCAGTGCGTTTAATCTGATCATCATGGTTTCGTTTTTTCGCCAAATTCCCGAGAGTTTGGTGGATGCTGCCAAAATCGATGGAGCCGGCGAATATCGGACTTGGTGGAGTGTTGTGTTACCTTTATCCATGTCTTCCTTAAGCACGGTTGGGTTATTTTACGCAGTCGGGCACTGGAATGGTTACTTTAATGCCATCATGTACATCAGGGACCCCGGGCTTTACCCCTTGCAAGTGAAATTAAGGCAGTTATTAGTTGAGGGCGATACGCAAGGCGTTGCCCAAAGCGTCAGCCTAACCTTGCAATCAGCGGAGGGCATCAAAATGGCTACCATTATTGTAGCCACACTACCTATCTTGTTTGTCTACCCTTTCGTCCAGAAGCATTTTATAAAAGGTGCGATGCTTGGTTCGGTGAAAGGTTAATCATAGAAACAAAGACAAAAATACAACTAAAAGGAGAAGGTCAAATGAACAAAAAATGGACAACGGCAGCACTAGCAGTAACGGTTGCAGGTACTCTTGTGGGCTGCTCTTCTAACGACAGCGCAACATCGACACAAAGTCCAACGAAGAGTACGAGTGCACCGACAAAGAGTGCGAGTGTGCCAGCGAAGTTTAAAGTAGGTATTGGTACGGAAGGCTTGCAGTACATCCAGGGATCTCCGAACATCAACGAGGATGAATATACGAAGAAGCTTCGTGAAATTTCCAAAACAGATGTTACATTCGATCTTATTCCACACGCTGAATTTGATCAGAAGTTAACGTTGCTTTTTGCGAGCGGAGATTTGCCGGATCTCTTGCAAACTCACGGTATTAATAAACCGGAAGTAGCACCAGCTGTAGATACGGGAGTCATTATTCCGCTTAACGACCTGATCGACAAATATGGTCCAAACCTGAAAAAGAATATTTCAAAAGAAGCTTGGGATTTCGCAAGTGTTAGTAAAGATGGGAAAATCTACGGGATCCCTTCTGTAAACGCGACGCCAAACGGCCTTGTCATGATGGTTCGCAAGGATTGGTTGGATAAATTGGGATTAAAGGCACCAAAAACGATCGACGAATACACGGATATGTTACGGGCATTCCGTGATAACGATCCTAACGGTAATGGTAAAAAAGACGAGATTCCTTTCACCGGGCGTGAAAAGCTAGCGTTTACGGAAGCGTTCTTTGGAGCCTATGACGCGATCCCTGCCGATTGGAAGCTGGAGAATGGTCAATTAATTCCTAACCTTATTCGTCCACAGATGAAGCAGGCTCTTGCATCTTATCGGAAGCTGTATGAAGAAAAGCTTTTAGATAATGAGGTGTTTGTACAAAAAGGGGCAGTATGGGATGCTAAAATCAAAGCACAAGGTATTGGAGGTTTATGGATACATGCTCCACGTCTAGCTGACAAGTGGTCAAGCGAGATCAAGGCAGGATCGACTAGTGCTCAACTTGAGATCATTCCAGCCCCTGTCGGTCCAGACGGCAAAGGTGGTCATAGTATTGGGTCGATGGTAGGAAATAACGTATGGGTTATTCCTAAAACGACTAAAAATCCAGAAAATATCATCAAGTTTTTGGATTGGTTCTATAGTGACGAAGCGCAAAAATTTCTTACATATGGACTTGAAGGTAAAGACTACACGATGGATGGCAGTAAAATCAAGTACAACTATCCGGCGAAGCAGGAAGACATTTACCGTGAAGAAATGCATCTGACTTGGTTACGTATGGTAGGTCCTCTTCACTTGTCGGATACAGAGTTTATGAAAAATCGTCCTTCTGGGGATTTGGTGCTTAAAGCTATCGATGTTGCTTCCAAAGAAGGCCGTAAAAATGATTCTCTAGGCATGCCTTCATTACCAACTCTGCAAACTCGTCCTGAACTTGGAAGAGATGGCTTGTGGTTAGAAACGGCTGCGAAAATCATTACAGGTAAGGATCCAGTAGACTCCTTCGATAAATTCGTTGAGGATTGGAAGAAACGCGGGGGAGACCAAGCGATTAAAGAAGCAACAGATTGGTACAATAAAACTCATAAATAATAAGGTAATAAATGTTTCGTATAAGCCGTTGTCCAATCAACGGCTTATACGCATGGAAAGTAAATTAATAGAGAGATGGATCCGAATGGAGGACTACTGTTAAATACAAAAAAACGGGAAAGAAGGTAATATGATGACTGGACATGGTATGCATGTAAAAACGGGGGGCAGAAATTATATCTCATTCATCTTAATGTTTTCAATGTTACTTAGTGTCATTGGTGTGGGGGTAGTAGGCGTTAGCCAACCTGCCTATGCGGCCACAACTACAGCAAGTGTTGACGTAAATGCGAATGTGACGGGCAACAAAGTCTCGCAGCAGTTGATAGGTGGATTCACGGAAGACCTACATAATGCAGTTGACGGGGGGCTTTACGCAGAGAAGGTGTTCAACCGCTCATTTGAATTTAATACCGGTGATGGGGGTACCTATAATCATCCCTTAGCAGGTTGGACACAGCTTTACCGAGATGGCGGAGCAGGAAGCATTACCGTGGAAAACGCCAGCCCTCTGAACTTTGTGAATACGCATTATGTGCATTTTAATGTTACTGCCGCAGGAAATGGTGTCGGTTTATCTAATGCCGGGTGGTATGGAACTAGTGTAACTTCTGGAGCTACCTATAATTATTCACTTTATGCAAAAAGAGGATCCAATTTTAACTCATCCATAACGATCGGATACGCTAACCAGTCAGGTGCAGATTATGGTACAGCTACCATAAATGCAATTACGACGGATTGGGTTAAATATACAGGCAGCATTACGGTCAATGCCACGGATCCCAATGCCAAATTGGTCGTGTTGGCGAAAGGAACTGGCGATGTATATTTGGACTTTATTTCGGTATTTCCTAGTGTAACCTATAAAAATCGTCCAAATGGCGTTAGATTAGACATGGGAACTGCGCTGGAGGAAATGCATCTTGGTTTTCTGCGCTTTCCAGGTGGGTGCATCATCCATAGTGCAGATTACCAATACAATTGGAAGGATCAAGTAGGTCCCATTGAAGGACGTAAAGAGTACAACAACTCACAATGGAATATGTATGAGACGACGGATCATATATCCAATGGTATGGGCATGTATGAGTGGCTGCAGTTAAGTGAAGATATGGGAATAGTTGCGGTACCCGTCCTTCCAGTTGGCGTCACACACCTTGCCGGTGCTCTAGACCCTAATAGTCCGGAAATGGCTCAACTTACACAAGATACACTGGACTTCGTCGAGTTTGCCAATGGAAGTGCTACTTCCACATGGGGGGCCAAACGTGCCGCTATGGGACATCCAGCACCATTTAACATCCAGTACCTGGGCCTTGGAAATGAGGAGCATGACAGCACGAATGCAAGAGCAGATATTACCAAAATATATAATGCTGTTCACGCTGCATATCCTGCACTCAAATTGATTGTAACCGCAAGTGACTCACACTCCCTCTATAACTTTAGCACGAATTTAGGTGCGTATGGTGTAGATGACCACTATTATTTTAATCAAGGTAGTCTTGGATGGATCGAGTTTATTAATAGTTATGATCGTTCCAAACCACAGGTCATGATAGGGGAATATGGCTCCAATATCAGGGATGGAAAAATTATCGATGCGCTTGATGCAGCGAAAAATAAAGCTGTATTCGAGAAAAATGGGGATATTCTAAACATGTCCGCCTTTACACTTTTAAGAAAAGTCATCGATTTTGATAATGCGAATGTGTTTAAAACGAACTATTACCACGAAGAGAAGATGTGGGCAGAAAATTTGGCCGACTATAATGTTAATTTCAGACAAACAGGAGATTCCAATCTTGTGGTTGTAGCGGGGAAAGATACAGAAACCGGTGATGTCATTCTAAAGCTGATTAATAATAGCGTCAATATTATCAACAGTACGGTTGCAATCAATGGCATGACTACTATTTCCCCTACTGCAAATGTGACTTTCTTAAAACCAAAAACTGCAGGAAATAAGGATGCTAGAGATAGTAGATACCTAAATGGGCTTGACTATGGACTGAGTACAGATTTAAATGAAGTTGATACAGGAACAACCACGACCAGTGTAAGTGGTAATCTCATCAATTATTCATCTCCAGCTTATTCCATGGCAATTATTAGAGTTCATGGTACGATTTCTTCCGACAGTAGTACGATCTACGAAACAGAAAACTTTAACGGTGGAGCTAACATCACGGCGGGTCGTACATTAACAACGGTATCCGAGCTCGCTGGTCCAAGTAATGACCACTGGAGTAGTGCTGAGTTACAAGCGGTGAATGAATATGTGCAATATAATAACGTAAACGTTGCCACTGCTGGTACCTATAATATTAAGATTGGCGTTAAAAAAGGTCCTTCCCGAGGCATTACCAAATTAACGATTGATGGTATCCCCAAAGGTTCACTAATTGACGCGTATAGCTCTACATTGTCCTATCAAGAGATTGATTTGGGTATCATGACGTTAAGTGCTGGCATGCATAGTTTTAGGTTTACAGTAACGGATAAGAATGCAGCAGCTACCAATTATGCGACAGCTGTCGACTATTTTAAACTTGATAAAGTGAGTACTCAATATGTCGATGATGAGTTTAACAGCACGACCACAGGCAATCCGCCTTCCGGATGGGTCCTAGACACAACGGTAGGTACAGTCTCTGTACAGAATGTGCCTGATTCTTCGGATAAGAGTGTAGTGATAAGTAAATCTAACACAACCCTAGGAAATAGGACGTCCATGTATAAAACGTTTGGTCCAGCAACCGGTGTTGTTTCAGTGGAAGCAAGAGTCAGAAGAGATGCGACCACAAACTGGTGGTGTATGCCTTATATCACTAGTAGTACTGGAATTGGGGCAGAAACGCTTGCCTTTGATAGTGGCAATATTAAGGTAAACGTTAATGGAACTTGGCAAACGGTACAAACATTTACAGCAGGTACATGGTATGCGTTGAAACTAGTCATCAATACGGATACAGATAAATTGGATTTGTATATTGATGGTGTTAAGAAGCTTAGCCAGGTTGCACTTAGAAGCGCTGTTCCAGATATAAGCAAAATAGAATTCTATGCAGCAGATGCTAACACGGGTACGACCAATGTGGATAATGTAAAGATTTATAAGTAATTAAGTAAAAGAACCTAGGCCAAAAGCCTAGGTTTTTTGCTTCTTAAAACAATGATTTAACACGCCCTGATTCGCACAGCGGCCTGGGGCATGCAATCGGTAATGCGTATTTCTACACCACCACAGCTGTTAATCGTCCAGTGCACCTTACACCCTGTACCCTCAACTTCATAGTTCACGCCGTCTGCCATGTTGACCACGATGCTGAAGGCTTGTTCGGCTCTACTTGTATAGCGAAATTCCGCCTCATACGACGTAAAGCCTTCGTTAAAGGACTGCTGAAGCATCCAAACATTAAAACCAGTGGAAACTTTGCCAAGTTGGTAATAAGCAGCAAACCAATTGATGACCGGAGAGGACAAACCGCCAAAATGATGCCATCCTGCGCCTCGTCCTGTTTGCACGATAAAGTGCTCGTAACAGTTGTAAGTGGCCTCTGTCTCACGCTTCCATACGTCTAAAGCGGTTTCTGCAATGCGGAAAGCAAGATCGGAGTAACCCAAGTCGAGCATGGTTTTCCAGAAAAACCATTGATGCGGCATCCAAACCGCACCATTCCAATAGCCATCCGCCTGATAATAAGGCGCGCTTTGGTCAACGGTGGACAGGCCGATTGGCGTCCATAAACGTTTTTCGTCAAACAGCGCGGCAACTAGGCGATCCGCACGCGCTTTGGTACAGATGCCGGCTACTAATGGGTAAAGCCCATCCATCCCCATGTTGTAATTGGCCCCGGAGCTGTGACGTAGAGGGCCTTCTGGCTCACCCTGCTCGCTATGCACGACATAGCCATAATAACCGGCTTCTTCATCCCACGCATGCTCTTCCAAAGCATGACTCCATCGTTCGATATCCTGCTCGTATTCCCTAATGTCGTCCTGCCAATTGTCCGACATGGCGGCAGCCATTTTCAGGATTTTAGCAATACGAATGGCCTGGCTCGTTGTCACGATAGGGGCAACTGTTGCATGCAGCTTTTGCATATACACATATTTTTGTGGCGGATAGTCGTCCCACCCCCCGGAATTATAGAAATAATCCCATGTCTTAAGTAATCCGGAACGCAGTGTGCCAGTCGTAGACCCGCTAATTTTCCCGGCTAGGAACAAGTAATATTGTCGTAATCGCGGATAAAAATGATGCAAGAAGTCGAGAGACTGACCTTGGTTCCACAGCTCAAGGAACACATAATGCTGTACGGGCACCGGGCTGCCATGATGAATGAAGGCAGCTTGACGGTCACCAGGTTCTGTCATATATGCGTTCAAGCAATCGATTGAGCGTCCTTCATCCAAATCGGAAAACCCGAGAGCGATAAACCCTGAATCCCAAGTATATAGGGAGTCCCACCAACGCCCTGGCGTACTATGGCGAATATACCTGCGTTTGGTGTAGACAGGGAAGACGGTATTGGTTAGCAGCGTAGCTCTCATAAGCTGCTGGCTAAACGCATAGGTGCCGCCGGTAGCATAGGAGGGGGGCGGCATTAACTTCGCACGTTCTGCTTGATACATGACTTCGCATTTGTCGTAGTCTAGTGAAGTCGCTGTTAGAGAAGCAAGCACGTCTTCGTATGTCCCAGAGATGACCACGCCATGAAGGATCTTCGATGAAGCTGGTTCGACATGAATGGGACGCATGAACACATTCGTAAAGTGACCCTTTCCATTACCTTGCAAGACGGCATCAACGTGATTATGCACCGTATGACGGGCATACCGATCCAGTTCGTCGTTTTTGTATTGTCGTATCTCCACATCGGGGTAGTTCCACAAGAGGCCGTAATGATATGGGCAATCCTTATATCGAAGGATCAGGCTGCCAGGAACAGGCCCTTCCAGTAATTCAGGCTCGATGTGCCAGGGGCGGTCGACAAAGCTAACCTCTTCGCAAGCGTCGTGCTCGAGCAGGGTAAAGCCGTCCAGTACCAAAGGGCTGGAGCCGCAAGCAGATAAGGAGAGCGTGAAGTCTCCTGCTGCAAGCGTCCCGATCGGTAGACGGGCAATCCTGAGGGAGTTGGAAGCCTCTACATCGAGGCGGTATGTCTGATGTCCAATTTGAAGCTCAAGCTCCCCGCTTTTCTTCGATTGATAGCGCAGCAAAAACACGCCGTTCTTCAATGATTTTGCGATCTTTATCTCATAACGCAGCAAGTCCCCTTGGTCGGCACCGAAATTGCATCCGATTGCGGACCCCCCGGTAAAATGCTGACCTCGAATTTCACCCCTAAGAAAACCGTCATAGACCAAGCCGTCCGAAGGTCGTGGGCGTGCGAAATTTAATTCGCTATAGTCTAGCGCATCAACCCACACAGCGCCCTCGGGCAGCTGCGCATCCGCACATATCTGTACATCGCCGTGTCCCAGAAGTCGAGGTGGCTGAAGCGAAGCCATCCAGTGCAGGACCAAGTTTTGCGGATGCTCGGATTGGTTCACGAAGGATACGCGAATCAGACGGCTCTGATCGTCGATACGGCTGAAGGAAATGTCGGTATAGACTTGATCTTTCCATTCAAGCTCATGGCGGTGGGAGAAGAAGCTGTAATCCGCCGTTGCCTCCCATGGATGATAGCCAGATTCCCACAGCACGCTGGGAATATCCATTTTTCTCCTGTAGAAGCCAGGCATTAAACTAAGATCAAAACGCAAGCCTCGCGCTTGATCGCTGATATGGGAGATACCCATGTATTGTTTGGTATAAGGTCCCCAAGCTGGCAGTCTAAGATCATGGTCACCCAGAAGAGTCTCGATCTCATGCATTGTCTATCGCTCCTTCGACATGTAGGCTTTTCTCTTTATTTTAAAATATTACCTACCAAAATGCCTCTTGATATAAGCTTTAATTATCTTGAAAACGGACATTCATGATATGATGGGAATATCAATGACGTGCAGGAGGATCCCCGTGCCAGTGAATCTGACAGCTTACGATAAAGAACATGTGGATTATGCTGATCCACATTTCCGGATTAAAATATGGACCATAGATTATCCTAGCCAACCAACCGAGCAATATGGTCCCTGGCACTATCATGAAGAGGTGGAGTTAATCGCAGTGCTGCAAGGTAGCCTGACGATGGAAACACCACATCTCAGCTATAATCTGCAAGCTGGTCATGTGGTGATGTTTGGGTCCAATGAGCTGCATAGATCCCATAAAGATGGGCATGACGATCTGCTGTATATCGTCTGCCATGTGGATATGGCAGCTTTTATGGATCCATCCTTGCTTCCGTATCTCGCCGCATTTACCGGTCGCTCGGCCAATTTAACACTGTTCAATGAAACGCTGCGCCAATATCCGGCAAGCACACAGGTCATTCACCAACTTATCCATGAGATGCTGCTCGATATGACGAGACAACAGCGGGGCTACGAGCTCTCTGTCAATGCTAGCTTGAAAAAGCTCATGTACACGTTAATTCAGATTGATGATGCCCACATCATAAAACCGATGGATCCACAGTTAGCGGAGAAATTGCGACCTGCCCTTGTTTATATCGAGCAACAATTGGAAAATTATCTCCAAATTTCGGATATAAGCAGCAAGCTGAACTATAATAGCAGTTATTTTGCCAAGCTGTTCAAAAAAGGAATGGGAATGACGTTTACGTCCTACGTCCAGATGCGCCGAATGAAACGAGCAGAGCAGCTCTTGCTAACAGAGGCGTGGTCTGTAACTGAAATTAGCGGCAAAGTAGGGTTTACCAGTCCAGCCCAATTTTATCAATTATTTAAGAGACATTTCGGCTGCTCGCCTAGGCAGTTTGTTGAGAAGCGGACCTTTCCTAAGCTTAAAAGCCCAATCCATGATATAAATATCTAACTGTTTTCCATACCGAAAAGGGGGAAAGTTGATTATTATTAATTTATAATAAAGCGTTATCAAACTAAACAAACAGTGTAAGTATTTACTTCAGAGAAAAGGATGAGAAATTATGGACTTCGATCCGCTATCCAAATTTATTGACAACATAACCTCTTGGCGCATCCCATGGGCAGAAGTGCTTGTCATGTACCGCAACGAAACGGTTTTTCGTTACCGTAACGGCTACGCCAATCTAGAAGAGAAGACTTCAACCAATGATCGACAGATCATTAATCTTTACTCAATGACGAAGATCTTGACGTGTACTGCGGCTCTTCAGCTCATTGAGAAGGGCGCGATTCTGCTGAACGATCCACTTTCTGCTTATCTGCCGGAATATGCCGAGATGACTGTACAGAAGACTTTGCCTGAGGGCGAAATCGTACTAGAACGTGCGAAGAGACAAATCACTGTACGCGATTTGTTCACCATGACTGCCGGATTTTCCTATGATCTCGGAGCGCCTTCCATCAAGGAAGTTGTGAAACTCACGAATGGCAGGGTGCCGACACGTGATTTTGCAGCTGCGTTAGCGAAGGAGCCGCTGCTATTTGAGCCGGGCACAAGGTGGAACTACAGCCTGTGTCATGATGTCCTCGCCGCTCTCGTCGAAGTTGTGGACAGAAGGCGATTCGGCGCGTATGTGCGGGATGAAATTACGGGACCGCTCGGCATGCATGACACGGGATTCGATCTCTCTGAGGAGCAGCGAAGCCATCTTGTTCCGCAATACGAATTTAATGACGCGCTGGGCAAGGCCGTTCGTAAGGACGGAAATCGTTACCGGGTCGGTACGGGATTCGAAAGCGGCGGGGCAGGACTGCTCTCGACCGTGAACGACTATGTTTTGTTTTTGAATACGCTAACTAATCGGGGAACAAGCCCGGATGGCGTCCGCCTTCTTTCGCCTGCGACGGTAGACCTGATGCGGACGGACCAACTGGCTGGAAGTACACGAAGTAATTTTGACTGGGTGCAGTTTGCCGGTTATGGCTATGGTCTTGGCGTCAGAACCCACGTCTCCAAAGCCGGAAGCGGCTCACTGAGCCCGCTAGGCGAATTCGGCTGGAGCGGTGCGGCTGGAAGCTTGGCAATCATCGATCCGGATTCTCAACTGACCGTCATGTATGCACAGCATTTGCTGAATAATCAAGAGCAATATGTGCATCCGCGCTTGAAAAACATTGTGTACGCGTGCTTGTAAAGCTTCATCAAATTCGTGATATTAAAGTTTACTTCAAATCATAAATCATGTATGATTATTTATGTAAGAACCATGAGCGTAGAAAACATAACTCTTTTTAATATAATGAGGTGATTGAAATCAAGAAGGGCCTGAGCCGTTATGTGCTAACCGATGAAATTTATTCGTTGTTAAAAGATAAAATCCTAAACCATGAGATTGCTTCTGGTGAAAAAATCAATATCGATCAACTTGCCCGCGACCTAGAAGTTAGTAATATCCCAATCCGCGAAGCACTTTCAAGATTAACTTCTGAAGGCTTAGTGAATATGGTGCCTTTTAAAGGCATGTATGCGACGGAGATGTCGCTCCAAGAGCTGGATGAGATCTTCGAAATTCGAATGGAATTAGAAGGTCTAGCGATCAGAAAAGCCGCTCCCCAAATACCGGCTGCTTTAATTGCGGATTTGCAGCAGACCATGCAAAGCTGGTCTAGCAGAAAACCGACGAATAGCAAAGATCGAATTGGGTTTATTGCCGAGATGAACGAAAGTTTGCACGGCTTAATTCTGAGTTACTGCGATAACGATTCATTGAAACAACTTATCCATGTATATATCGAAAGAATTCAGAGATATCTATCCTTTATCAATAAAGAGATGGATCAACAAATGATTGAAAAAGAATGGTTTGAACATAATCTCGTTGTGAACGGATTGGCTTCCGGACATTTTACGTCAGCAGAAGAAGCTCTGGTTCAGCATTTAAAACAGTCACATACTCGTACAAGAAGTTTCTTTCTTTAAATTTTTTTCAACTTAATCATACACGATTCACGATTTTCATAAAAAGGAGGCAACGGTAATGAATCTATCAGGAAAAACTGCCATTGTAACCGGTGGCGGATCTGGCATTGGCGAAGCGATTGTCCGCTTGTTCACTGCACAAGGTGCAGCAGTCATCATTGCTGATTGGAATGAGAAGGAAGCAGCGCGATTGGCGGATGAGTTAACTTCTTCTGGACTTCAAGCTGTGGCGATGAAAGTCGATGTTTCGAAAGATGCGGATGTCCAAACACTCATTCAAGAAACCGTAAGACGATTTGGACAGGTGGATATCCTCGTCAATAATGCAGCTGTCATTTTGCCCAAATTCTTAGAAGACGTGGAGGAAGAAGAGTGGGATCGTCTCCTCAACATTAATTTGAAGAGTGTGTACCTTACGGTCAAACATTCGCTGCCATATTTACGAAAAACGAAAGGGACGATCGTCAACATGGCTTCTCTTAACGGGCTGGTAGGACAAAAGATGAATCCCGTTTATGCCGCAACCAAAGGCGGAGTCGTCGCCATGACGAAGGCATTAGCGCTCGACAATGCGCCGGATGGCGTCAGAGTGAATTGTATCTGTCCAGCGGGAGTTTCGACTCCCTTGCTACAACAATGGATTCAAGACCAGGATGACCCGACCGCAACAGTTCAACTTTTGAATGATATGCATCCTATCGGCCGACCAGCAACCTCGGAAGAGATTGCTCAAGCTGCGCTGTTCCTTGCAAGCGCTCAATCCGGTTTCGTTACCGGTGTTGCTCTTCCCGTCGATGGCGGAGCTTCACTTGGTTATTAATATCAAACATACACAATAGGGAGATGTTTCTGATGAAAATTACAAAAGTGGAAAGTTTCGTTCTGCACGTACCAATTACACCGCCGATTACGGATGCCATCAATATCGCAACACACTGGGGATTAGCTGGTGTTCGCATTTTTACGGATGAGGGCATTGTTGGATACGGTTACACAGGTACGTGTGCTCATGGTGACGATATGATCGTGGATACGATCGATAAATACTATGCGCCACTGCTGATCGGCAAAGATCCGTTTATGGTTAGAGAGCTTTGGAATGACATGCGTTTTGGCAAAATGCACTGGATTGGCCGATCCGGCGTAACGCACATGGCGCTTGCAGCAGTTGACATTGCGATTTGGGACATCATGTCGAAAGCTTCCAATAAGCCGCTATGGCAGTTCCTTGGCGGAGCAAAATCGCAACCAATTAAAGCCTACAATACGAATGGCGGCTGGTTGAACTGGTCCCAAGAGCGTCTGGTTAAAGATTGTGCTGAGATTGTAGAGTCAGGCTTTACAGGTGTGAAAATCAAAGTCGGTAAACCGGATTCGCGTGAGGATTATGATCGTTGTAAGGCAGTAAGAAAAGCCATCGGTGACGATGTCATTTTCATGATTGACGTCAATCAACAGTGGAATATTAATACCGCTATGACGTGGGGCAAAAAGTTGGAAGAATTCGATTTGTTCTGGTTGGAAGAGCCGTTAAACCCTGATGACATCATGGGTCACAAAAAGCTTGCGGACGCGTTAAACGTTCCGATTGCTTTAGGTGAGCATGTCTATAACAAATACGCATTCCGAGATTATATTCACCAAGGCGCCATCGAGTATTGTCAAGTTGACGTGACGCGTGTAGGTGGTATTACCGAATGGCTGCAAGTGGGAGGCCTTGCTGCTTCCTACGATGTGCCAATCTGTCCGCACGTTGGCGATATGGGGCAAATTCACCTGCACCTTGTAGCATCAACGCCAGGCGCTATTATGCTGGAATACATCCCATGGATTCGTCATATTTTTGAGGAGCCAGCTACAGTTGTAAATGGGCACTATGTATTGCCACAAATGCCGGGTGCTTCCACGACAATTCTTCCTAAGTATTTCCAAGAATATCGAATTAGATAAGGTTACGATTACTAATATAGAGGCTGGGGCATGGTGAAAATAGACGCACATCCTAGCGGGCAATTATGAGAAAGTCTGGGTGGAGAAAATTATTCTTGTACCAGCAAATCTATAACGGGGGTATCTATGAAGTTATTGATGAATTATCCTGCCTCCTGGTGGAAATCGATGTGGCGAGAAGCGCTTCCATCTGGGAATGGCCTAATAGGTGCTGCGGTATACGGAGCCATACATGAAGAAACGGTGATGCTAACCCATGCAGATCTATGGAGAGGAGGGCAATCACCAGAGATGCCGGATGTCAGTGATCGGCTACCTGAAGTGCGCCATCTCCTCCTAAATGGAGAGGCCGATAAGGCTGACGGCATCTTGGCGGATACACTGTTGGAGAGAGGTTATCAGCCGAGAATTGCATGGCCATTGCCGCTTGGCGATTTGAAGCTAAAGATGGACACTCGGCAAGCGTTTAAACAATATCGCCGAACACTAGATATGTCTACGGGCGAAGTTGCGGTTTCCTGGCTAGATGGGAGGACGACTTTTGAGCGGAAGTTGTTCGTCTCGCGTATTCGTGACATGGTTGTATTTGAGCTTCGGGCTGAAGGTTCGGAATTACTTGAAGTGGAACTTACCTTCGATTTGCATCATCGAGGGGATGTCCGAAGACCTAATGTGGTTTTTCCAGAGGGGGTAGAAGTTCGCACTGAGGGGAGATTCCTGTATTATGCCGCCCAAAATGATGATGGAACAGACTTTGGAGCCGTGCTGTGCGTTACTTTACAGGATGGCAGAATCGAAAGCCTAAACGGTGAGAAAATAGGCATATCTAAAGCATCACAGGCGCTGATCCGCATCATTCCTTTTGTTAAAGAAGAGCGGACTGCAGCCTGGGCACGGATTAAGCAGGAGATGGAAGGCATTCCTTCACAATATTCTGTTTTGCTGAATGAGCATGTGAAGGTACATAAGGAACTTTTTCAGTCTATGCGGCTAGATTTACATGCGGATACGAAATGCACGAGTAATGAAGAGCTGCTGCTGCAAGCTTACCAAGGGGAGGCGCCTTTGGAGCTGATCGAGAAAATGTGGGCTTACGGTCGATATCTCCTGATCTCGAGCTCAAGACCTGCCAGCAATCCTTGTCATCTATACGGACTGTGGTGCGGAGAGTATGAAGGGTTGTGGGCGTTCCATATGGTGAATGAAAACCTGCAAATGATCTATTGGCAGGCACTCTCAGGGAATATGCCTGAGCTTCTGCTTTCTGTATTTCACTACGTTGAGAATCAAATGGATGATTACCGTGAGAATGCCCGCCGATTGTATGGTTGTCGAGGGATTTATATACCTGCCCCAACCGCGCCGGGATCTGGATTGTTAAAGCACGTATACCCCCATATTATTCATTGGACGGGTGGGGCCGGATGGGTTGCTCAGCATTATTACAACTACTACCTTCATACGCAAGACGAACATTTTTTACGTCAGAAGGCACTTCCTTTTCTGCGAGAGGTTGCTTTATTTTATGAGGACTTTTTCACTTTAGGAGAGGATGGCTATTATGTTAGTAGTCCCTCAAACTCCCCAGAGAACACACCCGGCAACTACTTGGATGGTCAGGGAATGGGGGTGGAAATGCAAACGACGATGAACGCCACATTGGATTTTGCCATTGCCAAAGAAGTGATAAATAATCTCATGCAGGGAGCAAGCCTAACAGGTACATATTCCGAGGAGATGCCAAAATGGCAAACCATGCTGGATCGAATCCCACCCTACCAGATCAATGAGGATGGCGCAGTACGGGAGTGGATGCATCCATTTTACGAAGATAACTACCACCATCGGCACCAGTCCCATCTGTATCCGGTATTTCCTGGAACTGAAGTCACGCCAGAGAGCGATCCTGAATTATTCGAGTCTTTTGTTACGGCTGTCCGCAAACGCCTGATCGTTGGACTTAATGAGCAAACCGGATGGTCACTCGCACACATGGCCAACATATATGCTAGGTTGAGAATGGGGGATTACGCTTTAGAATGTCTGGATATTATGAGCCGTTCCAGCATAATGAATAATTTGTTCACAACTTGCAACGATTGGCGGGGGATGGGAATTGGTATCACTATGGAACATGCACCTTTCCAAATTGACGCGAATATGGGGTGGACGGCTGCCGTACAAGAGATGCTGATGTTTTCACAACCGGATCGAATCAATCTACTACCTGCGCTACCGCAAAAGTGGCGGAAAGGTTCAGTTGGCCCGATGCTGGCTCAAGGTGCCGTCGAAGTTACCTGTGAATGGGATCAAGACAGCCATACGGTTACCGTCAGCCTACTTTCTCTGCATAAAGATCAATCGGTTGAACTCGTGCTGCCGCATCCCATAAAGTCACTCAACAATCAGGAGAGTACGGATAGCAAGAGTATATATTTGAAATTGGATGCCGGACATATGGTCGACTTGGAAGTTCAGATGTAGAAAGTTAAATAGGTGTTCACTCAATGGGGTGAACACCTATTTGGCTATCATTTGGGCTGCCTTTTTGCAGGATTCTTACATACACGTAAACGATGTGATATCCCTTAAATCAACAGAGTACACATTCCATCTTCCTCCGAAAAACCGGTATCCCAACACATTACTGCCTCCAATATAAGACAGATAGAACCAGAAGTTGTCTCCATTTCTAAGCCAAAGGTACGTGTAATGTTCCACACAACTGCAGAGACTTCTAGGATCTACGGCGTAGGGGGACTGTTGCGGCACAAAGTTAGGTGGAGGCGAAGTGGGAGGGCTTGGCATATAAGCCATTAGCAAGTTCACTCCTTATTTTTCTTTGAAGTTCTCCCTCAATATATGCCTAGAATCAGGAGTTAGGTTGGACGTTTGCCTAACCTGCTTCGTTAACTGTAGTGACATTATTCGCTTTATGTTTATTCATCTAATTTCTCACCATATGTTATCTGTTTCTATTCCATACATAGAACAATTCCGTGAGCTTATAATTCAATTAAGCATAGCCGGCAAAGTAGCGGTTGCCCGCTTTCAACTGGCATGGTTAGAAGGTGAGCATGAGCGGGATGCCTTTGAAGTGATGGATTTAAAGACATATCCCGTTAAGATTGAAAGTAATCAAATATTCATCCAAATACATTAAGTAACATACATTATAAAAAATTGATAAGGGGCCCTGAATTCATGTCTAAAGCAAAAATCAAGATCGCATTAATCGGTGCCGGTTTACGCGGAGTCAACTATATTAATTATCTACTGAAATATAAATCGGAAGCGGAGCTTGTTGCAGTTGCGGATCCTAATTCCGCTCGTAGGAACAAAGTGCGTGACAGCTTTGATCTAGAGGAACTGCAATGCTATGAAAGCTGGGAATCGCTGCTATCAGGGGCCAAAATGGCTGATGCGGTGTTTATCTGTACACAGGATCAGCTTCATCTTGAACCGACGCTTCGGGCTTTGGAAGCAGGCTATCACGTATTGCTGGAAAAACCGATCTCGACGGATCCGGCGGAATGTATACAAGTAGTGGAAGCAGCCGAAAAGTATGACCGTATCTTGGCCATTTGCCATGTGCTAAGGTATACGCCTTTTTTTCAAACCATCAAGCGGCTGCTTGATGAAGGCGAAATCGGCCGGCTAGTGACTGTTCAGCACAATGAGAATGTTGGGTTTTGGCATCATGCTCATAGCTATGTGCGCGGTAACTGGCGTAGGAAAGATGAAGCGAGTCCGATGATTCTATCCAAGTCTTCCCATGATCTTGATATTCTGTCCTGGCTCATCGGGGTGGATTGTGTTAGTTTGTCTTCTTTTGGCTCACTAAGTTATTTTAACCAAAACAATGCTCCAAATGGTGCCCCAAAACGGTGTCTCGATGGCTGTCCGGTGGCAGATACCTGTGAATATTATGCTCCGAAGCTTTATTTAACGGATCATGTGGGATGGCCAACACAAGCAATTAGCGATGATTTGAGCTATGAGGGAAGGCTGAAGGCGCTTGAAGAAGGCCCGTATGGGCGATGCGTGTTCCATTGTGACAACGATGTTGTGGATCATCAGGTGGTTAATATGGAATTCGCGAATGACGTCACAGCCTCCTTTACGATGAGCTCTTTTACACAGGTCATAAGCCGTACCATCAAGTTAATGGGTACGAAGGGCGAAATTCGCGCTGATATGGATATGAATGAAATTGATATTTTTCGATTCGATACGGGGTTTAAGAAAACCGTTACACTTAAAAAACCTGAAGGATATCACGGACATGGCGGCGGCGACGGCGGAATTGTTCACGATTTTATTAAGCTTCTCAGAGACGGCGGCACAAGTAGCAGCCTTACATCTGCAAGCAACTCCTTGCAAAGTCATTTGATGGCGTTCGCCGCTGAAGAATCGCGATTAACCAAGAAGGTGATCGACATGCAGGAGTACTACCAAATAAATAAAGGTACACTAGACTCGCCGACGGTTCGTTGAACGGTAGAAAGCGTGTAGAGGCGCCTTATGCCATCATAACAAGCATCCGTTCCTACAAAACGGGTGCTTGTTATTTTTATCAGGAATACAATGTGGATGCGTTTGGGAGAATTCAAAAAACTGTACTAATTTTTCTACATGGTCTATCTTCGTTTTTTCCATACCATAAGAGAATTTACAGAAATATAATCTTATTTAACTAGACTCTTGCATGAAGCGACATATACATTTTTGTGTATTTCATCCAGGTCTCGGTTTAAGAATAGGGGAGGCTTAATTGATGACAACCGTTAAAAGAGTACATGTCATATTTAAAACACACTTGGATATTGGTTTTACCGATCTGGCTGCTAATGTAGTTGACAAGTATATGAATTTGTTTATTCCGCAAGCGCTGGAAATGTCCGATAAGATGAGAGGAAAAGATGGTCGATCACAATTTGTCTGGACAGTGGGTTCCTGGCTGATCGAGGAATATTTGCAAACGGCTTCAGAAGAAAACAGGATTCGAATGGAACAGGCCATTGCAAAAGGAGATATCGCTTGGCATGGCCTTCCATTCACGACGCATACGGAGCTATTGGATAAAAAATTGCTGGAGTACGGGCTATCAATATCTAATAAGCTGGATCAAAAGTTCGGAAAGCGCACCATTGCGGCGAAAATGACGGATGTTCCCGGGCATACAATTGCCATGGTACCTATTCTAGCGAAACATGGTGTTCGTTATTTGCATGTCGGTGTTAATCCTTCATGCAAGCCTCCAAGTGTCCCGCAGGTGTTCGTTTGGAAAGCAAGCGACGGCTCTGAATTGATCGTGAACTATGCCTCCGATTATGGTCAATCATTAAAAGTAGAAGGTCTGGAAGATGCACTCTATTTTGCCCATACGGGTGATAATAACGGACCCTCCTCCCAAGAAGACATCGAGAAGCTGTACATTCGTTTGCAATCCGAATACCCGGGAGCGGAAATTTCCTCATCGACACTTGATCAATTTGCTGCAAAGCTGCTCCAATTCAAAGACTCGCTTCCCGTTGTTTGTGAAGAGATCGGGGATACCTGGATTCAAGGCACTGCATCCGATCCGATGAAAGTGGCTCGCTACAGGGAGCTGCTTCGATTAAGAGATCAATGGGTAGATTCAGGCGCGCTAGATCCCCGGAGTGCAAGCTACGAAAGGTATTGCAATCGTTTGATGTTGATTCCTGAGCATACCTGGGGCCTGGATGAGAAAGTGTATTTAGGAGATTACACAAATTATGCTTCAGAGGATTTCAAGGCGGCGAGAGATGCTGATCAGGTTTCATCAGAGACGACGAAACGTCAATTGGCTTACGCAACTGGACATGCGCGCAAGGAGCGCAGTTATAAGCACTTTGAAAGTTCTTGGCAGGAACAGCGAGGGTACCTGGATCAAGCGATATCAGCACTTAGTATGAATTTGCAAATCGAAGCGAGAAAAGTGTTAGACAGAATGAATTCAGTTAGCTTGTCTAATTTTGATACCGAAGAAAGCATCGAGCACCTTGAAGCGAACCACTGCTATGAATTAGGATCATTTCGTGTAAGTTTTGCTGAGGATGGTTCTATCAATCAACTGGTTGATGCGAATAAGAAAGTATGGGCAACTAATGAAAACAGGCTTTGTGCTTTCAGCTATGAAACGTTCGGAAAAGAAAATTACGACCGCTATTTTAATGAATATACGATCAACATGAATAAGCATTATACTTGGGCTTATCCTGACCACGGCAAGCCTGGATTTGAATATGCAGAGCCTCAACCGGAGCATAAGTTGTACCAGCCGGTGCTAAGAGGTCTGCGAGTGGAGAGACTGTCGGCCATCGATAAAGTATGCGTTCAATTGGAGATGCACCCCGAGGCTTGCAGCCATTATGGCGCACCTCATCAGCTGGCGATTGTATATACGTTCTATCACAACGATTCGATGATCGATGTAGAACTGATTTGGAAGGATAAACCGGCCTGCCGCTTGCCGGAAGCAAGCTGGTTTTCGTTCGTCCCTTCTGTTAACAATCCCAACAGGTGGACGATGGATAAGCTGGGTACCCCGATTTCGCCGTTATCTGTTGTAAAGAACGGCAGCAGGAACATGCATGCGGTCAACAAAGGGATCGTCTATGAAGGCTCGGATGGAAGCTTCTCGATTGAGTCGCTTGATGCACCTGTCGTATGCCCGGGAGAAAGAAGATTGTTGCAATTTGATAATTCGTTTGCTCCTCTCGATGGAGGGTTTCACTTCAATTTACACAATAACGTGTGGGGAACCAACTTCCGGATGTGGTTTGAAGAGGACATGAACTACCGTTTCCGATTAATTACAAAATCTAGTCACCTATAATTGATAGCGGATGTTGGATGGAAGAAGGGTCTACCATGAGAGAAAAATTGAACTTTGATAGCAGCTGGATGTTTCACTTGGGCGATATTCCTACTCGTCATGCGGTTAAGGGCGGCATGTCGGGAGGGTTAACCGATTGCGAGAATATAGAGGAGGGTGAATGGCTAAAAATCGCTTTTTTCGATGAAAGGGAAAAAGCGGACATCATTCCTACTAAGTGGAGGGAGGTCGATCTCCCTCATGATTGGTGCGTAGAAGGCAATTATTTTAACGACAGCGGTGTTGTAAAACATCATAAAAATCATGGCTATCTTCCGGTTGGAATCGGTTGCTACCGCAAGGTGTTTACACTTGCGCAAGAGGATCTGGGTAATAAAATTTCGTTAGAATTCGATGGAGTGATGAGAAACAGCACCGTTTGGGTGAACGGGCACTTGCTGGGTACTCATTCGAGCGGATATACAGGCTTTAACTACGATATTACGGATATTGCACGTTATGGAAACGAAGGAGAAAATGTCGTTTTCGTTAAGGTAGATGCTCGAGATTATGAAGGCTGGTGGTATGAAGGCTGCGGCATTTACCGGCATGTGTGGCTTATCAAAACGGATAGACTTCACGTCGGTAGATATGGAACGTATATCACAACGCCTAGTATTAATGAAAACGAGGCTATCGTACAGGTTCACACTCATGTACTCAACGAGTACAGTCATGCAAAGCCATGCAGACTGGAAACAACCATTCGAAGTTTAAACGGACAGGTTGTCGGTTGCTCTTACGAAACGAAAGAAATCAAGAAAGACGATACAGCTGACTTCAAAGCTTTCATTAAAGTAGAGCAGCCCCAGCTTTGGTCTCCAGAGCAGCCTTACCTATATGAAGTGAAAAGCGACATTTATGTTAACGATCAGCATGTGGATTCGTATAAGTCGCCACTCGGAATTAGAACGATTGAATTTCACGCCGCTCAAGGCTTTTTACTAAATGGAAAGCCTTATCTCATCAAGGGAACATGCAATCACCAGGATTTTGCAGGTGTGGGTGCTGCTCTCCCGGATCAAGTTACAGCGTACAAGATTAAGCTGCTCAAGGAAATGGGTTGTAATGCTTATCGATGTGCTCATCATGCTCCTGCACCAGAGCTGCTTGAAATTTGTGATCGAGTGGGCATGCTTGTAATGGATGAGAACCGGCGACTGGATGTTTCCCCGAGCGGAGTAGCGGATTTGAAGGAGTTGTTGTATCGGGATCGCAATCACCCGTCAGTCATAATGTGGAGCCTAGAGAACGAGGAAATACTCGAAGGGACCACCATGGGGGCTCGTATGTTGGAGACATTGGCGCGTATTGCCCGTTCCATTGATCCGACTCGCCCGACGATAGCTTGCATGAACCATGGATGGAATGATAGCGGGTACAGTAATGCGGTGGATGTTACCGGGTATAACTATGGTCAAAGAAAGGATCAGTACATTCATGACCATCTTCAAAATCCAGATCGGAAAATGATTTGCAGCGAAAGCACCAGTTGCACAACGACCCGGGGAATATACGAACAAGATCCTCAAGCAGGCTTCTGTTCCTCCTACGGGGATCATATACCAAGCTGGTCCTGTTCACATGAAAAGTCTTGGCAGGACGTAATTGGTAATCCGTTCCTTTCTGGTATTTTTGTATGGACCGGCTTTGACTACAGAGGGGAGCCTACGCCTTATCAATGGCCTTGTATCGGTTCTCACTTTGGTATCATGGACAGCTGCGGGTTTCCAAAGGATGCCTATTATTACTATAAATCGGCTTGGATGGATGAACCGACGGTGCATGTAATGCCTCATTGGACGTGGCACGGTAAAGAAAATCAAGTCATTGACGTGTGGGCTTATAGCAATTGTGAGACATTGGAGCTTTGGTTAAACGGTCAGAGCCTTGGAGAGAAGCCTGTAGATCGGAATAACCGGATGACCTGGCAAGTTGGCTATGTACCTGGAGAATTAATTGCGATCGGTAAGATCGGTGGAGTCGAAGCAGCGAGGAAAATACTCGCCACTGCGGGCCATTCGGCAAAGATTAAGTTGGAAGCCGATAAAGCGGCTATGCATTCAAACGGCACGGACACCGTCATGGTTAGAGTATCTATTCTAGATGATCAGGGTCACCTGGTACCGACAGCTGACAATGAAATCCGGTTTACAATCGAGGGCCCTGGTACTCTCCTCGGTGTCGGCAATGGTAATCCAAGCAGCCATGAACCTGATAAGGCTGATCAGAGACGTGCATTTAATGGACATTGCCTTGCTATCATTCAGGCGCGGAAGATGCCAGGGGAGGTCGTGATTCGGGCGCATTCAACTAATTTAGAGCCGGCGACAGTGATTCTGGAGGTTATAACAAACTAATTTTTCTCCATACATCATCTATTTATATGCCATACAGCGATTTAAGCTGATCTTTTATAATCAAATTAAAGACAACGAGATGGAGAGATGCCGAAATGAAAACGATATCAGTTGAAGTTCCGAAGGAACAGGCAGTCGTTCGCAAGTCTTCAAACGGATTGCCTAAGCGAATGTGGGATGCCCGGTATTTGTATATCCTTGTGCTCCCGGTTATGCTGTACATCATATTAATTCAATATGTTCCCATGTATGGGGTCATATTGGCTTTTAAGCACTATAGCTTTAAGGGCGGAATAACTGGGAGCCCTTGGACTGGACTAGATAACTTTCAAGAAATGTTCCGGTTACCTGAGTTTATGAAAGTTTTAAAAAACACATTTGTAATCGCTTTCGGAAGACTGATTTTCGAATTTCCAGTACCCATCATCATGGCACTGTTGATTAATGAAGTCATATCGAAGAAGTTGAAACGATTCTACCAAACGGTCTACACATTCCCTCATTTCCTGTCATGGGTTATTATTTCAGGCATCATGATGAATTTCTTAAGCGATATGGGGGTATTGAACCAGATTTTCCAAGCCGTGGGGCTGGATAAGCAGCAATGGTTACTAGATGTAGGTAAATTCAAAGGTTTCCTATTCGGATCAAACATATGGAAGGAAATGGGCTGGGGGACGATTCTATATCTCGCTACAATGGCTGGAATAAATCCGGAATTGTATGAAGCGGCAAGTATAGACGGCGCGAATCGCTGGCATCGTATGAAAGCAATTACATGGCCGGCGCTGCAAGGTACGGTGCTTATCCTTCTCATCCTGGCGCTTGGTAATATTATGGGCGGAGCAGGCTTTGATCAAATTTACAATATGGATAATGCGGCAGTACGGGAAAGTTCGGAAGTGCTTGATACTTATATTTACCGTGCAACATTCTTCCAAGGACTTGATTTTGGGTTTACCACTGCAGTTGGGGTATTTAAGTCGGTGGTCAATGCTGCAATGTTGTTAATTGCCCACTTTATTGTGAAATCTAGAGGACATGGGGGGTTATTCTAATGCGGCACAAGTATAATGTTGTTGATTATGTGATTCACGCTATATTGATTGTGGCTGCGCTGATAATGATTATTCCCTTCTATAATGTGGTGCTGCAGTCGTTTGCCACGCCGGCGGCGATTGCGAAGCAACCGATCTATTTAATACCTACAACGATTGACTATACTTCATTCAAGGTCATATTTGAAAATAAAGCAATTTGGTCGGCCATTCGCATTTCTGCTTTTGTTACGGTTGTGGGAATGCTAATTAATATGATCATTACAACTTGCGGTGCTTATGCCTTAACGAAGAAGCATATGCCCGGTCAAAAGCTGTTCGTAGGTTTGGTTATATTCCAAATGCTTTTTCACGGCGGGCTTATTCCGACATACTTGACGATGAAAAATTACGGTCTCTTGAACAGTCTGCTCGCCATGATCATACCAATTGCGGTGAATACGTATTATCTCATCATCATGATGAGTTATTTCAGGACGATCCCGGATGCACTCGAGGAATCGGCCAAAATCGATGGCGCAAATGATATTCAGATATTATCTCGTATTGTTCTTCCGATCTCCATGCCTACGATTGCTACCATATGTTTATTTTACTCAGTAGATCGCTGGAATGAATGGTATAATGCCATGATTTATCTAAAGGATTCATCCAAGTATCCATTGCAATTGTACTTAAGAGAAATGCTTGCAAGTGCCAGTGTACTCGCTAACTCTGACCTCGCCGCTTCTGAAATTTCCGATCGTGCAGCTATCTATACTAACGGATTAAAAATGGCCATGGTGGTTGTAACGACCTTACCGATTTTGCTCGTATATCCGTGGCTTCAGAAGTATTTTACTGCTGGTGTTATGATTGGTTCCGTTAAGGAGTAAACACTTTTGTTTTTGAGACGTATGTCTTAAAATATAACATGAGAAATGGAAGGGGATTTTCACATGAAAGAGACACAAAAAAAATCACTTCGTAAGTTTGTAACAACCGCATCTGTAATGACGTTATCAGCTTCACTACTCGCTGCATGCGGAAACGGAAGCGATAATGGAGCGACATCATCGCCAAGTGCGACAGCGGCAGCAAATGCATCCACTGTATCTCCAACTGCAGCTACAACTCTTGCATCAGACAAACACTATGACATCACGTTTGGCGCGATCGATATTGACAAAAGTTTGGCGGATGGAGAGAACGACGCATCGCTTCAGCAGATTCAAAAAGCAGTAAACATTACATTGAAGCCGCAAGCCGTAACCAGTGATAATGTGAACGAGAAGGTTAAGCTTTGGGCGGCATCCGGTCAATTGCCGGATATGATGCTTTATGAAGTATCCAATGGTCCTACCGCATCCCAATGGATCCAACAAGGGATAGTGAGAGAGATTCCTGAGAAGATGTATAGCAAATATCCAAACCTAAATAAACTGATGAGTTCACCTGAAGCTCAGGCGACGAAAGTAAATGGTAAATTTTACGCAATTCCTCGTCTATCGAAAAATTCTCCTGATGAATGGGCGCTTGATCGCGGATATATGGTTCGTAAAGATTGGATGGATAAGCTGGGCATTAAGACACCTAAGACGTATGATGAATATCTGGCTATGTTCAAGGCATTTGCCGAGAAGGATCCGGATGGCAACGGCAAGAATGATTCAATTGGGCTCACTACGAACTTCCTTGACGTGCTGATTACGACGATTAAACTAGGCAGCGCCGTTCCGAACATGGGTGGATGGATGCAAGAAGACGGTAAATGGATTCCAGCGTATGCATCTAAAGGCATGAGCGATTATGTGACGAAATACCGTAAGCTGTATGCGGAAGGCGCACTTGACAAGGATTTCGCTCTCCTAAAAGTCGGCGAAGGCGGCGATAAGTTCGCACAAGGAAATGTTGGAGCTCTAAACATTCAAATGGCCGCTGGTAGTCTGAAGGGAATCAAAGATAAATGGGATAAGTTCCCGCATGATAAATCATTCGAAGATTCGGTCATCACTTTGCCGGGCTGGACGGCTCCAGATAATAATCAATACCGCTTTTACGGCGCATCCTTCTATCAAGAAAATTACATCAATACTAGTGTCGATGACGGTAAGTTAGATGCTATCTTGAGGCTCATGGAGTATAACTTGTCTGATAAAGGAAAAGACTTGGTCTCATACGGCATCGAGGGCAAGGATTACAAAAATGAGAACGGCAAACTTACTATCTTGCAAAAACCGGTTTACAAAAGTTCAGGCCTCTTCTTCTACACGAATGGATTGGGCTGGGGAGCAAAAGTTTCACCGGAAGCCATCAAATTAAGCTTCCCAGAGAAATTTATCAATATGCAAAATCAGATGTACGACGACTTGCTTAAAAACGCCAAACCGATTCCAATTAACTTTGCCGTTGAAGGTATTAATACGCCTTCAAAAGCTAAAGTAGCGGGACTCAAGTGGTCTGATGCTGTGATCAAAGTTGTGCTTGGTAAAGATGATCCTGTGAAAATGTGGCAAGAAGAGTATGCGCATCTTGATCAAAAAGTGATTAATGACGCGATCTCGGAAGTCAACGATGTTGTTGCAAAGCAAGGCATTAAATAATACAGTTAACCTATGCCCATCGAGCGATGGGCATAGGTTTATTCGATTCTTAAATATTGGAATACTTGGTCTGGGGGCGGAGGGATGTACCGGGCGTTTAAGAAGTGGGGAATTAAGACGCAATTGATGATCTTAATCCTAGTTTCGACCGTATTTATTATGTTGGCGCAAGCATTTAGCTACTGGCAGATGTCGGAAACGATATCGGCAAGAAATGACGAGTATTTAAACGAACTCTTGAACAATGTCAGCAAAACCATTGAAAGTAATTTTAATGCTGTCAACCGAATTATGACTTCAACAGCGTATAATGACATGGTACAACGATACTTGATGGAAGAAGATCCTACGAATCGATTTCTGCTGAATCAGAGTATGGTGTCCACATTAGAAAATGTGAAACCATTAAATCGAAGTATCGTTGATTTTGTGCTTATTGGGAAGTTTGGAAACGATTACAATGTGGGGTATGATCCTTCTACACGCACAGCTTTTCAAGCTATCATCAATCGTTTTTCCGACAGACCCACTCAAGTTGCATTTCGTGGCATCAACAACCTTTATTTTAAGCAGAATACGGCTAATTATATCGTTGCAGAACTTCCAATTCGAGGTGTCAATTCCGGTTTGGGATATGGTCTGGAGATCGGACATCTATTAATTCTGTTGGATACTCAAGCGATTATACCGCAGATTGAGTCGAATAGGACTGCTGGTATGTACTATGTGCTTGATACGGACGGTGTTGTCATTTCGAGCAATAATCAATTGGATATCGGAACGAAGTGGGAGGATATTTCGGTTTATAATTCGGTTGTTCGTACGAAAGATATTCCTGATATTGGATTCAAGCTCGTTAGCGTAATTCCAAAATCAGAGCTGTATAGGGGGATGGGACGGCTACGTCTGATTACCGCCGTTCTTATCGGAATAATGATAATACTCATGTATGGAACTTATTTGGCGATTGGAAACAATATTATTCAGCCTATTAAAACATTTGTAAAGTATGTGAATAATATTAAAAGTAAAAATGAGGATGTACTGAAAGAACAGGAAAATCTTCAACTGGAAGGTTACGCCGAAATTGGTCTGATGGCGACAAAATTCAATCAATTAATGAATGAAACGAATGAACTGACCCAGCATGTGCTTCAAACCAATTCACGCATCTATGAGTTGGAACTTTTGAAAAAGCAGGCGGAGCTTGCCTATTTAAATAGCCAGATCAACCCGCACTTTCTATATAATACGTTAGAATGCATACAAGGTATTGCCTCAGTTAAAGGCGTTCATGAAATACAACGGATGACAGCGGCTTTAAGTCAAATTTTCCGTTACAGTATTAAAGGGGAAGATACGGTAAGTTTGAGCGAAGAATTGCGTATTGTGAAGCATTACATCTCCATTCAACTCGTTCGTTTTCAAAATCGATTTGACGTTCACTATTATATTCCGGATCAATTACTAGCGTTTCCTGTGAAAAAAATGATTTTGCAGCCGATCGTCGAGAATGCGATCTTTCATGGCATTGAGATGAAAGCGACGAAGGGTAATTTATGGATTGAGGCTAAGCGAAACCTAAATGGAGACGTCGAAATTCTCATTAAAGACGATGGCGTAGGCATTCGTACAGAACGATTGTATGAGCTGAAACAACGATTAAACATTGGATCTGATGAGGAATTAAGCGGGATGTTGGCGGGCAACAAGCAACGAATTGGGATTTCGAATGTTAACCAAAGGCTAAAGGTTGAGTACGGCTATGAGTATGGCATAACGATTCACAGTTCGGAGCACGAAGGCACCGAAGTTCTACTAACATTGCCTCAGGAGAGTGTGTCAGATGAACGTATTTTTAGTTGACGATGAGTATTGGACGCTGCAGAGTATTAAGGCTAAGGTTGACTGGTCTCACTATGGCATGACAGTTATTGGAGAAGCTTATAACGGCAACGATGGATTGCGTGAAATCATCGACAAAAAACCTGATCTTGTATTCACCGATATACGTATGCCTGGTATGGATGGGTTGGAGTTGATTGAGAAAGCCCGTGAAGCTGGCTTGGAAAATCAATTCATAATTATTAGCGGACATTCCGAATTTGCATACGCTCAGAAAGCTCTGCACCTTGGGGCAGATGGATATATTCTCAAATCATTTGATGAAGAAGAAATGAGCCCTGTATTGGAAGCGACGATTAAACGGTGGAAAAATAAAAAAGAAGCGGACGCATCACGGTTGATGGGATTGGTTCTCAGCCGAACGTCCGATTCGGATGAAGAAATCGTTCGAATTTTAAGCAGATCCGGGCTAATGATGAACGAAGACGCTAAACTTAGCGTTGTGGTCATTCGCAGTGAAGATATACAACTGACGACGGGATTACATCATACGAACGTCGTGAAGATCCGTACGGGCAAATTTACTTCTGCTTATGTCATGTACGCTGATGCGGCAGTCCAATTCGTATCTCAAGTACCGAATGGTTCCAAGGGGATAGGGGTTTCAAAACCTTTTACGAATGTGAAGGACTTGACGGATGCAATTCAGACTGCAACAGAGGAATCCTGTCGACCATTCCTAGCTGGGCGAAACGGGGAGATACTGCCATCATCAAGCTCCGATTCTTCTTTACAAGAGCTGATCATGAAGCTGTATGAGGCGATCCGATTAAAGAATATGCCGGAGATCTCCATTTGTATGGATGACATACAGTATAAGGCGGCGCAACGGAAGCTAGCGATTCGAGATGCTTATCGATTCTATAACTCGATGATGTCGTTTGTCTATCAGTATGATGAGGATGAAGAGCCATATCTGCACTCTTATGAAATGCTTATGGAGATGTATCCAAATTTTGAGGCCATGCTTTCATCCATTAAATCTTTCATTGTGCAAAAGCTGGAATGGGAAGGTTCTTCCCGTCCTGATACGGATTCCCGAGAGACTACCTCCAAATTTGTGAACTGGATCAAGGAACGGTACTATGAGAATTTGACGATTCATCATCTTGCAGAGCAGTTTAGTTTTAATCCTAACTATGTGAGTCAACTTTTTCAGAAGGAATTGCAAACGACTTTCACGAAATATTTGCTGCAAATAAGGCTAGATCGGGCTTGTCTGCTCTTGAAAGAGACGGAGCTTGCTGTAAGTGAAGTGGCGGAGAAAGTCGGATATAGTGATTATTTTTACTTTGCTAAAGTGTTTAAAAAGGCATTTAACATGACGCCGACACAGTATCGGGTGTGTGCATAACGGAATCTAGAACCTAATAGATTTCTATAACGAATCTAACGACTATCCATACCTAAAAATGGAGAAGTCGTTTATTTTTTTATATATAGTAAAACGCTTTCAATCAACTAAGATCCATGAGGTTAGGAGCTCAAAAAAACATGTCCAAAATTAAGGAAATCTTGTTTATGCACCATAGTCACCTCGATATTGGCTACACCCATCCTCAACCCTTATTACTTGAGCTGCAAAAGGATTATATCGATCAAGCGATCGCACTTTGCATACAGTCGGAATCCAATCCTGAACATTCAAAATTTCGCTGGACCTGTGAGGCGACCTATCCTGTCATGCAATGGCTGGAGACAGCGTCTTCCGATCAAGTGATAGCATTCCGAAGATTGGCGAAAAATGGACAAATTAGTATTGCTGCTCTTCCTATGCATGTGACGCCGCTCGTGCAAGCTGATCAGTTGGCACACATGCTGCAACCTATTCGCAAGCTTCGGGAACGATTTGATATTTCTGTTAAAACTGCGATCTCGCATGATATTAATGGGCAACCTTGGCCGCTTAGCCAACTATTGCTTGATGCTGGCATTGAATTTTATGTAACTGGAATCAACATTCATTTCGGGGGAATTCCGTTTCCTCGACCAAGTATATTTAAATGGAAAACACCTGATAACCGTGAGTTACTTACCTTTCTCGGCGAACATTATTCGATGTTCAATCATTTTTTTCATACCGAATCCAATGATACAGGTCGAATGGGACAAGGAATTCAGACGTATATCGATCGTTTGGAGGCGAATGGGTACCCTTACGACTTCGTTTTTTTAACGGCAGCCAATCCGCCAGCTTGGGACAACAATTGCCCGGACTCGAATCTACTACCGCTAATAAGTCGATTCAATGCAGAAGGTCATGGACAGAAGATCATGTTTGTGACTCCAGAGATGCTTCTAGAACGGATTCGCAGCATTCCGCAAGATCATATCCCAATTCATTCGGGCGATTGGACGGATTATTGGAATTTTGGTGCGGGGAGTTCTGCGTTGGAGACCCAAATCAATCGCCGTGCGAAACAAAACTTAAAGAAAGCGGATTTTCTCGAAGCTATCCAAGGGGCGCCAAATCTCCATTATTCACAATTGAAACATAAGGCTCAGGAACACGCACTTCTGTATGACGAGCATACTTGGGGAAGTTCGTATTCGGTATCCGATCCAGACCACCCTTTATCCAAATCTCAACAATTGCATAAATCGCATATGGCGTATTTGACTGCAGATCTATCGGCATATGTTATAGCTAAACAAATGGAGGCCGTGAGCGATAATCCGATACAATCACAAGAACCGCAAGGCGTCTTGTTAGTTAATACTTCTAGTGAAACCCAGCATGTGGAAGTGAAGGTTCCCGAGTATTATACGATTCCTAGACGGCAACTAGCTTCTGAGCGTGTGAGGGACTTCTTGCCTTATTGCCGAGAAGTACTGAACTACAGCACGTATGGGTTTGTCAATTTGGCTCCATTTTCATGGAAAAAAATCCCCATGTCGGAGCTGGAAACCCTGCTGCAAACATCAACAACGGGTAAAATTATCGTTACGGAGGGTGCAATCGAAACACCCTTTTATCGCATGACATTCAATTCTGAGACGGGACGAATTGTTCAACTTTACGATAAGCAGCAGAATTGGCCCATGCTGGACGAAAAGAGTCCTTGGAGCTTGTTCGAATATGTACAAGAATCGATCGATGGACGTTATAACAAAGATCAACGGACAACCTTTTTTCCCAGAGCTTTCGACAAGGTATTTAAGAACATTTCTGTGTGGAACCATGATTGGAAGGCCAAAAGAGTTGCTTCGGATCGGATGATATCTTTCTCGATAGAACGTTCCAATGATTCGGTCACCTACATTATGCATTTAGAAGCGCCAGGCGTTTCGCAGTTGGAGCAACGAATTACGTTCTCGGCTTCACATGCACGGATCGGTCTATCTGTTTCAATGAACAAGGAAGATATTCGATCTCCCGAATCTATTTACTTTGCATTTCCATTAAATATTGCTAGCGGTTGGCGTTCGCATTATGATACAGCAGGAATGGCAGTCGAGATGGATCGTGAACAGCTTGGTTCAGTTTGTCGAGATTGGCTGACCGTTGATCAAACGATTTCAATCTATGACGACAACAAGGGGATTACGTTAGCTTGTCCAGATGCACCGCTCGTACAGGTAGGAGACTTCCATTTCGGAAAGGAAAACGAGAAGATTGATCGAAATGAAAATCCGGTATTACTTGCATGGGCGATGAACAATTATTGGGACACAAACTTTCGGGCTAGCCAGCCCGGAAAAATACATTTACGTTATGAGTTGACTTCCTATGAGAAGTTTGATCCATTGAATGCCTATCGGGCAGGCGTTGCGGCAGTAAATCCCGTAGCTATCAATGCCGCGGTTTCTTGTGCTCAAGAGGAAAGCGGGCAATGGTTCCGCCATTCAAGCCGGTCGGTCGCTCTCCTTTATATGAAGCCTGCCGAGAATGGAGAGGGATTCATACTCGCTTTGCGTAATGTCGGACATGAGCAGGACGAGTATGTATTTACCGGTGTTGCAAAAGCGATTTCCGCTGCCTATATCGTCAATCCGCTAGAGGATGTGCTGCATCGGACAGAGCTAGTTGATCAACAGATACGACTATCCATGCAACCTGGTAAGGTCGTCTATGTGAAAGTTATGTTGGAATGATTTAACCTAATAGATTTCTATAACGAATCTAACGACTATCCATACCTAAAAATGGAGAAGTCGTTTATTTTTTTATATATAGTAAAACGCTTTCAGCTAACAAAAAGGAGTACCAATATGATGTATATATTGAAAACGCCGACCAAGCAACACGATTTATTGATTCATGGGGAGATCGACCGTTGGGATGAGGCGCTGCCGCTCGGAAACGGTTTGACAGGCTGCTTGATGTGGGGCAATGGTAATTCGCTCAAGCTCAGCTTGGACCGCGGAGATTTGTGGGACAACAGACTTGCGCCAGAGGCGTTAGCTGAAGATTATACGTATGCCAATTTGATCGAGCTGGTGAAGCGAAAAGATATAGATGCGATCCGGAAGAGATACCAGTTCAATCGGTTTACGGTAACGCCGACGAAGATTCCTGCCGGCAGAATTGAGCTCACCTGGGGCAGGAAAGCAGATCGGATGGATTTTTGTTTACATCTGTCGACTGCCATTGGCGAATCCAAGCTTCAATTTGCTGATTCAGAATGCCTCGTTAGGGCCATCATGCATGCAACAGATGGGATTGGCTATGTACGGGTATCGGGAAATGCCGAATTGCCGTTTGTATCTATTGTTCCGCCATCCTACTCGGCTCCGGATGGAGAAGAGAACCTAGCGTCGGATAGTTTGGCATTATTGCAATATCCGGACCCAAAGGTATTCGATGAAGACGGATGGATCATTTATCGTCAACAAACGTGTGAATTACTTGAGTTCGCCATCGTTGTGGGCAGCAAAATGGTGAACAGCGATCAATTGGAACTCGCCTATAAAATCGTGACCAATAAAGATGGAGAAGATTGGTTGATTCAAGCGAAGCAAGACATATCTCGTGCGTTACGGACCGGATGGGAAGCGATTGTAGAGAGTCACAGTAAGTGGTGGGAATCATTCTGGACGAAGAGCTCCATCACGCTTCCTGATCAGGAAACGGAAAATCAATGGTATCTGACGAATTACTTCTTGGGGTCATGCTCGCGCAAAGGGTCTCCACCTATGCCACTCCAAGGAGTTTGGACTGCTGATGAGGGGCGCCTCCCGCCATGGAAAGGCGATTATCATAATGATTTGAATACGCAGCTCAGCTACTGGCATTACTTAAAAGCGAACCATCTGGAGGAAGGTGAAAGCTTTCTGGATTTCTTGTGGGAGCTTCGGCCTGCTGCTAAGCGATTTGCCGAGTCATTTTTCGATGCGCCTGGTATTTGTTTACCTTCCGTCATGAGTATGGAAGGCACGTCCATCGGCGGATGGGCGATGTACTGCACTAATTTGATCAATCAAGTTTGGCTTTGCCAAGCTTTTGACCACTATTGGAAATACACGGGAGATCAAGTGTTTCTGGAGCAGAGAGCTTACGTGTATTTCACCGAAACCGCCGAATGTATCCTACGCTGGTTAGCACCTGGAGCGGATGGCAAATTGCGATTGCCGCTGTCGAGTTCGCCTGAAATTCATGACGATACGCTGGAAGCTTGGCTGACACCGAATAGTAACAACGATTTAGCCTTGTTGCAGTATTTCTTTGAAAGGTTGAATGCCATGGCGCTGTTATTGGGCAAAGAGGGAGAGGCGGAGCGTTGGAGCCGTGTTCGCGAGCAGTTACCTGAACTTGCGGTGAACGACAGCAATGTGCTTATGCTTAGTCCTGATGAATCGCTACAAGAAAGTCACCGTCATTTATCTCATTCCATGGCTATCTATCCGTTAAATCTACTTCAATACCATCGTTCCGAGCGTGAGAAACTCATCATCGACAGTACAATTAGAAATCTTGAAGAGTTAGGCAAGGGGCTCTGGGTTGGATTTTCTTTTGCTTGGATGGCGAATCTGTATGCGCGTCAAGGCAATGGTGAAGGAGCGTTGTACCAATTGAAGCTGCTTTGGGAAAATCTTTGCTCGGTAAACGGATTTCACTTAAATGGTGATTATCGCAAACGTGGTATTACCGCATGGCACTATCGTCCGTTCACGCTTGAATCCAATATGGCTGCTGCGGACGCTTTACAGGAAATGCTGTTGCAGAACGATGATGGCGTGATTCGCGTGTTCCCTGCAGTTCCAGTAGATTGGAAGCGTGAGAACATTTCGTTCCATAGGTTAAGAGGCGGTAAAGGGAGCTTAATCTCGGCGGAGTGGACCCAGGGACAATTACAATATATTCGACTAGAAGCAGAGAATGATGCTTTTTTGCGTGTACAGAACGTGTTTGGAACCGAATGGTTGATCTTGGAAAAAGAAAGCAAGCAAATGCCGATAACGGTGTCAGCAGACGGTACTTGTCAGATTCAGTTGCTGAAGGGCGAATCGGTCACAATCTTGCCGGAAGCGGCTCAGGGGGAATAAAGCATGTATACAGTAGAGCAAATTAACAATCTCGTCGAGCACAACATCTGCGAAGAAGAATGGAATGCAAGAAATGCGGTGTTCAACGCTCCTTCCACAAAATTACCGATCAACTATATGGTGGATTCTCCGATTCTTGGGAACGGCGATGTTGGTATTACAATCGGAGGGAATGCGGAAGACCAAACTTTTTATATTGGTAAAAATGATTTCTGGGCTAGGCCGCATATAGGAGAAACGGAAGAGCAGCGGAAGTGCCGCCTCTTGCATGAGGACGGGCGTAGAACAGGTGCTCATAGTATGACGGTAGGCCAGATTACACTAAGAATCCCTCAGCTGACAGGCGCGGACTACTATCAAGAGCAGGATATCCTTCATGCCGAAGTACGTGGAACTTTTAAGAAAGATGAGTTGACGGTCCGTATGTGTTCCTGGGTGAGCGCTACGCAAAATATGCTCGTAACGGAAATCACGTGTGAAGGCGGGGCAATTGATCTCAAAGCTGTTCTCCATGCAGGAGCCAAGGGCGAATATGAAGTCTATAACTATCGGAATGGCGCAGATGAAGATCTCGTCTGGTATAAATATGCGGCGAATTCGGCTTTTGTTCCCGAGGTAAGACGTGTGGCAGCAGTGTCGCGATTCGTTGGAGAGAATGTGGAATATGAGTGGTGTTTTGAGAACGTAGAGGCATCATGCAAGATTGCACCTGGCGGCAAAGTGGTTGTGCTAACAGCCATCCTCAGCAATTTGGACGATCCGAACTTTCTGGAGGCAGCCAAGCAGCTGGTTAAACAAGCTGAGGATCAAGAGATTGTGAAGCTAAAACAAGCACATCGGTCGTGGTGGAGAACGTATTATGAGAGTTCCTTTGTTGAAATCGATGACCCTGTTCTTATGAAGTACTACTATGCCTCCTACTATATTATCGGTTCATGCACAAGGGGCGGCAAAGTTCCTCCGGGGATTATCGGAAATTGGGTCACGAATGACCGGCCGATGTATTCGGGAGCCTATACATTGAATTATAACTATGAAGCTCCTTTCTGGGGATTGTACTCAGGGAATAGGATTTCTACAGCAGCTTCATATCATGAGCCATTGCTTGACCTTATGCCGCTTGGCAAATGGTTCGCTGAGCAAAAGTTGAACTGCCGTGGCCTCTATCTGCCAGTGCAAATTGCTCCCTGGGGAATGACGTGTACAACGTATTTTCACGGTCAAAAGTCAAATGCCGCATACGGTGCAGTCAATTTGTTGATGCAGTTCTATCATACGTATGATCTTGAATACGCCAATACAATTTACCCTTATTTGCTCGATACAGCGAACTTCTGGGAGGACTATCTAAAGTTTGAAGATGGACGTTATGTCATCTATGATGACGCCATTCATGAGCTGTCGAATGACAGGAAAAATCCGATTCTTTCACTAGGTCTGATTCGGATGGTAGTGAAAGGTTTGCTGGATATGAGCAAAGAGCTCGGTATTGATGCAGATCGCCATGACAAATGGAATCACATTTTGGATCATTTGAGCTCCTATCCGGTTTTTGAGAGAAATGGTCGGATGATTTTCCGCTTAACGGAAGAGGGCATGGAATGGAATAGTATCGGTGCCTTAGCTGTTCAACACATTTATCCAGCAGGAGCGATTGGGTTGGGCAGCCCAAATGAATTGCTCGAAATCGCCCGAAATACAGTAGATGAAATGCAGCGCTGGCGAGATAATAATGCATTCACTACATTTTATCAGGCTGCTGTTAGGGTTGGGTATGATCCAAGAGTTATCCTGCATCATCTGCGTGAAGCGTGTGAGGAAAAGTCGCTGCCTAACCTTGTCATTCAACACGGGGGCGGAGGCATAGAAGATTCCAGTGCTATTCCCAATAGTCTCCATGAAATGATGCTGCAAAGCCATGAAGGATTACTGCGCTTGTTCCCGGTATGGCCTGAGGAGACATCGGCGAGATTTGGGAGATTGCGAACAGTCGGCGCATTCTTGGTATCCAGTGAATATAAAGACGGTCGAGTGAAGTACATCGTCATCGAAAGTGAAAAAGGCCGCGATTGCCAAATTCTAAATCCGTGGCCGGATCAAGCTGTGCAAATCTATAGAAATGGTTTAATGGCGCAGGAGCTTACAGGATCTCAGTTTACCTTAACTACGAAAGAGAACGAAAAGTTGATTCTTATTCCAAGTGCAACGTAGTTTTGCTAGAAAAGAGGCAGGGTATGAACATCGATTGGCTGCAGCGTGCGGAATTCAATGATTGCCGAATTGCCGTCAAACTAACGAAGTTCGACGGTACGGACCCTATTAAGACGAGTATGGCTGATCTTCATGAGCCCAGTTCGGAAAAATTGCTTCAATTGGATGAGTCGGTTTGGAGAATTAGTTACTCTATCGCAAAGGTACAAGCGAATACGGATGCATTCGATTGTGAGATTACGTTTCAAGTACTTGAAGGCAGCGTTAAGAGTGCCAATGTGTCTGTCAGTACGAAGCTGGATCGTTGGTCGAAAGAAAATTACGTCCTTATGCCGGCGGCAGCCTATAACGGGAATCGATTTAAGGTAAGCGACCAAGTGTACCCGCCGATGCTGACAAAAGAGGATGAAATCGGTCCAAACATACCTACTACCATTACGGATGTGCCGAGACTAAGTTTGAATAACGGACTGTCCCGCATGGAGCTGCGAACCGGGGACCTGTCTACACCGGCTGTGGGATGCTTCAGACGCGAGCAAAGAAAAGGGTTCTTCCTTTTAACAACACAAGGTACGGCTTATGGGGATTATGGCATCACAATGGAAGAAAATGAGGATCGGACGGAAGCGGTAATTTCGCTTTCCGCTCCGGCTGTTAGGTCGTTTAATTATAAAATGTGTAATTCGAAAGCGATCTCGGACGATCGGGCAGCCGATTTTCAGGCAGGTGATGAAGTTAGCATTAAGTTTCGCATTTATTTTTTCGATTGTCCCCATATTCCGGCCTTGTTTGATTATTTTGCCGACATTCGAAGAGACTTGACCGGGGTACCGCAATTTCGTCATGTACTCCCTTTCTCTGCGGCATGGGACATCACCCAGGAGAAATATAATCGGGATAATTGGGAGCATGAGCACGGATTTTACCGGTCGTCTACGTCACCGCATCCAATTTATGGTCAGTGGCAGACCGGTTGGGTCGGCGGAGGTATGAGCACATATCCCAAGCTAGCGATCGGAAATGAGTTGTCTCAAGAGAGGGCGCGCAAGACAATCAATTTTATGTTCGAAAAGCTACAAGCTCCCTCCGGTTTTTTTTATGGTATTTTTGCACAAGGAAAACTGTATGGAGACGCTTTCTATGAGTTTGACAGTATCGACATGCTTCTCTTTCGGAAAAATGCGGATTCGGCTTATTTTCTTGTTAAACAGTTTATGTTACTGGATCAGCAGGAAAAAGGAATTGCGGTTAGCCCCATTTGGAAGGCAGGTTTGATGAAAGCTTGCGATGCTTTCGTCCGATTATGGAATCGTCATGGACAATTTGGACAGTTTATCGACTTGGCTCAGGAATCCATAGTCATCGGAGGGAGCGCAAACGGCGGTATTGCTCCTGCGGCTTTGGCGCTTGCCAGTCAATTTTATGGACGTTCGGACTATTTGGATGTTGCGGAACGTTCTGCCGAATTTTACTATAAACATTTTGTTCGTCAAGGCGTAACGACCGGTGCCCCCGGTGAAATTTGTCAGTGCCCAGACAGTGAATCGGTGTTTGCACTTCTTGAATCATATGTCACGTTATTTGAGGTAACTGGAGTTGGCAAGTGGTTGAAAATGGCAGAAGATACAGCTAAGCTGTGCGCAACCTGGGTTGTTTCGTATGATTATGCTTATCCTCAGGAAGCGGAGTTCAGCAAGCTAGACCTGCGTTCGACAGGGGCGGTATGGGCCAGTGTACAGAACAAGCATGCCGCCCCGGGAATTTGTACCCTGTCAGGCTTATCCCTCTTCAAGCTTTATCGAGCTACGGGGAATACGTTCTACTTGGACTTGATTCGCGATATCGCTCATAATTTAGTGCCCTATCTTCCTACGCCGGATCGTCCTCTCCGGGTTACATGGGACAATAAACATAAGAACGAATCGATCCCTTCTGGTTGGCTCGGTGAGCGAATCAACACAAGTGATTGGGAAGGAAAGTCCAATATCGGCGAGATCGCAGGTGGTTCCTGCTGGTGTGAAGTATCCGTGATGCTTACGTACTTGGAAGTGCCAGGGGTATATATACGGAAAGACACTGGCTTCGTTTACACCATCGATCATATCGATGCCAAAGTTGTATCCAACAATGAGAGTGCAATAAGTGTCGTTCTCGTGAACCCAACTTCTTATTCCGCAAACGTAGGAGTGTTTGTAGAAAACGAATATGAGCAACAGAAAATGATGGGAGCGAATCCGTGGCTTGATTATATTACGGTAACGATTCCACCGTACTCTGAGAAGACACTAACACTAGATAAAAGTAACAAATAGTGAACATAACCTAAGCATGTACAGAGGAGAGTTGAAGTTTCTATGATCACAGCAGCTTTAATCGGAGCCGGACAACGAGGTGCCGATGCGTACGCGACTTATGCGTTGAGGCATCCGGAAGAAGTGAAATTTGTGGCGGTAGCCGATTCGGATCATGGCAGGAGGACAGCGTTTCAACAAGCTCATGCTATTCATGAAGACTATACATTTCAAACGTGGCAGCAGTTGCTTGACGGACCGAAAATAGCGGATGCCGTCTTAATCTGTACGCAAGATAAAATGCATTTCGAGCCGGCCATCCGCGCATTGGAGAAAGGTTACCACGTGTTGCTCGAAAAGCCCATGTCACCGGATCCAATGGAGTGCGTTATCATGGGCGAATATGCTGAAAAGTATAAAAGGGTATTTTCCATTTGCCATGTGCTTCGATATACGCCGTTCTATCAGAAGATGAAGCAATTGCTTGTCGATGGAGCGATCGGTCGACTGATTTCCGTTGCGCATACCGAAAATGTGGAACACCGACATCAAGCGCATAGTTTTGTACGAGGGAATTGGCGTAATTCAGAAACGTCCAGCCCGATGATCTTGGCGAAGAGCTGCCATGATATGGACATTTTGTCTTGGCTCGTGGATGCCGAGTGTACCAAAGTATCATCCTTCGGCTCACTGACCCATTTTCGCACAGACAATGCGCCTGAGGGAGCGCCGCAGTATTGCCTGGACGGCTGCCCGGTGCAGGATGAATGCCCGTATTTTGCACCTAAAATGTACTTGGAGCGAGAGGATTGGGTAAGTTCCGTGTGGCGGAAAGTTGTCAGCTTGGATGACAGCCACGAGGGCGTTATGAAAGCCTTAGAGAGGGGACAGTATGGCCGCTGCGTCTATCATTGCGATAATAATGTTGTCGATCATCAAGTCGTGAATTTGGAGTTCGCGAATGAGACAACCGTAGCCTTTACGATGTGCGCCTTTACGAAAGAAGGCGGCCGATCGATGAAGCTGATGGGTACACGTGGTCAACTTAGAGCGGATTTGGAGAAAAATATCATCGAGCTGAGCGACTTTTATACGGGTGAGACACAGGAGATTCAGATCGACGCTCCACTCGAGGGACATGGCGGCGGTGATCACGGTATGATGCGGGATTTCGTTCGACTTGTGAAAAGTGATGGAAAAGAAGCTGGGCTTACTGGGGCTCGCGTTTCCGTTCAGAGTCATCTTATGGCATTTGCGGCTGAGAAATCCCGTCTGGAGAGCCGCATTATTAAACTGAAGGATTACTATGCAGAGTTAAAATCAAGCCATGTTCATGCTTGAGGAGGGGGAAGTCAAATGACTTCGTTGAGACAAACAATGGCGCATGTTCGAGCAAATGAGCCTGTTTCACCGCCGAAATGGGCTTTGCAGGAACAGCATCTTTTTCATACATTGAACCAAGCGGCTAAAGAATTTATAGAGCGTTATACGCATCCGGACGGGACGCTGATTTGGTTTGATGACTGGCCAGGTATGGATGGCTCTGACGATCCTTATGAAGGATTTATGAACCTGGCGTTATTGTACATGCTCGGAGGAAGCAGTGAGCTGTACGAAACGTCCCGCAAAATTTGGGAAGGTATCACTTGGCAGTGGACACAATACGGTCAAATTCATCGAGAATTTGATGCTTATTACGACTGGATGCATCATGGTGAGGGATCGCTATATTTGTACTTCCTTGGTTTAGCGGGGCCTTCAACGCTGAAGGATCGTCAGAGGGCGGTACAGTTCGCAGCCATGTATACCGGGGATGATCCGGAATCCCCCAATTTTGATAAAGAGCACAAGCTGATCCGTTCTCCGCTTACCGGTAGCCGTGGACCTCGTTTTGAGGTAACGGAAGAAGATTGGAGTACGCACAGGGGAATTCTCGACGATTACTTGGCTCCTTTTGAAGATATTCCGGGGGTAGACTTCGCAAGTCTCAAGTGTGCTTGGTCGAATGACGAGACATATAAAAACATTATTACCATGATGAATGCGCGAATGAATCGCGGTGACGTGCCGCTGAATTTAAATGCCACGGGTCTTATTACGCATGCTTATTTGCAAAACGGTAATGAAAGCATGCGTGAATGGGTGCTGGCGTATGTAGAAGCTTGGTCAGAACGCACGAAGCTGAATGGCGGGATCATTCCCGATAATATAGGGTTAACAGGCAAGATCGGGGAGTACAACGATGGGAAATGGTGGGGCGGATACTACGGTTGGCGTTGGCCTCATGGGTTCATGACCATCATCGAGCCACTGACGAATGCTTGCATGAATACTGTCTTGCTTAGCGGCGATATGAACGGTCTACAATTGGCTAGAGAGCAATTGGATCGCAACTGGGAGCTCGGTAAGCAGCAGGACGGAACTTGGGTCGTGCCGTATAAGCATTTTGACAGCGGTTGGACAGACTACCGCCAGGCAACGCCTAGATATCCAATCTATTTATGGACAATGTCGATGGCTGATGAAGATATGGAGCGGATCGAGCGAATTCCTAAGGACCATGATTGGAATGAAGTGATCGTGCCTGCCTACTCCGGCAAAGATCCGAAAACGGGACGTGAAACGAAGCATTATATCGGAAATACGCAGCCTTGGTTCCAATATATTCGCGGCCTCAATCCAGATTATCCTGAGCGCATTCTCGATGCTAATCTTCGAATCGTTCACAATCAACTGGCAAAGATGCGGTCGCCTGAAGGTGATCCCTACAGTTGGAAGAAGCTATATAGCGAGGCGGAATTTTCTGCTATTCATATTTGGCAGGAAGTGTGTCCCCTCTATTTTGAAGGACTCGTACAGTTGACATTAGGCGGTCCGATGCATATTTCGCATGGAGGGTTACAGCATGGACGCGTTCGCTATTTTGATGCCAATGGAAAAAGACCGGGACTGCCTTCAGGTGTATCGGCACTCGTCGAAGCCATAGCAGAGGATTCTGTAACGATCCATTTGATCAATACAAGCTTATTCCATGAGAAAAGCTTAATGATTCAGGCCGGTGTTTTCGGTGAGCATAACTTCTTGCAAGGAGAAATGTTGGATACCACCGGGGACGTTACTGGTCATGTCGATGTGAACGGCAAATGGTTGCAGGTTACGCTGCCGGAGGGTACCGGAATTACGCTGCGCTTGTCCATGGAACGCTACGTGAATTTGCCTACCTATGAGATGCCATGGTCACGGGAAATGAAACCTGAGGTTATCAAGGGACGGACTACTTAAAGCTGAGGATAGATAGAGTAAACGATAAAGGTGATGTTATGGAAGATTTGCGCGGCAAAATCGCCCTTGTAACGGGCTCAACAAGTGGAATCGGAAGAGCGGCTGCATTAGATTTGGCACGTCACGGTGTCAAGGTGGCGGTTCATGGCATGAATGAAGAGCGTGGAAATCGGATTGTGCAAGAGATCACCGAATTTGGCGGAGAGGCTGTATTTATTCGGCAAAATCTTTCGTTGCGTGAGGCGCCTAAGCAATTGATCGATCAAACCGTTAGGCAATGGGGAGGCTTGGACATCTTGGTCAATAACGCGGCTCTTGTATGCAATAAGCCGATGGAGGAGATCAGGCATGAAGATTGGGATGCGTTGTTCGAAGTGAATGTCAAAGCGCCTTTCTTCTTAACGCAGGAAGCACTCCAGTGGCTTAAGGTCAGCGGTGAGGGAGTCGTCATTAATGTTAGTTCCATCAATCGTCTAGTGAATTGCCCGAATAATCTTATTTATGATGCGATGAAAGCCGCATTGAATCACATGACCCGCGGATTATCACTAGATCTTCGCCAGTCAGGCGTTCGTGTAAATGCGCTCATGCCTGGTGGCACAAAGACACCGCTGTTGGATGAATGGTTTAGAATAACGCATTGTTCACCGGATGAAGTAGAGCAAATCTATAAAGAGGCCAAAAATGTAGCCACGCCTGAGCAAATTGCGAATGCCATCGTATTCTTGGCAAGTAAGCGATCCGGATGGATTAATGGAGCGGAAATTCCGATCGACGGCGGTTATTTTATTGGCTGATAGGTTAAAGGGTATTGGTAAGTACTTAGGAAAAACGGAGGGTCAGTATGCTTACAATTGAAAATAGTCAGCTTTTAATGGCAGGCAAACCATTTCGAATTTTATCAGGGGCTATGCATTATTTCAGAATTGTTCCTGAATATTGGCGTGACCGTCTTCTTAAATTAAAAGCTTGTGGACTAAATACGGTAGAGACATATGTCCCGTGGAATTTGCATGAACCGCGAGAAGGGCAATTCAACTTCATGGGGATTGCCGACCTAGTGACATTTATTCGAATTGCAGCAGAACTTGGACTTTATGTAATTGTACGCCCAAGTCCATACATATGCGCAGAATGGGAATTCGGCGGCTTGCCGGCGTGGCTGTTAAAGGAAGACAACATGCGTCTGCGCTGCTCAGATCCATCTTTTCTCCGTAAAGTCGATGCCTATTATGATGTGTTATTGCCTCAATTAGTACCGCTGCAAAGTACGAACGGGGGCCCTATTATCGCGATGCAAATTGAAAATGAGTACGGAAGCTACGGCAACGATAAGCAGTATTTGAACGAGTTGAGAAATGGGCTTATTAAGCGTGGCGTGGATGTGCTACTGTTTACATCAGACGGCTATACAGATAGCAATTTGCAGGGTGGCACACTTCTTCCTGATGTTTGGGCTACTATAAATTTTGGATCACGAACGGAACTGGCATTTAATAAGCTGGAGGAGTATCAGCCGGATAAGCCGCTCATGTGTATGGAATTTTGGAATGGCTGGTTTGATCATTGGGGCAAGCCTCATCATGTGCGGGGGGCGGACCTTATTGCTCAGGTGCTTGATGAAATATTGAGCCGAGGAGGCTCGCTAAATTTCTATATGTTCCATGGTGGAACTAATTTCGGATTTTATAATGGTGCGAACTATCTAGGTAAATATGAACCGACAGTTACCAGTTACGATTATGACGCTTTGCTGACTGAGTCGGGAGATCCAACGGATAAATATTGGGCGGTTAGGACCGTCCTTTCGAAATATGTGCAAGTGGAAGAAGCTGAGCTGCCTCCGCCTATTCCCAAGAAGCACTATGGTCAAGTTCATTTCCAGCAGCATGCAACCTTGTTTGACTCACTCCCGTTGTTGTCTGAGCCTGTTCAGCGTATATATCCTGAATCGATGGAGCGTCTTGGTCAAGATTACGGCTTTACTTTGTACACCACGAAGGTTATGGGACCTATCTCAAGTACAAAGTTGGCCATTCAGCAAGTGAGAGATCGTGCGCTCGTTTTCCTGGACGGCGTATATCAAGGTGTTGTCGAACGAAATACGCATGATATGTCACCGAATGTGACTGAGCACGATATCGTCTTGGATATTCCGCCTGAAGGTGCGGTACTAAGCATTCTTGTTGAAAACCAAGGGCGGATTAATTATGGTTATGGGATGAACGATCCCAAAGGGATCACCGAAGGCGTTCGGATAGGGATACAGTTCCTGTATGACTGGACGATTCACCCGCTTCCATTGGATGATATATCTTCCCTTAGTTTTACAGCGGATAAGAAGCAATCAACAGTTACTCCGACATTTTACCGAGGCGTGTTCCAGGTTAATGAGGCATGCGATACATTTCTGAAGCTGGAAGGATGGGGCAAAGGCGTGGCGTATATCAACGGGTTTAATCTCGGACGTTATTGGGAGATTGGGCCACAACAGACGTTATATATTCCTGCACCGCTGTTGAAGGAAGGCGAGAACGAGCTTATTTTATTTGAGCTGCATGGGACGAAGGAAGCGGTTGCTATCCTTCAGGATGTTGCGGAGCTTGGCTGATCAGATAAAATTCCCTTCTATGAGAATATTGGAAAACAGGAATGTAGTCTAACAATTATCAATACGTAAAACTAAAAATTGTCCATACACAAGTATGGGCAATTTTATTTAAACTGTAACAGTAAGCGTTTTCAAATTGAGTGAGGAGGGATTATTAATGCATGTTGGAAAGCGAATATTTCTTGTGTTCTTAGCTGCACTGTTCTTGTTTTCAACGCTTCCGATGCAATCCAGTGTTTTGGCAGCAGGGCAAAGACCGCCGGTTATCGTATCTGGCAACTACACTAATCTTGATTTTAGTGTAAAGACGCCAACGATTTCGGGGAATAGGCATACGCTTGATTCAAGCATGTTCGGCACAGTTGATATTACACCAGGTAATAACTCGGCTGGGATCGTCACTGAGTCGGATGGTACTCGTGCGTTTAAGATGGAAGCAGTCTCAACGACTCTAAACACGTTCAAATCATCTCTTGGTTATACAGCACGATTCGGGGTCCAAATGAAAGTGAAGTTCAACAACACGACCTCTCAAAGAGCACTAGAGATGAAAAGTATTGCTCCTCCGGCACCGGATCAACCTGCATGGCCCAATTTAGTTCGGTTTGGTTTGAATGGAAAAATCTTAGATTCCAGCGGTGCCGTTGTTGGAACTTACGAGGCGGACCAATGGTATGACATTGTGGTTGATGTGGACACTCCGAACAAACGCTACAGTGTCTGGGTCAATGGAACACTGTTGATTGACAATCTGTACCTAGGCAACTTTTGGCTTGGGCTAACACAGAACAAATGGATACAATCCGCTCAGGCAGGCAATGTGCCAAGCAGTATGTCCATTGCTTATATGAAAGCAGGCTTGGTAACCGATCCGATTCCGCTTACAGCACTTTCCATTCAACCGTTTAGCGGAGACTTTCGTGTGAATCAATCCATACCGCTTTCCTTGATTACGACACCTTCAAACCCGACAGATGCAACCTTTAATTGGTCTTCTAGTAATCCAAATATCGTAGAAGTAAACAATCAAGGCGTTATAACAGGCAAATCCGTTGGAACCGCGACGATCACGGTGTCGTCTAGTACTAATCCTTCCATTACCACAGCTATTGAAATAACAGTGAAGCCGTTTAAAACGCCTTTGCTCATCAATCCGTCCTATCTCAATATTGACTTCAACCAGTATACGCCTCAGGTAACTGGCACTTCCACCATTACTACAACAATTGACGGCAGGTTTATGGGGGCAATAACAACTACACCAGGTGCCAGCAGTGCAGGTTTAATGGATGATGGCTCAAGCAAAGTTTTTTATATGGAGGCTGTCACCAGCGGGTTAAATGCTTTCAAATCCTTTGGCAAAACCGACCGCTTCGGGATTAATACCCGTGTGAAATTCAATAACACGGATTCCTCCAGAGGTTTCTTTGAAATGAAGTCGACTAATTATCCGACGGATAATGCGTGGCCACTGCTTCTAACCTTCGATCAGAATGGTAAAATCAAAGACTCAAAACAAAACATACTTAGCTCTTATGTAGCGAATAAATGGTATGACATTTATGTTGATGTCGACACACCGAACCGTCAGTATAGTGTCTGGATCGACGGACAACGCTTGGTCGATAAACTAAGTTTAGGGAATTGGAGCGGTGTATCCCAGAATAAAATCATTCAAAATCCAAATACAGCCCATACCTCAAGCCGGACCATGTTTGCTTATATGAAGGTCGGTGAAATCGCTCAAGCGGTTGAAGAGCTGATCATACCGGATATGACCTTGGATAAAGGAAAGGCGACTGCGCTTACCTACCAGACGGTTCCACAGCAAGCTTATATCGAGAAGGTAACCTGGACATCCTCCAACCCTAGTATTGCAAAAGTGGCAGGAAATGGACTGCTAGCTCTGAATACTGGAGTGGCAACCGTAACAGCGACAGAACAAGCCTCCGGCTTGAGCAAATCGTTCCAAGTTACCGTCAAGGAACCGGCAAATGATTGGAAATCACATGCGATCAGTAACAGTGATCTTGGTGCGGTTCTAATGGGCTCGGACCCAGGAGAACTCGGTTACAGCTTCGCTACGATAATGACGAAGTACCCTGAGCTTCAAACCTATACTGACATGGCTGACCAAACTTTCCTACAAGCGGTGCAGGCCGAGTCGGCTAAATTGACCTACCCGAATTCACACACCAAGTTTGAAAAATATGCAAGGTTATTCGTTCAGCTTTATCAGCTGACCAGTGACCCGAAATATGCCAAAAGAGCAGCGCTTATCCTGTATTATTCGGCTTTAGATTATTCTCGCATTGTGGTGAATACGAATTACAGCGACTTTTTATCTGGGAACTCGATTTTTCCGCTAAACGGGTTCTATGCCTATGGCCGATTGATAGATTCTGATATTTGGGGACAGCTAGATGCTACGTTAAGTACAGAAGAAGTGAAGCAATCGATCGAGAATCTTTGGTTTCGTGCAGCCGCTCTAGAGACGATCAGAGCGATGAGAAGTACGGAGCTTACCAATATCACGACGTATGGAGGCCGATTCGTCTCTATTGCAGCCTCGCTTTTGAATGATCCGGACTTAATCCGGGAAGTCATTGATATCTATGATGAATTGTTTAGTGGAAAATATTATTTTTCTGACGGCACGTGGTTTGAAGAAACTGTCTCTTATCAAGGGCAGACTTTCGGAAATGCGCTTACTACCTTGGGCGTCCTCAAGCACTGGACAGATCCTCAGGATTATGTGGATGCTCGATTAGGTCTTCATTTGGATCAGACAGACCTGGCTACAAGATGGCCGTTATTAGGGTTGAGTGTCGTCGACAATACGAAAATGCATTATCCAGATGGATCAGCAATCCCGCTTGGCGACAGCGACGGCAAATACGGAAGTCCTCAGCCATTGCCTATTACGAAGGAAATAGCCAATATCGAACTGCCGGCTTTGGGCTACTACGGCTTACTTCAAGGCGATTCAAGTGAAGCAACCCATGCGGGCTTGTTGTTCCAGCCAACGGATTTAGGCTTTGCGGGCGGACACACCCATTCGAACTTTTTATCCCTTGATCTGTGGGGGGCCGGCGTAGAACTGCTGCCTTACACAGGGTATATAAGATCGTCCACCTATGCGGACGGAAGCGGTCCTGCTTTACGCTTTGCTACATTCCGTCCATTATGGCGAAATATGCCTTGGGTATGGAGACAGGACGGAGCTAATACAAAATCAACAAAGGCATGGACGGAGCCAGCATTATTAGCCTATGATGCGGGATCAACGAATGGCAAGCAAGTCCAACTCGTCGAAGCTTCAGATCCAGGTCCGGCAGGTGCGGGTGCGGAGATGAACAGACGTTTGCTTATGATGGTCAACCTGGACGGGAATAGCAACTATACCTTCGACTTGACACGCATGCAAGGCGGTCAGGCACATGAGATCTATCAGCGAGGTGCCGAACTCGAGAACATGAACGTTCAAACCGAAGGAATCACGCTCAATGAAACAGGGGCGGCAAATCTCCAGGCGTATTTAACAAGCATTAACAGCACGGCAGGACTCGCATCGGACAGGAATTATCTGCTTAATCCGAAAGCCGGATCTGGTGCTGATAGCTTCTCGTTCACCTGGACAGGACAACAAACAGGCTCATCCATACGCACCTTCATGAATGGCGTGAACGGATCGGATGTGTTCCTATCGAGCCTTCCGACAGCTAGAAGAATCTCAACAAAGGCCGATGAATCCAAGTATGTAACACCGCATCTTACTAGAAGACATATTGTGGCGGACAGCAGCGAAATCACGCAGTATGGTGCCGTTTATGAAACGCTGAAGAATGGCCAAACAGGAAAGATCGATCATGTTGAGTGGCATAAGGCGGACGATTCGGACCCGATGACGAATATTGCGGTCGTAACTAGCGTTGTCTATAAGGACATCATTTATACGAGCGGTGATCTGAATGAGCGCAGCTTCCAAGGCATCACTTTCTCCGGAAGCATTGCGATTGCCAGAATCGACGCGTTGACCGGTAAACTTGTGTATACCTACGTATACGGACCAGGTAAAGTGCAAAAGCAGGATCATTCTGTGATCGGTCATGACACACAAGTATTGGAAATCACAGCAGCAACAACGGCTTCTATTAATACTGGCCTTGATCCGGTGGTTCGCGAGAATACGATTACCGTGAGCGGTCATGTCTTGCATGCAGATTTGCTCAAGGGACGGTGGATTCAGACTAGATTTGGGGACGGATCAGCGATTGGCGCGAAAGTGAAAGATATAGCTGAAATCGGAGATTCAACGTTGATTTCATTGGAGCAATACACGCCATTCCGTGTGACGGCGCAAGGGGTAGAATTGTTATTTAACCCGAAAGTGTCGATCCCTGGAAAAGCTTATGCTATCCTGAATTCGTCTCAATATAAGGCGGATTTTATCCCTCCAGATACGACGGATAATGCTCCTGCAGGATTGGTTAACGAGGATACGACTGTAACCTTGAGCGCTGTTGATTTGGGTTCAGGAGTTGCAAGCACCTATTACGTTGTTGACGGAGGTGCTCAGCAAAGCGGTAATGCCGTCACATTTTCGACGGACGGGATTCATTCGCTTACTTATTGGAGTGTTGACCATGCTGGGAATGTGGAACAACCTCATACGATTAGCATAAGTTTGGATAAAACTAGCCCTGTAATCATGGTGACCGGAGTCGTTTATGGTAAATTTAATAATTCCGGAGACATTACACCCGTTGCAGTATTAAGCGATAATTTGAGTGGGGTCGACGCAGAAAAAACATTAGTTAAGCTAGATAATTTGAATGTGAAGCTTGGGGAAATAATTCCTCTGTACACGCTGCTTCTAGGGTCACATACGTTTACCCTTTCATCAACTGATCTGGCGGGGAACACAACTCATATGGATGTAACTTTCCAGACCACAGCAACTATTAGCTCCTTAAAGTCCTTGGTAACTCGATTGGAGACTGCAAAGTGGATTGATAACAAAGGGATTGCAAACAGCTTGCAGAGCCAGTTGAGTGCAAATAACCTTGTTGACTTTGTAAATCATGTGAAGGCGCAGCGTGGAAAACACATTACAACTGAAGCAGCTGATTATTTATTAAGGGACGCGCAATATTTGTTAACACAACAACAGTAATGCCTTTATGATGAACGACTCTCCATGCCGATGCATAGTGGAGTCGTTTTTCATAATCTAACTAATCTACATAGTAATTATCAGGATCATCCATACATTTGATAGCGCTTTCGGAGTAAAATAGGGTAAATACATTTGCTGAATATTTCAGCATCTTCGACAATTGCGTGTAGCAATGTTAACAATGCATTTGACAATAATCCGACCACGTATTGGCAGCCAATTACAAATAAAGCTTACGAGCGGTGGACTGAAGGATTGTAAAGAAATTGAAGAAGGAGATGGGCTCTCCAAACCGTCATATTTAACTCTAAAGAGGTGCTATTATGCGTAACAATCATTCAAAGGTAGACATGGAATGGCCGAATTTGGAGGAGGTCATCGTTGTTTGTAAAACACACTTTGACATAGGCTATACACACCGTGTCAATGAGTTCGTCGACTATATTCGCACCACGATGATTGACAGGGCTATGGATATCATGGATCAAGGAAATCATTTGCCGTCAGAGCAGCAATTCGCTTGGACAAGCCCTGGATGGGTCATGTCTAAGGTATTTGATCATTGGGATGGCCAAACGCAAGAGCGTCAAAATCGCCTCAACGATTATGTTAAATCTGGTCGTTTCAAGGTTCATGCATTGCCGTTCACGCTAGAGTCCGATGCTTGCGAACCGGAGGAAATGGCTCGCGGCTTAGCCTTCGCCTCCAATCTATGTCGAAAGTACAATATGCCATTGCCTCTTTCCGGTAAAATGACCGATGTCCCTTCACATGGTGGAGCATTGGCGACGGTTCTAGGGAACAGTGGCGTCCAGTTTATTCACATCGGATGCAACTGGCCGAGCGGCTTTGTCTCCACTCCAGGACTCTTCTGGTGGGAAGGCCCAGATGGTTCTCGCGTACTTGCCTTGTACTCCAACACCTATGGCACTGCTACAGGTCTTCACTGGCCTGAACGGTGGGGAGGGGGGGATCCTAGCAATGGCTATAACTTAATCCCGCCGAAAGGCTGGTCATATAAAGCCTGGCCTGCGATTTTAGTCACGCAGGACAACTCTGGCCCCCCGTCTGCCGATTTGATCCAAACCATTTTTGAAGAGGCACAGCGCAGGCTTCCTGGTGTTAAAATACGTATGGGCACGATGGATGATTTCGTAACCTCGATTCTTGCCGACAATCCAGAACTACCTGTCGTTACAGGTGAAATGCCTGATACTTGGGTTCATGGCATCATGAGCGACCCGAAAGGTGTACAGACATCTCGCGCTGTACGTCCCCAGCTTGCTGCTTCTGAGGCACTGAACACCCAACTCAGCATATGGGGCGTACAGCAGCCTGCGATAGTGGATGATGTTGAGCAAGCTTATGAACAAATTTTGCTCTACGGAGAGCATACTTGGGGAATGGCGCCATGTATCACACAATATGGAGATCAATTTGCTCAGGCCGATCCCGAATTGGTGGCGAATCTTGAGGCTTCGTGGGTGGACAAAACGGATTATATCCGAAACGCTGCCAAAATTACCGATACCATTGCTAACACGAATCTCAAAGCACTTTCCGAAAATGTAATTGCCGCTCATGGGGACATTATTGTGTATAATCCATTGCCTTGGACGCGTTCAGGAATTGTCGAGATAGAGCTAGATCGTGAAGTGACTTCCATGATCGACAACAGCAGCGGAGAAGAGATGGAGGGACAATGGAAATGCAGTCAGTTTGTCTTTTTTGCCAAGGATATCCCACCTTGTGGATATAAAACTTACACACCTAAAGTCAATTCCAAAGTTGTCCCAGAATCTGAGCAAGCAGGAAACTGTCTTGAAAATGACTTTTACAAGATCGTAATAGACCCGAGCAGCGTTTATATAGTATCACTTATTGACAAACGAACAGGGCGTGAGTGGGTTGACTCCTCCGCGTCACATCAATTCGGACAATACCTTAACGAGCGTTTCACCTTCGAACAGACGCTGGACTACACAATGAAGTACCAGATGGGGCGTGCCAAAGATTGGCCGCATCCTGGTATGCATAAAATTGGCATGATCTCTGAAGATCAGGTGCCTTATCGTGCTGCGACTAGTGCTAATGGTGTCGTTAAATTTGGATCGAGTTCGGTTACGATCGAGTGCCCTGCTGATCCGAGCAACCATATGCCAGCTACGATGTTAAAGATTACGCTGGATCAATACCAACCTTTTATTGACCTTGAGCTGACCATTCACAATAAAGAGAAGGATAATTGGCCAGAGGCGGACTGGCTCTGCCTGCCGTTCAACGTAGCAGCGCCACAGTTCCATGTATATCGCCAACTCGGTGCCATGAATCCTGCAACTGATATTCTTCCGGGGGCAAATCGGGACCTATTCTCGGTGGGCCACGGAGTGACAATCACTGACGCTGATGGCGCTGGCATCGCAGTTTGCCCGCTTGACCATCCATTGATAAGCCTTGATCGTCCTGGTTGCTGGAAGTTTTCAAGAGATGCTGAGGAGTTCACTCCAATAGAACCTGTCGTCTATCTCAATCTCTACAACAATCAATGGAACACCAATTTCCGCTACTGGTACCCTGGCACCTGGAGTTCACGTGTCCGCTTGTGGACATTTGACACCAAGACGCCCGCTGACGCCGTCATAGCCACGCCCGCGCTTGAAGCTCGCAATCCTTTAATGGTGAACACAGCCACAGGCAAGGGCAGGTCGCTGCCAGTGGAACAGTCCGGAGTCCATGTTTCCCGTAAAGGGACACAAGTCACTGCATTCGGAACCAGCCCTGATGGAGAGGGCACTCTTTTGCGAGTATGGGAACAAGCAGGTGTCTCTGGAGTACTCACTGTCACCCTACCAGCATCTGCAACATTTACAACTGCAATGCCGGTTAATCTACGAGGAGAAAGAGTCGGCGAATTATTAGAAATTAAGGACAGCCAACTGAGGTTTGACCTTCATAGATACGCACCTGCCAGCTTCTTACTCAATTAGTCGATCCCATTTTAATAAATAATCATAGACTCTCAGTCCGTTGCTGAGGGTCTCTTATTTGTTTTAGTTCAATCCGCTAAAGGCCTGCCCTCTCTCGGGTACAGCCGATGGAGTTCTCCGGTATTAGTGGAATCGGACAAGGGGTGCAGGTTGTTGAACCTGGGCAAATTCATGCAGCGATTCAAACAGCAGCGGAGGCTTCCTATCAATTTTTTATTCATGGGAATAGCAACCAGATCGATACGTATACATCAGCCAGCAAGTTAACGAACGGTTTAATCTCTTTGTTGAACTTACCTTGATGGCGAATACGTCACAACTAACGGTTCAAGACGCACTTCACATTTATTATGCGATTCTATCTATTACAAACGAGAGTTCAGTGGAAGAAGATTACATGCAGACATATGAACAGCTCTGTGAGAGATTTGAGAGCTTCACAAAGATGTTAAACGAACTTAAATTATTTATTCCTGTTAGATTGCGTCAGAAAGAAGCAGTGACTACAGAGATAACAACCAGCGTTACGTTTAAGAAAATTATTAAATTTGTAGACGAACATTTTCAGGAGAATGTTTCGATTCAGACCATTGCTGAGCAGTTCGATCTCCATCCCAAATATGTGAGTCAGCTATTCCAAAGGGAAATGAAGGAGAATTTTACCAATTACTTGCTCAAAATCCGTATCGGGCGCGCGTGTACGCTTTTGAGAGGGACGAATCGCTCTATTAATGACATCGCTGAGAATGTGGGATATTACGACTATTACTATTTTGCTAAAATATTCAAAAAAAGCTTTGGCGTAACTCCAACTCAGTATCGCATGTCAAATGAGCAGTTATCGATCTAATATATGCAAGCGATTCCATTGATAAAAATTCCATACAATCGTCTAACCACTGTACATACCTACTATGGTTAACTTTGTTTATAATTTTTTAGTACGCTGTTCTAACTATACCTAAGGCTAAATTAATCCTATATTCTAGAGGTGAAACACTATGTGGCAAACAGCAATTGAAGACGCCATGTCTAAAATTAAAAAGAATTTCGAGCGATACCCAGGCTTACTCCCGCATATAACTGAAAATCAACGTTACCGTTGGGGGGAAAACGATGATTGGATCGAAGGCTTCTACATTGGCATGATGTGGCTTTCATATGAATATAGCGGCGACGAAATGTTCAAACAGGCTGCTGAATCCTTCGATGACAATTTCCGCAATAGGATAGAGCAGCATATTGCTCTTGATCATCATGATCTCGGCTTTTTATATACGTTATCATCTGCTGCTAATTGGCGGATTACCTGCAGCGAGCAAGCTCGTGAACTCACGTTAAAGGCTGCTGAAAAGCTTCGTGACCGTTGGCGTCCTACATACGGAGCCATTCAAGCATGGGGCAAGGAAGGCGATCCTGTTAACGGTGGCAGAATTATTATTGATTGCTTGATGAATTTGCCCCTCTTGTTTTGGGCTTATGAGCAAACAGGAGAGCAGAGTTACTATGATATCGCATATAAACATGCGCTCAAAAGTCGCCGTTTTCTAGTAAGAGGAGATTTTTCTTCGTACCATACGTTTTATTTCGACCAAGAAACAGGTAACGCCCTTCGCGGTGGCACACATCAAGGCTATGAAGATGGATCGACTTGGACGCGAGGACAAGCGTGGGGTGTGTACGGTTTTGCCTTGTGTTATCGTTACACAAAAGATTTAGTGTTTTTGGAGACAGCTAAGAGACTCGCGATCTATTTCTTGGAGCACTTACCAGAAGACCATGTCGCGTACTGGGATTTCGATGTTGCGATCGAGGAAGGAACGCCAAGAGACAGCTCAGCTTCAGCAATTGTTGCCGCTGGTCTTCTGGAATTGTTAGAGCTGCTGCCTGAAGAGGATGCAGAAAGAGAGATGCTTCTGAAAGGGTTCCATCAATCGATGCATTCCCTTGTGGAGAATTACTCAACGATGTCGTTGCCGGTTGCTGAGGGACTTCTAAAGCATGGATCATACGTTGCAAGTAAAAAAGATGGCTGTGTAGACGACTTTATGATCTGGGGAGACTATTTTTATTTGGAGGCACTCGTTCGTATAAGCAAAGGAATTAAAGGGTACTGGTAGTCAAATGACCAATCGTAAAATCAGAGGTGGAGGTGTGTTAAATGGGGAATGATCAGATTGGAGTTATGATTAAGCAAGGTCCGCAGTCGTGGGGGATTATTCAACAAGTGAATGGAGCGGCCTCAATAGAGATGTCCGGTGTTTGGTCCACGAACGAGGAGGCCAAGTCACCGCAAGTGTACGCTCGAATTGTCATAGAGGACTCAGCTGAGATGGTTGTTGCATGGGTAGCTGCTGCAATGGGCGAAGGACAAGCCTGGAGTGTTCGGATAGATCATGTGCCCGCAGGTGGCTTGTACCGTATCGAAACGTGTCTGAAGATCGAACGTGTAGCAGGGCTTGAATGGGCCATACGTGGAGATATGATCCATCATGTCGGAGTCGGGGATCTATGGGTAATAGCTGGACAGAGTAATGCTGCAGGTTACGGTAAAGGCCCGGTTAACGATCCTCCTGAGTTGGGTATTCACCTGTTACGAAATAACGGAAAATGGGATTTGGCGTCTCACCCCTTTAATGAATCAACGAATACGATACATATCGAGAACCGAGAGGGTGCCAACCCAGGTCATTCTCCTTTTCTAGCTTTTGCACGTATGATCAAACGGGAGACGGGCTATCCGGTAGGACTCGTACAAACCGCTTTAGGCGGCTCGCCTCTTCGGATGTGGAATCCGCAAGAAGAGGGCACACTATATCGCAATATGTTAAACATTGTGAAATCGGTTGGTGGATCTGTTAAAGGCGTGCTTTGGTATCAGGGCTGTAGCGATTGTAATCCGGAAGAATGTAGTACTTACATGGATAGGTTTGGCATCATGGTCAGCGAGTGGCGGCGTGATTTGCAAGACGCCAGTCTCCCATTCATAACCGTTCAGTTAAATCGGCATACTGCATCTCAAGCCGTGAATGAAGCAGATCGATCTTGGGGCACGGTGAGAGAACAGCAGCGGATGGCTGCGCTAACGATCCCTCATGTGAGCCTTGTTCCAGCAATCGATTGTCCGCTTTCCGATGAAATTCATAATAGCCCTGCAGGTAATTTGTTAATCGGGGAACGTATGGCGAGAGCGGCGTTAGCAACGGTTTACGGTAAAAAACTTCATTACCGTGCCGCAGTTATCAGCGATGCCCGATTGAACAACGATGCCTTGGGAGAGACGATGGTGGAACTGAAGTTCGATGATGTAGGTGGATATTTGCTCCACACAGGCCCGAGTCATCCCGTATTTACGTTGGAAGATGAAGAAGGAAAGGTAGACATAATTGAATGGTATATATCCGGTAAGAACACCATCCAATTAAAGCCTGGACGGCTGCTTCAGGGAAAAGTATATGTAAATGGTGCTTATGAAAGAAATCCGGCAACTTATTTCCCGCTCGATAGCTTGACGTATATGCCACCCCTTTCTTTTTATCATTTCCCTGTGAACTGAACAATCTGAGCTTGGTATAAATATATACCAAGCTTTTTTTCATGTGTCGAATGAGTCCCTGAAATCGCTAGGCGTTTGTCCCGTTATTTTATGAAATATTCTAGAAAAATAATGAACAGATGAAAAATGATGGCGCTCAGCGATTTCTGTAATGCTTAACTGAGAGGATTGCAAATCCTGTTTAGCTCGGTTAAGTCGGAAATGAAGTATGTATTGATTAGGAGAAAATCCTGTTGCTTTCTTGAAAACCTCAAAGAAATAACCCCTGCTAATTCGCAATTCATTGTAGTAAACTTCGAGTGAGTGTAGGCTCCCCTGCATGAGATCATGTTCCATTTTTACAAGTGTCTTATAGATCCGAGGGTCGGGAATAATATCTTGAAGTGTGAAGGTGAGAAAATATTCAATAAAGCTCTGAAAATTTCGTTGGATCTGCAAACTGCGAACAAATGTTCGTTTTGAAGTGAATTCTTCGGACGTATAGAAGCTTTTAAACCAATCAATCCAAACTCGAACGGACTCTACCTTGACATATTCGGGGATAGGGTAAGGAAAGCTCGGACCGATTAGCGATGACTTCAACTGCAAGGGATCATAGCAGATCGGACTGGGAGACTTAAAAATTGATTTTCTATCTGTAAGATTCCAGTCAAAATAACAGCAAATATGCACCATAGGTGATTCATGATCCGCTATCCATTCGTGCGGTTGCCCCGCCGGTAAATAGAATAGTGAGCCGGGTAACGCTTCGTGGCTGCGTCCTTCGGTATGAAGAATTCCTTTTCCCTCGCTAATTAAATATAACGAGCTAGCATAACAAATTCGAGGTAAGCTGGTTTGGCTTTTCGAAAATGGGTACTGAGTTGCATAGTAAACATAAGGATGAAACTGTGAGAAGTCCAACAGGATGTAAACCTCCAATATGAAATTTCTAATTATTCTTTTTAGAGAAAACCTGACAATTGTGCAAAATGAAGATTCATCTCTAAATACGAAAGTGATCGAAAAAGGTATATTCTTATTGTACCTTAAATCATATAACTGGAGTGAATGTTTATGTTAGATGCTAAGTATTTATTGACTGATGAACAAATGGTGCAATTTATCACGAGAGGTTATGTTGTGCTTCAGAATGAGGTATCACCAGAGCTTCATCTAGAAACTATGAAGAAAATCAATGTAGTCTTGCATGAGGAAGGGAATCCCGGTAACAATATTTTACCGCGTGTTCCAGAGATTGGTCAGTTCTTTGAAACCCCAGTGGTGAAGGGGGCTTTAACCAGCGTGCTTGGCACAGATTACTATATGCATCCTCATCGTCATTGTCATTACAATCAGCCGGGTAATCCAGTTCCTGGTGGTGGTAAATGGCATAAGGATGGTTACTGGTCATCCATGCGTAGTCACAGGCCTTGGTGGGCGATGATCTTCTACTATACACAAGATATTACAGAAGAAATGGGTCCAACAACAATCATGCCGGGATCGCAGTATTATGAAAAATTTCTTGGTGATGATGCAGAATACCTTCTACCTACGGGGAAAGCAGGAACGATGGTTTTGGTTCACTTTGACCTGTGGCATAAAGCATCAATCAATCATTCTGAACGCGATCGCTATATGCTTAAGTTTCAATTTGTTCGGTTAAGCACTCCGAAACAACCAACGTGGAATCACTCCAATTCAAATTTTGTATCACCTGAAAATGTTCCGGCGCAGCACGAGGATTTGTGGCTTGATGTGTGGAATTGGCTGCGTGGGCAAGCTCCTAACAGCGATGAGAATGCCCATGATCAACAAATTCAAGAGCTTGGACGATTGCTGCAAGAGGATGAAATTAGTGCTTTGAACGCTGCCTACGCCCTTGGAACTATGGGCTCTAAGGGGGCAGTGGAGTTGTTGAAGCATTTGCAGGACGGCACGCACTTGGTAGCTACTCGAGCTGCGTATGGTCTGCAAAGCTCTGGAGTTGCTGCGGTACCAGGGTTATTGACAATGCTCGGTCATCCTGATGAAAAGCGCAGAGGTTTGGCAGCATTCGTCCTAGGGATGTTAAACTATACGTCTGCTGAAGTGGCTTCTGCCTTAATCACAGCAACGAAAGATAACAGCGAGTGGGTACGCCGTAATGCGGTTGAATCGCTGGGTATTAAGGTTCAACCTGCGAATTTGATTGTTCCGGCTTTGGCGGAAACATTGGTAAATTCTTTACAGAGTGAGTCTGAGGAAGCAGTAGAGAAAGCGGGATATTTTATAAATGACCAAGGATATATTCGTAATAAAATAGGCTATACAGCGTGCCTATCGCTGCTTCGTGCTGGTCGCGAGGGAGACCCGGCTATCGTGCTAAGTGCGCTTAAGAAAGCACTGTCCAGTAAAGACCGATATGTACGGGCTTACGCTTTCGAAGTTTTGGGCAATCTTCGTACAGAAGAAGCAATGGAAACATTAATTCAATATTTCCGTTCGGCAAGATGGTGTCCAGATACACACAAAGCTAGTGTTTTCTAAGGGATTCTTCTAATTTCCCTTCATGAACCATCTATTATTAATCCATACGAGTGTTATAGGCGAAAACCAATTATAATTTGCGATTTATTTGTATTTTGCCATAATGAGATGTACCATCAATAAAGGTTGGACCTGGAATCTCCAGTGTTCAATCTTTTTTCATTAATGTGACAGAGATCCATACATCGTTCAACCAAATAGTGGAAAGCTAGGTTTATGCCATAAAGGAGTAAGTCATGGAGACATATTGCAAGGTATTAATTGTGGATGATGAAATGCTGGTGCGTCAAGGCATCAGACATTTGCTTGATTGGGAAAGTGAAGGCTTTCACATTGTCGGCGAGGCTTCGAACGGGAAAGATGCGCTAGACATGGTTAAACAATTTCAACCCAACATGATCCTAACGGATATTGTGATGCCGGTCATGAATGGGGAGGAATTAGTCAGGGTTGTAAAAGGCTTATATCCAGAGATAGAAATCGTGGTGCTCAGCAGCTACGGTGAATTTGAGTATGTCCGTTCAACGTTTCAGAACGGTGTCGCGGATTATTTACTAAAGCCTAAATTGGATGCGAATTCACTTTTAGCTGTATTAAAGAAGACCGTTCAGCACATGCCCGCATTCAGGCACATGGAGTTTACGAATGACAACGGTCAGTCGGTCGACTATGTGTTGGACAAGCTGATTTCGGGCTACGCTATGGAGGTTGACGTTGCGGAAATTAGCACCCATTTTCCATATCCATGCTTTGTCCTATTCGTTGCAGATATGAAGGACAGCTCATCTGTCATGAAACGAAATGAGGAATGGATCGAAGCTTTTCTGAAAGGTTTGGTTCAGGATGTTAAACACCCTGTGGTTATCCACCGTCTTTCACTTCAAGATAGCCATATCCGGTTTTTGCTGAATACAGCGGATGTTGGCAGAGCAGATGCCATCTATTTGGCTGAACAATTGGTGGAAGCTGGCGTGAGAGGTGGGTTATCCTTCTATGTCGCACTCAGCAAGAATTTCGCGAAAATCGAAGAGCTTCATGACGTCTATTCGAATGATATTTTAAAAGTATTGGATCACCGTTTCTTTCTTTCGGATCAACAGCTGTTCTTTGCAAATGAACTGGAGGATGAGGAAGTGAACCAGGAAGCGTTTGATTCGGAGGCGTTTACGGCTGAACTGAACCATCAACAATTTCAGCTAGCCTTTGAACGTCTCAGCCGTTACGTAGATTCCATGCCTGGCAGGCTGGATACAGATATGTTCGAGTTTAAATCTTTTCTGGGGCATAGCTTATTCAATATCATTGTCACTTTGCTGCATTTCCACTATGAGGCAAGCTCGCTGGATGAAGCGAAGTATGAGTATTTCCGCGCCATTCATGAAGCCAAACATATTGGGGAAGTGCGTTCACTTTTAGCCAAGTTTCTGATGGAAGCGACAGACTGCGTGACAGGTAACAAAGCAAGCCCACCAGGTATACAAAAGATTTTAACGTATCTGGATGAGCATTTTGCTGAGCCGCTAACCTTGACGGATGTCGCCAAACGGTTTCATTTTAACCCTTCGTATCTATCCAATTATTTCACCGTTCATAATAAAGAAGGCTTTAATGAGTATTTAAACCGCATTCGAATCGAGCGTGCATGTGAGTTATTAAGGGGCAGCGCGCAGCTTTCCATTTCAGAAATTAGTAGTCTTGTGGGGTACTCCGATCATAGTTACTTCACGAAAGTGTTTCGTAAATTGATGGGTACTTCACCTAGCCACTACCGCAAAAAATGAAAACGAAGGGACAGCAAACCTATGGGGGCATGGCTTAGAAGGATCGCCGATCAAAGCTTATTTAGTAAATTGTTTTTGGTGATGGTGCTCAGCATGATCGCGGTCACGGTTGCGACTTCTTGGGTTACTGTGCAAATGTCGCAAAAGCTGTTTGTGAAGACATTCAGTATCACGAACTCGAAAATTATTGAACAAATTAAAAGCGGTTTGGAATCCATTCATTATACAAATGTTAATATTGCCATTAACGCTGCACAAAGTGGTGCGATTAAGAGTTTTCTGACCGCAGGAGATGTCGACTCTGTAACGAATTCCAGGGTGACCTTCGGCATGAGCGAACAGATGAAGCGAATCCAGTCGGGTATTGGAGCCAAGAACATTGGGATGATCATTTCGGGTATCAATGGCAAAAGCTATACGAGTGATCGTACCTACTGGTCCGGTACCACGGAGGATTTAGGGCGAAATCCGATAACACAACAGTCGCAGAACCAGCCTGGACGACTGATGTACAGCTTTTTGAACGAAGGAACTCCGAGGTCTGGAGATCAAGGCCTGGTTGCCACCAAGGCTCTGATTGAACCTGTCAATAAAGAGTGGTATGGGACGCTATATCTCATCATGAAAGAAAGTGATTTTAGATCGATTTATGGCAGCTTCACAAGTGAGGGAAATGATGTGATGATCTTGGATCGACAAGGTCTGATTGTTTCCAGCAATCGAGATGATCTGATTGGAACTACTTCGAAAGAACTTTTGGATAGTGCCAAAAGGATTCAGCAACTTGGTCTGGCCGAGGATGAAATGAAAATGTCTCACAAGGATGTCATTGTGGTGGCTAAGGATTTGCCTTTGTACGACTTCTACATCGTCAATGTTATTGATAAGGACGCTGCACTAGGTCAAATGCTCAACCGAAAAGCGATTTTCTTCCTTGTTGCTGGAATCGTCGTCGCGGCTGTACTCATCGTGTATGTCATCACGCGAAGACTGACGCTCTCGTTAAGAAAGCTTGTTAAGAAAATGTCCACGGTGACGAAAGAGAATTTTCACAATTATATGGCAGAAACCGGCACCTATGAGACAAGGGAGCTTAGCCGCTCTTTCAATTTTATGCTCGACGAGCTGAACGACTATATCTCCCAGTTGGTTGAGACGCAGAAGGAGCAGCGGAAGGCAGAGTTAGCCGCGCTGCAGCAACAGATTAATCCGCATTTTCTATACAATACGCTGGCTTCCGTTAACATTCTCGTTCAACGAGGTAGTCAAGAGACCGCCACGCAAACGATTCATGCCCTCATTTCACTCCTGCAGAATACGATCAGCAATGTTCAAGAAACGATTCCCGTTGTGCAAGAGATGGTGAATTTAAAGCATTATGTGTTCATTAATCAGATTCGTTATGGCCAAGGGATTAAAGTGGATTACTTTGTTTCACCGGACTGCTTGCCTGCGCAAATACCAAAGCTGATGCTGCAGCCATTCATTGAGAATGCTTTTTTCCATGCTTTTAATAACAAAGGTGCTGGATATATTTACGTCATCGTCACGAAGGAGAGAGAGACGCTGCTCTGTGAAGTCGTTGATAATGGGGATGGCATGGAACTGTCGAACAAACCGGATGAAATACCTAATCCCACAAGTGCGAAGCAGTCGTTTACGGGGATTGGTATTCGCAATGTTCATGATCGACTGCGTCTTTTGTACGGAGAAGAGTACGGGGTTACGATTACAAGCTCGTTGGGTCAAGGAACGAAAGTAGCCATTAAGCTTCCATGGAGTACCGAACAATACAAATAGCAGAATAGAAATCTAAAATAAATACAAAATATAAAAATATTACTAATGCGTGGTTGAGGACGGATTTACAGATACAATAAAAACGCTAATTTCAGCAAATTTCGTTCTAACAAGACGTTTTACCCAAGTGATATTATCTATAAGTAAGCACTTACAACACTATCAAATCATCAAGGGGGATCATATGAAGAAGAAAATTTCTACGGTTTTACTTGCAAGTTTTATGCTTTTGACAGCATGTTCAAGTAACTCGCCAGACTCGTCCTCAACTACTACTCCAAGCGGAGGCGCTCCAAGCACTAGTAAGGAGATTACAGTTTGGGCATGGGATAAGAACTTTAATATCGCAGCCATGAACCTAGCGAAAGAAGCCTATGCGAAAGACCATCCTGATGTGAAAATCAATGTGATTGAATATGCGCAAGATGACATTATTCAAAAGATGAACACAGGGTTGAATTCCGGTTCAACGTCAGGTCTCCCGAATGTTGTATTGATTGAAGATTACCGTGCACAAAGCTTTTTGAAAACATATCCGGATTCATTTGCAGATTTGTCCGCATCCATTAAGGCTTCTGATTTCGCTGAATACAAGCTGGGTCCAACGAGCTTAAACGGCAAACAATACGGTGTACCATTTGACTCTGGCGTAACAGGTCTATATGTGCGTAAAGATTATTTGGAACAAGCTGGCTATAAAGTTGATGATTTGAAAAATATCGACTGGCAGAAGTTCATCGAAGTCGGTAAAGCGGTTAAAGCAAAAACAGGTAAAGATTTGCTAACACAAGATCCGAATGATCTTGGCTTAGTTCGTATGATGATTCAATCCGCTGGTTCTTGGTATCTGAAAAGCGATGGCACAACGCCAGATCTGAAAGACAACGCGGTATTGAAAGAAGCTTTCGAAACGTACAAAGAAATTATGAATGCGAATATCGTTAAAATTAACTCGGACTGGAACTCCTTCCTAGCTGGCTTCAATAGTGGCGCTGTTGCTTCTGTTCCGACGGGGAACTGGATTACGCCTTCGATTAAATCACAAGCGGATCAATCCGGAAAATGGGCTGTTGTTCCTTTCCCTAAATTGAAAAATACAGCTAGTTCTGTCAACGCATCTAACCTTGGGGGCAGCTCCTGGTATGTATTGAACAGTGCAGGTAAAGATACAGCTGCTGATTTCCTAGCAAAAACGCTCGGTTCTGATGTGAATTTGTATCAAAAATTAGTGACAGACGTAGGGGTTGTTGGTACCTATAAACCTGCTGCGCAAGGTGAAGCTTACACGAAAGCCGACGATTTCTTCGGAGGTCAAAAGGTGATTTCTGATTTCGCAACATGGACGGCTCAAATTCCTAAAGTCAACTATGGTCTGCATACGTATGCGATTGAAGATATTCTCAAAGTTGAGATGCAAAATTACCTGAAGGGTAAAGACATTGCGAAAGTATTCGGCGATGCTCAATCCCAAGCAGAGTCCCAACTTAAGTAAGTTTCTCTTCCCATTAACCTATGGAACGCTGACCTCTGAATTGCGAAGTATGCAAAGCAGGGGACAGCGTTTCGATTTTTCATCGTAAATGATAGGAAGGATTTGAATCTAATGAACTTCTCGATGCGTAGCCGTGCAAAGCTAACGGGATGGCTGTTTATCGCAATTGCTGTATTGATGATTTGTTTGTTTTACTTTTATCCAATGATTCAAGCACTGCTGCTTTCCTTTAAAACAGGCGCGGGTGCTAATCTACATTTCAATGGATTAAGTAACTATAAGCGGCTTTTTAGTGATAAGACCTTTATCACGGCCGTTAAAAATACGTTTATCTATTTGATTATCCAAGTACCGGTTATGATCGTGCTGTCGATGATGATTTCTGTCTTATTGAATGATAGCAAGCTTCGTTTCAAAGGTTTTTTCCGTACGGCAATTTTCTTGCCATGCGTGACCTCACTGGTTGCCTACTCGGTTGTTTTCAAATACTTGTTTGGCAACGATGGTTTGATCAATATGGCTTTAATGAAGATTCACTTGATTTCACAGCCCATCGCATGGATTTCAGATCCCTTCTGGGCAAAAGTTACGATTATTCTTGCCATTACATGGCGCTGGACAGGATATAATATGATCTTTTTCCTATCCTCCTTGCAAAACATTGATAACTCCATTTATGAAGCTGCGCGTATTGACGGAGCCTCTGCGTTCAAACAGTTTTTCTTTATTACGTTCCCAATGCTTAAGCCAATTGTTCTCTTCACATCCATTACCTCGACGATTGGAACCTTACAATTGTTCGATGAGATTATGAATATTACGAAGGGTGGCCCAGGTAATTCTACCCTCTCCATATCGCAATACATCTACAATCTTTCGTTTAAATACACACCTGATTTTGGCTATGCGGCAACGGTTTCTTATTCAGTTGTAGCTATGATCATTGTGTTATCTGTCCTTCAAATCAAATTGGCAGGTGATAAGAAATGATAGTGTTAAGACGTACAATCATCTATGTCTTCCTGTTTGCTGTGGCTGTTATTTCCATTTTTCCTTTCCTGTGGATGGTTATTAGCTCCACGAATCTATCTGTGGACGTTACGCAGGGCAGAATGTTACCAGGATCGCATTTCATGGATAACTTCGACAAATTAACCAAATCAATCAATCTCGTTCCCGCGCTTTGGAATTCCTTGAAGATCTCATTGACTACAACCATTTTGGCATTATTGGTTGCTTCACTGGCTGGTTATGCTTTTGAAATCTATCGGAGCAAAGCGAAGGATATCGTGTTCAATTTACTGCTTGTCTCCATGATGATTCCGTTCGCGGCATTGATGGTTCCGCTTTACCAAATGTTTTCCAGTCTATCCCGTACGGTTCCAATGATCGGGATCAACACAATGAACGCTGTCGTCCTTCCGACATTTACAACAGCTTTTCTCATCTTCTTCTTCCGTCAAAGCACGAAAATGTTTGCGAAGGAGCTGCTAGAGGCTGGGCGTATCGATGGATTGACCGAGTTAGGCCTGTTTTTCCGTGTTTATATGCCAACGATGAAAACAACGTATTCAGCCGCTGCCATCATTACTTTTATGTCGAGCTGGAACAATTACTTGTGGCCGCTGATCGTCTTGCAAACTCCGGAAAAACGAACAATTCCTCTATTGATTTCTAATCTAGGTTCTAGTTATACACCGGATTTTGGGGTCATCATGACGGCGATTGTCATTTCAACGCTGCCGACTGCGCTAGTATTTTTCTTAATGCAAAAACAATTTGTCGCGGGTATGGTAGGTTCTGTAAAATAGTATGTAAACAAGACCCCTTCGTGGGTCTTATTTCTCGGGAGGCATAGTTCTATGAAACATTCGGTACCAAGCCTTGATTGGCTTCAAGATGTGCAAGTTTTCAAAGTGAACCGGCTGGAAGCCCATTCGGATCATCGGTATTATGATTCAATGGCGTCTGCAGAGGCAGCCGCACCCATGGCTATGCGGCATAGCTTGAACGGTCGCTGGCAGTTCAACTATGCGGTTAACCCCACGAGTCGTGTGGAGTCCTTTTATCAATTGGATTACAACTGCAGCAGCTGGGAGCATATCCAAGTGCCTGGTCATATCCAGCTTCAAGGCTGGGGCCAGCCGCAATATGTCAACACGATGTATCCGTGGGATGGGGTAGAGGCGCTTCGTCCTCCTCACATTTCGCAAGAGCATAATCCCGTTGGCAGCTATGTGAAAAATTTTGAATTACCGCAAAATATGATTGGCAAGCCCGTCTATATTTCGTTTCAAGGCGTAGAATCGGCCTTCTATGTCTGGCTTAATGGTGAATTTATCGGATACAGCGAAGATAGCTTTACGCCTGCCGAGTTTGACTTAACGCCTCATATTCGTGAAGGTGAGAATAAACTGGCGGTTGAGGTTTATCAGCGAAGCACAGGGAGCTGGTTGGAGGACCAGGATTTCTGGCGGATGTCGGGTATTTTCCGCGAGGTGTATTTGTACACCGTACCTAAAGTGCACGTATGGGATATGCGCGTGAAGGCAGATTTGGATGACACTTATGAGCAAGGTTTGCTGGAGATTGAGCTCAAGCTTCGCAAAGAGTATGTGGAATCCATCCGCGCTAAGCTTGAATTAAAGGATGCTGAAGGGCGTATTATTCTCTCCGAAGAGGGTGAATTCAGCAAGGGTAACCTGATCTTCAACCTTTCAGCAGGTACGGTTCAGCCTTGGAGTGCGGAAAGCCCGTATTTATACAACGCATGTATCTCGATTTACGATGAGAGCGGGAGTGTAGTTGAAGCCATCGTCCAGAAGACAGGGTTCCGTCGTTTTGAAATGAAAGACAAGCTGATGTGCATCAATGGGAAACGCATCGTTTTCAAAGGTGTCAATCGACATGAATTCAACAGCCGCAGCGGACGTGCCATTACGAAGCAGGATATGTTGTGGGATATTCAAACGTTGAAGCGCAGTAACATTAATTCAGTTCGTACGTCGCATTATCCTAACCAGACGCTTTGGTATGAGCTATGTGATGAGTACGGGGTCTATGTCATTGATGAGATGAACTTAGAGACGCACGGCTCATGGCAAAAGATGGGCGCAGTCGAGCCTTCCTGGAATATTCCAGGCAATGATATGCAGTGGCAGGACATCGTCATGGATCGCGCGATTTCGATGGTGGAGCGGGATAAGAATCATCCGTCGATTCTCATTTGGTCCTGTGGTAATGAGTCGTATGCGGGGCAAGTTATTCTCAATGTGTCCAACTATTTCCGCGAGACGGATCCTACGCGACTTGTTCACTACGAAGGTGTTTTCTACGATCGCAATTATGGGGCTACGAGCGACATGGAAAGCCGCATGTATGCGAAGCCAGCGGATATTGAAGCGTACCTCAATAGTCAGCCAGATAAACCGTATCTGAGCTGCGAATACATGCATGCGATGGGGAATTCAGTTGGCGGACTTCATAAATATACAGAGCTTGAGAACAAATATCCGATGTATCAAGGCGGCTTTATTTGGGATTATATCGATCAGGCGATTATGAAAAAGGACAGAAATGGCCGTGAGTTTTTAGCGTACGGCGGGGATTTCAAGGATCGTCCAACCGATTATAGCTTCTGCGGCAATGGTCTCGTCTTTGCTGATCGTCAAATCACGCCTAAAATGCAGGAAGTTAAATTCCTGTATCAAAATATCAAGCTGGAACCAACCCGAACTCATATTAACATCGTGAACGAGAATTTATTTGCGAATACAGATGAAGTGTTGCTTGTGTACCGTCTATTCCATGAGGGTAAGGAAATTGCCGCTGGGCAAGCGAATATCGAAGTCGAAGCGCAGAGCGAATATAGTCTGCCAATTGAGCTGCCGAATGTTGAAGGGACATCAGGTGAGTACTGCATTCAGGCATCTTTAGTTCTAAGAGAAGCTACACTGTGGGCTGATGCTGGATTTGAGACTACGTTTGGTGAAACAACATTTGTGATTGAGGCAACCGGTCAAAATGAGCAGCCTTCAGGCGAAGTTGTCGTCGTAGAAGGCGATGTCAATATGAGCGTGACAGGGAAAGGCTTCATCGCTATTTTCTCGAAACAGGTAGGTTCGCTCGTTTCCCTACAATACGAGGGTCGTGAAATGATCGCTACGCCGCCTGCTCCTTTATTTTGGCGGGCAACGACAGATAATGACAAAGGAACCGCAATGAGCTTTACCGGCGGAGCTTGGTATGCCGCAAGTCTGGCTCGCAAATGTGTGAAGTGGGAGCTTCGCCAAGAAAAGGGTTCAGCAACTGTCACTTTTGATTACAAATTCAGTATTCATGCTGAAGTTTCCGTTCGCATTGCGTATACGGTGTTAGCGGATGGAACGATTCGCGTGAATACGCAGTACAAGGGTGCCGCGGGTCTGCCGAATTTGCCGATACTCGCTGTATCGTTCAAAATGTCTGCGGATTATAACCAATCGGAATGGTATGCGATGGGACCTGAAGAAAACTATATCGACCGCAATTTCGGTGCTCGATTGGGTGTATTTAGCCGTCCGGTGAATCAATTGCCAACGCCTTATCTGGTTCCACAGGAATCGGGCAACCGTACTGGCGTCCGCCGTGTGAATGTAACGGATGTGTCTGGTATCGGTCTATCGATCCAGTCAGATCCACTAGCACCTGTAGAGTGCAACTTGTCACCGTATACGGCATTTGAACTTGAGCATGCGGATCATGCCTATGAGCTGCCAGAAGTTCATTATACCGTTGTGACCGTTGCGGGCAAACAAATGGGTGTTGGCGGGGATGATAGTTGGGGTGCACCTGTCCATGAAGAATATCAGATTCCAGCGGATCAAGAGATGCAGTTTGTGTTCGTCTTGAAAAGCCATAACGTACCTTCTTAAGCGTATCGGGAAAAATTATATAAGTGAGAGGGGCTGCCATTGGGCAGCCTCTTTTTTGTGCGGTTAAATGAAACATAGGTGGAGAAATGGCACATTCACGGAAGGACTGAATGGTTCATGATCGGGCAATTTGGTGATGTTCTCACTTTCGAGAGGCACTTATACTGAAGTTGCACCATCGAAACCATTCATGAACAGAACAACGTGAAGGTAAGGAGTGAACCATCTGTGGATCCGTTAGCGATGCGAGGTATTATTACGGTTTTGAACACCCCGTTCACCATACAGAACGAGCTTGACGAGGCTTCGCTGCGGCGAAATGTCAGATTAGCGATCGACGCGGGAGTCGTAGGTTTTCTTGTGCCAGGACTGGCTGCGGAATTGCATCGCCTGACACCAGAGGAAAGGCTGCGCATGACCGAGGTTGTTGTGGAGGAAGCAGACGGACGTGTTCCTGTTATCGGCGGAGCAACAGCGGCTACTTCTGCTGAAAGGCTGAAGTATGCAGAACAATTCATCTCGCTCGGGTGTGCTGGAATACTGGCCAATATTCCCTATCAAGATGATCGGCAATACGAGCGGGATGTGCGGGAAATTGCTGGTGTAAATCCTGGCTTTTTGATGCTGCAGGACTGGGATCCTTCCGGTTTCGGTGTGCCTGTGCCGCTCATCGCCAAGCTGTTCCGCGAGATTGAGGCGTTCCGCAGTTATAAAATCGAGGTGGTTCCAGCAGGTGTAAAGTATAGTCAGGTCCTGGAAGCGACAGGCGGCGGCCTGCATGTTGCCGGAGGATGGGCCGTGACCCAGTTTATTGAGGGCTTGGACCGAGGGATTCACGCGTTTATGCCTACGGGCATGCATGAGGTGTATACCGCGATATACAGGCTGTACACGGAGGGGAACAGAGCGGAGGCCGTCCGTTTATTTTATCGGCTTTTGCCTGTTTTAGCATTCGCGAACCAGCATCTGGACGTGTCGATCCACTTTTTCAAACGACTCCTGTACAAACAAGGGATTTACGATACCCCGCGAGTGAGGGAGCCGATCTTGCCGTTTGACCCCTGTCATGAGCGGATTGCGGATGAGCTGATTGCCTATGTCTCCCGGTTGACAGATGAACTTAAAGAAACGAGGAACTGAGTTGGGAAGCTCCCTATATCGGAAAATGAGGAATTTCAAATGTCGGATTCAGGATGACCTCACAGTGAAAGGTCACAGAGCGATTTCGCTGGAGAATGAAGTATTGCACATTACCTTACTTTTGGATCGAGGGGGAGAGCCAGTTCGATGGTTGCATAAGCCAACGGACAGCGATCTCATTTGGTTTGCAGGTAGAAACCTATTGCCCTCTCATCCGCTATTTTCAGATTATCAAATGAGCTATTTCGGTGGATGGCAGGAAATGTTCCCAGAGGTCAGTGAAACGCATGTTTATCGAGGTGCAACGCTGCACCGTGGAGAGTCTGCCCTCGTGCCGTGGGATTATGACATTGTGAAAGACGATCCGGATGAAGTCATCATTTTGTTGACAGCACGAATGCAATCCATGCCTTTCCGTATGGAGAAAACGATTCGCCTGCAGTCCTTAAGTTCGAAAGTTCGGATAGACGAGAAAATTTATAACGAATCTCCAATAGCGCCGCTAGAGGCAAATTGGGGGCATCATTTGGCATTCGGCCATCCTTTCTTAACGGAAAACGCTATTGTGGAACTTGGGAAAGAGGCAGTTATCCATCATCCGGTGACGGGGCAAAGCTGGAAGTGGCCTGCGATGTATGAGGATAAACATCCAATCGATTTGTCCACATTGCCATCAAGAGGAACGAACCGTGAGCTCTTATATGTAACGGCTCCTGATGGTGAATATAGGATCGTCTCCCCGGATCGAGGGATCGCAGTGAAGATTCGTTGGGATCACACGATATGGCCTTATTTATGGTATTGGCAAAATTTCCAAAGCGACCTTAATCATCCTTTTTTTGGCTGTGACTATAATATTGGTTTGGAAATGTTTAACGTTCCACCGAAGCTTACGGTCAAGCAAGCTGTTGAAGCGGGCTTGGCTCTAAGCGTACCGCCGCTGGGAAGTCTGGCGTCCTGGCTTGAAATCGACCTTGTGCAACAGTAATTCATCATTGTGAAAGGAGGCTGCGCTATGGCATACCGTACGCCTAAACTTACATTTGAGAACATCAAGACGAATAGTGTAAAGACCAGAACCAACCTTGTCACGATCAAAAACATGGCGAGGCCGAATGAAGACATTCCTGTGCATTGGAAAGCGCCTGAAGCTTTTCATGAGCTGGTGGATCAAGTGCTACTGATGAGAAAACAAGGCAAGCCTGTCATTTGGTCGATGGGCGCACATGTGATCAAGAACGGATTGTCGCGCTATATCATTGAGCTGGTCAAGGAAGGTATTATTACCCACGTTTCAGGAAACGGGGCGACAAGCATCCATGATTTTGAACTAGCTCTCATGGGGGAAACTTCAGAAGACGTTGCTCGATCCATCGAAGACGGCTCCTTCGGGATGTGGGAAGAAACGGGTCGCTATATGAATGAGGCGATTCGCGAAGGTGTCGCCAAGGGACTCGGATATGGTGAAAGTTTATTCGATTATGCTTCTACTCATCCTGAACAATTCCCGTATGTTGAGGATTGTGTTTTTGTGCAGTGTCAGCGCTATGGAGTGCCGTACACATGCCACATCTCCATCGGAACAGATATTATTCATCAGCATCCGATGGTTGATTTTGAATCGCTCGGAACTGCCAGCGGCAGAGATTTTGAATCCATGTGCCGCTCGGTAAGTCAGATGAACGAAGGCGGTGTATTTCTCAATTTTGGCTCGGCGATCTCCGGTCCTGAAATCTTTCTTAAAGCATTAAGCTTGTCTAAGAATGTTGGATTAGAAATGGCTAACATTACGGCTGCCAACTTTGACATCGTACCCGTTACCGGAAGCGTCATTCCGGCGGATTCAGATCCGGATTATTATTACCGACCGCGCCGAATTTTCATGGATCAGTTGAGCGAGATTGATGGCAATGGTTACTTGTTCCATGGACTTCATCAGGCAACGATCCCGTATTTTTTTCAGGCAATACGGAAGAGAAAACGGGAGATGGATTTTACCACGGTTGAAATACCGAATAATGTAAATTTGTTCAATCCGCAAAGCGTTCGGCTGTATCCAATTCAGGAAAGAAAGAGCAAGCTGAAGGTGGAAGCGGCTCAGATTCCGGGAGAGAAGGAAATACCGGCATGGGCCTCGGACGAGTTCGAAGAATTCATGTCAAGGTGGATGCATGCAACAAGTCAGAAAAAGCATGTTTTAGTATCACTTGGGGGAAATGTCGTCGGCAGCGGTGTCACGCCATATTTGAACGATTTAATCTGCAAGGGAGCGATTACTCACCTCGCCGTCAATGGGGCCGCATTGTTTCAGGATCTAGAGTTAGCCGCGTTCGGGCACGCCGAGGAAATAGAGGACGGCTCGCTTGTAACAGGCCGAAGAGGAATGTGGCAGGAGCCAGGACAGATGATTCACAGAGCCTTGGCGGAAGGCCGGATATTGGGATTGGGTTATGGCGAAAGTGTCATTCGGTATGCATCGAAGCATTTGGATGATTTCCCTTATTTGTCACAAAGCCTAATGGGAGCGTGTATGGCAGCAGAAATCCCCTATACATGCCATATCACAATCGGAACAGATGATATCCAGCTTCATCCTGACGGAAGCTTTGCGGATCAAGGGCGTGCGAGTGGACTTGACTTCCAGGCGTATTGCCACAGTGTAGCGAATCTCGAAGGTGGCTTGTTTGTCAATTTCGGTTCGACCGTAACAGGACCTGAGGTGTTCTTGAAGGCTTTATCTATTGCAAGAAATCTAGGAAATCCTGTTCATCAGATAACAACGGCTAATTTTGATATCGTTCGCTTAGGTAATTATCACAAAAAGGTTGGTTATGAGGATTGGGATTATTACTATCGGCCACGAAAAAATATCATACACCGACCGACCAGCTTGGGCGGCAAAGGGTATCATTTTGAAGGGCTTCATCAAGTTACGCTTCCAAATATATGGAAGAAAGTGACTGATATTAATTCTTAGGAGGGGGTTGACTGCGTGCAAGCTGTGAATGATGAGGATTACAGATGTATGGATGAGCTGCTCTCTCGCGAAACGCTGAACGCCATTTTATCTGACATCTCGAAAATAAAGATCGGCGTCATCGGAGACGCATGTGTGGATATGTATTGGCATGCTGATATGACTAAAAGTGAGCTCTCACGAGAGACGCCTCATCACCCCTTGCCGATTGTACAGGAAAACTTTTCGCCTGGCGCGGCAGGTAATGTGGCCCTCAATCTGAAGGCGCTGGGCTGTCAGGAGGTTTCGATCTGTTCAGTCATTGGGCCCGATTGGCGAGGGAATATTTTGCGTGATTTGTTTCTAAAGGCTGGAATAAAGGACACCTTTCTCCTGGTCGAAGACAACTGGATCACGCCTGCTTATTGCAAACCGATTCGATGGGGACTCCAGAACGCGAAGCAAGATGATGCCAGAATTGATTTCATTAATATGAAGTCTTTGGATGGTACACAAATGGAAAATCTTCTCGAGAAAATCGACCTCATTATGGAATCATCCGATGCAGTCGTAGTGACTGATCAATTTAAGTGCGGCATCATTGCAGCAGAAGTCCGCAAGAGGTTAACCGAATGGGCACAACGTGGCAAATTAATTGTGGTTGACAGTCGGGATCGGATCGGACTTTTTGACGAGGTCATTGTCAAGCCGAATGAGGTGGAAAGCTTAAGATGGCATCGCCCTGATGCCGATTTGTCTACATCTACGTGGGAAGATTGGATTGAAGCTGGTAAGAGGCTTTCTCTCAAGAATGGCGCTCCCTGCTGTATGACGCTTGGAGAGGATGGGGCGATTTGGTTTGACAAGGAAGCGTATATTCATGTGCCGACCAAACCCGTCGATTCACCAATTGATATTGTTGGGGCAGGGGATTGTTTCGCTGCGTCTCTGCTCTGTGTGCTCGCTTTGGGTTTACAGGGACCTACTGCGATTGCCTTCGCGCATCTCAGTACAGCGGTTGTCTTGAAAAAGCTGGGGATGACCGGAACGGCCAATCCAGCAGAAATTCGTCACAGGTACGATGCAATCCTTATGCTCACATAATTGTCTATAGTAGAAGATAGGAGAGATTAGATGAACACGATGACAAGACCTACAGTTCGGGCTGTTTTGTTTGACTTTGACGGAACCATATCCACCTTGCGAGCGGGTTGGGAAGAGATTATGGCTCCTTTTATGAAAGAAAGTATCCTTGGTCCCCATAAACTGACGGAGGAAGAGGATAAAAAATTAGAAGCGGAAATTGATGCGTATATTCAGCAATCTGCTGGCATCCAAACAGTGCTCCAAATGGAATGGCTTGCTGACCAAGTCCGAAACAAAGGCTGGAATCTAGTGGGATGGAATGCCTGGGATTACAAAGCAGAATATAACCGTCGTTTGCTTGAGCAGGTGAATGATCGCATTTGCAAGCTGGAACAAGGTGAGCTACGTGCAGATGATTTTCTAATGAAAGGGGCCATCCCATTCTTAGTTGAGCTTCAGAATCGTCACATTGAGATGTACGTTGCAAGTGGGACTGACCATCCCGACGTCCTCCATGAAGCGGAAGTGCTGGGTGTTCGGCCATTTTTTAAAGAAATAGCGGGTGCCCCTGTCGGTCGAGCCGACTGCTCGAAAGAAAAAGTAATCAAGGATCTGCTGGAAGAGAAAGGCTTTACGGGAGGCGAGTTGGCTGTCATCGGCGATGGGAAGGTGGAGATTCGACTAGGCAAAGAGAATAATGCACTGACCATTGGATTGGCCAGCGATGAGGTTAACCGTGAAGGGATCGACTCGATTAAAGAAGAACGGCTGTTGAAAGCGGGAGCCGATCATATTGCAGGTGACTATTTAGATCTTCAATATTGGTCGAAATGGCTGAGATGGTAGATGAATCAAGGCAGCAGAATTCGATACATGATACATGCATGGATTAAGCCATTCCTAGGAATGGCTTTTTTGGTGTTCCACGATGGAATGGTGGGGGAAATATGAAACATAGGCGGAAAAATGGTACATACCCACTAGGAGTGAAATGGTTCATGATCTAGCAATTTGGTGATATTAATCACTTTCGCGCGGCGCGTATACTGAGATTGCGCCATCGAAATAGAAGGGGGCTTTCCAGGGATGAAGAAGATCAATTTCAGTACGTACTTTCCGCTAAAAAACAAATTGTTTGTGAGGATCTTGCTCTATTTCTTGTCCCTTTTGTTACCAATTCTGGTCATTGGCTCATTTGTATACATCAATTTCAGCAACAAGGCGAAAGACGATTTTAAGCATAAAATAGAGGCCAATTTACAATCGTCTGCAGACTTTATTGATATTTATTTGCAGACGGCCCAGCGGTCGAGTGTGAGCTTTTTTTACGATAAAAACATCATGTCGCTTTTGCTTCCTTTCAATATGTACAGCACGTCCGACAAAGTGAAACTGCCTAATATCTCTTACACGATCTCCAGGATTTCTGGCGATATCGGAGACTTCATCGATAATTTATTTGTTTATGTGGATGACCAAAAAGTATATACGAAGGATGGTGTAGAGGATTTCAATTATTTTTTCAACGGCATCTATCGATTTGATTCTTATGACACCAGCTATTGGAGAAGTCGAAATAATCGGGACACCTATTTGGAGCTGCTCAATCCTTCTAAGGTCGTGTTTAATCAATCATTTGAAAAAAACGCGATTCCTTTTGTGTATTCAAATATCGTGAACGGCCATCAGGCCAATCTGGTTTTGACAATTTCTGTGGAGAGGATTGCCAGGGCGATTCGTGAAAATGCCATGTTTTCGAGTACACGTTTTTTGCTCTTAGATAGCAATGATCATCTCGTTTGGAACGGCATCGAAACCGGCAACGAACTGAAGACGCCACCCTTATTCACGAAGGAGCAGTTAAACAGTGGGGAAGTGACAGTGAAGGGGAAGCCATATTTTGTCTCACATATTGTATCAGGTGTATATGGGTGGAAATATTATTCGCTCACGCCGGTCGTCGAATTTACGGCACAAACTACGAATCAATTCACCATGTTTGTAGCGATTTGCTTGCTTCTAATTATTATTGGTTGCGTTTTATCTTTTGTTTTCGCCTTTAATCTCTTTAATCCAATTAAAAAGATTCAAGACATTGTGCTTAACGAGGGGAATGAGCCGTCGACCTCATGGATGTCGCCAAACGGTAAACGGGAGACCGAACTGGATCGGATCGGAATAGGGATACATCAAATTATTGAGAAAAACAATACCTTCAAAAAAAAGCTCGACAGCATGTCCTTGGAATATATCGATCATATGCTGCTGCATGTCATGACAGGAAGCAAGCCTGTTAGCGATCAGGAGCTGGGCAAAATTGTACGGTGTGATTTGTCATTTAAGAAGGATTACTTTATTTGTTGTACGATCAACTTTTCTTATAAGACTGACTTTTATAAGGAAATTCAAGACGTCGAACGGTTAATGATCATGAATAAGATTAATAAAATTATTGAAAGTCTATTGGGCAAGTATTTGCCTAATCATGTGTTCGAAACGAAAGAAAACGTGTATGTGTGTCTAGTTAATACGGATGAGACGGAAGGAATGAATGACTTCAGGAGAGCGCTGCGCGGTATTATTGGAGCATTCCAGCATGACGCCAGGTACTGCAGCATTCAGATCGGCCTTGGCAATGGTTATTGTGGTCTTGATGGCATTGCTAGATCATATGCCGATTCGGCAGCTGCATTGGAAGCCGCTGATCGCAAACCGGATTTTCTCATCGCCGAGCTACCTGACCCAGTCAAAGTAAAAAACGGTACCTTGAATAAATCGGATCAGCTGGTTAGTACGATCGTTCAGTATATCCAAAACCATTATCATCAAGATCTCTATCTTGAGAAAATTGCCGAACATATGGGGGTTTCTTCGAAATACATATCCAAGGTGTTTAAGGAAAAGACGGACACAAACCTTACGGATTATATCAGTATTACGCGCATTAATAAGGCGAAAGAAATACTCGAGAGTACGAATATGAACATCAGTGAAATTTCGGAGCGGGTCGGCATCTACAGCAGAACAACATTCATCCGATTGTTCAAGAAATATGAAGGTATAACGCCTAATGAATTTAGAAAAGCAAGTCGAACCTAAGAGTTCATGCGGAGAACTGATACAGTCTGTGGGAGTAGTGATACATGGTATTTATAGTTGGCTAAATGAAACAAAAATGCATGGATTGGACGTTTTGATTCGGCTGCAAGCGTGATACAACTAAGTCAACTCAAACCGAAAGGAGGTATTCGTATCAGGCTGATTCGTCAAAACAAATATATGTATCTCATGATGATCCTGCCCATGCTGTACTTTGCGCTTTTTAAATATGGTCCTCTATTCGGACTCTTAATCGCCTTTAAGGAGTACAACGTATTCCAAGGCGTCTGGAACAGCGAATGGGTGGGAATCAAATACTTCCGGGAGTTTTTGTCGGACCCTTATTTCTGGAAGCTAGTACGCAACACGCTTTTAATGAATTTATATTTGATTATTTTCTTTTTTCCGGCTCCCATTGTGCTGGCACTTTTGTTAAATGAACTCAAACTACTGAAATTCAAAAAAATTGTTCAAACGGTTAGTTATTTGCCACACTTCCTTTCCACTGTTGTTATTTGCGGAATGCTCGTCAACTTTTTGACCAATGACGGGTTGATCAACCGTATTCTGGGGGGACTCGGATTTGAGAAGATTCAATTCCTGCTCAAGCCTGAGTGGTTTAGAACGATTTATGTCAGCTCGGAAATATGGCAGGGACTCGGGTGGGGAGCCATCATCTACTTGGCGGCGCTCACTGCGATAGACCCTCAGTTATACGAGGCTGCGACGATGGACGGGGCCAACCGCTGGAAGCAAGCATTCCATGTGACGATTCCGGGCATAGCGCCGGTTATTACGATTATGTTTCTGCTTAATTTAGGCAACATCATGAGCATCGGATATGAAAAAATACTGCTGCTTTATACCGGACCGACGTATGAGACAGCGGATGTTATCTCTACATTTGTTTATCGCAGAGGTCTTCTTGGAAGCGATTTCAGCTTTGCGACGGCAGTCGAATTCTTTCAATCGATCATTGTATTAATCTTTGTAGTTACAGCGAATTATATTTCCAGAAAAGTAAGCGAAACCAGCCTATGGTAGAAATGAGAGTGACCCCTATGAGGAGAAACAAAGGGATCGCACCCTTGCTGTTTGACGGCGTCAATGTGTTCTTTATGCTCATACTCATGCTGGTGACGTTGTATCCCATTTATTACATGGCGATCATCTCCGTAAGCGACGGGTTTAGTGTAGCAAGGGGGGAGGTGAAATTTTTTCCGTCCGGCTTCAACTGGGAAGCCTATAAAACGATTTTGGATGACCCAGCGATCGTTCGTTCCTATGCCAATACTTTCTTGTATACCACATTAGGTACTGCGATTAATCTTGCCATGACAGCCTTGTGTGCCTATCCGCTATCTCGTAGTCATGTTCCTGGAAAAACATTGTTTACCGTACTTATTGTGTTAACGATGTTTTTTCACGGTGGGATTATTCCTAATTATTTGGTAGTTCACAATTTGGGATTGCTGGACTCGATCTGGGCGATTCTGCTGCCTCCGGCCATTAACGTATGGTACATGATTATGATGCGGACTTTTTTTTCGGGTATTCCCAAGGAAATAAATGAATCCGCTCTCATGGATGGCGCGAACGATTTGATTATATTTTTACGCATTGTTCTCCCTCTTTCCGTTCCGGTTTTAGCAACGATGACGATGTTTTACGCGGTTTGGCATTGGAACAGTTTTTTCCCTTCGATGATTTATTTGGATAATCAGAAGCTGTTTCCCATCCAAATCATCATGCGTAAAATCGTTGTCGCTGGGCAGATGGGGAACCAGAGTATGGCGGCAAGTGGCTCGGAGGTTGGGGGAATGGTCACTGCGGAAACGATTAAGTACGCTGTCATCATCATCACAATTACACCGATTTTGGCCATCTATCCGTTCATTCAGAAGTATTTTGTCAAGGGAGTTATGGTGGGGGCTTTAAAGGGATAAACGCCAGCAACTAAATTAAATAATGAAATGGAGCGAATGAAATGGCAAATAAAAAGAAACAGGTTATTTCTTTGATTTCCACCTTGGCACTAACTTCCGCAGCTTTGATTGGTTGCAGTAGTTCACAGCCCGCAGCTGAGACGAAACAACCGGACGCTACAAGCCAGCCCACTGCAGAGGCGAAAACCACTGGAGGCAAGCTGCTGGACAAACCGATGACGTTAAAGGTTGCGCTGCCAGACGCTGCAAGTCAGCCCCTTGTACTGGATTCGCCTGCTATTCAGGAAATTAACAAAAAGACCAACGTCAAGATTGAACTGCAAGGTACGCCCGACACGAACTATTCGGAGAAATTGAAAACGATGCTGGCCACAAACAATATCCCGGACATTGTAAGAATCGCTAAAGCTAACCTGCCGGACGCCGTTCCGATGCAGAAGGCTGGCATGTTCCTTGCCGTAACCGACTATCTGGACAGTGCTCCCAATTTCAAGAAGGTGATGGACCAAAACCCTGAGATCAAGAAATTGATGGTGGATGGAAAGCTGTACGGGTTCCCGGTAATGGGGAAATGGAAGGTTCGTTACGGGCAGCTCCCGCTGGTACGGGACGATATTATGAAAAAACTAAATTTGCAGGCACCGACTACATTTGACGAGCTGTACCAGGTTTTGAAGAAATTCAAGGAAGCCTATCCGGATTCGTATCCGCTAACTTTCCGCAACGGTATCAAGAATTTCCTTCCGTATATGGCTTATGCACTGGGCTCCGGTTATACGATTTATTTCGACCCGGATATCAACGGCGGCCAATATGTGTATGGCCCAGCGCATTCGGAGGACTTCAAGCTGGTGCTGACTTATTTCAACAAGCTATATAGTGAAAAGCTGCTAGATCCGGATTATGCGATCAATACGCAGCAGACTTGGCAGGAGAAGCTGAGTACTGGCAAATCACTCTTTTATTACGACAACAATACGTTCGCGCTTGGGTTTACCAAGACGCTTCAGGCTAAAGATCCACAGGCTAAATTCGAGCAGATTCGCATTATGAAAAACTCGAAAGGCCAAACCCGCAATTACGAGTATGCGAAAGACTGGTGGCACCTGTATGCGGTGAGCTCCAAGGTGAAGGATCCGAAGGAAGTCATCAAGTTTATGGATTGGATGTACAGCGATGATGGCGTAAAGGTAACCAACTACGGCATTGAAGGAGAACAATACAAGCTGGAGAACGGGAATCCTGTCGTGCAGGACAGTGTCCTGAAAGCCTATTTATCCAAAGCGGATCCATTCCATGCCATGCAGTCCGCAGTGGGTACTGGATTGCTAGCCTTCGCTACGTATGTCGACGAAAAACCGCTTGTTGCGATTTCCCCTCCTGAATTGGAAAAATGGAGTAAGCTGATGGATCAGGATAGCAAAGGCTATTTCCAAAATCCATTACTGGATCCACCGTTCACTAAAGAAGAAACGGATAAATTGAAACAGCTGAGAACGCAAGTGGATACGTCGGTTGAGCAGGAAATGGATAAATTTATTATGGGTACGCGTTCCCTGAACGAATATGAAGACTTTGCCAAGCAGTTAGTCAGCAAAGGTGCACTGGAAATTGAGAAAATTTATAACGAGGCAAATGCCCGCTTGAAAAAATAATGTTTGGAGGCTTGTATCCATGATCTACGATCATATTCGAAATGCTGCACTATACACCAGTTTAAATGAGAAATTTGCCGCTGCCTTCGATTTTTTGAGCAGCAATAACGTGCACGAGATGGAGCCTGGCAAATACGAAATTCAGGGGTCTGAGCTGTTTCTGCTTCTTCAAAGCTATGAGACAAGACCGGACGATCAGGGCTTCTGGGAAGCGCATCGAAGCCATATCGACATCCAGGTTATGCTTGAAGGGACAGAACGAATGGGAGTGGCGTATGCAGGCCACTTAACGGTAACGGAAGATCACCTGGATGAGAAGGACTACAAGGTGTTGGTTGGAGATGGGGATTTTGTGGATGTAAAGGCGGGATGTTTCACCATTTTTTATCCCGACGATGCCCACATGCCTTGCCTCTCTCCAGCCGAAGGCTCTCAGATGGTGAAAAAAGCGGTATTCAAAGTAAAAATTTGATGAGGTGAACTATGAACAGTCGGGAACTTTTAACTCAGATGAATGAAGGAGGCCGCATCTACGGGACGTTGATTATATCAACGTCTCCCCGCTGGCCTGCGGAAGTAAAGAAACTCGGTCTGGATTTTGTTTTTCTGGATACGGAACACATGTCCATGGACCGCGATCAGCTTTCATGGATGTGCCGCACCTACGCAGCGCTCCAGATCGCTCCGATCGTTCGTATTCCTTACCCCGATCCGCATCAGGCAAGCATTGCCATGGATGCCGGCGCAGCTGGTATCGTCGCGCCTTATGTGGAAACCGTGGAGCAGGTTCAAGCGCTGAGAGGTGCGGTTAAGCTGAGGCCGCTTAAGGGGCAGAAGCTGCAGCGGATTCTCGAAGGCAGTGAGACACCGGAGCCGCAGCTCGCTGAATATTTACAGGATTTTAACAGGGGAAATATATTGATTGTGAACATCGAAAGCAAACCTGCGTTGGATGCATTGGACGATATTTTAGCTGTACCAGGACTGGATGGCGTGCTGATCGGGCCGCACGATCTATCCTGCAGCTTGGGAGTTCCCGAGCAGTATCGGCACCCGATATTTGTGCAGGCTATCGAGACGATTATCCGCAAAGCGAGAGCCGCAGGCGTCACAGCTGGCATTCATTATTTTTTCGGCGTGGATCAGGAAATCGAGTGGGGGAAGCTGGGTATGAACATGTTTATCCAGGCCTCCGATATGACAGCATTTGTGGACAATATGACGCGCGAGCTTCATGAAATTAAACAGGCGCTAGGCGATGCGGCACACAGTGCCGAAAACAGAATTCATATTTAGTCATTCATGTGAAAACGAAACAGGAGGGACCAAATGAGCCGCAATCAACAATTTGTTATTCAGAATACCGCTGTCTTGGACTTATCGAACGCTATGGTGCTGATTCCTAATGGGTTAAGTGCAGTTGAAGCGAAAGCGATTACTGTATTGGTTGAAGAAGTGGAGAAGCGGACGGGCATCACGCTGTCGGTTACAAATAAGCAGCCTGAAGGAAGCAACCCGGTCATTGTCGCGGGGACCCGTCAGTCGCTTAACGAACACATCCAGCCGTTTGCTGCTGCTCTGCAGCAATTGGAAGCTCCCGGCAAAGAAGGCTACAGGTTGCTGGGGCAACAAGAGGTTAAGCCGGTTGTCCTGATCGTTGGCGAGGATGAGCGGGGTCTATTGTATGGTATCGGCAAATTTCTTAGAAAAGCAAAACTGAAGCGTCAATCGATCTTGGTAGATGCCAATCTATCCATCTCGAGTACGCCTCAGCAATTATGCAGAGGACACCAGCTGGGCTACAGACCTAAGACGAACGCATACGACGCGTGGTCGGTTGAGCAGTTCGAGCAGTACATTCGCGAACTTGCCTTATTCGGTGCCAACAGCATCGAAATTATGCCTCCGCGTACGGACGATGACCCGACGGGCCCGCTAATGAAGGTAGATCCGATGGAGATGATGATCCGTTTATCAGAAATCATCCATTCGTATGGTCTGGACACCTGGGTTTGGTACCCGAATATGGCGGACAATTATGCGAATCCAGAAACGGTTCAAGCCGAGCTGGCGGAGCGGGAAGAGATTTTCAGCAAAGTGCCGCATATTGATGCGGTGTTCATTCCGGGGAGCGATCCCGGGGATCTCGAGCCCGACCTCTTGTTTGATTGGTCAGAGCAAGTTGCCGGACTGCTGCGGAAATATCACCCACAGGCTAAGCTATGGCTTTCCCCACAGGTGATGTCTCACGAATCGAAGCGATGGCTGGAAGGATTTCTCGCCAATGTTCTGCTTGAGCCGGAGTGGCTTGGCGGGATTGTATTCGGGCCGCACGTAGATATTACCCTGCCGGATTTGCGCCGAATCGTGCCCGACCAGTATCCGATCCGCCGTTATGAAGACATTACGCATAATTTCCATTGCCAGTATCCTGCGCAGGAATGGGACCTCGCCTATGCCTTGACGCTAGGCCGTGAAAGTATTAACCCGAGACCGCTTGCGCAAAAGCATATTCACAATCTGTTGGAGTCCTACGCTATCGGTAATATTTCGTATTCCGAGGGCATCAATGACGACGTCAATAAATTTATCTGGAGTGACCAGGATTGGGACTCGCGGACGCCGGTCATTGAAACGCTGCGCGACTTTGCTCGATTATTTATCGGAGCCGATTATACAGAAGGCGTCGCTCAAGGGCTGTTGGCTCTGGAGCGGAATTGGGAAGGATCACTGATTGCTAACGAGCCGGTTGATGATACGCTGCGGCAGTGGCAGTTGATGGAGCACTCCGCACCTCCGGAGGTAGCGAACAACTACCGTTTCCAAATGGGGCTGCTTCGCGCCTACTATGACGCGTATACCAGACGGCGTTTGATTTATGAAACGGAGCTGGAGAAGGAAGCTAAGGATTGGCTGAAAGCTGCCTCGACAGTGGGAACAGCCACAGCAATAGAACGAGCCGAAGCTGTCTTGCAGAAGGCGAACGCTGCACCGGTAGCAGGGCAATACCGTTCACGCTGCTGGGAGTTGGCCGACGAGCTATTCAAGAACATCGGCGCGCAGCTCTCAGTGGTCAAGCATCATGCGATCGCGTTAGGTCGGGGGGCGTTCATGGACGCCATTGATTTTCCGCTGAATGATGCGATGTGGCTGAAATCACAGTTTACTTCCATTTTGAAATTAGAAAGTGAAGCAGAGCGTCTGGAAGCCGTGCATCAACTGATCCACCGCACGAATCCGGGACCTGGAGGGTTTTACGATAATTTGGGCTCTTATCAAGGATGGCAGCGGGTTCAAAAAGGTAAGGGCTGGGAACTTGATCCGGGGTATCTCGAGTCGCCAAGAATGGCCCCTGCCATTTATTTGCTGCAAAATGAACGGACGACAGCAGCGGGTCATATTCCACCATTGGCCGCTGTCCGACATGCGAATACACTTGCCGATACCGAGCTTTCACTGAGCTATGAGGATCTGGATCCTGCTAGTTCCTACACCATCAAGGTCAATTACGTGGGGGATACCATTGGGGAACATACCAGAGATTATCGCGTAACATTGACAGCGAATGGTGAATGCACGATTCATGAGAACGTACTTGTAAAAGAAGGGCAGTGCACGTTAATCGAATCGTTGATTCCGCAAGAGGCATTGACCAGCGGTACGCTTAACCTCACCTTCAAAAGAATCAGCGGCTTTAAACGATTAAACGTCTCTGAGGTTTGGATTATCCCTAGCAACTCAACCATGGCCAAGGCTCTATAAGCGAAAGCACGATATCTAAAAGGCTCCCTCCAATTCACGTTAAGGCTGATGTGAGTTAAGGGGGCCTTAATTTTCCGGATCCATCGTATCCGGCAGTAAGGAGTGTTCAAACATGACGTCATCTTCGAGATCCATTGATCTCACATGCGCTGTAATCATATGTTCATCTCGTGCATCAGCTCATGAGAACAAAGCAATTCGCGTATTCATTGAAGAAATCGAAAAGAGAACCGGAATTACCCTGCCTACTAATCACAACACGACCACGCATTCCCAAGTCCCCAAAATCATCATCGTATCCGAGACCTCGCTTAAAGATTTATTAACTTCCAAGCTTCCATACTCGGAGCTGTTGGGCGAGCTGCCCTGTCCGGGGGTAGAAGGATTCCGCGTTGCCGTGGAGACACAAGCCGGCAAACCGCCAGTTGTATGGGTTGTCGGCGCCGATGCGCGCGGTGTGCTGTACGGTGTAGGCAAGCTGCTGCGCGAGCTGCAACTTACGCCTGGTCGGATTCTGCTGGATTCGAAGCTGCAAATTTCCAGTACCCCTGCTATGAAGCTGCGTGGTCATCAGCTCGGATACAGACCCAAAACGAACGCCTACGATGCATGGTCAGCGGGACAGTTTGAGCAGTATATCCGCGAATTGGCTATATTTGGGTCCAACAGTATCGAGATTGTGCCGCCTCGTACAGATGACGAGGCCACAGGCATACATATGAAGGTGCCTGCTCTGGATATGATGATTGGGCTGTCTGAAATCATCGATTCCTATGGTCTTGATGTGTGGATCTGGTATCCGAATATGGCGACCGATTATAGCGATCCCGAAATTCTTGCATTCGAATTGACAGAACGGGAAGAAATATTCCGCAAGCTGCCTAGAATCGACCATATATTAATTCCTAGCGGTGATCCGGGACATATCAAACTGGATGAATTTTTTAGATGGACGGAACAGATCGCTGGTTTATTAAGGAAATATCATCCCGAGGCCAAACTATGGTTCTCACCTCAGCACCCCCAGCCTACGGATGAGTGGGTACAAGGGTTTATGGACGGGGTGAACCGCAAGCCGGAGTGGCTCGGAGGTGTAGCACATGGACCATGGGTGCGACAGTCGCTGCATGAAATGCGGGAGATGCTGGATGAAGCAATTCCGATACGTAATTACCCGGATATCACGCATAACTTTGCCGCCCAGTTCCCAATTCGGGAGTGGGATCTCGCGTTGGCCATGACGCACGGGCGTGAAAGCATCAATCCCAGACCGGTGGCCATGAAACAGATCCATAACCAGATCTGCGCCTATACGACCGGCAGCCTTACTTATTCTGAAGGCATCTATGATGATGTAAATAAGTTCATTTGGGGTGCGCAAGACTGGGATCCAAGCACGGATGTGGCTGTCACGCTTCGTGAGTATGCGCGTTTCTTCATTGGTATTGATTACACGGAAGCGGTGGCCGGCGCCATCCTGGCGTTGGAACGCAATTGGACGGGGCCGCTCATTGCAAACGATGGCGTAGAAGCGACGCTCAGACAGTGGCAGGACATCGAGGACACCGCTGGGGCTTCCGTACGGGACAATTACCGATTCCAAATGGGTTTGCTTCGCGCAAACTATGACGTCTATATTCGGCGGCGCCTTCTACACGAAACCGATCTGGAGCTGCGAGCAGTATCTGCGCTGGAGGAAGCCTCCAAGACGGGTGCCTTGCTAGCTTTGGCTGAAGCGGAGCCAATACTGAGATTTGCCCGTACTGTACCGGTTGCGATGAAGCAGCGCCAAGCCTGCGAAGAAATCGCTGAGCGTCTATTCCACTCGATTGGTGCTCAATCGTCGGTCGGCAAATATCACGCGATCGCCTGGGATCGGGGGGCATTCATGGATGATATTGACCAACCGCTCAATAATGCAGATTGGCTGCTTGCCCATCTCGCTCAAGCTCGGCAATTGACGGATGAGAACAGTCGGTTGGAGATCATCAACAAAGCGATACGTCGAACGGATCCTGGTCCTGGCGGTTATTACGATAATTTGGGTTCGGCCTCAAGCTGGGATCGCGTGGTCATGAAACGTAGCCGGGAGGAAGATCCGGCGTTCGAAGATTCGGTGTTTACTGCTTACTGCGTGCACTTCCTTCATCTCACAGAGCAAAGAAAGCGGGAAATCGGCCCTGTTCCGCTGGCCTGGTTGACACAGCTGACTACGTTCTATAAATCCCCGCTCACACTGAAATACGAGCATATGGATAACAACTGTGATTACATCCTGAAGGTGACCTACAGCGGATTTATGACCGCACGCAGCGGACCCATGCAGCTGATAGCCAATGATCGTTATGTTCTTGCTGAAGGTTTCCGTGTGAGCGTGCCAATTGTGCAGCAGGAGTATTTCGTTCCCCGTGAGGCGATTATAGAGGGGCGGCTTCTCCTGTCATGGCATACAGCTCCAGATCGGGTAGGCCCTTATGCCGCTGAGGTCTGGTTAATGAGAGCGGGGGACCGATCAAAGGATCTTGCGTCTTTGCAAGAGGTTCCGCATTTAGCAGAAATTCAACGTGCTTCATTTAATGGCACGATGGGATAGAGCGATTGCCAAGTGAAGAAAAGGAGAGAGGTATGATGAAGCACACCGTATGCAACGGGGTACAAGTGATTGATATTTCCGACGCTAGCATTTACGCAACGGATTCTATGCAAGCTAGAGGAATGACCGCTGTAACTATTATGGTCGAGGAAGTTGAAAAACGAACGGGAATTCGAATTCCCGTGGTGGATACGCCACCTGCAGATTCTAGGCCGCTGATTACCGTTAAATATGTAAACCAGCTACGCGAGAAAGCGACTGATCCGGAGGGCTTCAGAATATCTACGGATCAAGAGGGGCGATTTACGATTACGGTAGAAGGCGCTGATGATAGAGGTGTCCTGTATGGCGTAGGGAAGCTGCTCCGATTGATGTACCTCACCGAAGCCAGTATTAAGGCTCCTTCTACGATCAGTATCTCTGAAACACCACATTTCCCTTTGAGAGGGCATCAGCTTGGATACAGACCCAAAACTAATGCGTATGATGCTTGGACACCTGAAATTTATGCCCAGTACATCCGAGAGCTAGCCCTGTTTGGAGCCAACAGTATAGAAATCATGCCGCCAATCACGGATGACGATCGAACCGGCCCGCTGATGAAATATGATCCGCTCTTTATGATGCAGCATGTATCGGAAGTATGCGATGCTATGGACTTGGATGTCTGGATTTGGTATCCAAATATGGGTTCTGAAGATAATTGGTATCCAGCCTCTGGCAGCGATGAAGAGTTTATGAAGCCTGAGTACCTGAAGCTGCAATTGGCAGAGCGTGATGAAATTTTCGGTTCAATGAAAAGAGTGGATCATGTCTTTGTGCCTGGCGGAGATCCAGGTGCGTTAAGCGCGCAGGATTTATTCGATTTTATGGCGATGCAAGCCGAGGTGCTGCGTAAACATCATCCCAACGCCAAGTTGTGGGTTTCCCCGCAGGCCTTTAATCCGACAGATGAGTGGCTGCATACTTTTTTTGAAAATGTGCGCAAAGAACCAGATTGGCTCTCCGGAGTTGTTTTTGGACCGTGGGAAAAACACTCCCTGCCTGAGCTTAGAAAGCTTGTTCCAGAATCTATAGCCATTCGAAGTTACCCTGATATTACGCACAGCCTTAGCTGCCAATATCCGGTAGCGAATTGGGATACGGCGTTTGCAATGACGCTTTCCAGAGAGTGCATTAACCCGAGGCCAGTAGCTCAGAAACAAATTCATAACTCAACGAAGAACGATGGGATTGTCGGCTCGTTAAGCTACTCCGAGGGCATCAACGATGACGTGAATAAATTTGTGTGGAGCGGTCAGGACTGGAGCCCGGATACGCCTGTGCTCGATACGTTAAAAGAGTATGCCCGATTCTTTATCGGTCCCGAGTTTGAAGATGGGGTTAGCCAAGGCTTGCTAGCACTGGAGCGGAATTTCGAAGGACCTGTGGCGACAAGCCACCAAATTCCAGTCACATTCAAGCAGTGGCTGGCCATGGAAGCAGTGGCAGACGACAAGGTTAAGAACAATTACCGATTCGAGCAGGGCTTATTGCGAGCGAATTATGATGCTTATATTCAAAGAAGATGGATTCATGAAACTGAGCTTGAGTGTAAGGCTATGGATGTTTTGGCTCAAGCTGTTGAACTAGGCACATTAAAAGCCATGGAGCTTGCGGAACAAATATTGGATAAGAAAGTTACCGAACCGGTATGCATGGATATTAAATTGAAGTGCGACGAGCTTGCCGACCGACTGTTCGACCATATCGGAGCCCAGCTAACTGTGGAAAAGCATAAAGCTATCGGAGTGATCCGTGGCGCATTTATGGACGGCATTGATCTGCCTCTGAATGATATGGCGTTCCTTAAAAATTGTTTTGCTATCATTAGACAAATGTCAGATGAACAAGAGCGATTATCCGCTCTTAACGACAGCATTATGAACCGAACCGATCCCGGAATAGGCGGCTTTTACGATAATTTTGCGCTCAATCACTCCTTATCGAGAGTTGAATTTGCTCATACGTGGGCCGACGATCCGGGCTTCTTGAACACCGCGCTGCTAAGGCATAATCCAGCTCTTCTGCAAGCAACATTGAAGACCTCATCGACTACCACCTATACAAGAGTTTGTAGAGAAGCGCTGAATCGCATTTTACCAGGGTTAACCTGCCCGCCATTAGCCTGGATCACTTATCTGAATGCCTATTATTCGGCACCGATCAAGGTGACATACGATGATCTGGATCGACACGCTTCCTATGTCATTAAGGTGATGGGGCTGTGGGGTGGTCGCGTTCGGATGCTCGTTAACGGGAAGTATGTCGACGATGTGCAAGTGAAGTATCGAGGCTTGTTGGATGAGTATTTGGTTACACCGGATATGATATCAGCTGGCAAAATGGAGATCGTATGGGTCAATGAAGAATCGGGCGTAGGTCCATACATTAATGAGCTATGGGTCATGAAACATGAGGGACAAAAACCATGAGGAAGGATCAACGATATGAAACCGAAAGTACTCTTAACCAGAAAAGTACCTGAGAATGCTATTGCTGTTTTGCAGGAAGCTTATGAGCTGATCGTGTGGCCAAGGGAAGATGAACCAGCGCCAAGAGCTTTTCTCGAAGAGCATATCGTGGAGGCGGAAGGCCTCTACTGTCTGATCACTGACAAAATCGATCAATCCCTTATGGCTCTTGCCCCAAAGTTAAAGGTGATCAGCACGATGGCAGTAGGCTATAACCATATCGATATTGCCGAAGCTAATCGGCGGGGGATTCTGGTGACGAATACGCCGGAGGTTTTGACTGAAACGACAGCAGATTTAGCGTTCGCGCTTCTGCTTGCCACGGCTCGTCGTCTTGTGGAAGCCTCCGATGTATTGCGAAAAGGTGAGTGGAAGACATGGTCTCCGATGCTCCTCACCGGACAAGAAGTGTATGGCTCCACGCTGGGGATTATCGGTATGGGGCGGATCGGTGAGGCAGTCGCCCGGCGAGCGCGTGGCTTTGACATGCAGGTGCTCTACCATAACCGCAATAGAAAGCCAGAGGCGGAACAGATCTACGGGCTCGAATATGCGGAGCTGAACCAATTGCTTGAAGTTTCCGATTTTGTACTGCTGCTGATGCCGTATACCCCAGAGACGGTGAACATGATTCGCATGGAGCAGCTGCAGCGGATGAAAAAAAGCGGCGTCCTCATCAACGTTGCGCGAGGCGGTATTGTCAACGAGGCTGACCTGTACGTAGCTTTACGCGATGGAACGATCTGGGCGGCAGGTCTTGATGTGTTCGAAGAGGAGCCTGTCAAGACGAACCATCAGTTGCTTACGCTGCCGAACGTGGTCACGCTGCCGCATATTGGCAGCGCCAGCATCACAACGCGGATGAAGATGGCACTCATTGCAGCGGAGAATTTGCTGCAGGGTCTGGAGGGGCAACGACCCAAATTTCTGGTAAATAAGGAGTCATGGAACTAATTTGTTATTAATTTCTTTAATACCTAATAAAAACCAGAAACTTGCATCATAGCGGTGAAATGAAACAAGGTCCAAATAGCGGAAAAACGGTACTTTTAACGTTAAATTGGATATTAAAATGCTCGAAAAGTATGTGCTATGATCCTCGTGTTAGCCAAACTAATTACATAGGAGGACTTATTCGATGAAATCAAAATAGGGGATAATGGCGATTCACTGATTGTTATGTAAACGTATTCACACGAAAGACAGCTAGCATTTAAGGGTACTTTTATTAACAATATGAAAGGACGTGACCCAGTTTGAAGAAAATGAAACGTTTAAGCCTCTTATTGTCTCTAAGTTTAGCATTTAGTATGTTTGGTTCTCTAGTTGCGGATGCAGCTGCGCCGGAAGGCATTTCCCATGCTAGAATGATGCCTGTCGACACTCTTGCCAATCATGGTTCCACTATGGTTGAACTGCCAGATGGTACGCTCTTCTCTGTATGGTTTAACGGAAATGGAGAAAGAGATGGGAATTTAACCAAATTGATCGGTTCTCGCTCGAAAGATGGCGGGAAAACATGGACAGAACCATTTGTTGTTTATGATACATGGGATTTCCCAGATAACAACCCGGTTCTTTTTGTAGATAGCACAGAAAGACTTTGGTTGTTCTACGGCGTCATATACAACGGACAATGGGTATCCACGCAAACGAAGTTCATGTATGCCGATAAGGGGAGCTATGAGTATAACACTCGCAATGGCGGCAATGCGAAGTGGCACTATCCACAGCCGATCTACACGAATGTTGGGGACGGCATGGTGGGCGAAGGTACATACGCAAATGGACAGTGGAACTATGGCATCAAGGGTGCAGATATTAAGTTCGTAAAACCAACTTCTGTCACTCTTACAAAGCCTCTAGACCCGTCAAAGTACGTACCGGTAACTTCAAAATTTAACCCTAATGATCAGCGTTATATTACAGACAGCTTTGTTGTCTCGATGAGAAATAAATATGATCAGTACATTACCTATTTGAATGCTGCAAAGCCTTACGATGATGTCTATGAAGGTAGAACAGCTGAAGTCGTCAATTTGCTTACCAATGGAATCTTTACTCCGAATGGTACTGGTGGTTATACCAAATATGAGCCGCCAATTATTAAAAATTCAATTGAGCGTGCTTCTGGTGCAGATAATAACGTGAATACATGGGGGCCCATTTACCGCAGACTTGGATGGCAAACCAAAAATAAACCGATTGAAGTCACACTTGCAGATGGCGTTACCAAAAGATTAATTTTGCCGTTGTATTCAGATTCGTTGTCCAATTCAGTTTGCGCATATACCGACGATCACGGCATCACATGGAAATTTAGTGACCCAATTGTGGGATCAGGTACGATTCAAGGCTCATTGATTCAAAAGAATGATGGCAAGATTCGCGGTTATTTTAGAAGCGGTAAGTTAGACGGCAGAAACGGACGCATGGCATGGCATACGACATATTCAGAGTCAAGCGATAATGGCGTAACATGGAGTGTTCCCAAAGTTGATCCTTACTTGAAAAATGATGGCGGTTTTGAACTTTCCAAACTTCCAAATGGCAACTGGTTGATAGCTACAAATCAAGAAACCGCACGTGGCGTAGTTAAGCCTACTCAAGACGGTAATAGAAGTTCTTTCAGTTTATTGATTTCTTCCGATGAAGGATCGACATGGAAGCCGATCATGATTAAGGATGGCATGAACAATGGGGAGACCTATGAATATCCATCGGTTGTCGTTGACAAAGCTGGAAATGCTTTGATGAACTACACTTATAAAACACCAGCAGGCCCAACGATTGGCTTCTCTAAAATCGCAAACAACGAGATTGAGACGTTATTTAGTGCTGATACAACAGCAACTTACGGCGTTGGACTTACACCGACTGATGACAGTGTTACAAAATTGCCGACAATTGTACTGAATGTTGGAGAAACTACACCACTCAAGTACAACCTAACGATAGGCGGAGAATCGTCCGATGTAGCAATCAATACACTTACTTTGACTTCAGATTTAACTGCTGTAGCTTCTATTAACTCCTCGACTGGGGTCGTGACTGCACATAAAGCAGGAACCGCAATGATAACTGCTGTAAGCAACCAATACGGAACAATTTATAAATGCATCATTAAAGTTAACTAAATTGCCCATTGAAAGGAGTAATGTAAATGAAAGGTAAATTCAAGTTACTAACTACATTGACTGTTTGTGCGGCGATCTCTGTAACAAGTATAGTTCCTGCTGCCTTGGCTGCTCCTACGGGAACATTTAGCTATACTGATAAAGCTGTAAGTATTTTCGATCCGATCAAGGATAATGGTGCTACAGGAGACCACATTCATGGGTCTAGTATTGTAGAATTGCCAAGCGGAGAGTTGTTATGTGTATGGTTCCAGGGAAATGGCGAAAGAGATGCAACTACGACAAAAATTATGGGAGCACGATCTGCGGATGGTGGTAAAACATGGAAAATGCCGTTTGTGATGACCGATGCACAAGATATTGCTGATATTAATCCAGTCGTCTACGTTGATTCCGGTGACCGTCTCTGGTTTTTCTGGTACCCCGTATTGGCGGGCAGATGGCAAACTTCTCAACCTCGATATGCTTATGCGGAAAAAGGCAGCTATGAGTTTGAAAAGGTTGGCAACATCATGCCTAACTGGACATTTTCCGAAAACGTTGGGATTAAACTCGGTAAAAACATTGGCGGTACAGTCAATCCAGACAGCCCAGACGATCATATAAGTTTGTCGCTTGATGATAGACCTGGGGCAACAACAAGACCTTCTTGGGCTACTACACCTGTTGTTGCGCGCCCAGAGTTGGCAAAAGGCTTCGTGAATACGATAAAAGCCAAGCTTATTGAGCAAAAGGAGTATTTGTTTAAACCCGTTGCAGATGGCGGAGCAGGTATGAGCCGTAAAGTAAATGAAGCTGAATTTGATGGTCTAGTCACCCAGATCATGCAGCTCAGTGGCGGCGACCCAACTCAATATTTGTACGCTCCTACAGTAGCGGACAAAATTTATGAGCCTCGTTCAGGTTATCCGTTGGCTCGTCGAATCGGTTGGCAGACCAAAGATAAGCCGTTTACGGTAGATCTTGGCAACGGCAAAGTTCGTTTACTTCTGCCCCTGTATTCGGATGTCTTGGAAATGAGCATTATGGCATTTACAGAGTATGATCCTTCCGAACCACTTGAGGACAACTCAATTCGTTGGGAGATGAGTGAGCCTATTGTTGGGGTAGCAAACATTCAGGCTACGATGGCTCAAAGAAGTGACGGCACGATTGTAGCTTATATGCGTGACAACGGTCCTAGACCTTATCGTGTGGTGGCTTCCGAATCCAAAGACAAAGGGTTGACATGGTCAACGGTGAAGGACGTTCCTGAACTACAGGATCCGGGTGTAGGGCACGATCTTCTGCAGCTTAAGAGTGGCAATTGGGCATTTGTTCACGTAGATACGGAATCGAACCGGAACACGTTGGCTGTCGCCTTATCAGACGATGAGGGAAGAACGTGGAAATACAGAAGGCATCTTGCCCTGGATACGAGAGAAAAGATGGGAAGCTACCATTACCCTGCTATCACGCAAGGAGATAATGGGGATATCCTGATCAGCTTCAGCCGGTTCTTCTCGTCGCTTGATAAGGATTCTGCTAATCAATCATTGGGTAATTATAAAAATATTGCCTTCTCCAGAATTACTGAGGATTGGATTAAGCAAGGAGATACTGTAAACATTATTAGAGAATATGAAAGCTTCGATCGTGAAATTGCAGTTCCTGCATCTTTCAATATCAGTACTGCATCTGATAGTGTGATTAAAGCCCTGTTCCCATCTACAATTAAAGCATATACCTCCTATAAACCAGGGGCAGCGAACGGTGTGCTTCCTTCCGTTGATTTGCCGGTGAAATGGGATGTTGCAGCGATTAAAGCAAATTATAAGCTTAATTCTTTAATTAGCAACGTTACCGGCGTTGTCGATGAGACAAAACTTCCGCAGGGTGTAACTAGCGATATGCTTCCGTTCTTCAAAGCACCATTGAGAGTTTATCTATACGTAGATCCAACAGCGATTGCTGCGCAAAAGGTGGAGCTCGAAAAGAAGAACGTCGCTATAGGCATTGGCAACTCTGAACGACTTGTTGCAACCGTTTCTCCCGCCGATGCAAGCAATAAAACAATTTTGTGGAGTTCCAGTGATTCGAGTATCGCCATGGTAGATGAGTTAACAGGACTCGTTACAGGAGTAAGTAAAGGGAAAGCAGAAATTACTGCGACAACGCTGGATGGCGGTTTTGTTGCAACAACGAGAGTCGTTGTTGTGCCAGGTAATGCTAGCAGCAAGTAGTGCAACATGAAGGTGATAAATAAGAAGACCGCTTCCCTAGTTGGAGGCGGTCTTCTTGTATTCCAGGGGATGTCCACGTGTCCATGTTGACTTTTTGCATCATAGCGGAAAAATGAATCATGCTCCAAATAGCGGAGAAACGGTGCTTTAAACGCCATTTCGGATATTTAAATGCTCAAAAATGGTGTGCTATGATCCTCGTGTAAACAATCCAATTACATGGGAGGATTCATTCGATGAAAGCAAAAAAGGGGATTATGGCAGTAACTGGTTCATTATTAGTGCTATCAACTGTGCTTAGCGGTTGTGGAAGCAGCTCAACAACTTCAACGAATAATTCGGCAGCGCCGGCAACGACGGCTGGTACGGCAAGCACGCCTGTATCGGCTGAACCACTATCATTGACTTGGATGAGGTATGAACATGCTTCGCAAGCAATCGTAGCGAATTCCAAAGCTGTACAGGAAATTGCCAAGCGTAAAAATGTCAAACTAAATCTGCAAAGTGTTCCTCAAAGTAACTACGATGATAAAAAGAAAACGTTGATCGCAACGAATACGCTGCCTGATGTGATGCTTGTTAAACAAGATGATATTCAGAACTTTGCCGACACAGGCGCATTCCTTGATTTGACGCCATATTTGGATAAAATGCCAAATCTGAAGAAAGTTATTTCCCAGCAGCCTGAGATTAACAAAAACAAAATTGACGGTAAGCTTTATGGGTTCCCGCTTGTCGCGAATTGGCAGGGAGTTGGCGGCCAGCTTTCGATGATCCGTACGGATCTGCTTGATAAACTGAGTTTGAAAAAGCCAACTACGTATGATGAATTGTATACAGTGATGAAGAAAATGAAAGAAGCGAATCCGGATTCCTATCCCTTTACGGCTCGTGCTGCAAATGGACTTACAGGAACAGAAAATCTAATTAATCCAATTTCCTTCGCATTTGGCAGCGGATACACAACCTTTAATGGAACGAAAGTATACTATGAGCCGAAAGATAAGCAATACAAATTCGGTCCAGCAATGCCAGAGTTTAAAGCAGCGATTACATTCTTGAATAAACTCTACAAAGATAAGCTTCTTGACCCAGATTATGCAACAGCAACATCGCAAATTTGGCAAGAAAAGTTGAACTCAGGAAAATCCTTCTATTTCCAAGATAATAATGGGTTCGCAAGTACGTTTAATATTAACCTGCAGAAGAAGGATCCGAATGCGAAGTTCGATATGTTGGATACGATGACATCGCCGAGCGGTGCAAAACGCAACTTGATCTATGCACTCGGTCACTTGTCGGAATCGTATGTTATTAATGCAAAAGTAAAAAATCCTGAACAAGTTGCTCAATTCATGGATTGGTTCTACTCCCCAGAGGGAATTGAAGTGACCAACTTCGGTATCAAAGGCGAAGATTTCACTGGCGATAATGGCACTTACAAATTGACTGATGCTGTGGTCAACAAATATAAAGACAGACAACCAAGCGCGATTTATGCTCTGCAATCGGAATATGGCACAGGCTACCTAGGTCTAGCTCTGAACAATGATGATCACGCTGGATTACCATTTAATTCCAAAGAATGGGTGGATTGGAACACGAAAGCATCGAAAGCGTTGGATGCAGGCGAAAATGTGCAATTCGTTAACGACCCGCCATTTACAAAAGAAGAGCGCGAAAAGCTGAAACAAATCCGTACACAGCTTGACGCTCACTTAGCTCAAAACATGGATAAATTTATTGTGACAGACGGCGCACTTAATGATTGGGATAACTTCGTGAAACAACTCAAAGCAAAAGGTGCAGATGATATCGTCAAAATTTACAACGATGCCTTAGCCCGCGTGAAGTAAAGTTTGAAGCTCATGCAGTGAGAGGGCAGGTTGCTAAGACATACAGGGCAGCCTGTCCCTTTATTTTCTAGAGAGGAGTGGAGATATTTGACACCAGTTGTTGAGACTAAGAAACATACACCAGTTATTGAAATTAAAAAAAATATCCGCAAGAGCATGCCGCTGTATCTCATGTTTCTATTACCTTTTGCCTATTTTATTATTTTTCACTATGCACCCATGGTAGGGAATTTGATGGCATTTGAAGACTATTCGATCGTCAAGGGCTTCTTTCATAGCCCGTGGGCTGGGACGAAGTATTTCCGCCAATTTTTAACGGATCCTTATTTTTGGCAAGTCGTTCGCAACACAGTGCTCATCAACGTGTATTCACTCATATTTTATTTCCCATCTTCTCTCGTGTTCGCTTTATTGTTAAACGAGCTGCAACAAAAGTTTTTCAAAAGGTTTATCCAAAGCGTCACGTATGTTCCGCACTTTCTGTCTACCGTTGTAGTCGTAGGTATGCTGGTAAACTTTCTCTCCATTGATGGACTCATTAATGAAGTGATTAAGGCTTTTGGCGGCGAAGCGAAAACATTCATGTCGATGCCGCAGTGGTTTCGAACCATTTATGTCGGATCTGAAGTTTGGCAAAATCTAGGATGGAACTCCATCATTTATTTGGCGGCATTGACTGCTATTGATCCACAGCTGTATGAGGCGGCGACGATGGACGGAGCCAATCGCTGGCGCAAATTGCTTCACATCACGTTGCCAGGCATTTCAACCGTTGTCACGATCATGCTCCTTTTGACAGTTGGAAAAATGCTATCGGTCGGATTTGAGAAAATTTTATTATTATACAGTGGTCCCACATATGAAACCGCAGATGTGATTCAAACCTTTGTGTATCGTCGAGGGTTGATTGACAGCGACTTTAGCTTCGCAGCGGCTGTAGGTATTTTCCAGTCTGTACTGGCATTTGCTCTCGTTGTATCAGCGAATCAAATTGCTAAGAAAATAAATGGATCAAGATTGTTCTAGCGGAGGGGATTCAGATGCAAAGTCGTAAGTTTTCATATTTCGATACAATGAACATCATTTTTATGCTGGCTATGATCTTTATTACCCTATATCCGCTTTATTATATGGGCATTATCTCGATTAGCTCGGGGTCATCGGCTAGCAGCGGTGAAGTGTTTTGGCGACCTATTGAAATTAATTTTAAAGCCTATAGTGTCATTTTGAATGATCCTGCCATAGTACGGTCATACGCAAATACCTTTTTTTATACGGCCGCTGGTGTTCTAGTTAATTTGGTGATGACGGCGCTTTGCGCCTATCCTTTATCTCGCAAGCATATGTACGGGCGCTCATTTCTTGCGTTGTTTGTTGTATTCACCATGTTCTTCGACGGGGGTCTCATCCCGCGTTATATGGTGGTTCATGCGTTAGGGATGGTCAATACCGTTTGGGCCATATTAATTCCGACTGCAATCAATGTTTTCAATATGATTCTGATGAGAACATTTTTTGAAGATATTCCAGAAGCACTGCACGAGTCAGCGATTATGGACGGCGCCGGAGAGTTTCGCGTTTTCATGAAAATTGTGCTGCCACTCTCCATGCCAGTCATGGCTACGATGTTCCTTTTTTATGCAGTAGCTCACTGGAACAGTTTTTTCCCTGCATTGATTTACTTAAATGAGAAGGAACTGTATCCGCTGCAAATCATTTTACGTAATATCGTCATTTCAGGAGATATGGCTTCACAATCCGCACAACTTGGCGCGGCAGAAGCTGGATTGGCCGTCATGACAGAAAATATTAAGTATGCCTGTGTTTTCGTAGCCATCTTGCCCGTGCTTGTGATTTATCCGTTTGTGCAAAAATACTTTGTGCAAGGAGCCATGTTGGGATCTGTAAAAGGTTAGAGGCTTCAAATTATGATAAGGAGTGAAGAGAAATAACATGACTGTAGAAACAAAGCTTCATTTAATCGGAAATGCACATTTGGATCCCGTTTGGTTATGGCGCTGGCAGGAGGGGTATGCGGAGATCAAAGCGACGTTTCGATCTGCTCTAGATCGATTGAATGAGTTCCCTGACTTTGTATTTACTTGTGCTTGCGCGGCTTACTACAAATGGGTTGAAGAGAATGCGCCTGAGATGTTTGCTGAAATTAAGCAGCGTATTGCCGAAGGACGATGGGTCATTACAGGCGGCTGGTGGATACAACCGGACTGCAATTTGCCATCGGGAGAATCATTTGCTAGACACAGCTTATATGGACAACGGTATTTTAGGGAGAAATTCGGTGTCATGGCCAAGGTGGGCTACAATGTGGATTCTTTCGGTCACCATGGCATGATGCCGCAGTTATTGAAGCAAGGCGGAATGGATTACTACGTGTTCATGCGTCCTGGGGCCCATGAGAAGACATTGCCGCATGATTTGTTCTGGTGGGAATCGGAAGATGGCAGCCGTGTGATGACATTTAGGCTCGCGGACAGCTACGGCAATTGGGCGAGCAATGGCATGGAAGATAAGATCATAACCCACAGAAATGTGGCGGTATCCAGCGGTCATGCCTTCATGTCGTTCTATGGCGTCGGTAATCATGGCGGGGGTCCTACCATTGAGAATATTAAGCTAATTCATGAGCTCCAGAAGCGACCTAATCTGGATGACATTCAATTAAGCTCCCCGAATCATTATTTTGCAGAGATGCAGAAGATGGATCCAGATATCCCTGTGATTAAGGATGAAATGCAGATGCATGCCGTCGGTTGTTACTCCACGCACTCCGAATCCAAGGCCACGAACCGCCGAGTGGAGCATCGGATGCTGACAGCCGAGAAGTTTGCAACCCTTGCTAACTTGACGCTTGGTTTACCGTATCCGCTCGAAGCACTTAACCGGGCATGGGAAAATGTGATGTTCAACCATTTCCATGATATTATGGGCGGCTGCAGTATTAAGGAAGCTTATGAAGATGTTCAAGAATTTTACGGTGAATCATTAAGCATTGGGGCAAAAGCGATAAACGCAGCGCTTCAAAAAATATCCTGGTCGATTAACACGATGAAACCAGGTGTCACCTCCTTAAGCAAGGAGAAGGACTGGCAGCTGTGGGAGCAAAATGACCTTGGTTCACCTCTTGTCGTGTTTAACCCCTTATCGTGGGAAGTGGAGGCACCGATTGGCATTAACAAGAAGCTGGCTGGCGTGACCGATGCTGCCGGCAATCCTTTGCCGATGCAAACGATCCGTGCATCCCGAACAAATACCAGTGATAAATGGGATACGTTAATCACGGGGCGAATTCCGGCGTTTGGTTATCAGGTGTTCTGGGTTTACCGGGATAAAGCTTGCGATCCGATGGAGCCAATAGGTGCAGCTCGCGCTGAGGGATGCTTCTTAGAAAATAATAAGCTGTTCGTTGAGATCGATCCAGATACCGGTTATATCAAGCATATCATTGACAAGCTGCATGGTTGTAGAGAAGTACTAGCAGGAGATGGAGCAGTGCCCATCGTCTTGGATGAGAGCCACAGCGATACATGGGGACATGGTTTGACACATTATCGTGAGGAATGGGGACGCTTTTGTAACGCTGAAGTGAAAGTACTTGAAGCGGGTCCTCTGCGAGCGACGCTTAGAGTCATTAGTCACTTTGGAAATTCTGTCCTTAGTCAGGATATAAGCCTGTTACATGACAGTTCTGACTTGCATGTTAAGGTGAAGCTGGATTGGAGAGAGCAGCATAAGATGTTGAAGCTTGCCTTTCCAATCAATGCCCTGCAGCCTCGTGCCGTGTTTGAAATTCCGTACGGTTACATTGAGCGTAGGACGGATGGGAACGAGGTGCCGGGACAAATGTGGGTGAATGTATCTGGAAATGAATCTAGTGCAGTTGAGGGAATTGATCCTTCTGCCGTATTCGGATTATCGCTGATTAACGATACCAAATATGCGTACGACGTGCTGGACAATGAATTAAGAATGACGGTTGTGCGCAGTCCGATTTTCGCCGATCATTTTGGCGAACGTGATGAACAATCGGAATTTATGGATCAAGGCGTGCAGGAGTTTGTCTACATACTCTCGCCTCATGCCGGATCGTGGCAGGATAGCGGTGTCGTACGCAAGGCCTACGAATTGCATACGCCGTTGCAGCAAATATGGGAAACGTACCATGAAGGTAGTTTACCGCAAGTTTCCGAGGGAATTGTGATTTCTGCAGAAAATGTGGTAGCTGTGGCCTTTAAACCAGCGGAAGACGGGAATGGTTGGATTCTACGCTGTAATGAAGCTTACGGAAGAGAAGTGGAGACTGATCTATGTCTGCCCGTCTTAAATCGCAGTTGGCGAAGTACCTTTGGTAAGTGTGAAATCAAAACATTTTTTATACCTGCAGATCAGCACGCAGCCATTCAAGAAGTGAATTTTGTGGAATTAAAAAATTACGATGAGAGTGAGATGTCTTATGAAAATTAATAACCCTAATGGCGTATGGCCAACCATGATTACCTTATACAAGGAGTCTGGCGAAATTGATTTTGATGCGATGGGACGTATGGTGGAATGGTTTATTCAAAACAAAGTGGATGGATTATTTGCAGTATGCCAGTCTAGTGAAATGTTCTTTTTGAGCTTGGAAGAGCGTGTGAAGCTTGCCGCTTTTGTGGTGGAGAAGGCAGCAGGCCGGGTTCCCGTCATCGCTTCGGGGCACATTTCCGATTCTCTGGAAGACCAGGCTCGCGAATTGACAGCAATGTCAGATACAGGCGTTGAGGCCGTGATCCTCATTTCGAACCGCTTAGCTGCTGCAGATGAGTCCGATGACGTGTGGAAGGCTAACGCGCAGAAGCTAATTGATCTCCTGCCGGAGCATATTGCGTTCGGTATCTATGAATGTCCGTTTCCTTATAAGCGTCTTTTAACACCGTCTGTATTAAAGTGGTGTGCGGACACCGGAAGATTTTTCTTCTTAAAGGACACTTCTTGCGATGTGGAGATGATCAAAGAAAAGCTGGAAGCGATTAAAGGATCTTCCTTAAAGCTTTACAACGCCAATACAGCAACGCTTTTGGAAACCTTGAAGCTTGGCGTTGATGGTTACAGCGGGGTCATGGGTAACTTTCATCCAGACCTGTATGCGTGGCTTCTGCATAATTGGGAGAAGCAGCCGGAAGAAGCGCAGCGTTTAAGTGATTTACTAAGTGTAGCTTCATTTATTGAGCGGCAGTTGTATCCGATTAACGCCAAATATTATCAGATGAAGGAAGGCATCAGTTCAAATTACCGTTCGCGTGCGCGAAATCACGATGAATTTACAGCCACGAATAAAGCGGAAGTCGATCAGCTATACCGTCTATCCAAGGAGTTATCGAAGCAATTCTCAGCGGTGGCGACGAGTAATTAACAGAGGAAAGAGGAATAGCCATGCTTCCCAAAAGTATTCATTTAGCAGATAAAAAGCTGGAAAAACGAATTAGTGAATTGGAGCCTTATCGATACATTGAACATCGACCGATACCTAGCTATCAATTCTGGGTGGATCAAGAAGCGGCAGTAGCGGCGATGCCGCCAGAGCACGCAGAGTGGCGTACGATCTCGCTTGGCGAACGATGGAGCGGCTGGGATTTGACAGCTTGGTTAAGAACTGAGATAACGATCCCAGAACAATGGAAAGGGAAGAAGGCACTCGGAATTTTCGATTTCGGTAAAACGGGTGCAGGGCATAATTCAGGGTTCGAATCGCTTATTTTCCTTAACGGAGAACCGTTTCAAGGTGTCGGCGGCAACCATCCGGAAGTATTTCTACCAGAGAAGCTGATCGGGCAGAAGGTTGAGCTGCTGTTTAAGGTTTGGACAGGATTAAACGGTATGACAGGTGATAAGAGTGAGCTGGAGCATAAAATCCAGGTGTCCACGCTTGCTCTTCTGGATGAAGAGACGGACGATCTCTATTACACGGCAAGTGCTGTGTTACAAACGATTCAATTGCTAAACGACAATAGCTGGGAGCAAAAAAGCCTGCTAAGGGCGTTGGATCTAGCTTTTCAGCTCATTGATTGGCGTGTTCCAGGAGATGCAAATTTTTACGCTAGCGTCAAAGAAGCTAATGCCAGGTTAAAGGAAGAGCTGTCCACCATTCCAACCAACAGTGAAGTGACCGTTCGCTGTATTGGGCATACTCACATCGATGTTGCTTGGCTGTGGCGTCTCAAGCACACCAGAGAAAAATCTGCTCGATCCTTCTCAACCGTATTACGTTACATGGAACAATTTCCTGAATACACGTTCTTGCAGACACAGCCGCAATTATACGATTACTTAGAAAAGGATTATCCCGAGCTTTACAGCCAAATCGCCGATCGCATCCAGGAAGGCCGCTGGGAAGCGGGCGGTGCCATGTGGCTGGAATCGGATTGCAACGTTCCTTCCGGCGAATCGCTGGTTCGTCAACTCGTATACGGGATGCGCTTTTTCGAGGAGCGTTATGGCGCCAAATGCGAATATTTGTGGCTTCCCGATGTGTTCGGATACAGCTGGGCGCTGCCGCAGATTTTGCTTAAGGCGGGCTTGCGCTATTTTATGACGACGAAGATCAGTTGGAATGTCTATAATCGATTCCCACACGATACGTTCTATTGGCAGGGGATCGACGGCAGTCAAATCTTGACGCATTTCATCACGACGACCGCTCCGGATGCTGATCCAGGCACTACGTTCTATACCTATAACGGCCTTGTGACGCCTGAGACGGTAACTAGTGTATGGGAGAACTATCAGGATAAAGAGTTGAACCGTGATATGCTGCTTGCCTTTGGGTATGGTGATGGCGGCGGTGGGCCAACACGGACGATGTTGGAGATAAGACGCCGATTAGAACATATGCCAGGCTTGCCGAAGGTCACGATCGGCCGTGCTGACGAGTATTTCAATCAGCTAGAAGAGACTGTAACAAGTTCGGATCGCTATGTCCATAAATGGGATGGGGAGCTTTATCTGGAGCTTCATCGCGGTACGTACACATCGCAAGCGTACAATAAAAAGATGAACCGACATATGGAAAATTTACTGCATGACGCGGAAATGATCTCTACCATTTTAGGCTCACTAGCAGGCTTTGGGCATTATCCTAAGACGCAAATCTATGAGAGCTGGAAGATCGTATTACGCAACCAATTTCACGATATTTTGCCAGGCTCTTCGATTGCGGAAGTATATCAGGATTGCCGGATCGAGTATGCGGAGGCGGAAGCTATGGCAGCGGGAGCGAAATCAGAAAGCTTACAGGGACTCGCAGGTCTTGTTCGCACCGGAACTTCGCCAAGTTGGATCGTCATGAACACCCTTCCTTGGAGCCGCAAAGATCTCATCCAACTCCCATGGGAGTTGCGATTCGAGGGTAAGGTCTGGTACGACGCAGAAGGTCGCATGCTTCAGACACAGAGGGTGAATGATGCCGAGCAAGGTAGCATCCTGATGATTGAAGTAGACCATATTCCAGCCTTCGGGTATACAACGATTCACTGTGAAAACTCTACTGAAGCCAAACCGGTCATGGAGAGTCAGGTTAACGTAACGAGTGGTTCCGCAACAACGCCATATTACGAAATTACATGGAACGATAAAGGGCAATTGACCCGCTTGTATGATAAGCGGATGGGGAGAGAAGTGCTTGCACCAGGCGAAATTGGAAATCGGTTCGACGTTCATGAGGATAAACCGCTTGATAATGATGCTTGGGATATCGACATTTTCTATCATGATAAAGTTCGAAACATTACGAATTTAACTTCGGTGGAAACCATTGAACAGGGTATTCTCCGCACAGTCGTTCGTTTTACTTGGACTTATGAAAAATCAGAGCTCATTCAAGAAATGGTCCTGTATCCGGACAATCCTAGAATCGATTTTGTTACCCAGGTGAACTGGCAGGAACGTCAGCAATTGCTTAAAGTGGCGTTTCCAGTCGATGTCCGAGCGACGGCAGCGACTTATGAGATTCAGTTCGGTAACGTAGAACGTCCAACGCATTGGAATACAAGCTGGGACTTTGCTCGCTTTGAAACTTGTGCTCACCGATGGGTGGATCTATCGGAGCGAGGTTTCGGCGTCAGCTTGTTGAACGATTGCAAATACGGTCATGATGTGCGAGACAACGTGCTGCGGCTAACTTTAATTAAATCAGCGATCAATCCGGATCCAACGGCTGATCTTGGCGAACACCTATTTACGTACTCCTTGCTGCCTCATAACGGAGACTGGTATCAAGCAGGAACGGCGATCGAGGCTCATAAGTTGAACATCCCAACCTCAGCTGCTGAACTCCCTGCCGGAAACAACGATTTGACTAGTTCCCAAGCTCAATTACCAGCTTCACTTAGCTTTTTTGCTTGTGATAGCTTGCATGTGGTCGTGGATACAGTGAAGAAAGCAGAGGATTCAGACGCATGGATCGTCCGCTGCTACGAATATGCTGGTCAACGTGGAACAGTCGATTTCAACTCCTATTTTCCAATCGGAAAAGTGGAGGAAGTTAACCTCATGGAGCGCGAGGCGCAAGTGATGACGCATACAGACAGAGGCTTTGCCGCGTATTTCAAACCGTATGAATTAAAAACGTTCCGTATACTTTTGGCCTAGGACAACTATTCCGTCTTCTTAAAAACGAAGGTCACATCACTCGCTCTACGTTATTGGCGATGTTATGTGGCCTTCGTTCATGCTTAGTCAATATTGGTAAAAGATAACAATCAACGGTGGGGGAAGGATTTCCTTTGGAGTAATCCGAATATTACATAGAGTGAAATGTTACAAAGTCCCTAAGCTGGGATTTGTGGGGAGCGGAGGGTGTAGATTCATTTGAGGGTAGAGATGCTGCGTCCGCATCATACATGGGGGGATTACATTGAATTGGAAACATCTGAAGCAATCGTTGGATAAGAACAGGCTATTTTTTAAGATTTTACTCTATTTTACCTCATTACTAATTCCAATTGTCATTATTGGCATCATCTCTTATTTTAACGCAGATCAATTGATTAAGAAGGATGCCTCTGAGAAGCTTAGAGCGAATATAATGGCCTCTTCCAAAACGATCGATATTTATTTAAGTATGGCTCAAGCAACAAACAACAGCTTACTGCTCAGTGAAACCATTCAGCAATACTTACGACCAGATGCCTTACTTACGGATGAGGAAAAAATCAAAATGCCATCGATTGTGAGAGCAATTGCGGGAAATCGCAATCCAATCAGTCATTTTGTTGATAATATGTTTATTTTTGTGGATGATAAACGCGTGTATTTAAGTGATGGTATTGTTAATTTTGACATTTTCTTTGACAAATTTTATAAATTTGACGAGTACAATAAAGATTTCTGGCGTAAACGTTTACAACAAAGCAGCCTATTCGAATTGTTGAAGCCGACCAAAGTGGTCAACGCTGATATGAATGCTTACCGCGAGGTCATACCGAGTATTACAACCCAATATTTGAATGGACATCTGGCAACGATGGTGACAACGATATCGATTCCGACGATCATGGCTACACTGCAAAATAACTCGATATTCGCAGATACCCACTATCTTGTTCTGGATAAAAACAATCAGATCATTCTGCAAAGCAGCGATATCGATGAGAAAGCGAAACAGGAAATCATTGCTGGATTTTCTTCGGAGGAGCAGAGTACAGGGGCAATTCGGATAGGTGATGAGCAGAACTGGCTAGTTCAAACCACGTCCGATTTTGGGTGGAAGTATTTTTCGATAACCCCTGTGAGTTCATTTAACCAGGAGTCTGCAAGTATTTTTAATTTGATTATTTGGATTTGTATGAGCTTACTTATTATTGGCGTAGCTTTCTCTTTTATTTTTAGTGTTCGCTTATACAACCCGATCAAAAATATTCGAGATATTTTACAAGAAACTGAAAAAGCTGAGGAATGGAACAATGATACACACCACAGCAGCGAGCTTCAAAGAATCGGCAATAGCGTCAATCTATTAATCCAGCAGCATCGGGATGACAATATTAAAATCAACACATTTTCCGATGAAATTCTCGAACAGTTTTTCACCAATTTAATTAAAGGGTATCGAGGTCCACAGCCTTATTCCGTTAACCAAATCTTAAATGAAATCGATTTTAACTCTGGTAGTTATTTATGCTGCTGCTTTATGCTGCAGTTTAGGGATCGATTTTATTATGAGATTGTGGAAGCAGACCGGTTATTAATTTTAGAAAAGATGAAAAATGTGCTTTCGGGCATTATGAAGAAGTACGTGAATTGCTATTTGACAGAATACGAACCTTATTTATATGTGTGCATGGTTAATTTAAAGAGTGAGGAAGACCGCGGCCAATTAGACCAAGCATTAGAGATGGTTAAAACGACTTTTGCTTATGACATGATTTATTGCGAATTAATTATAGGTTTAGGAAAAAAATACGATCAAATCGATGATTATTCGAAATCGTATAGTGACGCAATTACAGCCATCGATAAACGGACGGATTCCTCCAAGATGGTCATATTAGATGCGGATCATTTTGTAATCGATCAGAACTACTATTATTCCTTCCTCGATGAGAACAAAATTGTAAACGCCTTGAAATCGGGTGACATGGGCGGGTTGAAGGTGGAATTGGAATCGATCATTAGCTTGAATAAAGAGAGAGGAGTCTCCTATCATTTCCTAGGGGCTTTGCTTGTTGAGTTCTTTAATACGGGAAATCGCTACATTACGGAAAAACGATTGAGTGTCTACGATTTTCTGGATGCGAATGAACATGCATTTTTAAGCCGAAAGGAGCTCCTGCCTAGTGAGTTTGATGGCAGATTGAAAGGGATTCTTGAATTTTACGATAAAATTATCGCGAAAACGTTATATAAGCCTGAAAGCAAATCTGGCGCGGTGGTTTCCTTCATCACCGATTATATCGAGAAGCATTATGAAAAAGATTTATATCTCGAGGTGATTGCGGGTGAGATAGGTCTTTCCGCGAAATATGTATCCAGAATGTTTAAAGAGTCGACGGGGACGAATATTTCGGACTATATCAGTCTGATTCGGATTGCCAAAGCGAGAGATTTGTTAGCCAATACAGATTTGAAAATTAGCGAAATTGCCGATCAGATTGGCATATTCAGCCGCACCACCTTTCTACGTCTTTTCAAAAAGTATGAAGGCATATCGCCGAATGAGTATCGTAGTGCACATGGGAAAAAGCAGAAATAGGCAATGCTAGACTGTTGGAACAAGAGGGAATATTGATTCATCGCATTGAATGTGGAGAAACGGTTCATTAAACACTATTTTGGTTCTTTCATAGAGAGCCTGCTAGCCTATAAAATAAAATTGCCAGTAACAAATCCAGAATTGTAAGGAGGAACAACGTGGTTATTCACAAAAAAGGGCTGTTAACCGTCTGCTGTTCATTGACCTTATTGGGGAGTTTATTGGCGGGTTGTGGCAGCACAGATAAGCCAAAAGATGCGACAAGCACATCACCAGTTCCTGCCAAACGCTTAACGCTTTCGTGGATGAGATATGAGCACTCTTCGCAAGCGTTAGATGTCAATTCAGTCGTTGTTCAGGAAGTTTTAAAAAGAAAAAATGTGAAGCTTGAATTACAAAGTGTTCCACAAAGTAATTATGAGGATAAGAAGAAGACGCTAATTGCTACAAACTCTATCCCCGACGTAATCATGGTTAATCAAAATGATCTTTCGAATTACGCTGATTTGAATATTTTCCTAGACCTCACACCGTATCTGAATCAAATGCCGAATTTTCAAAAATTGATGAGACAGAAGCCTGAAATCAATAAGACGAAGGTCGATGGCAAGATATATGGATTTCCGCTTGCAACCAAATGGAGCTTGCAGTCGGGTCAGCTTCCGATGATCCGTGTAGATCTATTGACAAAGCTTAACCTGAAGACACCAACGACCTATGAGGAACTCTATCAAGTTCTCAAAAAGCTGAAGGAGGCTTATCCTAGCTCTTATCCTTTTACTAGCCGCGCAGCGAATGGGAAAACAGGAACAGAAAATTTGATCAATCCCATTGCATTCGGTTTTGGCAGTGGATATACCACGATAACTGGTACGAAGGTGTACTATGAGCAAGCGACAAAGCAATATAAATTCGGGCCTTTTTCACCTGAATTTAAAGAGGCGATTACCTATCTTCATAAGCTCTATAAAGAAAAGCTTCTGGATCCGGATTATTCCGTAGCTACCTCACAAACATGGGTGGAAAAATTAAGTACGGGCAAATCTTTCTTTTACCAAGATAATAATGGTTTCGGTGCGAACTTTAATAAAGCACTCCAAGCGAGTGATCCCAATGCCAAATTTGAATTGTTACCTGTTATGGCTAGTCCAAAGGGGGTTAAACGCAACAACGTTTATCAACTTGATCATCTTGGTGAAATGTACGCAATAAGCGCTAAAGTGAAGAATCCTGAAGAAGTTATCAAGTTTATAGACTGGATGTATGGAGACGAAGGGACAAATCTGACAAGCTTTGGTGTAGAAAACGTTGATTATACACTTCCTGGCGGCGAATATCAGATTTCTGAAGCAACGCAAGCGAAGTTTAAAGATAAACAAGATCCTTTCCGGTCGATGCAATCTGCACTTGGAACTGGATACCTTGGTTTAGCGCTTCACTCAGACGACCATCCCCTTGTACCCTCTTCCGCACCGGAACTCATTAAATGGTCTGAAAAGGCAATTAATGATCTTGCGAATGGTATCAATTTCAGAGAAGTCAACGATCCGCCGTTTAATAAAGAAGAACGTGAACGTCTTAAACAGCTCCGCACACAATTAGATGCGTATTTAACGTTGAATATGGATCGATTCATCATCAATGATGGGGCATTAAATGATTGGGATCATTTTATTCAACAATGTAAAGAAAAGGGCGCAACGGAAATTGAACAAATTTATAATACGGCTCTCGCAAGAGTAAGTTAGTAATTGTACTTTTAACTGAATAAACCATGTCCCCTGAGGGGAGATGGCGGCAATTTGTTGTATCTATATTACAAAATTGAACAAACAGTTAAGGAGATGGCGCGTTATGATGACGAATGTAGGGTTCAAACGCTATGCGATTGGTGTTGATTATGGTACGGAATCTGGCAGGGTACTTCTCGTAGATATCGAAAATGGGGAAGAAATAGCAACGCATGTGACCCCTTATCCTCACGGCGTGATGGATGAGCGGTTGCCGAATTCCGATCGATTGTTGGAACCCAATTGGGCTCTTCAGCACCCAGACGACTATATGGAGGTATTAAGAAAATCAGTGCCTGCCGTACTAGGCAGCTCGGGTATTGATCCGAAGCAGGTGATCGGAATCGGCATTGATTTTACAGCGTGTACAGTTCTTCCGATTGATGAGCGCGGCGTTCCCTTATGTTATCAAGAGGAGCTTCGGGATGAGCCTCATGCTTATGTCAAGCTGTGGAAACACCATGCGGCACAGGATGAAGCTAATCGCATTAATGAGACGGCGGAGCGCATGGGGGCTGGCTTCTTAAGTCGATATGGCGGCAAAACATCCTCGGAATGGATGGTGGCCAAGGCGTGGCAGATGCTGAATGAAGCGCCTTCGATTTATGAACAGACACATCGTTTCATAGAAGCAGCGGATTGGGTTGTTCTGCAGATGACATCGAATGCCATTCGAAGCAGCTGTTGTGCGGGTTATAAGGCATTTTGGCATAAAACAGAGGGTTATCCGTCAAGGGATTTCTTTCGCGCACTAGATCCAAGGCTTGAAACATTCGTGGAAACCAAACTTCAGGGAGACATTACATTGCTTGGTTCAAAAGCGGGTGAACTGACCGCTGAAGCTGCAGCGATGATGGGGCTTTATCCTGGAACAGCGGTTGCTGTTGGTATTATTGACGCACATGCAGGTGTTGCTGGCGCTGGGGTCGTACATGCCGGTCAAATGGTCATGGCCATGGGAACATCCTTGTGTCACATGCTGCTGAGTGATAGAGAAATACATGCGGAAGGCATTTGCGGAGTTGTAGAGGATGGGATTATTCCTGGGTTGTATGGCTACGAAGCGGGACAACCGGCCGTCGGCGATTTATTCGGTTGGTTTGTAGAGCAAGGTGTACCAGGCTACGTGAGGGATGAAGCTGCGAACGAAGGCATCAGCGTACATGCTTATTTGGAGAGATTGGCAAGGGAGTTGCAACCTGGACAGACAGGTTTACTTGCATTGGATTGGTGGAACGGCAATCGCTCAGTGCTCGTCGACGCGGATTTGAGTGGCCTCATTGTGGGTATGACCTTGCAGACGAGGCCGGAAGACATCTACCGTTGTCTTCTGGAAGCCGCGGCATTTGGAACGCGGAAAATCATTGAGACCTTTGAGCAAGCAGGAGTTAAGGTAAGTGAATTGATTGCTTGCGGTGGTCTGCCTCAGCGGAATCAGCTGCTCATGCAAATATTTGCTGACGTGACCCGCCGTGAGATCAAGGTGGCCGATTCAACGCAAACTACAGCACTCGGTGCTGCTGTTTTTGGAGCAGTTGCAGCAGGTAAGGAAAGTGGCGGTTATGCGAGTATTGTGGAAGCGGCATCTCGGATGACCCGCGTACGTGAAGAAAGCTATAAGCCAATCGATGAAAATAGTCTTATTTACGATGAACTATATCTCGAATATAACCGTCTGCATGAGCTATTCGGCCGGGGAGGCTGCAATGTGATGAAGACCTTAAAGCGGATTCAGCAAGGAGGGACTGTAGAATGAATGCGATTTTGCGTCTGATGACTACGCGCTATCCAGAGTTAAGTGATTGTTTGCCGGATATTGAAAGGGGATATGAGCTTCTAGCCAAATCCTTTCATCAAGGTGGCAAGCTGCTTTTATGCGGAAATGGCGGAAGTGCCGCAGATTGTGATCATGTTGTTGGCGAACTGATGAAGGGATTCATGTCCAAACGATCGCTGTCTGCTTTGCAAAACGAGCAATTTGAGCGTGAATTCCCGGGAGAAGGTATTGCGGAAAAGCTACAAGGAGCACTGCCGGCGATTTCACTCATGAGTCACTCAGCTTTGATCAGCGCGTTTGCCAATGATGTTGATCCGGACATGATTTTTGCTCAGCAAGTCTACGGCTATGGACGTCGTGGCGATGTAGTAATGGCTTTTAGTACATCCGGTAACTCGCAGAATGTACTCCGAGCCTTGCAAGTAGCCAAGGTGCAAGGGTTGAAAACCATTGGGTTCACCGGTTCTAGTGGAGGTAAAATGAAGTCGCTTTGCGATGTAACGATTCGTGTGCCTTGGGAAAAAACACCGGATATCCAAGAGAGACATCTGCCCATCTATCATGCCTTATGCCGTTTGCTGGAGGAGGCGTTCTTTCCCTCATGACCATACTGGCAGCGATTGATATTGGTGGAACCAAATGTGCAGTGAGTTTGGGGGCTGTGGAGCAAGATCGCGTCGTTATTTTGGAAAAGGTAAAATTCATGACGCCCTCTAATCCAAAAGTGGCTTTGGATGAAATCACAGCGGCACTGGAGACTTTAATCTCCAGGCATTCAGATCTGAAGCCTGCGGCGATCGGCATCAGCTGCGGAGGACCATTAAACAGCCAAGCGGGACTCATTCTCTCGCCACCGAATTTGCCTGGCTGGGATCATATTGACGTGATCACGCCTTTACGTGAGCATTTCGGTATCCCTGTCGGCTTACAAAATGATGCGAATGCTTGTGCGTTAGCAGAGTGGCGTTTAGGCGCAGGGAAAGGCTGTCGAAACATGATTTTTCTTACCTTCGGTACGGGTATGGGCGCAGGGCTTATTCTTAATGGGCAGCTGTATAGTGGAACAAATGACATGGCTGGTGAAGTGGGGCATGTTCGTCTAGAAGCGGAAGGGCCATTGGGCTATGGCAAAGTGGGCTCATTTGAAGGCTTCTGCAGCGGTGGAGGTATCGCGAGGCTGGCGCAAACGATGACGATGAAAGCTATTCAAGAAGGTCAGGCTCCATCCTTCTGTAAGACGATGAGTGAGTTGGCCGATCTATCTGCTGAAAAGGTAGGAAAAGCTGCGCAAGAAGGGGATCCCTTAGCACAGCAAGTATTTCACCTGGTAGGTCGTCGGTTGGGTCAAGGACTTGCGATGTTAGTCGACGTGCTCAATCCTGAAAGAATCGTGATTGGCAGTATTTATGGGAGGCAGCAGGAACTGCTGGAACCCATTGTCATGAGCACATTAAAACAAGAAGCGCTGTCGTTGTCCCTGGCTGTTTGTGAGATTGTGCCAGCTGGATTAGGTGAACAAGTTGGTGATTATGCTGGGTTAGCTGTTGCTATGGACACCTTTGAGAATAAGTGTTGAGTGAAACACAAGTAAGAACCTGATGGGATTCCGTTGGGTTCTTTCTTATCTATATACACCTAAGGAAACTAAAACAGTGTGGAAGCTATGCGGTCCGGGGTCACTATCGATCTCGTTCTAGAACGAGTCAACAACAAAATCGTCCTGAAAATATCCGATACTGGAGTAGATATGGCATAGCGTTATTTGGATCAAAACGGCTGGATTTCACTCGTGTTGATCGAAATAGCATTATTTCAACGCTATTTTCTCGTAGAACATGTGCGTGGAGCAAATAACGTTATGGCAGAGCCTTATTTGGAATCGTATGTGACAAAATCTGCCTAACTCATCTCCGTAAACTCCTGCGGCGTCTGGCTATGAAGATGTCGATCAAATAAGCCCACTAGGCAAAACAAGACGTACAATCCGCGTTGACTTCGGGGAAAAAATGAGCGCATTGCTTAGTTAACCGCCTTCCAAAAGGCGGTTTTTTTTATTTTTATCAAAAAAATACGATCATGCAAAAGACGTCGATACGAATTGCAAAGAAATCAGTACGTGCGAATAGATGAAGATATACGGCATCTCCTTCCTTGAGATAATCTGATCTTACAAGGTCGTACACGATCATAAGTATTGGGGGAATATGATGAGAAGAGCGGTAAAGAAATCATTAGCTAGTGTGATGGCGGGTGTGATCGTCCTCTCTATGGGGATACCAGGTATTGGTGAATTGCCAGCGGCAAAAGCGGCAGCAACCGTGCACGTCAGTGTGAATTACGATGAAGCTGCTACGCCAAAAGACACGAAGCTATATGCAGGGACAACGTACAGCAGCACAGTAGGTGGCTCATGGGGAATTTATACTACGGCGACGGGGACCGATTATCTTTTGATGGAAAAAGCTCCTTCGCGAACGGACTATAGTCTCAAGTTGGTTTCGAATGCAACAAACATGAATACCGGCAGAAACAATTTGGGTGGAACAGCAACAGACAATACCGGAATTTCAGGAAAGCTCGTGTTTGAAGCTACCGTCTACATGAATAGTACGCAGCATCGCAGGGACATTCAATTCAGGAGCTTGAACGCGCCAGTTCCAGCAACAGCAACGACGAACGTATCTGTTATTTCTTTTGATAATACGGGTAAAATCAAAGACGCAAATAATCAAGTGTTGGCTAATTATGAGGCCAATACGTGGTATCGTTTAAAACTGTTTGTTGACAACGCTTCCAAAAAAGTAACTTACTTTGCGAATAACCAATTTTTAGGTGAATCTTCTCTGCCAGCAGCTTGGTTAAATGTAAGACACATTTATCTGTATCAATATTATAAGACTGGCGTGCAAGGGGAGTGGCATGTAGACGATTTGAAGCTCTCTGATTTTGTGCCAGTGACAGGTCTCACTACCTCACATGAAACACTCGAATTGTCTGAAACCACGAGTGCCACCATAACGGCAAGTACGCAGCCAACGGATGCGTCCGATCAACGGTTAGTTTGGCAAGTGGGTGATCCAACAGTAGCAACGGTAACCTACGGCTTGATACAAGCGTTGAAGGAAGGAAATACGACCGTGACGGTTAGCACCTATGGGAATGCATTCACCAAATCCATTCCGATAGCTGTCGTTAAGCCTATCATTTTAGAAAGCATATCTTTACCGAGCCATTCTTCTATAGTCGAAGGGAAGACGCTAACGCTCCCCGTCGTATACCAACCGGATAACGCGACGAACAAAAAGCTGATCTGGAAATCATCTGCTACAAATGTCGCAACGGTAGATACGAATGGAGTTGTCACGGCAAATGCAGCAGGAAATGCCACCATTACAGCTACATCCGAATTTAATGGAGCCATTACAAGCCAGACTTCGATAGCGGTAATGCCATTTATACCTCTTATCAGTGTAAGTTTCACGAATGCGCCGTTACAAATGACGAACTATAACACTTTTCAATTGGAAGCGGCCATTGAGCCAGCTAACGCAACGGAAAAGCAACTAACGTGGGAATCCAATAATCCTAGTGTTTTGCGTGTTGATGCGAATGGAAAGTTATCGGCCTTGAAAGTTGGCACGGCCACCATTACAGCAAGATCGTCTAATGGAAAGCAAGCGTCTGCGACGATTGAAGTTACCGCGCCTGTACTTAGTGATCCGCAAGAATATGACAAGATCCGAATTCGCTGGAAGGAAACGTTAACTGGTAAAGATTCTTTGGACGTTTCAAACCTAGAAGTAAAAGCTAGAATCGATGACGGTGCAGCGAAAGCACAAATGTATTGGGAAAGCTTGCAACTGAATGGTGCCACGACGAAACTATGGCCGGATTTAGTGACTTCCACTACGGATTCTTCCTACGTCATTGAGCACTACACACGCTTGAAAGCGATGGCCCAGGCATACGCAACGAAAGGAACCCCACTGTATAACAAACAGGATTTAAAAGATGATATTGTCCAGGCATTAGATTGGATGTTAGATCATGTATACACCAGCACGGGGGCAGAATTTGGGAATTGGTGGAACTGGGATATTGGCATACCAACGCGATTGGCGGATATTCTCATTTTCATGTATGACGATTTGACGCCTGCACAGATTGCCAGAAACACAGCGAGTATTGATCACTATATTGGAGATGTTAGTTTACCTACGTTTACACAGGTGGGGGCGAATCGTTCGGATATTATGTTGATTGAAACGAGAATGGGTCTCGTGGAAAAAAACTATGATCGTCTTATTCAAGCACGTGACGGACTGACGCCTCTTTTTGATTATGTGACTTCGGGTGATGGGTTCTATGAGGATGGTTCATTTATCCAGCATAGTACGATCGCTTATACAGGTAGTTATGGCGAAGTGCTGATTAATGGCATGGGAAATTTGCTCTTGTTATTAAATGGGAGTACGTGGCAGCCTGTTGTTCCTGGCGTCGAGAATGTGTATCGCTGGATAAATGAAGGATTTGCACCGGTTATGTACAAAGGTCAGGTATTGGATATGACACGTGGACGCGCGATTGTCAGGGAAGGTTTAGATGCCTATGGTTCGGCCAGAAATATTTTAGTGGGCATGTCCCGTATTGCTCAAACAGCTACTGTGGAGAGGGCGGCCTATTTAAAAGGCTTCATTAAATACCACTTCCAGTTTCTTTTGGCTAGAGGGACGACGTATTATCAACTTCCATTGGATTTGGCAGACACGGTAAAAGAATGGGTTGAAGACTCAGCTATCCAGCCTATGGCTGAGCTTCCGACACATTTTGAAATGAATGCGATGGCTCGCAGCGTACATGTCGGCGATGATTATCTGTTCGGAGTCAGTAAAAGTTCGAAGCGAATTTGGACCTACGAGCTAACGAATGGCGAAAATCCGAAAGGCTGGTATACCGGTGACGGTATGACTTATCTGTATAATAATGATTTAGCGCAATACACGGATCACTATTGGGCAACCCTGAATTGGTATCGATTACCAGGAACGACGGTCGTTGTGAGACCTAGAGCATCCGACCAGTACCAATACGGTGATGGGGAATCGTCTCCTGTGAACTCCTGGGCTGGTGGCGCGGTTTTAGGCAAATATGGCGTTACTGGCATGAATTTAATCCAGAACGGCACACAGCTGAAAGCGAATAAGTCGTGGTTTACTTTTGATAATGAGATTGTGGCCCTAGGCTCTGATATTACAAGTACAGATAATAAGAGCGTAGAGACCATCGTAGAACAGCGCAAGCTTACAGATGAGAATACGAATGAGCTTTATGTGAATGGGGAGAAAAAGAGTGGATTCTTCGCTGAGGAAGTGCAGGAGCATCCGGAATGGGTGCATTTGCAAGGCAATGTGGCGGATGCCTATATTGGCTATGTTTTTCCTGGTACTCAGTCGCTTAAACTGATGCGTGCGGAACAAGAGGGCAGATTTTCAGATATTAACCTGAGCAATCCGGTATCTTCAACAGTTCCTTCAACGCTTATTAAAAATAATTATTTGACGATGTGGTTTGATCACGGCTCGAATCCTAGCAGCGCTAGCTATCAATATGCACTCTTGCCTAATGCAACCAAGACCGAAACCTCAGTGTACGCATCGTCTCCGGATTACACGGTTTTGGCCAACACATCCGATGTTCAAGCTGTTCGTGAGAATAAGCTGGGCATGACAGGCTTCAATTTCTGGAAGGATAAAGTGACGACCGTAGACGGCTTAACCGCAAATAGCAAAGCGTCTGTCATGATGAAAGGGAACCAATACTCAGGCATTTATGAGATCGCCGTTGCGGACCCGACGCTAGAGAATAACGGTTTTATTGAATTGGAACTGGATAAACCAGCGCAAAGTATGATTAGCAAGGATGATCGCATTCAGATTTTGCAGGTAAGTCCAAAGTTAAAATTGAAAGTTAATGTACAAGATACGATGGGGAAATCCTTGTTAGTTTCGATGCAGATGGTTCCAGTCCCTGATACGGAGGCGCCGATTTGGGCGAACGGTGCTGAGTTGACAACATCGGATGTGACTTCATCGAAGGTGACACTGCATTGGACACCAGCGGGAGATAACGTAGGAGTGTCAGCGTACGAGATTCAATGGGGAGACCAGCCAGCGGTTTCCGTTGCAGGTCATGTATATGAGAAGCAAATAGAGGGCTTGTTTCCAAATCAATCGTATACCTTCCATGTAAAAGCAAAAGATGCAGCTGGAAATTGGAGTGCTGATTCGCTGGACGTAGCAGTGACCACGTTGGAACTTCCAACGGATCCAGGACAGACAGATCCAGGTCCAACGGCTCCAGAACATACAAACCCTGAACCAATCGTTCATCCTGAAATTGTCATCGTGAAAGACGGTAAAGCTACGTTAGATGTTGAACATGGAACGACTACGGTCTCCGTGCCAACTGCGCAGATCCCGAGTCTTCCGTTGGAGATTCACTTAGAAAACGCTCAAATTACAATTTCTCCTAAGATTCTCGAGGATCTTAAGGCAAAAGTGGATGGTGATGCTAAACAAACCTCACTAGAAATCATAGCGCGTCCTGTTGTGGAGTCGTCCATCACGCATTCAGGCGCAAAAGATCCATTCGCAGGTATCAATCTAGCAAGCCCAGCCATTGAGTTTTCACTAAGCTTACGTTCGGAGAACGGTGAAGTGTGGGCTGCAGATGCACTGCAATCGAGAGTCGAAATTACGCTGCCGTTTGATCCTGCAGGTAAGGATCCTGAACTTCTAGGCGTATATAGCTATGATAAGACGAGGGGGAAGTGGGAATATGTAGGCGGAACGATTGATTTATCATCGAAAGAAGCGACATTCACCACAGATCAACCGGGTATTTACGCTGTATTCGAATATCATAAAAAGTTTGATGATATGCCGCACACGCATTGGGCCTCACGAGCGGTGCAGGTGTTGTCTGCGAAGCATATCATTGAAGGTACGACTCCGGGTGAGTTTAACCCGAATGGCAAAACCACTAGAGCACAGTTTACTGCGTTACTGGTACGTTCTTTGCAGTTACAGAAGCCGACAGCAACGACCACGGCATTCGAAGATGTTCAGCAAGATGCCTGGTATGCACAGGATGTTGCGGCAGCAAGTCAAGCAGGTTTGATCTCGGGAGTGACGAAACATTCCTTTGATCCGAATGCTGAATTGACTCGTGAACAGATGGCTAGCTTACTTGTCAGAGCATATGAGTACGTGCATGGCAGCTATACGGCAAGCCAACGCAAACTTGAAGACTATGCAGATCAAAGCGAAGTTTCTACCTGGGCATTCTATGATGTGAACAAGGCGATCGAACTAGGTATTCTTTCAGGAAACTCGAACGATAGCTTTAATCCTTCAGCGACGGCTTTACGGATGGAAACTGCGGAAGCGTTATACAATTTCCTGATGAAGAAATAACCGTTCTCGAAGATCTAGCCTCAGGCCTAGGTCTTTTATTCGTATATTTCTGCCCTACCACCACACATAATATTCCACATTTTTGGTAATAGTAAGAAAAATTGGGTGGGCAGGAGGGACGAATGTGAAGCTAACGCCATCAGTAACAGAGACGGACCAATATTTTCAGCAGATATTCGCTGATCAAAGCGACTTTAATATAAAACAGCTAGTTATCGGAGAAATCGTGTATCGTATGTATTATTTCGATACGTTAATTGATTTCGCAATCGTGCAAGAATTTATCTTACAGCCTTTACTTCTTCGTCCAGATGCTGCGATCCGAGAAGTTGTCTCGATTCTTGACATTGGGGAAACGGAGCAACTTGATGAAGCCGTTCATGCGATTATGTATGGTAAAATCGTGCTGCAGCGAGGCGGCGAGAGCAAACTTTACCTGCTCGCGGCGGATTTAAAGAAGGAGCGCAATATCAACCTCCCGACGAATGAGCGGGTATTACGGGGTTCGAACGAATCATTCATCGAAAATTTGGAAACGAATCTCAACTTGATGCGCAAGTTGATCAATTCTAAGGACTTCGTCGTAAAGTCATACACGATTGGACGGCTTTCACAGACCAAGGTAGCGGTCATGTACATCAAATCAATTGCGAATGCGACAATGATTGCAGATCTAGAAAAAAGACTGCAAAGCATCGACATCGATTATATCGAGTCGCCAGGATTCATCGACGAACTCATCCGGGATAAGAAATTTAGCTTTTTTCCGCAGTTGCTTATTACGGAACGTCCTGACCGCACACGCTCGTATTTGATGGAGGGGAAGATCGTTGTTTTAGCTGCGGGGACGCCAGACACGATCATTTTACCAGTCACATTCTGGTCTTTTTTTCAAAGTCCTGAGGACTATCAAAACAACTGGCTTGTCGGTACGATCTTCCGCTTATTACGTATATGCTGTTTTTTTATCGCAATTGGCTTACCCGCCCTCTATGTTTCGGTCAGCGCTTTTAATCCGCAGCTGCTTCCAATCAATTTTGTTAATACACTGCAGAGTTCGCTGAAATATGTAACCTTTCCGCCGGTCATTGAGGCGTTATCGATGATGATGTTGTTTGAGATTCTAAGGGAAGCAACAACGCGATTGGCAAGTCCCGTCGGAAATACCATCGGCGTCGTTGGCGGTATTGTCATAGGTACGGTGGTGGTTCAGTCGAATTTGGTTTCGAATACGATGGTTATCGTAGCTTCGTTAACAGGATTAGCTTCGTTTATCATGCCATCGTACGAAATGAGCAACGCGGTTCGCTTGTTAGGCTATCCTGCAGTCCTACTTTCGTCAATCTTTGGGTTGTTTGGCCTTTGCTTCTTCTTCATGATGATGTGTATTCACCTGTGTCACATGGATACGATGGGGCTCCCCTACTATAAACCGCCATTCACGTTTAGCGAAGCGAAAGATACGCTGTTTCGGGTACCGATTTGGAGTCGGCACAAACGTCCAGAAGATACGGCTCGGAGTAATCGAATTAGATTACGCCATCCAAGGAGTTGGAAATGATGAGGAAGGAAGAATCCATCACCGGCAGACAGCTATTCACGCTAGTGATTATGGCGCAGCTCGGAACCGAGGTATTAACGCTATCTCATGTTGAAGCCGAAGTTGCCGGCCATAATACTTGGTTGGCTGTCTTGCTAAGCGGGGTCGCCGCACAATTATGCATTACGTTAATTTGGTGGCTAGGCAGCCGATATCCGACTAGGCATTTTTATGCGTATTTACCACTCATTATTGGTAAACCGCTTGGAGCTTGCATCAATGCTTTGTATGGCATCTATTACGCCATGTCAGGCTTTTTGATTACAATTTCTTACTCCGAAATTTTAAATCGATGGATAATGCTGCTCACGCCAAGGTGGCTAATTATTCTCATGCTGCTCATTGTTTGCGGCTATGCAGCCACGTCAACGTTGAAGAAACTTGCCTTCGTGTCGCAATCTTTTATGATGTTTCCTCTCATTGGATTTCTTCTTGTCGCATTCAGTGGAATTTATGGTATTGAAGTGAAAAATTTATTGCCATTTTTGTCAGGTGGGTGGTATCCGATTATGAAAGGAGTCTATCTCGCTTTTAGCGCGTATGTGGGTTATGATCTGCTGCTGTATGCCTTTCCTTACGTACAAACTAGAGGCAAAGGAAGATTGCTGCTTGCCATGACGTTGGCTAATGCCTGTACCACGGTGTTCTATGTTGTCGTCTGCCTGGTCTGCTCCATGATGTTCAGTGTGAAGCAGCTCAATGTGGTTCAGGAGCCAATCATATTTATTTTGAAAAACTATCACGTACAAGTCCTGCAGAGTATTGATATTTTATTCCTCGTCTTCTATGTATGCATTGTATCGGCTACGATTTATGTGTATTTCTTTATGGCGGCTAAAGCATTCCAGCATCTTCGCAGCCAAGGATTAGGCAAGCAACATGTTTGGGTCTGGGTGATTGTAGCGCTTAGTTTCATATGCTGCTTCTTTCTGTGGAAACAAGATACCATTTTGGAATTTGCCTCCATACAGGATCGAGCATCCCTTATTATGATCGTCATTATCCCGGTGCTGCTGCTTATGATCTCCGGTCTTAGAGGGACTGAAAGGAGCAGGGTATGAAGAAAGTGATGGCTTCACTCCTCTTCTGCCTGCTGTTAACGGGATGCTGGGATGAAGTCCAGCTGAAAAATCAGCTTTTTGTCGATACAATCGGGGTCGATTACGAGGGGGATAGTAAGAAACTGCGTGTGAGCTATGTGATTTCCTCGCTTCGGGAAGCGAATCTGGGAGGGGGTAAACCTTCCAACATTTATTTACATTCCACAGGTAGCAGCCTATATGATACAGTAAGCAATACGAATAAAGAAATGCCTGGTGTGCTTACAACATTGGAAACGAGATTGTATCTAATAAGTACCAGATTCGCCAAAGATCAGCCTCTGAGCTATCTTTACAGTACTAGTCAATTTACTTCCAATCCGTTATATGCCAATTTGGTGATGTACGATGGTGATATTTCCAAACTGCTGTCCAAGTCATCGATTCACAATCAACCCGTATCGGAATTTTTAATTGGCATTTTGGAAGAAGAGAAGTTAAGAGGAAGAGTACCTAACAATAAATTACTCCATTTAATACTCGGAGGAAAAGATTTCATACCTGACTTCGCGCTAAACCGCTTCGAGCCTTATGAGGATGGGGCTCGTCTTGCGGGAGTTTCCTTGTTTAGCGATGGCAAATATACCGGTGTAAACCTAAATAATAAAGATACCCAGTTGGCCATCCTGATGAGTGGGGCTTCAGGTAAAATACAGTTGATCACCTCCGAGCTTGCTGGGCAGTTTTATTCGGTTCTCGTTCAAACTACCAAACAGAAATTCCATATCCATAAAAAAGCTGATGAGCTTCAATCTATTGAAGTCTCATTACTGCTTAACGTTAAATTGGTCGAAGACGGAATTGAATATAAAAAACATACGAAAGATATGCTTAAGGACATGGAAAAGTCCATTGGAGAAGATTTAACAGTGAAGGCAGCCCAAGTCATTGCAACCTTGCAGAGGGCCAATTGCGATTATTTTCAGCTGGGGCATGAGTTGGCGGCCTATCATCCTGAGGTGTATAAAAGAATGAATTGGCGCGAGCAGTATCCGAAAGTCGTTATCAAGCCGCAAGTCAAGGTTAAAATACTAAACACCGGCATACTGGAATAGGAGTGTTTATTTATGCTTGACATTGCGTGGTAACAATCTTTGCTCCATGCCTTAAAGAGCAATAAGTTAACGCTAGGGAAAATTCAAGCACCGCTTGTCCAAGTCGATTTATATAACACAGAAGCTATTCTGTATTCGGAAAAAGGGGACAAATTTAGGGTTCCGTTGTTTTGAATGTTTTGATTATTGCCCGGGCAATCAAAAAGATCGCCAAACCACCTATTAGTTAGGTAGTTGGCGATCTTTTGTCTGAACAGGCAGGTTGACCTGATATTATTTATCCTTATCCTTATCATTAAAATTCCCGTGTATTTTAATTGATACAGCTGGACTCGTTATGCCTGCATAGGAAGCGCGGACGGTCACATCCCCCTTAGCCAACGTGCGTAACTCATGGTTAGCCGTAATGATCGCTAACTTTTCGTCACTTGAAGTAAACGTCGTAAATGCAGTTAAGTCAAAAGTACGGCCATCTGCATAAGTTCCGATTGCTTTTAGCTGAGCAGTCTCACCTGTTTTAAGCTTATCTGGCAGTTCTACAATTTGAATGCTTACAGGAGTAGCCGGTACGACCTGGACTTCGATCTGAGCAGATTTACCGTTGTAAATGGCTGTAATTAGGGTACTGCCCACTTTATGCGCTGTTAAGGTACCGTTCGCTTCAATAGAAGCAACCTCGGATGCACTCGAATTAAAAGTCACGCCTGACATAATGTCAGCACGAGATCCGTTGGTGTACTGACCGCTCACTTCCAGTTTGACAACTTCACCAACTTTAAGCTTGCTTGGCCCATTTACCGCAATTTGAGTTAAGACGATGTTGCTATCGTTGTAATTATGGAATTGCATGTTAGGGTAATACGCATTCAAAATCTTGTCATAGCTCCACCCCATACCGCCAAGCATCGAGGCGCCGAATTGGCTCATCCCTACGCCATGACCGTTGCCCCCTCCAAAGAAGGTGACACCTGCCGCTGCACCATTCGCATCTTTTGTAATGTCAAACGTAAAGAAAGCAGAGTAGAGGATGCTTGGATTTTTCAGTGTTGCACTGGCGTCATAGTCAGTAGCGCCACCTTTCGCCCGATAAGCTAAAATGTCAGCTCCTCCTGTATAAACTTTACTTGGTCGAATGGTAAAACGGATATTAAATTCTTTGATGATCTTGTAAGTTCCAGTGGTTCCTTCAACGACAAGCTCAGTAATATTGCCGCCTGCACCACGTTTAGCAACGTACATATTTTTGAAAGTGCCAATGCCTTCAGCAGGGATCGCAAGGCTTTGGAAGGAGCCGTCTGCTGTACGCGTTAGGATGAAGTTAGGATCAGCAGCATATCTCAAACCTAAGTTGGCATTGATCGTTTTTTCAAGTTCTAGATTGGTCATACTTACTTTCCAACGGAAATACAAGGAGTCGGAATCGTACCCTTTATATGCAAGGTTTTTGTAAAAAGATTTAACAGCCTCTTCATCTTGTGTATTCATTTGGAATAGCTTACTGCTGTCAGCTAAGTCGAAGGTATAGCTGCCTGCAGTTAAATACGGAAGCGGAGTTCCCGGGAACTTATTCGTAACAGCGTCAGACCAAACTTCATGTTTAGAAGCGCCGAAACCGCCTGAAGTGGAGTAGAAACGGGCGTCAACTAAATCTTGACCGCTCATCATGATTTGACCTGCAGTTGCGTTGATGGCTTGCGTAGTCAATGTATTCTCTGCTGAATTGTTATACACTTGGCTGAGCGTACTATCATCAATATGAAAACCTTGATCTGCGAATCGGTTGGATAAATAATCAGTCAACGCATAAGTTCTAGCTGCTACTGCCTGCGCCTTCAAGGCTTCTATACCAAAGCTGGCAGGCATTTCACTAGGAACGACTTGGTATAAGTATTCTTCCATGCCTACTTCATTCACTACGCGCAGCTTATCTTTGTCAGGGTTCAAGAATAGTTCCATGACCCCACGGTATTGTGGCGGCGTGCTTAGCGCTCTTTTAATAGAGGATAATTCTAATTTCTGTGCTTGGCTGGCAGGTGTTGCATAGAGTCGATTGGAGGTCGCATATAAGTCTGCGCCGTTTACAGTTACTTTCATTTTCCCGTTATCAGGGCTAACGGAAAGTAAACTTCCAGCTGGAATATCCATCGTATGATTGGCAATTCGATCGATCAGTTGAAATCCTTGCGTCGATTTAAGATCAACTTTGGCGTGATTCAGCTGCGTCATATCCGCAATGTTGGAAATATCAAAACGTATCCCTACACGCATCACGTTCATCGGAGTTTCGCCTTGAAGGACAATTCGGGAAACTTGACCTGCCGTATTTTTGTAAACTTCGGCATTTTTCGCTCCGACCATAACATCGCCTAAGCTTTTGGTAAACCATTGCCCATTCACATTTTGAAAGACGTCGGTATGTTCAGCTAAAGGAAGAGTACCTGCGAATTCTAGTTCAAGCGTATGCGTATTCATATTTTTGGATACGATCTTTTCTTTCAAGGGGGAAAGCTCAATCGTTTCACCATGGGCAACTGATAAAGCGCTTACAGACCCGAATGCTAAAAGCATGCAAAATAGCAACAGAAGAGGGCGGAAAACAAAAGGTTTCATTTCTTTAGTAGGCTCCTTTGTGTTTCTAAATTTTGAAATAAAATTTCATAATGACGATAAACTTTTGAAATTTTTTGAAATTTTAATTCAAAACCTAGTATAACTGGGATTGTTTCACATGCCCATATGTCCCAAATACTAGAAATGATTCGACAAAAACTGAAAAATAGGTCTGATGTAACGGTTTCAGTCAAAGCTAATTGGATAAAAAAAAGATGCACTTCTGCATCTTTCATTGCTTTATTCAGAGGGGCCTCTTGACGGCCATGACTTCCATCTTGTCATTATAAGCAATGGCATACCAAGGCTCAGACGCCGTCTCCTTATTCACTTGAATGTCGATCTCCCATGGAGCCTCATAACTGACGCCAAGAAGCTGATTCCCTTGGTAAATCGCAATCGCAAATGGGGGTTTCCCCTGCTCATTTTCAAGCTTAGGATAGACTAGAACAGTTTGCTTCCCTGTTGGCAGAGATGACCCTAAGACCGGTGTATAGCGATATTGTATGGGATTCACACCCGGCTCGACCTTGCTTAGAAACCAATCGGATGCAATCAATCGCTGATAATAGCCGTCCATGAACGGATTTTCGCCGATGTCGTACACATAGGTTCCGTTCGTTCGAACGGCCTGAGCGCGGCTGAAGTTAAAGTAGGTAATCGCTTTTACTTGGGGAAATAGGCGCGGCAGCAGGCCGTACATGTACCCCAACTGGTCTTCTGCCCAGCGCCAATAAGCTTGGTTCGTAGGCAAGTAGGTGTGAGCGACAGCCCCCTCTGAAATCATAATAGGCTTATGGCTATAGCGACTGTACAGAGGGGCGAACGTATCGATTACGGTGCCTTTGAGTTGTTCTTTGCCAGACGAGTAAGGCGTGCTGTATAAGGAGAAACCCACCCAATCTACGTAAGCGTCACCTGGGTAATAGGTATCAATCGTATCTGGCGGCCAAAAGTTAGGGGACCACACCATAGCGACATTCGGCGCTTCTTCGGCCATGATGTCGTGAACGAGCCGAAATTTCGCGATATATTTCTGAGGTTCACCGTGCCACGGCACCCATTCACCGTTCATCTCCGATGCATAGCGCAGGAAGATAGGAATACCAGAGGCTTTGGCTTCTCGTGCAAAACGACGGACATATTCATCGTCCTGAACGTCGTCTAAGCCGAAGCGCGGCTCCCAACCGATCTGGAGCGCACCGCCAAGATCCTTGACTCTTTCCGCAGTCCGTGCGGGGAAATACGTGTTGGTGTCGGTCTGCACTTTCCGCCAACCGACATAAGACAAGTAGAGCGCGTGTTTGCGGCCGTATACGTCTTCGATCTTCGTGACATCGTAGCCGACCCTGCGATCTGCGCCGAGCATACCAATATAAACCCCTGATGCAGGCTCATGTTTGGCTAAAGCAGATGGGGTTTTAGCTTGCTCCGTCAAGGGCGTACGAATATATAGCTCCATGTTCGATGAAGGAGTTGAAAGGCTAGTCAAACTAGCGTTAACAGAAGTTGTCGATGGAAGCCCCGCTGAGAAGACAGCCATTCGATCCCGATAAGCAGCTGCCGTTTCAGATTGTCCCGCTTGCTCGGCTTTTTTCTCTTGATTGCTCCAAAAAGTAGCAATATCCAGCTGTTTCGGCGTTGCAGGAGTGGGCAAAACCGTAGGTTGTAAAAGATCAACAGCAGGCTCAGCCTGTTTTCGCTCAAACTCTACTATGTTGGCATCTATGGATAATAGGGTAATGGCGATGAAACCCGCCAAACCGAGAAGGGATCCGAATGTCCAGACGATCTTTTTTTGCATGTGACAGGTTCCTCTCACTAGGGATGAATACGAAAGGCAGTACATTAATTGTATGCCCAAACCTGAGAGACGGTCAATGGAGAACCCGCGTACGAAAAAGTTGTATTGCAACTTTGAGAAAGAGAGGCTACAATTTTTAGTAAATTCGTTGTCGGACTGGATGGTGAGCTAGGTTTGAAAATGCCTTTCATTTCACGTCTTTTCAATAGTCGCAAAAGTGCACTTTCGACGATCATCGCCTCCAATTTATTTATCCTACTGATTCCGCTTGCTATGGGTCTTTTTTTGTATGCAAAAGTGGAAGAAAGCATGGAGCGGAGCACGACTAGATCCAATGTGGCGATGCTAGAGCAGTTAAAGTTGTCCCTCGATAATAAATTATCGGAAGTAGATACGCTCATGCGCCAGGTTGTGTTTGATCCAAAGCTGGATTATATGCTTAGAATTCCTGCGAACTCGACAGATGCGGACAAATACGAGTTTATTCAATTCATGCGGGACAAAATGAGTAAATATCACAGCATGACCAGCAGCTTCATTTTAGATTACTACGTATATTTTGCAAGCAGTGATTCGATTGTTAAATCGGACCTGGTGACGAACTCGCGGATCTTTTATTCCCTCTATTACTCGTACAAGAACATGTCTTACAATGGATGGCTTGAGCTTTTGGACAAGGAACATAATATGTCGTACTTGCCGCTCACTTCCGTTTCCAACGGATCAGATGCCATGACCAAAGATGTGGTTACCTATATACAATCGCTACCCATTCATTCGCAATCTCAAAATCTCGGCAGCTTTATCGTATTGATTGACGTCGATCAGGTGAAGCAATTGTTTGCGCAGATGGAATCGGCCAACCATAGCTTAGTCTACATCATTGATGATGCAGGAAAAACGATTATGAGCAATAGTGAGACACCGTTTCCGTCCGACTTGCTAGCGCGTATTCATGGGAGCACGCAGCCATTTGATTACCGATTGGCGAATGTAGATCAAGTGGTGTCCGTGACCTCCTCACAAAAAGCAGGTTGGAAATATGTATCCATTATGCCGAACGATGTTTTCATGCAGCAGGTCAATCAAATTAAGAGCTGGTCAATCGGTTTATTCATTTTATGCTTGGTTTCCGGTCTCATTGCGGTCAGTATCGGGGTCTATCGTACGTACAAGCCTCTACAAAAAACGGTGAAGGCAATTATGTCTGGCAAAGATTTGCTACAGCGCCCTTTATCGAATGAATATGAGTTTATTAGGCTAACTGTTGAAGGTTCTATCCATGAAGAGAAGCATCTGAGAAGCACATTGGCGCAGCAAACGCCTTTTATTCGAGCCAATTACTTGTCCCGTCTGCTGAATGGTCATATGGATGTGGATATTTCGGCAGCTAATGGCGATTCACTTCAGTTTATGGATCTTAAATTTGTTAGCGACCGTTTTGCAGTCGTGATCGTGAAAATTGAAGATTTTCATGTTCAGGGAGAAGATGATGAGCAGCAGTGGGCGCATGCTAGATTTATCGTAGCGAATATTGGCGCAGATCTTATCGCGGTGAATCATCGAGGTTTTTCACTGGAGCTTGACCGGGATCGTATAGCACTACTCATTAACCTAACAGCGAATTCGGAGGAAATTGCGAAAGCGGATATTCGGGAAATTGCGGAATCGCTCTTTACCATCACATCGCAACGATTCCAAATCGGCTTATCCATTGCGGTTGGCGGGATCCACGAGGGCCCCAAAGCCATTCGCGACTCTTACCCGGAAGCGCTGGCTGCGCTTGAATATCGATTGATTCAGGGGAAACATACGATTATTTATTTCCAGGATATTGTCGATGTGAAGCAGCATTATTATTACCCACTGGAAATTGAGATTCAGTTAATTAATTTTGTACGGAGCGGCGATGCCGAAAATGTCGAGAAATTACTCGATAAAATATATTCGATGAATTTTGATGCCAGTCATATCACGCCAGAGTTGGGCAAATGTTTGTTTTTTAACGTGACGAGTACACTCTTGAAAATTGTGAACTCGACAAATACGAATCAGGAAGAAGTGCTTGGCGTAGACTTCGATCCGATCAAAGAGGTTTTCAGTTATCCAACGGCGCAAGGCATGTATACGAAAACAAAGGAGCTATTCGAGACGCTGACCCGTTCGTTTAATCTCGAGCGCTCCGACCACAGTCAACTTAGACTGCAGGAAATTGTGCGTATTGTGCATGAAAATCTAGGAGATTCGAGCCTTGGTGTTGCCCAAATTGCGGAGCGTATCCAGATGACACCGCAGTACCTGTCCACCTTTTTCAAAAAACATCAGGGGCAGAATTTACTCGATTACATTACGACAAAACGGATTCAGCTCTCAAAGCAATTAATGGAGAACAAAGAACTGACGATTGTGCAGATCGCACAGAAGATTGGGTACAATAATGATGTCGTTTTCATCCGAGCTTTCAAGAAGTTAGAGGGTGTAACGCCTGGCAAATACCGTGAGACGAGCTTACCGGAGAGTACCGGCTCAGACACATAACGAGCAGCCTCTTGGGGCTGCTTGTTTCTTTAATAAATAGCTACTGCCGATTTCTAATACGGACTGATCATTTCTCACAAGTCCCGTATTTCTTAGGAAAATACAACGAAAACGAGAACTAGGCAGTATTCAGATTCTGGCTGGAGAAGCATACTTGGGAACAGGTGCTGACGACGATCATCGGTACCAACGAAAGTTAAGCGTTACTCAAAATAAAGGGAGGCTTAAACAATGAAGAAAACATTGAAACAAGTAGGGTCTGTTGTATTGCTTTCTGCACTAGTCATTTCAGTAAGCGCATGTGGTGACGATACAGCTAGTACAAGCACATCGACAGCACCGCAATCAAGCGCGGAAGCTCAACCGCCGAAGCTGACCAAATTGACGTATTGGGTACCGAATCACTCTGCAGCCTCAGGTCAAATGAAAACGTACGCTGAAATGGGCATGTATAAGGAACTCGAAAAAGCTACTGGGGTAAAGGTAGACTTCCAGCATCCACCGCTCGAGGTTCCGCAAGCGCAAGAGCAGTTTAACCTAATGATTGCGACGAACGAGCTTCCGGATGTCATTGAAGCGAGCTGGGGAGCAACAAGCGGTGCCGTTATTCGCTATCCGGGAGGCCCGGAAAAAGCGATTTTAGATAAGAAAATCATTAAGCTGAACGATCTTATTGATAAATATGCACCGAACCTGAAGAAGCTGCTTGCCGCTCATCCCGATTGGAAAAAGCAGATTTCAACGGATGAAGGAAGCATCTATGCGTTCCCGTTCTTACGTGGTGATGATAAAGTCAGAGTATTTTTTGGTCCATCAATCCGCCAAGATTGGCTGGATAAGTTGGGCTTGAAGATGCCGACGACCATCGATGAATGGTACACCGTGCTGAAAGCTTTTAAAGAAAAAGATCCAAATGGCAATGGTAAAGCGGATGAGATTCCAATTTATCTAGATAAAAATTTATTCTCGACCGATGCTCCTTTCCTTGGCGCATGGGGTATTAACTACAGCTTCTATCAAGATGGCGGCACTGTAAAATACGGCCCGATTCAGCCTGAATATAAAGAATTCCTGGCAACCATGAACAAATGGTACAAGGAAGGTTTACTGGATAAGGATTTCGCAGCTCCTAACGATAAATTATTCGATAACAAAATGACAACCAACCTCTTGGGTGCAACGGCTTCCTTTAATGGCGGAGGCATTGGGAAATATGCGGGTCTCATGAAGGATAAAGATCCTAAATTCGATTTGGAAGCGGCTCCGTATCCTGTATTGAAAGCTGGTGACAAAGCGATTTGGGGACAAAAGGATTTTGCCTATAACGGTGTTGGGGCAGCTATTTCGTCAGCCAATAAAAACCCAATCGAAACGGTGAAGTGGCTCGATTACGCTTACGGAGAAAAAGGCGATCTGCTGTTTAACTACGGTGTAGAAGGCACGAGCTATAAGATGGAAAACGGCAAAGCAACCTTCTTACCGGAGATTCTGAACCCGCCAGCAGGTACAAGCATTCAGCAGTCGATTGCCAAATATAATCGGGCTACATGGAGCGCGCCTTTCGTTCTTAGCGATAACTTCCAACTGCAATATTTGGCTCTGCCGCAGCAGAAGAAAGCTTTGGAAATCTGGTCGAAGCCAACAGCTGAACGCAAAATACCACTCGTTTCTCCGACGCAGGATGAAAGCAGTAAATTCGCTTCTATCGTGACAGATATCCAAACGTATCAAGATGAAATGCTCTTGAAATTCATCATGGGCGTAGAACCGATTGATAACTTTGATTCCTATGTGAAAAAAATTAAGAGCATGGGTATTGATGATGCGATCAAAATCCAGCAAGGGGCTTTGGAGCGTTTCAATAAACGCTAAGGAAGCGTTGGGGGATGAACAGCGGATATGGTTTATCCCCCTTTTCTAATATAGAAACTGTGAAAGAAAGGGTAGGGAGACGATGAGGCAAAGCCAAACACCAGTTGAGGCCGTGCAGGCCGTAAATATAAAGAAACCCTATCGCAATCCGACTGTGCTGGGAACCATACGTGGGGATTTGAAACGGCATTGGTCCATTTATGTGATGGCCCTTCCCGTTATTGCGTATTACTTAATTTTTCATTATGGACCGATGTACGGACTGCAAATTGCCTTTAAAGATTTTTCTCCGGCGAAAGGGATTCTAGGTAGTCCATGGGTTGGATTTAAACATTTTGATAGCTTCTTTAACGGGATTTACTTCTGGCGATTAATCAAAAATACGATCTTAATTAACCTGTACGATCTGCTGTTCGGCTTCCCGGCAGCCATCATTCTGGCCTTATTGCTTAACGAAATCCGCCATAGTGTGTTTAAAAGAATTGTGCAGTCAATCTCCTATTTGCCGCACTTTATCTCGATTGTTGTTGTGGCGGGGATGATGATTGACTTTTTAAGCCGCAATGGTCTTATAAATCAAATTATCGGCAGCTTTGGTATTGAACCTATTGATTTCTTGCAAAAGGAAGGTTGGTTCCGTTTCCTATTCGTTTCTTCTGGTATTTGGCAAGGGATCGGCTGGGGCTCCATCGTATATTTGGCGGCAATGTCGACCATTGATCCGACGCTGTATGAAGCGGCCAGGATGGATGGCGCAAACCGTTGGAAGCAGACGCTGTACATCACGATTCCGGGCATTATGCCGACGATCGTCATTCTGTTTATTTTACAAATGGGCAATATGCTGACGGTTGGTAGTGAAAAGGTACTCTTGCTGTACAATCCATTGACCTATGGAACGGCAGATGTTATTTCAACCTATGTCTATCGCAAAGGGGTATTAGAAGCAAGTTATAGCTTTACAGCTGCTGTCGGGCTATTCAACTCGGTTATTAGTTTTATTCTAATCATTGCCGCCAATAGCTTCGTTAAGCGTATCAGCGAGAACAAACTGTGGTAAGGAGATTTGCACATGAAATTAACCAGTGGGGAACGAACATTTGGCTACTTCAATATTTTGTTGATGCTCGTGCTTTGCGCCGTCACCCTATATCCGTTTTTATACGTGGCATTCGCTTCGGTTAGCGATGCAACATCCTTGCTGCAGCATCGGGGTATTATGCTCAAACCAGCAGGATTAGATTTTGGCGCCTACAAAGCGGTTTTCCAGAACCCGATGATTGTGAAAGGGTATCAGAATACGCTGCTATATGTCGTACTTGGTACGGCGATCAACCTGTTCATGACAGCAATTGGTGCCTATGTATTGTCGAGGCCGAATTTGTATTTTAAAAATATCATCATGTTTTTCATCGTTGTGACAATGGTGTTCCATGGGGGACTTATTCCGAGTTACCTGCTCGTCAACGATCTCGGCATGATGAATACGATGTGGGCTATTCTCATTCCAGGTGCGATCAACACGTTTAATATGATCATTATGCGTACTTCTTTTCAAGGCATCCCCGTCAGTCTGGAGGAATCCGCTAGAATGGATGGCGCAGGCGATTGGAAAATATTATTTCGAATTGTCATTCCGCTTTCCATGCCGGTTATTGCCGTAATGATTTTGTGGTATGCGGTTGGGCATTGGAATTCCTACTTCAACGCGCTGGTTTATTTGCGGAATAGGGAAGCCTATCCCCTGCAGCTCGTGCTCCGTGAAATTTTGATCTCTAACAATACGGATTCAATGATGGCAGGTGGAGGCGATGACAAGTATGCCATCGGAGAAACGATCAAGTATGCGGCGATCATGGTCTCGACACTCCCTATCATTTGCTTGTATCCGTTTCTTCAGAAGTACTTCGTTCAGGGTGTCATGATTGGAGCGATTAAGGAGTAGAGAGAAGCGAATTGATCAGGATATGGAGTCAGAAGGAGAGATACGTGTGAGAGGCGTAATATTCGAAAATGCTCCAAGCAGCTGGAACGAGGCTTTACCGATCGGTAACGGTCATTTTGGGGGCATGGCGTATTTCGAGGATAACAAGCTAACGTTAGCGCTTAATCATTACGAGGTTTATTATCAGAAGCTTCATCGGTACAGTAAGAAGGTTCGTAACGGGGAAGGGCAGGATTTCACGCTCCAATATGGACGGACATTTGATGAACTGCGCACGTTGGCAGCAGATCGGTATCGCGATCCCGAGCAGGAGCCAGTTGTGTTATATGGCGATGCGTTAAATACGAACAGTATGTATAGAAAATATGGCAAGCCGTCCGGTGGGACCTCACACTATCCGACGGGTGAAATTGATATCTATCCGTCTAAAGCTCTCACCGAGCCTGACTATTATTCGCTTGGACTAGATGTGGAGAAGGCTGTCGTTCAGTTGCATGTGGAAAAGGATCAGAACAAGCTTGACGTGAGCACGTTAATTTCCCAAGATGGCGATTATGTCATCACCTCAATCCATCAGTCGAAGGCTTCCTTGTTACCAGCAATCGCGATGTCTGTACCCGCCAGAAGATATGTAGATATGCAGGTTTCCTATCATCAATGGAGTGAAAACTCGTTCTACTACCTGGGTTCTTTTTATCCAGATGGTGAAGATAAGGAACACAATGCTCCATTCTCCTTCATCGTGATGATGAAGATTATCGGGGCGAAAGGGAAACCTGCTGCTAGTTTCAACGAGCGTCTAGACATTACCCTCCAGGATGCGGAAGAAAACATAACCCTGCTTACAACGGTGGTCACGGAGGAGGAAACGAAGGAACTGCTTCCTACTGCGCTGAGAAGATTAGATGAGGCATCGTCACAAGTACAGCTCAAGTTAGACCATCATCAAGCACATTGGCGCAGCTTCTGGTCACGTTCCTCCATCACCTTGCCGGATAAAATGATTGAAGAACTCTGGTATATCAATTTATACGCAATCGCTTGCTCTAGCGGAAAAGGTGGCAGAATGCGCGAGCAAGCATGCGGCTTGAACGGTTTGTGGGATATTAAACAGCCGACCAAATGGGGCAGCATGTGGTATTGGGACGTGAATATTCAAGCGGCATTTTGGCCGCTTTATACGGCTAACCACCTTGAAGTTGCAGAAGCGTTCAACGATGGGCTTTTATCCTACGTTGATCTAGCAACGCAGATGTCAAAGCAGTTTCACGGTCTTGAAGGCGTTGCTGGCGATTACCCGCATGCGCTGTATGTCAGTATTTGGCCTTGGTGTGCTCAGTTTCTGTGGGATTATTATCGCTACAGTATGGACCACGATTTTTTACGCGAAAAGGCGTACCCGCTGTTTAAGCAGATTGCCCGTTTTTTTGAAGGCTATTTGCAAGTGAACGGGGAAACGGGACGCTATGAGATATTTCCGGATATTTCGCCGGAGCAGGGTCCTTTGACTCGCAACTCAACCTGCAGCCTGTCTGTGGTTAAATATGTGTTGAAGATCGCGATGGGATCGAATGTGCTGCTTGGTGAGGATGAGGCGGATCAGCTGAGATGGAAGCAGCTTGTACATAATTTGGCGCCCTATCCAACAGCCGATTCAAAACGCTATGGGGATGTCCTGATGGATTCCGAATGGGCACCTGTAGACTTGCATTTGCGGCATCCTTCGCTGCTTATGCCGATTTATCCGATTGGAGAAATCAACAAAGATAGTGAGCCTATATGGAGAAAAAGGGCAGAGAACACGCTACGTTATGCGGAAAACCACACGGAATACGGCATGTTTCAGTTCGGCTGGCTTTCTTGTGCCGCTTCTAGATTGGGCAAAGGCAATACAGCGCTTAGGCTGTTGTATGAGCAAGGCATCGATTTGTCGCTTAGGAGCAACGGCTTGTTTGCAGAAGAAACCGAACGCTGGATGAACTACTGCAACATTACGAATGAACCGTTATACCATCCGCACATGATGGAGGCTTCGGGTGAGATGGTGGCTGCGGTGAACGAAATGCTGCTGCAAAGCTACGACAGCGTGATCGAAGTGTTCCCAGCGTTGCCATCAGGCGAGCCTGAACAGGAACGGACGATTGGTTTGTATGATCATGCGGTAGCATCGAATGTAAAGCAATATGAGAAATGGAGCGATTGCTCCTTTCAGGGATTGCTGGCTGTAGGCGCTTTTGAAGTGAGTGCAGAGCGGAAAGCGGGGCGTACGACTTGGGTGACGATTCGAAGCAGAGCAGGGAACAAGGTGGAACTGCGCAATCCCTTTCATGCGAGCAAACAAGTGCTTGTGTCCCGCAAAATGGGGTCATCGTGGATTGCAGTGGATTTTGTTCAGGACAATGACCGAATTTCATTTGTGACGGAGCCGGGAGGGGAGTACGCCTTGTATCCACACACGGAATCCTACCTACCGGAGCTATATGACGTAGATTCTGATGGCCAAACGGGCGAGAAGAGCAAACCCTTGGTGCATGAAGCCCACACCCATCGGAGAGTGTTTCTCGGCAAAAACCAAGACACACTGCACTACAGAACGCTGGACCATTTTACTTTTGACTATTACTCGGGCAATTACCGTGAATCTAGACTGGCTGCGTATCGGCTTGATTTTGGAGTGGCTTCTCATTTGCTGGAGAAAGATTACCTTCGTGTACTGCCAAGACAGGTTCATATGGAAGGTGTCCTCGGGCAAACATTCCGTAAAATAACGCCAGAGACCGTGTTTAATCCTTACACAGGAATCGGATGGGAGAGCAGAGATCTCATTGCTCATGATCGCGGAGAGCCTGACGAGCTGCGCAGAGATTTTATCGGCGGAACGAGTGAAGCCACATTTATTGTAGAGCTTCCGAAGGGGCGTTATGATGTGCTTTTCGTAACTGGCGATGAGGAGGCGGCATCTTACACGGAGGTTGAAGTCGCCCAGCAAAGCACGTGGAAGCCGGATAGAGAGCTTAGGGCTGGCGAATTTGTCACTGAGATCCTGCCTATCACACAGAGAAAGGACGGATATGCAAAAATTAGATTTCGCACCTGTGAAGGCCTGCAATGGCGAGTAAATGCGTTGATTATTAATAAAAATTACACGTATTTATGAATGCTTTTAACTGAGAACCTTCACTGGGACATACAGATATGTCAGAGTTACCGTAACGGGCTCCAGCTACAGTGGTGGAATTGCCTCGGCGTATGAGTTCAAGGTATATAATTAATGGAAAGGGAGCTAAGCGGCGTGTTTGCTGCTTGGCTCCTTTTTTTTGCTTTGTTTACGTCAAAAATGCAAAAATACACTCATTTTATGGATATATACGTAAAAACAGGTGAATTAGTGCAAAAGTACAACCTTTTGCATCGAAAGGTGCCAAAATGAGGCGTACCGACAGAAATAGTTGCACTTTTGCAAGCATTTCGTATCGCGAGATTGCTGAGGCAGAAATAGTTGCACTTTTGCATCTTTGGTATGCGAATCGACCGTGAGCAATCCGCCATATTTGCGTTATCTCACGGAGCGAAAGTAGATTGATATCCCTTTATGGTATAATGTCTGTGACCAAAAGAAGGGAAGGTTACGTATGACAATCTTTCATTACAATCAAGAACGCTTATTTCGGAATGATCCGGATCTTCATTTAATGCATTGGGGCAAAGAGGATTGTAGACCTGGTCATGCTGTTGGGCCTGGGGTACGTGATATGTATAAGATTCATCTTGTACATAAAGGAAAAGGACTTGTTCGTGTCGGAAATGAGACGCATCAGCTGAATCCAGGGCAAGGCTTTCTTATCTACCCGCATGTGATTAGCTATTATGAAGCGGATCAGGCTGAACCGTGGACGTACTCGTGGGTTGGCTTTCAGGGGGCGCAAGTGGAATCGATCGTAGCTCGAACACGTTTATCGCCCGAACATGCTGTCTTTCCGATGGACTGGAAGGTCATGCCAACGATATATGAACAATTAACGGAGGCAAATGCTCATGCGAACAGTGGAGATTTGCAGATAAAAGCAATCTTGTATTCGTTTATGACCGCCTTACTTGAAGTCGCTCCCGCAACTTCTAGCGGAGATGTTATTACCAATAAATGGGATGTGTATACAATTCAAAGTATGGAGTTCATTCATGCTCATTACAATGAGCATATTTCGATTGAGGGGCTAGCTTCGTTTCTCAAGCTGGATCGCAAATATTTTTCGGCCATTTTCAAAGAAGCGACAGGGCTGCCTCCCCAACAATATCTCTTGCAATATCGGATGAATAAAGCAAGTGAATTGCTGGAGAAGAGCAACTATGCCATCGGAGAAATTGCGAATTCAGTCGGCTATCAGGATCAACTAATTTTCTCCAAAATGTTCAAACGTGTAAAAGGCGTTTCGCCTAAACAATATCGGAATAAAACGTAATTTAAAATGATCTAGAATCCGGCTCTCTTAAGCATTCAGAATCCCATCGATGATGTTCAATTCCTCTTGGGTAAATGAGGGAGCCTTTAACGCGCCAACCGCATCTTCGATTTGGCTGACTTTGCTCGCGCCGATTAAGGCAGAAGTCACACGACCGCCTCGCAGCACCCAAGCTAGCGCCATTTGAGACATTTTTTGACCACGTTCAGCTGCAAGTGCGTTTAATTGTCTTACCTTCGAAATTCTTTCTTCATTAATATCGCTTTCTTTGAGGAACACACTTGCGCCTGCTGCGCGTGAATCCGGGGCAATACCGTTCAGATAACGATCTGTGAGAATGCCTTTAAATAGTGGTGAAAAAGCAATCGAGCCGATGCCTTCTTCATCCAACACATCTTGAAGACCATCCTCAATCCAACGGTTCATCATCGAATAGCTCGGCTGGTGAATGACACAAGGCGTCCCTAGTCGTTTCAGAATTTGGGAGGCTTCTTTCGTTTCCTCAGGCTTGTAATTGGAAATACCAACGTACAGCGCTTTACCCTGTTGAACGATTTGATGTAAAGCAGCCATCGTTTCTTCAAGCGGTGTATTCGGATCTGGGCGGTGATGATAAAAGATGTCGACATAGTCCACTTGCATGCGCTTCAAGCTTTGATCCAGGGAGGCAATTAAGTTCTTCTTGGAGCCCCATTCCCCATAAGGTCCTGGCCACATGTAGTATCCTGCTTTGGTCGAGATGATAAGCTCGTCCCGATATGCTGCGAAATCGCCTTTGAGCATCTTCCCGAACATTTCTTCTGCTGAACCTGGCGGCGGGCCGTAGTTGTTTGCTAAATCGAAGTGCGTAATGCCTAAATCAAACGCGCTCTTAAGCATCGATCTGCCGTTCTCGAACGTGTCAATACCGCCAAAATTATGCCATAGTCCTAACGAAATAGCTGGCAGCCTTAGGCCGCTTCGACCACTTCGGTTGTAGGTCATAGTCTCATATCTAGATGAACTAGCTGAATAACTCATCGTTAAACCTCCTAATAGGTGAATAAGTTACATTGTAGTGAGATTTGTTCCAGATGACAATGTTCATATGGATGTTGTTTATGTCTTAATGTCAGTTGGGGGTATCCGTAATGAATCTACCAAAGAAAGTCATCACCGTCCCCTATGAAGCGCAGCCACGATATGGTATTTTCTATTCCAAACACACGAAATAGGGGTGACTAAGATGACGGAGCAGGAAATCGCCCAGTATTTGGATCAGGTCGCCAAGCAGATTATTGATGCGAAAAGAATCATGAAGGAAAATTGGGAGAGCTACGTCAACGCTCCTTTTGACATTGCTAAGCAGCATTTGGCAAAGGCCGATCAGTTGCTAAAGGATGCACTCATGCTGCAAGCGACTGATGCAGTTGGCAGCATCAACAAGGCGAAGCTTGCATCCTCTCAGGCCATAGATGCTTATCTACATGCGCTGCCCAGCAGAACAGCAGAAGCCCGTGGTGTCTGGTATCGAGCTACAGAACGTAGCCAAGAGGAAGTGAGCCAAACCTTGGATTGCATAAAGGCTGCCGGTTTTAATGAATTGTATCTGGAGACTTGGCTATGGGGATATACGATATTCCCAAGTTGTACCGCAGCTGCGAAACAGATTGAAGAGCAGCATCGCGCTTTTCGCGGGTGGGACCCCTTGGAGGCTTTCGTTCATGAAGGCAAAAAACGGGGAATCGCTGTACACGCTTGGTTAGATGGCTTCATGGTCGGTGTCGATCCTACGGGAGGTCCTGTGCTGCGAGTCTATCCAGCATGGTCTGCGCTTTCGTGCAGGCAAGCTAATTCCGAGAAGCCGATGCCTCAGGCTGGAACGGGTTACTTTTGGCTTGATATAACAAATCCTGATGTGCGCCAGTATTTACTGGATATAATGAAAGAAATCATCACGACTTATGGAGTGGCTGGTATTAATTTGGATTTTATGCGGTTTCCACATACCAATGATGATTGGGAGGACGGCTATTGTTACAGCGCGTATGCTCGTGAAGCTTTTCAAAGTGAGCATGGCATAGATCCGCTTCATATTCATCCAGAGCAGCAAAAGGAGCTTTGGACGACGTGGACGAAGTGGCTCGAGCGAATAGAGGACGATTATATCGCTGAGCTGTACAAGGAGATTAAGGGGATCTCCGCGAAAGTAATCGTATCGGCTGCACCAGAGCTGGGGGCGGAGTCGGATAAAATCGGGAACTGGTCGCAGCACGTTGATGTGGTTATCCCGCAGGCATATTATGACAATGCCACTCAGGTTCGGGAGTCCGTCCAACTGCACCAAAACGAGCTTGCTCCCGGCAACCTTGTGTATAGCGGCATTTACCCGATGTACGCGAAATTAGGGGCGCAGGAAACGGTAGCTCAGGTTCTTGCTGCACGTGATATTGACAAGGGAACCGTTATTTTTGCATTTGGTCAGGCAACCTATGAAACGATACGTGCACTGCGAATGGGTCCGTGGCGAAACGACGCGATTTCTACAGGAATGTTTCCACTGCGGGCGATACAAGCCTTATTGGTAGCGGTCAAAACAGATGTTGAGCAAGTGTATCTGCCACGCAATGCGGTTACTGAGAAAGCGGCGATTGCATTTATCGACACGGTGGATTTGCTTCTTAATGATTTGCAAAGTGATGCAAAGTTGGCAGCATGTGGGGACTGTCTGCTGAAAGCAACAGAAGAGGCGTTGATTCATCCTTCTGTCGCGCTGAAGCTGACAAACACGTTAACAGAAGTGCAAGAGCTTCTACGCTACTCACGGATTAAACACATCGAGTGAAACTAATCGAGCGGGGGCCCCCAATATGAATTTATTAATTGTGGAAGATGAAATCCGTCTCCGAAATGCGTTAGCCAACAATATACCTTGGGATAAGCATGGGATCGAGGTTGTAGGTCAAGCTGGTAACGGTGCGGAGGCGCTTCGTATTATCGATCGTAAAAAGCCTGATATCATCCTGCTCGATCTGCAGATGCCAGAAATGGATGGGCTGACGTTGGCCAGACATCTTCGCCAAGCCGATCCTTTGCTGAAAATCATCGTTCTCAGCGGACATGATGATTTCTCTTTCGCGCAAGAGGCACTGGGTCTTGGTGTGATGAAATATTTGTTAAAGCCAGCAGGTGACGAGGAAATATTGGAGACGGTGCTGGAAGCTGCGGAGAAGCTGCGAAGCGAGCTGGAGCAGCGTCATAACGAGGATGAACTGAAGATGAAGTGGAAGCTTCACCTTCCTCAATTGGTCAATGAGTTTTTTCAGGGCATGCTTAATGGGAAATATGAAGCTTGGGAAATTGATCAGAGATGCAGGGATCTACAATTGGATTTGCCAAAAGATGCTGCGTACGCGGTAACCGTTGTCGATATGGATCCGATTTCGGAGACGGAAAGCCGTTTCAGCAGAAAAGATATGTCACTCCTCCAATTTTCGCTTAGCAGTATTGTGAGGGAAGCCCTATCGGGGATTCGCTGCTGGGTGTCGACCAATTTTGCTGGATGTACGGTCATCATCTATCAACTTGCAAGTGAAGAGGAACCTAATATTGCCCTGCAAAAAATTAATGCCTTAACCGAAAAGCTTCTATTTACGGTAAAAAGCTGCCTCAAGCTGACTGCAAGTGCAGGCATCAGCGGTATGACTGGCGGTTTGTTGGAGATGAACAAGCTTTATGTGCAAGCCGTACGCGCGCTGCAGGATCGCATTGTGCTTGGTCATGACCTGGCGATTCCTTACCGAGCAGAGCAAGGAAGTGAGCCGGAGCTGGCATTTCAGCCCAACCACGAAAAAACGCTGGAAATTGCCCTTGAAACAGGAGATAGCGAAAAGGCGATTGAAGCGTTAGCCGCACTTTGGGATGTCGGGATGGCCAAGGCGGAAACGGTTGATGATATTCGCGAATATATCCTTTATTTTACTTGCTTATTCATCAGCATGATTCAAAAACAGGGCTGGCCGGTGCGCGAAGTCGCTGGCGAGGATTACGTTTATTTTCATAACCACTCGGAGCTGGCGTCGAAGGAACAAATTCTATTTTGGCTGCAGCGAATGATTAAAGCGTATTTAGCCTATGCTGGTCAGCGGCGTAAATCGAGCAGCCACGGTATGATCAAGACAATCTTAAGTCTCGTCGAAAATGAAATTGATCAGGAAATGACGCTGCACGAGGTTGCAGACAGAATGTATGTCAACTCGTCGTATTTAAGCAGACTTTTCAAACAGGAAACAGGTAAAGCCTTCAGTACCTATGTGATGGAACGAAAAATGGAGCGGGCCAAAGCAATCCTGTTGGAAGGCTCGCGCGTGTACGATGCCGCATCAGGCGTCGGGTACAGGGACGTGAGTTATTTTACAAGAGTATTCCGTAAATACTGGGGTGTCACGCCGGGGGAAATACGTAACTAATTTCGATATTTGCCATTCAAAAGCCTTCGCGAGTATCTTCGTGGAGGTTTTTTCTTTTTTCCAATTGAGAAGTTAGTGAGAAGTTATGAAAGTACCAAAACAAGTAATATTCCTCTAATTCGAAAAAAATCGCAGGATGATACACTAGGTTTAGAAAGATAGTACGAAGGGGGAGGCACCTTGAGAGAAACGACCACTACGAAGGAAACCGTCCTAACGATGAATAAAAATGTTAAAAAAAGATATATGCGACAGCTGTGGATCGATGTCAGGAAAGATTGGGATTTATACCTCGCACTCATTCCTGGCATCGCATTTCTCCTGCTATTCAAGTACACGCCAATGTACGGAATTATTATTGCGTTTAAGGATTTTAATATTTTCGATGGAATGGCAACAAGTCCATGGGTCGGCATGAAGCATTTCGATAAGTTAATATCCTCGGCAAGCTTCTTGCAGGTGTTTCAGAATACGTTGTTGATTTCCATATATAAAATCTTGTTTCTCTTCCCACTCCCGATCGTGATTGCAATTCTGCTCAATGAATTGAAAAACATCGCCTTCAAGCGAAGCGTACAAACCGTAGTCTACTTGCCACACTTTTTATCCTGGGTCATCGTCAGCGGATTATTCATTGATTTGCTCTCCACGAATGGCGGAATCGTTAACAAAATTATCGTTTCCATGGGAGGCGAGCCAATCCGCTTTTTCTTAGACAGTCAAATCTTTCGCTCTGTGCTTATCGGGTCGGCAGGCTGGAAGGAAACGGGATGGAATACGATCATTTATCTCGCTGCCTTAGCGAGTATTGATCCCGGTTTGTATGAAGCAGCTAAGATCGATGGCGCGAATAAATGGAAACAAATTATACATATCACGTTGCCTGGCTTAATTCCGATCATTTTACTCATGTTCATTCTGCGTCTCGGCTACGTGCTGGAGGCTGGAACGGAACAAATTCTCGTGATGTACAATCCAAGCGTATACAACGTCGCCGATGTAATCGGTACATATGTGTATCGCATCGGTCTTGGTGAACAAGATTATAGCTTCTCAACCGCTGTAGGGGTATTCGAATCTGTTGTCGCGTTTATTTTGATCCTATCGGGCAATGGTCTGGCTCGAAAGTTTTTTGGACGAGGCATTTGGTAAGGGGGAACATAGATGAGTATACAAAACATGCTGAAACCAAAAACTGCCCGAGGGTCTGCGGGTATCCCTTCATCGCTCGGCGAGAAGATTTTTACAGTCCTCAATCACCTATTCTTTATACTTCTTGGCTTATCGACGATCTTTCCGTTTATTAATCTCATCGCGAAATCGCTGAGCAGTGAGGCGGCAGTCGTTTCGGGGATGGTTAATCTCATTCCAATCGATTTTCAATTAGGCACATATAAATATGTCGCTAGCAACTCCTTGTTTCTGAGTGCTTTCATGATTTCCATTACGGTCACCTTGGTTGGATCACTCATCTCGCTAAGCATGACCACACTTGCCGCCTATCCGCTCTCTAAGCCAAGACTGAGGGGACGAAAGTTTTTCATCCTGATGTTTTTGTTTACGATGCTGTTCAGCGGTGGATTAATCCCAACGTATTTGCTCATGCACAAGCTCCATCTGATTGACAAGCTGCCTGTGCTATTCCTGCCATATATGATTAACGTGTACAACATGCTCATTGTCAAAAACTACTTTGAAAGTCTGCCAGACAGCCTTGAGGAGTCAGCAAAAATGGATGGGGCCAGCAACATGAGAATTCTTTTTCGAATTGTTTTACCTCTTTCCATGCCTGTGCTTGCGACGATTGCATTGTTCTATGCCGTTACGTTTTGGAACGATTACTTTACTTCACTGATCTATATCAACTCGGCAGATTTGAAGCCTTTGCAGCTTTATTTAAAAGAATTGTTCGTCTCATCCACGGACACGTTCATGCGCACCAATGTCGACGCTTCACTCAACGTTTCACCGCAGTCCATTCAGGCGGCATCAATCATTCTAGCTACATTGCCCATCATTTGTGTGTATCCATTTTTACAAAAATATTTTGTTAAAGGTGTTCTTGTAGGCTCTGTAAAGGGTTAAATCTGGAAATATGTCATGAAGGGTGGTGGTGGGCCAGCTCTACAAAGGTTCCATGATATTTGGTACATTGCGCTATCCATACTCAAAGGAAAAAATAGGGAGGCTCTTTCATGGTTAAAAAAATGTTAGTTCTCATGTCCATCACAACGATGGCAGCGGCGATTACGGCTTGTGGTAGTGGAAGTACTCCGACTAATAGCAGTTCCACTACGCCAGCGGCTTCTGCGGCTCCTGCTGCAACCGTAGAGGCGAATAAGCCGAAGCCGGAATTTAAAGCACTGCTGCAATATGCGCGATTCGATCCGAACACGGAAGTTGTGGCAAAATTCCTAAATGAAAAAACGGGCTACAAAGTCACCTATGACATGCTGCCAGTTGAAAATCCAGATGATAAGCTTAATTTGCTCATGGCGAATAAAGAAAAGTATGCCTATATGCTTCTCAGCGGCCCGCAATATTCCAAGCTTGCTGCCTCTGGAGCGCTGGAGCCGATTGATGAGCTAGTAAATAAATATGGCACGAATATGAAAAATGTGATCTCACAAACGTCCTGGAACGGAGCGAAGCTGAACGGTAAAATTTTCGGTATTCCGCAAACAGGATCAGGCACAATTGTGAATACACAGCTTATCGTCCGTCAGGATTGGATGGATGAACTTGGATTGAAAGCACCTACGACGCGTGATGAATTGTATACCGTTTTGAAAACGCTGAAAGAAAAGAAAAATGTAATGGGTCTATCTGGAGGGAAAAGTCCGCTTCTTCCTGAGGTACTTCCGACGTTTGGCATTCCGATGGTTCAAGCTAGCGCAACAACGGGCTGGCAGGATGTCAATGGGAAGCTAGTGAATTCGATTGAGAATCCGAATATGAAAAAGTATTTGGAATTCATGAAAAAGCTGTATACCGAGAAATTGATCGATCAAGAATGGTCGCTGAACCAAGCGAATAAGGTCATTGAGAACTTTACGAGCGGTAAAGCGGCGATCATTTCAAACGCTTACTTTAACGCGCCAACTGTACAAAATGCCCTGTTGAAAAATTCACCAAATGCGAAAATTGGCAGCTTCCCTTACCTCAAAGGGGACGATGGCAAAGTCCAAGTTATGGGCAGCGCTGGGATCAGCTGGTATGTGGGCATACCGAAGTGGGCCGATAACAAAGAAGATATCATTAAATATTTGGATCTGAAGCTGGATAAAGATATTTTCAAAGAAGCGGCGATTGGTAAAGAAGGCGTTCACTATAAGATGGAAAACGGCAATTACTTCCCGATCCTGCCGAAATTCAATGATGAATACAACAACGCTTCAACTTTCTTAACCGGTGTGGATGAGAAGAATTACCCAATCTACTGGCAGGCTCGTGTTCGTAAAGATCCGATCTTAACAGATTCTTTCAATAAGATTCAAGAAGCAGCTAAAGGCAGCATTGTGCTTGACCCGCTTGCTTTTGCACCACCGCTTGAAGCGATTGGTAAATACAACTTGAAGCTGCAAAAGCTGATGGAAGACACGTTCTTGAAATACATCACGGGTGCAGAGCCACTTGAGAACTATGATAAGTTCGTAGCTCAATGGAAAGCAGACGGCGGAGAAGAAATGACCAAAGCGGCCAATGAATGGTACGCAGCAAATAAGAAGTAGCAATGAATCCCCCTGCGGTTATGCCGTGGGGGGTTATTTCCTAGAGGGAGTGGAGAAAAGGGATGCCGAAGATCGGTTTTATCGATTATTTTCTAGATGAATGGCACGCGGAGAAATACCCTGGCTGGATCGACAAGGCGACGGATGGCCGTATGCAGGTGGCGTATGCTTATGGGAAGACCAATGTGGAAGGTAAGTTAAGCAATGCGGAATGGAGTCAAAAGAAAGGCATCCAGCTGCTTGACTCGATTGAAGAGGTCGTCGAGAAGAGCGATTATTTGGTCGTTCTTTCGCCAGATCATCCCGAGTATCACGAGGCGCTGGCCAGAGTGCCACTGCAATCAGGTAAGCCTACCTACATTGATAAAACATTTGCTCCAGATCGCGCTTCAGCCTTACGCATGTTTGAACTTGCAGATAAGCATAAGACGCCTATGTATTCAACTTCGGCGCTAAGGTTTGCTGCGGAGTATACAAGTCTAGAGAAGCAGGGAATTGAGTCTATCAACTGTCTGGGGCCAGGGAAATTTGCCAACTATGCGATCCATCAGGTGGAGCCGATCATTTCGTTAATGGGCACGGACGTCAAACGAGTGATGTGGACGGGAACAGATAAGACGCCTGCGCTGCTGCTCGGATATGCGGATGGCCGCCAAGCGATGATCAACCTATACGGTTGGGAATGTCCGTTTAGCATGGCACTCAGTTATGAAGAGGGAACGTCGAAGTTCATAAAAATCGAGTCCGATTTCTTCGGGGCATTTATCGAGAATTTAGTTGGTTTTTTCGAATCAGGCATGCCTCCGGTGCTACGAGCAGAAACGATTACGATCGCTACGATTCTAGAGGTCGGCATGCGGGCTGCTAGTACGCCTTATCAGTGGCTGACGTTGAAGTAAATGAAAGATCCGGCTCCTCCTGATGGAAGGGGCCGGATCTTTTTTTGCGTTAGGAGTGACCTAATCACTCAAGGTCTTCATCAGAATCAGTCACGCTCGCTTCACTTTTGTCCTTGTGGCTATTGAATACCTTAATCTTAATATCCGCTTGCTTACCTCGATAAGTGGCTGTAATGGTAGCTGAACCGGGTTTCATAGCTGTAATGGTGCCATCCGAAGTAATTGCAGCAACTTTATCATGCGATGAGGTGTACAAAACGCCTTGGGCGAGATAAGCGACTACACCATCGGTATAAATGGCTTTTATCTGCGCCTGGTAGGTTTCGCCTTTGACTAGACTATGCTTGCTTTCGTCAAAGCTTAGCGCAGTCACACCGACGACAGTTACGACGGACTTAGCCGTCTTACCCTGATAAGTAGCAGTAATCTCAGCTGTACCAGCTTTCAGCGCGGTGACTGTACCATCAGCGGCAACGGTGGCTACTGCTGGATTGCTAGACTGGTACGAAGCTCCGGCTACAACAGCTCGAGTCTCATCCGAGTAAACAGCTGTCGTAACAGATGCGTGTTGATCGTCAGCAACAAGTCGATAGGCTGTGGAGTCCAGCTCTATGCCTGTGAGAACAGGAGCAGTGCGTGTAATGTTTACAGTTTTTTCATTTGTTTTGCGATCATCGACATAGACGGAAATTTGAACTGGGTTTAGTCCAATTTCGAGTGGAACACTGCCTATGAATTGGCCGTTGCTAAGCACCGTTGCGGGAACGCCGTTTAGCAGCACACGTGCTGTCCCAGGTCCGATCACTTCAACCTCGCCCTTGATGTCCACATTGCGAAGCGGTGTGCTGGTGTTGGCATAATCAAGGTAACCTCGTAACACCGCCGCCCGCACATCATCCCCGGCCTTGTAGGTTTTAGCTACTAGCTTCCGTCTCGTCTGTGTGCCAGAGGCGTCCAACGCCGAGATAACGAAGCCGCCTTTCGGAATGACACTGTTGTTCGGCGAGATGTTGGTCCAATTCCAGCTAAGCGCCTGCTGTTGGTTAACGACCTTCTTGACTTTGCCTGAGCTGTCAACGATGGCTTCCACGCCAAATGTACTTGTAGCTGTCGTCTCACCAAAAGAATCGGAATAAATGTTGAGATTATTCTCGTTGCGGCTCACATTATAGAGGTCGGCTTCTAGGAATGACGCCGGGCTGCCAGGAACACTAGAGCCAATTTGATAATCTTTTACGTACGCCACATTATGAAGCGATGCCTTCACGACGGACCAATTGACTTGTGAAAGATCGAAAAGCATTAGGCCGTTCGACTGCGACAAGCCAGCCTGGAACACAGAACGCTGCAGCGGAGGATCTTGAATGTTCGCCAGCGCGATACTCGCATACATCGGCACTTCGCCGTTCGTTACAATGTTGCCTAGTGTAATGTGGTGCTCGATTTCTTTTTGCGTCGTTTGATACGTACCGATCATAAGAAAATCGATGTTGCCCGAGTAACCGGTCTGCGCGTAAGTGTCCGTATACAGACTGTCATCTGGTAGCTGCAAACGGCTATCGTACTTGAAATTCGGGCTGCCCCAATGAACGCCATTCAAGTAGTAAGACTCAAACCAAGAACCTACATAAGCAGAAGAATACACTTTATGACCTTTTAAAGCGGTGTAACGATCGGTAAGCTTACGAACCTCATCTGTAAATGTTTTGATCGTCTGCGAGCGGAACTCCCACCAGTCATTGATCAACGGGCCTGCTTGGCGAGCGTTGTTCACATAGCTGAATACATCGGCTGGCCAATTCGTCAGCTGTTTCCCGCGTGACGCAAGAAACGCTTCGAACTTCGCTCGTGTTAGCGGGCTGAAGTCGGCTGTTTCGTTGTCATACCGGGTACGGTCCAGCACAACCCCATCAACATCGTAGTTCTTGATGACTTCTTCCATGTTTTTCAACTCGAACGCTCTCACATCATCATTAGAAGGATTTACAAAAGCAACGAGGGATTTACCGCTCTTAAAGTAATTGCTTTCTCGCAGTCTCAAAATTTGACCATTGTCCTCAGGACGGTACACCTGCTCTTCCCAATTCAAATGCTGATTCAGCAGCCCATACTCATTGTGTGCAGGCGAGCCTTCAGCAAAAACGTTGAACGCTGCGTGGATTTTGATCCCGAGCTGATGTCCGTATTTGATGAACTCCTCCAGCATATCCAAATTCGGATTCGCGCCCGCACGAGTGGGAGCCGTCATCTGTGAGATGTGCGGACGACCCGTCAAGTCGTTCTTCTTATAGTTGGCGAAACCTTCTACGCCTTTGACATCAAGCGCGACAGCTGTTACGCCAGCATCCTTCGCTTTGGTGAGCATATCGAGGATGTTCGCAGGTGTTTGAAGCTTGAAAATGTTCGTGCCTTGGTCGACCCAGAGGACGACTTCTTTCGGAGCGTTTGTTTGTTTTTTATAAAACACGACTAGTGTCTTGCGAGCGTTCTCGACGCCGTTCTTGGAGGCGATAACATCTAGATAATTAACGCCTTCAGCGAGGCCGATCTCAGTTTGAAAAGTGCCATTCGCTTGCAAAGCGACCGAAGTTTGATTGACACGAATCGAATAGGCGACGCCTGATTGCAAGTTTTCCAGCTTGCCGGAAACCGTCGTTTTCGGCGAGGTTACTGTAAACCAATCGTCGTTATCTAGTTTAAGACGAGCTTGAAGGCCCTGCCCTGTCATGAGTGCGGAGACAGGGACCACTTCGCCATTTTTACGCAGCTTAATGAGATCGCCGATCTTGAAATTTTTCGCCAGATACTGTTTGAACGTTTTATTCGCCCAGCTGTCATCGTTCGCCACAAGAATGTAGCCGCCTTGCGGGATGTCCAACGTTGTTGGACCTGTCCAGACAGGCACACCGCCGTTAACGGATGGATTAATGACGCGAGTCACATGATTCGTCGCATCGACAACAACGCCTACGGACGTGGTACCAACTGTAATTTGCGTGGCGAATTCAGGGGTAAACAAAGCGAGATAATCGGTAATGCCACTCATATCGGTATCAATCTTATTAATTTGTCTGCGTGGCCCCTCAATATCGATGGTGATATCGACGGGAGCCGCTTCTACTTCAATGAAATCAGTGGGGCTGGGTGCCGCAGATGCGGTTATGGACCAAGTGGAAGCGAGTAACGTAATCAATAAAGTCATGATTAGCCATTTCGATTTTTTCAACTGGATTCACATTCCTTCCCTAGAAACGGATTTCTTCACCTTTTTCGCTAGATTCATAGACGCCGCAAAGAATTTTCATCATTTCAACGCCGTCCTGCACCGGAGAGAGGGTTTCCTTTTTACCTTGGCATACTTCAATGAAGTAATTGATTTCATCTTGGAAACCAGCAACAAAATCGAAGCTCAAGTTATTGATCTGCGGGGTCAGGTTCAAGATCGTATCGTACTTCTCGGTAATGATGGATAGCTGCGGCTCCAGCTCGGCTCCGCCTTTTTCACCATACAGCTTCACTTTCAATTCATCTTCTTTCGCATGCAGCGTAAAACTGACGTCAACTAGTATAGAGGCACCGTTCTCAAAGCGGATCAGCGCATTCGCCAAATCCTCGACCGTATTGTGTGTCGGATCATAATCGGCCGCTTTGTAAAAGGCAAGATTTTTTACGTTAGCCCGGTTTCCAAGCTTTTTATACGTATTGCCTGAGATGGATTTCACCTTGGGACGGCCCATCAAATACCAGCAAAGATCAATAACGTGCACGCCTACATCGATCAACGGGCCTCCGCCAGAGCGCTCAACATCGGAAAACCAGCCGCCAGGATTGCCTAGACGACGAATACAAGAAGCCTTCGCATAGTAAATCTCACCAAGCTCGTTGTTATCGAGGAACGATTTGATGATGCGGGTATTCGAAGCATATCGGCGGACGAAGCCGACTTGCAGCGTTTTGCCAGTACGTCGAACCGCGTCTTCTACTTCCAGTGCCTCTTTTACCGTCGTACAGAGCGGTTTTTCGGTGAGTACGTTTTTGCCAGCTTCCAGAGCAGCAATGGAAATTTGAGCATGGCTATTGTTCCACGTACAAATGCTAATGGCGTCTACTTCCTTATTTGCAAGCAGCTCTTTATAGTCTGTGTAGATATGATCAATGCCATATTTCTCAGCTTTTGCTCGCGCGCGTTCCTCGTTCAAATCACAGATGGCATACAGTTCGGCATCCTGATTATTGTGATACGATTTCAAATGCATTTCAGAAATGGAACCTGCACCAATAACGCCAATACGTATTTTACTCATCTACAAACACCTCATCATTAGAATGGTTAATTTTAAACGGGACGCATCGTCGGCCAAGACAGCTCGATCCCGTAGCTTTCAAGCATTTGTTGGAAAACGCGAAGCTCAGATTCCTTGTTGCGTACCTCACGAGGTACAATTCCGCGGTCGATGCATCGACTAGCTAAAAATCCTGCTGCTTCGCCGATGTTCCACTCGACAGGATGGAGCCGGTAACAGCCGTTGGTGATGTGGGTAACGCCTAGATTTTTGCATGCTGGAAGCAGATTGTTCATGCGAATCGGAATTAAGCTGCCCAGTGGAATCTGGAACGGCAGGGAAGAGATATCTATATAATGACGGTTGCCCGTGCTTGGATGCAGATCAATGCGGTAACAGCCAATGCCAACGGAATCAGGGAACTGCTCCGCTTTACCGTCAGGTCGGCAGGCGGTGCTCACATGCTGCTCCAGGACAGTGAATTCCGCTTTGATTCGGCGCGACTCCCGAATGTACGGATACATAGCCAGTCCGTCCTCGGTGCCGACGATATCCTTGCGCAGACGAAGGCCAGGGTAGCCTTGGCCGCCATCAGGACGTGGCGCTTCCGTTTGCAGCCAATAGAGTAGGGACAGGCTGAGCTGTTTCGCATCCCAGAGGCTTCGCTCGCGGTCTTCCTCGCTCACATCGATAATGGAACCAAGCCAGTAGTCGTTTTGTGGCCAGTTGACCAGTGTGATATCGCCAGGATAAAAGCCTTCCTCAAAATTCGTGCTATCAATGATGCGTCGATAGAAGAACAAGGAATACTTCTCGGTCCCTTCAAACAACTCATACGAAACGGTCTCTAGTGTATGAGGGCGAACGCCGGACCAGCTGAGCAGCTTATCAGGCCAAAACTCGGCTTTGTATTCCTTCCAAAATTCGTAACGCTCAGGACGTGCGATGGTGTGGTCTTCGCCTTCGATATAATCCATGGCAAAGCAGTATGTAAAGCCTTGCATGTCCTGCGGCAGCGCTTCACCATCTACAGCATGCGGCTCACCGGTTTCGCTGATTGACTCTGCCCCTGTTACATATTCCGCGCCCGCTAGCGGCAGCACATCGCCACACTCGGTTGCGTCAAGGAAATAAGCGGCTGTGAGCGTCACCTTATCGCCATTCGCCGTATTGTGAACCAATACCGATCGAACATCATCCCCGTCCACGGATACTGATTCGATGCGATGGCGGGTTAAAATCTGCAGCCTTCCGCTGTTGACATAGGGCGCCAGCATGTCTTGCAGGACGGCCAGAGCGGCTCGTGGCTCATGACATAGTCGTGAAACGCCGCCATTGCCAGGATTCAGCAGCGTTCGGGAACGCGCCGCAGAAGTAAGCGGGAAATGGCGGCGGTAATAATCACGCACGCCATTTCGGAACTGCCGATAACTGCGTGTACAGCCAAATTGTTCGATCCACGGATGTTCATCTGGTGGAACGGCTTGGCTCGTTAATTGCCCGCCGATCCAGTCGGTTTCCTCGGTCATGATCACTTTTTTGCCGGATTTGGCAGCGGCAAGAGCTGCTGCGCAGCCGCCGGTTCCACCGCCGATCACGACGATATCAGCATGGTAGTCATGCGTAATGGGATTGCTGTTCGTGGTTACCAATGCAGATCGTCCCTCCTTTTCGCAATTCGCCTGCACGTTTTCACAGGTTATCCTTATTGTATTACAGCTGGTAAAGTGCCACAGCGGAGGACCATGACTTCTTTTGGTACTTTAATAACCCATTACCAATAAAAATAAAGGGATTGCTCAAGCGAAGGCGAAGATTCATAACGAACAAGTATGATAGTTCGTTATGAAGGTGTAGGTAGAGGAGGCGTATAGGATGACCCATCCGCAACAACCCGTGAATGCCGTGAAGCTGGATGCGAATATGCGGATTCAACAGGCTGCATCGGATCAATTCAGCTGGTATTCACCGCTTGAAAAGCCTTTTCATGTGGCAGGCTTTGGCTGGCTGAACATGGAGATGCTTTACCGCAGGCTGCCGGCACATCCAGCTTGGGCGCTGCCAGAGGCGGTTAACAGCTTAGCCAACTGCACGGCTGGCGGGCAGATTCGCTTTATGACTGATGCAACCTCCCTAGCGATCAAAGTGAAGCTGTCTGGCGTTGCGAATATGTATCATATGCCTGCAACCGGGCAATGCGGATTTGACTGTTACATTGGAGCTCCAGGGGAGCAGTTGTATTACAGTACGACAAACTACGATCATAAACAGTTGGAATATGAAAGCGTTATATATACGAATTTGGAGCGAGAGAGCCGAAGCGTAACTTTGAACTTTCCGCTTTACCAAGGTGTTGAGGAAGTTTGGATCGGCTTGGATCCAGCTGCTGTAACTGCACCTCCGGTTGCTTACGATAGCAGTGAAAAGGTCGTTATTTATGGCACTTCGATCACGCAAGGCGGGTGTGCCTCACGACCAGGCATGGCTTATCCAAATATTTTGTCTAGGCGAATTAATAGAGAGTTTCTGAACTTAGGCTTCTCGGGCAACGGCAAAGGAGAACCGGAACTCGCGCATATCATAGCGGAAATGCCGGATCCGGCGTGCCTTGTGTTAGACTATGAGGCTAACTGTGTTTCTACAGAAAGACTGCAAGCTACGCTGCCAGAATTTATTCGCATATTACGAAATAAACATCCGCAGACACCGATTCTCGTTCTCTCACGGATTACATATGCGAAGGAAAAATTTCAACCACAATTGCTGCAAGATAAAGAGAACCGCAAACAAGTGCAGTTCCAAACGGTCGAACAGCTGCGAAAACAGGGCGATGCCAACCTTTATTTTTACGATGGCTCCAATTTGCTGGGTGAGGATGCTCACGAATGTACAGTGGATGGTGTCCATCCGACGGATCTCGGTTTTATGCGAATGGCAGACGGGTTAACACCGGTGCTGAAGAAGATATTAGCTAAGTGAATGTATGTTCCGTTAAGTCTGAAGGGGTGATGGCATGATGAAGCGATTGAAATCAGCCTTGCTGGTCATTCTCGCTTGCTGTACGACGGCTAGCTGCGGTTTGCCGAATTTGGAGTTAAACGAAGGAAGTAAAGTAGATACGGCCAGCGAACAAGCGATTCGCATCGTTGCAAACAGCTTGGGCATGAACTTTCCAGATGGGATGGATGAGAATCATAATCCTTATCTTAGTTATATAGAGAAGAACATTGGCGTTCAGGTTAATGTGACGCTCCCTCCATTAAATGGATATGATGAGAAACTGAACGTCATTATGGCGTCTGGCGAGCCTCCGGACTTGCTCAATACAAGTGATCCCTCATGGTTTATTCATTTTGTGAATCAAAAAGCGTTAACGCCATTGAATGATGTTATTGATAAATATGGGGCTAATCTGAGGGCCAAAATTCCCAAGGAAGCATGGGACAACGTCACGGTGAATGGCAATATTTACGCGATACCTAGTCTGAACGAGGTAAAAGGAACCGAAATCGTCTATGCCCGAAAAGACTGGCTGGACAAGCTTGGACTGAAGCCTCCAAAGACGATCGAGGAGTACACGAAGGTGATGAGGGCTTTTGCTGAGAAAGACCCGGATGGCAATGGGAAAAAGGATACCTATGGCCTATCCATTCTGGAGCGGCTTCGACGGACGTCGCCATTTCTTGGCGCTTTTGGCGTACAAATGAAAGCGTGGTATGAACGAGATGGCAAACTGGTGTATTCGGGCATCCTCCCGGAAATGAAAGAGGCGCTTCTTTATCTTCGCGGTTTGTATGACGAAGACATTTTGGACCCCGAATTCCCGCTGAATAAAATAGACGTACTAGGCGAAAAAATCGTGAATGGGCAAGTAGGCTTATTCTCAGCCGCTTGGTCTGATACGCGCACACATATTGCAGCCAACCGTAAAAAAGATCCAAACTCCGTGTGGATCCCGCTTGAATATCCTATTGGCCCGGGTGGCAAACATGGCGTCTACAGCACGTCCACCGTCCGATCTTATAATGTCATTCCAGCAAAAAGCGAGAAGGCTGAAGCGGTGGTTAAGTTTTTGGATTTCGTCGCAGGCCCAGGGCAAACAAGTCTGAAGCTCGGTTTCGAAAACGAAATTTGGACGCGCGTGAACGGCAAATTGTCCATTCGCTTTGATGAACACACGAAGCATGGCTATCGTGGCATCTACGGCTCTTTAGCGGATATGGCCGATCCGACCGTAACCCGAGATCGACTAGAGGCACTTGGTTCGCAATTCCACCTCTATGACAACGTGCAGCAGATTGAAAACAATCTGATGGAAGATCAATTTAATGGGCCGCCAACGCCGGCTATGGGCAAACATCAAGTAAAGCTTTTGAAGCTGCAAGAGGAGACATTTACCCGAATTATTGCGGGATTAAGTCCCATTGAGGAATTCGATACTTTTGTGAAAAAGTGGAAGGAAGCTGGCGGAGATGAAATCACCGGTGAAGTGAACGAGTGGTGGCGAGAAATAAATCCGTCAAAATCTGTTAATTATCCGGACTAGGTCGGTCATGAAAGGAGGACTACCGAAATGACCAAAGAGATTCTTTCAAAAATTCGCAAATTGCTGGCCGGTTATATCCAAGTTCGATTAACCTGGTATTTTTTACTCATTTTGCTTCCGTTAGCTGGCTTTAGTTTGTTTGCCATTGCCAAATCGCAAACGATTTTGGAGGTGCAGACAGGTGAGAGAACACAGGGAGCTCTGCATACGATGACGGATTATATCGACTTGACCCTGCAGAACATTGAGCAGTTGTCCTCCTTGATCGCCTTCGATATGAACGTGAATACCACGTTGCAGTCCGTCGGTCAGGAGCCAGAGAAGCAGTCGTTCGTTCACTTTGCTCAGGTGATGGATCAGATTACGAGTATGACGACGGTCAATCTCATTGTCGATCAGATTACGATCATCCACATGCCTTCGCGCACAGTCATTTCCACTAAATTCGGTGGAAGCAAGCTGCCCGCAGGAGCAGAGAAACAGGAATGGTATCAGCATTTAATGGAAGCTAATGGGGGAACAATTTTTTTTACACCGCAGCAGGGTGAATCATACTTCGATGCCGACAGCGTACATTTGATTCGGACGATGGACCCATATAACCGGACTCTAATGAATCCGAACTTGCTCATCCTTTCCGTGAAGAAGAGCGCATTAATCGAGCTGGCAAAGCCGCTTCTGCCTTCCAAAAATGCGAATATTTATCTCGTTGATCACGAGGGAAGATCGATAACGGGAACAGGAGCAAGTGTGAATCCCCAAGTTTGGGACAACGCTGACAAAGTCAGAACGATTCGTAAATCACCGCAGACCGGCACGGAGATGGTCACGATCAGCGTAAAGTCGAAGTTATCGGGGTGGTCGCTGATGATGGAGCAGCCATTGTGGGAAATTCGGCGTCATACCGACTCGTTGAAAATATTTACGTATGGCATTCTCGTCGTCAGCTTGGTATTGGCCATTTGGGCTTCTTGGATTATTTACAGAGGGATATCCGCCCCATTGCGGAAGCTGGCTTATGGGATGAAGCAGCTGCGTACGGGTAATTTCACCATCCAATTGGAAGATACGCGGATCGATGAATTAGGGTATGTGATCGAATCGTTTAACCGGATGGCCGAAAATCAGAAAACACTGATTCGGGATCACTACGAGAAACAGCTTCTATTGTCTAAAATGGAACTGAAATTTTTGCAGTCTCAGATTAATCCCCATTTTCTGTACAACACATTGGATTCGATTTATTGGACCGCTAAAAACTATGAAGCGGATGAAATCAGTGAAATGGTGTTGAATTTATCCAAGTTTTTCCGATTAAGTCTGAATAAGGGAAATGAGACATTTACTGTTAAAGAAACGATTGAGCATTTAAAATATTACATTAAAGTGCAGCAGCTGAGATTCCTTGATCATTTTACGGTTCGCTATGACATCGCTGAGGAAAGTGCGCACTATCATGTATTGAAGCTTCTTCTGCAGCCATTAGTGGAAAATGCGGTGCTGCATGGGTTGGAGAAGCAGAGTGGGGGCGGGGAGCTTGCCATTTCCTCCTATGTGGATGGAAGATGGCTTGTCCTTGAAGTATGCGACAACGGCGTAGGCGTCAGTACGGATAGACTAACTTATATTTGCGGCAAATTGGAGGAAGCTTCCAAGCAAGCTAGCGAGGGCAATTCTACCGATGTTAAAAGGGAGAAGGATTTATTCGGTCTGCGCAATGTCGTTGGCCGGATGAAAATGTACTATGGTCACGAATCTCAGTTTCTATTTGAGAGCGGCTCTGGTAAGGGAACTAAAATCACGCTCCGTCTGCCGCTGAACATGTGTGAATTGCAGCTAGAGGAGCAAGCGGGGTAGCACCCTACATATAATAGAAAGACCTCTGAAGAAGCTATGGCTCCTCGGAGGTCTTCTCTATTTAACCCAATAATTTAATTCTTAAATTGCATCGCATACAACTTCGTGTTCTTCATATAGTACTTCACAGAGATCGTTTGCCCGGCAAGGCTGGACAAACTGCTGCTGCTGCCCCAAGTGACGGTCTGATCGACACTGTCTATATTGATCGTGGCAGAGTCTGTTTTGGAGAACCCAGGGATGACTGCGCCTGTTGCGTCCAACAATTCAACCTTCACATAGTTCCCGGAGCCGGAAGAGTTTACATTCAGGTGCAGCGAGTTGCCTGTGAATGTCATTGGCTTGGTGACAACCGTGCCCTCGGTAGCGCCGGTATTCAAAGACATGAAGCCATCCAGCCGCCACTTGGCTAACCCAATGCGTGATGTTTTCTGCACATTTTCATGTCCTTCGGTGAAGCCGCCGTAATACATCCACACTTCATTGCCCACTTGGATCGGGTAGCTGGCTGTAAAGATCATGCCGTCGTCCCAAGTTCCGCTGGCGCCAAGCGGAATGATCGGCGTGCGGCTCGGACGCTGCCAATCTTCCGTTAAGTCGCGGGAGAATACGAGCTCAGGGAAGATCGGCCCTGCATCCCATCCCGTATGGTCGGTAATCGGGAACACCCAATCGAAGCCGATATAAGCACCTTCATATGGGTACAGACCGATGCCATAGCTGTCCGTGACGAGAGCGTTATACGCTTGCGTATCCGTATTATCACCCAGCGATTCCATATCGATTGGTGTCGTCCAGTTAATGAAGTCGGTACTGGTCGACATCCGGTGTACACGATGGAAAATGTCATAGGTAATATCCTTGGACGCCCATTCTCCCGCTTTAACAGAAGCGATAAAGCGGTCATTTACAGCATCGTATGCGACGGTGACGACATCCCAACCGAGGATGAGATTTTGCGGGGTTCCAAAATGGGTTCCGTCGCTAGAGAAAGCGACACTGTAATAATATTCGCCGCCGACATTTCCGGCATAATACATCATTTTGTAACGTTTGTTGGCATCGGGATCGCCTGTATCCTTCACGATGTTGGCCAACCCGTACTCGCCGATAATATTGTTGTTCGTGCTGCCGTTATAGTTGTAGATGCCGAGATTCGGCTTAGTCCATGTTGTTCCATTTGTGGAGGTAGCGTAACAAGTCCAAGAAGGGCCTGAGCCGTCAAGGCAGGTGTACCACATCTTGTAAATGCCAGCTGCATCGTCATAGATCGTTGAGCCATAAATATAGACGGCTTGGTTGGAAGTACCCACGCCTTCCCAAGCTTTATCTAACGGTACAATAGGGGAGGCTGTTTTCGTTGCTTGATTCAGCGTTCGCGTCACATTGCTTGTCGAGTCGATGACATAGTCATCAATGAACAGTTGTTTAGCCGAAGCCACACCAACAACACTAGCTGCAAATTCCATATCATCCCAGTAGGATGTGCCTGTATTCGCATAATTGCTATAAGGCAGTATGGTAGCGTATGTCGTGCCAGCAGGTGCGGTACCGCTTACAGTAACGGTTTGCCAGGAGCCAGTGGTCGTTACGTTTTGGGTGGTTACACCAATTCGGGTATCCGTTGCATCCCAAAATTCCAAATACAGATCCGCATTTCCGCTTTCCAAATAATAGCTTACGGAAGCTTCATACGATTTGCCTGCCGTAACAGTCGTAATGCGGGCTGAACGAACGCCGCCGCCGGCTGCTGCATTCGTATCTACAATTTTCAGACTGTTATCGCGATCTGTCGCTCTTGTTGTACTTGAGTTGGCTGTTACACCACTGCCAAGAGACGCGGACCATTGATACGGAAAGCCTTCAAGGTCGAGATTTTCGAAGCTGGCATTGGATAAGGAGGTCGATTTAGTCGAGACAACGGCGGAGTCAAAATAAGCAACGCCGGTATTGCCAAGATTACTGTACAGCAAAATATTGGCCGAACGAACAACGGGATTATAGCCCGCAAATGGCGCTGTATCCGTTAACGACAAGGTTTGCCAGGAGCCTGTTGTTGTCGTGGACGTTTTCTTGGAGGTGACGAGGGTGCCTTTGCTATCGTAATACTGGATGTACAGATCGAACGGCCCGCCGCTCTCCACGTAATATTTAACCTTGGCGGTGTATGATTTCCCGCTCAGGACAGAGAATTGCTTGGATTGCACGCCACCGTTCAGCGATGCGCTCGTATCGTTAATCTTCACACTGCGCGTGCCTTCGAAAGCACGGGTCGTGCTTCCGCTCTCGAAACTGTTGGTGTAGGGCTTCGTCCACTCCAGCGGGAAACCTCCACCGTCAATGCTTTCGAAGCTGCCATTTGGAGCGATCACGCCAGAATCTGCGAAATTCGTATCGTTGACGGTCAACGAGGCATCATCAAAGAAGCTAATTCCCACATTTCCCTGCGGGCTGTAAGCGAGAATGGTCAAGTTGGAAGCACCGAATGGTGCTGTAAAGCTCGTGCTTAATTGCTGCCATGTTCCAGTCGTACTCGAAGAATCGTCTTGATTCGCTACAATGCGTAGTCCTTGTGCGTTACGCATCTCGATATAGAGACTGACAGGCCCACCGCTCTGCAGATAGGTCCAGATTTTGGCTGTATATGTACGCCCAGGAATAACGGAAATCGGCTGTGAGACTATGCCCCCGGGTTGCGAAGCGCTTGTATCATTAATTCTTACACTGCGGGTGCCGCCGTGCTTTTGAGTCGTTGAGGAGCTTTCATAGCCGCTGGTATAAGGCAACGTCCAGTTTGCCGGAAGGGAGCCCGACAACGTCTCGAAGCCAGCATTGGCAACGCTAACGGATGCAGCTTCAGCTTGTGGTGACGCGAAGACGGACAAGAGCCCGATTAGTAAGGCGAAGGCAGCTAAAATGCGTAGTAGGGCTGCCGGTTTTCGAGCAATCATGATTTCATTCATCCTTGGTTCCTCCCATCGATTTGCAGCCATAAGGCTGTCGGTGTTCGGCCGCAGAAGCGGGTGCGTCGTCCAGATCAACTGGCAATCCTCGCGATCCATTTGCTCATGCGCCGATTGATGTTGGATCTAGGAGCGCGTCTATTCAGATGTTAATTTGCTCACCTCCTTAAGCTAATGTAATCCTATATTAGGTGGAAAGGAGGCTGCTAAAAAAGGTTAAAATCCTTCGATTTTAGTGTAATTTCCTTGTATTTTATAGACTTTATCCACGTGAGATGATACAAGGTTAGGTAAGGGGAAGTTCCATGCAGACACCGGGAGAGTAAGCGTGACATTCATGCGGACTTGGATGAGGAGTGAAAAAAAATAGGTTTGATGAGTTGAAATTCAGTTGCTATACTTGATAATGAAACCATTGTTTCATTATAGAGGGAGAAGGTGAATCGATGCAAGCGAATTGTTGTTTAGTTGTCCAAAACGGCACGATTATTACAGCGAGCAGACTCATCCCCAACGGGGTCGTTTTGATTGAGAACGGCCTCATTGTCGATTTCGGGGAAGCGGGAGAAATCCAGGTGCCTGCTGTTCATGAGGTAGTAGATGCGAAAGGCGCCTACATCGCCCCAGGCTTCGTGGATATTCACTGTCACGGCGGCGGCGGGGTGTGGTCATGGGAGCAGCCTTATGCGTTTGCGCTTGCACATTTGAAGCATGGGACGACAGCGATTCTGCCGACATTTACGTACAATGAGAGTCGGGAACAGGTTCGTGACGGACTCCAGACGATTCTTGCAGCGATGGATTCAGGCGAGCCATTCGTCGAAGCGATTGTTGGCATTCATATGGAAGGGCCGTATATAAATAAAAAATACGGAGCGATTACCTCGCCCATTCGTCCTGTTGATCCAATCGAATACGAAGAAATTTTGCGAGTGGCTGGCGATCGCATCAAGGTGTGGACGCTAGCACCTGAGCTGGAAGGTCAGGAAGTCTTTGTGAATGCGGCTGAGAAATATCAGATTGCCTTGTCTGTCGGTCATTCGGAGGCGACAGCGGAACAGATTTTTCGCTTTGTCCCCCAAGGTCTGCGGATTGGCTGCCATTGTACGAACGCATCGGGTACGACGCCTTCGCCATCCAGGTATGGTGGGACTCGCGAAGTAGGCGTTGACGAGGCCGTTCTCGTGCATGAAGACATATATGCTGAAGTCATTCCAGATTCGGAAGGCGTTCATGTTCGGCCTTTGATGCTGAAGCTCATTCACAAAACCAAAGGGACAGACCGCGTGATTATTATTACGGACGCCATGCCCGAGGCTGGTGTGAACAACGGCAATGAGTCTGATTTGAATTGGAATCATCTCGGCCATTTGGCGGGCAGTCGCCTGACGATGGATATGGCGGTTCGCAATATGATGAGACATGCCGAGCTAGGGCTTGTGGATGCATTCCGCATGGCTTCACTTAACCCGGCAAAAGTCATCCATATGGCAGATCGGATGGGGAGCATCGATCAAGGCAAGCTGGCAAATCTGCTCATTGTCGATGAAGAGATCAACATCCAGAAGGTGATTTTACAGGGCCGAATCGTGCATGTTGACTAAGAAATATTTTTTTTAAAATGGATCTACAATTTCATGGTTTATGATATGATAAAAATGAAACTATGGTTTCATTGAGTAAAACAAATTGGTGGTGAAGTTGTGGGAATACATACAGGACAGTTGCATTTGGATACACCCTCGATCGTCATTGATCTGGAGCGGCTGGATGCGAATTTGCAGCGGACAGCTGATTTAGCGGCCAAAACTGGCGTTCGATTAAGGCCTCATACGAAAACGCATAAGAGCATCTGGATCGCGCAAGAGCAGCTGCGACATGGCGCTTCGGGCATTACGGTCGCGAAGCTTGGCGAAGCCGAGGTTATGGCGGACGGCGGCATTACGGATATTTTGATTGCCTATCCCATTGTTGGCAGAATAAAGCTCGAGCGACTGGGACGGCTGCTGAAGCGGGTCCAAGTGTCTGTCAGCGTGGATAGCTATGAGGTGGCTAAGGGGCTGTCGGAGCTCGGTGAGCACCTGAAGCTGCGGGTGCCGCTCTATGTGGATGTGAACAGCGGTTTGAACCGCTGCGGGAAGGAACCCGGGGATGAGACAGCGGAGCTTGCGCTGGCGATTGCGAAGCTGCCGGGCATTCGGCTGGCTGCATTGATGACCCATGCGGGTCAGGCGTATAGCAAGAGTCGTGCGGATGATTGCTTGGAGGTCGCGCTGACTGAAGCGGAAGCCCTCTTGGAATCGCAGCGAGCGCTGCGGCGTCAAGGTGTGGAGGTGCCGGACATTAGCGTGGGCTCGACACCGACTTCGAAGTTTATCGGCGAGCTCGCTGGCAGAGGCGTGACCGAGATGCGGCCTGGGGCGTATGTTTTTGGGGATGGCTCCCAGCTTTATACAGGCCTTATCGGGGAAGACGAATGTGCGATGCATATTTATGCCACAGTCGTTAGTACACCGCGGCCAGGAACCGTAATCATCGATTCTGGTTCGAAGACGCTATCCAATGACACCAGCGCTCATCGTAAAGGATTTGGTTTCATCTCGGAATTCCCTGACATTTATGTCGAGCGACTTAGTGAGGAACATGGCATTTTGTCCGTCCCAGAGGGGATTACACTGCAAGTCGGAGACACAGTAGCCATTATTCCCAATCATTGCTGTGCCGTCACCAATCTGCATGATCGGCTGCTTGGCATGCGGAATGGGCAGATTGAGCGAATTATTACAGTCGATGCAAGAGGCAAAGTGACTTAGCATTCATTCTGTTTTGTACACCTACATATAAAGGAGATCGATACGTATGTCCCAACAGATTCATACTAATTTGGCACCTGAATTTCCCCTTCCTTTTTCCCAAGCACTCCGTGCAGGAGATTTCGTCTACGTATCAGGTCAAGTCGGCGTAGATCCCACAACGCGTGAAGTTATCGGTGAAACGATTGAAGAACAAACCGCGCAATGCTTGCGGAATATTGAAACGATTCTCGCAGCGGCTGATCTATCCCTCGATCATATTGTGAAAATCAATGCCTTCCTCTCCAGACAAGAAGATTTTCCTGGTTACAATAAAGCTTATGAAAACATCATGAAGCGGCCATTCCCTACAAGAACCTCAATTGGTTGCTCGATCGGAAGTTATTTAGTGGAAATTGATGCGATTGCTTACGTGGGTTCCCGCCGTGGAGAAGGCCAGTAAGATGAGCGACCAGAACCAACAACTTCGGATTGCGGTGGCTGGTATTTTGCATGAAACGAATACATTTGCACCAGGTGTTACCGACATCGGGCATTTCCGTGAACAATGGACGCTCGGTTCGGAGGCATTTACCGGAAGGTATGCAGGCACACGCACATCAATGGGCGGCGTGATCGCTGCTGCCGAGATGCAGGGCATCGCTTTGCTGCCCGGCCTATACGTCGCCGCAACACCAAGCGGCATGGTAGAAGCGGGGACGGGCAACGCGCTGATCGAAGCGCTTGTGGATTCCATCGACAGCACGGCGGATGGGCTTGTCTTGATCATGCACGGCGCCATGGTGTCGGAGCAGTATCCCGATTATGAAGGAGAATGCCTGCGGCGAATACGAGCGAGGTTGGGGAATGAGTTTCCCATTGCGATGACGCTTGATCTTCATGGCAATATTAGCCAAGCGATGGTTCAGCACGTAGATCTGCTGGTCGGTTACGATACGTACCCGCATGTGGATATGTATGAACGGGCTATCGAAGCGTTCGCTTTGCTTGTCAGTAAAATCCGCGGTGGTATTCGCCCAGTTCGGGCTCTCGCACATACGGGGATGCTCGTTGTTCCCCAGGGGATGATGACAGACGAAGGCAGCATGAAGGCTCTGATGGAGCGTGCGTTCAGCATGGAACAGCTGCCTGGCGTACTGAACGTGACCGTGGCTGGCGGCTTTCCGTACAGTGATGTGCCGGATGCCGGGATGTCGTTTGTGGTGACGACGAACGACGATGCGGAGCTCGCTGAACGTTGTGTGGCGGAGCTTACGCAGATGGCCATCGACCATAAGGAAGCGTTCAATGTTGCCTATGACCCACCTCGCGAAGCGGTTGCGAAAGCTTTGGCCCAACCGGAAGGTCCAGTTATCCTGGCGGAAGGCTCAGATAATGTGGGGGGAGGCGCCACAGCAGATGCGACTCATCTCCTCGCGGAATTGACAACCGCGCCAGTGAAAGCGTTGATTGTCATCCGCGATCCAGAAGCGGTGGAAGCCGCATGCCGGATAGGCGTTGGAGGTACTTTTGAAAGTCATGTCGGGGGTAAAAGCGATACCTTACACGGCAAGCCTGTCGCGGTACATGGGCGGGTTCGGCTGCTGTTTGATGGTCATTACCGACATGTCGGTCCGTATATGACAGGCCAACAAGCCGAAATGGGTAAAACGGCCGTCCTCGAATGCGGACAGCTGACGATCATTTTGACGGAGAAGCGGGTTGCTCCTTGGGATGTAGGACATGTGCGCTCGGTCGGATTGTGGCCGGGGGATTATCACATTATCGTAGCCAAATCAGCGCTAGCCTGGCAGACAGCATTTGGCACTTTCGCTAAGCATGTCATCAACGTGGATTCACCGGGTTGTTGCAACGCGAATTTGTTGCATTTTCAATATAACCATGTAAGTCGGCCTGTATTTCCCTTTGATGCGGTGCCTCAACCGAGATTTGGACTTTATACTTAAGATTTTCCTAACATCCTAGACGTTCTTGACGACATTACTCTCCGAAGACATAAGATTGATGGAGGAGTTACCTATGATCACTGTTGAGAAGTCGAAGCAAAAATATTCGGAATCACAAACCTATTTGGCCGGAGGCGTCGCAAGCTCCTTAAGAAGTGCGATGAAGCCTACCCCCTTGTTTGCGTCAGCAGGGTCAGGTCCTCGCATCTCGGATGTAGACGGGAATGTGTATATCGATTATTTGCTAGGCTATGGTCCGTTAATTTTGGGCCACGCGCACCAAGCGACCTTGGAGCAGGTCTATGAAGCGATGAAGCGCGGAATTACATATGGTCTTCAGCATGAGGGGGAAATTGAAGTAGCCCGTCAGCTGACCGAAATTTTACCGTGTGCCGATAAGGTGGCCTTAAGCGGTTCAGGCACGGAAGCGGTTATGCTGGCGCTTCGATTAGCACGCGCCCATACCGGCAAGCGCAAAATTGTCCGTTTTCATGGTCATTATCACGGGTGGTCCGATGCGATTTTCACCGCATTTCCTAGCTCGGATATGCGCCAATCCGCATCAACAGGTGTAGACGCACCCGTGGAAAAAGCGATATTGCCCGGCACAAGCGGGCAGAGTGAACTGGCGCTGGACGATATCCTCCTGCTTCCGTGGAACGACCCTGCTGCCTTGGAGGCAGCTTTGCGTGAACATCACGGTGACATTGCTGCTGTGATTTCCGAGCCTGTGATGTGCAATTCGGGCTGCGTTCTCCCGAAAGCGGGTTATCTGGAACAGATGCGCAGTCTTACGAAAGAGCTAGGCATCGTGATGATTCTCGATGAAGTCATTACTGGATTCCGACTTGGCTTGAGTGGTGCGCATGGCAAATTCGGTTTAAAGCCGGATCTGGTCACGATTGGTAAAGCGTTAGGCGGTGGTATCGCCATTAGCGCTGTAGCTGGCTGTAAGGAAATTATGGCGCTGATTGAGAACGGAACGGTCAGCCACCTCGGCACACTGAATGGAAACAGCGTTGCGACCTCGGCGGCCCTGGCCACGATTGCGGAGCTATCCAAGGACGAGGGAGCGGTTTATGCGAAAATGGAAAATAACGCTGCCCAGCTGGTTGGAGGGATTCGCAGTTTGCTCGACAAGCATCGTATCCCGGGGATCATCAACCATATTGGTCCGGTCTTTCATATGATGTTCACGCAGGAGTCCATGGTTGAAGATTTCGCTGCTTTTACGAAGCGGGATGCCGGGAAGTATGCCGAGTTTGCTGGTAAAATGCTGGAAGAAGGCGTGCTCGTGCGGCCCAATGGGTTGTGGTATCTATCGGCTGTACATGGGGAGCAAGAGATTGAAGAGACGTTAGCGGCGGTCGATCAGGCGCTAGCTAAGCTGTGAGGGGGAAATCACATGAGGATGAAAGATTCGATTGCCCTGATTACTGGCGGCTCAACGGGCATCGGCAAAGCGACAGCTGTCCGCTTCGCCGCTGAAGGCGCGAAAGTCGCTATAACGGGGCGAGATAAAACGGCGCTTCAAGCGACGGCTGAGGAAATTGCCGCCAACAACGGCGAAGTCATCTGGATCGACGGAGACGTCCAGCTGAAATCGGACGTCGATCGCATGGTGGATACAGTACTGAGCCATTGGGGCACCATTGATGTACTGGTTAACAACGCTGGCATTTGCTCCCCGGCCCCGTTCCTCAAAATCGAGGAATCGGAGTGGGATCGACACATGGCGATTAATTTGAAAGGAACGTTTCTTGCCGGGCAAGCGGTGGCTAAATTGCTGGTTCAACAGGGAAAAGGCGGTTCCATCATTAATATGTCTAGTGTGAACGGTTTGGCTGCTGAAGGAGATCAAGCCCATTACAACGCCACCAAAGGCGGCATTAACCTGCTCACGATGTCGATGGCACTGGAGCTTGCGCCGCTTGGCATTCGCGTCAACGCCCTTTGCCCGGGTTTTATCGAGACGCGGCTCACGAAGCCATTGATTGATAATCCAGCCGCGTTTGGGCCTTATTTAAAAACGATTCCCATGGGCCGTGCCGGTGTACCTGAGGAAATCGCGGATGCTGCCCTTTTTATGGCCACGAACGATTCTCGTTACATGACAGGACACTGCCTCGTTGTAGATGGCGGACAACTCATCAAGTTATCCTGACAAAAGGAGATTACACGAAATTATGAGCAAGGATACAGGAGAGAAACAGGAGCGCTATACCATTCAATCGATTGATAAAGCTTTGGATTTACTTGAACTGTTAGCTGAACACGGTTCCCTGAACTTATTGGAGCTGACGGATTTGCTGGATCAGCCGAAATCGTCGACGTACCGCATCGTACTAACGTTAGAAAACCGGGGATTCATCAGCAGAGACGATGAGAACGGTAAATACTGTCTAGGCTATAAGCAATTGATGCTGACGCGAAGCATGTTAGAAAGAAATACGCTAAGATCAGCCGCTCTGCACGAAATGAAAAAACTTTCCGACCAGTATGGCGACACAATTAATCTAGGTGTGCTCATAGAGGGAGACGTGCTGTACGTCGAAATTTTAGAAAGCACACAGCCGCTTCGCATGACCGATACGGTGGGCTCAAGATCACCTTTCCACGCGACAGCGATGGGAAAAGCGATGACCGCTTTTTTACCCGAGGAGCACGTAAACGAGCTTATCGCAACTCACGGGCTGCGCGCATTAACCCCCAATACAATCGTGACCAAGGAGCAGTTTCATTTGGAGCTACAGCGGGTTCGTGAGCAAAGGTTCGCATTGGATAATCAAGAGATTGTAGAAGGCGCACGCTGCTTGGCTGCCCCGATCTTCAACATGTACGGCAACATTGAGGGTGCTGTAAGTATGTCTGGAGCTATGCATCGTTTCGCAGATGAAGTCATTCCTGAAATGGCGGAAAGCATTAAAGCTGCGGCGAATCGGATTTCTCGAAAGTTAGGCTATCCATCTGTGCATTGAAAGGAGATTTCATATGCAACCATTACGCATCGCCATGCTTGGTATGGTCGATGGGAATGGACATCCGTATTCCTGGAGCGCCATGTTCAACAACTATGACAAGGAAACGATGGCCGAGTGCCCATTTCCTGGCATCCCGATTTATTTAGCGAAAGAACCCGTAGATACGCTGCAAATTCCCGGAGCTTCAGTCACACATATTTGGACGGATGACCCTAAGGATGCCATTCATGTGGCCAAAGCATCGCGAATCCCGCACATCGTGGGAAATCCAGAGGATGTCATCGGGCATGTGGATGCAGTGATCATCTCAACAGACAAAGGATATGAGCATGTGGAACGCTGTCGGCCGTTCGTCGAGGCGGGCTTACCGATCTTCGTCGATAAGCCGCTGACTGATAATGAGCGGGATCTGAAACAGTTCCAGCGATGGGTGCGAGATGGCGCACGAATCATGTCCTCCAGCTGCATGCGGTACTGCAAAGAATTCATGCCATATCGGACTTCAATTCATTCGTTAGGACAGCTTCGGTTCTCCAGTATCACCACTTGCAAAAGCTGGGAGCGTTATGGCATTCATGCCCTGGAAGCCGTTTATCCGATTCTTGGACCCGGCTTCATTTCTGCTCAAAACACAGGCACCAAAGAGCGGAACATCGTTCTATTCAAGCATCGCACGCATGGTGATGTGGCTGTCATTGCGATCGATGATCTATACGGATCGCATGGCATGCTGCAGCTGTGCGGTACGAGCGGTAGTGCAACGGTAACGATGCAAGATACGTTTTATTCTTTCAAGACGCAGCTTGAAGCGTTCGTCTCCTACCTTCGCACGGGGGAGAGACCATTTCCTTTTAGTGAAACCGAAGAGTTAATGCGCATGGTCATTGCCGGCATTCGAAGCCGAGAAGAAGGCGGGAGAGTTGTATTGCTAGAGGAGATTGCTGCGAATGATGAAGGGGGAACGAAAGATGGCTACCAATTTTAATATGCGCCCGAGCCGTGTCTTGCGCAAGCTCCGCGCCGGAGAAACAGCGATTGCACTGAAGCTGAACCTTGCCGATCCGCGAATTACGGAAATGGCGGCTAGAATCTCAGGCGTAGACTGCCTATGGACAGACATGGAGCATGTTCCGAATGATTTCGCCGTTATTGAAAGGCAGATTTGGGCGGCGAAAGCCTATGATGTGGATGTACTCGTACGTGTAGCAAGAGGCAGTTATAGCGACCTTGTTCGTCCGCTGGAGATGGATGCAACAGGGATCATGATCCCCCATGTGATGAGCTTGGCAGATGCCAAGCAGGTTATCCATCAAACGAAGTTTTACCCGATCGGCCGTCGACCTTTGGATGGCGGAAATGCAGATGGCGCCTTTTGCAATTTGGAGCTGGACGCCTACATGGCACAAGCGAATGATCAACGCTTCAATGTGCTGCAAATCGAAGATCCCGAGCCGCTTGATGAGCTGGAGGAAATTATTGCTTTGCCTGGCCTTGATATGATCTTCTTCGGTCCAGGGGATTTCAGCCAAGGAATCGGTGCTCCCGGCAAGTGGGATCATCCGCTGCTTGTAGAAACGCGCCAGACCGTGGCTCGGCTAGCACAGAAGCACGGAAAATTTGCAGGCACCGTAGGCAGCACAAGCAATTTGGCAGATTTGACGGCGATGGGCTATAACTTTGTTAGCGTGGGGGCTGATGTTGTCGGCCTCGGGCAATATTTAAGCGGTATTGCATCGAGCCTTAACCGCAGCGCTGGAGCTGGAGCGGACTCCGTTTACGGCTCAACCAAGAGCTGAGGGAGGTCGACTGATGTACACGGACTTATTCTCTTTACATAATAAAAGCGTTATCATCACGGGTGGCTCTGGTTATCTCGGCTCCGCGTTGACGGAGGCACTGTTAGCATTTGGCGCTGATGTTACACTGGCGGATCTAACCTTTCGCGACACGCCAGATTTGGACGTGGCTTTGCAAGAAGGTCGTTTACGCCATGTGGTGTGCGATGTCGCCAAGACCGAATCGATTCAGGAAATGTTTAAGTCCCATCACGAAGCAGCAGGCCGGTTGGACGTATTGGTCAACTGTGCCACATATGGAGCGGGTTATGGCAAAGGGGCAGAGCTTGAATTCATGACAGACGAAGTTTGGCAAAAAGGTGTGGACGGTGCGTCAGGCACGACGTTTCGCTGTACGCGGGAAGCGATCCCGTACATGCGGGATAGCGGCGGCGGATCGATCATTAACTTTGCCTCAATGTACGGCATTGTGTCTCCCGATCCTTCAATTTACGGCGACAGCGGCGCGAACAACCCGCCGAATTATGGTGCAGGGAAGGCTGGCGTCGTCCAGCTGACCCGGTACTGTGCCGCTCATCTGGCCAAGTACGGCATTCGCTGCAACAGCGTTTCGCCGGGCCCTTTTCCGAACATGAGCACGGGTCCTAGTGAACAATTTCTTGCCAATTTAAATGCCAAAACCATGCTAGGTCGCGTAGGGAAGCCCGATGAAATGGTGGGTGCAGTCATCTTAATAGCCTCTAACGCTTCCAGCTATATGACCGGTACGAATCTCGTGGTTGATGGAGGTTGGACGGCTTGGTAACGTTACTTGCAGCTCGAACAGGAGGAAATTCACTTGAATGCGAATGTGATGAATAGTTTCTCACTTACTGGCAAGACGGTGCTTATTACAGGAGGGGCGGGGCTGTATGGCACACAAATCGCGACGGCCTGTGCGCAAGCAGGAGGCAATGTGTACGTAACGTCACGCGACGAGTCGCGCCTCGAAGCCATTGAAGAAAGCTTCAGAAAAGACGGGTACACGGTGCACGCCATCCAATTTGATCAGGAAGATCTAGATGCAATCCCAAGCATCCGCGGGAAGCTGGAAGAACGAGAAGGCAAATGCGACGTGCTTATCAACAATGCTGTCGCTCGCACAATGTCGCATTATAACGATCCGTTGGAAAGGTTTGCTAAAAGTATGGCAGTAAACGCAACAGGATTGTTTGAGATTACCCGGGTTATCGGCGATTGGATGGCCGAGAAAGAGCGCGGCTCGATTATAAACATCGGCTCGATTCAAGGCATGGTTGGACCTGATCCAACCCTCTATGAAGGACTTCCATTAAACGGTTTGATTCCCGACTATTTCTTCCACAAAGCTGGCATGGTCAATTATACCCGATTTATCGCAAGTTACTATGGACCGCGCCAAGTCAGATGCAATTGCATTTCACCTGGCGGCTTTCAGACGGAGAAGAATTTACCCGAATTTGTTGAGCGCTACAATGATCGAACGATGTTGGGGCGAATGGCTAAGGCGGACGACATCTGGGGGCCAATTGTCTTTCTCGCTTCAGATGCTTCGCTCTATGTTACAGGTATCAACATGCCAGTAGACGGTGGCTATACTGCCAAGTAAGCGGAGAAAACAAACGGCATCGATATCGGGTGCCGTTTTCTTTTTTTTCTGTTAAGGCCTCTCAATTATTTTGTATAATAGTAGGTAGCTAAAGATAGATGGGGTGATGACTATTATGAGAAGGTTTTCGAATGGATTCGGGATGTTTCATGATTTAAAATTGGTCAAGAAGCTATGGTTATCGTTCTCGCTTGTCACACTCATCGCGCTTAGCATTTTTGCCTTGTTGTCCTCGACCTATATCAAGCGATTTATGACAGACAGAGAAGGCAATGCGATGCTGCAAAAAATCGAGTATTTCACGGGCAGCATGGACAATTATTTTCAAAGTATTGAGAAATCATCTCAGCTGCTGGTCTACAATGAAAACGTTCAAGATCCGTTGAGCGGCAATGCGGCGAATTTAAACGGAATCCCCCGAATTCAAGCTTACAATTACATTTATGATCAATTAAGGCAGTTGTCCGACCGGTTTTATGGCATTCAAGCGATTTATCTCGTGGATAAGTATATGAATGTGTATGACAGCGGTGTCGGGATGAATTTTACGCCAAGCTATTTGGTTAGTGATGAATTCATCAACCAAGGCTGGTATAACAAAATGGCAAACAATAATAGCAGCAATTCGCTCTGGTCCTTCATCAAGTGGCGTGATATGCAAACGTCTATTGTTATGTTCAAGACGATTTACGATAAAAACAATTTACAAATCCTCGGTTATCTCATTATTTCCATTTCCCCAAACATACTCGACAATTACCTGGCATCTTCGAATTTGGAGGAAGGCACGAACAGCATCGTCGACTCAAACGGTTTCATCTTTTCCGCCGGGAATGGAGAAAGCGTTCCTCCCATTGATGTTTCCAATTTAACTGGAACTAAAGGACATTACACCCAAATACCCAGCAACTATGTCACTGCCTATTCAAAGCATGCTTTAACCAATTGGACGTTTGTACACACGATTCCTCAGAACGTACTTCTCAAGGATCTGAAAGAAATCAACAATTTATGGGTAGCATTTCTTGGCGGTTCTCTCGCCCTGATGGTGCTCGTATCCGTATTAATTGCCAGAACAATCTCTATGCCGCTGCGGAAAATGATTCGCATGCTGCGCAATGTCGAGCAAGGTAATCTGAATTTGAAATTTCAACCTTTATATAAAGATGAGCTAGGAGATTTAGGGCGTGCTTTTAATCACATGATCGATAAGGTCCGTGAAGGTGAGCCGCTCATGCGGGAGAAGCTGGTCCGCTCCTTGCTGGAAGGCAGTTTGACGGAATCTGAAGCGCTGCGCTTTGAAGAAAGACTAGGTTTCCGACTCAATAGTGCCTCGTTCCGTGTGGCGCTGCTGCATTTGCACTGCCGGTATGAGAAAGCGGATTTAGATAAGCTGGAATCGATTATTCATGAGTTCGAAGACGGACATGAGATGATCTCCATTTATTTATCCGACGAGCAATATTGTTTCATTTTCAATGGTGAGGCTGATGAGGCTTTACATAAAATCAATGAATTGATGGCCGGCCTGAAAGAGCGGCTCGATCTACCTATGTATGCGTTTGTAGGAAACCAATACGAGCATGTTAACCTGATTAAGACCTCGTTCGAAGAGGCCAAGGCATTGCTCAATTACTTGGTTGGAGAACGAATGGACGATCAGACCAACATTTATTTCGTTGGCGATTCGTGGAAATCGCAATATCCGGAAGCTTTTGAAAATAAGCTGCTCTATTACATGGAGGAACGCGATATCGACAATTGCGCAGCTGTTATGGAGGAGTTCATTGTCTATGCCAGAGCGGGCCATCTCGTTCCGCATGTTCTCTATGCATTCATGGCCGCTTTATACAATCATCTGTATAAGCTATTGATCAAGTCGGGGCATTCAGCTGTGCTCAACACAAATTGGTTCGGCGATGTGCAAGAGAAGCTGTTATCACAGCCCTTGGAGAAGAACGGGCGGCAATTTATTGCGCTGCTGAGAGAGCATTTAGGTATACATGAACAGCAAGAGAAGAAACAAAGCAGAAATATTATTAAATCCTTGACGATCATTCACGAGCAGTATAGTGATGTCGGACTTGGAATCGATTCCGTTGTCGAGCAGATCGGGTTGAATGCGAATTATTTTAGCCAATTGTTCAAGAAAGAAGTCGGTGTCGGCTTTACAGATTATGTGGGGCAAGTGCGAATGGAGCATGCGAAGCGCCTACTGATGGAGCCGGGGAATAAAATCAAGAACGTGGCCGTTCAGGTCGGCTTTACCGACCCGCATTACTTCAGCATTTGGTTCAAAGAGAACACGGGACTGTCTCCTTCGCAATATCGCAAGCAGCTTTTAGGGCAGATCGGGTGAAAATAGAACTTGGAATTTTATAGATATAGGTCATTTTCTTTATATTTAGGTGTAGGACTAATGAATTCCATGTCTTTCTAACTTATTTTACCTACTCAGAGGCCGTGAGGGCGTGCTAATTTGGTGGTACGCTAACGATTTGTTACACATCAGATGCAGGTGGGTTCACAAAGATGAGATGGAGGTTTTAAACATTTAGGAAAAGGGAGGAAGAAGTGCATGATCCATAACAGGAAAAATCGTTCATTTAAAGCACTCTTTGTGGCAGCAGGTGTATCGCTATTGATGGCAACAACGGTAGGTTGTAGTTCAGACAGCGCCACCAGTAAGCCGACGGCCAGCGCTGCGCCTGCGGGCAGCTCTAGTCCGACTACAGCAGCCTCACAAGCGCCGAAGGAAGATCCAAAGATCGAGCTTACAGTATGGGCGGCTCCGAACGGCACCTACAAACCAGGTCAAAAAGCGGGAGATTGGTTTAAAGAGGATTTGCTGCCGGAATGGAACAAACTCCATCCGAATGTCAAGGTCAACATTGAGCTCATTCCATTTGATGGGATTAATGAGAAGGTGACAACAGCGATTGCTTCCAAGTCGGCACCAAACGTCTTTCTCGATTACCCAGGGCGCACGTTGGCGTATGGGCAAATGGGAGCATTGGCCTCGCTAGAGGATATAATTCCACCGGAAGATCTGGCTCAAGTGAAGAAGAGTGCGGATATGATGAAAATGGTTTCGGTAGGCGGTACTGTCGTAACGATGCCTTATTATTCGACACAGCTTGGTTTGATTCTGAACAAAGCGTTATGGAAAGAAGCAGGAGCGGAGAAGTTACTTCCTCAGGATGAATTCCGCACATGGACTCCCGATCAATTTAAAGCAGCCTTAAAAGCAGTGGCTAATAAAGAAAAAGGCGTATACGGACTTACGCTCTTCGCATTGAACGAACAAGGGGATCAAATTTATAACAATATCATTTCCGGCTATGGGGCCAAATTGTTCAACGCGGATTACACGAAATATACCGCAGGAGACAGCCCGGAAACGGAACAGGCATTAGGCTTCTTCAAATCATTGGTGGATGAGGGGCTTGTAACTCCGCATCCGGAGACGCTAACCTCCACGAATGCACTGGATTACTGGAAGCAGCGTAAGAACGGGATGGTCGTTGCATCAGCCGCGCACTCCGACATTATTAAGAACGGTTTGAAGGACGGCAGCGTTAGCGGTCCAAATGAGTACATGTACGTGAACTTCCCATCGACGACAGCTGGCAAAGCAGCGTTAAAATCGGAAGTAGGCTTCGGTGTTGTGTTCAAAAACTCGGATGCGGTCAAGGAAGAATGGGCCAAGAAATTCCTCTACTGGACCATGAAGGATAACACAATTTTCCAAACGGCGATGAAATCGTTCAATCCGCTGGGCAAAGCACCTGCATGGACCGAGAGCGATCCTGAGCTTCAATTCCTCGCGAAGCTCGCGACGAAGACAAAGGAATGGCCGGTTATCGATCCAGGCTGGGGAATTAAAGGCTATCCGGAGATGAGAGCGGCAATGTTCCCAGAAATTCAAAAGTTGTTCATCGGCATGTCGACGCCAAAACAAACGATCGATACGATTTCCAAGAAGTTTAATGACACGATAGCCAAATATAATAAGTAAGCATTATTAAGCGGCAGGATGGCGATGCCCTCCTGCCGTTATTCATCTAGTAAGGTGAAAGGAAGGAGAAACCAATGAAACACGGTAAAATCAGCAGCATCCGTTTGCGTAGAGAAATCAGCGGTTGGCTATTCGTCCTGCCCATGTTGCTGTTTTTTCTGCTGTTCGTTGTGTATCCGATTCTCAAAGCGATTAAGAGCAGTTTCTATGGCTTCGATTATACGAAATATTATTGGTCGGGCCTTGATAATTATCACACCATTTTCACGGACCCGCTGTTCTGGAAGTCGATTCGCAACACATTGGAGTTTGTGTTGTACCTCGTGCCATCGATCACGGTGATTGCCTTAATGATCGCGGTAACGATTCATACATATCCGAAAAAGATGCAATCCTTTTTCAAAGCAGCCTTTTATATCCCAGGCGTGACTTCCATTGTCTCCCTGACATTAGTTTGGCAATACATTTATAACGGACAATTCGGTTTAGGCAATTATTTGCTTGATCTCGTTGGACTGAAATCGATTAATTGGTTGGGGGTAAACTCAGCTACGCTCGCCTTGTCCGTCATTGTGCTAACCATTTCCGTCGGTTCTGCGGTCGTTGTTTTTTCAGCGGCTTTAGGAGGGATTCCGAAGGATTTTTACGAGTCTGCGGCGCTGGATGGCGCAAAGCCGTGGAAAATGTTTTATCGCATCACACTGCCTATGTTAAAGCCGACATTGCTATATGTCGTGGTTACGGGGACGATCGGCGCCTTTCAAGTGTTCGCCATCATTATGATTATGACCGGCGGCGGACCTGCTTATCGGACAACAACGATCATGATGCTCATTTATCAGCAGGCGTTCGTGAACATGAATTTTGGGATTGCTAATGCGATGGGGCTTGTTCTGTGTGTCATCATTAGCTTAATTGCATTCATTCAGTTCAAATTTCTGAAATCAGATCACGAATTTTAAGGAAGGTGGGCAGAGGATGCCGAATAAAAAGTCACCGCTATGGGGAGGGCATCTATTTCTTTGGGTATTAACCTTGTTCTTCCTCTGGCCCTTCTATTGGATGGTTAGCGGATCACTCAAGAACCTGAAGGTTGCCCTGCAAATCCCACCGGAATGGATACCGCTTCACCCTTCATTTCACAATTATACGTCTTTGATGAAAAATAGCCCTGTGTTCGCCTGGTTTTATAACAGCATGTTTATCTCCTTAATTGCCACGCTGCTTGTCGTTGTGGTCAGCTCTTTGTCCGCCTATGCATTAGCCAAAATTCCATTCAAAGGCTCGAAATGGCTATTCTCTTTGATGATTGCTGCCATGACGATCCCGCATACGGTACTCTTCATACCGCTATTTCAGCTATTAAATGAGATAGGACTCACGAATTCAAAATGGGGAGTGCTCCTGCCCGTGGTGGGGTGGCCTTTCGGTGTATTTCTGTTGAAGCAATTCATGTCCACACTTCCAGGGGAACTAGTGGAAGCTTCGAAAATCGACGGCTGCGGAGAATGGCAAACGTTCCAACGCATCATCCTGCCGCTTGCCAAGCCTGGGCTCGGCGTATTAGCAATATTTACATTTGTAAACACTTGGAATGACTATGTGTGGCAAGTTATCGTGTTGAGCGGGGAGAAGATGTTCACCTTGCCTGTTGGTATTAAAGTTGCCCAAAAAATATCGGAGCTGGAAACAAACTATGGACTCGCCATGGCTGGTGCGATGTTCGCCACGCTTCCCGTGCTGGTCATTTTTCTATATTTCCAGAAATATTTTACGGATGGGATTACGTTAGGCGCATTGAAGGGATGATTCTTCGGAAGAGCGATGAAAGAAGGGAACTCCATGTATCACGCTGCCATAATCGGACTTGGCAAGATCGGCCTAACCTTTGATATTCCCAATAAAGGAAGAGTAAGCAGCCATACCATGGCGTACCACTTGCAGCCGGAGGTGGAGTTGGTTGCAGCAGTCGGAAGACGGCAAGAGCAGGCGGATCAGCTGGCCATGATTGCGCCGGAGGCCAAATTCTACGGAGACCAAGAATTGTCTATGATGCTGAGAAGTCATCAGCTGGATATTATCAGCATTTGTACGCCGCCGACTGTAAGGTGCGAGCTGCTTCAAGCCGTATTGGAGCAGTCCAAAGCCAGGCTCGTTTTTCTAGAAAAGCCGGTTGCGAACCAGCTCGAGGAAGCGGAGCGTATCTTCGCATTATGCCAGCAGCACAGCGATCGAACGGTCGTGGTTAACTTATCGCGCAGATGGAGTGAAGGGGCGATGCAAGTCCGTTCGGCGGTCCAGAATGAAACCTACGGCAAGCTGAAGAAAATCCACCTGCGTTACAGTCGGGGGATTTACAACACAGGCTCTCATTTATTTGACATGGTGCGTTATATGGCAGGATCCATCGAGCAGGTAAAAGTTGTAGAGCGTGTTCCCACTAACTTGGATGCCGCCCAGGATTGGACGTATTCCTTTTTGTTTACAGCAGCAAACGATAGCGTGACAGGGTATGCGGAGGCTTTTGATGACCGCCATTATAACCTTTTCGAGCTCGTGCTGTACTTGGAAGGCGGCGTGATCGAAATGGTTCAGGGCGGAGATGAGATCCGATACTATGGAACCGAGCCTCACCCACTGCAGGCGGGCATGCGGAATCTGGTGCTCGAACGCGCAGAGCAAGGTGTGCTCGGTAAATCGAGCAACATGGCGAATGCCATCGCTCATCTTGTTGACATTCTGGAATTCGGCGCGGAGCCGATTTGTACATTGGCTGATGGCATTTACCCGCTTTATGTAGCGGAAGCGTTGAACCAGTCCTATGCAAGAGGCGGTACGTACGAGCGAGTCAATTCGATCTTGAATAAGGGAGATTGATGATGGAACTGAACAAATTAAGTGCAGAGCAGCAGCAATTTTATGAAGATCATGGCTATTTATTAGGTCTTCCTGTTATTTTTCCTGGCGAAGCTGCGAAACAATTGCAATTGGGTTATGAGCAGCTTATCGCTTCCTTACAAAAGGATGAGAATCCATCCGACATGATGGGCTGGCATAAGACGAGCCGATGGCTGTTTAACATCTGTGCGCACCCGCAAATTCTTAGCTACGTTGAAGGTGTATTGGGCAACGATTTTTACTTGGCGGCAAGCGAGTTTATTACGAAGTCACCTCATTCCGACAAAACGGTGCCATGGCATCAGGATTCGTATTATTGGTCGACATCGCTCAACGACACGGTCACGGTGTGGCTAGCTTTCTCGGATGTGGATGAAGCGAATGGCGCCATGAAGGTGATTCCAGGTACGCATAAGGCAGGCATTATTCAACATAAAATCGCCGGCGAGGATGCCATTTTGTCCTTTGAACTCGATAAGGGGACATTCAGCGAAAAGGACGCGGTTTCGATGATTATCCCAGCAGGCGGCATTTCCATGCACGTAGATTCCCTTATTCATGGTTCCGGGCCGAACACCTCGGATCGCTGGCGTATCGGATTTGTCATCCGATATTCCAAGACGTCGGTGAGATGGGATCCACAGACTTACCCCAATTTTCAACTCTTTATGATGAAAGGGAAAGACGAATATGGTTACCATCCACAGGGTGAACTGCCAGAAGAACTTTTTGGGCGACCGCCTTATACGAAACGTATTCGTAAAAGAGAATGATGGAATCACGCAAAGAAAGCGAGATGAGTCCTATTTTAAGCTACAACAAGCAGTGGACATCTACGATCTCATCTTTGACACTCGGCACTGTACAGCTGGGGATGCCCTATGGCATTGCGAATCACAATGGACAGCCGGATGAAACCATGGCAGGGCACATCTTGGATGCTGCCTTGGAGGGCGGCATTACCTGTCTAGATACGGCGAGTGCGTATGGAAACTCCGAGCAGGTTTTGGGTCATTTTTTTCAACAATCAAACCGATCTGCTCATATCATAACCAAACTGATTTTGACAGTGAATCAAGACACAACGCTTGCCAATTTGGAAGAACAGATTGAAGCTACGATTAGCAGATCGATGGAACGACTACAGACGAATTGTATTCCCGCCCTCCTGCTGCATCGGCCCAATGTGCTGGGGGTATTTGGTGAAAAATTAACCGAATTGCTGCGCAAGCAAGTGAAGAGGGGGAATATCGGCTCGATGGGGGCTTCGCTGCTCTCCTTTGATGCGCAAGATTTTGCGGCAAATTGGCAGGAGCTCCAGGATGACTTCTACGAGATTGTCCAGGTTCCGATCAATATCATGGATCGTCGGATGTTCGCGAACGGGACCTTTGATCAGCTTAGGAGATCCGGTAAGAAGCTGTTCGCTAGAAGTATTTATCTGCAAGGGTTGTTCTTTCTGGAACCTGCAGAATTAAAGGAGAATTTGAAGGTCGCAGCGCCCTGGCTTAACCTGTTGCACACGTATGCCGAGCAGGAAAGGATGTCTGTACCTGAATTAGCGTTTTCCTATATTCACCATATGCCTGGTATCGCCAGTATCGTTTTCGGTGCTGAAACGCCGGAGCAAGTGAAAGCAAATATTGCACTTTTAGGAACGCCTGCTATTAGTGAAAAGACATTGCATGAACTAGCGGCCGTTTTCGCAGAAGTACCTGATCAAGTCATTACGCCTTCAATGTGGGAAGGGAAATGAGTGCATAGCAGGCCAAATATAATAAATGAGGAGATCATCATGGTCACATATCTGAAACAAGGGAATGCACGATCATCATCTGCTGCAAGTGAAGAAGCTGTTTATCGCACCGTGAAAGAAGTCATTCAAGAAGTTGAAATCCGTGGCGATGAAGCGGTTCGCCAGATTTCGCAAAAATTTGATAACTGGTCGCCTGAAAGCTTCCGGTTAAGTGAAGCTCAAATTCAAGAGATCGTGGCCAGCGTGCCGGATCGTGTGAAGGAAGACATTCGATTCGCGCAGAAGCAAGTTCGCTATTTTGCGGAAAAACAATTAGAAACCGTTCGCGACCTCGAAGTGGAAACGCTTCCAGGGGTTATTCTCGGTCATAAACATATTCCTGTTGGCAGTGTAGGCTGTTACATTCCTGGCGGACGTTACCCGATGGTAGCATCCGCTCATATGAGTGTCCTGACGGCAAAAGTCGCCGGTGTTCCACGAGTCATTGCTTGCACGCCGCCGATCAAAGGAGAAATACCAGCCGCAACGATCTGTGCGATGGCTTACGCGGGTGCCGACGAAATTTACATTCTCGGCGGAATTCAAGCAATGGCCGCTATGGCGCTAGGGACAGAAACGATTGAATCCGTCGATATGCTTGTAGGGCCAGGCAATGCCTACGTGGCAGAGGCGAAGCGCCAGCTTTTCGGAAAAGTAGGCATCGACTTGATTGCCGGCCCGACGGAAGTATTGGTTATCGCCGACCATACGGCTGATGCGGAAATGGTGGCCGTCGACTTGCTCGGCCAGGCTGAGCACGGGCCGACGTCTCCTGCCGTGCTGATTACAACGAGCGAGGCTTTGGGCAGAGAGACGCTGGTTGAAATCGAGAAGCAGCTCAAGGTTCTTCCAACCGCAGATATTGCTGGTGTCGCCTGGCGGGATCACGGTTCCATCATGGTGGTGGAGAGCATTGAAGAAGCGGTGATTGAAGCGGATAAACTCGCTTTCGAGCATGTCGAGGTTTTGACTGAAAATCCGGACTATTTCCTGGCGAACATGTCCAATTATGGCGCATTATTTCTTGGTCCTGAAACCAATGTGGCATATGGGGACAAAGCGATTGGCACGAACCATACCCTGCCAACTAAGGGTGCGGCTCGGTATACAGGCGGCCTCTGGGCAGGGAAATTTTTGAAAACGTGCACGTATCAACGATGTACGAAAGAAGCGAGTATACTCGTAGGTGAGTACGTTTCACGACTGTGTGAAATCGAGAATTTCATGGGGCACAAGGAACAAGCTGATCTGCGCGTGCGACGTTACGGGAGCTAAATATAAGGTAGAAACATCCTCCAATGGGCAAGTTATGTTGGGGGATGTTTTTTTTTGTCCTTTATCTGGATTCACTTCAATGTTCATGCTGTTTATGTTAGTATTGTCACTAAACTAACTTTCGGGGGACTCCTATGAATTTAACGAGACATCCGTGGAAAAAGAATGCGCTGCGAAGATTGATTCTCTCGTTTATTTGCATTCTTTTACCGCTCTATATCCTCAGTATGATTATTTACAATTGGGGCATTCAAACGTTACAAGACGAAATATCCAAATCCATGATCTCGCAAGTATCGGGGTATTTTAGCGGATTGGAGGAGGAGTTCAAACGTATTCAAACGTTGCAGTACGATGTCTTAAGCGATGACAATTTAAACGCATTAGGAGCGATTCCAGATTCTTTGAATGAAATTGAGAAAATGCAAAGTATCCTAAGACTCCAGCAGCGGCTTAATGCCATTCGAAACAGCTCCACCTATATTAAGGATGTGTACGCTTACATCCCTGCGATCCAGAAAAACGTGTCCGCTTTGACGATTTCGGCTTTTAATCAGCAAGAATTTCAAGATTTGAGGAACATTCCGTTGACGCTGGATTCACAAGTGATGAACGTGAACGGCAGGATGATTCTAAGCGCAGTCTATCCATTCTCTACACCTAGCAGCAAAAGAGGACCATTATTCATCGTGGCGATCGAACTCTCTAAGGATAAGCTTGAAGAGCATTTGAAGTTGATGATTAATTCCCAGGAAGAGGGATTGATTTTTAATAGCTCCCAATTTGTCATTACAACGAGTCATGATGCATCTTTTGATAAAGAGATCACAGCCCATATGACCAATAGTTCAAATGCTGGCAACGCGCAAAAACTCGTGATCCATGGCAAGCATTATCTTGTCGTGTACACATCCTCTCATTTTTTTGGCGCCGTGCTAAGTAAATATGTGCCTGAAAATGCCGTGTTTCAACCGCTCCAAAAATATAGAAGTTGGTTCGTCTTACTAGCAGCCGTAGCCCTCATTATTATTGTTATCTATTCGCTATACGTCTATAAGTACATTCACAAACCGCTGGATAAGCTCGTCAAAGCGTTCCGTAAAATCGAATATGGCGATTTCGATGTACAGATCGAGCATACGATTAACGATGAGTTTCAGTACATTTATAAACGGTTCAATGTGATGCTCGGGAACTTGAATTCATTGATTGACCAGGTGTATAAGCAACAAATTTTGACCCAGAAGGCGGAGTTGAAGCAGCTGCAGTCGCAGATTAATCCGCATTTTCTGTACAATAATCTCTTTATTCTTAGCACGATGGCCCGTCTTGGCGATTATGAGAATCTCGAGCAATTTACGAATCAGCTGGGTGAATATTTCCAGTTTGTTACGCGGAATAGTTCGGATGAGGTACCGCTCTGGAAAGAAGTGAATCATGCCAAAGTGTATGCGGAAATTCAAGCTATGCGCTTCTCCAATCGACTGAAGGTTGAATTTGATGAGCTGCCAGAGCATATTGGGCATGTCATGGTGCCGCGGTTAATTTTACAGCCGATCATCGAGAATGCTTTCGAGCATGGACTGGAGCGGAAGCCTGCCAAAGGCATTTTACGTGTTCGACTTTTGAAGAATGCGAACGAGATTCAAATGATCGTGGAAGATAACGGTGAGGAGCTGGATGAAGCGCGCATCGAGAAGCTCCAAGACGCATTAACCGACCAAGAAGGGTTGGAGATGACTGGTGTTTTGAATATCCATCAACGGATTCGGTTGAAATTTGGACAGACCAGCGGTTTACATGTAGAACGAAGCGAATGGGGCGGCTTAAAGGCAACCATTTTAATTGATTTAACGAATGGAGGCGTATAAATGTACAGGGTTCTTGTCGTTGACGATGAGATGATTATTGCAGACGGGTTATATGAGGTGCTTCAAAATATTCCTGGGCTGGAGCTGGATGTGTACAAAGCTTATTCCGGCATGGAAGCGGTCAAGCAATTCGATCGGACTCGGTTTGATATCGTGCTCACAGATATTCGGATGCCAGGTCTCGATGGATTACAGCTGCTGGAGAAAATTCGCGAGAGATGGCCCCAGTGCAGGGTTATTTTCCTAACGGGCTACAATGAATTCTCCTATATTTATTCAGCGATCCAGTACGAAAGGGTCAGCTATTTACTAAAGACCGAAGGCTATGAGAAGGTCATCCAAATGGTTGAACATACCGTCTCTGAGATTGAAACGGAGTTAAAGGCGCAGTCATTGCTGAAGATCGCGCAAGAGCAGTTAGATGATATGCGGGGGATGCTGCAGAACGATTATATGAAGCAGATATTGAATGAGCAGCTCGACGTGCGCGAGATTAATCAAGAACAATTCGACGAGCTGGCTATTTCGCTTCGCGCGGATCGACCCGTACTTATCATGCTGGGGAGAATCAATAGCTTATCTAACAAAACGACATATTCCGAGAAGTCGCGGCAGCTATACAAAATTAAGCTCATCGCCGAGCAGTATATGTCTTCGCATGTTTCTTTTGTCGCTGCTGTTAATGAGCGTATGGACCTTATTTGGTTGATTCAGCCGCTTCAGGGTAACAACGAAACAGAGGGATGGGATCGAACCCTGACGTTTGTGAAAGGAAACTTAGAGTTGGTACAAGCTGCCTGCCGCGAGTCCGTCGGTGAGCTGCTTTCGTTCGTCTTAGATGACAGCACGGTGGCATGGGGAGAAGCTGCGGAGCGATTCGCTACGTTAACAATGCTGATGAATTATCGGATTGGACAAGGCAGCGGCATGCTGCTGTTAGATAAGCAAATGGTTGCGCAAGAGCTTCAGCAATCGGACGGGAGTCAGCGTGAGAAGTCGCACATTCGGCAGGCAAAATTGGATCAACTCGCCGATCAATTGGAGCACGGGCAGCGAGCGGAATTTAACCATACGTTGCGCACTTGTGCTGACTCGCTGAAGGATATTGACAGTATGCATGATGTACCTGCGCAAGAGCTGTATTATTCCATCGGGTTAGTATTCCTATCGTATATGAACCGCTGGAATTTAGTAGAGACGGTTGCGACGCAAATCGGCTTACACAAGCTTATGCAGCCAGGCGAGCATGAATCTTGGTCGTCCGCATTTGAGTATCTGGCACGTGTAGAGGAAATTCTGTTCAACCTTCAGAACCAAGAGGAAGAAAGAAGGGCAAATGCGATTATTTTCCTCATACAGAAGCATATTAAGGATCATCTTCACAACCCCGATGAGGTCTCGCTCGTCAGATTAGCGGAATTGGTCTATTTCAATCCATCGTATTTATCACGATTATTTAAACAGGTAACTGGAACTAATCTATCTGACTATATTTCCACGACACGCATGGCCAAAGCGAAAGCACTATTAGAAAATCCGAATATTAAAATCCAAGAGGTCGCCGAATTAGTCGGTTATGGGACAGCGACGAACTTTACGAGGTATTTCCGCAAGGTTGCGCACATGACGCCACTGGAGTATCGGACTTCGATATTCAACAAGTAAACAACTGATTCAAATGTAAAGACATGAATATTGAATGCCGGTTGGCTGAGAAGTACCATTAGAGATAGCAAAACTCTAATACATTCAGACTTTCGGGGAGGTTCACATGAGAAAAAGAGATAAAGCAAAATCAGCCGTTATTCTCTCAGCAGCAGGACTATTAGTGCTCTCGGCTTGTAGTTCAGAGGGTTCGAAAGACAGCGCATCAACGACGAAACCTGCGAGTTCATCCGTACCTGCAGCGAACTTGATGGCGAAGTACGAAAAACCTGTCGATATTACAGCTTGGCGCTTCACCGAATCTACCTATAAATACGAGAATGGCGATACGATTGAAAATAACATTTGGACAAAAGCGTATGCCAACGATCTTGGCATCAACCTGAAATATCAATGGGCTGTGCCTACCGAGCAGTTCGATCAAAAGCTCAATGTAGCGATTGCCGCGGGAGATTTACCGGATCTGATGTGGTTGAAAAACAAACAACTTACAGATTTGGCAGAAAATGATATGCTTTATGATTTGACAGAGCTGTATGAAAAGTATGCATCGCCGATTGCGAAAAGCATCCTGCAGCAGGATCAAAAAGCTTTCAACACAGCTAAAATCGGCGGCAAGCTGATGGCTATTCCACAAACAGCATCCGCTATTGATGGATTACCGCTCATGTATGTTCGCGCAGATTGGTTGGCCAAGCTGGGGCTTTCCGAGCCGAAGACGATGAAGGAAGCTCTTGCGGTTGCTGAAGCATTCACCAAGAAGGATCCGGATGGCAATGGGAAAGATGACACCTTCGGGATGGCATTTACGAAAACGTTCCTTGCCGATACGCAGTTTGGAACATCGGGCTTCTTCTCCGGTTACCATGCTTATGCACGTAAATGGGTGAAGGATGCATCCGGTAAAAACCTCGTTTATGGAAGCGTTCAGCCAGAAGTGAAAACAGCATTGAAGCAGCTTCAAGATATGTATGCGCAGGGTTTGATGGATAAGGAATTTGGCGTTAAAGATCGTGCTAAGGTGACGGAATCCGTCGTTGGCGGCAAAGTAGGCGTCTTCTTCGGTACGATGTCCGCTCCGCTGTCGATCATTCAGAAAAATATTGATAACGATCCGAAAGCAGATTGGAAAGCGATTCCGTTGGTATCGATCGACGAGAAAAAGGCAACACCAATCGGTATTATGCCAATTCAACGTTATTATGCGGTTAGCAAGAAGAGCAAGAATCCAGAAGCGATTATTAAGCTCCTTAACTACGCGATGGATGGGTATGACGAGAGCAAGAAGCCTAATCCTGAGATGAGCTTCAGCAAAACAAACGTTCCAGTTTACTTCTACAGCTACATGAATCCAGAGCCTGCGAACAAAAACCTAAACGCACATAACAATGCGCTTAGCGCGATTACTTCCAACGATCCGTCCAAGCTTACGACGGAAGAGAAGGGCTACTACGATAAAATTCTTGACTACCGCAAAGGCAACAATGCGAACTGGGGAACTGAGCGCGTATTCGGTACGCCGAGCAGCTTTGATGTGATCAGTAAATATGTGAAAGACGATAACTATTTGCTTGATGCTTTCTACGGTGCGGCGACTCCTGCTATGGTTGAGAAAAACGCCTCCCTGCAAAAATTGGAAGAAGAAGTATTTACGAAAATCATTATGGGACAATCCATTGATACCTTCGATAAGTTCGTTGAGGACTGGAAAAAGCTTGGTGGAGACCAAATTACGAAAGAAGTTAACGAGTGGTACGCGAAAAGTAAATAGGTTAGCAGACAGCTTATAAAGAGATTAGAGCCTAGGGGAAAGCGGTCGAACACTGCTTTCCCCTTTTATTCTTGAATGCAAACGGAGAGGAGTCAAAACAAAAATGAATAAAAAGCTGCAGGAAATTCCTTTGCATCTCATGTTGTTACCTGGTGTTATTCTTGCTCTCATTTTTAGCTATGTTCCCATCGCAGGGATCGTCATTGCGTTTCAAAAATTTGTCCCATCCAAAGGAATCTTCCATTCCAAATGGGTCGGCTTGGACAATTTCCGCTATATGCTGGAGATGCCCAATTTTACGAGTGTGCTCTGGAATACTGTTTTTATCGCGGTCATGAAGATCCTTGTGCACTTAATTGTTCCTGTTATTATTGCCTTGCTATTGAATGAGGTCTTACACACTGGCTTTAAACGGACCGTTCAAACGATCATTTATTTCCCTTACTTTTTGTCTTGGGTTATCTTGGGAGGCATTTTGATTGATATTCTCTCGCCTTCAAGCGGGATTGTGAATCAATTGCTTGGCTTTGTAGGTATTAAGCCTATTTTTTTCCTTGGCAACGAAAACTGGTTCCCTTTTACAATCGTCGCTTCCGACGCTTGGAAGGAGTTTGGATATAGCACGATCGTGTATATTGCTGCTTTGACGGCGATCGATCAAAGTTTGTACGAAGCTGCTGTCATGGACGGCGCGAATCGTTGGAAACAGACGCTTCATGTGACCATTCCCGGCATGCTCCCTATTGTCACGCTGATGACTGTTCTGAGCTTGGGAAATGTGTTGAACGCTGGTTTCGATCAGGTGTTCAATTTATACAGCCCAATGGTCTACAGCACAGGAGACATTATTGATACGATGGTTTACCGGATCGGTTTAGTGGATGCACAATACGGTGTTGCGACAGCGGTAGGATTGTTTAAGTCTGTCATTGCTCTCATCTTAATTGCCACGTCGAATAAGCTTGCCAATCGGTATACCGGCTATCGGATATTTTAGGGTAAGGGGGAAAAATCGTGCAAAAAGTTTCGATGAGCAGAAAAATATTTCTGTTAAGCAATTATATATTTTTAGCTTTGATGGCCTTCTTTTGTCTATTGCCGCTTATTAATGTGCTTGCGATATCATTTAGCTCCAGCAGCGCAGCGGCAGGGGGATTCGTAAAGCTTTGGCCTGTAGATTTCACCATTTCTTCGTATAAGCATGCTTTATCCAAGCCTGAGTTTGTGCAAGGGATGTTTGTTTCAGCGCAAAGAGTGGTGCTAGGTTATGTGATTAACATGGTGATCACCATTCTGATCGCGTATCCGCTATCTAAAGAAACGTCCGCACTTCGTGGCAGGAACGTGTATGCTTGGTTTTTTATCATTACGATGCTCTTCCATGGCGGGTTAATTCCTAGCTATATGACGATCAAAGCACTCGGTATGCTCGACACGATATGGGCCTTGGTACTCCCAGGAGCCGTTCATGTCTTTAATATGATTTTGCTGCTTAACTTTTTCCGTAATTTACCGAAGGAAATTGAAGAGGCTGCCTACATCGATGGAGCAAGTCATTGGCGTGTACTTTGGACCATGTACATTCCATTATCCAAGCCTGCGATTGCCACAATCACGCTATTTACAGTGGTTATGCATTGGAATTCCTGGTTTGACGGGTTAATTTATATGAGTTCGCCTTCGAATTATCCGCTGCAAAGTTACTTACAAACGCTGATTGTCAATACAGATTCCAGCACGGTGTCATCAACGGAGCTCTACATGACAGAGGTATCCGATCGCACCTTCAAGGCAGCGCAAGTATTCCTGGCGGCATTCCCAATTTTGGTCGTGTATCCATTCTTACAGAAATATTTCATGAAAGGCCTAGTGATGGGCAGTGTGAAAGGTTAACATATGGGGCTGCCTTAGGCAGTCCATTTCTTTTGAGGAGGCATTTACAATGAGTGACAACATCATAAATCGGCTTCGCGGAATGTCTGTGGAGGAGCAAGTAGGTCAGCTGAAAAAAGCAACAGATCACGATGTGCTGAAAGAGTGGCAGCAATCTGGCGTTAAGTTTACTTCGACGGGCGGTCGACTGGAGGAAACCTATTACTCTGCGCTTAGCAAGCTTTTCGATTGCATCGTACCTATGGTGGGGGAAGCACCCGTGCTTCAAGAGGGAGGCATTTATTTAGGCTGCTGGATGGAAAGCACAGGGACCATTAACAATGAACTACTGTCGCGTTTCTTGCCTACGGTATCAGAGGACACCTTTCAATTGTTCGCGGATTACCAGAAGGAAGACGGTCAGCTGCCCTATAAAGTGACAGAGAATGGACCTGCTTTTCGGCAGATTCAAATGGTTACCCCGCTTGCACGGAGCGTTTGGAATCATTATGTGTTGAATGGGCGGAACCAAGATTTTTTACGCAAAATGTACGATGCGATGACGGAGTATGACGAGTGGTTGACGACGTATCGGGATACGCGTGGCACGGGCTGTGTCGAGGCGTTTTGCACGTTTGATACCGGGCATGACTTGTCCCCACGATTCTGGCACGTGCCGGATTCCGCACATCTGGACGATGCACGGGAATATAATCCTGATTCACCGACTTTGCCCTTCTTAGCCCCGGATCTGACGGCGAATGTGTACTGTCAGCGTCTTTACTTATCGCGCATGGCGCAGGAGCTAGGGGATAAGGTAGCTGTGAAGGCTTGGATGGAAAAGGCAGAACAATCCCTGGACAGCTTGTTTGTCCATTGCTTTGATGAAACGGATGCTTTCTTCTATGATGTGGATCGGAACGACGAGTTTGTCCGTATCCAGTCTGATGTTCTATTACGCGTGCTGGCCTGTGAGGTAGGCGATGCGGAGTTCTTCGCAGATTCGTTGCGTAAATATTTACTGAACACAAGTAAGTTTTTCGCCAAGTATCCGTTTACGTCGGTCGCTATGGATGATCCGCGGTTTGATCCGTTCTCCAACTACAATTCATGGGCAGGGACGTCGAATTTCTTGAGCTTGATTCGGACGCCGCATGCCTTCGAGCATCATCATCGTTATGTGGAACTGACTTGGGTGCTGAATCCGATCATTACGGCGTTAGCGCAAATGACTCGGTTTGCCCAAACGGTAAGTCCGTGGACAGGGAAAGAAGGCTATACGGAGTCCTATTCGCCGGCCATTTTATGCCTGCTTGACTTCGTCGAGCGGCTGTGTGGAATTTTGCCTAGGCCAGATGGGGAGCTATGGTTCACTTCATTAATCCCGTATCCGCAAGATCACGGTGAGGTGATGGCTGCAGAAACGGGCTACAGTCGCATCGTTGATGGGGTTACGTTTGAATTCGTCACGACGAGAGACGGAAGTACTGCGTATCGAAATGGCGAGGCTTATTTGCGGATCCCATTTGGCACTAGAGCGGTAACAGACCGCAACGGGGTACTGAAAGCCATCATCGGGATGAGCGTTCGGACCATTGAGGGGACCGTGTGGTATGAAGGTCAAGAGATTCCTCTAGTTGTGAAGGGGAATGAGCAGGTGGAACTTTTTGAAGGCAAATTTATAAGTGTGCGCGAGCTTGGCATTATATATCCAACGTATCGGTAATGGGGGAGGCAGCTAGGTATGGCAATGATAAAAAATAGTGATCTGCAAATCCGGGACCCGTTCGTTGTTCGGGTTGATGATGAGGGATTGTATTATTTGTTTGGCAGCACGGACACGAATATTTGGGGCAAAGGGACTGGATTTGACGTCTATGTTGGACGAGACTTGCAAGAGTGGGAAGGTCCGCATACGGTGTTTCGACCAGACGCGGACTTCTATGCCGAGAACAATTTCTGGGCACCGGAAGTGTACAAGTACGAGGAGCGCTACTACATGTTCGCGACCTTCCGCCGGAATGACAATAACCTGCTCGGCACGGCTGTTTTGGTAAGTGATAGTCTGTTAGGGCCTTTTGCACCTCACAGTGACGGACCTGTCACACCAAAGGATTGGTGTTGTTTAGACGGTACCCTGTTTCTCGATGAGGAGGGGCTGCCTTGGATCGTATTTTGCCGGGAATGGCAGCAGGTACGGGATGGTCAGGTTTGTGCAGTGAGATTGACCGCAGATTTAAAAGAAGCGATCGGGGAGCCAGTTGTATTGTTTACAGCGTCTGAGGCCAAATGGCCGACATCCTTCCAGCATCCTCGTTATCCTGGGCAAGACAATTATGTGACAGATGGGCCATCCCTGTATCGCACAGCGGAGGGCGAGCTGCTGATGCTATGGGCTAGCTTCATTAATAACACGTACGCGCTAGGAGTAGCCAAGTCTGCCACCGGGAACGTGTTAGGTCCGTGGGTGCAGGAGGAGGAAGCACTCTTCCAGAGTGACGGAGGACATGCGATGCTGTTCCATGCGTTCGATGGAACGTTGATGCTGGCGATCCACTCGCCGAATCAGACGCCGAATGAGCGACCTCTTTTCCTCCCTATCGATGAGATCGCGGGGAAATTGCGGGTGCGGGGAGAATAGCGCGTTGAGCGTGAAGAGCTGCCGTGAGGCGGCTCTTTTTTTGTGGGATTGGGGGTGCGAGCTGGAGGCGCATTCAAAGGCTATTGACGCACATGGGGCTGATTACTCGTTATGCGGCTATTAGTCCGAAATTGCCGAACTAATCTCAATGATCAAGACAATAAATCTTAAATAGTCCTAATTAGCCGAACTAAATCGCCTCAAACAACCCTCGCTCACGAAAAATGGCTATATAGTTCGGCAGAATCGGACTATTGGCCATTTATTAGAAGTAATCCTTGCTTTAGTTCGGAAATATCGAACTGCTGGGTAATTCGGGAGAGGGGAGAGTAGTAGCGGAGGTGGAGTTAGTTGAAAAAGTCGAATAATTCGGGATTGGGAGAGTAGCAGGAGATAGAGATAGTCGGAAAAGTCGAGTAACTGGGGAGCGGGAGAGTAGCTCCAGGGACGAACACAGGATACGCTATAGGACTAAATTCTGCAGATTATCTAGGATAACGTACAAGGTGGTAGTTATTCCACTGAAATCTGTCTATATTACCGTCTTTTAGCCAGAAAAACGTCTGTGATGTCCGTTAGCTCCTCGCAAGCTTATTTCTATCGTGATTAACGTCCGCTGTGTCCGTTAGTGGGGGAGCGGATGACCAGTAGCAAGTAAGCATTCATGTCATGAAAAAAAGCAGAGCATCCTTTAGGGATCCTCTGCTTTTTACTGATGTTAACATTCGAATGTGAAAACACAATTCGAGGTTAAAATATTCCGTGATTTTTGACTAGTTATGATAGCAATTGAACGCTAGAGAGAATATAGTCGAACTATTGTTGGAAACTAACTTACATGAGTAGTGGATACCAACCATACGTAGACACTATATCTCCCTAGCGATGTCAACTATTAACCAAATCGTCTTAGATAACACCTTGTGCGATCATCGCGTCGGCCACTTTGGTAAAGCCTGCAATGTTGGCGCCAACGACGAGATTGCCTGGGTGGCCATATTCCTCGGCAGCTTGGACTGCGCTTCTGTAAATGTTTTTCATAATCGCATGCAGCTTATCGTCCACTTCGTGGAACTGCCAGGAGTATCTCATGCTGTTTTGGGACATTTCTAGCGCGGATACGGCAACGCCGCCTGCATTTGCTGCCTTAGCCGGTCCAAATAGTACGCCAGCTTGTAGGAAGACGTCAATCGCTTCTAGGGTAGATGGCATGTTCGCACCTTCACCTACGGCTTTTACCCCGTTGCTAACAAGGAGCTTTGCTGCATCCTCATTAATCTCGTTCTGTGTGGCGCTAGGAAGCGCGATATCGCACGGAATGGACCAAATGCCGTTACAGCCTTCATGGTAAGTTGCCGTAGGGTGAGACTTAACGTACTCGCTGATGCGCGTTCTCTCAACTTCCTTCAAGCGACGAACAGTCTCTAGGGAAATTCCGTTTTTGTCATAAATGTAACCGTTGGAGTCGCTGCAAGCCACAACCTTGGCGCCTAGCTGGATTGCTTTTTCGATGGAATAGATCGCCACGTTACCAGATCCGGAAACGACGACGGTGCTTCCCTCGAAGCTAAGGCCTTTGGATTTTAGCATCTCATTGACAAAGTAAACACACCCATACCCAGTAGCTTCTGTACGTCCTAAGCTTCCGCCGTAAATGATCCCTTTGCCTGTCAGTACGCCAGCCTCGTAAGTCCCGCTAATTCTCTTATATTGTCCAAACATATAGCCAATTTCGCGCGCGCCTACACCGATATCGCCAGCAGGTACGTCAGCATCCTGACCAATATATTTATAAAGTTCTGTCATGAAGCTTTGGGTGAAACGCATGATTTCGTTATCGGACTTTCCTTTTGGATCAAAATCAGATCCGCCTTTACCGCCGCCGATAGACTGGCCTGTTAGGGAGTTTTTGAATGTTTGCTCAAATCCAAGAAATTTAATGATACTCGCGTTAACGGAAGGATGGAAACGCAAACCGCCTTTGTAAGGCCCGATTGCACTGTTGAATTGCACGCGGAAACCGCGATTTACTTGCGTTTTTCCTTGGTCATCGACCCATGGGACACGGAAAGTGATTAAACGCTCTGGCTCTACAAGACGCTCAAGGATACCATGTTTGATGTACTTCGGTTGCTTGGCTAGAACTGGAATTAAGGATTCAATAATTTCTTTGACTGCTTGATGGAACTCAGTTTCATTCGGATTACGTTTAACTACGGTTTCGTAAATACCAGCTACATATTCCTTTGCAGCTACTTCATTGTCTACTTGAACTAACACAACGTCATCCACCTTCGCATTTATAAATATAGTAAAAAGTTATTAGTATAGTTTTACCTTATTCGCGCCAATAGGGCAACTATAAATTACATGTCATGTAAGCTACTTAGTTATGTAAACAAAGCGTCCATAGATAAACTTTACAGCTTGTAGTATAATTTACATGTTTTGAGCAAAGTGATGAGTAGAATAATGACTAGATGTATATAATGTAAAAGTAAAGGGAAATATGACATGGAAAATAAAACAACACGGACAGATCCGCGCATCCTTCGAACTCGTCAATTGCTTAAAGATGCTTTTGTCGAGCTGCTGCAGGAAATGGATATTGAGAAAATTTCGGTGAATCGGATTGCAGAGCGCGCTACGATTAATCGTGTTACCTTTTATCTTCATTATAAAGACATTCCAGATATGATGGAGAAGATGGCGGATGACATGATTGAGGACATTCGTCGCATTTTGAATATGAGCACAGAGAAGCATGATCCCTCAGAAGATGAGGATTGGCCTAACCTAGTAAACTTGCTTGAACACTTTGTGGAACATGCCAAGTTTTATAAAGTTGTACTTGCTTCGAGACGTACGCCAGTCTTTACAGAACGCATATTAAGGCTGTTAACAGAATTGATTACCGAAAGAGTTGAGAGAAAAGGGGACGAAGCCACACTTGCTGCGCTAGGCATTCAAAAAGACATTGCCATATGGTACGGCTCTTCAGCCTTAATCGGTACCATCGTGGCTTGGCTGCGGAAGGATGTGCCGTATACGCCGGTGTTTCTTGCCAAACAATTTATGTTGATACGAACCCTTTCCTAAAAAAAGGAGCACAAGACCTGCTGATGAGCATGATCATGCAGGTTTTTTCATTTAATGTTAGGCACACCGCTTGACTTGGAGCTAACTCCAAGAGGTACACTATAGAAGATGAGCACGCTATCTGATAGAAGTGAGGAGACAATCAAATGGACTATATGAAACTAGGAAATACGGGTTTGGACGTATCGCGAATTAGCCTCGGTTGTATGAGCTTTGGTGTAGCAGAGCGGTGGACACATCCATGGGTACTAAATGAAGAGAACAGTCGTCCTATTATAAAAAAAGCGCTGGAGCTAGGGATTAATTTTTTTGATACGGCAAATATATATTCAGATGGAACAAGTGAGGAAATTGTTGGGCGGGCACTCAAGGATTATGCGAATCGTGACGAAGTTGTCCTCGCGACAAAAGTTCATTTTCGAATGCATCATGGACCGAATGGGGCTGGCTTATCCCGGAAGGCAATTTTGAGCGAGATTGATAAAAGTCTCAAGCGCTTGGGAACAGATTATGTCGATCTCTATCAAATCCACCGCTGGGATTACAATACGCCCATCGAAGAAACGATGGAAGCTCTGCATGATGTGGTGAAAGCTGGAAAGGCAAGATACATTGGTGCTTCTGCGATGTACGCTTGGCAGTTCCTTAAGGCCCTACATGTTGCTGAAAAAAATGGGTGGACTCGCTTTGTGTCGATGCAGAATCATCTAAACCTCATCTATCGGGAAGAGGAGCGGGAGATGATGCCGCTTTGTAAAGATCAAAAAATTGGCGTGATTCCATACAGCCCATTGGCTTCCGGAAGATTAACGCGTGATTGGTCGGAAACGACGTATCGTTCTGAAACCGATCAAGCTCAGAAGATGAAATATGATGCTTTTGCGAGCAAGGATCGTTCGATTGTAGATCGGCTTGCAGCCATCTCAGAACAACGTGGTATACCGCGCGCACAGATCGCGCTTGCTTGGTTGCTTCAGAAAGAATCCGTAACAGCACCGATTATTGGTGTTACGAAACAAGCTCATCTCAACGATGCTGTTGCAGCTCTTTCCGTTACGTTAACCCCTGAAGAAATTGCCTCACTTGAAGAGTCGTATATTCCTCATCGAGTTGTGGGAGCGGTCTAAATGCTGATCGCAGAGGTAAGTTCCAAGTATGAGTTAACACAGGATACACTCCGTTATTATGAACGTATCGGATTGATTCCACGGGTGAATCGTAATAAGAGCGGCATCCGGGATTATACGGAAGAAGACTGCAGGTGGGTTGAATTTATCAAATGCATGCGAGGCGTAGGTCTTCCCGTTGAAACGCTGATTGAATATGTGGGGTTGTTCCAGCAGGGTGATCAAACATTAGAAGCCAGAAAAGAACTCCTGATCGAGCAGCGTAAACAGCTTATGACTAGAATGGAAGAAATGAAAAACGTGTTTGAACGGCTGGATACTAAAATTTCCAGGTATGAACAGACGATTGGTGAAAAAGAAAAAACGCTTAGAGCGCCACAAGATTAGTCATTGGGATTGGGAAATATACATTATTACGGAATATACAAAAGTCGGCTAAGGCTCCTCACGGATTAACACCCGTGTAGGCAGCCTTTTTTTAGTTGCAGCCAACACTCAGAACCATCGTGTTAACTCTACGAAAACATGTATATTGAGTGAGTTGCTTGATCTAGATATGCTAGGAACATTCAATGGATGGGGAGTGTACAGTAGATGACAACAGAACAGTGGGTATCGGCAGCCTGGGAACAAGGCGTCCGCAAAGTAAAGAACACAAGCCGCCGAGTAGGCGCATCATTTCCGCACGGTTCGTTAGAGGGACAATTTCAATTGACTAAACCGCAATACTGGACGGCTGGCTTCTGGCCAGGACTATTATGGCTCATTTATCAAGATCAACAAGATGAAGCATTGCGCGAGCTCGCTGAAAGCTGTGAATCACAGATGGATGAAGTAATCGAGGCGTATGAGCCGCTTGACCATGATATGGGCTTCATGTGGACGCTAACTTCGATAGCCAACTGGCACCTCACAGGCAACGAGCAGTCCAAACGCCGAGCATTAAAGATTGCCAGCCATTTGGCGGCGCGCTTCAATATTAAAGGAAGCTTCATTCGCGCGTGGAACAGCCCCGAGCGAGTCGGATGGGCGATCATCGATTGCATGATGAATTTGCCGCTTCTTTATTGGGCATCGCAACAAACCGACGATCCGCGCTTTAAGCATATCGCAGAGGCGCACGCAGGAATGGCTGCGAAGCGATTTATTCGCAATGATGGCTCCGCGTATCATATCGTTTGCTTCGACCCCGAGACAGGTGAACGCACCGGTGCGCTCGGCGGCCAAGGCTATGCGGAAGAGTCCGCATGGGCACGGGGGTCGGCATGGTCGATCTATGGCTCGGTGCTCAGCTACCGCCATACCGGACGTGCCGATCTCTTAGCAGCAGCGGAGCATGCTGCCGGCTTCTTTCTCTCACACTTACCTGAGGATAAGGTGCCGTACTGGGACTTCCGCCTGCCATCCTTCGAGGCAGCATCGCGTGATACGAGTGCCGCAGCGATTGCGGCAAGCGGACTTCTCGATCTAGCCAAAGTATGCGTAGGCGATCGGGCACTTTTTTATAAGGAACAAGCGTGTGCGATCTTGGAATCATTATTTCAGCATTATTCCGCAGATGATTCTGAGGAAGCAATCCTGCTCTCAGGGACTGGCAACGTGCCGATGAATCAAAATATAAACAAGCCGCTCATCTACGGTGATTACTATTACATGGAAGCATTGGCGAAGCTGCAGGGACATCCCTCTTTTTGGGAAATAGGAGCAGCAGGTATGTAGATATACTTCCAGCGGTGATCAAACTGCCTAGACGATATTGCTTCCGCTATATGAAGGTGATGGTGCTGGATACTTCTCCGAAATATAAGGTGGCATTTACGGAGATTAGTTGTACGACTGTAACTTCTGCGGATGTCACTAGGCTAATGCCTTTGCCGGATCACGTGAGTTTGGAATTGAAGAAATTGGATCATATTGGCATTCGGACACTTGCGGATTGCATGCAAACTGTTTTCGAAGACGATCCTAAGCGTGATCGCAGACTTTGGATAGGAGATTTGCGGCTGCAAGCGTTAGCTAATTATGAGACTTTTTGAAATAACGATCTCGTTAAACGCTGCTTATATTTATTTGCTGGGATGAGACTGGATGGAGGCGAGGTTGGCGCCTGTGTGTTCGAGAAGCCGCATCCGCATGTGGATGACACACTTCTGTATGATTATTTATTAGTGGAAGTGACGCTCAAGTCTCGTGGGCTTCACAGATCTGGATGGTCCTTGCTGAGGTGCATAGCCAAGAGAAGAATGCGGCATTGCTGGAAAACATGTATAAGTTGCCAACCGCAATTCCGATTAACACACCATATATGTACCATCATCTCATTGAGGCGTTGATCACGAGTGGCAATAGAGAACGAGCATTAGAACGAATGAGTTACTATTGGGGAGGTATGATCGAGGATGGAGCGGACTGCTTCTGGGAGTTGTATAATCCTTCGGATAAATCATTTTCTCCTTATGGAAGCAATTTGATCAATAGTTATTGCCATGCTTGGAGCTGCACACCCTCGTATTTTGTAAGAAAATATTTTGTGTGACGATGAATGAAAGCCAGGAATCCAATGGCTCATTTATCAAGATCGCCAAGATGAGCAACTACGCCAACTCTCGGAGAGCTGTGAAGCGCAGATGGATGCTGTGATCGAAGCTTACATCCCTCATTCTGGGAAATAGGAGCAACCAAAGCCTAATATATCAAGCATTTCACGCATGTATATCCCAAGAAGAAGTGTATATCAGACAGCAAAAAACCGCGATATATAAGCCTGTTAACTGATCGAAATCATGTATATTGTATGGATGACGGCATAGCAGGTACGATGAGTTCAAATTACAGAGCAGGGAAGTGACACCGATGAGTCAAGCGAACCCGCCTTCAACATCCGCAATGGTTAATCAGAAGGCGAGCCCAGTAAAAACTAAAAGTAACTGGTTGGTTAGGAAGTATGGCAAACGCATACTAAAACAGAACATTCCGTTGTACATCATGTTTGTGCCAATTATCGCTTTCTTCCTGATATTTAAATATTACCCGATGACAGGATTGGTCATTGCCTTTAAAAAGTACAGCTTCATTAAAGGAATCTGGGGCAGCCCTTGGGCAGGTTTCGATAACTTTAAAATGATCTTTCAGACGAAACAAATTTTCAGTATCGTGTGGAACACCTTGAAATTGAGTGGGTTAAGCATCGTTATTGGTTTCCCGGTTCCTATCATACTAGCGCTGCTGCTTAATGAAGTAAGGAAGATGGCTTTTAAGCGAGTTGTACAGACGCTGGTTTATCTGCCGCATTTTCTCAACTGGGTTATCGTCGGTGGTATCGTCGTTACAGTCTTTTCACAAAGTACAGGAACACTCAGTCACTTAATTGAAAATATGTTTGGCGAATCGTACCCGTTCTTATATAAAGAAGGTTCCTGGATTTCCATCTTTCTAACAGCGGGTATTTGGAAGGAAGCGGGATGGAATGCAATTATTTATCTCGCAGCACTTACTTCCATTGACCAAAGCCTATATGAAGCATCAAGCATCGACGGCGCGAATAAATGGCAGCAAACGATACGAATTACATTGCCTGCGATTATGCCAACGATCATCATTATGTTAATCCTGAAAATCGGACATTTGATGGAATTAGGCTTCGATCAAGTGTATGTCCTGCAAAATAATGCCGTCCTTGATATATCCGAGGTCATTAGTACCTTCATGTACAAAATCGGTATTCAGCAAGCGAATTTCAGCCTTGCGACTGCAATGGGATTGTTTGAATCTCTAGTAGGTCTGATCTTGGTGCTTGCAGCTAACCGCATTGCACGCCGCTTCGGTCAAGGTTTATGGTAGGCGGATTCGCAGTTCGCTGATAACGCATTGAATACGTTTAGAAGGAGAAGCTTATGAAACATACACGAGGAGAAAAGGTTTTTTACGCCCTCAACTATATGTGGTTATCCATCATTGGTCTTAGCTGCTTGTTGCCAATTGTGCATATATTTGCGCTGTCGCTCAGTGATAAGCATGCGTTAATGTCCGGAACGGTCAGCTTTTGGCCAGTTGATTTTAGTTTAGATGGCTATAGAGCACTATTCAAGGAAAGTCCCATCATTACGGATTTTAGAAATAGTGTCATTATTACAGTGGTAGGCACCTGCTTGAACATGGTGTTCACGATCTTGGCTGCATACCCCTTGTCGAAACGTTATTTTATCGGACGTAAATTCTATTCCTTCGCGATCATTTTCACCATGTTATTCTCAGCGGGTCTCATTCCAACTTATCTATTAATTCAAAAATTGGGACTCATCAATAGTTACGGCGCTCTGTGGTTGCCTGGTTTGATCACCGTGTATAATCTCTTGGTTTTGAGAAGCTTTTTCGAAGGATTGCCGGAAGAATTGGAGGAGGCTTCGCGTATTGATGGCTGCTCCGAATGGCGCTTAATTATTCAAATCGTATTGCCGTTGTCATTACCAGTCCTAGCAGCGTTAACTTTATTCTATGGGGTTGCCCACTGGAACGCGTTTATGAATGTACTGATTTTCATTAATGATTCCAGCAAGTTGAATTTAGCCGTACTGGTTCAACAAATGATTCAGAATCAAAGTTTAATGCAAGAGCTGACCAATACACAGCCAGAAATGGCCGCATTGATTACGCCGGAAGGTGTGAAAGCGTCAGGTGTCGTTGTGATGACATTACCGATGTTGATTGTTTATCCATTCTTGCAACGGTTTTTCGTCAAAGGTGTCATGATTGGTGCTGTAAAAGGATAATGGTAATTGTTTGAAAGGGGTGATGTGCAGCGCTAAACATGGTAGGCTTAGCTGTACAAGGATATGAAAATATTGGGGTTATCTAAAAATTGCACGTACATATCATGAGGGGTGACGTATTCATATGAAGAAAATCAGCAAAATGAAAGCAACGTCCGTATCTTTAGCTCTAGTACTCTCAAGCACAGCACTTCTAACAGCTTGTGCATCCGATAAGAAGACAGATACCGCAACTACGACGCCAGGCGCTGCAAGCACAGCTGCGGCAAGTGCAAAACCGGCTGGTCCTAAACCGAAAATTACGGTTTCGATTTATGATCGTAACAATGTACCTGAAGGTGAAGGTTCAATTACAAATAACCGTTGGACGAAGTGGATCAATGAGAATGCGCCTGTGCAAGTTGAGTTTATTCCTGTACCACGTACGAACTCTTCGGAGAAATGGAACGTCTTGTTCGCTGCGGGGCAAGCACCTGACTTAATCATGGAATTCTCGAATCCTTACATGAGGGATTTGGCGTCCAAAGGGCAAATTATCCCGCTTGATGACGCGATTGCGAAGTATTCCACGAATTACAAAAAGATGATTGCTGGCAATGAGTCTTTACAAAAATTAACACGATATAACGGTAAAACGTTCTTTATGGGTCGTACATTGCCATTCTCAGCCAACCATTATGTGATGATTCGCCAAGATTGGTTGGATAAATTGAAGCTTCCAATGCCAAAAACGACAGAAGAGTATCTCAAAGTTGCTAAAGCATTCACAGAGCAAGATCCAGATGGTAATGGCAAGAAGGATACACTTGGTTCAACTTTCTGGGATGTTGACTATATGTACCAACTAGGGCAAGCGAGTGATGAAACATTGCCGATGGTTACATCTTATCACCTCATCAATGATCAATATGTGCGTACATGGGATCGTCCAAAAGCAGATTTAGCATTCAGAAAGGCTCTTTATGATGCTGGCACTGTTGATAAAGATACGTTCACAGATAAAAACATGGAGAAAGCAAAGCAAGATTGGGTAAACGGCAAGCTTGGTATTTATGGTTCCGATGTGTTGGAAGGCGCTAAAGGTTACGACGTCTACAATACGTTGATGAAAAATAACCCAGATGCGAAAGTAACCATTCTACCGCTTCCTAAGTCTGAAATCGGTCAATTCTCCCCTGCTGGTGCTGTACCAATGCAATTTACGACCGCTATTAATGCAACTGCGAAAAACGTAGAAGCTGTTGTTCAATATGTTGACTGGTTGATGAAACCAGAGGTTCAACAGACGTTAATGTATGGTATGGAAGGCGTCCACTATAAAATGGTAGATGGTTGCCCGAAACCAATTGATGCTGAGAAAAACAAGAAAGAATTAAATTGGAACGGCGATTTCCAAATGATGTCTCAAACGGGCACGATGGGCAAATGTGTGGATTACACGAACCAATTGGATCCTTCCAAACCGAATGATAAAGCGTATATCGACTTGATCAAGCAAGGTAGAGAAGCTTATATCACACCAGATCGTCCAATAACGTCCGAGATCGTATTGCCAGTAACATTGCCAGATGATTTGACAGTTGTGAAGAACACATTGAAGAATACACTAATCAACATTTATACAAAAGCAGTTGTTGGTGGAGCAAGCTACACCGTTGATCAAGCGATGAAAGATGCGCAAGATGCTTGGGAAAAAGGCGGCGGTAAAAAAGTCGATGACTTCTTAACAAAAGCCTACACAGATAACAAGAAAGACGTTATCTATACAAAAGATTACTTTAAATTGTTGACGAAGTAAGAAATAAGAAACAAAGAAGTTCAACACAGTAGTTCATCATGCGCTTCCTTCCTGCAGCAAATTTGTTCGGGAAGGAAGCATTTTTATAATAGAAAGGGGATTATTAATGATTAAATCGCGTTTATTGAAAGCGCTTTTATTGGTACTGGCTTTAATTGTCAACCTTGTGGCACTTCCAGTGAACCCTGCCTATGCGGCAGATGAGTATGACACGTTACGAGCAAAGATTTTTGATTTTACGACTGGAGGCCCGACATTTGATCCGGCTGATCCAGACATTAGCGGCAAGATTACTAATATTTCGACCCTTGCACAGACAAACTGGGACACGATGAATAAGAGCGCAGGGAGATCCTACCTGTGGAGCGATATGGCAACGACGACGGAATCGGAGCATGTTTCAGGAAGCTACCAACGTTTAGAAGCGATGACGCTAGCATATGTGACTAGAGGCTCAACGCTTCAAAATAACACGACTTTGCTGGCGGATATTATAAGTGCGATGGATTGGATGTACACGAACAGATATAACACTAGTGTACCGTTTAGAGGCTATGACAATTGGTTTGACTGGCAGATCTCCTCGCCACTCAGCATCAATAATATTACGACTTGGATTTATTCGAGCTTAACCTCGACGCAAATTAACAATTGGCATGCTGTCATTGACTACCAAGCGCTTACTTGGGGAGCAGGCTTGACTGGAGCTAATCGCGTATGGGCTTGTAACATTAAAATTACGAGCGGGATTATCGTGAAGAACAGTGCCAAAATCATCGTGGGCAGAGACCAGCTTAGTTCGGTATTCGATTATGTGACTTCCGGTGAAGGCATGTATAGCGATGGTTCGTTTCTTCAACATACCGCACTCATTCCCTACAATGGCGGATATGGCGTAAGTTTAATTGATAATTTGACGAAAGTCATGTATATCGTAGCAGGTTCTACATGGGATATTACAGATCCAGATGTCGATAACATTTATCAATGGGTTTACAATGCCTTTGAACCGTTATTTTATAATACCTCCATGGTGGATATGGTTAGAGGACGTAACATTGCAAGAAAAGCCAGCGATGATTTGGGCTTAACATCGATGGGGGCGCTTGGAGCTTCTGTGGCAAGAATGGCTGTGTCCGCTCCTTCCGCCGACGATCGTGCAGCATATAAATCGATGGTTAAAAAGTGGATGACGGAGGCTACGTCTCCTACCAAGTATGCTGATTTGGTTATGATTAGCTCCATCGTGCAAGCAAAGCAAATCATGAGCGATCCATCTGTTACCGTTAGAGATGCGCTTGTGATGAACAAACAATATCCGAACATGGCTAGAGCGATCCACCATAGACCGGGCTTCGCTTTTGGATTCAGTATGTCTTCCAATCGAATCGGGAATTTTGAAATTGTTAATAATGAGAATTTGAAGGGCTGGCATACCGGGGACGGGATGACCTATCTCTATGATTCTGATTTGACGCAGTATAAGGATAATTACTGGCCTACCGTAAATAGCTATCGCTTACCTGGCACGACTGTCAATCAGAACACAACGGCAGCAGCGAATGCGAAAAATCCAAACTCTTGGGTTGGAGGTACGGAGATTTCAGGGCAATATGGGATTACAGGCATGCAGTACACGGCCAATGGCTACAATCTCACAGCGAAGAAATCTTGGTTTATGTTTGATGACGAAATCGTGAGTCTAGGTGCAGGCATTACGTCTACAGACAACAAGGTTGTGGAATCGATTGTTGAAAATCGCAAGTTGAACAGCAGTGGCAATAATGCGCTTACTGTCAATGGTACTTCAAAATCAACCACGCTAGGTTGGAGTGAAACCATGACCGGTGTGAACAAAGTTCATTTGTCCGGGAATGTGGCAGGATCAGATGTTGGTTACTATTTCCCGACAGCTGTGACACTCAAGGGTGTGCGCGAGGCACGAACAGCTCCATGGTCGAGCGTTAATACGTACTACACAGGCGCGGAATACACGACGAACTATACTCGCAACTTCCTGAATATGTGGTTCGATCACGGCACGAATCCGACAAACGCTGGGTATGCTTACGTGACGCTGCCAGGCAAGTCCAGCGGGCAGTTGGACACGTATGTTGCAAATCCGGACATCACAGTCGTTGAGAACTCGGCAGATGCACAGGCTGTGAAGGAAAATGCGCTAGGCATTCTAGGTATCAACTTCTGGAATGATGCTTCAAAAACAGTTAGCGGTGTCACCAGCAACAAAAAGGCATCCGTCATGGTCCGCACAGGCGAGAATGGAACGGAGGTTTCCGTTTCCGACCCAACACTGGCTAATACGGGCACGATTCAACTTACGCTTACACAACCTTTGGGGCCAGTGGCTTATAAGGATTCGCGGATTACAACCAGCACTGTCGGCGGTACGACCACTCTCACTGTCAATGTGAACGGTGCAGGCGGCAAAAGCATCAAGGCATTCTTTGCAACGCCGACTAGCGTTCCGATTGCCGGCTATACGGTGAATGAAGATTTTGACGACATGCTGCCTGGCGATCTAACGGGCCAAAACGGTTGGATTTTCAATAACGCAGGTGTGACTACGAATACAGTAGTTGTACAGAAGGACAATGGCTCTAACACGGATAAATTACTGAAAGTAACGACTGCATCAACAAGTGGAAGTGCAGAAGCTTATCGACTGTTTAATGCTCCTCAAGACGGCTACATCACTGCTGAAGCGACCGTAACGGCGGATGACACGAATTGGAAAAATGCCCTCATCATTTCCGACAATAGCCTGACTTCCAATAACGTTGCCACGCAGCTGGTTATGCAAAGCGGCAAAATTTGGGGGTACAACGGAAGCACCAAAACCGATGTGTTAACGGGGATTACGACTGGCCAGCCGTACCGCTTGAAGGTCGTCATTAATGCGTCAACGAAAAAATACGACGTCTACGTCAACGATGCGCTGCTCGCTTCGGGCTGGAATTATCGCTTCTCGGGCGTGACCGCGCTCGACAAAGTTTCTACTTCCATTGCTGGCAACGCTAGCTCGATGAGTGTGGACGATGTGAAAGTAGCGTATAAACCGCTAACTTTAACAAGTCTCTTTGATGAGAGCTTTAACGGCATGACGCTCGGCAATTTGAACGGGCAAGGCGGTTGGGTGTTTGATAACGGAGGCATCTCTGGAAATACAGGTGTGGTTCAGACGGTGAGCGGATCGGATAAATCCGTCAAATTAACAACAACCTCCACTTCCGGCAAAGCCGAAGCGTATCACGCCTTTACCGCACCAGCAAACAGTACGGTTATCGCAGAAGCGACAATCATCGCCGATGACAACAACTGGAAAAATGCTTTGGTCATATCGGACAGCAGTCTCACTTCGAGCAACATTGTCGCCCATCTTATTATGCAGAACGGCAGAATCTGGGGCTACAATGGTGGTACCCAAACGAACGTGCTGACCTCGATCACGAACGGCCAACCCTACCGTCTAAAAGTCATTATCAACACAGCAACGAAGAAGTTCGATGTTTACGTGAATGGCGAGCTGCGAGGCTCGCAGTGGAACTATCGCTATTCTGGTTTGACCAAGGTTGATAGGCTGGGTTCAGCCATTGGCGGCAACGCCAGCTCGATGAGCGTAGATGATGCTAAGGTGAGTTATATTCCATAAGGCTTAATAGAAGTTAAAAAGGCTGTCTAGGACATCGTAACATGTCCAGACAGCCTTCTAATTATGACGCAGTTGAACCCGTCGGCGTATAATCAAAAGCTACTTGCTTGATTCGAATTATGCTTCCGTTCTCGATACTATAAACATCGTTGGGCCTGATCGTAAAATCATAGCTTTGATCTGCTATCGTCAGCTGGATGGCTACCGGTTCCGGATTGATGCCAATAATTGCTTGGATGCGACCCTGCAAATCGGTGACGATTCTGACTCCGTGGCTAGCACGAAACACTTGTTTGTCATTAATATAGCCATATAAGAAGCCGTTGCGGCTCTCGAGCGTATAACGATCTTGGTCCCATCTTTGCGTATAGGTTCGTTCATAATTTCCGTCCTGAAGCCCGCCCCAAAACACTTCCTCGCAGCTGATCGATACCCCATACAGGCGTGCAAGGTATTCCAAAACCGAGAGAATGGAAGGACCATACCCATCCTTGGCTTCGCTGGGTTCTGTCGTAAATGGATCAAATTGCTGCGGGAAGAAGGAAGCCTTCCCCATGACGCTCACATAGATTTTGCCTAGAAGGGTTATTTCCGCAACATGTCCGTAGTTTTCCAGCGCCTGAATGGCTCGTTGGTAGGTCAAGCTTTGCGGCTGTCCGCTCCAATTATTACTCGCAATATTACGGAATAGAGGATCATTGACAGCGATGGAGGGCAGCGGCATTGGCGTCCAGAACTCTTTTGGATTTAACATATGATCGGCGATAAATTGGTCTGCCATCTCCTGTGTGAAACCGCCATAATACATGACTCGCAGATTATTGTGCACCAAAACATCCATAAATTCGTTGTTGCAATCCCGGTCATAACAAGCATGCTTCTCAGGACGCCATAGATAGGAATGTATCTTGGCACGCACTTCATTTGCTTTTTCCAGCCAATAGCGCTCGTTTCCGTTCCCTAACTCTTTGGATATGAGGGCAAGTACATCTCTCCCGTTGCAGGAAAAGCCCATGACGTCCATGGATGCGTAAGGAACTTTGCCAAAGCCATGCGGCGGGGTGTCCCCACCCCAAGAATCTGGTGCACCCTCAAGACGTGTGCAGTGATCTTCACCGGTATCCCACACGCACCAGGTTTCCAGACAGCCATCGCCATCTGAATCCCGAGTTTTCCATAGATAGCTGTCGAATGCCTCCAAGACCTCGTACAGCGTTTGAAGATAGCCCCGATTCTTCTTTATCCAGTAGTACATCTTGAAAGCCGGAACAGGGAAACAGTAGCCCTGGAACCAGGCATAATCCGGATGTATTTTCCCATCCACCATAGAAATCATCCCCGGTAATCTGCCATCCGCTCGTTGATGTTCCATGAAGATGAGTTGGTTATTGAGAGCAATCTCCATATTGCGTTTCGCAAACATTTCCCCGCCCATAGGCTGGGTTTCCAACCATACATTTGGATAGTAGGAGCCTTCGACAAGTACTTTTTTGTTCAAAAATGAGGTGATATTCTTTGCTATCATTTCTTCACAACGGTCAAACAGACTTTGCAAAGAAGTGTTATTTGTAGCGTAAATCACTTGGGTTTCAGGCAAATGGGTATAATCGATGTTCACTTTTCTGCTCATGTGGTTTCCCTCACTCAATCATAGTATAGATCGAATTATATAACAGGAAATCCTATGGTTCCCTTGAATAATCAGCATATGAACTTGAAAATTATGCAAAAAAATAACCTGCTAAGCGGCAGCAAGTTAGTTTAGGCTTTATTTCTATATTGCGTGGGGGAGCATCCCGACAGGTCATTAAATACTTTACTAAAATAATTAGGATCATTAAAACCAATATTCATAGCAATCTCTTTTACTGGCGCATCGGTTTCTATTAGGTATTTCTTTGCACGGTCAATTCTTAATTGATTCATGTAGTGGTTTAGGGTTACGCCCATCTTATTCTTAAACATATGGTTGATGTAAGATTCACTACAGTGGCAGTGTTCGGAGATTTGGGCAACAAAAATTTGCTCACAGTAATTGTTATGTATGAATTCCAAGGCATGGATTAAAATATGATCCGAATTTGTATTCTTTTTCGTGTTGACACTGCTTAGTGGGAATTCACTTATAGCATCTGTAAAAATATATCTCAGATATTGCGCAGCAATCGATAATAGAGAGTTGACCAGTTCCGGTTGGACGGCCTCCGGAGATAACGATGAATAATAATGCTCGAGCATGGTCTCGTAGCTTAAGTTGTGTGCTTTAGCGATTTTCTTCATTCGATATAGGGCTGTTTTTTGACGTGTACGAAAAGCACCGGCAAAAATGGTAAGCACCAATTCATCATGATGAAAGATGGGAACGACGAATTCTTCCACCCCCGCGTAACACATACCATAGAAAGGTTGTTTGAGCTTTTCGCCTTTCTCCGCAACATCTTTTCTGCACAAACATCGGTCAAAAAGACGTTTATTAGACTGTTTAATATATAAGCAATAAGGATTGCGATGGAGTAAAAAAGGGTGCAGCATATTGGCAAACTCATGATCCCTGGTGGTCACGCCTTGATAATCAAGGATGCAAATTTGCAATTGATAATGCTGACTGATATGTGTCAAATAGTCGAAAAGTGCTTTATACTTGGGGTTTTCCATCATAACCACCGCCTTTCATACGAATTCTATACCGCATGTACCGATATTTCAAGAGTATTTTGCAGAAATTTCAAGGTAATTCTCCTCTGGTCTGCAATAGAATGTAGTCAAAAGGAGCGTGCTTACGTATGAGAGATAGATTTCACAAAACCGATTTGTGCATTATTGGCGGGGGAATATCAGGTATGTGTGCGGCTATTGCCGCTGCAAGGCATGGGGTTAAAGTCGTTTTGATACAGGATCGTCCGGTGCTAGGGGGCAACGCTTCTTCCGAGATCCGCATGAATATCGGCGGTGCCCTAGGGCTTAATAATCGTGAAACAGGCTTGCTGGAAGAATTCGAAATGGAGAATCTCTCGCGGAATCCCACAGCAAACTATTCGATCTGGGACAGTGTGCTGTACGAAAAAGTGCGTTTTGAAGAGAATATTACCCTATTGCTAAACTGCAGCTGTATGAAAGCGGAAATGAATGGGGATAACATCAAGTCCGTCACGGGCTGGCAAATGACAACGGAAACGTGGCATACGATTCAAGCGGATTACTTTGCAGACTGTTCAGGAGACGGTATTCTGGCACCTCTGACCGGCGCGGAGTATCGAATTGGAAGGGAAGCGGCAAGCGAGTTCAATGAATCGATTGAGCCTGAGCTGGCGGATAGCATGACCATGGGGTTAAGCTGTCTGTTTCAAATACGGGAAACGGATAAGCCGCAGCCGTTCACCCCGCCTTCATGGGCGAATACCTACACCAGTGATGAAGATCTGCCCCATAGACAACACGATAAACGAACGAATTTCTGGTGGATTGAGCTTGGAGGAGATCGCGATTCCATTCATGATGCGGAAGAAATCAAGGATGAGCTCTTGAAGATTGTGTTCGGCGTATGGGATCATATGAAAAATCATGGCGATCACGGCGTGGAAAACTGGGTAATCGATTGGATCAGTTTCGTACCAGGCAAACGGGAAAGCCGCCGTTATATCGGTGATTATATGCTGACGCAGAATGATATTGAAGCTGAAGGGAAATTTGACGACTTGGTGGCTTACGGCGGCTGGAGTATGGATGATCACTTCCCTGCCGGCTTCCACTATAAGGACGGTCATCCGACCATTTACCATCGAGCTCCATCTCCGTACGGCATTCCTTACCGGTGCTTGTATTCCAGGAATATCGGCAACTTATTTTTTGCAGGCAGAAATATTAGTGCAACGCATGCTGCATTGAGCTCCACCCGAGTTATGGGGACTTGTTCCCTGTTAGGACAAGCGATCGGAACTGCGGCAGCTATTGCAGTCAAGGACAAGCTGATGCCAAGGGAAATCTACCGCCAGAAAATACGGGAACTGCAGGACATGCTGATGGAAGATGATTGCTATCTGCCTTGGCACCGTAGAACCCCGTCCTTGCTGACACAGAAAGCCAGTTTAACCGCATCCAACGGGAATGCTGAGATGCTAAGAAATGGATATGACCGGACGATCGGCGAGGCGGATAACGGATGGACCGGTAGAGTAGAGGACTGGATCGAATACCGTTTCGAACAACCTCAATCGATCGGTGAATTACGTTTGGTTTTGGACAGCAATCTGAACCGGAAAATACGTAACATGCCCAACAGCTATCCGCTGAACAATACTTCCTATCATGTTCCCCAATCGATGTTAAAGGATTTTAGGGTAGAAGTCCTGGACAACGACGGCAGCTGGAGGGAACTGCTAACAGTAACTCATAATTATCAGAGGCTTCGGAAACTGAAAGTGGAAATTACAACAAGTGCCATACGGCTAATCCCTTTATGTACATGGGGGTCCGAGCAGGTCCACATTTTCTCGTGGGAGATTAGATCGTAACCATACTAGTCCCGTGTGTCTAATTGGCACACGGGATTGTGTTTTGAAAGGGCATAATTTTGTGGAGTCCGATCATAAATTTGTTCATTTTTGCGGATTCGGCGATTGTGTACAATGGAACAAAAAGGATGAGTTAATTATGATTTTGCAACAAGTCATGCTTCACAATTTTGAAGAGGCAGTTCCCGTTCCAGGAAGCTCCTCCTTCATGCTGGAGAGGATCCCTCGCAGCGTTGCCTTGCAGCTTCGAGAGACGACACAGAGTGAATATAAGAGGGCGGGATGCAGTGAGATCCGCTTCGTCAGTGAGGATAGCAGCTCCGTTGATGTCACCTTGTCGAGCCCGGACGGTCCGTGCCAAGCGTACCTGTATTTCGGGGACTTTCCATGCGGATTCGTAACACTAACTCCCGAACCGACCGTCGTCCGAATGGAGCCGAAGTTTCCCTATCTGCTGACCCATCAGGCTATTCAACCTGGTACTCTTCGTTACCCACGGCATGTCTGGAGAATCCTTCTCCACGATACCCGGATTTGCTTTCACGGCATCGAGGGGAAAGACGTCCGTCCCCCGTCACGGGAAGAGCTGCCCGAGCTTAGGTACCTAGCCTACGGCACCTCGATTACCTACGGGGGGCATGCTTTTGTGCCCGATGTAACCTATGTCATGCAAACCGCAACGAACCTAGGAATGGATTTGTTGAATTTAGGCGCTGCGGGTTCGGCTCATTGCGAGCCGGCTCTGGCCGATTATTTCGCTGACCGGAAGGATTGGGACATCGCCTCACTTTGTATTTCCGTCAACATGCTGAACCAGGGGGTATCCGCAGCGGAGTATAAAGAGAGGGCGGCCTATATGGCGTATACGGTGGCTGGACGAAACCCCGGCAAGTCGGTTATTTGTATCGGATTATTTCCCAGCTTCAGTGACTTTGGCCTTGCATGGCCAGAACGCAACCCGCTGTCCACGCCGCAGGAGTATCGAGAGACATTACACCAAGTTGTAGCTGAATCGGGTTTGTCCAATCTATATTACGTTGACGGTACCAAGCTTTTGACCCAATGGAACGGACTGTCCCACGATCTATTGCATCCGAACCACCAAGGCATGATCGAGATCGGAAGCCGATTAGCGGAGCAAATGCGTCCTATGCTGGGCAACCGTTTATTTTAACCACATATACCTTGATTGAAGTTTTTCTCATTGCGGAAGCGCCTTCTTTTTTCTATATTGGTGTAAGGGGGAATGCAAAATGAAGAAAGCTTGGAACGCCATACTCCGCTGGGCACCAGCCCGGCTTAGAAACAGGTTGCTGCTGTCGTTCGCGCTTTTGATCTTGATTCCTTACACCATTCTTCAGATCTGGAACTATTCCGAAATCGAAAATCTGATTAAGAGTAAGATTGGTGTCCAGAACCAAGCACAAGTGGACAACCTTGCCCAAGAGTACGAAACGATGCGCACTACACTCGTTTTGTCAGCCTTGCAAATGGAGAATAACGAACGAGTTTGGAAATTGCTAAGCAGTCCTTTGCCGGATACTAAGCAGAACGAGGAGGAAGCCAGCGGCATTTTTAATACGATTCTAGCTTTATTTCCCAAGGCCGGCGGCTATATCAATCTTACGTTTATCGATAACAGCGGGAATCTCTATACGTCTTTCGCTGCACGTTCCAATCGTAAGGCGGCGGATGTCGCAAGTGAGGAAGGTTTTCGCAAACTGACGGATATGCCTAATCAAACTGTTTGGGAGATTCATCCTTATGCCGATTTAGGCAAAGTCAATGCCGATTCCTCCAGTAAGGTGGCTAGCATCTATATGGTCATCCACGATGGGAAGGGCCGCCCCGCAGGGAAGCTTCGGTTCAGTATCGAATTCGAGAATTGGCTACGTACGAGTATTCGGACGTTCCCTATTTTGCAGGATTACTACATCTTGGATTCCACAGGCCAACCGGTCTTTCAGACCTCTGGCAAGGAGCTGGGGGTTCATGATCCAGCGCTGCTTAACCGTAAGGAAGGCTATATTAACCAATCGGGATCTTCTATTTTGAATGCGGCAACGATCCGGTCGATGGATTGGATCATTGTGAGTAAGTTTCCTCTGAATATCTTCTTTGGAGATCTATCTGCTTTGAAGAACCGATTTCTGGTGTCGTTCCTGCTCATTACCGCCACCTTTATTGTGATTACGTTCTTCATTCTGTCCACCATCACACGACCGCTAAACCAGCTCGAGCAGAAGATGAAAGATACGGTCCGTCGCAATTTAAATGTTCAGATTCCCGAGGAGCAGCACCGTGGGGAGCTGTTGTCACTGGCCCAAAGCTTCAACCAGATGATTCATGAGATGGGAGATATGGTGCGGAAGTTAAAAGTAGAAGAGCGGCAGCGGGAAGCGCTGCGCTTCCAAATGCTATTAGCACAGATGAATCCCCATTTTCTTCTCAATACACTTAATACAATGAAATGGACTGCACATGAAGGCAATGCACAAGCCGTTGAGGAGATGTGCGTCTCCTTGTGCCTGCTTCTGGAATCCAGTCTCCGTTCAGATGTGGAAATGATTTATCTGAAGGACGAACTTGAGTTGTTGGAGGCCTATCTCTATATCCAAAATGTACGGTTTGAGGGTAAATTCCAGGTAAACTACAGCGTCGAGGACGGGCTAGAATATGCATTGGTTCCAAAGCTCTCTCTGCAGCCTTTGGCGGAAAACGCCATTCAGCATGGCCTTGCGCCGAGATCCGGAGACGGGAACTTAAAGGTTCTTGTCCGCTCAGAGGAAAAGCGCCTGATTTTGACCATCGAGGATAACGGAGTGGGTCTGGAGCAGGCGCGAAAGGTGGCTTCGTCCCGCAAACGCAAAGGAATCGGTTTAAGCAATCTGAAAGAACGGCTCCAGCTTCTGTTCCGGGAGCAGGGAGGTCTGGAGATTGCCCCTGTCAAAGGGGGGACCAGGGTCGCCATGACCCTGCCTTTGCTGCTTTCTAATCCATTGATGCATGGAGGTGAAAATGATGTGGAAGATTCTGCTGGTTGAGGATGAAACCTTCGCAAGAAAGGCCTTGCGTCAGACGATTGAATGGGAGGCCCATGGGTTCTCCATTATGGGCGAAGCCAGCAATGGGGAAGAGGCACTGGTTCTCATGAAGGACCTCCGGCCAGATCTCGTAATCAGCGACATTTCCATGCCTGCGATGGACGGAATTGAGCTCCTCTCCCATGTAAGGCAGGAGGGGTTGGATACGGAATTCATTATGCTGACCTGCTTTAGCGAATTCGAATACGCCCGCCATTCCCTTGAACTTGGGGCGCTGCAATATATACTCAAAGGCTCAATGAAAGCGTCCACTTTGGAGGAATCGCTGCAAAAAGCAGCCAGGGTGCTCTCCAGGAAGGCGGACCAGCGGAGGAACCAAGAACGGCTTCAGCTGCACGAACACCGGCACTTATACGGACGAATATGGGAACTGTTTCATAGCTACTTCGAATCCGAACGCGATCGGGAGCGGGCTTTGGAAGAAGTTCATTTGTTGGACTTCACCCCGTCAGCTTTGGGTTCTCTCGAGCTTTACATGACCTGGCAGGAAGGCGGAAATACGGATTCGTCCTGGCTGCAAACTCACTTAGACGAACAGGTGGAAGGAGCCGAGATCCATTCCTTCATCCGGTCGGGGATACTGACTGTATTCGTATGGGGAGGAAGGCTGAGTATTGGCAAGAAGGATGCTTGGCCTCGAAACCGCCCCGTTGTCCTTCGGAACAGTCACCAATCGGGAACTTCGGTGATGGAAACCTGGGGGGAGCTGCTTCAGAAGTGGGATAACCAGTGGTACAGCGACAGTTCATCTTCCAAGCGTCCACAAGCCCCGACGGACCGTCTTCTTTCAGCCATGGGGTTGGAATGGAGCCAAGAGCGGGAGTTTATCCGGAGCTTTGAGATGTCGAAGATCGACGGGGCCATTGGCATGCTCCGGGACATTTGGGAGCGGATGGCGGAGAGAAGGCTGCCCGCCGCCGTTGTCCTCGAGACAGCTAAGCGTCTCGATCTCATTATGTCCCGCATAACCGCCCGTCCCGCTGGAAGTCAGGGAGTCGTACCTCCCTCCCACAGCCATATGGCCTTGCTGGAGAACATGATACTCCGAATCCGAATGTACCATGAACAATGGCAGCAGGATCTGACTAAACTGACGGATCATTCCGAGATTAATCGAATTCTCAAGTACATTCGGGATCATTTTACCGAGGACATTACCCTGAAGAGTTTGGCTCAATTTGTAAACATGGATGAACATTACGTTAGCGCCCTCTTTAAGAAGAAGATTGGCGAGACGTTGATTCATTATATTCAGCGAACGCGCATTGAGCAGTCTAAGTTTTATTTGAAGGAGACGGACCTTCCAGTAGGCGAAATCTGTTCGCGGGTCGGCTTCGCCAACGAGAACTATTTCTTCAAAATGTTCAAACGCTGGACCGGAAGTACGCCAAATGATTTCCGGAGTCAATGATATAGACGGTCCACAAAGCCGGTCTGGGTGTCGAGAGACATCCTGGACCGGCTTTGTTTGCTTTGGGGGAGAGAATAGCGTTCGTGCATATCTGTATGGCCTCGACATGGAGCAAAGCTAGTTCGCAAAAATAGCGTTATGAAAACATCCTATTTGCGCGTCTGGTAGAGAATTCCGAAGAATAGCCTTTTGGCAGAGCCTTATTTGAAATCACATGTGCCCGCACCTTTGCAAGGGGACAACAGCCGCTGAATTTCGGAGTAATAAGCGGAGAAAGAGTGATCTTATGAAAACGCATAATTCTGTAGAGTCGAACCACAAATATGTTCATTCTTGGCGTTCAATGGAGCGTGTAAGATGAGTATATAGTCAATCGAGAGAAAGAGGTGATCGGCATGATCCCCAAACAATCGGAATTCACCACCACCGCCGAGACCGCTGCGCCGTCCTCCAAGCTGTGGCGCTCTATACTGAAGGCCAGGGCCTTCTACATGATGATGCTTCCCGGGCTTGCTTGGTACGTTATCTTCAAGTACCTGCCTATGTATGGCTTGGTGATATCCTTCAAAGACTACGACATCGTTGGCGGAATCATGAACAGTCCATGGGCTGATCCTTGGTACAAGCATTTCCAATATTTTTTTGATTCGCCATACTTCACCCAACTTATCGCGAACACGTTTCTAATCAGCATTTACAAAATGGCGTTCGGTCTGGTGCCGCCGGTAATCCTGGCCATCCTGTTGCACGAATGTCGGATTCCCTGGTTCACACGGTTCATACAGACCTTGAGTTATATGCCGCATTTCCTTTCTTGGGTCATCATCTACGGCATATCGCTCGCGCTCTTCTCGGAGACGACAGGATTAATCAACCGCCTGATCGTGGATTACGGGGGCAAGGCTATCCCCTTTTTAACCTCTAATGAGTGGTTCCGCAGTGTCCTTGTCACAACGGATATCTGGCAGAATCTGGGGTGGGGAGCCATCATCTATCTTGCCGCCATAGCGGGCATCGACCCAACGCTGTATGAAGCAGCTAAGGTGGACGGAGCTGGCCGGTTACGAATGATCTGGCACATCACCTTGCCGGGAATCCGAACGGTGTTCATCCTGCTGCTGATTATGAGACTGGGATACATTTTCGACGCGGGGTTCGAGCAGATCTACATTATGTACAACGTGCAGGTGTACGAAGTAGCGGACATCATTGATACCTGGGTATTCCGGACGGGGTTGGAACAGATGAACTACAGCGTGGCGTCGGCAGTCGGATTGTTCAAGTCGGTTATCGGTTTCACCCTTGTCATACTAGCCAACAAGATTGCGAAGAAAGGAGGCGGCAGCATATGGTAAGAAGCTGGAAAGACAACACGTTCGACACGATCATTCTGATTCCGCTCTTGTTAGTGGGCTTGGCCGCCTTGTTCCCAATACTATACGTGATATCTGTGTCGCTCACCCCCTATGAAGAAGTGATGAAACACGGTTACATGGTCATCCCGCGATCCATTACCTTTGAAGCGTACAAGACGCTGCTGAAGGAATCTATGCTGCACCGAGCCTTCTTGAATACCATCTTTATTTCGGTAGTCGGCACGGCAGTCAACTTGATCCTAACCACGCTGCTGGCGTATCCACTAAGCCGCAAAAACGTGCCAGGGCGATCCATCATCCTGCTGGCTATCATTTTCACTATGATCTTCAACGGGGGAATTATCCCTACATATTTGGTAGTCAAAAGTTTAGGATTGCTAAATTCCCTCTGGGCAATGATCATTCCAAATGCGATCTGGACCTTCAACGTCCTCATTATGAAGAGTTTCTTCGAGAGTTTGCCGGAAGAACTGTTTGAATCCGCGAGAATAGATGGAGCAAAGGAATGGCGCGTGCTGTTGCAGATTGTTGTACCCCTATCACTGCCTTCCATGATGACCGTTGGTCTGTTCTATCTGGTGGGCCACTGGAATGAGATCTTTCAAGCCATCATGTATGTGACGAAAAAAAATCTGCAGCCGCTCCAAGTCATTGTACGGGAGATGCTGCTTAGCTCGCAGAATGTCAGCGCCCAATCGGAAGTCACCATCCCCACCGTCAGCTTGCAGATGGCCGTTGTGATGACGGCCAGTCTGCCCATCATCGCGATTTACCCGTTCATCCAAAAATATTTTACAAAAGGCATGCTTTTGGGCTCCATCAAAGGTTAAATATCCGGCTCAAAGTCCGGTATTTATAGTACAATTTGATTGAAAGGGGATTCATATGAACATGAAAAAGAGTACAGCCATCAGCTTGTCCGCAGTCCTAACCGCAGGAGCACTCCTCGCAGGATGTGGCAATGACAGTAACAAAGCTGCAGATTCTTCTGCGGCTCCAACCCAAGGAGCGGCGGCATCAGCAGCGCCAACCAAAGCTCCCGCGAAGGTGAAATTGGAAGTCATGAAGGTAGGCTGGGGGAACAAGATGCCTGATCCAGCAGCGGACTATGTCAAGACAGATCTGGATAAGAAGCTGAATATTGATCTCGTTCTGAATTTACCTGCGAATACCGATGATTTGAGGAACAATCTCAATACTCGGATTGCTGCCGCCGATTACCCGGACATCATGGAATTGAATGATCGCAACCATCTGCAGCAGTATGCGGAGAAGGGGCTCCTTTTGGATCTAACACCGTACATGGATAAACTTGGCGACGTGAAGAAGTTCCTAGGCGACGATGCATTCAAGAAGGGGACCATTAACGGCAAAGTATACGGCTTCTCCAAAGCCCCGAACCTCGCAGCAGATGTATTCTATATTCGTAAGGACTGGTTAGACAAACTGAGCCTGAAAATGCCATCCACATTGGATGAGCTTTATGACACGGCCAAAGCCTTTGTTGAGAAGGATCCTGACGGCAACGGTAAGAAGGATACCATTGGCATCACCGGCCACGGTGTTCCTGCATTGGCCCCAATCTTTGGTGCATTTGGCATCCCCGGTCCGAAGAATTTCTTCGCCAAGGACGGTCAATTAGTTAACTCCTTATATGCCCCAGGCATGAAGGATGCCATCCAGGCAGTACAGAAGTTTGCCAATGGTGGCGTGATGGATCCAGAATTTTATACGAACAAGGCGCAGACCGCGCAGGAGAAAGCATTCAAAGGCATGGCAGGCGTCATTTATACCGCATGGTCTGGCATTATGAAAGAAGAGTTCCAGAAGCAGATCAAAGCTGCTAACCCGAATGCGGAATGGGTGCAGATTCCGGCTTTGAAAGGTCCTGGAGGGGCCTTCGACGGTGTCGAAGATATCGGTGCTACTTCCGGACTTGTAGCCATCCCTAAAACGATGGAGAAGGATAAAGATAAGTTACAGCGTATTTTCGACCTCTTGAACTATGTTTCCACGACCGAAGGCGGTCGGTTGGTGCAGTACGGTCTGAACGGCAAGCATTACAATGTGACCGGCGACAAGGTCGTTCCGACGGACTTAATGGCAACAGAAGCAGCCTATGTTTGGGTTTATCAGTTCACAGGACGCCCGGAACAGCAATATTTGTCCACGAAGTTTGCTAAGCAGGCTCAAGACATCGCTGGCAATGCGGCTGCTCCTCGCATCAAGGTGTTGAACGGGTTCATCGATTTACCGACAGGCTACAATAAGGCGGATGCTGAGCGCTTCATCGATGAGGAATTTGTGAAGTTCTTGTACGGCAAGACCCCAATTAGCGAGTATGACAGCTTCCTGAAAAAGCTGGAGGACACCTTCAAATACAAGCTGCTCATGGATCAGGCAGCCAAGCAATTGAAGGAATTGGGTTATGTGAAGTAGCTTAAAATAGACAACCTCTGGGAAATTCCCCAGGGGTTGTTTCAATTTATGCCGAAAACGAATACGTTTTGATACCTGTTAACTAATCGACAGGAATCTTGTATATTGTTCTACCGTTAAATAACCACTTATAATCAGAGCGGATAGACAATTTATTTATGAGAGGAGTTAATAATGTTAAAAGCTAAAGGACTATATTTGAAAGCGCTTGTATTGGTGCTGGCTCTGGTAATCAACGTAGTGTCAATACCAGTAAAACCTGCCTATGCGGCAGACGAGTATGACACCTTGCGCACGAAAATGTACGATTTTACAACAGGAGGATCTACGTACAATACGGCTGATCCGGACATCAGCGTCAAGATCACGAATATTACGACCCAAGCACAGAACTACTGGGATTGGATGAATAAGAGTACAGATAGAACTTATCTGTGGAGTGTCTTGGCAACGACAACGGAGTCGGAGCACGTTTCCCAAAGCTACCAACGGTTAGAAGCGATGACGCTGGCTTATGTAACTAGAGGTTCAACGCTTCGAAACAATGCAACTTTGCTGGCGGATATTATTAGTGCGATGGATTGGATGTATACGAACAGATACAATACAAGCATACCTAAAAGAGGGTACGACAATTGGTTTGACTGGCAGGTTACTTCACCGCTAGCTATCAATAACATCACGACGTGGTTGTATGACAGTTTAACCCCTACGCAAATAAGTAATTGGCATGCCGTTATCGATTGGCAAGCGCTTGCATGGGGAGCCGGCTTAACGGGAGCCAATCGCGTGTGGGCTTGCTACATTAAAATTCAAAGCGGGATTATCGTCAAGAACAGCGCCAAAATTATTGAGGGCAGAGACCAGCTTAGCCCCGTATTTGATTATGTGACTTCCGGAGAAGGCGTGTACAGCGATGGTTCCTTTATTCAGCATACCGCACTCATTCCTTACAACGGGGGATATGGCACAGCTTTGCTCGATAATTTGACAAAATTGATGTATGTCGTAGCTGGGTCCACATGGGATATCGTAGATTCGGATGTGAATAACATATATCAATGGATTTATACGGCTTTCGAACCGCTATACTATAATAACTCCATGTTCGATAGTGTCAGAGGAAGAGGTATCGCTGGTTTTAGTGACGATGATAAAGGATTAACTTCGATAAAAGCGATTGGTCCTGCCGTGGTTCGGATGGCACTGTCCGCACCAAATGCCAGTGATCGTGCCGCCTATAAATCGATGGTCAGAAAATGGTTGCTGGAGGCCACTTCGCCTACGAAGTATGCGGATTTGGTCATGATGAGCGATATCGTCCAAGCGAAGCTAATCGAGGGTGATACTTCCGTTACCCCAAGAGCACCGCTGATCATGAACAAACAATACCCGAGTATGGCTAGAGCTGTACACCATCGACCGGGATTTGCCTTTGGCATCAGCATGTCCTCCAATCGAATTGGGAATTATGAAATGGTCAATAATGTCAATTTAAGAGGCTGGCATACCGGAGACGGGATGACTTACCTGAATAATTCGGACCTAACACAATACAAAGATTCCTTCTGGCCTACCGTCAATAGTTATCGCATGCCAGGTACAACCGTTAATCAGAATACCACGGCTGCTGCCAATGTCAAAAATCCGAATAGTTGGGTTGGAGGCACAGAAGTTGCAGGCTTGTACGGAGCTACAGGCATGCAATACACGGCCAATGGCTACAATTTAACAGCGAAGAAATCCTGGTTTATGTTTGATGATGAGATCGTGAATTTAGGTTCCGGCATTACGTCTACGGACAACAAAGTTGTCGAAACCATCGTCGATAACCGCAAGTTGAACAGCAGTGGAAACAATGCTCTCACGGTCAACGGTGCAGCTAAATCGACAGCACTTGGGTGGAGCGAGACGATGACTGGCGTAAATCGCATTCATTTGGCCGGGAGTGTGGCCGGTTCGGATGTCGGTTACTACTTCCCTACGACAACTACGATCAAGGGATTGCGTGAAGAGCGAACAGACCAATGGTCGAGTATTAATACGTACAATCTTGGCACCGATTATACGACGAATATTACACGCAACTACATGAATCTATGGTTCGATCACGGCACAAATCCGACAAATGGCGGGTATGCTTATGTACTTCTGCCAGGGAAGACCAGCGGGCAGGTGGACACATATGCCGCAAATCCTGACATCACGGTAGTTGAGAATTCTACAGATGCACAGGCTGTGAAGGAAAATTCACTGGGCGTTCTAGGCATTAACTTCTGGAATGATGCTTCTAAAACAGTGAGCGGTGTCACCAGCAACAAAAAGGCGTCCGTCATGGTGCACACAACCGAGAACGGAACTGAAGTTTCCGTATCGGATCCAACGCTTTCCAATACGGGCACGATTCAAGTGACGATTGCGCAAATTCTGGGACCTGTTGTGTATAAGGATTCACGGGTCACAACGAGCACCAGCGGAGGTACGACTACACTTACCATTAATGTGAACGGTGCTGGGGGCAAAAGCATCAAGGCGTATTTTGCAACGCCTACTGGTGTACCGATTACCGGTTATACGGTAAACGAAGATTTCAATGACATGCTGCCAGGTTCACTGACTGGGCAAAATGGCTGGATTTTTAACAACGCTGGCGTTGCTGCGAATACCGTTGTTGTACAACCGACCAACGCAGATAACACGGAAAAATCGCTGAAAGTAACAACTGGCTCAACAAGCGGAAGTGCCGAAGCGTATCGTCTGTTTAATGCCCCACAAAACGGCTACATCACAGCGGAAGCAACAGTAATAGCCGATGATGCCAATTGGAAAAATGCACTTATTATCGCGGACAGCAGTTTAGCGACCAATAACAATGCCGCTCAGCTCGTAATGCAAGCCGGCAAAATTTGGGGTTACAACGGCAGCACCAAAACCGATGTGTTAACGGGGATCACGAATGGCCAGCCATATCGTCTGAAGGTCGTGATCAACGCGTCAACGAAAAAAATCGACGTTTACGTCAACGATACGCTGCTCGCCACGGGCTGGGATTACCGCTATACGGGCTTGACTGCACTAGACAAAATTTCCTCATCCATCGCTGGCAACGCCAGCTCGATGAGCGTGGACGATGTGAAAGTATCGTATAAGCCGCTTACATTAACATCGCTCATTGATGAAGATTTTGACGGTCTGGCGCTCGGCAATTTGAACGGGCAAGGCGGTTGGGTGTTTGATAACGGAGGCACTGCTGGAAACACCGGAGTGGTACAGACAGTGAGCGGATCGAACAAATCCGCCAAATTGACGACCACCTCCACTAGCGGTAAAGCCGAAGCGCATAAGGTGTTTACCGCACCGGCTAACAGCACGGTTATCGCAGAAGCGACAGTTACTGCTGATGATGACAACTGGAAAAATGCGCTGGTTGTCTCAGACAGCAGCCTCACCTCGAACAATAGTGCTGCTCATCTCATTATGCAAGCGGGCAGAATTTGGGGCTACAACGGTGGCACTCAAACGAATATACAGACCTCGACCACGAACGGAGAACCGTACCATCTCAAAGTCATCATCAACACGACAACGAAAAAGTTCGATGTCTATGTGAATGGCGAGCTGCGAGGCTCACAGTGGAACTATCGTTATGCTGGAGTGACCAAGGTCGACAAGCTAGGTTCATTGATCGGTGGCAACGCTAGCTCGATGCGCGTGGATGATGCCAAGGTGACCTACATACCATAATCGTAAGCAAAGAAGCCTGAGGATGTCTCGGGTTTCTTTACTTCTCTAGCAGCATGTTAATCCTGCAAAGAAATGTAGATTGCTGAGCGATAGCGAAGTCGGTATGTTAAACCTAGCAGTTATGAAGCATAGGAGGATTAGTATGCCTGCAACGATTGAGACCTATTCCGTACCTTCCATTTACTCGGAATCTACGTATTATTCGGTAAAAGCCGATCAGGTCGGCGTACCTGTGATTTCTTTTTTGACGGATCGTGATTATGATTACGCTCATTTTTCTTATTCCGGCTCGACGTCTATAACCATTACGGTGTGCGAGCCGATTGATACGTATGCGATAAGTCCGTTAGCGTTCGAGATTCAGGGAACGGCAGCTGGGAATCAGCTGACCTTCGATCTGAATGAGTCGCGCTATCTCATTGTAAAAATCAATAATTTAAAGGAGCTCGTCCTCATCGCAGATCCTTTAGAAGTGAGTGCGCCACTTTCATCTGGCGACGGCATCTATCATGTGGTCAACGATTATGGTGCTGACCGCACAGGAAAAACGATGGCGACCTCAGCGATCCAGGATGCCATTAATGCCGCAAACTCAGCTGGCGGAGGCATTGTCTATGTTCCTGAAGGCATATTCCTGATTGGCAATCTAATCCTGAAAAGCCACGTGACCCTCTATCTGCAAGGAGGAGCCGTGCTTAGGGCGACCGATCAAAAAGAAGATTACCGTGTCGATTTTCATAAAGATAGTTTACATCTGGACGGCACCTGGTTCATTCAAACAGAAGCCAATTCTACCAACATCGCGATCACAGGGAGAGGGACAATTGATGGAAACGGTTCCTGGCTGAGAGCGAATCAAAGCTTTGTTAGCAATCTAATTGTTCCGATAGCTACGTCCAACTTTACGATCGATGGTATTATTGGCCGTGATGCGGGGCTCTGGGCGCTCATTCCGACTCGCTCTAATCATATCAAGATTGCGAATTATAAGGGTTTTCAATCGCTGGTCGATTATGAGGATGATGCCATTGATATCGTAGAGTGCCAGCACGTGCTTGTAACACATACGATTGCGATTTCGGAGGACGACCCGTTTTCGACCAAGACTTGGAATGAAGCAACAGATATTGCGAAAAATTGGCCAGGATCGCCTCAAGTGCTTGAAAACGTAACGTTCGACGATGTGATCGCATGGACTTGCTGTGCGGCTTTTAAGGTCGGGATGGGTGTAGAGCAAGTGCAAAGGAATGTCGTTTTTAAAAATGGATACGTCTATCAAGCTAGCCGTGCTTTAGCGATTCACCACCGTTTTGGTACGTTCCCTGCTGAATATATCACCTTTGAGAACATCGATATTGAACAAGTCATCCACACAAGAAATGGCCCATATTGGCTGCATTTAGAAATCGAAGACAGTGGAAGAGGGATTGGACCGGTCAACCAAGTAGTCTTGAAAAATATTAAGGTGCGTGATCAAGGTCAACTCCCATCCATGCTGCGTGGAACGGCTCCTTTTCTAATTGAGGGTGTTACCTTTGATCAGATCTATATGAAGGGCAGCGAGAAGCCCGCAACTACAATGGAAGAGATGAATATTCGTAATGTCGAACTATACGTTTTACATGATATCCGATAATGAAGGAAGTGTTTGGATTGCGCGTATTGCTGACTGATTTACCCTATAGTGAACAAATCAAACAAAATCAATCCCAAAAGCCTTGGGAACAGGCCACGGGTTGGCCAAGCCGTTGGGTGACATGTGCAGAGGCTGACAAACCGCCTTATGTCATCGTTTACCGTTGCAAGTTCTCTCTACAAGAAGGTCTTCGTGTAAGGGTACACGTATCGGGCGACGAAAGATATGAGCTGTATCTGGATCATAAAAGAATAGGCCGAGGCAGCGAACGCGGAGACCGCACCAATTGGTTTTATGAGACGTATGAGGTTGAGATTCCGGCAGGCGAACATCAATGGATTGCTCGCTGCTGGTCGATTGGCAAGCATAAGCCATGGGCGCAGGTCAGCGTACAGCCAGGCTTTCTGCTAAGCCCGGATGATGAATCACTCGCACCTTTAATGGGGACTGGCGTTGCTCAGTGGGAAGCGAAGCCAATGCCGGGCTATCGGTTTATTCCAACGCACTCCGGCATCGGCACAGGCGCTAAGTTGGATATAGACGGCGCAAGCTTTGACTGGGATGCTATGTCCGGGGGAGGCGAAGGGTGGCTCCCCGTGCAAACGAGTGAGAAAGTCTACCACAGGACGGATAATTATCATTTTACGTCGGTACAGCGACTTATGAGCCCTGCTACCTTGCCTGCAATGCAAGAGGTTCGTTTTACGCCGCAAGCTGTTCGTTTTGTTGAACAAGCTGGCATCCTAGAATCAGAAGGACAACCGATCGACGCAAATCACGATCTTCTAGATGAGCATGACAGTTGGCATGATTTACTTACCGGACAACCGATGTACGTTCCAGCTTTTACCCGAAGACGCGTCATTATTGATTTAGGTAACTATTATTGTTTCTATCCTGAGCTTGTTGTATCGGGAGGGAAAGGTTCTGTCATTCGACTTCATTGGGAGGAATCTTTGTATGATGAAGCACAAGGCGGACGCAAGACGAATCGGAACGAGATTGAAGGCAAATGGTTCAAAGGGATCGGCGAAACGTTTCGTCCGGATGGCGGATTTGGCCGAAGCTTCGATACGCTGTGGTGGCATGCGGGTCGATATGGCGAGCTGATCGTGGAAACGGAAGGCGAAGTGCTATACATTAATGAATTCAGACTGCTGGAAACGCGATATCCATTGGAAATGGAAGGCTCAATTCATAGTAGTGATGAACGCTTAAATCAAATCGTTACCCCGTCTTTCAGGACGCTGCAAATGTGTGCACACGAAACGTACATGGATTGCCCTTATTGGGAGCAGCTCATGTATGTGGGGGACACCCGCATTCAGTCGCTCATTACTTATGTGAGTACGCTCGATGATCGGTTACCTCGTAAAGCGCTGGACATGTTCCGAGCTTCCCGTAACAACCATCTTGGAATTGTGAATTGTGCTTACCCAGATCAAGGTGGAAAACATATTTCCTCCTTCTCCTTGTGGTGGGTGGCGATGGTCTACGATTATGCCTTGTGGAGAGGTGATTCTGCGTGGGTTCGTTCCACGATGAGCAGTGTCCGGGATGAGTTGGATCGGCTATTGCTCCACCGTTCATCGAATGGGGCGGTAAAGCTGCCGATTTCGTGGAATTTCATGGACTGGCAGACATCGCCTTCAGAGGCATGGAGCCATGGTGTGCCACCCCATGGAGAGGATCGTTTGAATGCGGCTTATAATTTGCAGATGATTCATACGTTGGAGCTGGTCGCTAAGTTAGAAGCTTACTTAGGTGAAACAGAGCTGGAAGCACGAGCAAAGCGGCAGGCGAAAGAACTTGGCAGTGTGGTCGAGCAGTTGTTCTGGAATGAGGAGCGAGGGCTGTTTGCCGATGATACCGGACATCTGAATTATTCGGAGCACGCTCAGGTGCTTTCATTCTTATGCGAGTCGATTTCACCTGAAGTAAATCGTCTCCTTGTACCTAAAATGCTGAAAACTGATGACGACTTGATGCGTACAAGTGTTTATTTCGATCATTATACGTTCGAAGTGTTACTCACCTCTGGTCATGTTGAAGCGATGCTGGGTCGACTCGAGCCATGGTTTGGTATGGAGGCGAATGGTCTTAAGACGACGCCGGAAATCTTCCAAGACTCGACTCGCTCGGACTGTCATGCTTGGGGAGCTCACCCGATCTACCATCTTTACACCAATTTGCTTGGCATTCGCCCGGCAGCGATGGGCTTTTCATCGGTCGTGATTCGTCCGCAGCTAGGCCCCTTAACAAGTCTGAGTGGCAAGCTTCCGCACCCGAAAGGCTTCATAGAAGCGAAAGTAGAGCGCCAAGAAAGCGATTGGCTAGTGGAAGTTTCATTGCCGCAAGATTTGCCTGGCACGTTGGTTTGGGGCGATGAAAGTTATATTTTGAAAGCGGGGCAGAATGAGTTCAGATTTGCGTTGTGAAGCGAAAATGAAGCTTGCTGCTAGGAGATAGTCTATAAAATCGCCTCAGTAAGCACCAATGTTAACTCCGCGAAAGGTTGTATATTGCTCCATCATCATATCGGGGATAGAATGGGAAGATAGAAACCCTTATATGATGAAGGAGAGAGCCCAACTTGAGAAGAAATTGGTTCCATCGCTTGCTACTTTCCTATGTCCCTGTGCTTATACTACTCGTTTGTTTATTCGTATTTATCGGGGTCGTTCAGCTTAATGATTTGTCCCGCAAAGAAGCGCTGAAATCCAGTGGCGTATATGTGCAAAATATTCAGAGCAGCATCGACATGTCGCTGAACTCCATTGAAATGATGATGCTGGAATCGATAACTCGTAATATTAACATAACAACCTTCGCTGGGATGCAAAGTGATACTAACTTTTTCATTGAGCTTTCCAGGCTGCTTCAGAGCCTAACAGCGACCAATCCGTGGATTGATTCTGTCTATTTGTATCGGGCAGGTGATGGGACGGTTATTAGTGATAAAACAAAGCTGAATGTCGAGCAATTTGGAGATAAAGCTTTCATAGAAAGTCATTTAGATCATCCTGAATTAAATAGCTGGAGTCTGCCCCGTGCTTATCGATCGGTAAAAGATGGGAATTTGGAAGGTACAGTTATTTCCTTGTCCCAAGGTGTTCCCCTGCAAAGTAAAGGGATCGCGATGATGGTCGTTAATGTGAAAGTGGGAGCTATACAAGAGTTTCTAAGCAAATACGGCATATCTGAAGTGAATCAGATTGCGCTCAAAGACAGTCAAGGGAAGTTGATTTTCGAGCAAAAAGGCAAAGATTCCAAGGTTGATGATATTACGATTATATCCAACTATACAGGTTGGACCTATACAAGCTCGCTAAAGAAGGAAGAGCTGGGCAATATTTTTAACTATATGAAGAGCGGTTGGTTTATTGTTGGCTTCGTCGGACTACTGCTAGCTATAGGTTGGATTGTGTATATTACCCGCAAAAACTACAAGCCGATCGAAACGATCATGTCCCGAATTGAGAAATACAATCAGGTACATAAAGAGCATCCGATTCAAGGGCCTACGGTGGATGAGCTTAGTTATATTGATTACACGCTCGGCAGCATCATTGAGGTCAGCGAGGAGTATCAGAATCAGAGTCTCGTGAATCAAAAGTATCGTCGCGTCCAGTTATTTCATGAAATCGTGGATGGCAATCGTTCGATTGATAAGTCCGAGTGGAACAATGAGATGGCGGAGCTCGGCATGAAGCAATTAGGCGGTGCGGCTGTTAGTATCGTCGAAATTGATAAATATATTGAGTTTATTAGCGGGCATTCACGTGAAGATCAGGGGCTATTTAAGTATATTTTGAAAAAAGTCGTGGAAGAGACGGCGGAAGCTCGCGGGTTACGTATCTGGCAGGAATGGGTCACCAACCATCGGTTGTGTATGATTGTTCTGGAGGAACAGTATGAGACTCGCATGGAGTCTACGCTGGTAACGCTGACGGATCAGGTTCGTCAATGGTTGCAGGATAATTTGAAATTAACCGTGACTTTTGGGTTGGGGTCTACTGTGACCGATGTGCAATCGATATCCCAATCCTATGAATTAGCGGCAAGGGCGCTGGATTATAAGTCTGCACTTGGCAGTAATCGGGTCATCGGCCATTGGGAAATTGAACTGTTGTCGCACGATGATCTTTACGTGTACCTTCAGTATGTACGGACAATTGCGCAAGCCTTCCGGGTTGCTAATGAGGGGTGGCAGGAGCAGCTGAAGCTGCTTTTTGAAGGATTGCGTAGACTGATGCTTCCCAAAGAAGAGATCAGCGGTATTCTCAGCTATATGAACTATTATTTCTATCGGGAAATGATGGAGCTGCCTCCTGAATATCAAGAATTATGGAATCGGGAATTTCGGACACCTTGGGATGAAAATATGGAAACGCTCGAAACGCTGGATGAGCTGGAGTACTTTTATTTGGAGTCGATTTCTTCCTGTGCGAAAAAGATGGAAGCCATTCGTGAGAGCAAGGGCAATCACGGTGTGGTGCAAAAGGTTAGAGATTACATTGAAGCGAATTTCAGCGATCCCGATCTCTCTCTATCGAGTCTAAGCGAACAATTCAACATGAATTCGTCCAGCTTGAGCACGCTATTTAAAGAAGATTTTGGCGAGAAGTTCGTCGTCTATCTGTGCCAAATACGGATGGAGCATGCGAAGGAGCTGCTAAGAAGCACCTCCCTGCCTATCCAAGAAATTTCGGAGCGAGTCGGATATCTGCATCAGATGTCATTTATTCGAGCGTTCAAAAAAATGATTGGCACAACGCCAGGTGATTATCGAAAAGTACATCAATAGGCTCGATATGCATGTCGGAGGTTTATATATGTCAAATATATGGGGACAGTTACTGCATCCACCTAATGAATATCGAACGATCCCATTTTGGTCGTGGAATGATAAGTTGGAGGTCGCTGAATTAGAGCGGCAAATCGAAGAGATGCATAAAGCGGGCATCGGCGGATTTTTTATGCATGCTAGAGGTGGACTTTTAACCCCTTACATGGGTGAGGAATGGATGGGGGCGATTCAAGCCTGCATTAAAAAAGGTAAAGAATTAGGCATGTCTCCCTGGCTTTATGATGAAAACGGATGGCCCAGCGGATTCGCGGATGGACAGGTGCCTGCCAAAGGGTTAGCCTATCAGCAGAAAAAGCTCTTAGTTGAGCATGCTCCTTTTCAAAGTCCAGCGGAACATACCATTGCATACTACGAACAGACGGAGAGCGGGTATAGGCTGCTTGGTCAGAATGTGGAAGAGAAGGCTCAGCTCCGCATTTACTATGAAGTGAATCCTTACTATATTGATACGTTAAGTGCGATGGCGGTTCAAGCGTTCATTGACTCTACCTATGAAGCATATTGGGAGCGCTTCGGCGAGCAGTTCGGTGATGTAATTAAGGGATTTTTTACAGATGAACCGCAGTTTGCGCGTGGGCATTTGCCGTGGTCGTTTGAATTAGAAGCAGCTTTTCAAAGTGCTAACGGATATGCATTAAAAGAAGCGCTGCCTGCCTTATTTTTACAAGTAGATGGCTATGCAAAAGCAAGATACGACTACTGGGCGTGTGTAACCGCCATGTTTACGAACGCCTATGCCAAGCAAATCGGCGATTGGTGTGAAAGCAAGGGCTGGTCATTCACTGGACATGTCGTTGATGAGCAAGCGCTAATGATTCAAGTAACATCGGTCGGAGATCCGATGGCCTTTTACGAACATCTGCATATGCCAGGCTGTGATTGGCTTGGACGTTTTATTGGCGACGAGCCGATAGTTCCGAAGCAGGTCGGATCGGTGGCTCATCAGCTTGGGAAAAAGCAAACGATCACCGAAACCTTCGGCTGCTCCGGTTGGGATATTAGCTTCGAAGACTTGAAGCGAATAGGTGAATGGCAGTTCGTCCATGGCATTACGATGATTTGCCAGCATCTGCAGAGCTATAGCTTGAAAGGCCTGCGGAAGCGGGACTATCCGCCATCTCTGTTCGTCCAACAGCCTTGGTGGGAAGAGTATAAAACCTTTAATGATTATTTCGCTAGATTGTCGCTGCTGCTCACAGAGGGGACAAGACAAGTCGAGGTGCTGCTCTTGCACCCAATTCGCAGTGCCTGGACCTTGCAGCGCGGTGTAGATCGCACAGAAATCACGCCGTTCCACACATCGTTCGCTCAGCTATCCCGCTGGATGTGCCAAGCCTTTGTCGAGCATGATTACGGCAGTGAGAGTATCATCGAGGGGCACGGTCTGGTAAAAGATGGCCAATTCGTCATCGGCGAAGCGGCTTATCGTGTCGTTGTGCTGCCGCCAAGTGTGACGATTAGCCGAACGACCTTGACGCTTCTTCAATCGTTCGTCGAGCAAGGCGGGCAATTGATTGCTTGCTCACCGTACCCTCAGCTTGTGGATGGTGTGCCAGACAATGAACTTGCACATTTGCTCGCGCAAGCAAACAAGCCGGAATGGTCGTCAGAAGCCATCGTCGGCGCGATTACGAAGGTGAGTGCCCCTTCGATTCGGATGACGGACGAGAAGGGTGCCGCCATCGCAGCTGACACCGTCAACGTGCAGACGCTGGAGCTCGAGGGTTCACGCTTGTACTATATCGTGAATTCTGGCATCGAACGGTATGCTCTCGTTGAGATTGAGCTGCTTCACAAAGGACAAGTGAACATGATTGACCTTGCGAGCGGAGAGGTTGGCCGCCTAGAACAGGGAGAAACGGTCGATGGCATCCGGGTTCAGCTTCCGCTTTATCCAGGGCAATCCTATATGTTGAAGGTAGAACCGCTTGTTGGCAAGACTTCGGAGAGACTCATGCAAGCTGTTGATGCGCGGGAGACTCAGTTTACACCCTTGTGTACGCTTAGCTCCAATTGGCAAGTGGTGTCGATAACGCCAAACAGCCTAACCTTAGACACATGCCGCTTGCGTGTGGAGGATGGGGACTGGTCACAGCCACAGCCTGTCATTCTTTTGCAAGAACAATTGCTGGCGCTAGGTCGCCCTGTTCAAATCGAACTAGAATTTCCATTCCAGGTAGGCTGGGAAAGCGGCTTTGACCGCGAATTGCATATTGTGATGGAAAGACCAGAGCTTTTCACCATTGAAGTGAACGGCACGGCTGTATCCTCGGTAAGCTGCGGCACGTGGCGAGATGTTGCTTTCCACAAAATTGACATTAGCGGCAAGGTTCACAAAGGGGAGAACCACATTCGTTTGCGAACCCTGTTCGATAATTCACCGGAAATTTATCAAGCGATTGAAAATGCCAAGCATTTTGAATCAGAAGGTAATAAATTAACCTTTGATATGGAAATCGAGAGTATTTACCTACTGGGTGAGTTTGGTGTGGCATCCACTTCCACCTATGCTTATGGTGAACGCAATGCCGTTCATACGGAGGGGCCATTTGTGCTCGCGGAGCTGCCTTCTGTTGTATATACAAGTGATTTGGCTCAGCAAGGCCTACCTTTCTTCGCAGGCACGCTTCGTTTACAGCAGCAAGTTGTGTTGGATTGGAACGAGGGGGCAAGTGCAACGTGGAGGTTTGGAGAAGCTCCTCATGCCGCCGTCAGCAAGCTGTGGATTAATGGGCACGAGGTTCGAGCTTTTCTATGGGAACCCTATGAGGCAGATATTAGCAAATGGCTGGTTAATGGAAAAAATACGATCGAGCTGGAGCTTACGAATAGCTGCCGGAATTTGCTTGGTCCTCATCATCATATCCATGGTGAGATTTACAAAGTCGGTCCTTCCAGCTTCACGAATACACCAGGATGGACGGATAAAGGGATTCCGCAAGGCGTCTCGATGTATGTCGACCGTTATACATTTGTTCGTTTCGGCCTAAGGATGCTGCCTAGCATTGTAACCGAATAATTATTGGGGTGAGCGAAGCTCACCCCTTTTTGCCATAGCTGTGCCTAATTCATTTCTCTAAACCGCTCCGGCGTAAACCCGATCTGCTTGCGGAAGCTGGCAATAAAATGGCTGGCATCACGAAAGCCTACTTGCGCAGCGATCTCTTTAATTGCTTGCGCTCTGTCGCGGAGCAGCATTTCTTTGGATTTTCGCAGTCGCATCATAATGAGGTACGCGTAAGGGGAAAGGCCAAAAGCATGCTGAAACAAGGTGTTCATATGTCTCGGTGTGACCCCAAGTACAGCAGCCATTTGTTCGATGCCGGTATCCGGATTGGCGTAGTGGGCTTCTAACCATTCTGTTAAGGGCTGTAATTGCAGCATCTGATTGCCAATTGAGGTGCGGTTATTGATTTGGGCGTGCTTTTTGAGTTGGATCAAGAAGTGATACATATCTGCAGAAGCATCGTAGCCAGAGTAATCGGCTTTAGTCTCGAGGTTATGGATCATATCGCCAAGCGCATATCTAAAAGGACCTTCAGCATCCCATCGGAAAACGGCAGACTCCAGCATTTCTAACGTACTTAAGATGGCATGCGCACAGTTGCCTCCGAACGTGACATATTGAGTGCACCACGTATCCGTAACGGCGTAATAAGCATGGGGAACGCCAGGGAGCAAAAGCACACCGCTCCCTTTCGGTAAACGAACCTTTCGGTTGTCCATCTCAAACTCCCCTTCGCCCTCAAAGGTTTGCAGCCAATGATAGTAAGGGAAACCTTGCTTCCGATTTAGTCTCTCCTGATCTTCATGATGACCAATGCTATCGATAAAAAGGGGGTACGGTTGGGCAGAGGTTGGTGTTAACAAAAATCGCGTGTGCATATCGATTCATCCTGTTCCATTTTCTTATATAGGGATGCAAATATATTATATTTTAACATGAATATAAATCCAATATAATGTATTTATTCTTATATGAAATCTAATCGAAGAGGTGCGAAGCGTGATACATACGAAGCTGCCAAAGATCTGGTACGGCGGGGATTACAACCCTGAGCAATGGGATAAAGAGGTTATGAATGAAGATTTACGGATGTTCAAACTTGCCGGTATTGATGTGGCGACGATCAATGTTTTTTCGTGGGCGCTCTCACAACCGAATGAAGATACGTACGATTTTACTTGGCTGGATGAGACCATTGATCGACTCCATGCCGGTGGAGTTTATATATGTTTAGCTACGAGTACAGGTGCTCACCCTGCGTGGATGGCAAGGAAATATCCAGATGTGTGTCGTGTAGATTTTGAAGGACGCAAGCATAAATTCGGTAAGAGACATAATTCTTGTCCTAATAGTCCAACTTATCGTACGTATTCGGAGCGAATTGCAGAGAAATTAGCGGAACGCTACAAGGATCATGAGGCTGTGCTCATTTGGCACGTCTCCAATGAATACGGCGGGTATTGCTACTGCGATAACTGCGCAGCTGCCTTCCGCACATGGCTGCAAGCACGATATACCACATTGGATGAGTTAAACAAAGCATGGTATACAGGGTTCTGGGGTCATACGTTCTATGACTGGGATGACATTGTTCCACCTAATGCACTTTCAGAAGAAGAGCCTGGCGATCGTTCTTTCTTTCAATCGACTTCCTTAGATTATCGTAGATTTATGTCCGACAGCTTACTCGACTGCTACAAACTGGAATATAACGTAATCAGACGTCATTGCCCGGATACACCAATTACAACGAATTTAATGGGGCTTTACAAGCCATTAGACTATTTCAAATGGGCGCCATACTTGGATGTCGTTTCCTGGGACAATTACCCGTCCTTGAATACGCCGGTCAGTCTGACTTCCATGACGCACGATCTGATGCGTGGGTTGAAAGACGGTCAGCCGTTCATGCTCATGGAGCAAACACCAAGTCAGCAGAATTGGCAGAAGTATAACTCGCTGAAACGACCTGGCGTTATGAAGCTATGGAGCTATCAAGCGGTTGCGCGTGGCGCGGATACGGTGTTATTTTTCCAGCTTCGCCGATCGGCAGGTGCTTGTGAGAAATTCCATGGTGCGGTCATTGAGCATGTTGGAAATGAACATACCCGCGTATTCCGAGAATGCGCTGAGCTAGGGCATGAGTTGGAGCGACTAGGTGATAAAGTGCTGGACGCAAGAGTGAAGGCGCGTGTCGCCATCGTGTTCGATTGGGAAAACCGCTGGGCAGTTGGACTCTCGAGCGGTCCAACAATCGATCTTGATTATGTAAAAGAAGTACACAAATATTATGACGCACTGTTCCAACAAAACATTCAAGTTGATCTCATCGGCACCCATAAGGACCTCACGGGATATGATATTGTTATTGCACCTGTGCTCTATATGGTAAAAGGTGGATACTCCAAGCGCGTAGAAGAATTCGTTCATGCTGGCGGCACATTCCTTACTACTTTCTTCAGCGGCATTGTCAATGAGTCTGATCGCGTAACACTTGGCGGTTATCCAGGTGAATTGCGGAAGGTACTCGGGATTTGGGCAGAAGAAATCGATGCGCTATTCCCGGATCAGAGCAACCAAATCCAGTTGACTGAGCAATGGGGTGGGCTTGAAGGCAGTTACCAATGCGGCATTCTCTGTGATTTAATCCATGGGGAAGGCGCAGAAGTGAAAGCCGTGTATGGGAAGGATTTCTATCAAGGTATGCCTGCGCTGACAGTTAATCAATTCGGGGCGGGTCAAGCTTGGTATGTGGCTTCGAGTCCAGAACCAGCATTTTTACAAGGCTTGCTAGGCAATTTGTGCCAAGATAAAGGCATTACAGCACCAATTGCACCTGTACCTGGGGTTGAGGTTTCCATCAGAACTAGCCCTACGGATGATTCATTCGTGTTTATTTTAAATCATAATGATCAAGCTACTTCGATCTCGTTAGGCGCATTACAAGGAAAAGATTTAATTTCAGGCAAAATGATGGTTCAGGCAGTTACATTAGCACCTAAGCAAGTTCTTATTATTGAGAAGGAAGTATAGTCAGTAAATCTAAATAGAGCATCATGGGGTAAGTGACCCAGGATGCTCTATTTGCGCTGAACGGTTACTTCGTAGCTTTCCAAGCATCAATTTGCTTTTGCATTTCAGCAATGATCTTATCGGATCCAGCCGTTTTAAGTTTCGCTACAAATTCGTTGTACTTCTCTTCTGTTGTTACACCTAAGTCAATCGCTCTCGCATACTCGTCAAACACTGCGCTAGTTTTTCCGATTTCAGCTTTAACGGGCTCAGCATCAAAGGAGAATCCTAACAACTTGGAAGGGACGGCTGAAGCATTTACTTTTTTCGTATCTTCCCAGACTGTTTTAGGCATCCCTTTTTCAACATTAGCTAGATAATTGGAAGCGAACATCCAGGGTACATTCGGGTTATATCCCTTTTGGCCATCTCCTGGAATCATGAAGCCATCCGCATCGATTTTGAAGTGTTTATCTTTTACACCGAAGTTCAAGAGATTGTAGAGATCCTTATCTGTGTTCAAAAGCTCAAGCAGCATCATGGCTCTTTCTGGGTTCTTAGAATTTCTATTGATAGCATGCATAGTTGCGATGATTCCGCCTGTTGTCAGATGTGCGGTTCCGGCAGGCACTTCAACATAAGGTTCTCCACCTAATGAACTGCTAAGGTTTTCACCGCCAGGCTTAAAGGCTCCCCCGATATTCAATACCCATTTGCCCGCTTTGCCATCCGTCCAATCATCCGTTTTCTTGGAAATCCGCTCTTTGGAGTTCAAATATCCTTTTGCATTCCAATCTCTCATCGTAGCTGCGAACTTTTTCACTTGAGCGCTTTCGAACTGATTGATGACTTTAAGATTGGCATCAGAATATTCTACAGCACCAGGAACGTTGATACCTGCGATGGTTTCAAAGGTAAAAGCATCCGTGAATTGCACCATACCTGAAATAAATGATTTCTGCGGATTGTCTTTAATGACACTTTGAATGAATGGCTCTAAAAGGTTTAAAGAGTCAGCATTAATTTTTCCACTGATGGCATTGAGATCAAGCTTATATTTATCGGCGAGTGCTTTCGGGATCATGACAGATGGTGTTCTGGCAGAAATTTGTTCATTTACAAATCCGTAAATTTTTCCTTTTACTTTTGTTGCATCCCAGAATGTCTTCGGTACAGAAGCGAATGATTTCGGCGCATATTTAGCGAGCAAGTCATCAAGAGGTAAAAATGCCCCTTTGGCTACGTTTTGCGTATAATTGTTAATCCAGTTTGCAGTAAATGCAAGATCGTAGGGCTCGCCTGAAGCAATAACGACTTGCATTTTTTGATCATACTCACCGAAACCTATTGGTTTAAAATCAACCGTCGCATTGATCTTTGATTTCAAAACTTTATTCACTTCAGCAAAAACTTGATCCTGTTCAGCTTGCGGAAAATTGCCTGGGAAATACCATGTTAGTTTAACCTCGGGAAGGGCAGCGGGTGTAGTTGCAGTTGCAGCAGTAGTCCCGGTTGGTGTCACCGATGGGCTTGCAGATGGTGTGGGGCTGCTTCCACAAGCGGTTACCAGCATGCTGGATATGAGAAGGATCGAGCTAACGGTCATGCCTGCTTTTCCTAATCTGAATCCTTTTAACATGTCTTAAATCCTCCCTTTTCGTAAAGCTTTGTTATATCTTAAAATGGACTTGGATCCATGTTTAAGCTATCCTTTGACTGCACCAACCGTGAGGCCCTTTACAAAGTACTTTTGAAAAAAAGGAAAGACAACAAGCATAGGACCAGCCGCTAATATAGCCATAGCCATACGGGCTGATTCGGAGGGAAGAACCGTGTTCTTAACCCCCGGAGGAATCTGGTTGGTTGAATTTGTAAGGAATTGAATATTGTTCATCATTCTATAAAGCATGAATTGTAAGGGAACTAAACTTTCTTTCTCGATATAAAGTAGGCTTAGCCACCAGTCATTCCAATAGTGCAGCAGCATGAATAGCGCTACTGTGGCAAGACCTGGTTTGGAAAGCGGGAGTATAATTTGAATGAAAATACGCAGTTCACTAGCGCCGTCGATCATGCAGGATTCGATTAGGCTATGGGGGATCTTTTGCATAAATGAACGTAAAATTAAGATGAACCAGGGAATGGCCAAGTAAGGGAGAATTAATACCCAGACCGTATTTTTTAAATGCAAATAGTTGGACATTAAAATGTAAGTAGGAACTAAACCGCCATTGAACAGCATGGTGAAAAACACATAAAAGCTAAGTGAGTTTTTGAACTTATAATCTTCTCGTGACAACACGTAGGAGATACCTGCCATCACCATTATTGAAATAAATGTACCGAAGAAGCTGACAAATAAGGAGATTTTAAAAGCATTTAACAGTTGTTTTGGTTGATAGAGAATATATTGATAAGCTGTTATATCAAAGATCTTGGGGATTAAGCGATAGCCATTCTTGATGATGTCAACTTCACTGCTCAGTGAAACTGAGATGATGGAAATCAGAGGGATTATACAGCAGAGACCAAATAATACGAATAAGGAGTTGATCAGGATTTGCGGTAAAATTTTCTTAAGTAACAACAGCTCACCTCCTAGAATAGTTTGTTTTCGTCATTAACTCGTCTAACAATATAATTACTCAATAAGACGATAGCGAATCCCATTGTGGATTGAAACAGACCTACTGCAGAAGACATTCCGATATCACCGGAAACCTTGAGCATGCGATAGACATACGTATCAATAACTTGCGTAACGGGAAATAGCTGACCAATTTCTCGAGGTATGAAGAAGAATAATCCGAAATCAGAGTAAAATATTTTCCCAATGGAAAGCAACGTCATGATCGTGATTAAGGGCATTAGCAAAGGAATTGTGATGTTGCGAATCATTTGGTATTTGGATGCGCCATCAATGGCTGCAGCTTCAAAATACTCTTGTGATATCCCTAAAATACCAGCGTAAAAAATAATACTGACATAGCCAATGCCTTTCCAAATATTAATGAGTGTTAATAGGAAAGGCCAAACCCATGTATGGGTGTAAAAATCAAAGCTGCCAAGTCCTGTTTTCTCCATCCAAGATGTAATAACACCGTAGGGTCCAATAAATGAATAGGTCATGTAAGCTACAATGATCCAAGAGAAGAAATAGGGGAAGAAAAAGATAGTTTGATACGTTTTTAACAACGTTCGGCTTATGACTTCATTTAAGAGAATAGCGAACACAACAGAAAGGAAAGTACCAACGGCAATAAACACGATATTGTAAGCCAGTGTATTTCGCACAACAAGCCATGCGTCATTAGATGTAAAGAAGAATTTGAAATTGTCAAACCCAACCCAAGGACTGTGGAAGATGCCATCTATATAATTGATGTTCTTAAAAGCAATAAAGATGCCACCCATGGGAAGATAGGAAAAGACGAAGATAATAAGGATAGCTGGAAGCGCTAACAAAGTGAGATGGAAATTCTTTTTAAAATGGCGAGAAGGTGCAATTTTTTTGCTCATTTAGGATGAACTCCTTTGACCAGATTCGATACCTTAATCGTAACATTGACATGAAAAAGTACAATTTCTTATATGATTTATGAGTACGATTTGGAGCAAATGAGAAGTTCTCAATTCATGTTTTTGTTCTGAAAATGGGCAATTTATTCAGTCATACGTTTTGATGGATTCGTTTTCATTTGATTTGTGTTACTCTTTGGGTAGAGGAGTTGTTGAAATGCTCAAGACATTTATTCTAAAAAATCCGTTTCAGCTTTTCCTAACGATTCTTTTACCCTTCTTATTAAGCACATTGGTGCTTCTTTTTGTACAATCCTCCTTCTTAAGCCGGAACTTCGAGAATTTCGCTCTGGATATGGTCTATAATCAACAAAAAACAGACCTCCAAAACACGAGTAGAAATGTAAGCGTTATCGCTCAATCGGCCAAGTCCGTCTCAACTACCGCTTTTTTCGATGATACCATTAAAGACCTCCTATATTCGGATGTTCCTTCTGATGGTTTTGCTAAATATCAGCTCAAATTGGAAGCGTATAAAAATATATATCCCTTTCTTAAATCTATTTATATTTATAATGGCAAAAGAATGCATGCGATTCCAAGCACCGGTTTTATTTATGATCGCTCCACCTTTATGGATAAAGGGATATTTCCTATTCTAGATGACATAGAGCATCATAAATCGCATAGCATGGTGCTGAGGCGAATTCCTAACGTCCTATATGGGATAGCCTCTGATGAGAAAGAAATTTATGTGTATTCGTATCTCTTCTTTGACTCTCAAGTCTCAAGCGGAAAAGTAAGCGAAGCCATCATTCTTAATATTTCGGAAGAAGCGGTTAGTAAAAGTATTAACTCTTCGGATCATAAAAATGAAAATCGTATTTTTATCGTTAATCGGGATGGGCAGCTGATGTCCAAAGATCATAAACATCCATTGCTTAGTGACCTTAATGGCGATGACTATATTAAAATCATTAATTCCTCGAGGGAACCAAGTGGAACCTTGCACATGGATGTCGAGGGTGTAGATTCATTTATTACCTATGCAGCCACAGATGCTTTTGATTGGAAATTAATCAGCATTACACCGTACCAAGACATTGTTCAAGATGTACAGAAAATGAGGAAAAAGACATACCTCCTTGTACTTTGTTTTATTATTGGAAGCATCTTATTATCCTTTTATTTTTCCAGAAGGCTGTACGCCCCGATCCTTTTGGTTATTCAAAACTTCAAGGTTTTGGAGTCAGAGAAGCGAAATGAATTCTACTATAGAAAACAAAACTTTTTAAGGAAAATGGTACTCTCTGGCGATATCATCTCTGGGGATACCCTGCACTCTCGATTTCATACCTATAAAGTAGATCTCGAACCTTCAGATTCCTATTTGATTCTATTAGTGAAAATAGATCGATTTGCTGAATTATGTGCGAAGTATAGTCTTGGTGATCGAAACTTACTGAAATTCGGTATGGTTAATATTATTTGGGAATTGGTTTCAAAGGCTTATAAACATGAATGTATCGAGATCGAGGAAGATCAAATTCTAGTACTGATCCAATACAGATCAGATGCTTTATACCCTTCAGAGAACGAATTGCTCGTCTCCCTTGCGAAAGAGATTCAACAGAACACACAACAGTTTTTACATATTGGGACATCCATTACCTTTGGCGAAGTATTTGAGACTTTATATCCGCTCAACTTTCAATATTTAAAAACACTTGATTTATCGTATTACAGATTGATCTTGGGTCACCAGTGTATCATCTTTCATGAGAAGATAAAGTATGTGACAGAAGATTTCAAATATCCGCAGGAGCTTGAGAAAGAACTGACAGATACGCTAATTCAAGGGCAGTTCATGGAGGCTAAACATGCCTTATCCAACATGATTGGAAGTGCTTCTAAGTATAGTTTTACAATTCTTAATTCAGTACTTATTCGTATGCTGTTGTCCATTCGTTACGCGATTGAAGTGGTAGAAGCGAATCAATCCATTAAAGTTAATTTCAATTTCAACACCTATCTGGCTAATCTTCAAAAGATGGAAACGTTAGAAGACATTCAAGCCGATTTTTATCATTTGTTTGAGAATCTATCCATGGAGTTGGAATCCAAGAAAGATAATAAATACATCAAGTTGCTTGAAGACGTGAATCAAATCATACAAAAGGATTTTGCAAATCTAGCTTTATCCTTGGATACCATTGCGGAAAAAGTGAATTTATCACCCTCCTATCTAGGGAAATTGTATAAAAAGCACCGACTCATCTCTGTTACCGATTATATGAATAACGTACGACTTGCTTATGCAAGTGATCAGATTGCTTCAACCGAAGAGACCATCAATGACATTATGGAAAAGTCAGGGTTCACAAGTCGCAGTCATTTTTTCACACTATTTAAGAAAGCTTATGGCGTGACACCTAATCAGTATAGAAGTAATGCCAAAAGTCAAACAAGTTGAGAGGAAAGAGGTGAGGAAGATGGAGTATACAGATTTCGGGAATACAGGGCTAAAGGTGTCTGCATTAGGTTTGGGCGGCGCTCCACTTGCCGGTGATTTTGGTGAAACGGATGAAGCTGAAGTGCAGGCTCTCATTCATGAAGCGCTTGATTCAGGGATTAATTTCATTGATACAGCTCCTAAATATGGAAGCGGGGAATCCGAGCGTCGTATCGGTAAAGCGCTTAAAGGACGTCGAGATCAAGTTATTCTTGCGTCCAAAGCAACGCGATTTGACATGAGCTATGATTATGACACGACAATTCGTTCTGTGGAAGATAGCTTACAGAGGCTGCAAATGGATTATATTGATATTTTACAAATTCACGATGTGGAAACGCAGTCCTATGATCTAATTACGAATGAGACAATTCCCGCATTGGAGAAGTTAAGGCAGGACGGTAAGATCCGTTTTCTGGGTGCGTCGACAAGGAACTTACCTTTACTTATGAGCTATATGCTGACGGATCGGTTTGATTTGATTCAATTTTACGCGCGGTACATGCTTATCGATCACACGGCTAAAGATGAAGTTATTCCGTTGGCAAAAAGGAAAAATATGGGCGTTATCAATGGAAGTGTCCTCGGGCTTGGCATGCTTGCGGATGCTCCGGCACATTTTCTAGAAGAGGATGTTCGTATAAAATCCCTTGATCGGATTGCGAAGTTAGCGTTCTTGCGAAAAACGGAGCCGTTTGGACTCATCGAGCCTGCGATGAGATTTAGCTTAAGCAATCCGGATATTCATGTAACATTAACGGGGATATCTTCGCGGAGCACACTTCGTACAAATCTGTCTTTCTGTGATGGAAAAGGGTTAGAGGCCGAAGCGCAGCAACAGATATTTGACTTATTTCAAGGGCAGCCATTGTTTGAATAAGTGAGTACGAAAGGGGAAGCGTGAAATGACAGCATCTCATCATGATAAATCAATGCCATTTGTCCGTGCATCTGGACGTGTGACGCCGCCGCAGTGGGCGATGCAGGAGCAGCTTCTTTTTGAAACTTTGAATCGTGCAGCTAAGGAATTCGTGGCAAGATATACGCATCCGGACGGTACGCTCATTTGGTTTGAGCATTGGCCAGGGATGGACGGCTCCGATGACCCTTATGAAGGCTTTATGAATTTGGCACTCTTATATGTAATTGGAGGAAGCAGCGAGCTGCATGAAATATCCCGTAAAATATGGGATGGTATTACTTGGCAGTGGACCGAGTACGGGCAAATCCACCGAGAATTTGATGCTTATTATGACTGGATGCATCATGGTGAGGGGTACTTGTATCTTTATTTCTTAGGTTTGGCAGGGCCATCAACACTCAAGGATCGCCTACGTGCGATAAATTTTGCGGCGATGTATACAGGAGATGACCCGGATGCTCCAAACTATGATAAACAATTGAAGCTGATTCGATCCCCATTGAATGGAAGTAAAGGCCCACGGTTCGAAGTGTCTAAAGAGGATTGGAGTACGCACCGCGGTATCTTGGATGATTACTTAGCTCCTTATGAAGACATTCCAGGCGTGGACTTCCACAGTCTCAAATGCCAATGGAGCGATGATGAGGTCTATCAACATTTGATTACGATGATGAATGAGCGAATGAATCGCGGTGATGTGCCGCTAAATTTGAATGCGACCGGGTTAATTACCCACGCATTTCTGCATACCGGAGACGAGAGCTTGAAGAGCTGGGTGATTGACTATGTGAATGCCTGGGAAGAGCGAGCTCGGTTGAATGGCGGGATTATTCCGGACAATGTTGGGCTGAATGGAGATATCGGGGAATACAATGAGGGCAAATGGTGGGGCGGCTACTATGGTTGGAGATGGCCTCATGGGTTTATGACGATTATTGAGCCAATTACGAACGCTTGCATGAATAGGGTCTTGCTCACGGGTGACTTCAATGGGCTGCAGTTGGCCAGGGAACAACTGGACCAAAACTGGGAGCTCCGCATAGAACAGGATGGCAAATGGGTTGTACCTTACAAGTATTTTGACAGCGGTTGGTCCGATTATCGCGAGGCAACACCTCAGTATCCGGTCTACCTATGGTCCATGTCCATGGCGGATGAGGATTTGGAGCGAATTGAACGCATCCCGAAAGATCATGATTGGAATGAGGTTATCGTTCCGGGCTTCTCTGGCAAAGACCCCAAAACAGGTAGAGGGACGAAACACTATATCGGCAATACGCAGCCGTGGTATCAATACATTCGCGGACTTTTGCCAGATTATCCCGAGCGAATATTAGCAGCGAATTACACGATGATTGGCAATCAACTAGCCAAAATGCGTTCACCAGAAGGAGACCCCTACAGTTGGACAGAGCATTTCAACGAAGGCATATACTCCGCCATACACATCTGGCAGGAAATGTGTCCGTTATATTTTGAAGGCCTTGTACAGCTAACGCTAGGCGGACCTATGCACATCTCCCATGGGGGTTTGCAACATGGGCGCGTTCGATATTTTGATGCTGAAGAGAAGAGACCGGGATTGCCATCTGGCATATCTGCCCTGGTGGAGAAGCTTACGCAGGATTCAGTGACCGTTCAGTTGGTTAATACGAATCCTTTTGATGACAAGGAGCTCATTATCCAGGCTGGTGTTTTTGGCGAACATCGATTTGTGATCGCGGAGATTATTAATGAAGACGGTGAAATGACAGGAACAGTGGAGGTGAATGGGAAGTGGTTGTTTGTTTCTCTGCCAGCTGGAACAGGAATCACATTACGCATCTCGATGGATCGCTACGTAAATAGCCCAACATATGATTTGCCATGGCCGAATCCTCGTACCCCATCTGGTATCGTAGGGCGAGGAAAATAAGAAAAAACGGACAACAGATACACGTGTTGTCCGTTTTTTCTTGCTTAAATAAATGTTGTAAACGAACATTTAGTGTTATAAAATAACATTAACTATGAGAGAGGTGATCCGTAAAATGTCAGTACAACCAAGACTCAACCGGATGTTCAGCAAGCAGGGCAAGTGCTTTGATGTGGCGATTGATCATGGCTTTTTTAACGAAATGAGTTTCTTGTCCGGCATTGAAAATATGAAGCAAGCGATTGAAACGATTGTGGACGCAGCGCCGAATTGTATTCAACTCAGTATCGGTCAAGCGAAGCATCTCCAATCGATCCCAGGAAGCCAGAAACCAGGACTGGTTCTTCGCACTGATGCAGCGAACATTTATGGGAATACACTTCCGCGTTATGTGTTTAGTGAACTGATTCATCAGGCTATCGAGCAAGCCGTTCGTTTGGATGCAGTGTCGGTTTGCGTTAATTTGCTCCTGCTGCCTAACCAGCCAGAGCTTCATTATCAATGTGTTCAAAACATTTCACGCCTCAAAACAGAATGTGAAAAGTATGGCATGCCGCTGATGGTGGAGCCGCTCGTCATGCTGGCTAACGAAGCTAAAGGCGGTTATATGGTAGATGGCGATATTACGAAGATTCTTCCGCTCGTTAGACAGGCGGTTGAGCTTGGTGCCGATGTCATCAAAGCAGATCCGTGTGATCACGTAGAGGAATATTCCCGTGTTATTGAGATCGCTTCCAGTACTCCTGTCTTGGTGCGCGGGGGTGGCCGTGCAAGTGATGAAGAAATCATGACGCGTACGGTTGCATTGATGAAGCAAGGCGCGTCGGGCATCGTATATGGACGCAATGTGATTCAACATCCGAATCCCGCAGGGATGACCAAGGCGTTAATGTCAATTGTTCATCATGGCGCAACGGCCGAGCAAGCGCTTGCTCAGTTATCCGTTTAGTCCGTATACCGAGAAGGAGGATGTACGCATGTCTAAAACGATTATTCGCTTTGGCGTCATTGGCTGTGGACTCATGGGCAAGGAGTTCGCAAGCGCGGCTGCCCGTTGGTGTCATTTGTCAGGGGTAGATTTTGCGCCGAAGATTATAGCTGTATGTGATGCGAATGCTTCTGCTACTCAGTGGTTTCAAGAGAATATCCCTGGTGTAGAAGCTGCTTATACGGACTACCAAGAAATGCTGGCGAATCCTGATGTGGACGCAATTTACTGTGCCGTTCCGCACAATCTGCATGCTCAAATCTATATCGATATCATCAAATCTGGCAAACATTTGTTAGGGGAGAAGCCATTCGGAATGGATCAGGAGGCGAACACGCTTATCCAGCAAGCCATTCAAGAGAATCCTCATGTTATCGTCAGATGCTCTTCGGAGTTCCCATTTTTCCCAGGGGCTGCGCAAATTGCGGCATGGGTGCAAGAGAATAAGTTCGGGAGAATCATTGAAGTGGAGGCCGGCTTTTGGCACTCCAGCGATTTGGATCCAACGAAACCGATTAATTGGAAAAGGCAAATCGCCACGAATGGCGAATATGGATGCATGGGAGATTTAGGCATGCATGTCCTGCATTTGCCGATGCGTTTTGGGTGGAAGCCCCAATCGGTGAGGGCGCTCTTGTCCAAGATTGTGCCGCAGCGGCCTGACAGCAGCGGAACTATGGTGCCATGTGAAACGTGGGATAATGCGATTCTGGCCTGTGATGTACAGACTGAGAGCCAACAATTTCCAATGGTGCTATCGATGAAACGAATTGCCCCAGGCCATGCCAATACGTGGTTTATTCGGATTACGGGCACAGCGTTTTCTGCTGAATTCACGACTAAAAATCCGAAGCAAGTGGCCTTCTTACCCTATACCCCAGGAGGGGTTCAAGCGTGGCATGTGATGGATATGCCATATAAATCAGCTTACACGACGATTACTGGGGGCATTTTCGAATTTGGCTTCTCGGATTCGATTCTTCAAATGTGGGCTGCGTTCTGCGATGAGCTGGTTCACAAAGAAGCCATGAAACAATCGTTTCATTGCGCGACCCCAGAGGAAGCGGCGGATAGCCATACCCTTTTTACCGCAGCCTTGGCATCACATCGAACAGGTCAAACGATACCGATTGACTGGAGGAACTAAAGTTGTCCAAGATGAATCAAGCGGAAGTAATCGTAGCTGGACATATTTGTTTGGATATTATCCCAGCGATTCATGGCGGGCATACGGCGCTGGATTCCTTATTTGTACCGGGAAAGCTGGTTGAAGTTGGCAAAGCAGTGATCTCTACAGGAGGCGCTGTTTCCAACACGGGGATCGCGCTTCATCGTCTAGGCAGCAAGGTTAGTCTCATGGGCAAAGTGGGCAATGATTTATTCGGCGATGCGATCCTAGCGAAACTGGGAGAACATGATCCAGCGTTAGCAGAGAACATGATTATAGCTTCAGGGGAAAACAGCTCTTATTCGATCGTAATTAGTCCGCCGCAGACGGACCGCATTTTTTTGCATGCGACGGGTGCTAACGATACTTACACTGCGGCTGACCTCCCTATCGAACAGCTGCAAGGAGCGCGGCTATTTCATTTTGGCTATCCCCCACTCATGCGCAGCATGTATCAGAATAACGGGGATGAGCTGGTTATGCTGCTGAAAAAGGTGAAGCGTGAAGGGCTGACCGTGTCCCTTGATCTTGCGAAGCCTGATCCTGCGTCAGAAGCTGGCCGTGCGGATTGGCGAAGCATTTTAACCAAAGCACTTCCTTATGTGGATGTGTTTCTGCCTAGCTTTGAAGAGATCGTCTACATGCTCCATCGAGAACGATATGAGCAATGGATTCAGGAATCAGGCTCGGGAGATTTACTCCCTTATGCAACAGGAGAATTCCTGGCTGAGGTAGCGGACGAACTGATGGATATGGGCGTGGCAATCGTCGGATTAAAGCTAGGTGATCATGGTCTATATGTGCGTACGACAGGGGAAGAAGCTCGATTATTGGCCATGGGAAAATGTTCACCTACAGAACCCATACGTGAGAATTGGCTGGATAACGAAATGCTTTCAACGTGTTATCAAGTCGACGTTGTTGGCACAACGGGGGCTGGTGATTGCACGATTGCGGGATTTTTATATAGTTTCTTAAAAGGTATGGGGCTGGAGCAAGTTCTGCAAACCGCCGTAGGAGTCGGTGCATGTAATGTGGAGCAGGCCGATGCAATCAGTGGAATTCGCTCGGGTTCCGAGGTCTGGGAACGCATCAATAACGGTTGGGCTAAGCGCGAGATGAAGCTAAGCTTACCGAATTGGGTCTTGAATGAGCAGATGATTTGGATAGGTCCGCATCACCAAAAATGCCAGAGGAGCCGATAGCCGATGAAAAGAAGCCAAATTCGTCAAGCGCAGGAACGCACGGCACAAATTTTGCAATTGAGTGGAATTGTGTTAACGGCAGATGAAATTCGAAACATTGAAGTTGCTGGATTTGGGCTCGATCAATTGGACATTCAAGGTCTAGAATTGATAACCTATGTGAATACAGATCGATATTGCGCAAAGGAATTAGTCCTCTTCCCGAGGCAGACTTGTCCTGAACATGTGCATCCTCCAGTAGGAAACGATCCCGGTAAAATGGAAACGTTTCGCTGCCGCTCAGGACGGGTATGGCTGTACGTGGAGGGAGAAGCGCCTGCTGTCATTCAAGCAGAAGTTCCAGCCGGGAGCGAGGCGTACTATACGGTGTTCCACGAGATTGAACTGCTCCCAGGCGAGCAGTATACGATTGCGCCTGGCACGAAGCATTGGTTTCAAGCAGGGGATCAAGGCGCGGTCGTCTCTGAATTTTCCAGCACCAGTCGTGATGAGTTTGACATCTTTACCGACCCGCGCGTTGAACGGATGCCGCGTATTGAGGAAGATTAGTAACATCGATAATGAACATGGAGGCTTTCAACATGCACAACCCGCTCAATCAACGACAGCAGCAAATATTGGATCGCATGGCTGTCGATGGTGAAGTCAAAATGGCCGAGCTCAAAGAAATGTTCGACGTCACCGAGATGACCCTGCGCCGAGATATGGAGAAGCTGGAGCAGTGGGGGCATATTAAACGAACGTTTGGCGGCGCGATATTAGTCGGCAACGATATTACACTGCAGGAGCGGACCGGCGTCTTTATCGACGAAAAAATAAGGATTGGAAAACTAGCCGCGCAGCGGGTTCAGCCTGGGGAGTCGATCTTCCTTGACGGGGGATCGACAACGCTTCAGGTGGCTAGGTTTATACCAGCGAACCAGAATATAACGGTTGTGACCAATGCCCTTAATATTGCTGCTGAGCTGCAAGGAAAGCAGATCTCGACGATCGTGATCGGCGGCATGCTGATGGACCAAACGTCCACGTTGGTAGGTCCAGTAGCGACGCAGGCTTTGGAGCAAATGGCCTTCAATCGCGCTTTCATCGGCACAACGGGAGTGAGCTTGAAGCACGGCTTCAGCAACTCAAACATGCACGAGTCGGAGATTAAACGTCTTGCTATCCAACGAGCTTCTGAAGTGAATGTCGTGATGGATCATTCTAAGTTTGGCAGGCAGGATTTATTCTCCTTCGCCAGCCTAAAAGCGGTTGACCGCATCATGACGGATCAAATGCCGGATCAAGCGTTTGCGGAAGCCTGCAAGGAAGAAGCAGTAAACATTGTGACAAGCATCTAATTCAAGTGATCTTCTAAGAAAAAGCCGTCAACTTTGCTGCAGCAAGCGTTAACGGCTTACTCATTATTTTCCACGTAATAATTTGTTCTTCCGAGTACCGGAAACTCATAAATTCTTATGTGGTAAAGAAGACGAGATAGAAAATTATATAGATGTAAGGCGGGGTGTCATGATCATTCGAACTAGGTTTCCTGTCAAAACAATGTTTGCCAAGTTTTTCTTTGCCTATCTCCTCTTGTTAACGCTTGCAATAGCAGGTATTTCCATTTGGTTGTTCCACATTTTTTCAAACAGCGCGATTCGCCAAATCAATGAGCTCTCAGAGCGAACATTGATGCAAGGCCAGAATTCTACCGAATATCTGCTGAACCAAGCCATGCAAGTTTCCTCACAGCTTTCCTTCGAATATCCGATCATACAACAAATGAATACGGCTGTGAGTGATCCGATTGTCGAAAATAATTCATTAAAAAAGCTGAACGACATCATCTTTATCAATGAAAGTATTTATTCGATCGGTATCTACAATGGGAACAATGCCTCTTTTTTGACAAGCGACTACCCGAATATCGATAACGAAGCGATAGCGTTGTTGAATAGTTCTGACCCCAAAACAAAAGTACGCCTAATCCCCCGAAAATTAAAGCTGATTGCTAGCAAGAATATAGAAGAAAATGTGTATTCCATTTTTTATTACAATCGAGATAAAACAACCAATGCCATTCTTAATGCGCTAATTGTCAATGTGAAAGAAGAAGCTGTTCGGAATGGTATTAACCCGGATGAAAGGTTGGATCAAGGTAACATTCTCATTGTAGATTCAGATGGCAAGATCATCTCGGATCCGACTGGCGGCGAATTTTTGAAGGACTACTCCACAGTAGGTTCTATCCAGAAGGTATTGACAGAGACGGGGACTAACAGTTTTGTTGATATTAGCTCAAGTGGTGAGAAAGTGTTGGTAACTCATAGTTTCTCTCAGAAACTAGGTTGGCATTTTCTTCATGTTGTTCCGTATCAAGCAGCAGTAACCAGCATTAGCAAACTTAGAAATACTGTAATTTGGGTAAGTTTGATCTTAATTGCTTTAAGCGGGATAGCCGCATTGTTTGTGAGCGGGAAGCTTTCATCGCCGTTACGCGGACTTGTTGAAGCTTTGGAGCTAATGAAAGAGAAATCAAAGAACAATCTGAAAGTCGATTATTTAAAAGAGGTGCTATATGGAGTGAAGGATCCGCAGCCTTACAGCGAACTCGATTTTTCAATGCGTGTTGATTTGCTTGAGGGTACGAGCATCCTGATCCTTCGAATTGATGAACTATTTGATACAACTACTTTAGAAGTGGAAGAGTTTTCTGAAGATAGTCACAAACAAATGAGGCTGACCTTACTGAATTTGATATATGAATTTATGTACCCGCACTATGCCTATGAATCCCTTGAAATCAATAAAGATGTTGTTCTGTTAATCAATGATGACAACGCTTTCAATAGTAAACAGCTGCTAGCGGGGATATTGTCGAGTCTACAAGAACAGTTCAAACATTCTATGGACGCCACTGTCACAGCTGCATGGGGGACATTCGTAAATGATTGTACGAAGTACCATGCCTCCTATCGAGCAGCGTTAGAAGCCGCAGATTATCGAATTGTGTACGGCTTAGGCAGCACGCTAATGTATGAAACAGTCTTTGCCAATTTCAAACATGAGTTTGAGTATCCGCAGCAGCCATTAAAAACGCTTTTGGACGCCATTAAGTTAGGCAAAGAGGAATTAATTGGGGGAGCATTGGATGATATTTTTAATGCTTTAAAAGAATGCCAGTTTGAATTGATTAAGCTAGCGGTCAATCATCTCTTGCTTACGGTGTTTATTACGACGGAGCTTTCGATTCATGATGTAAAAGATGATCTCCTCACAAACTTTAACAATGCAGTTAACAAACTGAGGAAATTGGAGACGTTAGAGCAGATGAAGCTTTGGTTTGCTCGATATATTCTTCATGACATGCAGCGAATTAAGGAGAAAAGAAAGCACCTCAATTCGGACCTCCTAGAGCGGATACGTGATTTCGTCGAATGCTGCTACGCTAATACGGAGCTGTCCGTTGAAATGGTTGCGAATCGATTTGACTATAATCCGATGTATTTTGGAAGGCTCTTCAAGGAGTTATTTAACCAATCCTTCTCCGAATACATCACGGAATTGCGATTAAATAGGTCAAAGACCTATTTGGAACAAGATCACATCGCCATCAAAGATGTTGGCATTAAAGTTGGCTTTAACAACCCGTCCTATTTCGTCACGTTATTCAAAAAACATACCGGCATGTCCCCGAGTGAATATCGAAATAAACTAAAAATCTGAAAGCTAAGTTCAGGGGAACGTTCCAGACCACATCCTTTTACATTAAGGAGTGGTCTTTTCATTACCACAAGTATGATTTTGCAACCCTGGTATGCAATTTATAGGCATAGAAGTATGCAAATATAAACCATGTATATTCTTTTAACTTCAACATTGGCTCAAATGCTTATAGACTAACGGTGTAAACAGCAAGCTGCAAGAGGCCGGGGAAAGGTGGAGAGCTAAATCAGAAAAAGAAGATTCATCGCCATTGAATTTTTGCTCGATATTTCAAAAAACAAAATACTATATCTGTTTATGTTGCCTGGGTTGTTGTACTTCATCTTGTTTGCTTATCTACCTATGGCCGGCATTATTGTTGCATTTAAGGATTACAAAGTAAATTTGGGCATCTTGGGTAGCAAATGGGTAGGGTTTGATAATTTTAAATTCCTATTCAGCAGCGATAAAGTGCTTCGAGTTACATGGAATACGGTATTCTTGAACTCGTTGTTTATCTTTTTCCAACAAGCAATTGCCGTCGTCACAGCGCTTTTTCTCAATGAAGTCAGTTCCAAGTGGTTCAAGAAAGTGACGCAATCTTTTATCTTTTTACCCTATTTCATCTCATGGATCGTCGTCAGCGTGTTTGCCTACAACTTGTTTGCTTCGGAAGGCGGTTTACTCAATAGTATTCTTGCATTTCTTCATATCCCAGAGGTTGCCTGGGGACAACGAGCGGATCTATGGCCGGGAATTCTCGTCTTATTCTCAATCTGGAAGTATGCAGGATTTCTGACTGTGATCTACATTGCCGCAATAACGAGCGTGAATACGGAGTATTTTGAATCCGCAGCAATGGATGGTGCTACGAAATTACAACAAATTCGGTATATTACGCTGCCCGTTATTTCTCCGACCATAACGATCATGGTGCTGTTGTCAGTCGGGAGGATTTTTTACGGAGATTTTGGGATGATCTATGCGCTTGTTGGTGATAATGCGAGTCTGTATGCAACAACGGATGTCATTGATACGTTTGTCTATCGCTCCTTACGAACCATTGGTGATGCAGGCATGTCTTCAGCGGCGGGACTATACCAGTCCGTGGTAGGATTTATTCTGGTGCTAGGATTCAATGCATTAGTCAAAAAGTACAGAAGCGAAGGCTCATTATTCTAACGACGTTTAGGAGATTGTGCATGAAAAATAACTATGTGCAGGATAAAATTGTGACTTACTTAGCCTATGTATTTTTAACCTTGTTGGCCTTGGTCTGCGTCATACCTTTCTTCATCATGTTCTCGGGTTCCATTACGGATGAGAAATATTTGCAGTTGCATGGTTACAGCATTCTTCCACATGTATTTTCCCTAAAGGCATACGCTTATATTTTCTCGGGACACTCTTCGATTGGAAAGGCGTATTGGGTGACTATTTTTGTAACCGTAGTTGGTACCGCTTTCAGTATGATCATAACGGGATTACTTGCTTATTCACTGTCCAGAAAAGAATTGAGATTTCGGAATAGCCTATCGTTTATTGTCTTCTTTACGATTCTTTTTAACGGGGGGCTCGTGCCATGGTATATCGTGACGACGAAATATTTGCATCTTGGCGATACGATTTGGGGACTCATTTTGCCCTACACGGTGAACGCGTGGAACATGTTTCTGCTGAGGAACTTTTTCTCGACGATTGACGATGCCATGTTGGAATCAGCAAGAATAGATGGTGCAAATGAAGTCAACATTTTGTTCAAAATCGTATTCCCACTTGCTTTGCCAGGCGTTATGACGGTCGGATTGTTCTATGCATTGCAGTATTGGAATGATTGGTGGCTTCCGCTGCTCTTGATTAATGATCAGAAGCTATATCCCGTACAGTACTTGCTGCGGATGGTCTTATCGAGTATGCAGTACATCTCATCAGGAGGTGTAGGCAGTACGTATGCGGCTTCAGCTGTACCAGCAGAATCGATCAAGATGGCGATTACGATTGTGACAATCGGGCCAATCATCTTTGTTTACCCCTTTGTGCAAAAATATTTTATCAAAGGCCTAACGGTTGGCGGCGTAAAAGGTTAGTTCAGAGATGCGATATATGCGGTTAATGACCGTTTATATAATTTGACCCCTATACCATAATAAATGGGAGGTTACAAACCATGTCAGGACAAAAGACGAAAGGTTCCAAGATATTGGTTTCCACGATGATGATTACCACGATGGCCACACTTGCAGCCTGTTCTTCCAATTCATCTGAATCTACTCCTGCACCAGCTACACCTGCCGCCAGCACGGTAACGAAAGCGACCGATGCGCCTGTCGCAACAGCAAAGCCAATTGACCCCGTTACCTTAAACATTGTGTTTCCTGGAGATCCGCAGCCTGATCAAGCGACTGTCAACGCAGCGATTGAGAAAGCAGTCAAGGATGAGCTGAATGTGAAACTCAATTATACGTACGTACCATGGGGCGATTATGCCACGAAAGTAAAAGTAATGACGTCTACGGGAGAAAATGTAGATATTCTCTGGACACATCCGGAGCTGTTAGCGCAATTGATCAGCTCTAATTCCGTCGCAGCTCTTGACGATGCTATCGCTAAGGTAGGCAAAGACTTAAAAGCGAATATTCCAGATTACTATTGGCCTGTTGTTCAAGTGAAGGGTAAAACATATGGTGTTCCAGCCGCCCAGATCGGTACCGCTGCCGGTTATGCTACTTTCACGGTTAGAAAAGATTTAAGAGAGAAATACGGTTTGCCGGAGATCAAGACATTAGATGATATGTTAGCCTTCTACGCAGCTGTGAAGAAAAATAATCCTGAAATTATACCGCTTAGCCAAGGTAACACTTCCTTTGATTTAAATTTCAAAGAAGAATTTGTGCGCGGATTGCCAAGCGGTGTTGGTATTGATATGAACACTATGAAGGCCGAGAATATGCTGGAAACGCCTGCTTACAAAAAAGGTCTGGATTTTCACAGGGAACTGTTCAACAAGGGGTATATTTCGAAGGATGTTCTATCCATCAAGGATTTCCGTGCCGCATTTGCCGCAGGTAAAGCCGCTTCCGTTATAGGAGATCTACCGGAGTACAATATCAATGCGCGGACGGTATCCGCTATTCCAGGTGCGCAAGTCGAATTCGTTCGAATTCAGATCACGCCAAAGGTATTTCAAGAGGTGACAACTTGGAACTACCAAAGTATTGCTGCAGGAAGCAAGAATATTGAGAGAGCGGTGGCATTCCTTAACTGGTTCCAAAAGAATCAGCAAAACTATGACCTCTTAACTTTGGGTGTTGAGGGCAAACATTATGTCATCAAAGACGGTGCGGTGAACTTCCCTGCTGGCGTTGATCCTGCTAAACCTCCTTACTTGCCATTTGAATGGATCTGGCAAAACCCGAAATATATGAAGTCCAAAGGTACGGATGTGAAGGGATTCTTTGAAGCTTATAAGGACTATGATAAAGATGTAACCTTGAGATTCCCTGCGATGGGCTTCCTCTTCGATACGAGCCCGATTAAAACAGAGGTAGCTTCCCTTGATAGCGTAAATGCTGAATATGGAACAGTCTTAAAAAGCGGTACTGCCGATGTAGATAAAGTGTTACCGCAATTTAAAGAAAAAATGAAACAGGCCGGCATTGATAAAGCGATAGCTGAAGTTCAGAAACAGCTGGATGCATTTATGGCTAGTAAAAAATAGGCATGGCACGATAATGAATCAGGCGGACAATCTGAGATTGATGACGGAATGTCCGTCTGATCTTGTTAAAGGAGATCGAACGATATGCCTCAAAAAATAGAAAAAGTCTATGTGATTTCGCACACCCATTGGGATCGCGAATGGTATCAGGATTTTCAAGGCTATCGCACAAGGCTTGTTTATTTGCTTGACGAGCTCATTGCGAAGATGGAGCAAGACGCGGCCTATCGCCATTTTATGCTGGACGGTCAGACGATTGTCTTGGACGATTATTTGGACATAAGACCAGAGAATAGAGAGAGGCTTCTCAAGCTTATTCAGAGCGGTCGAATTAGCATAGGTCCTTGGTATGTTATGCCCGATGAATTTCTAGTCAGTGGGGAGTCGTTGATACGAAATCTGCAAATTGGATACCGCCGATCGCGCTCTTTCGGCGTCGAACCGATGAAATCCGGGTATATCACCGATATTTTTGGTCACAATAGTCAGTTTCCACAAATCTTGCAAGGCTTCGGGATTAATAACGCTGTATTATTCCGTGGATTTTATGGCGATGCTGACGCATCGGAAATGTGGTGGGAAGGTGCTGATGGCAGCCAGGTATTGGGCCTTAAACTTGATGAGGACCGCTCGTACGGGGACTTTTTCTTTTTTATCCGGTGGCCGTTTGCGAATCGGGAGTTTCAGTATGATCGCGAGGAGCTGATCACGCGAGCGAAGGGGATGCTGGACTACAAATCCAACCGTGCTACAACCTCGATCATGGCTGGGTTTGACGGGGTTGATCATATCGAGATTGAACCCCATCTTCCATGGATATTGGAAACACTGAATACTGCAGATTTGGATGCCAAGTTCGAACATTGCTCGTTGGAAGCGTATGTTAGTGCTTTACGCGAGAAAATTGGTGAGCTCCGAGTTTATCAAGGTGAGCAAAGATCACCTGGGTATAACGGTGTAAATAATTGGGTGCTAGCTAATGTGCTTTCTTCTCGGATTCATTTAAAAATGAATAATCAGGCTTGTGAAGTTCTCCTTGAGAAATGGGCTGAACCGTGGGGCGTATTCACATCGCTGCAAGGTCGATCGTATCCCAAAACTTTTCTGACGAAAGCTTGGGAGTACTTGATTCAGAATCATCCGCATGATTCCATATGCGGCTGTTCGATCGATCAAGTGCATCGCGATATGATGTATCGCTTTGATCAGAGCAGACTTATCGCCGAAGGCATGGTGAGAGAGCAGCTCCTCTTTATATCCAACCATCACGGGTTAACTGATATCGATGGGGATCAAATAATCACGGTCTTCAATGCGACCCAGACCCCGATCGATGGCGTCATCGAGGTCGAATTCGCTATGCCTGCCATGTCAGATGCAGTCGCTACGATGTCTCACTTGGGCGGCACATCATTCCGTCTATATGACCATGAAGGAAATGAGATTCCTTATCAGCTGCTGGAGCTGCGTAAAAATAGTACGCGCATGTGGAGGCCGTATCGAGATATTCCTTATTCGGAGCAAGTGGATCGGTGCCGTATAGCCTTCCAAGCTAACGTTCCGTCATTTGGATATACGGTCTACGTAACTCACAAGACGCCGTTAACCAATCCTGGTCCTGGTGACTACTATGCCCCTACTCTTACGGCTCCTGTGCGTTTACTTGGATCCATGGGGATGAGCGCCAATACGTGGGAAAATGGACGATTGCGAGTGGAGGTCCGTCCGAACGGCACCATTGACGTAACGGATGTACAGACGGGACAGTGTTATTCAGGCCTGCTGCTCCTTGAGGATGAGGCCGATATCGGCGAGGGCTGGAATCATGTGAGTCCAGTAACGAACGAAGTATACACTTCCTATGGGTCGAGCGCACAAATATCCGTTGTCTATGACGGACCGCTGCAGACACGTATTCGTATCCGCACTTCAATCAAAGTCCCCCATGCCATTCATCCTCAGGAAACGAGAAGAAGTGAAGAGGTCGTCGCGATTGAAGTCACGACATTTCTGGAATTACGGAAGAATGATCCGATCCTACGATGCCGAACTGTGGTTAATAATACTGCGCGCGATCACCGCCTACGGCTGTTGTTTCCTTCGGGGCTGCAAACCGAGCATTTTCATACAAGTACACCGTTTGATTATGTGAAAAGGAACATTCAACCACCGGACTATTCGGGCTATATGGAAAAGGCGCGAGATGTGGTTCCACATCAAGGTATTCTTACCATCGATGATGGCAAATGTGGCTTAGCGATCTACAGCAAAGGGTTATATGAAACAGCAGTTCGCAATGATGAACCGAGAACGGTTGCACTGACGTTATTTCGCAGCACAGGTAAAGAAGTTCTCTCCGATGGCGGAGATGGCGGACAGCTGCTCACCGAGCTTGAATTTCATTACGGGATCAGTCCATTTACCGTAAGCGAGTCACATACATGTCGGATTTGGCAAGAACACCAGCAATTCGTTGCGGGAATTCGTTCAGTCGACAGAAAACTAGGGAAAGTTGTGTATGAATCGTTGCAGCGGCGGGAAGCGAATTTATCACTTAGTCATTCCTTTCTACAAGTAAGATCACCTGAGCTTCTCGTAAGTGCCATCAAGCTGTCCGAAGATCGAAACGATAGCTATGTAATCCGTCTTTTCAACATCTCGGAAGGATATGTAGAGGGATCAATCAAGTTTGATCGCAAGGTAGTAAGCGCTTATTACGTTAATTTGGATGAAGAATTGCTAAGTCAGGCTCCTTTCGCAGAGGATGTCGTATCCCTTGCAGCGAAGGCGAAGCAGATTATTAGCATCGAGATTTCATTTTAAAAAAAGAGGGTGCCCTAGACACTTTCATGGCTGGGGACACCCTCTATACGTTTACTCCTCTAAGTACTAAGCTTCTTTGATAATCTGGAACTTCGGCTTCACCTTCGTGAAATTTGGATTTTCTCCGCTGACCATCAAACCCATACCCCAATCAAAATGCTCCTGATTACTAGGGAAATCGCTCGCCTCCCGATATTGAAACAACACATTTCTTCGTGTTCTTTCACTTTTATTCGAGGATGATCCGTGAATCGTTAAGTAATTGAAGAACAATACATCGCCTGCTTCCGCTTCACAAGGTGTTCCCATATGAATCGGATATTCTTTGTGATTCAGGTAATGTGTGCCGATATGGGGTAAACTTCCTTCTTTATGAGAGCCCGGAATGACGCGCAGACAACCATTCTCTTCATCCGCGTGATCCAAATGAACACTAGCCGCGAGCATCGTATGATTCTCATGCGGGAAGTACGGGTAATCCTGATGCATCGGAAAGGCAGCCCCGTTTTCGGGCGGTTTGACTAACATTTTAGAATGATGTAGTTGAACGTTAGGCCCGATAATTTGTCTTAATACAGCGACCATATTGGGATGAATGACAGCTCGCATGAAGGCGGAATCGTGATAGTGAACATCGTGAAAACCTTTCAGAACAAGCTTCTTCAGCTCTTCAGCGGGCAGATAATCGCCTTGCCAAGCATCATTTCTATCTGCTTTCGCTTGCGCCGCACGAATAATAATCTTCTCCACGGCTTCTCTCATCTCAGCAACTTCCGCTGCATTGAAGACCCCTTTTACGAGCAAGTAGCCATTTTCTTTGTAAAAATCAACATCTTTGGATTGTATCATTGTTCCATGCCTCCATTTATAGTTGCTGTGAAAGCCGCTTTCTATTTATAATTATAGGAGGGAATGCCTCAAGAATCTTTTTCAACAGAGGACAACGTTTTGCACAATAAGGACATTTTACTGAAAAGGTGAAGCCATGTATCTGCATAAAGAAACATTTGCGATGCTGAATGAGTCAGTCAACGTGATCCAGGGAGCAGAAGCCTGCTTTAAGGTTCATTATTGGGGCGTGGATCCGTGTTTATTTGAAAATCAACCGCATAAGCATTCCTTTTTTGAAATCTGTTACATATTGGATGGAGAAGGGGAATATTCTGAAGAGGATGTCATTTATCCACTTCGTGCGGGTACACTTTTTTGTTCAAGGCCTGGCATTACCCACCAAATTCGAACGGAAAAAGGGTTAAACATTGTCTATATTGCTTTTGAGCTAGATGAGAGTTTAAGTGAAGATATAATGAAGGAAGCCTTTCATATGCTTGCGCTTGATGGTGAGGCCGTTATTTATGAGGCTAATGATCAACCAACGGCACAATTGTGGCGATCACTTCTCATCCGAGAAAGGCGGGGGAGTCTCCCATTTGCGGCTGTTCAGTCTGTGGCCTATGCATTGCTGGTTTCATTTCCAGCTACATTCGGTACACGTACTAAGTCACCTATCCTTCATCCTAAAAGTAAAAGCACACACGTCTTGATGCGGCGAGCCAAGCTTTATATTCGTGACAATCTCTCACAAGCGCTCCAGCTCAAAGATGTTGCTAACTATTTGAATGTATCGGAACGTCATCTCTCGCGTTTATTCTCTGAGGGCATTCATGAGAGCTTCACCAATTTCATCCGAAGTGAACGCATTCGCCAAGCCGCCCATCTCTTGCTGAGCAGTGATTTACCTATTAAAGAAATTGCGGAAATGACTGGATTTTCATCAGTTCATTATTTTACACGTACGTTCATATTGGAGAAAAAAATACCCCCTGGCCGATTCCGCCAGAAAGAAAAGCGATAGCATGTGGAACAATCTACTACTTATGTAAATTCTACCAATCCTGTATAATAGATGAGAACGAAATAAGCGCCTAATGATGAGAGGATGATTCGATTGTTCAAGAAATTTGCGGCAGATGCACTAGGTTTAAGCGATATTGGTAAAGTGATTAGTCCAGCGGATTTTGATAAAGTCGATTCCGATGATTATGTCATGCATGAGGATGGCGAGAAAATTTTCTTCATTATCAAATCCAAGAAGGATGAGTACTGCTTTACTAACCTTGCCCTCATTCATTTGGATGGAGACAGTGCGATCAGCAGCAAGCGTGTGCTGAAACGTTATAGCTATCACCAACATGCCATTTCCCAAGTCTATATGGAAACGGCTGGAACGATTGATCTTGACGTTGAGATTAAGTTCATTATTGGTCACACGAACTTCTCAATTGATGTGGATAAGAAGCAAATCGAGCAGATTAAGGACTTATACAAAGCCTTAATCAAAATTTCGGAGACGGTATCCCACAACGAAGACTTGTTTGAATATGCCAAGCAAAGCGTAGTCATCGCGAAGGAAGCAACAGGTCGTATCTCAACGCAGTCGACTTCACCTGTAGCTCAATTCGATGCGATCAATGATTCAGCTTACAATTGGTTGAAGGGCAAGCATACGGAATTGAAGGTCAAAGATTTTGGTTCCATCTTTGAACGTTATATTAATAATTAATTTGAATATTAGGAAGCCTTGCTGACGCGCAGGGCTTTTTTTCATTTGAAAGTCTATAAAATCGTGATGAGTCAAAAAAATGGTTATTTTTTTAACTTGATAATCTAAAAAAATGCATATAAAATCCTCTAAGTAAGCGTTAACAACAGGGGTTGCTGAACAAGAATCGATTACTGGAGGGACATGACATGAAAGCAGGAAAATATTATTTTAAGCTGCTTCTGGTCATTTTTATTGTTGCGTTGCTCTATGCATCTGTGACTTCAGGCGTGTATTACTACAATCAGAATGAATTTGCTGACAAACGAATTGATGCGCAGCAGCGGGTTCTGATCGAGCAGGTGCGGGACAAAATTGACGGCATGCTGCTTTCTTCATTAAATAGTATCAACCGATTAAAGAGTAACGACAAGATTGTGGATTACAGCCGAGGGAGAGGCATTAATCCCTATTTTAATACATTAGCACTTGCGGAATTAAGAACGAACAACGATGCTTATGCCAATATTGGCTTTCGAATTGATATGACAATGAACAACTCGGGGACTGTTATTACGCCAGATTATACGATTGATACCGATCGGTATTTTCAAGAGCAAGGATTAAATAAAGAGCAAATTTTGCAGAAGCTATTTGGCCCAGCATCTGAGAATAGGCCGACTTCCATTTATGAGCTAGAAAGCGCAAACTCGCAATCGGTGAAATTAGCCGTGAAGGCTAAGCTTCCTAGGGCGGAGGACGTTTATTTTTTTGTGACCTTCAAGGCGGATGCGTTTATACCAGCATTGGGGAAGTTGACCAATGAAGCAATTTCCATTTTGTATAAGGATCAAATGATGTTTTTCTACACCGGTGATCCAGATTTAAGGGAGCAAAGTGAATTCTTACATAAGCAGTTATTAGCTTGGAATGCGGGCAAACAATTTGCCCAAGTCGAGATGCAGGCCAAAGCGGATCAATCCTTTTATTTGTTATCCAGCAAAGTGTTGAAGGATTGGAATTACAGCTACATTATTAATGAATCAGCAGCCGTTCAGGTGAGTAACGGTGTACTTCGAAATTCGCTCATCATTGGATTACTTTGTTTAATCGCGGGATTAATCATAGCTGCTGTGCTGGCCAGAAACGCTTATAAGCCGGTTCGGACGTTGGTGCATTATCATGAGGCAGCGGGCAACCGGCGTAAAACGAACGGGAAGGAAGATGAGTTTTCATTCCTGAGGTCAGTTACGGATACGTTTCAAAATACAAATAAAGAGCTTACGGAGATCATTCGACATCAAAAAGGCTCCTTGCAATCGAAATTTTTAAGAGATTTGCTGATTGGCAAGGTTTCCTATGCCGCTATGGAGGATGAGCTGTCCAAACATGAACTGCAGGTCATTGATCTGCCTTGTTCAGTTGCCGTTTTCGAAATGACAGACATTAAATCCCTGGATACGATGGAGCGAGAAAGCGTGCTGGCGGTGAAATCGCAATTTATCGCAAAAGCTGAGGAAGATCTTCGAGAAGCTGGAAAAGGTTTTGTCATCGATTTGGACTTTCATCGATTAGCGATCTTAGTGTGTGGCAAATCGGTTGATGATATGACCAAGTTCTGTAATCAATACATTCAAGAGATGGATCGTAATTATCCATTGCAATGGAAAGCTGTCGTAGGTAGAACCGTCACGGCGTATGCAGATATTGAAAGATCGTATCGAGACTGCTTGTATTTATTAGAGCTAGGCTTTGAATTTACGAGAAAATCTGTTATTTCCGCGGAAGATCGATCTACTTGGTTTATCAATCATTTGTATTACCCGCTGGAGGCAGAACGTGAACTCATTCAGTCGATCATGACGGGAGATGAGAAGGAAGCTGAAAGCTTGATCCATCAGCTGATCGCAAGGAATTGTGACTCAGAAGATGCCTTAAGCGGCAATATCAATAGCTTAACATTTGCATTCATTACCACGATTAATCGGATGTGCTTGCAGCTGCAAATACAGTCTTCAGATATCTTCGGACAAGAGTGGCAAGTCCGCTTGCTTCAACACCAGGAGCATGTGGATGCATACCGACAATCGATTATGGATTTGGTCCGACAGCTGCTAAATAAAGTAGACGTCAAAAATGCAGAGCTCGATCACGTATTGACGGATAAAATGGTGGCCTATATTCGAGATCATTATGACAAAGATATCTCTTTAACCGATATAAGTGAATATTTACAGCTTTCCTCGAGTTATGTGAGCGTCATTTTCAAGCAGTATACAGGTGAAAATTTTAAAGATTACTTGAATATGTATCGCGTGAAGAAGGCGAAGGAGTTCATAGAGCGAGAAGATGTCAAAATTCAAGATTTGGCTTTGCTCGTCGGATGTAATAATGCGAATACGTTTATTCGCATTTTTAAGAAATACGAAGGCGTTTCGCCAGGCCAGTACATGAAAAAACGAGATGCAGATGTGGGATAGCCCATAACTGCATCTCGTTTTTTTTGGATATACAAGCTTAATATCCTTATATATTGCGGGTTCTACAAGATCGTGATCATCACAAATTTTAATGATTTACGGTGAACCCAATCTGCCTATATAACTGATCTAAGAACCAAACGATGCTCACATATCCAGTAGGCCAGAAGGAAGTGAATGAATTGATAGGCAGAAATGTAAACGGTATCACAAGCAAGATAAGAAGAGATTACGCTTTATATCTATTGTTGGCCCCTTTCGTAGTATGGTACTTCCTGTTCCAATATAAGCCGATGTACGGGTTGATTGTGGCCTTTCAGGAGTACAACTTATTTAAAGGGATTAAGGGAAGCCCCTTCGTCGGGTTTGAAAACTTTGAAGTCTTCTTCAAAAGCCCCTATTTCCTAAGAAACCTGTCAAATACAGCGTTGATCAGTCTGTACAGCCTTATCTTTGCCTTTCCAGCGCCAATTCTGCTAGCTCTACTTCTGAATGAGGTGAGGAAGCTCTGGTTTACGAAAATCATTCAGACGATGACGTACATGCCGCATTTTATCTCCATCGTCATTGTTGCCGGGCTTGTGACTAACTTTTTAGCGCCAACGAATGGTTTCATTAACCTTTTGATTGAGAAGCTTGGCGGGGACAAAATTTACTTCCTCACCATCCCAGAGTATTTCCGCACCATTTTTATCTCGATGGGAATATGGAAGGAAGTCGGCTTTGGTGCCATCATCTACATCGCCGCTTTGTCTGGGGTGAATCCGGAGCTGTATGAAGCAGCCACGATGGATGGGGCGAACAAGCTGAAACGGATGTGGCATATTTCCATACCAGGCATTTTGCCCACGATTGTCATTATGCTGCTGCTCCGCATTAGTAACTTTCTTGAAGTTGGACACGAGGCAATCATTTTGTTATATCAGCCGTCCACCTATGCAACAGCAGATGTGCTAAGCACCTACACGTATCGGTCAGGACTAGTCCAAGGGAAATATGATTTGGCCACCGCTGTCGGGCTCTTTAACAATACAGTAGGTCTGATTCTAGTTTTCCTAAGCAATAAGATCAGTAAAAAATTAACCGGCAACGGACTGTGGTAGGTGCCCCCTATGAGACTATCCAGAGGAGAAAAGATTTTCTCCGCTATCAATTATCTGTTTCTTTCATTGCTCGCTATCTCCACGATTTATCCGTTTATTTATGTGTTCTCTGCCTCGATCAGTCAGGCGCAGTATGTCTTAAGAGGAGACGTGTATTTACTTCCAAAAGGAATTACGTGGGAGTCGTATCGGACAGTGCTGCAGGAGAAAGGGCTCTGGGTCGCTTATGCGAACACGATCTTTTATACGGTGGCAGGGACGCTCGTCAACCTGCTCTTCACAACAATGGGGGCGTATCCGCTCTCGAAAAAACGGTTAATGGGCAGAACAGCGATCGGCTTCTTCATTGCTTTTACGATGATGTTTAGCGCAGGGATGATACCCACGTACTTGAACCTTAAGGATTTGGGCTTGCTCAATAGCCGAACAGGATTTTTGCTCGCCTTTGCGATCTCGACGATGAATGTCATCATTCTCAGAACGTTCTTGCAGGCGATACCGGAGGAAATGGAAGAATCGGCGAAGGTCGACGGAGCCAGCGACTGGCGAATACTCTGGAGCTTCTATCTCCCGCTTTCGAAGCCAGCGTTGGCGACAATCGGTCTGTTCTACGCAGTTGGGCATTGGAATTCCTATTTCTGGGCGATGGTGCTGCTAAAGGCAGAATCGAAAATGCCCTTACAGGTATTGTTGAAGAAGCTGGTCGTGCAAATGGAAGTTGCTGACGAAATCAAGAATTTGAGCGATTTAAGTGTGACGGCGCAAGAAACTGTGATTTATGCCACGATCATTGTGGCGACACTGCCGATCCTGATAGTGTATCCATTCGTTCAGAAGTTTTTTGTAAAAGGTGTCATGATTGGCTCTTTGAAGGGGTAGTGCAATTCTGATAGAAAAGAATCAGGATTGTTAACTTTTGGAATTACGTCACATGACGTTTTTCTTATATATAATAAACATATAATGGGAGGTTTTCGATCAATGATGAATAAACCGTCACGCATGAACAAAGGGGTCGCGCTAGTATTAACAATGGGTCTTGCAGCAGGTTTAGTGGGCTGCAGCACGAGCAGCAACAGCAGTGAGTCAACAGCAGCAAGCAATGCGCCTGCAGCAACGCCAGAGCCGAAGAAATTAGCAGGCTCCCTAGTGAGTGAGAAGCCTCTCGATCTAACGATACATATGCATTATGGCGATCGCTTTGCATTCGATAATAACTGGGCCGTGTTCAAGAAGGCTGCTGAGTTAACGAATGTGAACTTGAAAGGCACAGGACCAAGCAGCGGCTCAAAGAGCGGCGAAATGTTCAACCTGATGATCGCATCGAACGAAGTTCCCGATATCGTACACGGGTTCCGTGAAACGATGAAAACATATGGCCCACAAGGTGCTTTGATGGACTTAACCGAGTTGATTAATAAAAACGCACCAAACTTGAAGAAGTTTATGGATAAGGATCCTGACTACGCCAGATATGCCAAAGCGGCTGATGGCAAAATTTACTTCATTCCGTACGTCTATGATGGAAGCGGTGTTAGTAAAGGCTGGCTTATTCGCAAAGATTGGCTGACAAAGCTGGGTCTCCAAGTTCCTAAGACGTATCAGGAGTATTATAACGTGTTGAAAGCGTTTAAGGAAAAGGACCCGAACGGGAATGGCAAAGCGGATGAAGTTCCGTATTTCAGCCGAGATACTAGCGGGATCTATGATCTGCTTGTGTTTTTTGATGCGACGTACGGTGGGGATCTGACGCTGCAATGGGCGGAATCTGGGGGCAAGTTGACTTATGGACCTACACAGCCGCAATTCAAGAACGCTATGATTAATATTGCCAAATGGTATAAAGAAGGACTTATTGACGTTGAAATCTTTACTAGAGGGGCTAAAGCTAGGGATGTTCTGTTAGGCGAAAATAAAGGCGGATCAACGCATGACTTCTTCCCAAGTACATTGAACTTCAATCGCTCGTTGGCTACGCAAGTGCCAGGCTTTGAATTAGCTGTCATCGCCCCTCCTCAAAACGTAAACGGCAAGCATGTCGAGGCGACTTGGCAGCAAAAATTCGGTAATCATGGCATGGGAATCGGCGCGAAAAATAAATACCCTGTAGAATCCATTAAATACTTGGATTTCTGGTTCTCGGAAGAAGGCAATCGCTTGGCCAATTTCGGGGTAGAAGGTCAAACATATACGAAGGAAAACGGACAAATTAAGATGATGCCGGAAATTATGAAAGGCACACCTTTGGAAAATATGTATAAGTTCGGTGCGCAGCATGAATTCGGTTATGTGCAATCGCTAGAGTTCACTAAGCTTGTATCTACACCGGATTCCATCACAGCTGTGGAGGACTACTCCAAAAATCAGTATATGAAAAAGCCGTTCCCCATCTTAAATTATACGGCAGAAGAGAAAAAGAAATTTGATCAATTATCAGTAGCGATTAACACCTATGTGAGAGAAATGGTTCAAAAGTGGATTATGGGTGCGGAAGATGTCGAGAAGAGCTATGACGGCTTTATGAAGAAACTGAAAGATATGGGTGTTGATGAATTCACTGAAGTACAGCAATCCGCTTATAGCCGCTATATGAAATAAGGAATTGAAGACATATACGGAGTAGGTGATTGGGCTGGCAGGCTGGATGCAGGTAAGAGATTTGGCAAGAGAAGAACTGCGGCAAAAGCGAGAAGAAGGCTGCGACGTGACGGAATTTGAAGCGCGATGGGCAGCTTCCAAAGAATGGACGGAGGATGAGCTGAAGGCATTTTACCAAGCCTTAACTCAACTAAGCCCTCAATCGGACTTCCCATATAACGAGCCGAACTCCTTAGAAGAGATTAGACAGTTAAGACCGGAAAGTCCCCAAAGAAGCAACCCTACTTTTACGGATGAAGAATGGAGAGATAAGTTCCATGGCGCATGGCTTGGTCGGTGTTCCGGCTGTGCGCTGGGGCTGCCTTTCGAAACGGCTCCGTTCATGAAAGGGGATAGTCGGCATCCTGGTTGGAAATACGTCAAGCTGTGGTTTAAGGGAGCGGATGCATGGCCAATCGACAATTATGCACCGATGCACTCGCAGGTAGAACAAAACGGGGCGTTATCGCTTCGTCCGTCGAATCTGATTGCGACTCGTGAACAACTGCAGTTCATGCCGACCGATGATGATATCCGCTACACCGTTCTGGGATTAGTTTTGCTCGAACGCTATGGCTTGGCGTTTAACACATGGGATATTGGCAAGCTCTGGCACCAAATGCTGCCCTATCAGGCGGTTTGCACAGCTGAAACCCAAGCGTATTTGAATTTCGCCCAGGTGACACATCACCTGGGTGCTACACAGCCAGAAGACTGGCAGGATAGGCTAAACTGGGTGAGACATCATCTCAACCCCTACCGGGAATGGATCGGCGCACAGATTCGTGCGGATGGTCTGGCTTATGGCGCTGCTGGAAATCCGGAGTTAGCAGCAGAATTGGCCTGGAGAGATGCGTCATTCTCCCATGTTAAGAATGGGATATATGGGGAAATGTTCGTTGCGGCGATGATCGCATCTGCTTTTGTGGAAACGGATATCGAAAGGGTCGTTGAGATCGGCTTGCGTGAAATTCCGCATACTAGCCGGCTAGCCCACGATATTCGCAAGGCGATTCAGATTGCCAAGACCACGCCGGATCAACTCGAGATGATTGACCGAATTTGGCATGCTTTTAACCATTATCACGAGGTGCACACCAACAATAATGCTGCACTTGTAACAGCTGCGCTCATCCATGGTGATGGTGATTTTACCAAGGCGATCGCAACTGCGGTACTGGGAGGCTGGGATACGGATTGCAATGGCGCAACCGTTGGTTCGATCATGGGCGCTTTCCTTGGCGCGAAGAACATTCCGTCGCAATGGACACGGCCATTGAACGATACCTTGTATTCGAATATTCCAGGTTTTCACCCCATTGCGATATCGGAATGTGCGGAGCGGAGCTTTCAGGTGTTTGAGAAAATAAGATCAGAACAGTAAGTATCTTTTCCAATATGGAGGAGGAACGAACTTTGAAGAAAATGGTATCAGCTCTAATTTTATTGATTACGATATTTACCTGCTCAAGCATTGTTCATGCGGAAGACAACCAAACCAATAGCGGTTGGACGGAAATTAGTACGAGCTCAGACAGCTTAATCGTATATGTAAGCAGCTCTGAAGGTGATGATTCCTCGGATGGACTTTCAGCTAACACGCCTGTGAAAACGCTTGCTAAAGCAGCTTCGTTGGTTCGAGATGGGTATCCGGATCATATGCTGTTGAAAAGAGGGGATACGTGGACCGACGAAACGTTAGGCCGGTTTAAATCAGGCCGAAACGCAAGCGAGCCGCTTGTCCTTTCCTATTATGGTCACACTGGTGATAGGCCGAAACTGAAGATTAGTACCCATTTTATCGATCATAACGGTCAGGTGCGTTCCCATTTAGCTATCATAGGTCTTCATATTGTGGCTTATAAAATGGACCCCGCTGATCCCGCTTTCAACGGGACTTCGATGGCAAGTTTACGCTTCGTGGGCGGCGGAGACAATATCTTAGTCGAAGATTGTAAGTTTGAATTTACAGATATCATTGTCCAAAACTATTTAACCTTTAAATATCAAAATTTTAAACTCAGAAGATCCATTGTAACAGATGTTTGGGCACCGAATACGTCGACCAGCAATGCGATAAGACCTTCGGGCATTTATGCGACAAGTGTAGATGGACTTTTACTGGAAGAAAATCTGTTTGATCACAACGGTTGGAATGAGTCCGTTCCTGGTGCTGGAGCCAATCAATACAATCACAATATGTATATTCAGACGAGCAATGTAGGCAATCATGTCGTTGTGCGAGGGAATATCATTGCGCGAGGTGCCAGTCATGGCATTCATGGTCGGCCAGGCGGCTTGTATGAGGATAATTTGATCGTGGAGAATTCCGTCGGTTTACAGATGGGCTATAGCGGTACACCATTGGCAGCCGGAACGTTCGCCCATGCCAAGAATAACGTTATTTTGGCAGGAAAAAGGATGGATCCAACCAATAGCAGCGCACCCAGAACAGCTGCCGTATGGGGACTTTGGCTCGATGATCTAGGGAGCGGGACAGTTACGCTCGAGGGCAACATTGTTGCTAATCGGAAAGAGCTAGGCTCCTATGTCGGGATTAGGAATTACGCTGGGATTAATTATGCGGGAAATATCCAGTATAACTGGGGCGGCGGGATCGGCGATATGGTCAATCCCACTTGGGACGATCCTTCGCGCTCAGTTGATTCCTACCATGGCACGTTAGGTAAAACCGCAACCTTACAAGCCTTTTTAACAGAGACCAGAAACCGTGGACTCAAAGAATGGCCGCTTGAATATACATCCTATCAGGTCAATGCTTACATTCGCGATGGCTTTAAAGATACGAAAGCGCCTACGGCAGCTGTGACATATAGCACGGTTGATCCTGGAGCAGAGGAAGTCATAGCCACGATAACACCAAGTGAAGCTGTGACCATCACGAATAATGAGGGTTCAAACAGCTACAGATTCCTTTTTAATGACACCTTTACGTTTGAATTTGTAGATGCCTCAGGAAACCGTGGTACAGCTACTGCGATAGTTGGGAATATCCCCTCTAAGAGTACAGGCAAGCCTGGCAAGCCAGTTCTAAGCGATGATAATGGACATGATACCGGGCTGCTAGATGGCAATTATCAAGTGAAAATGAATTTGTACTACGGAAATAACGGCCGAGTGTATAAGCTTTACGAGAATGATGTCCTTATGGATACGGTCATTCTAATGGATGAATCACCAAGCGCACAAACCGTAACAACCTCCGTCTACGGCAAAAAGAACGGCAGCTATCGGTATTATGCGGAGCTTACCAATGCATTCGGTACGACAAGAAGTGAAGTCCGAGAAGTGAAAGTAACGAATGCTGCTCCAGGGAAAGCCGTTCTTTCCTCGGACAATTGGGATGGAGATGGCAGCTATAAGGTTAGTATGCATATGTGGTGGGGAACGAACGGCTCGACCTATCATCTCTATGAGAACGGCGTGCTCATCCATACACAATCTTTGATTCAGCAAACACCAGCTGCCCAATCAGCGGAGGTCCTATTAACGAATCGAAGCGTTGGAACGTATGCGTATCGCGCAGAGCTTGTTAATGATGCTGGGGCAACATCAAGTGAGGTATTCATTGTAAACGTTAAGAAATAAGCACAATAAGCTTTAGGAGGCTGATTTTAATGAAAAACATATCCATTGCTTCATATTCATTTAACGGACTGCGCAAGGAAGGCAAGATCGACCTATTTGGGTACTTGGAGTCCTGCAAATTCCGTTACGGCTTGGAAACAGCCGATATTTGGAACGGCATGCTGCTCAGCACGGAAGAAGATTATCTACGAAAAGTTAAAGAAGCGCTTGAAGAAAAGGAACTTAAGCTCGTAAATCTGTGCGTTGACTGGGCAGATTTGTGGCATGACGATCGGGAGCAGCGCGAGGAGCTGCGTCGTAACGCATTTGCCCATCTGCGTGCGGCAGAGTATCTCGGAGCGAAGACGATGCGCCTCGACTTTGGGGTACGTGATCAGACGGATCTGACGGAGGAGCAGTTCGACTGTATCGTTTCCGGATACAAGGAATACAGCGAATTTGCTTACAACGCCGGGTTCAAGGTAGGACCCGAAAATCATTACGGCGCTCAGCTGTATCCCGACGTGATGCAGCGGGTTTCCGAAGCCGTTGACCACCCGGCATACGGGATTCTGTTGCATTTTAACCGCTGGCGCAGCGATATCGAGAATGGCGATCGTAGGCTAGCCAAGTACATTATGCACACCCATCTAGACGCCAATAATATGGTGAATCGTCTGGAGGAATGTCTAACAATATTGCATGATGCCGATTACCAAGGCTGTGTAGGCTTGGAGTACAATGCACCAGGGGATCAATATGCTGAGGTGGAATGGTTGCTTTCCTCGGTCAAGCGTGCTATTAAAACGAAATCACTACATAAGGGAGAATAACAATCATGGGGAAAAAGAGAATCGGCATGATCGGCGTTGGACAAATTGCCAAAGGCCATTTGAAGCGATATGCAGAAATCGCAGATGCGGAAATCGTTGCGGCTTGCGATATTAATGAAGCGGAGCTGGATCGCGTCTGTACGGCAAATCAAATCCCGCATAAGTATACGGATTTCCGTAAACTGTTGGAGCGCGACGATCTAGATGCTGTGGATGTGTGCCTTCATAATAACTACCATGCGGCTGTAACCATTGCCGCGTTGGAAGCTGGGAAGCACGTCTATTGTGAGAAGCCGATTGCCGGCTCTTACACAGACGGCGTCAAAATGGTTCAGGCTGCGGCGGACACCGGTCGTATGCTTCATGTGCAGCTTGGACAGCTGTACACGAAGGAAACGAAGGCAGCCAAGCTGCTCATCGAAGACGGCAAGCTGGGCCGACTGTACCATGCTCGCTCGACAGGATACCGGCGTCGCGGTCGTCCTTACGTCGACGGCTATGGCACGCCGACGTTTGTACGCAAGCAGGAATCTGCAGGCGGCGCGCTGTTCGATATGGGCATCTACCACATTTCACAAATGCTGTACCTGCTTGGCCAACCGACGGTGGAGCGGGTGAGTGGGAAAATCTATCAAGAAACGGACATGGACCCCAAGCGTCGCGAGGAGAGCGGCTACAATGTCGAAGAGCTTGGGCTTGGCTTCGTGAAGTTCGCTGGCGGTGCGTCGCTGGATATTATCGAAGCGTGGGCGATCCATATGAACGAATTCGAGGGCAGCAGTATCGTCGGTTCACAAGGCGGCATTCGACTGTCACCATTCAGCTATCATACGACGATTAGCGATTTGGAAATTGATTCGACCGTGAAGCTGGATGCGATGGATTTCCGCCGTCACAAGCTATTCGAGAATGAGGATGCCTATGATTCCTCCCAGAATCACTGGATCGCAGCGCTGCAAGGACGCGTGCCGCTGCTGCCAACAGCGCAGCTTGCGCTGCAGACGATGCTGATCAGTGAAGGGATTTACATGTCCGATCGACTGGGCCGAGAAGTTGGAGCGGACGAAATTCTCGCCGAATCCACTTCTACGATGATTAATATCTAATGGCAGGCAAGCTTGAAAAGCAAGCAGCCTCAGTGCCCGCGTCGATATCGGTGTCGATGAACACCCATTTAACGAAGTATTCCATGCACCTCTATATTTTGCTGTACTATATGGCGGTTTCTTCTTACCAGCCATTTTTGAGTTATTGGTTCTCCCAACAAGGTCTGAGCAACAGCCAAATCGGTCTTCTATATTCACTAGGACCGATGATCGGACTTGCGGCTCAGCCTGTATGGGGGCTGCTGAGCGACCGGTTTGACATCGGCAAGCGACTAGTTTTGGCCAGTCTTTTACTGACTCCGCTAGTTGCTTTCTGTTATCTGCTGGCAGGGGATAGGTTTTACTTGTATATTATTGTGTCCGCTTTTTACACCTTTTTGTTCTCCGTTGTGAGACCGAATATGGAACAGCTGACAGTAGGTCATGCCAAAGCGCACGGACAAAGCTACGGCAACATCCGTGTGCTAGGATCGATCAGCTTTGCACTTGCGGTGACGCCATTAGGCATCATGTACAACAAGTACGGCATTAATACGATGTTTGTCGTCCATATGCTCATGATGGCGCTCGCGTTCGGTGCGCTGCTGCTCGTCAAGCCGGTAAGCTCCGGTACACTGAAGACGAAAGCGATGGCATCTGGCTTTCAGCAGTTAATGGGTAATCGCAGTTTTATTTTATTTCTCGTGTGTGCGTTTCTACTCGGCATCGCCAGCAACTTTTACAATGTATTTTTCCCGATGCTTGTTAGCAAGCTAGGTGGCGAAGTGGCACAGAACATCGGCCTGCTAAATACGGTTTCGGCCATTAGTGAATTGCCTTTCTTGATATTATCGGGGTATTTGCTGAAACGATTTGGTTTTTTCAACATTCTTGCCTTGTGCGCACTTGCAGCTGCGCTGCGCTGGTTCGTGATGTCCATGGAGCCGGCCTTCGGTTTGCTGCTTATCAATCAAGTACTTCACGGCATAACGTTTGGTCTGTACACAGCAGCTGGCATTACTTTCATTTATGAAATGACTCCGGATGGACTTAAGACTACTGGGCAGACGATGTTTGCAGTGATTTCAGTCAATTTGGCGAGCCTGATATCCAGCAATGGGGGTGGCTGGATTGTGGATCGATTTAATTTTAATACGTTGTATACAATTGGAACGTTGTTAGCCCTTGTTGCAGCCTTCATGTTCTGGTACATGTCTGTGATGCATCGACGGGAGCAACGCAATGTGCTGAATCCACAAGAATGAGGAGGTCTGAAAACACCATGGCTTATAGGGAAGAAAGCAAGCGTTGGCAAGGCATGTGGATTTGGACCGATGGTATGGAGCGAAGCAGCGCTTTAAGAGACCATGAACTTGTCTATTTCCGACGCGAATTCGAAGTTGAGCATGCGACAGACGTTAAACTCATCGTACAGGTTTCTGCAGATAGCCGATACCGGCTGTATTTGAATGGAGAATCGGTGGCAGTCGGTCCTTGTAAAGGGGATGCATGGAATCATTACTATGAAACGGTCGATCTAACTGATCAGCTTAAACCAGGAAAAAACGTGCTGGCAGCGAAGGTGCTGCATTATTACTATGCATCCCCGTGGCATGGCGAAGGGAAAGCGGGTCCAATGTCTGTCACTCGTGCGGAGTTAGGCGGATTCTGGTTGGATGGAGCATTGGTTAGGGCGGATGGAAGCCTTGTCGATGCCTTACATTCGGATGAAAGATGGAAATGCTTCGCGGACAAAGGCTACCATTTAGAGCCGACGAAGGTAACTTCGTGGCTTGGCGGCTTGGAGTGTGTCGAAGGCACGCACATCCCGCACGGCTGGCAGCAGATCGCCTTCGATGACGGTGACTGGCAATCAGCAGTACCTTTTATGGCTACAAGGGATAATTGGGGGTTGTTTTTGCCATGGAATTTGAAAGCTAGACCGATTCCTGCGCTTGCTGAGAAGGTAACCGATTGGGCAAAGGTAGTACGGACTGAGGGGATAGAAGCCGGTAAGTTTCAACGGTTGGCTGAAGGTACTGATGTTGTCACCGTGCAGCCGGGAGGCAAGGTATGGGCTGAGTTTGATGTGGGCATGCTCGCAACCGGCTATATTCAGCTGTCGATGATCGGTGGCGCGGGAAGTCATATCCGCCTGTTATGTGCAGAATGCTATGAACCAATACCGTCAATGACGGGCAAAAGGGAAAAAGGAATTCGCGATCAGGCCGAAGGCGGCTGTCTGCTCGGCGAATTTGATCAGTATACGGTGGCTGGCGTCGGAACGGAGCAAAGTCCTGAGAGCTATGAACCATTTACGTTCCGTACGGCTCGTTTCGTACGGGTTGAAGTGCAAGCTGGAGATGCACAAATCCAACTAACCAGCTTTACATTTAGGGATACCGGGTATCCGCTTGAAATAGAAGGAACTTTTACCTGTTCGGATCCGGAGCTGAATCAAATTTGGGATATAAGCATCAATACACTTCTAAGATGTATGCACGAGACGTATGAGGATTGCCCCTATTACGAGCAATTGCAATACATTATGGATACTAGGCTGCAAATGATGTATACCTATCAGCTATCGACGGATGATCGTCTGCCAAGACGCGCGCTGTTCGATTTTCATAGCTCAAGACTGCCATCCGGCATGTTGCAATGCCGATATCCGTCGATGGAGCCGCGTGTGATTCCGTCATTTTCGTTGTATTGGATTCATATGTTGTATGAGCATTATATGTACTTCGGAGACCTGGAGCTGATCAAGTCATATCGGGCCACGATGTCTGATCTGCTGCAATGGTTCGACGACTTACTTACGCCTGAAGGTTATGTTGGGTCAACGCCAGATAAGTACTGGTGCTATATCGATAATGTAAAAGATTGGACTTCCGGCTCGCCTGCAGGTCGAGAAAACCCGCCGCTTACGATTCTAAGTCTGATGTACGCTGCAGCGCTCGAAAGAGCGGCAAAGCTCTACGAGTGGACTGGTTGGCGAGATGCGGCACGGGAATGCCTAGATAAGCAGGAGCAAGTCAATGAGGCGGTGCGCAAACATTGCTGGTCGCAAGATCGTAAGATCTTTGTGGATATACCTCAAACGGACAAAACCAGCCAGCATGTGCAGGTTTGGGCTGTTTTATCTGGTGCGGTCAAAGAGGGAGAAGCTCGTGAGCTGATGCTGCGCATGTTGGACGACAATACGTTGGACAAGGTATCTACGCCAATGTCCTTCCAATTGTGTAGAGCATTGGAAATGACTGGTTTGTATCCCCATGCCCATCAGCAATGGGATCGTTGGAGATCCTTCCTTGACCAGCATTTGACGACACTTCCGGAGATCGATCATAAATCTCCGCGCAGCGATTGCCATGCTTGGAGTGCGTTACCGCTATCCGAATATGCCACGATGGTGCTTGGTGTTCAGCCACTCGAGCCGGGCTTCAATAAAATTAAGATTGCCCCCCAGATTGAGGGCTTGCAATGGGCGAAAGGCACGGTGCCAACGGTGAAAGGGCTTGTACACGTGGAATGGAGCGTAGAAGCGAGTGTACATGTTAAGATACGTTTGTCAGCGCCTACTGGCGTGCCTGTCCAACTTAATCTCCCTAACGGGACGGAAATCATGGTAGAGGACTGTCAAGCGTATGAAATCTGGTGCCGATTGGATGAATAAACAGAAGCAGGTTTATTTGATTACGCGTGGGGATGATTGTGGGCTTAACGCTTCTACGAATAAGGCTCTACTAGAGGCATGTCAAAAAGGGATACTAAAAAATGTGTCCGTTATGGCCAATGGACCCGCAATCGAACAAGCTGCTGAATTGTTCGCAGGTCATCCTGACATTTGTTTTGGACTGCATTTAACCTTCAATTCCGAGTGGGATCGGTTGAAATGGGGCGCGGTCCAACCGAAAGATAAGGTAGCATCGCTTATAGACGCTGATGGTTACTTCTTTCCAACAACGGCGATGCTTAAAGAAAATCATCCGAGCTTGGAAGAAGCGATGTCCGAGGTGCAGGCACAGTTAGACAGACTTCGCGGGCTAGGCTTTCATATTTCGTATGTGGATGAGCATATGCAATTCGGACTTGTTATTAAAGGTTTTACGGAGGCGTTGGATGCTTGGTGCCGCCAAGAGGGGCTCATTTATTTTCGCTGGATGGATCACCGCATGCCCATGGTTTGGATAGGCTCGGATCGCGTGGACAATGTGATAGCGGCTCTGAGCGGACTTGAAGCCGGATGCTACACATGGGTTACTCATCCTGCTGCATACAGCAAGGAAGATATCCGCCTGCTTGGCAATGAGCGTTATCCTGGGGAAAAAGTGGTCACTGACCGTAAATGGGATCGGGAACTGCTGCTAAATAAACGTATTATGGATTTTTGTATGGAGCATGGGATTCAGCTGATTCGATATGATGAAGTTGATATTAATGGAGCTAGGCGGCTTTAATGCGCTTAGCTCTTTTGCTTTAGGCATCCGAGCCGCCATTAATAACATCCAATGGAAATTCCTCTCATATAAGCCACAATTCTTGAATACATATGTGTAAAGTGACCTGCATGTCCAGCCAAGAATTGAATGAGCAAGGGGATGAGCATAAACCATGGAAAAAGATCACGTTATTGCAATTCTTGGAATTGGCACTGCTGTGCCAGAATTCCGTTTAGATCAAGCAGATACCTCTGGGCGTTTAACGGATGCATTACGAGATAACCCTAACTCTGCCCGGTGGGCGAAGAAAATTTTTAAGCAATGCGGCGTAGAAACGCGCTACACCTGTGAACCTAATCTGCTGGAAACAGCTGAACATTGCCGTTATTTTTCACAAACGAATCAAGAAGCACCTTCGACATCTGATCGCATGGCTACCTACAAGCGGGAGTCTGTGCCTTTAGCTTTACAGGCGGCTAATCAAGCGCTGATTGATGCCAAAATTGCCGTGTCTGACATCACGCATCTCATCACCGTAAGCTGTACAGGACAGTTCCTGCCAGGGCTGGATGCGGCCTTGACGCAGCAGTTGGGACTAGCCGCCAATGTGAATCGGATTCCGTTCAATTTTCTCGGGTGCGCTGCTGGGTTGAAAGCAGTATGTTTATCCCGTCAAATCGTTTCCACGAATCCGACAGCCAACGTGCTCGTTGTCTGTGTGGAGTTATGCACGCTTCACATTCAGCCATCTAGTGATCGAGAGGCTTTATTTGGTGCTTCCTTTTTCGGTGATGGAGCCTCGGCCTGTGTGGTTGGTGTCGGCAGTGACCTGCGGCATCCTATTTTCCAATTAGGGAACGATCACTCAATTCTATTACCTAATTGTGCAGATGAAATGAAATGGGATGTAGGGAATCACGGTTTTGATCTCTATCTATCTCCGAATATTCCTAAGTTAATTGGGACTTGGATCCCTGAACAAATTGAGCATCTGCTGGCTGGGGGTCCAAAACCGGAGTTATGGGCGATTCATCCTGGAGGCAAAGGGATTATCGACACGCTGGAGGAAGTTTACGGGTTAACGGAAGAAGAAACACGTCCGAGCCGAACCGTTTTGCGTAATTATGGCAATATGTCCTCGGCGACGATTCTTTTTGTATTAGATGAGACTAGGCAGCAGCTTGCGAATCGTGGAGCGGGACCGACAAGTGGAATATCCCTTGCTTTTGGACCCGGACTGACGTGTGAAATGATTCAAATCACCTATCTAGGTGTTGCGGCCATTCAAGAAAATAAGTTAGATGAAACGTATGTTTAAGGGGCTCAAGCAACGGGCAGTGCAGCATGAATTAATGGATGACTTCTCGTCGGGCGGTCCGGAGCTTCGGCAAGCCTTGCAGCATTTGCGTTTGCTTAATCGCATATTTGGTGCTGCGGGGCCAACCTTATTCGGCTTAAAACGTTTATGGCTGCAGGCAGGCAAGCCGAAGTCGTTAACGATTCTCGATATTGGATCTGGTTCAGGTGACGTCAATCGGCAATTATTACGCTGGGCGGACGAGCATGGGGTAGCGCTTACCATTACGCTCGTTGACATTACGGAGGAGGCTTGCGCGGAGGCACGGGAACTTTTTCGCACTGAACCACGCGTTCGTGTGATGAGGAGCAGTTTGTTTCAGCTTCCGGAAAATGGGGTCGATATCACGACCGGCACGCAATTTGTGCATCATTTTACGAATGCGGAGCTTCCTCAGGTTGTGGGCTGTATGCTGAAGGCTTCCCGAATGGGAGTCGTGATTAATGATATTCATCGGCATTGGCTCGCTTGGGCAGCGGTTTGGGTTACGGCTCGCATGATTTCTAAAAATCGCTATATCTTGAACGATGGTCCCTTGTCTGTGGCTAAAGGCTTTCGCGCAAAGGATTGGACAAACCTCCGTACATCCATGGGCCTATCGGATATGTTGGTTTCCTGGAGACCTTTGTTCAGGTATGCTGTTGTGATTGTGAAAAGGGAGCGGGCGTGATGACACACAGCTATGATGTTGCCGTTATCGGAGCAGGAATCGCGGGCAGTGTAATGGCGAAGTCCTTAGCCGACCAAGGCTGGGATACGGTGCTATTGGATCGTAAAGCATTCCCAAGGCATAAGGTTTGCGGGGAATTTTTGTCTCCAGAAGCACTTACGATGCTGAAAAAGCTTGGATTGCGTAAAGCTGTAGCAGCCCTGAAGCCAAGTGCAATCCATAGGACAAGCTTGAGCCTTAACCGAGGACAACCTCTGGTGATTACGCTTCCAGGAAAAGCTTGGGGAGTTAGCCGATTCCAGCTTGACGCTGGGCTTCATCATGCGGCTTTACGCTCCGGTGTGCAAGTGGAGACTGAAACGACGGTGATGTCTGTGGAACCGAGTGAGCGAGGCTACTTTATAGAAGCCAAAAAGCAGGGGCACGTACTTGGATATCATGTACGAGCTGTTATTGCAGCTACGGGCGTAATGGGTGTTCCTGGTCATCGTAGTCAACGTCCGCTTGACGGTGCATCCACTAAAGGCACGCACCTAGGCGTGAAATCCCACTATACAGGCATTGAAATGAATGGCGTGGTGGAGATGTACTTTTTTGATGGCGGATACTTGGGGATTTCTCCCATTGAAGACGGTCGAGTAAACGTAGCAGCTCTGCTGGAACGCAAGGCGTTCCAGCAGACTGAAAAATCAATCATAGGGTTAATTGAAGCAGCCTCCCTAAGGCATGGGAAGCTGTTCGAACGGCTAGCTGCTGCGAAGCCCGTACCTGGCACGCAGGCAGCTGTTGCTCCTGTGAAGCTAACACGCAGTCCGCTTGCGTGGGACAGTTTTCCACGCCTTGGAGACGCTGCAATGATGCTGCCGCCGCTTTGCGGTGACGGGATGTCGATGGCGCTGCGTTCAGCGATGATATGCGCTCCTCTCGCATCCCGCTATTTAAAGGGAGAAATCTCCCTAGCGGAATGGGAGCGGGAGTACACGCAAGCTATTCATCGGGAGTTCAAAGGTCCCTTGAAATGGGGGCATCTGCTGCAAGGCATGCTGGCTGTGCCGTATTTACCGCACATGATGCTTGCGGCTGCGAAGTTCACACCTGGATTAGCACAGCGCTTGGTTCAAGCGACTAGGCTGAGAGAAGCCGAGTTGTAAGGAGGAGGGATGACCTTGCAGAAGCTTGCTATGATATCCCTTCGTTATCCCAAAATGATCCTCCTCATCTGGGTCATTTTTTTCCTCTATTTTGGGTTCTACGCCCCTAAGCTGCCAGCTGTGCTGAAGGATCATGGTCTGATCTCGAACGGCGCTTATGCGCAAGTCGAACGGACGCTTGCAGCTGATTTTCACATCCCAGCGAACCCTGTCATTGTTGTTTTTGAGAAAAAAGCGCTGGTGGATGCTCGGCAATTTGAGCGATACATTCAGCAGTCTCTCTTAACCTTACGCGGTATGGAAGCGTTAAATGAAGTGATCTCGCCGCTCGAAAGAGAGGGAATGCTGCAAGGAGATCACGCCTATGCGCTGCTTGGCTTTCAGCAACGTCCGCATGAAATGAAGCCTGTTCTGCATGAACTCCAAATGCGTTTGCCGAAGCATCGTGATATGAGTGTGCAGTTGACAGGGAAGTCAGCGGTGCAAGAAGACGTGAATCGTGCGAGTGAACATGATTTGAGAAAAGCGGAGAGCATTGGCCTGCCAGTGGCATTTTTCATTTTGTGGCTGGCTTTTGGCGGGATGACCTCGGCGTTAATCCCAATTCTCGTTGGCGTAATCGCAGTCTCAGGTACGATGGGGATGATGGTGTGGATTGGCACACGTATCGACTTGTCTAACTTTGTGCTGAATGTTATTCCGATGGTAGGTTTGGCGCTTAGCATCGATTTTGCTTTGATGATGGTGAGCCGCTTTCGCGAGGAAATCCATGTACACCCCGCAGGACAAGCCATCCTGATCACGATGACAACGGCTGGAAGAGCTGTTTTATTTTCTGCGCTCAGCGTGTTTTTAGGCCTCATGGGCATCTTGTTCATTCCGCTGCCGATCTTTTCGACCATTGCGTTAGGTGCGATGACGGTTCTGGCGGTTTCGGTTTTGCTATCCTTAACGCTAGTGCCGGCTCTTCTAACCTTGTGGTGGCCGGCTATTCGAGCTGAACGTAAGCCGCTATATAACCGGCATGGTAAAAGCAATATTTGGTTGGTTATCGCGCGCTTTGTGATGCGTAAACCTGTTCAAATGAGCCTGCTCGCTACTTGTATACTTATCTGCTGTTTCATGCCGCTTACGAAGTTAAAATTAGCGATTCCAGATGCAACCTCCTTGCCTGAGGGCTATGCATCCCGAGCAGCTTTTGAGACGTATCAAGCTCACTTCGGTTCTCAAACAAGTTCAGATGTGTATCTCATTGCTCAGGGGAAAGCTTCCAAATTGACGATTCAGGACTGGAAGAAGACGGCTGCGCTTATCCAAAAAATAGAGAAGGATCCGCTCGTGGAAGACGTCGAGTCGGTATTTTCGAAAATGCGAATGCCGTATGATCAACTGTATGCTGTGTTTCATAATCCGCTTGCTAGCGCGAAATACGAGCGAATTTTGCAAGCTTTTGTTCATGAGAATGAAATGCTCGTGCAAGTTCGCTTGAAGGGGGACCCCGCCTCGCAGCAGGTGAAGGATTGGCTGAGACGCTGGGAAAAAGAAGGGACCTCAGCAGCATCGCTGCCCTATCTTCTAGGCGGTGAAGCGAAGTATCAGCAGGAGATTTTCGATGACATTTTTGACAATTTAAAATATGTACTGCTGTTCATTCTTGTTTCGAATTATGTGGTGTTATTCATCGCGTTTCGTTCTATTCTCATCCCCTTAAAAACCATTCTCATGAACCTGTTAAGCTTAGGTGCGTCTTTCGGGATACTGGCGTGGCTATTTGAGGAGGGGCATTTCGGCTTGGAACCGAGTCGGATCGCGATTATGATTCCCGTTTTTATATTCGGACTGGCGTTCGGGATCTCGATGGATTACGGCGTTTTCTTAGTATCGCGGATTTACGAAGAGTACCAACGAACACACGATAATCAGCGCGCTGTGCTGGTGGGTTTGGGTTCGATCTCTAAAATCATTAACTCCGCTGCGGCGATTATGATCGCGGTCACCTTGCCGTTTGCATTTGGCGATGTTGTTGGTGTAAAACAACTGGGCATTGGTATTGCCGCAGCCATTTTCATCGACGCCACGGTGATCCGATTGGTGCTTGTGCCCGCATTAATGGTCATTCTTGGTAAATGGAATTGGTGGGGGCCTGGATATCGGAATGAGAAATGCTGGAAGAAATAGTTGCACATTTGCACGCATTTCGGATCGAGTGCTTACCTCAATTCAAAAGGTTGCACTTTCGCATTTACCATGTTTCACAAAAGGGGTCCCAGCCACAGAAATGGCCTTGGGACCCCTATAATTATTTCACCACAATGACGATCTGTTCCGTCGCCAAGCCCTGCGCCTCCGCCCTCACGCTGATCTCACCAGCCGCAACGCCAGCTCGCACGAAGGCAAGCAGCTTGCCATGGTACGCTTTGCGAAATGCAGAGCTGTACGGCTCTACATCCTGAGCATCGCCGTTTTCCAAGCCAATGAGCACACCTGGTCCCTCGATGGATACATGGATGAGATGATCTGCCAGATAAACGAGATTCCCATGGCTGTCGGTGATCTCAATCTCAACATGGGCAATATCCTGTCCATCTGCGCTTAATTCAGGAGAGTCCACACGCATCGCAAGTTTTTCTGGCTTTGAGACTGTTTGCAACGCATAGGTGCTTTCGGAGCCGTCGGGGCCAGTGGCTGCAACGCGAAGCGTGCCTGCTTCAAAGCCAACCTCCCAAGACAGATAGCCTTGCGGCGAATCCTTGAGAAGCTTGCTTCCGAGTGATCGCTCATTGAGAAAAAGCTCCGCTTTTTCACAGTTGGTATAACAGAAGACGTCCAGCTGCTCGTTTGGTTGCCAGTTCCAATGGGGCGCGCCGCCGTGCCATCTTTTGTTCCCTGCATGTGCAGGATCGTCTTTCCTAGCGGCAGCGAGGAATGCCATCGGCTCCTGCTTCCACAAGCTCTTTCGGAAAAAGTAGCTGGCTTTCTTAAAGCCAGCTAGATCCAGGAATCCGGCTTGCGAAGCTCGGACTGGCCACCCTTTTGCCTCGCCCATATAATCGATTCCCGTCCAAATAAACTGCGCACAGATCGCGTCGTTGTCCCTGACAGCAAGCCAAGCCTCTAAACTGGCGCTATTCTCACTGCCTAAGGTGACGCGATTCGAATACTGCTGCCGCGCCTCCTCATACAGATGCTCTTTGTAATTGTAGCCCACCACATCCAGCGTATCCGCATAACCAATCAAATTCGCCAATTCCGGAAAAGCCAAAGCTGCCGTAACAGGTCTAGTTGTATCGCATTCCTTCACATAACGCACAAGTCGTTTGGCAATCGTGGTCAGCCTATCGCTTTGCGGTTTATTCGGATCATATTCGCGTTCGGCCGCCGGTTTGTTGGCATCGTTATTGCCTGTCATCGTTTGAAAATAGGGATGGCAATAAGGATCGTTTGGATAATCGACCTCGTTACCGATGCTCCAGAGAATAATGGACGGATGGTTGCGATCCCGCAATACCATCTCTTTGATGTCTACTTCGCCCCATTGGGGGAAATCTTCATAGTAGCCAAAATGCTTAGGCGGGTAAACATTATGTCCAGTGGACCATTTATGTTTCACGCCTTCCCATTCATCAAAGGCTTCATCAATGACAAGAAAACCCATGCGGTCGCATAAGTCCAGCAAAGTCGGAGCAGGTGGGTTATGGCTCATTCGGATGGCATTACAGCCCATCTCCTTCAGGGCTTGAAGTCTGCGTACCCATACTTTCTCGGGAACTGCCGCACCCAGTGCACCTGCATCATGATGGACGCAAACGCCTTTGATTTTCATATTCACACCGTTTAAGAAAAAGCCATTCGCCGCATCAAATTCGAACCAACGAATGCCTACTGGCGTATTGACATGATCGAGGAGTTCGCCGTTTTGTCGAATTTCTGTACATAATACATACAATTCAGGGGTGCTCGGAGACCATAGGCGAGGGTTAGTCACCTTGATAGCTTGATTCAATTCGTACTTGGAAAGAGCCGGGACTTCGCTAATCTCATTTGCGGAGTCGAACGGGTTTCCGTCGGCATCCCAAAGGGTATTCGTTACTTGAATCGTCGTATCTGCCAGTGAGTCATTGGACAATCGCACGTTAACGGCGATAGTTGCCTGTTCTTCAGAGACGTCAGGCGTTGTGACGAACACACCGTATTGATCAATATGTATGGCATCTGTGATGGTTAGATAAACATTTCTATAAATGCCGGAGCCGGTAAACCAACGTGAGTCAGCAATATCCTTATGGTCGACCTTGACGGAAATCACATTATCATGTTTCCCAAAGGATATGAAATCTGTAATGTCATACGTAAAACTGCTGTAGCCGTAAGGTCGCTTCCCGAGATAATAACTGTTACACCAAACTTGGGAGTTGTTATAGATGCCCTCGAACGTCAAATAAACGCGTTTGCCTTCTAATTCCTGAGGAAGCGCCAAGCTTTTGCGATACCATCCGATGCCGCCAGGCAAGTAACCAGTACCGCTGGAGTGTTCTTGCGAAAAAGGCTCTTCAACAGACCAATCGTGAGGAAGAGTCACTTCACGCCAACTGGCATCTTCAAAACCTCGATACCAAGCTTTGGGTTCATCCCCCCTCAGAAACTTCCAATTCAAATTGATAGGTTGAATGATTCTGCTTTTGTTCATCTTCGTTCTCCCTTCATTTGGGTATACGCTTTCATTATAAGAGTAGGTCGCAATCACCGCTAGAGCCATTTAAAAAGGATTTTCAAGCTAGTTACCGAATTGACAAGATAGGAATTTGTCGAATTTTGGTGAAGGGGTTCAAGAATGGCGAGGATTTTAATAGTCGAAGATGAAGAAGTATTGCGGATGCTTATTCAAGATACGTTGGAAGATGAAGGACACGATATAGAGGAGGCTTCCGATGGAGAAGAGGCGATCGAGCTCATTCGAAGCCAGACGTATGATTTGATTATTTTAGATTATATGATGCCGCGCATGTCAGGACTTGAGGTTGTTGCTCAGGTGAGAAAGCTTTCGGGGAAAGAGCATACCTTAATTTTAGTCCTTTCAGCAAAAAGCCAACGTGCGGATCAGGAGCTCATTTTGGTGGCGGGAGCTAATTATTTTATGTCCAAACCATTTAGCCCAATGGAGCTAGCCAGCCGAGTAAAGGAGATCTGCCATGTCTAATCTTATGAAAACGAGCCTTTCCCGCAGATTTGTTAGAATGATTTTGTTTTTTGCCTTACTCGTCATGGTTGGAGCTTCTGTCGTTTCACTGATAGGCAACAATGTCCAGCAGGCTTACCAAGAGCGCATCACACTGTTAAAAGAGAAAGAAAAAGCGACGGCATCGATTTATATTCATTATAATCAAATATTTTTACATGCCAGAGCTTTTTACTCTTTTCGTCAGGAATTCGAATATGATGCCGTGATGAAGGAAAAACCCGAGCTGGAGCAAGCATTAGAAACGTTTATGCAGCTCCCCTTAACGAATCAGGAGCAAGAGCTGCTTGCAACCTTAAAGTCATTTGAGAAGAACTATTTTGAAAATGTGTTTCCTAAATATGTGAAGCTTGCGCATGACCCAGATCCGTTGGCGCTAGTGAGAGCGGGCTCGACGACACCTAACGGCAGCGTGGGGACAAGTGTTTATGATCTCTTAAACAAAATAAATGATATTTCCCTGCACATCTCCTCTCAATCGGAAATGGAAGCACGGAACTTGTTTAAAACCTTATCCAATCTGAATTACGTATTTTTTGCGTATGTGTTTGGCATCTTGGTATTCATTACGTTCCTGACTTCGCTTACAGCCAAGAATATCGGCAGACCGCTGCGTAAGCTGGCAGACAATGCAGCCAAAGTGACCTTAGGACAGTCGGTCGAACTGGAGATGCTCAAGCGGAACGATGAAATCGGCCTCGTCAATCGGTCCTTTCACACGATGCTTCAGAAGATTCAAGCGAAGGAAGAAGAGCTGCTGTCACAGAATGAAGAGTTGATTGCTCAGCAGGAAGAGCTGCATATGCAGCAACAAGAGCTTCAAGAAATGCTGCGTAAAATGGAAGAAAACGAAGAGCTGCTGATGAGTGAAAGAGCGCTTACCAGAGACATCATGAACACGATTCAAGAAGGTTTGCAGTTTGTCGATGTTGAGGGAGTTATTGTAAAGACGAACTCAACGATGCATCAATTGTTTGGTATACCAGAGCAGCAGGCCATGTCTGACATACCTTTAGCAAATTTCATTGCCTCCGTGTCACATTCGATCGAGGATAACACAGACTTAAAGTCGTTTATGATCAAACAGGTAAGCGAAGAAGTGTTGGACCAAAGGTCGTACATGTATGAGATTACCTATCCGATCCGCAGGGTGATCCAAGCTTACGCAGAGCCGTTGTTTGGGGAGACGGGTAGAATTGGTACTGTTTTTGTACATCGAGATATTACCAAACAGGCTGAAGTGGATCAAATGAAGTCTGAATTCGTCAGCACGGTTAGCCATGAGCTTCGTACACCGTTATCCAGTGTGTTAGGCTTCGCTGAACGACTGCTTACCAAAGAGACGAGTCCAGAGAAGCAGCAAAAATATTTAAAAACGATCCATCAGGAGACAGTCCGTCTGACAGCGTTAATTAATGATTTTCTGGATGTTCAAAGGATGGAATCCGGCAAGTCGACGCATCAGAAAAACCCGGTTGACCTTTTCGAGGTGTTAAATGATGTATTTACGTTGCAGCAAGGCAGCTCGACCAAGCATATCTTTCATGTTCCTAGGCCAAAAGAGCCGTATGTCATCTCCGGTGACCGGGATAATTTGACCCAGCTTTTCATGAACTTGGTCAGCAACGCAGTGAAATATTCACCAGATGGCGGACGTATCACAGCCAACCTATATGCGATTGGTACGCAAGCGGTTGTGGATATTACCGACGACGGATTGGGCATTCCAGAAGAAGCGATTCCGAAGCTGTTTACGAAGTTCTATCGTATTGATAACTCGGACCGGAGAACAATCGGCGGAACGGGATTGGGACTTGCCATCGTAAAAGGAATTGTAGAAGCCCATGGCGGCGAAATATCCGTGCACTCGAAGCTTGGTGAAGGGAGTACGTTCCGTGTAAGCTTCCCATTGATCTCGAAGCCTGAATTCATGATCGAAGCCGAGCTGCTTTCCGCAGCCGCAGATGAATTCACGGGCAAAACCATTGTCATCATCGAAGATGATATCAGCTTGACGGAGCTGCTAACCGAGGAACTCACCGAGAAAGGCTTTCGCGTCATCCCTTACACGACAGGTGAGCATGCGCTGGGTGAGATGTCATCGAAGAAACCGGATGCCGTAATTGTAGACATTATGCTGAACAACAGCATGGATGGCTGGGAAATTATTAATCAAATGAAGGTGGATCCCCAACTGCATCATTTGCCTATTTTCATTTCTTCTGCACTGGATGAGATTGAGAAGGGGAAGGAAATCGGGGCCAACATGTACTTTGTAAAGCCATATCCACCCAGCCAATTATCAAGCATATTGATTGAAATTCTTGGTGGGAAAAGAGTGTAAGAGCAGCACCCTGTAAGTTGATGAAAATGGGATTGATTTCCCGGAATCTCAGCTTTCGGGGTGTTTATTTGTCTATTATGATATAATTTACGCATTAGAATGAAGAGCTCGGAAAGAGTGTATGGGAGGCCATGATGGTAACGAAGAAAAAGATGGACGTTTCCCTTCCTATATATTGGAATGAACAGCATAGCGGTTTGCTGGATTTTATGAGGATTGCCGAAAGTATGGCAGAAGCGCTTCAAGCGTTTCATATCGAAAATGGTATCCATCGCCGTTTGAATCCGGAAGCGTTTGTTATTGAAATCGCAGATGGGGTTTCGCCTGCTGTGAGGCTGATGAAGGAGCAGCTGGAAGCCTCTGCTGGCAATGAACTCGCCGTGTCCGGCTGGGCGTATCGTGCGCCAGAACAATCAAAGCGCATGAATCAAGAGATCGATGCACGCACGGATTTGTATGCGCTTGGCGTCATTTTTTATGAGCTTTTGACCAGAGAACTCCCGTATGCTGCTGAAGAACCGACCGATTGGATCTATGTGCATTTGGCGAAACGTCCGCCGCATCCTAGTGAGTTGAATCCGCATATTCCCCAAATGATTGGCAACATCCTCGTGAAGCTCCTGGCGAAAACGCAGGAATTGCGCTACCAGAGTGCATATAGCCTTCACTATGATATGAAAAAGTGCCGCTCCACTTGGGAGCAAAGCGGTATCATTGAATCTTTCCCGCTGGGCAGTAAAGATTTTGCGAGCCAAATACGGATGCCGATTGTTGTGAGCGGCCGGGAACAAGAAGCCTCAGGATTGACGGAATCTTTGATCAGCAGCATCAACGGCAATTCAGAAATCGTCGTTATTAGCGGAGAGGCTGGCAGCGGAAAGTCGACACTCGTGCGCGAGTGGTTCCGGTTCCAGCAGCAAGAACGATGTATTTTTATTTCCGGGAAATCGGATCAGCTGCTAGGGGATGTTCCTTATGCGCCGTTGCTGCAAGCATTTCGTGAGCTCATTCATCGCTTTCTATCAGGCAGCACGGAACAGCTGGCGCGTTGGAAGGACAAGCTGATTTCGGCACTAGGCGATCACGCGGGTATTGTGACTGAAATCATCCCGGACATCAAATTAATCATTGGCGAGCAGCCTGCTGCTGAAATATTGCCATCCGTAGAGGCAAGAAATCGGCTTCATTTGGCTTTTCAAGCGATGATCCGTACGATCGCGGGCAAAAGATCTCCGCTTGTCATGTTTCTCGACGATGTCCATTGGGCGGACGCGGCAACAATGGATTTTATACGCAGCCTCGCGGATAGCCGGGAACTAGGCTATTTCTTATGTATTGTGGCGTATCGCGAGAAAGCGATGCCAGTTGGACATTGGCTGTGTAGCCCTGAAGCGTGGCCACAGCGTAGAATCGTGCTCTCTTCCTTAACTTTGGCAGAGACCGAAAAGTATCTGGGCGAAACGCTGCAAATCGATGCAGCGCGGTCGTTGGCTGAAGTGATTTTTCAAAAAACAGCAGGCAATCCGCTCTATATGAAGCAGCTTTTGCAATCTTTATATGAGCATAAATGGCTGCGATTTAACACCCGTGAGGAAAGCTGGCAGTGGGATGCTGACGAAATTCGCAAGCTGGACGCGCTTGGCGATGTACGGGATCTTATGCTGGATAAACTGCAAACGCTCCCTGAGTGGGCGGGGCATTCACTAAGCCTGGCAGCGTGTATCGGTCATTCCTTTGATTTGCACACGTTGGCTGCGATTTGCCAAGAGGCTTCCGAAACCGTGATGGCACATTTGGAACCGGCGCTGCGTGAAGGGTTGGTTCTGCCAGTTCGGGAACGTGAGTCGTGGCAAGGGCGATCACAGGTTGGGGATGCGTTGTCCACTACAGCTACGCAGCCGAATGTTTGGTTCGTCTTTATCCACGATACGATTCAACAAGTGGCCTATGGCGCGATTCCCGCTGATGTGAAGGCAACGATTCATGCGGAAATTGGTCATTACAAATGGGGGCAATACTCGGCGGAGAAGCCGGAGGAGCAGTTGTATACCCTTTTGCACCATTTGATACTTGGGAAAGAGCAGTTGACCGATCGTGAGGAAAAGCTTCAGGTTATTGAGTTCGCCTTACAAGCGAGTCGGAATGCTAGAAAATCGGCAGCCTACCTCTCGGCCGCGGCTTTCATTGCTTTTGGCACGGAGCTAATGACCGAGAGAAATTGGGAAGCGCAATTTCAGCTTACTTATGATGTGTACTTGGAACGTATGCAGGTTGAGTACGCCTGTGGCCATCTGGATGAGGGACAACAGGTCTACGAGCAGCTCATCGCGCATTCGGAAGGCCGCCAAGAAGAGCTGCGGGTTCATGCGATCAAGCTGGAATTAGATATTAATCGAGGTCAGGCCAAATCAGCGTTTCAAGCTGGTGTGCAGCTGTTGGATCGATTAGGTGTGAGGCTGCCAAGGAAGGTCGGCTCGGCTAGGCGTAAAAAAGAACTGAATCAAACGCGCATGCTGCTCCTTGCTGGCATGGCTGGCGAGCTTCAAGCTAAAGGCAGGCACGAAGCCGCGACGCAAGAATTGGCGATGCTGCAATTGCTGCCTATCGTTGCGCGAGCGTCCTCTTTTGTAGATATGAATCTATTTGTGGTAATTATTTGTCAAAGCATCCGTAAAATGCTCGACCATCATGCGGCGAATCAGTTTCCGGAAATTATTGCGATTTTTGCATCCTTCATTTCCAGTGAGGAAGGTTGGCACCAGGATGGCATTGAGCTGTCAGCAGCAGCATTGCGCCTCGGGGAGGAGTCCTTTTCTCCAGGTAAAGCGAAGCTTTCGTTTATTTATGCTCTAACCCATTTCTTGTGCAGGAGTGCGCAGGAAACATGGCCTTTGTTTAAAGAAGCTCACCGGCTCAGTCTGGCTAGCGGAGATTTGTATTATGCGGGATTTTCGCTTCGCGGGTTAATGTTTAGCTTGTTTTTCGGCGGTCAAGTTGGCGAGTTGCTCGAATTTTGCCAAACCGAGGGTGGGACTTTGCATAAGAAAGACCCATTCACGATGAAATCTTTTGAGCTGTATCAACAGTTTGCGAAGTGTTTGCAAGGAGAGACAGAGGCACGCTGCTCCATGAAGGATAGCTCATTCAATGGGGAGCTGTTTCTACAGGAGTTGAGCCCCGCGGAGATTCGGATTGGGCTTGCTTTTGAATATGATATTTGCAAAATCCAACTGATGTATTTGTTCGGCGAATATGCTTCAGCCGCAGAGCTTTGGGAGAAAACAGAGCATCGTGAGCGGTACTATACGTATCATTCACATTTGCCAGAGGGTATGCTGTACGGTTACTTGGCGATGTCGCGGATTTATTTGGGAATGCCCGTGGCGCAGCAAGCGGAGGCAGAACGTAAAATGCGAGCGATGCTCGCGCAGATGCGTAAGTGGTCGGAGCTTGGACCGAGGCACTTCCTGCATAAGTATTTACTTATGCAAGGAGAGGCAGCTCGGCTGAAAGGGAAGTGGGAGCAAGCGTTAGCCTGCTACGATGAAGCGATCGAGTCCGCGCGCGATTGCGGCTACATTCATTTGGAAGCTGTGGCGTGTGAGCTGGCTGGCAGTTTGCTTCTCACCATGGGCAAGAAGAAGTTCGCAAAAACGTACCTGATGGACGCCTATTCCAGCTTCAAGATGTGGGGCGCGCACGAGAAGTGTGTGCAGCTGCGCGAGCAGTATCCTGAGTTTCTGGTGATGACGACGGAGTATGCGCGCGTATGGGAGCAGGATTTGAAGCTTGCTCGTGAGTCGGCACAGGTTGAGCAGGCGGACGCGGATGATGAGCATGAGCTGCCATTGGAAGTGGAGCGGGATATGTTCAAAAAAGCAGCAGCCCGACTGACGCAAGCAAGCGGCTTTGAACAGCTGCTCGGCCAATATTTAGTCACTCTGATTGAGAACGCTGGAGCGGCCAAAGGCTTCTGGATCGTGAACAAAGAGGGAGATTGGTGGATAGAGGCTGAGCATGACGTTAATCGTAACGTGTCGAGAAGTGGTCATTCCGCTTCGCTGGAAAGCTGCTTTGATTTGCCGATATCCGTGGTCCGATTCGTATCAAGAACCCAAGAGCCGTTAGTGCTTGACGATGCCCATCTCGATGATCTATTCGCATGGGATCCGTATATTCGCCGCGTACGACCGCGTTCCATCATTTGCTTGCCTGTTCAGCAATTAGGCAGATTAGCAGGAATCGTTTACTTGGAAAATGAGGCTGTGACTGGGGTGCAAGCCAGCCAGCGTTTGGAGCTGATGCAAATGATGTCTGCTCAGCTCGCTGTGTTGAACCGTTTCGCGAGTGAGGCCGCAGACGGCAAGGTAGAGCCAGTGATCTCACCTACGGGGAGATCGAAGCTAGAAGCGAGTCTGCTCATCCAATCGCTGACAGAGCGAGAAAAAGACGTGCTCCGCCTGATGGTCAAAGGCCTGTCCAATCCAGAAATTGCCCAACGTCTGGAGCTGGCCGTCGGCACGGTCAAGAACATTACGCTTGTCATTTATGGCAAGCTGCAGGTAAACCGCCGCACACAGGCCGTCGCGAAGGCGAAGGACTGGTCGATTTAAAGGATAGCGCTAAGCAGCTGAGCTGCTTAGCGCTATTTGTTGTGTCTCGCAACATATTTTCTCCAAAATGACCTTTGGTACTATCGAATCCTGTCGTTTCGCGCTTAGAATAGGGTGGTTCTAGCATCGCTGGTTCGATCAAAGGAGGCTTTATGAGAAAAATTATTGCGCTTGTAACATCAATGTTACTGGCTACTTCGTCATCAGTAGTACCTTTCACACATACAACGATGGCTGCCACGTTAAAACCTGCAGGTGCCGTCAAGCAGCCTACAGCTGTCACGATCAGTTCAGTCGAAGCTGCGGTTTCTCCGGTAAACGGCAAATACTTTTTTACAGCAGGGCAGACAATCAAAATGAGTGTTGCGTTTGAGTCGTCGAGTCCTTCTGTCAAATGCGATATGGAATCGGTGATTCCCATCTCCATTGGCGGTACACAAGATTGGCTTCGTTTGTATAATGCTGTGTTCGAGGGATACTCGCCGCCGGTGTACGCACGGGGGATAACCGCGGATATGACATCGGGCCTCATCGCGGTTCAAAGAGGCCCAGATGGCTGCGGCATTTCTGACGGCGTGTCCCTCCCCATAAATAGTTGGAACCCGAACGCCAATGGCACAACGCAATTCACCGACGGTACGTCAATGAATAACGTTGCTTATTTCAACAGCCTTGTGTCAACGCCGATGTATATTGACAACTCGGCACCGACGATCGCTTTTGGCAATTTGCCAGCGGACGCGAATTATCGAAAAGCACTGGGAATTACCCTATCGGCCAATGATCTACCTCTGAACGAAAACTTGAAGCTCTACTACACGTGGACGCAAAGCCAGACGGCACCTTCATCTTCAGCCATCACCACGCAGATAACAAGTGGAAATGCAGTAGCAGATCCTGCCACACCGGGCACTTATTTTCTCCATGCTCGCGCGGTGGACGTTGTTGGACACGAAGTTGTCCAGTCGAAAGGACCCTTCAATTTTGATAATACGGTCCCGACACTTACTTTTGGTAAGCAGTCGGATGCCACCTATAAGAAGAGCCATGGCGTCACAGTCACAACCTCGGACACGCCATCAACAGCGAATACGAACCTCTTCTACACATGGTCACAGAGTGCAACACCACCGGCAGCATCGGGTATTTCAAGCAATCTCATCAATGGGGCTGCACCCGTAGACCCGACAGGGACTGGGGCTTATTACTTGCATGCAAAGGCAATCGACCTTGCAGCCAATACGATCATCAAAACAGCGGGGCCTTTCAATTACGATAATTTAGGGCCGACAGCCACCATTACACCGAATTCAGGCGCAGCGAAGCAAAGCCATTCGGTTACTTATACCGTCGCCGATGCGAATTCTGGTGTGAAACAAGTCAGTTATGAATGGCTAAAAGATGGCGTTTCCTATTCAACAGGAACAGGAAGCATCACGGGTGGAACACTGGCCGTGCCTAACACTGCTGAAGGCAGCTACAAATTAAAGCTCACCATTAAAGACAACTTGGATAATGTCAGCACGCAGGAAAGTGCAGCCTACATCATCGACAAGACGGCGCCGAGCGTCACGTTTACGACACAGGGCAATCTGGCAGCAGCCGTTTCCCGTCAAGTGGGTATCACCTTACAAGAGTCGAAAGGCACGTTAGGACAAGCGTACTACATATGGTCTACCGATGCAGCGACACCGAGTGTGAACGATTCCCGCTGGCAGATGACTTTTGATGGGCTAGGGACAAAAACCACATGGAGCACGACATTAACTTCCCCATCCACAGCGAATGGTCTCACCTACCTTTATATCAAAACACTCGACAGCGCTGGCAACATCGGCTATGCGAAAACAACGCAGGGCTTTAAACTCGACACGACAGCGCCAACGATTTCTTTTACATTAAATTCGACGACTGCTTACAGCAAATCTGTGACGACCACGTTAAATGTGACGGATAACATCACAACGACGCTAGCCTCCTTTGTCATCAAATATAAAATTGATAATCAAGCATCAACGGATGGTAACGATGCAACCTGGAACACGTCCACGAGCAATGAATTTACCATTTCGGGCCAGACGGGGAACTTTTATATCCATGCCAAAGTGTACGATGAAGCGGGGAATGCGACGCTGGTGAACAGCGGTATGTTTAAGCTGGATAATACGAGCCCAACTGGAGCGTTGACCATACCGAATAAAGTTACAAATCTCACCTCTGTGCCAGTTCAACTGAGTGCCACGGATGCACTAGGCTCTGTAGATAAGATGAGATTTTCCGTTGACGGCGGGGTGTGGAGCAATTTGGAAACCTATGTGGCCACTCCTCCACTGAAGTCAATTACGATTCCTGCGACTCAGGGCTTACACACGATATCCGTCCAATTTATCGACGCGTTGGGCAATTACAGTACGACGTATTCCGATACGGTAACCTATGACACGGTCAAACCCGTTCTGAATAAAATTGTGTACAGCACGACTACATGGACAAATCGGCCTGTGTCAGCGACCATGTCTGCAACGGATAATGTTACGCCTGCCGCTGACATAACGGTGGATAGTGTGACAGCGGCTACTTATCTCTTTCAGGCAAATGGTCAATATACGTTCACCTTTCGAGATAAGGCGGGCAACACGAACACGGCTCTGGCGAAAGTAGACTGGATTGAAAAGACCAATCCAATCATCAGTTTGACTCAGAACGGTTCCTCTTCGCAGCAGTCCGTGAGTACTCGGGTGACGGCGACGGATACGGGTGCTCCACAGAGTGAATTAACATTCGAGCACGCTTGGTCTACCTCAAACTCGGCGGTACCAACACTTTGGACACCACTTGCTACAAATGCTACAGGTGATCGAGTTGCAACGAAATCTGATGTGACTGGTACATGGTATTTATGGGTAAAAGTCACAGATAAAGCAGGCAACGCTGCAACGCTAGTCAGCAATCCGTACCTCTTAGATCATACAAAGCCTATAGGCACAGTTTCCTATAAGCCTACTGGTTTGACAGCGAATAATGTAACAGCGACGCTTTCTACGAACGAACTTGTCACCGTAACGAATACGGACCTTGGCAAGAAAGAAGTTGTGTTCACAGAGAACGGACAATTTGGATTTCAATTTAGAGATGCTGCTGGAAACGTAGGGACAGCGACAGCAACGGTGACATGGATTGATCGCAGCCTGCCGTCAGCAGAAGTCACGATAGCTCCAAGCGGTTGGACGAATGGTCCCGTCCGCGTCACGATTGATGCGGAAGGCAGTCCTGACCGTGAGTTAAAAGATTTTGAAATAACAGGCGATGCCCAAGTCATTAGTCAGACCGTGACGAAAGCGGTGTATGAAATTACATCCAACGGCTCGATCCACTATACCGTACGTAATGTGAGCACAGGTATTACGAACAACGATGAAGTGATCATCGATAACATCGATCTAACTCCGCCAACAGCGGATTTCATCTATATCACGAATAGCCCGACGAATCAGGATGTGACGGTGACGTTGGTCACGGAAGACAACAATAACGGAACTGTGAGCATCGTAAATAATGGGGGAAGTCCTACCTACACGTTTACGGAAAATGGTCAATTTACATTCGATTTTAAGGATGAAGCAGGCAACCTCGTTCAAAAAACAGCAACGGTCAGTTGGATCGACAAGGAAGCACCGCAGGCACAGCTGACTTACAGCAACTCGAACTGGACGACCCAGCAAATAGATGTCGACATTTCCTTCACGGATGCCTCTTCGGTTGAAGTGACGAACAATGGAGGCAGCATGCATCATACTTTTTCTGAAAATGGTACGTTTACCTTCGAATATCGCGATGCTGCTGGGAATGAAGGCCATATCGTGGCATCGGTGACGACGATCGACCGCGTAGCTCCAACAGCCGCCGTCTCGTATAGTCGGATCGGATGGACGAATCAGGACGTCGTTGCAACATTGACGATAGAAGATAATTCCGGTGAGTCTGTGCGTTTCCTAAGCGTTGGCGGAAATACACATACGTTTACACAGAATGGATCGTTTACTTTTATTTACGAAGATTTGGCAGGCAATCAGCAGCAATTCGTTGCTTCTGTTGATCGGATTGATAAGACGCCAGCGATTGCGACGATTCAATATTCGGAAACGTTAAAAACAAGATCGGATGTGCGGGCAACAGTGCTTGCAGACGAGCCAATCACGGTCTTTGGCAATAACGGCAATACAGCGTATGACTTCACAAGCAATGGAAGCTACACCTTTGTCGTTGCGGATCGGGCTGGCAATCAAAGCACGGTTAGCGCAACGGTCAATTATATCGATCGGACACCGCCAGTACCGAGACTTTCGTACAGCACAACAGCGCCTACCAAAGAGGACGTCATCGTAACGGTAGATGCAGATGAGCCCTTCTATGTATTAAACAATAACCGGGCGAAGCAGGTTGTGTTTAAGGATAATGGCACGTTTACTTTTTATATCCAAGATATCGTTGGGAATTTAAGTGAAATTCAAGCAACGGTGAGCAACATTAACAAAACGAAGGCGAAAGTTATCGCTACTTACAGTGAAACGATGCCTACGCGAAATGACGTGAACGTCACGTTAACTTCAGACCTGCCGCTTACTTATGTCGGCTTGAGCGGCAGTACGATTACTTTTACAAGCAATGGTACGCGTTGGATCGATGCTGTAGATGCGCTTGGCAATACGTATGCGATGCGTGTGGATGTGAACAACATTGATCGCGAAGCGCCAAAGCTGCGGTTTATCGGAGGCGAGCAGCTGCTGGTAGAGGTTGGCGGCAGTGTGAATCCATTAGCTGATGTTGTGGCGACAGACAATTTGGATGGGGAGATCACAGCAAAAATCATCGTCAGCAGCAATACGATCAATCGCCAAGTGCCTGGTGAATATTCGGTCATGTATCGTGTGACAGATCGTGCTGGCAATGAAACCACACTTACACGGAAGGCCATCGTCATCGCGCCTACGGAATTCACGATCTACGTGAATGCTGTGAAAGTCCAAGATACAGATGCCATCGTATATGGGGATGCGATTCAACTTTCGATGTTTGGCATGCAAGGCAGTTCGATCATCAAGTGGGCGCGAGGCCCCAAAAGTGTTGGTGATTTTAAGCTTAATGCGAATAAGGTGACGAATGGGATTTTACCGATTACGGAATATGGCTACTATACATTCCTCATTCAGGATCAAGAACGTCAGTTAAAGCTGATTCGTGTGTATATTTTGCCAAGGCAGGCTTCTTAGGAGTGTGAGCAATGAATAAAGCAAGGTTCAAGCTAGGTACCAAGTTACTGGTCATAGGAGCCATTCTTGTGCTGCTTTTTCCGGTTGGAAGCGGTCTGGTGTCTGCCTTAGAGGCAGAACTAGCGCCTGTGACGGTTGCCAATACTTTCATGGAAATCACCGTCAACAGAGAGTCCGGAAGATTCAGTGTCAATACGAAGCAAGGTTCTCCATTAAAAGGGGGCGATGACAACAAAGCGCTCCTGTTTAAGGACCGTCTGCCGGAGACTTCCTTTACGACGTTTCGGATCAACGGGAAGGATTATATTTTTGGAAATAATTACGGCTTTATGGGTTCGAATAGTAGTTTCACGTTCTCTCCTGCTAATCAAGGGTTGACGAATAAATCCATCTGGCGTGTGGAAGGGCTCGACATTACACAGACCTTAACGCTCGTCGATGATCCAACGAACCCGAATGCAGGCAATATGAAGGTTAGTTACCATGTGAAAAATACAACCAATCAGAATCAGAGTGTCGGTACTCGGATTTTGCTTGATACGATGCTCGGTTCGCAGGATGCGTCTCCGATTTCAGTAGCTGGCGGAAGTGAGTACATCCGCAATGAGAAGGTCATAACGGGACAGCTTCCGTATTACTGGAGTGCAACGGACAATCCGCTGAATCCCAAGGTGATGTCCTATGGTTTCATGCAAGGGTGGGGAAATAAAGCACCGAATCAGATGGTTATTGCCCACTGGAACGGTATTTCCCAAACCAAGTGGGATTACACCGTGAATCCGCTGCTTGATTTCACAAGCAAGCTCAATGCTTACGGCTCAGCCGACAGTGCGGTCGCTCTTTATTGGGACCCGGCCGGCCTAGCTCCTGGCGGAGAAGCAGTGTTCGAGACGTACTATGGGCTCGGAAGCTTTTTTACATCGAAAAAAGAAGCCACCTACAGGCTGCAAGTCGGCGCGCCGAAACAGCTGACATTAACGAACGATCGCAATGGCTATAATGAAGCGGAATTTGAGATTCGTGTCGATGTTGATAATAGCATTGACCGTTCGGTGAACATGGATGGCGTGCAAGTCACACTTGCACTACCGGCAGAGTTGGATCTTGCTTCCAGCGAGCTTATGACGAAAACGATCGGCAGTGTGAAGGTCGGCGAGACGAAAACCGTCACATGGCGGGTAAAACCCAAGGTGCAGCTTGCTTATAAAGCAGCCCCGTTCCAATTGATCGCGCAAGCGGCCGGCGGGGAGGAAAGTATACAAGCGTCTTATGTTATCCTTCCAGCGTTGACGGGTGAAATACCAAATATGCAGCTGATGGAGGTTTACCCTAAGAAGATCTATACACTGGATGATAATCCAGCTCTAACGTTGCAAGGGGCAGGCTTTGAAATATTGAAAGGCTCGTCAGGTTGGAACGTCGACGTTATTCGCGATCGTGATGGCGCAAGCGTGGCCGTTCCCCTTTCGGATGTATCGATTCAGGATGATAAGCAGATTGCGGCCAAACTTAATTTGAAAAGCGATCTCTGGAAGCAGCACAAGCTAGAGGTTGGCTCGTACACGGTGAGGTTGACTGCAGGCGGTAAAGTGTTTACGAAAAAATTCGAGTTTACGACAGACAAAATGTTTAAATCGAAAGATTACGGTATTCTACTCGTCGTCGGTAGTAACATGTTGCAAGAGGAGGGCCAGACGTATAATCTTGTTCCCGTGAAAAGCGAGACAGAGCTCGCAGATCTGAAAACGCAATATGAAAGCACCTGGGGCCGCGAAGTTTCCCTATTGGAATTCCGAGGTTCGATTCGTGCCAAGAACGGGGATAACGGGAAGGTCATTTACGAGGTAGATAAAGGAGCTACGATCAATTCCGTCATTCGTCATGATACAACGGACATGTTGACGGCTATTTTCGGCGAAGCTTCCCAGAAGATGACGATTCAGAAAAGTGACCCAGACAGCTCGCACGATGAAGCGTATATTAATTTGAAGGGAAATGGCGCACTTTCGATCCCAAATTTCAAATTTGCTTATGGGCCTTTCAGTGTTGAGCTGGAGGATGGCAAGAAGTACGCACTAGAAGCGGACGAAGAGAAAGATGAATCCAAGATTGAGATTGAGTGGGATGTTTTAAAAGGATTATCCGTCATCCAACGGCTCGCATGGTTTCAGCTGAACATTAAGAATGCCGTTATTGGTACGGAAAGTGTCTCTTTCGGTGGAAGGCTTGCTCTGGATTTTGAGCCCGGTCCTAAGAAAACGGAAGATGGCGATGGCTCAGCTAGTACCGGTAACGGTAACGGTAATTCTCAGAACCCGCCTACCAATCCACCCAATGACCAAGATTTAACAGAGAATACCGATGGCGAAGATGATGGTGCGGGATCGGTGTTGGTTTCCGTTGATTTGGATGAAGCTAAATTCGGGATTAGGCAAAATGCAGATGCATTCGGTCCCGCTGGTAAATTCGGCTTTCTGGGGCTGCGTGCCGAAGGAGAGGCAGGATTACCTCAAAATTTGGTTCCAGGTCTTGATCTCGGGCTCAATGGCATCGTACGGGTAGACACGTTCCAGAAGAAATATGAAGTGGAAGCGAACGTTCAATTTAAAGTAGTCGAGGTCAACGGACTGCTAACAATTCGATTGACGGACAGCAACTTCCCCATCGTTGATAATTTTCGTTTCGTCGTCGGTGGCGAACCAGGTATCCCGCTAATTCCGATCGCACCTGTCGCTTATATTACTAAAGGCGGAGGCGGCATTTACAACATTTACGATACGTTAATGGGCAATTATAATTTTTTACCTCCATTGAAGTTAGAGATGATTGGCGGTCTGAGTGTCGGCAAAGTGTTTACGGCGGATGATGCAACGGTAGGTTTATCAATGCGCGGTGTTGAGTTCTCCGGCGCTTTTGAAGTACTCGGTATTCCATTGTTTGAAGAGGTGTATGGTAGTGTACTGCTGAAAGACTCTTTGTCCCAGTTCGGCATTGAACTCAATGCAGGAGCTAAAATTAATATTTTGAACATTATCACTGGCGAAGTGTACGTGGTCTTCCGATACGATCCTGAGGAGCATGGCAAGCTCGGACCTGTTTATTTGGCTGGTGGAGGCAATGTGCAAGTGAAGCTTCCGCGTGGTCTAGTACTTGCTGCTGCAGAAGGCGAAATCAGCTCAGAAAAAATTGCAGGGAACGTGCAGTTCCTTGGGATTCCTTGGGGTTTTGAATATGAATGGGGAGACAAACGACCAGAGATCAGCCTTGGGAAGGTTAAGTTGCTAAAAAGCAGAAGCTTGGTTGCAGATGAACCGAGTAATGAGCCCTCAACTGGCGTGCAAGACAAGAAGAGCTTTATCGAGCAGACGTACTATGATGAATCAGGCAACGTCTCCGGCACAATGAGCTTTGGTACGAATATGAAATCTGTCGCCGCTTCAGGTCCAAGAAGTCATGTACAGCAGCCATCCCGCAGAATGTTAAGGTCGGCAGATCCGTTCGAATATGCGATTCCTGTTGCAGCTGGACAAGAAATGGCCCTGCTGGACATTACCTACTCTGGCGATCCTTCTGAGCTTCAGGTACAGGACCCGGACGGAAATAGCTATGAATTCGTTGCAGGCGTAAACTATGACATTCAGGAAATTCCTGCTGCGGAATCAGCTTCAGGAGAGCTTGAACAAAGTGTGCTCATTTCTGTGCAAAATCCAAAGAGCGGCACTTGGCGCCTCATCTCAGATCGTGAAGTGGAGTGGACACTGCAGAATGTGACAGTGCCTCCGACGTTGACAAGTGTTGATGTCCAGCAGACGGATTCTCACCATATGACGGTCAATTGGTCTGGTGACCATACAACGGATCAAAAAGTTTCGCTATTCCTTAGCACGAACAACGTAAACGATCCAGGCAGCTTGTTGATCGAAGACCTTGATGTATCTAGCGAATCAGCGGAAATTACGTTGCCGAATTCGATAGCAAGTGGAACCTATTATGTGAAGGCTGTGCTGTCACAAGGGAACACAAATCTAAGCAGTGCATACAGCAGTCAGTCCCTAAACGTTGTGAATCCGTTTCAACCAGTGAAACCAAGTCACGTTCAGCTGAATGCTGCTGGGAATGGCTTGTTCAAACTGACTTGGGACGAGCAGACGGCCGACGGGTACACCGTACAAGTGTTAAATGGGAATGGCGAGTCTATCCCAAGCTTAGGCGTGATAGAGCTGAGTGGCGACCTTCATGAGGCTATGATTGGCGGCACGGTGAGCAATGAATCGGGCCAAACCGTGGGCATGCTGCCCGGGTCTGCTTACCGAGTGTCGATGGGAGCTTATAAGCTCGTCGATGGTGTCAAAGTGTACAGTGAGCCGGCTGTAACGGCAGCGTTACTTCTGCCAGAGCCAAAGGAAGCGAACGTGAAGCTATCAGTTCTCCATAATGCCAACCATGAGCCTGTGTCGAATACGTTTACGCTGGATGGGACGACTACGTATCTGATGAACGAAGCTGACTTTCAGCTCCATATGCATGCGGATCAAATCGTATCCACGAAAGTCATTGTGAATAATACGGTTCACAAGGAGCTCGTTTCAGGAGCTGATTGGACCGAATCGATTGCTTTACAAGAGGGAGAAAACGTCATTCAATTGTTTTCCACCAATGCGCAAGGCGATATGACAGCTTCCAGTGTGCGTGTCATTTCCGATGTGACAGCGCCTGATTTGAAAGTAGAAAGTGCGCGTGTCGAGTCTGACCAGCATACTGCTCTTGTGAAAGGAGTGGCAGAGCCTGGCAGCAAGTTGACGATTAATGGTGAGACGGTGGCCGTTCAAGAGGGAGGTGCCTTCGAGGCATCGATTCCAGTCGAAGGCTACATCTCGAAACCCATCATGATCGTGGCCAAAGATATGGCCGGCAATGAAACAGTCCTACAAACAGAAGTACTAAATGCGCAAGTCACTTCATTAGCAAAAGTAGAGCTTCGTCCTGCTGCTGTAGCTCAGCTGGTAGATGGTGAGCTGCAAATTGCTGAGGGCAATGAGCAATCACTAGCATTGATTGGCACTGACAAAGAGGGAAGATCGTTCGAGCTTGACGCAAACAGTGTGAAATGGAGCGTGCTCCTCGGTGATTCAAACGGAAGTATTTCCGAGCAAGGGCAACTTCAAGCGGCGTATGAGGGAGATATGGTGATTAAAGCTTCCTATTCTGTGGCGGGCGATTTTGATTTTGAGGATACGCTTGCTGTAAATATTACCAAACCGCTGGGAGCGCCGGAGCCGCCTCCAATTGATTATGACAATTGGTATGTGCCTCCTGTGACGGTATCTCCTGACGATGATGGTGACGGGGATGATTCACCTAGCCCAGTCGAAGATACGCTGCAACAAATTCTAAAAAGGTTGATTGAGCTGGAGCAAGGCATTGATTTCGTAACTTCTGTTAAGCTTGAACCTAATCATGAACGTGTTGTTGCTATTCGTGATCGTGCGGTGATTCGTATACCGGCACAGCCGTTGCGAGAAAGCGTTGGGCTTGGTGTTGGAGCCGTACGAGCTCCGAAGAAGTATGAAATAGGCGGCTTGAAGGTTATCGGTGACATTTACGAGTTCAAGTTTGATAAACCTACAAAGCTTCAAACCCCTGCGGAGCTCACAGTTCGCTATCCAATGGCAGAGCTTCAAGATCCGCAGCGAGCTGCGATCTATTATTACAATGAACAAATTCATAAATGGGAATACATCGGAGGTTCCATCAATCCGCTAGCAGGCACTATTACGGCTACATTGCCGCATTTCAGTAAATTCGCCTTGCTATATAATGGCGATTTGCCCATGTTCACGGATATGATCAATCGCTGGTCGCATGATCAGGTGTATCGCTTGGCGTCAATTGGCGCGATCAATGGTGTTCCAGCCGGTGACGGCTTGGCGTTTGAGCCTACGCGGGCCATTACACGGCAAGAATTTGCCAAAATTGCCGTCGGCGTCCATGCTGGTTCAGCTGCAACGCCTACGGATGAGCTTTCCGCCGACTTTGCGGATCGTGAACAAGTAGCTGCGTGGGCGAAGCCTTATGTCACAACGGCTATCGAGCAGCAATGGATCGGCGGTACCCTGCGAGATGAGAAGCTGTATTTGGATCCAACGGTTCCGATCTCGAGAGCTGAAGCTATTGCGATCATCGGACGGATGATCAGTTCACAAGCTGCCGAGGAGCCGGCGTCAGAGCTTGAGCATTCATTTAAGGATTCTAGCGCTATTCCTGACTGGGCTATGCCTTATGTAACGAAGCTAGTGAAGCTTGGCGTCATCAGTGGTTACCCAGACGGAACGCTTCGGCCGGACGCACAGATTACTAGAGAAGAAGCAGCAACCATGATAAGTAAAATGCTGGATGTGAAATAAGTAGGATAAAGAGCATTTCCTTCAACAAGGAGATGCTCTTTTTTTACATGTACTTCTTTTCAATAAAACTACAGATTCCTTCAATTCTAAACCATTCACTTCGCTTATCGCGGCTGGTACATTAAGATTAAACTACTTGCCAGATTCGGCCTGAAAGGGTAGGGATATGTGATGTCGATAACGACCGATCGATGGATTGAAGTAGATTTAAGCTGGTTTCAGCCCAGTTCAATAGAGGATCAAGCAGCTGCATTTATGGATCGCGTGAATCCAATCTATAACGGCATTAGTGGCGAAAAGGGGATCATTCTCAATTGCGGTTGGGTGATTGATCTTGTGACGGAATGGACAGGTCGTCCAGAGCAGCCTCTTCCATTTCGCAGCCAATTGATGAAAGCGTGGTCAAGCCAATCCTATCTCGATTTGCAAAAGTTAATTGCAGCACTTCGCCACTCTGCTTTGGAACGCGGACTTTCAGATTTCCATATTGGCGTTCTCTTTGTCGCATGGGGACAGTTCGTTATTCACGGAGATCTGTATGATATTGAAAGCAGTTGGTTTGAACGGCATGGTGAGATGTATGCCGATCATGAATCACCGCAGCCCAATCTCCTGCCTGGAGTTCCGCTAAAAGGAGATAGATATCCTTACGCTACACGTCCTGATGGCTTGGTTGAAGGAGAGTCATTTGCCGTCTTTTTAGGTGATCAGTGGGGGAGCCTATCGCGGTTTCTAGGACTTACGGCGATTCACCTGCGTGACCAATTTATTGGGGCGATGGTGTACAACCGCAAGGGGCCATATGGAGTAACAGGGCCAAGTGATCCGCAGCAGGTGATTCGATATTCGGAGGATTTTATCAAGATTTTCAGGGAAGTGAAGCGTGGGAATCCAAATGCGCTACTGATGGGGTATTCCTCAGCCATCAGCGCTGTTGCGGAGTGGCGTGTAGGTTGTGTGGATTTGGAATCGTTAGTAAGTGACGGCGCGATCGATATTTGGATTGATCAAACGTGGGGCGGTGCCTGGCAGGATTGGTGGGGGCTCGAATGCTTGGGATGGACGTTTCAACTTGCGAATTTACTTACCCATCGCGCGGTGATCGAAGGCGGAAACAGGAAGCGGCCTACTCCATGCAAGCACTATCACCTGATCGAAACTTGGGATGCGTGGGAGCCTTGGGATACGCTGCATCAAGTGCCAGAGAAGCTGCGTTGGGCGATTTGGGCATTTTCACATGCAGCTGTCCAGACACCTGATGGCATTCGGGTTCCTGATGGCTCCTATATGTCATGGGCGAATAATAGAGAAGCAAATTTGCTGAGTGAAAAGGACATCCAATTTATAGTTACTCAGCTAAATGCGGCACAAAGAAGCGCTTCTCGTTTAGAGCATGTGTATGGCCCAACACTCGTCTATAACCGCAAAATGATGGAATGGTTGTCTGCCACACAAACGGACAGTAACTGCAGCGAATGGATTGACGATCAGGCCGCCATGTTGATGAAATGGGGAGTTCCGTGCCTCAGCGCATCCCGTATGGAATGGCTTGGGGACATCACGGAACCTGAAGCATGCTTGCTGCAGGTACCAGGTCAGTTGTCTCCTGAGGAGAAGGGACACCTTGGCAAATGGAATGAAGAGGGGGTTCCCCTTGTCGTGATTGGCAGAGCCGACCAAATTGACCCGGACATCCTCCAGTTTGCCGGCGTATCCTTGAAAGATTCCCTTGCGAAGCGAGGCTTTTATAAGGGAAACCATCGTGTTAGACATGAAGAGGATATGGCTTCTGCTGGTACGATCCATCTTCCTGCTTTTCAACCTGTTCAAGTGGCAAATGGAAACGTGATTTACGAAACAGATCAAACGCCGATCGTGGTGAAGAGCCATGCTCATCATGCGATATATTGGCAACCGCAAGATTTGCGAGAGCCCGATAAAACGCATTTATCGCAGCATCAACTGGGGGATCTATCGCCATACGCCGTAGTAAGCCGACTTCTAATCGAAGCGTCTACCGAACGGCAATTATCGCATGTCCGGTCACCACAGTTTGCGCAGCCGTATACCGTTCATTTTTGGAGGAGCAATGGCGTCGTCCATATCCTGCTTGGCAATCTAGAAACCGGCATTATCGGGGATTCCCGCACGCCAAGAACCGCCGATCTGCGAGTGAATAGAGCACATTTTGGTTTAGAAGAAGGTCAGTATCACCTGTTAAATATCGATGATGATCAGATTATTCTGCCATCTGCTGAAGTCGCTGGTTACCTACATTTTAAAGTGGAAATTGGCGCCGAAGCATCGAAGATTTTTATCATTACCCAACAATGGAGTCATCGTTATTTAAAATTGAAGTCTTAATCACTTTTCATAAGTGGTTAAGGCTTTATTTTTTTTAAGAGTCTTCCATATTTATTAGCAATTTATTAAGGCAGAACACAGTAAAACTCACATAAGTTAAATAAAAAATCTAACATTTGCATTATAAGATTACATTATATTTCCTGAAATTAAGCTGAAGAAAGCAGTGTGATTATAGATGCGGATTATCCATATTAACGAATATGAAGAACAGAAAATGACACTCGCAGAGCCTGTTTACGATAACTTTGGCAGGGTACTTCTGGCAGAGGGAAGGACCATTCATCCGACGATTATTAATAGACTACGATCAATGGGGATTCGCATGCTCGTGATCGAAGACGAATTATCTGCTGGCATTTCATTAGACGATTTAATGGATATGCCGACTTGGATGGACTTGGTGCAGGGCGTGCAGAACTGTTTCAAGCATACGCAACTAAAAAAGGATATTGAGCCAAGGCCCATATTTCAGATAGCAGGCAAATTGTTGGATGAGTTGTCCAATAATCATATATTACTTCCTATCCCTGCAGCTACGGTAGCAGAAGAACTTACACCTTTTGCACATGCTGTTAACGTTACGATCTGGTCACTTCTCATTGGCAAAGCGATGGGTTACACAGCCTTGCAGCTTCGCGATCTAGCCGTAGGGTGTTTGCTCCATGATTTTGGAAAAGCGATCCAACCGAATTATGCCCAACATCCGGAAGCTGGCTTCCAGTTGATGAAGAAACATCGGGAGATCAATTTGATGTCGGCGCATGTGGCCTTCCAGCATCATGAATTACGCGACGGATCGGGCTTTCCTAGAGGGATTCAAGGGGAAGCTTTTCTGGAGATGGCGCAAATTTGCGGGCTTGCCAATCAGTATCAAAATAAGCTATCTGAAATGAGCATACCTCCGCATGAAATCGTGGAATTGTTTATGTCGTTATCGGATAAATCGTATTCACATAGCGTCATTCAAGCCTTCGTACTAGCAGTCCCTGCCTATATGCCCGGTGTTCGAGTTCGGATGAAAGATGGTCAATCCGCGATTGTAACGGCAATTACCACACATATGCAACGGCCGATTATTCGATATGAAGCTACCCAAGAGTTGCTAAATTTAGCTGAGCATCACTCGGTTTTAATTGAGAGTGTGATAGTAGCTGCCCAGCCATCATAACAAAAGCATGCAGCATCAATTAATGATCAATTGATGCTGCATGCTTTTTGTCATTTAAAACGGAAATACACGAGGCTCCCTTTGAACGGAGACCCACTTGCTCGTCGTAAATTCTTCGAAACCGAGCTCACCGCCGTAATGGCCGATGCCCGAGGATTTCTCGCCGCCGAACGGTGCGTTCATGTCCATGTTGATGGTCGTGTCATTCACATGGGTCATGCCGCTTTCGATGGAACGAGCGAAGTTCATGCCTTTGTCGAGGTTATTCGTGAACACTGCACTGGATAAACCGTATTCGGTATCGTTAGCCCAAGTGAGCGCTTCTTCTTCCGTGTCGAACGGAATAATGGAAGCGATCGGGCCAAAAATCTCGGTTTGCGCCAACTTGGAATCCGGCTTAACGTCGGCGAATACGAATGGCGTGACAATGTTGCCAATTCGCTGTCCTTCCAAGACGAGACGGGCGCCTTCTTGTTTAGCGAGCTCGGCGAGACCAAGTACTTTCTCGATTTGCTTTTCGTTAATAAGGGGGCCAACGATGACCTTAGGATCAGACGGGTCGCCGTAAGGCACTTGTTGTAATCGCTCAGCCAAGCGTGTAACGAACTCTTCGTAATGTTTACGATGTACGAAGAAGCGATTCGTACAGACACATACTTGTCCTGAGTTCAGTAATTTGCTGAATACAGCAGCGTTAATGGCTTGATCTAAATCAGCATCCTCAAGCACAACGAACGGATTGTTGCCGCCGAGCTCGAGCGAGGCGCGCTTGAGATGTTTGCCGCAAAGCTCGCCGATATGGCGGCCCACACCGGTGGAACCTGTAAACGAGATAATGCGCGGTACAGGGTGTTCGATCATGTAATCGCCAACTTCTGCGATGTCGTAGCCGACAACATTGAGAACACCTTTCGGAAGCCCCGCTTGCTCGAAAATATCGGCCACAATAGGACCACCTGTGATGTAGGTTTGCGAGTCTGGTTTTAAGACGACAGCATCACCCGCGGCGATGGCTGGCGCGACAACTCGCATGGCCATATACAAAGGGAAGTTAAATGCATTGATGGTTCCGATGACACCAACTGGGAAACGATAAACATGATTTTCCTTCCCAGGCAGGGGGGAAGGAAACACATGGGGGACATACATCGCGTCGACGTAATTGATGGCAGCCATTATAGAGCCGACAGAAGCCATGAATTCGGCTACTGACTTGGTAACAGAGCTTCCGGATTCCTTCACCATCATGCTGACAATCTCATCTTTTCTTTCTTGCAGCAGTTGTGTGGCGCGTTTAAGCACATTCTTGCGTTCTTCTGCAGTGGATTTTGCCCACAGTTTCTGTGCTTGCTTGGCAGACGAGTAAGCTTCATCAATGTCATCACGATTGGCAAGTTTGATGCGTGTAACGACTTCGTTATTATATGGATTCAAGCTTTCATATATGGTTTCGCTGGAACCGTCGCGCCAAACGCCGTTTATATATTGTTTATTATATTTATCAGACATAATCCTGGGAGAACCCCCTTGTTAGTATTTGGTGATGACCGTTACGCCAACACCAGCATAGTTGCTCATTTCTTGGAACGCAGTGTTAATATCGTCAAGTGCGATTTCTTTCGTAACCAGCTTGCCTGGTGCCAATTTGCCGCTTTCCACCATTTGGAGCATTTCGCGGTACTCTGGAACAGGCATACCAGCTGAACCGACAAGTGTAAGCTCTTTGAGCAGCAATAAATTTACCGGAACAGGCGTCATTCCGCCTTGCGGGTTGTTGCTTACGCCAAGCTGAAGGTGACGGCCGCGTTTACCTAAGCTCATGATCGAGTTGACGAATGTGTCTTGGATGCCAAGGGCTTCGATCGATAGGTTGGCACCGCCTTTGGTAATTTCCATGATCGCTTTCTGTGCGTTCACTTCTTTGCTGTTCACCGTCGCAACGGCTCCCATTTGCTTAGCGAATTGGAGCTTATCATCGGCGATATCCACCGCAATGACATTCGCGCCTGCTGCGGTCGCGATTTGGATGGCGGATAAGCCAACGCCGCCGGAGCCAAATACGGCTACCCATTCGCCCGGACGTACTTGGCCACGAGCAACAACGCCGTGGAAAGCGGTCATGAACCGGCAGCCCATAGCGCTTGCGGTAAGGAAATCGATGCTTTCTGGCAGGTGGAGCAGGTTCAAATCCGCGTTGGGAATGTGGATGTATTCTGCGAAGCCGCCGTCAAAATGAAAGCCGACCATTTTCAAATTGTCACACAGGTTGTGGTGCCCTGATTGGCAATGCGGGCATATGCCGTCGCCTTGATTAAATGGCACGATGACGCGGTCGCCTTTTTTGAAATTGCGAATATTTGAACCGACTTCTTGCACAATGCCGCTCATTTCGTGACCGAGGATATGTGGGAAAGTTTTAATAGCGCTAAGCCCTCCATGCCACCCGTGCAAATCACTTCGGCAAATGCCTGTCGCTTCCAATTTTAAAATAACGCCGTCCGGTGTTAGTGTCGGATCAGCGACTTGTTTGACAACCAAAGGTTCGTTAAATGCTTCTAGTACTGCTGCTTTCATAAGGATCATCTCCTAAGTTGGTGTTGTTTGGACTTCGTCCTCATTATAGAAATACAAATTGATAATGTATAATACATAATAAATTATGAGTTTATAGCTTTTGGTCTATATAAAAAGGAGGTACATGTATGGAACTGCTTCAACTTCACTATTTTCAGACGGTTGCCAGATTAGAACATATGACCAAAGCCGCAGAGGTACTCAAAATCGCACAGCCCTCGCTCAGTAAAACGATTTCCAGATTGGAAGAGGATCTCGGCGCGCCGCTTTTCAATCGGCAAGGACGTAATATCCGGTTAAATCAATTCGGAAAAGTGTTTCTTACCCGGGTGGACAGAATTTTTCGGGAATTAGAAGAAGGCAAAAGAGAAATTCGAGATATGGCGGGTTTGGAGCGAGGGAGTATCACGCTAGCAGCATCGCTTACGAGCATCCTGCCTGAGTTGCTTGGGGATTTTTTGCAGCTGTATCCGAATGTGCATGTTCGGCAATTACTGGAACCAACCGCGGCTATCAAGCGCATGTTAGAAGACGGGGAGATCGATCTAAGCATCACGACCGCACCAGTTGAGGGAGCGGATATGGCGTGGACACCGTTGAGAACTGAAGAATTTTATGTTGTCGTACCTGATAACCATCCGCTGGCAGGCAGAGAAAGTGTCTCTTTGATTGAGCTGAAGGACGAAACGTTCATCGGGTTGCGAACGGGGTATTGGTTTCGCAACTTGACGGACAACTTGTGTAAGCAAGCTGGTTTTACACCAAATACGATGCTTGAAGTGGATGAGTCAGATGCATCTGTGTTGTTATTGAGAAAAGGGCTAGGTATCATGTTCGCACCTGAGCTGGCCTGGCAAAAACGAGCACATTTTTTGCCCCATCGATTGCGGATTACCGACTCCGGCTGTGTAGTCACAACAGGAATTGCTTGGTCAAGGAAGCATTATTTATCCCTCGCGGCAGAGCGGTTCCGCCAATTCGTTATCGCCTATTTCAGGAATATCGAGGCGCAATAGGCATAGAAAGCGAGTAGCTACGCATAATAAGTCTGTAAATCTGGACGTGCGTGGCTGTGTAAAAGTTAACGTTGACGTTAACGTTCATTCGGATTATGATAATCACATCGAGAGGCAAACTATTTTGATGGGAGTGTTCAAATGGATAAATTCAAAATTGATGATGTTGCTAAAGAGAGTGGATTAACTAAGCGTACGATCCGTTACTACGAGGAAATCGGTGTATTATTCCCTCCAGAACGTAGTGAAGGAGGCATGCGCTTATACACCCGCAAACATATCGAAAGATTGAACCAAATCGTGAATGCCCGTGATGTGCTGGGCTTTTCACTCACGGAAATCCAAGATTTCGTGGCCATTCGAGAGAAAATGGACGAACAGAAGCAAGTGTATTGGAAAACCGAGGCAGCAGAAGAGAAGCTGCGGCAGCTGCATGAAATGAAGGTCATGGTCGACCAACAGATGGCGATGGTAGATCAGAAACTCAACAAAATGGCGGAATTCCGCAAGGAAATTGAATACATGCAAAAACGAATTAATGATGGAATTACTAAAATGACAACATAAAAGGAGTCTTCTGGAACATGCAACCAACAGCTACGAGTAAGGCCAATACGGCCGCACAGCATCAGAATGTACAGAAAGTTAGTATGTTTAGTCAACCGAAAGCGGTATGGGCGGTCGTTTTCGCTAGTATTATCGCTTTCATGGGTCTAGGTCTTGTAGATCCGATCTTGCCTGCTATCGCTAAAAAACTACATGCATCACATAGCGATGTCACCTTGCTATTCACGAGCTATAACGCAGTTATGGCTATCGCGATGTTAATCACGGGCGTCGTTTCGTCTCGTCTCGGCATCAAAAAAACACTGCTCACAGGTATTATTATCATTGCTCTCTTCTCTGCTTTAGGTGGGATGTCCAATGGTATCTGGAGTCTGGTTTGGTTGCGTGGAGGTTGGGGACTTGGAAACGCGCTATTCGTCGCAACGGCATTGTCCGCAATCGTATCCTTATCCAAGACAGGAGTAGCACGTTCCATCATTTTGTTCGAAGTAGCCGTCGGTCTTGGGATCTCCGTTGGCCCTTTATTAGGAGGGGAACTTGGTGCTATCTCCTGGAGAGGTCCATTCTTCGGCGTAGCCGGTCTCATGGTCATTGCCTTCTTTATGATTTTGTTTATTATGCCCAAACCGCAAACAACAATTCGTAAATCCAAAGCTTCATTAGCGGATCCGTTCCGCGCTTTGAAATTCAAAGCCCTTCGTACATTCGGAATTGCAGCGTTTCTGTATAACTTTGGCTTTTTCACCTTACTTGTATATGCTGCATTAGTCTTAGGCAAGCTAGGATTAGATGAGCATCAACTTGGGTATGTTTTCTTAGGCTGGGGACTTATGCTTGCCTTTACATCTGTCTTTACAGCGCCAAAGCTGCAGAAACGTTTTGGTACCGTGTCGTCGATGTGCGTGCAATTACTTTTATTCGCGGTAACCTTATTTGTTATGGCGAACTGGACGACGGACAAAACTGTTATTATTATCTGCGTTATCGTTGCCGGAGCTTTTCTTGGCAATAACAATACGTTGATCACGACTGCGGTTATGAATGCTGCGCCTGTAGAACGGCCAACTGCTTCAGCCGCTTACAGCTTCTTGCGTTTCATCGGAGGGGCAATCGCTCCGTTCCTGGCAGGTAAGCTGGCGGAGTGGTTTAATCCGCAAATGCCGTTTATCGTCGGCGGTGCGTGTGTAGTTGTGGCTGTCATCTATTTATGGATGAATCGCAAGCATTTGAAACATGTGGATGAGGTTGAGAGTGCGCATTAAAGTTTAAATATAGGGGAGTCCGCTATTCAGCGCGGCTCCTTTTTTGTTGTTTTGGAACATTTTCATAAAAGGACAAGCAAAAAGTTCAGGAATGTGATGAAAGTGGCTAATCCGAATGACCAATTAGTTCATAGAACTTGTAATTATTCACTATGAACCTGCCTCTAAAACCGATAGCATTAACCTCAGATAGCCCAAGAGGAGGTGAGCTTAAGGAAGACATGAATCAAGTAGATGGCATGCCGAAAACGAATCACCGCTTGTCCCACATTAGGACGAAAGGATGAGAGCCGTGTACGTAAATTCAATTGGAAACACAAGAAAATTACTGATTATCGGTTTAATCATTGCATTATTCGTGTCCTTGTTTCTAACTACACAAAAGGCAGAAGCAGCAAGTGTTACCATCCCGAGTAATGGCGTTCAAATAAAAGATAGTGCAGGTAATCTCTTGCAAGCACATGGCGGAGGCATCATTAAAGTAGGCTCGTATTACTACTGGTTCGGCGAGAACAGAAGCGGTGATAATCTAGTCGCATGCTACCGCTCAACGGATCTTAAAACATGGGAGTTCCGCAATAATGTACTCAAACATTCGTCAGCTCCTGAGTTAGCAACTGCGAATATTGAGCGGCCTAAAGTTATTTACAATGCTTCTACAGGTCAATTCGTCATGTGGATGCATAAAGAGAATGGCGTTGATTACAGTGAAGCAAGAGCTGCAGTAGCCTATTCCTCCACGGTGGATGGCAACTACACTTGGCAAGGAAGCTTCCAGCCGCAAGGTCAGTATATGTCTCGAGATGATACCTTGTTTGTGGATGACGATGGTTCAGCCTACTTCATTTCTTCTGCAAGAGAGAACTTAGATACGCATATCTACAAGCTTTCTTCGGATTATCGATCCATTGCGTCCTTGGTTCAGAAGGTATGGGTGGGAGCTCAACGGGAAGCGGCAGCGATGTTTAAAAGAAATGGCGTCTACTTCCTCGTGACATCCGGAGCAACCGGCTGGGCGCCGAATCAAATGAAGTATGGGACGGCAACGAGCATTGCAGGCACATGGAGCGCATTGAGCAATGTCGGAGACGGTACGTCCTTTGATTCACAGCCAGCGTACATTCTCCCTGTTCAAGGCACATCGACCACATCGTATCTCTACATCGGGGATCGTTGGGCTGGTGCGTGGGGAGGCATCGTGAATGACTCGAGGTACGTATTCCTGCCGATCTCGTTCCCTTCGAATACGTCCATGAGTCTAACCTATTATGATAAAATAACGATCGATACAGCGACTGGCACCGTTTCCGGATCCAATTACAGTTTTAACACCACAACGAATTATAAGATTCTCAACCGAAATAGCAACAAGTCACTGGCTGTTAGTGGAACGGATAAAAATCTCAGTGCAGCGCCAATCCAGCAATTTACGGATACGACGGCGCTTTACCAAAGATGGCAGCTCGTGAAAAAAGCCAACGGCTACTACAGCATCATCAATAAACAAAGCGGCAAATACATGGATATCAACGGTCAATCCACGGCAGATGGCGCCACGAACATTCAATATGCAAGCAATGGCGGGAAAAATCAAGAATGGCTGCTGGTTGATCTCGGAAATGGCTATTATGCCATCGAGAATCGCAATAGCCGTAAGTTTATGGACATCAGTGGAAGCTCTACAGCGGATGGCGGTCAGAACATTCAATATACGTGGAATGGCGGTAATAATCAGCAGTGGACGATTAACTAAATCGGAACGTGAAGCGAGGCAGGGAGCGATCTCTGGCCTCGTTTTTAATTTTTCATCAAGCAGAAATTGTGCACGACTTCATAGAAATGTACACATCGGTTGTAGAAGCGTCGGATATAAAGGGATAAGCAACGTTGTTACAATACAATTGGGAAAGCGCATTCATCACTAGATGCAATCAATTAGTAGGAGGAAATCAGAATGAAACGTACGCTATTCGTAAAATGGATGTCATGTATGACGCTAGCCAGCATGCTAGTCACATCAGTGGGGACTGCTAGCGCAGCCGGGGGTTCCGCTGCATCAACCGAGCAACCTATTTCCAGATCGGAATTCGTCACTTTGATGAATCGCACTTTCGGATTTACGGAAAAAGCGAGTATTTCATTCCGTGATGTAGCCCCGGGTAGTGCCAACTATGACGAAGTAGCCAAAGCGGTGAAAGCTGGATACATTCAGGGATACGAGGACGGTACCTTTGGAGCGAGTAAATCCATCAGCCGCCAGGAAGCTGCTGTGATGATCGCTAGAGCGAGAGGCTTATCCCAAGCTCCAAGTGCACCAGCTCAGTTCTCTGATGGCAGTTCCATAGCGGCTTGGGCGAAGGATGCGGTAAATATGACCGTTGCTCGTCGCATATTAATTGGGAATGCCGTAGATAATACGCTGAAACCTCTTGATCCTATTAAACGAGCTGAAGCGGTTCTCGTAGTGAATCGGGCTGCAGCACCGTTGAATGGCTTGTCCATCTTAGACTTTGGGGCCATCCCGAATGATGGTAAAGATGATTTGCCAGCGATCAAGCTTGCTGTAGAAGCGGCTAAAGCGAAGGGCAAAGGCGTTTACGTGCCTAGCGGCGAGTTCAATTTGAATGGCTTGCTTTCGCTGGATGCTGTCGATCTGACCGGCGATGGTGAGACATCGATCCTCAAAAGCATGGATCTTAAACTGCAAGCTATTATCTTGACTGGGGATGGTACAGATTTAAGCGCAGTCAAGCTGACTTCAGTGCCAGCTTCTGTTCGATTGACCAACGATGATTCGGCTCGGGTGCGCGTAGGTCCGGATGCGAAGAACTATTCCATCACCAACATTGTGATTGACGGCGGCTCTTCCGTAGGCTTTTTCAATGCGGGAACGAATGGGGTTATCAGTGGAAATACAGTTAAAAACATGCTGGCAGACGGCATTCACATTACAGCCTTATCCAGCGAGATTCTCGTTGAGAACAATACCGTCAACCGTGTCGGGGACGATTTCATTGCAGTCGTTTCCTACGAAAAGTTTGGCGGCTGGGTCAAGAACGTCACAATTCGAAACAACAACGTCTCTGACGGCGAAGCGAGAGGGCTAACAGTTTCAGGTGGGGAAAATGTGCTTGTTGAGAATAATAAAGTGTCCGATATCGATGGCGCTGGCATTTACCTGAGTTCCGAAGGCAATTACAAGACGTATGCGGTGAAAGATACCATTGTACGCAATAACACGGTTTCCAATGACAGTCGAGATGGCGGAAGTCCAACACAAGGCGGTCTAAATATCACAGCAACGAACAAAAATCCAAGTCTAGTTAACGTTTTGATTGAAAATAATACGTTCACCGATTCGCATGATAATGGTGTTCTGATTGCGGGTACTTTTGAAATTAAAGGCGTGCAGTTTAAAAACAATACCATTATCAATCCGAAAAATTACGGCATATTGATTGTAAAAACGATCATTGGCGATATTAACATTGCAGGAAATAAGGTAACCAAGTCAGGCAAAGCGGTTTATGCGAATGAATCCAGCGATAAGCGAATTGTTAGTGATTTTACGAATGAAGGCGGCAGTAATGGTGGCACTGGAACAAGCAGTGTAGCCGCATACGGTACACCTACGATGGATGGTGTCATCGATTCAATATGGAAAGACGCAAGCGTCCTGCAAATGAATACGGCTGCTACTGGAACTACCGGAACAGCTAGAATTGCATGGGATGAGAAAGCATTGTATTACTTATTTGAGATGAAGGATAGCACGCCTTTTGCCGTAGCTGCCAATGAGAAGAACGACTCCGTTGAAGTATGGGTGGATGAGCTCAACAAGAAGAACGGCGCCAAAACGGTGGGCGACTACCAGATGCGCGTGGATCTGAAGAATGCGGTAACAACGTCCATGAAAGGCTTGAATTTATCGAATGTCACAAGTGCTGTAAAAGAGGTTGAAGGCGGCTATATCGTTGAGTTTGCCGTACCTTACAGAGAGCTGAAGCCTGCAGCTGGCACCATTATTGGATTTAATGCAAGCGCCAATGATGATTCGAACGGCGACGGTGTGCGTAATGCATTTGTTACCTGGGTAGATAAGAATCTTCCATATTGGGCCGATACGAAGGTTTACAATGAAGTGAAGCTTGCAGCGCCGAAAAAATAATACATAAAAAGGGGCTAGCTCGAGGTTGATAACCTTTGAGCTAGCCTCTTTGTTTGATGCGCTGTTAAGGTGTTGGAACGGCAGCACCATTAATATAAGATTGCAGGGAGGAGCTATTGCCACTGTATGTCTGCGTAGAGCCGTTCACGAGCTCCTCTAAGAAGTAGTTCAAAGTATACCCAGCAGCATTGGTATGCGTGTTGTTTTGGATTTTGACACTCGTAACGGTGCCTGTATCTAATTTAATGACATCATTAGCAGCCGTATTCGAGGTATTAATGTCTTGGAACGTATTGCCTTGGACATTCAAGGTGCCTGCGGTCATGCCGTTCTTCCATTTCAAGCCATTCGTTGCGGTACGGATAAAGGTATTGCCTGTAAAGATAGCCGTGCCAGTAAAACTGGAATCAATAATGGCACCTTCGGTACTTGTGCTGGATACGCTAGGGGATGTGCTTGTAATTGTATTATTCGTAAAAGTAACGCTTTGGACATGGTCACCGGTTACGTTGATGCCCATTTTGCGCGAGTTGTAAAGCTTATTATTCGAGAAGGTGACGTTAGAAACGTTATTAAAGCTAGAGGAAACCATTAAGGCACCGTGACTTGTCGAAGTGCTGCCGCCATTAGTAATCGTGTTGTTGTCTACGGTAACGTTATTTACACCGAAGGTGGAATACGCGGATTCGGATGCGATCAAAATACCAGCATTCAGCGGATTCGTGATGGTATTGTCCTGAATCGTTACATTGTTTCCGCCGATGACCGTCATTCCACGTCCTGCCGTTGGCTGGTTTGAAAACTGGTTGTTCGTAATCCACACATCATGGACGGCTTGCGGATCCTTTAATTGATAGCTGACAACAGCGATACCGTCATCACCAGTATTGCTGACATCGTTATTATGGATACGAATGTTATAGGAACCTGCTGTTGTATGGATGCCGTCAGCTAAGGTGTTTTTCACGGTATTATTTTGTACGAGGCCATTGCTGGCACCTTTAATCATAATACCAGCCCCGTTCGCGCCATCGACAGTGACGCGCTCAATCAAGAAATAGCCAATGTTGCTTACACCGCCAGACACTGCCCCTTCCACATAAATACCACAGGTCGTATTCGCTGCAGAGCGAGTGGAGGTGACGGCCGTCAGCTTGAGATCCGTCAGCACTGCGTTCGTATTCGTCATGCGCACAGCCTGATTTGTTTGATTCGTGGCAGCGAGGATGGACGACTGTCCACTTCCGTACATAACAACACCGTCTAGTTGAATTAGACCAGCGTGCTCGAACCGTCCGCTTGGGACATACACAGCGGAGCCTGAAGATTTGGCTGCTGTAATGGCATTATTAATAGCAGTTGTATTATCCGTGCCTGTTGTCGCAACGGCTCCGTAGCTCGTAATATTGACATTCGGCTTGCCGTAGACCAGGAATTCATTAGCTGAAGCAAATGCACCGACTACGGATGAGCCTGTTACCGTAATTCTTACATATCTGCCGACATCCAATAAAGTATCGTTTGAATCCCCGACAGTGGTGTTGCTCGTTTTATCAACAACGGTTGTAAAGTTGACATTGTCGGGACTGACTTCAATTTTATACTTGTACGATCGGCTGGCGCTTAAGTACCATTGCGAGGTTACCTTGGTCAATGCTCTTGTTTCACCGAGATCGACTAACCACCATTGCGGCATCGTGCCGCTTGAAGCTGCCCAGCGAGTAGCGGTGTCGCCATCATTGGCATTGCTTCCAGGATTGCCAGATTGTGTGGAACTGACAGTTACCGTTTTTCCCTGGGACAAAATTGCATCTGCGGCTAATACGGTAGAAGGATGCATACCGATGAGCCCGATGCTGAACGCGACGATCAGCATGAACGATAGATAGATCCTCCAAACACATTGAAACTGGCTTTTGCGCATCATTTTCATTCTCCCTTTCGCAATTGGATTCGATTACATCCTAAGTATAGCGGGGAAGAATTGAACTTTTTTGCTTGTAAATAGCACTATTTTACGATTGTTCTGAGTTCATAGAAATATGCACATCATTCGTAGCATCATCGGATATATCGGAAAAATACCTGTTGTTACAATAGTGAAGAAAGCGTATTCATGCAAAAAAATGGAGGGGATAAAATTGAAAGCGTTCAAGCAAAAATGTTCGCTTCTTTTGGTTTTGGCCATGCTCTTAAGCCTGCTGCCATTGCCTGTGGTTGGGGATGTAACCACAACACCCGCTTATGCGGATAGCGTGATTCCGACATCTGGACTTGATCTTTGGTTAAAAGCAGATGCTGGGGTTACGGCGGATGCTAATGGGAAAGTTAGTCAGTGGGCGGATCAGTCTGGTAGAGGTAACCATGTATCTCAAGCGACAGCGACGAAATATCCGAGCTTTGTTACGGATGCTGTCTATGGTAAGCCGGCCATTCGGTTTACAGGAGACGTTGGCGGGAGCAGCAACCAATTTCTGAGCAAAGATCTGGTTGCGGATTCGAAAGCGTGGACTGGAAACAGTACTGTTATTATGGTGATGCAACAAACCAGCTTGGCGCAATTAAATGCCAAAGGGATTTTTTCCAATGATTTAGGCTCCAATATCGGAGCGTGGTCCATTGTGACAAGTACGGGCGCTCCCCAAAGGCTGATGGTGCTCGGACCGAGAGATGGCGGTACGTCTAACGCGAACTTAGAGGCTGCCTCGACGTCAACCCCGACAATCATGACTGTCACGATCGATACGACAACTGACGCGAATCAAGGAATTATTAACGCCTATAAGAATGGCGTGTTGTCTTCGATGAACGGCGCTGTGGTCGGGCCCGTTAAGAATGCCTACTATAAAAGTTTTAATAACTTTAAACATTACGTCATTGGCAAAAGTTACAGCACATCTGAGTTGAATATGGCGGCAGATGTATCAGAAGTATTAGTCTACAAAGGTGTACTATCGGATAGTGATCGACAAACCGTTGAAAATTATTTAATGAATAAATATTTTACAGTATCGCCTGTCGTTGCAAATGTACCTTCAGGATCAATTACGGCTGGTCAGGCAGTGACACTGTCTACTCCAACCGTTGGATCAGCTGTGTATTACACGCTTGACAGCAGTGATCCGCTGACTTCAGGTACTCGTCTTACTTATTCGTCTCCGATTGTCATTTCGAGCAACACGACGATTAAAGCGGCTGCAAAAGGTAATGGATTAACGGACAGTCCAGTATCAACTTTTACGTATACCCTAACAACCAAGTTGGTAGCACCTACTGCGTCGGTACCTACGGGTAATGTGTCATTCGGTAAAATGGTATCGTTGACCGCATCTGCTGATACGACGATTCGCTATACACTAGATGGTACTGATCCGAAAACATCAGCTAGTAGCAAGGACTACTCGGCACCATTTCCTATTTTGGCAAATGCAGCGCTGCGCGCGTATGCAACCAAAGCGGGTATGACAGATAGTGACGAATCGGTATATAACTATACAACGATACTAGCTGACCTCGTGAAAGCCAATGCAACTTCTGGTGCCATTTTTAATGGTGGAAAGATTAAGCTGACTTCGACAATTGAGGGGGCTTCCATTTATTATACGTTGGATGGCAGCGATCCTGTTTCTTCGGGAACCAAGACACTGTATACAGCGCCGATCGTCATAACAGCAGCAACAACAGTTAAAGCTTATGCAGAATTAAACGGAACTGCCGGCACGGCAGTTGCCCAATATGACTATACGATTTATACACCATCGCCTACGTCAACTGTGACGAACCTGCCTGATAGTTACTACAACAGAGACGGGCTTGAAAACATGCCTCACTTGAATTATGAAGCCATGAAAGTGGCGAACGTCAAAGATTTTGGTGCGGTAGGGGATGGCAATGCTAGTGATGCCGAGGCTTTTGAAAGGGCAATTAATGCCTTGAATTCAGTGGATGGCGGCGTTGTCTACATTCCAAAAGGGTTTTATTACTTCCCGTTTGACTTGACCGATCCACTAAATCGCTGGGCTTGGAAGCGCAATTACAACAATGTTCATTTTATCGGTGAAGGCGACGAATCGGTTATTCGTTTCAAGCTTCCAGGTATTCCAACATTGCCTGCTGGAAGAACATGGACGAATAGAAACGGTGTGTTCTCAGGTTTTGCTTACGGTTGGAGAATTGATGGCAAGGATATCTCTTATAAGGATCTGGCCTTCTCCTGGTACCCACGATATGACGCGAGGGGCGGAGCAGGAGGATATTCGGTTGCAACATCTGGCGAAAACATTCAAATGAATCGTGTATCGATCGATCAAGGGAATATCGGAGCTGTATTTTGGCAAAATACGAAAAACGTGTACGTCGTCGACACGCAAGTTCGTAACACGGCGGCAGATAGTATTCACTTCGCGAACGTTGCGGATGTTGTGGCAGCATACAACCTCGTTGATGGAGCGAATGACGACTCGATCGCTAGTATCGATGATAAGGAATATATTGTCGCAGATAATCATCAATATTTGCATAACACGATCTTAAACAGCTATTGGGGACGCGGAATTACCGTCACGGGGACGAATAGTCGTGTTGAAGACAACTGGCTTGAAAACATTAAGTCCTCCGGTGTCTATACGAATAACGGTGGTCAAAGCAGTGTGTCAGGTAATGGTCACGACACGGAGCACTTATTAATAAAGAATAATACGATCGTTCGCTCCGGGCTCATGGGCTTGAATGATAACCAAAAAGGCGCCATTGCATTCAACCAGTACAAAGACGATTTAACGGTTGAAAATAACCATGTATATGGTGGGCAATCGCACGGGATTTATTTCAATCCGTGGGGACCGGCATCCACAATTAACAACGTTCGTATTAGAAACAACGAAATTGCTGCAGTTGCAGGGAATTCCATTGTATTTAATTCCAACATCAAAGTGAATAACATTGATATTACGAACAACGACATGTTCGGCAATGAGTTACGTTTACCTGCCACTGATCCTAGTGTTAATTTCAATGCCGCTACATTATCAGGTAACGTAAATATGTCAAATAACAAGGTCTCGCGAGCTGTCTCGAACACGAATTATGCGAGCGGCTTCCCAATTGTTGCAGACCAACCTGTGTATATCGATCCTTATGCAGCGATTGCTGCAGAGCCTTCTGCGACCGATTGGGCAGGAGCTCCAGTCGTCACAGCTGCTGCAAATCAAATCAACGTGAAGAGTTTTGGAGCAAAAGGCGACGGGGCAACGAACGATACGCAAGCATTTTATGATGCTTTGGATGCGATTCCAGCTTCTGGCGGCACACTGCGCATTCCAGCTGGGACCTACGTCATTTCACCAATCCCGGGCAAGGATACACGACCGTATAGTCAAATAAAACATCATTTGCTGCTTGAAGGTCGTGACAATGTCCACATTGTAGGGGATGGCGATAGCTCTGTATTGCGCTTTACAAGCGCGGATCATTTTGGTATTCGTCTTCTCAATTTGACGGATTCATCCATCCGTAACGTGAAGCTGGAGCTTGCGAATAAGCCGTTTTTACGCCATAATCGTTCGCTGCTTGATATTACTGGCAGCAAAGGCATCGTAGCGGAGCATGTGACAGTGGCTAATTCAGGCGGGTCAGGCATTCAAGTAGATTCCTCTACAGGTGTATCCATTCAGGCATGTACGGTTGTTGACTCTAATATGAGCGGGATCCTTCTAGTGGCGTCCAGACAAGTATATGTCGAGAATTCCACACTGAATGGCAATCGTGACCATGCAATCTTCGTGAACAAGCAAGGCAGTATCGCGCGTCTACCAGAGTACATTCGGATCGCGGGTAACGTTATCGACGGTGAAGGGAAATCAGAGCAAAGCGGTATTGCGTTTGCTTCCGGCGACACCATACTAGCAACCGGCAATACAATTAAGAACACGCACATGGCTGGTGTTTTGTTCTATTATACAAGCGAAGTTTATCCTACAGATCGTATTACAGTAACAGGCAATAAGCTAATTAATACGAATACGGGTACAAATACGCTGACTTACGGAGCAATAAGTTCCATGATGTCCAAAGGCGGCAATTTCACCATTACAGAAAATACCATTCAGAACACACCTTACTCTGGTATCTGGGTGAAGGATAGCACACTCAAATCGCTGAAGTTGACTGCGAATTCATTTACCGACATAGCTACCAAAGGCGGGGCAATCATTGATATTGCCAGCGATCAATTAGCGACAATTCCTCAGTACACAGCGAATACGGATCAAATCGCGGTTCAAACGAAGCCAGTACGTGTTTCTGGAGGCTCTGGTTGGGGGATCGCTGTCACGATCCAAAATCTCATGTCCTTACAATCGAGTGCAGGCGGAACCGTAAAAGTGACGAGTCCGACAGAGTGGGCGAATTCGATTGCGCCAGTATCATTTAGTGACATCGCACCTAGTCAATCGAAGACAGTCATCATTCCAGTTCCAGCACCTCTTCCTGTGAATATTGGAGCTATCCCTTTTACAGTGAAGATTGATCAGAACGGTACGATTACCAATGTAACCAAAAGTGTTAACTTCCTTGCAAGCAGCGAGGGATCGACGCCGCCTATCGCTGCCGTGCTGAACCAGGCAAGTCAGGTTAAATTCACTGCATCGGATTGGGCAGGTGCTGATGATCTTAGTGCAACTGGCTACGTGAAGCATGATGCAACAAATCTATACTTCTCTGTAGTGGTCAAAGATAACGTTCAAGTTCAAACGAATACAGGCTCTGATATTTGGCGTGGCGACAGCTTGCAGCTGGGGATTGATGCGGGAAGAACTGTATCCAGCGGTCAGACAGGCAATATGAGCGAGCTCATATTTGCTTTGACGGCGGACAATCAGCCAGCCAAGTGGAGAACTACAGCGCCAAGCGGTAAATCAACAGGATCTCAGTTCAGTGGTGAGTTGGCAGTACAACGTAATGAGGCGAACAAAACAACGACGTACGAGATCACACTGCCTTGGACTGAAATTTTACCAAATGCCTTAACAGATGTACCTGAAAGAATTGGCTTTTCGTTCTTAGTCAATGATGATGACGGTACGGGAAGACGTGGATGGATCGAGTATATGAGCGGTATCGGCTCGAGCAAAAATCCAAGTTTATATGGTGATCTGTTGCTTGAACAACCTCCAATTGACCCAATTGTCGTTAATCCTACACCACCGTCGACAAATGTACCATTTGGGAATCAAGGTAAGGTTGAATCTACTGGCACAGGAATCGTTATTCAGCCGGATACGTCCAGCAAAGTAACGAATTCGATTGACGGAATCAAAATTACAAGCATTAAGGTCAATGACGAGCTTGTAAATAAAGCTTTGGATGCGCTCGAGAATCAAGGCAAAGGGAATAAAACAATTGTTATTAAAGAAAGTGGAAGCAACGGGTTGCAAATTGAAATCAGCGGTAAGGCAGCTTCTGCTTTAGAGAAAGAGAAGGATGCGGTGGTATCTCTTCTTGTAGGTCAAAATGCCATTCATGTGCCAGCTAGTCTTTTGGATTTTGAACAACTAGCCAAACAGTGGCAGGTTAAGCAGGATGATCTGAAAGTGAAGTTAGTCGTGCAACCAGCTTCCAATGATGACAAAAAGCAAGTGAACATGCTGACTGTATCGACAGGCGTCACGCTTGCTACTGAAGTATTCAACTTCGGGATCCAAGTGGAAGCGGGAGGTCATAAACAGGAAATTGATAGCTATGGCAGCACGTATATGACGCAAAACATGACCTTCCCAGCAGTGTCAAATTTCAATAAAGTGACAGGTGTCATGATCGACCCAATTACCGGTGAGATGGTCTTTGCACCGACGACATTTGCACTGGTGGACGGTCAAACCGTAGCGACAATGCGTAGTAACGGTAGCGGCGTCTTTGCAATCGTACAATCGGATAAAAATTTCGATGACATGTCGGGACATTGGGCTGAAAATGACGTCCATATGTTAGCTTCAAAGCTGTTGATCAAAGGAATGACAACCGATGGATTTGAACCAGAAGCAGCTGTGACGAGGGCGCAATTCGCAGTTATGCTGTCACGTTCGCTCGGGTTAACGCAAAAGAATGGCGCTGCGCAAGAGTTTAAGGATGTTCATCAAGCAGATTGGTTCAATAATCAACTAAGTGCGGCTTTACAAGCTGGTTTGATCGATGGCTATGACGATGGGACCATGAAGCCTAATGAAACGATTTCACGTGAGCAGATGGCCGTTATGATTGCAAGAGCATTGCATTTCACAAAAAACGACATCCAAGTGACGGATTCAAAGGAAAAGCAAATAACAGCACGCTTTGGAGATCGGTCCTTGATTGAAGATTGGGCTATAGATGCCATTGCCAAATGTTTGGAGGCTGGCATTATGCAGGGAGTTTCCGAGAATAGCTTCGGATCTGACCAAAACGCTACACGTGCACAAGCAGCAGTTACCCTAGGCAGACTACTGAAGTTTACGAAATTTATTAACTAGTTACTAGAGAAGACAGGCTACGTTTTTAGCCTGTCTTTTCTAACCTTTCTATGAAGGAGATGAAAAAGTGACCCACAGCTCAACTCGTTACTCGGAGAAAATGATGGAATGGGTGGATGACAATTATCAACATAAATGTGTGTTGGAAAGACTAGCCACCATACTCTACTTGTCCCCATCACATATTTCACATCTATTTCATCAGGAAACAGGGGGGACATTATCCGAATATTTAACCTCGCGGAGACTTCATGAAGCAAGCAGGTTACTGCGATCCACATCCTTACCTATTCAGGAAATAAGTAAGCAAATCGGATACAACAGTGCTTCCTATTTTTCGCGTGTGTTTAAGCGGCACATGGGCTTAACCCCGTTTCATTATCGTCAAGCAGGTACCTAGTAACCTTAGGGCACCATAAATGCCTGTCTTGAGAACCACATGCTCACGTTATTTTTCTCCCTACCTTCGGCTTTCGAGCTGGAGGTGGGTTTTTGCTGTTGTCCCGGAGGGCAAGTATGCCACAAAAACAATTTTCTGAGATATCTACAAACCTTTTAAATGCGATGTGTTAGTTCTCAGTTCTTAATCCTAAATCCTAAAATCACAATCCTAAATCCACAATTCTTCCCCATTCTTAGTCGAAGTCACAATCGCAGTCGCAGTCACAGTCGCAGTCGCAGTCGCAGTCCCCAGTCCTCTTTCAATTAAACCTAAGCCTCTGGCTCCTTCATCGCAAAAATCCACATATATTCACTTTGTAGATACCTCAGAATCTCAGTTACATTGAAATATTCCCCTCCCAAAATAAACATTTTTTGCTTTACTTGGAAACAAATGTTCGATATAATAAGAACATGAGTTCTCTTTGTGAGGTGAGACCAGCCATGGACATGCATTTAGTAGATACTTTGGATAACTCTTTTCAGACAGAGGAAGATTGTGAGAAGTTTTTAATTAAAAGCCGCTGGTCAAACGGGTTCTTTTGTCCGCGTTGTGATCATGATTCTTTTTATAAAATAAAGACTCGCTGCTTACTTGAATGTAAGGAGTGTCGTACTCAGATTTCCATTACGGCTGGAACGGTTATGCATAAGTCGAAACTTTCCTTATTAATCTGGTTCAAGGCTATTCGAATATTGATTCAAGATAAGGTGACTTACTCAATTTCAGAGTTTGCAGGTTTGCTCGGAGTGAATTATCGTACAGCGAAGTTAATGATTGAAAAAATTCAATTCGCTTTACATAAGCAATACAGCCGACTGGGAAAAAATCTGCCTGGGAAAGCTATGGAGGCTTCCAAGATTGAAGAGCTAGAGCAGCAAAGCAGTGAGGGAAGAAGGATTGTACCAAAGAGAAATACAAATGTATTTGCAGCATATTTATTTAAGACTTCAAGGAACGTAAGATATGTACAAGAAGTTATGTTTGAGAAGTGGATGAATGCGTGTTTTTCTGTGTATTTATATCCTCATTTTTTACGATATTTTCAACTAGGTTGAAAAATAGAAAAAAAGCCCTACCACGAAAATCGTGATAGGGGAGAGATTAGGTGGAGATTTTCGACTGCTCTCGAAAGGCGCTCGGCGTTTGGCCAGTCGACCTGCGAAACAGTCGGGTGAAATATTTGTAATCGGGAATTCCGACTCGCTCGGATATTTCTTGAACTTGCAGCGTAGTTTCCTTCAGTAGCTTCTTGGCTGCTTGCATCCGATAATGCGTGACATAATCCGAAAAGTTGCTTCCAGTCTGAGCCTTAAATAAATGACTAAAATAATTGGGACTAATTTGATGGTGTTGACAAACGTCAGTGACGCTGATCGGTTTATGGAAATGGGTGTTAATATAATCAAGCGCATCCTGGATTTCGATGCGATATTGGTGATCTTTGCTGGATAATACTTGAATCGTTCGTTTCCATTGCATTAATTGGAGCAAATACGCTTCAACATCCTGAAGCACCTCAACCGATTCGAGGGAATCAATGAGTGTAGTTGCTCCTAAAGGATCATTAGCGGTCCAATGCCTGGTTAGCTCGTCTAACCAAATGAGAAGCTGAGCAGGCTGTATATGCTGTTCCTGAATGACACTGATTACTTCTTCAGTGAGGCTTTTCCGCAGGGTGCTGTCATCTAGGAAAGGATTGATGCTTTGCAAGTTATTATTCAATGTTTGCTTTTGAGCTTCTCCCAACGAGTGATAAGGCGTGAAACTGGAATACTTATACACCATGCCTAAATTATTGTAGAAACGCTGTGTCGTAGCGGTAATTGCTTCGTGAACAGCTTCTTTTAATCTAGACGGCAGCTGGCCATAATCCAAGGATAGTCTCTTTGCCTGACTGAAACCGCAAGTGACCGTAAAAGGCAAATATAGTTTAATAAACTCATTTATTTTTTGGAAAAGAGAGATGATTTGTGACTCCGCTTGCTCCATTTGATAAACGGAATCCCAGTGAATCCATAGACACAGGGAATTCTCTTCTGTCCATGGAAATAGGTTGCCGTTGTAGTGGGTTGAGCTAATCTCTTCAATCATCTGCATCAGCACGTATTTGAATAAGGAGATATCTCGCGAATGGAAAGTCTGTTTCAGCTCTGGAAATTTATCAATTTCCATGTAGGCAATCGTAAATCCATAGGACACAGGATGAAGCTCAAGCATAGTGAATTCTTTGCGAATGGACTCCGGTGTAGCATACATTTGATCCATCACATTCATGATGAATTGTTTGCGAAGCAAAGGCTTGCTTTGCTGAAAACGATGCCGTTCTTGTATTTTTTCAAGCAATAGTGCCCGATCGAGTTCAATTTCTTTTCTGGCGCGTTCGAGCAGATCGAGAAGCTCTCGATGCCCGGACATGATTTTCAAGAGATAGCCGATGGCCCCCAACTGAACAGCTTTGCGGGCAAAGTCGAATTCTTGATAGTTGGACAAAATGATTACCTTTACACGAGGCATCAGTATCTTTAACTGTTCCGTCAATTGCAGCCCGTCCATTCGCGGCATGACGATATCGGTAATTACAATATCAGGGTTGAGCTGCTTGCACAACTCTAAAGCCTCTTCGCCATCCTCGGCTTCTCCTACAATTTCGAAGCCATTTTCAGCCAATGGAAACCCACTTCGAAACCTTTCCCGAACCAACGCTTCATCATCGACAATGATACAACGAATATTTTCGCTAATAATTAAGTTCGATTTCATAAGCTGTCATCTCCTTTCATTGCTGGCATTAGCAGTTCAACTCTAGTCCCTGCTCCTTCCTGACTCGTAATACTTAATCCATATTCCTTCCCGTAGTGAAGCTGATAACGTTCATGGACATTTCGCAAACCAATGGAGTTTAATCCCTTGGGCTTTGAAGGAGATGGGGCTCCTAAGTTATCGAGTAGCAATTGAGCAAGACGTTCTGGAGGAATGCCCGTCCCATTATCCTCGACAAACAGAAGAATGGAAGTTGTTCCGTTCGTGAAGCCGCCGCCGATGTGAATAATACCTTCGCCTTTTTTGTTGCTTTTGATGCCGTGGAATATCGCATTTTCAACAATGGGCTGAAGAGAAAGCTTCAGCATTTTATAGGTCATCAACTCTTCGTCGATGGAGTAACGAACCTCAAATTTGTTCTGATACCGAATTTGCTGGAGATAGACATACTGTTCTAACCCTTCGAGCTCAGCGCCAACCTCCGTAAATTCAAGCCCGTGATCCATTGTATATTGAAACAGCCGCACGAGAGCATTCAGCACTTTAGGAATTTCATCGGTACGATTCAGATCGACAAGTGCGTTAATCGAGTTTAATGTATTGTATAGAAAATGAGGATTGATTTGCGAGCGCAGCGCTTTGAGCTCAAATTTCTTTTTGGCTTGCTCGATAAGTACTTTTTCTTCTACTAGTGTTTCAATACGGTCGAGCATCTCATTAAACGAGTCTGCTAGGGATAGAAACTCATCCTGTCGCTTTAGTCGGATACGGATGTGTAGATTGCCGTTTTTGATCCGGTTCATCTGAATGATCAATTTTTGGATCGGTTGATCGATCGACCTTGCTAAGTAGAGAGATAGGATGAATACGATCAGTGTAAAAACACCTGCGAACCAGAGGGTATAGTTTTTGAATTTCTCGACTTCACCTAAGAAGCGGTCCTTATTCACGAAGTGAAGCAATTTTAACTTAAATAAATCAGGCGTACTAATCCGCACAATGTATTCGTCATTATGGATCTTAACAATTTTCGTCTCATTATTCACTGTTTTGACGAGATCCTGGAGAGCTGGAAACAATTCCGAATATTCCTGTTGTTGAAATGTTCCACGCAGCTTAATGTCGCTTAGAATTGGACGGAGCTCGTTGTTAAATACTAACGTAGAAATTTCTTTATCAATATTGCTATCCATAAATAATTTATTAATTTTCTCTGAATTGATATCGATGGCCAGTATCCCTTTTATTTCAGTGCCTTTTCTAACATTGGCTGTGACTGTACTAATGAGACCCTTGGAAGGGGAATAGTAGGGGCCGATATAGTTGATTATTTTACTGCCAGTCTGGTCGATAATGTAATTTGTGATATCTGGTGGAACCAAATAGTTGTCATGCGTTTGAATTACGTGTCCAAAAGGATCTATGAAGTATAGGTTCTGTGTGAGTGGATAGAGAGAAAAACTATACTTTCTGAGCACAGATGTAATTTCATCCGCAGTTAAGTTGGTTTGCGCAATTTCACTAGAAACTAAGGACAGCGCTTGTTGTAAGTCATTTGTCGTTCGCGCTAATTGCTCCTCTGTGCGGTCAGCTAGTATTTCCATCCGCTCCAGTTGACTTTGGGTGACAATTTGAAGGGTATAGCGATACGCAAACAAGCCAAGCAGGAGCACGGCGGCGATAACGACGGTTGAATTTAGGATGAAAATTTTAAAACGTATGCGCGTTGTGAAGCGCAAATAATGTCGTAGGATTCCCATGATGCACCTGTCCTATATCGTAATCGTTTCCTATAAGTAATTGTTAAGCATGCTGCATGTGCATGTCAATGTATTTTGGGGTGTCCATAGATTTATCCACGTGATTCGTAGAATTGTTATATAAGGTGCATGTCTCAGAGCGTGGATGATCACCTTGTTTCAATAGATTAATCCACCTCGTTTATAGTAGGTTGGGATATTACAAAGAGTTTGCGATTGCTACAATTAACATGTAATCAAAATCAAACTAGCAAATAAGGGGAGTCGAACACATTGAACAAAAAAGTCAAAACTTCGGCATTGGCTGTTCTGGCCTTATGCACAACGATCGTGGCCGCTGGCTGTTCCAAAAACGCTGTTGAACCTGCGCAAAGCGTTGCTCCAGCAACAGCTAAACCTACTGCTGGGCAGCCGCCAAAAACAGTTAAGGTTGTACTACCTTCCGCTAGAGCAGAAGATGAAGCTTTCTATAAGGCCGAAGTTAAAAAGTTTATGGATAAAAATCCAGAAGTGAAAATTGATCTTCAAATGAATCCTTCCGCACAGTATAACAATGCGGTGCAACTGATGTTTGCAACAAATGAAGGACCAGACGTATTCTTCATCGTTGGCGGTAAGGCGCAGTGGCAGCTCGCTTTCGACAACGGATGGATCCAACCGATTGATGAGTACGTGACGCCGGAATTCAAAGCTAGATATCCACAAGGTACTTTCGACAAGGATAGCTGGTTGCGTTATAAAGACAAGTTGCTAGGCGTGCCTTTGGCCGATCCTCGTTACAGTAAAGTTAGACCTTTGTTCTACAATGTCGACATTTTGAAACAATACGGTATTGATACACCACCGAAAACGTATTCTGAATTCAAGAATATGTCTGCCAAAATCACCAAAGAAGGCAAAGGGCAAGTGTATGGTACGTCCATTATGGGGAAAGACCTTGGAGCATTCTCGGCTACTATTGCAGGCTTCGCCGTATCGAATGAAGGCGGGGTTCTCCAACAAGAGGGAGATTGGCCAATTAGCCTCCTAACAGGTCAGGCAAATGCAGCATCTATGGCTCCTGCGGTTGAAATATTCCGCGATTTGAATGCACAGAAAGTATTGGCTCCAGGTTGGGAGAACTGGGATCCAGCACAAATGCATCAGCAATTTGCAGCAGGCAAGGTTGCGATGTTCGTTGGAGCAGCATGGCAAGCAGCCGAGATTCTGAAGTTAAAACCAGATTTGAAACTTGGTATTGCTGCTGCACCAGTACCGGATACAGGTCGTAAAGGTTATAGAGATGTACCTACGCCAGCTGAGCCTAAATTCGTTATCGGTTCAGGGTCCAAGGTGAAGGATGCGGCTTGGAAAGTACTTGATTATTTCGGTTCTGCTGAATTCCAGAAATCATACTTCCAGTCTTCCAAAGAAATGGTCGTTATTCCAAAGGCATATGACGGTATTGAGTTGGATAGTGTTTCCAAACAAGTGTTGCAAGTGATGAACGAGACATTACGTTTGGCGCCGCATGTAAGTTTGAAAAACGCGGATATGGATAAATTGTCCAAACCAATCGCAGACGGATTGCCAAAACCAAGAATTAAAGAGCTTGGCATTAAAGCCATTATCAATAATGAAGATGTCAAAGCCGTATTTAGCGACTACGACAAAAAAGTTAACCAATTAATCGAGGCTGAAATGAAAAAAGCTCGCGATGGCGGCAGTAAAATTTCAATCGATGATCTGAAGTTCTCAGATTGGGATCCATTAAAAGATTTTCTTAGAAAATAAGTGATTTCGTGGGGAGATTCCTTCAAGAGAGAGTAATCGCTTGAGGGGATCTCTTTTCACCAAATGGATAGGAGAAGGAGTGGAAGGAATGAACACACACCAAGAGAGGACATTACCATCCTCCACCTCAGCACTAGGAAGTGGAGTAGCGTCGTCATCAGTCTTATGGTATCGGATTAAGCAGCATCGCTGGCATTACTTGTTTATTTTACCCATGCTGGTATTGTTTCTTATGTTTTCGGTTTGGCCGATGGTTGGAAGCTGGTATTATGCTTTCTTTGACTGGGATGGTACTGGAAGACCGACGAACTTTATTGGTTTCGCTAATTTTATTGAGATCTATACAGATCCCGGATTTTGGAATGCTTTTAAAATTACATTTACATTTGCGCTCAGCAATGTATGCATTCAGCTGCCTTTAGCACTCATTGTAGCTGTAATTCTAAATCACCCTGCTGTTAAAGGAAGAGATATTTACCGTTTATTAGTCTTTTTACCAGTGATTTCGACGACGGCAGTTGTTGGTATTGTCTTTGTAATTTTGCTCAACCCGCTTGGCGGACCGATTAATGATGTGCTGTTAAAAATAGGCTTGATAGACAGCCCGATTAACTTCCTCGGGTCCCAGAAACTAGCATTACCTACCTTGTTGGTTATTTCGCTATGGAAAAGCTTTGGTACGCCGCTAATCTATTGGCTCGCTGGGTTGCAAACTATTCCTGCAGAGCTGTATGAAGCTGCGAAAATCGATGGAGCAGGTGCTGTTCAGCGTTTTACCCGCATTACGGTTCCACTGCTCGTGCCTATCGGTATTATCATTGTCTTGTTGACATTCATAGGCAATCTTCACCCCTTTGACTTGGTCAAAACGATGACAGAAGGCGGACCTGTCAAATCCACAGATGTCATTGATACTTATATTTATCGCTATGCGTTCGAAACGACGGAGTATACGAATACGCGTTATGGTTTCGCATCTGCGGCGGGGATCGTGTTCAGTTCGGCAGTATTTCTAATTGTGCTTGTTCAAGCGATTGTTATGAAAAAAGTAAAGCCAGGTAAAGGAGGGCAATCGGCATGAGAAGACTACGCACAGGTAAAACAATGGCTCAGACCGGCATGCACCTTCTTTTCATTGGACTTACCTTTTTATGGAGTTATCCGTTCCTATGGATGATTTCCTCGGCTTTTAAATCGCAAGGAGAAATGTTTCTTGGCGGACTTCGCTTAATTCCGAAAGAGCCAACCCTAGCTAACTTCTCCCGAGCATGGGAAAGCGCCAAATTTTATTTATACTTCTTTAACACTGTCTTCGTAACTGTTACCGTCATTCTAGTGGTCCTTATAGTTTCCTCATTGGCGGGCTATGCGCTCGGTCGCGGCAATATGCCGGGCAAGAAAATCATTTTGGCTGCCCTCGTTGTGGCCATGTTTTTACCGAAGGGATTCACGATCATCCCGCTTTTTGAGTTGATTGTGAAAATAGGCTTTAACAACAGCCTCATGGGGGTTGTATTAGCTGAGGCGGGGCCGTCAAACGTGGTCTCCATTTTGTTGTTCATGGGCTTTTTTGCTTCGATTCCGAAAGAAGTCGAAGAGTCGGGTGTCATGGATGGCGCAAGTCAGCCACGCATCTTCTTCAATATTATGCTGCCATTAACAAAGCCAATTATTGCAACGGTTAGCATTTTCACATTCATTGCTGCGTGGAACGCGTTTCTAGTGCCGTTGATCTTTACGCTTGGTAAACCAGAGCTTCGTACGCTTGGGGTAGGGATGTACAATTTCTTCGGTACGAATACGGTGGATTGGACGGGGATCGCGGCAGGAGCATGTATGTCACTCATTCCGATTATTATCGTTTTCCTATTCCTACAAAGATACTTTATTGAGGGAATTGCGGGTTCAATTAAAGGATAGTAGCTGCTAGAAAGTCAAGAAAACGAGACAGGAGAGCTAACATAGATGTTATACACAACGGAAAAGCTGGGAAAACGCATTGCTGAGCTTTCAGAGTATCGCTACAGGGATATTATTGCCATTCAAGAGCTGCAATGTGCGTTGGATGAGGAGGGCAATATCGGTGAGCGACCTCCGCTTGCCTTTGAAGAAAGGCCGCTGCAAATCGGTGATTCGTGGGAAGGAAACGATACCTACTTATGGCTTCGTACAGAAATAAAGGCTCCAGAGGCATGGCAGGGTAAAAAAATTGTTGGTCGTTTCGATTTCGGAACCTCAGGTCCTAATCACATTTCTGGCTTTGAATCGCTGCTTTATGTAAACGATATGCCTTATCAAGGTGTGGATACGAACCATCAAGAAGTGCTATTGCCGCAAGCTTGCACGACTGAGACACATACCCTTACTTTCCGATTATGGTCGGGCTTGAAAGGTTACGGCAGCTGGGGACCGCGGAATAAAGCCGAGCATAAGATTCTCAAGGCTGAGTTGAGCTGGTTGGACGAAACGGTGGATGATTTATTTTTTACAGCAAAAGCGGCGTTGGAGACGATTAAACGTCTTCCTGAAAACAGTGCAGATAAGATGATGTTGATCTCGGCGTTGAATAAAGCGTTTTTGAAAATTTACTGGTCGGAGCCGGGCTCCTCGGCGTTTTATGATTCCGTGTACGATGCTAGCGCGGTGCTTCAAGCTGAGTTGGATTCACTGAATAAAAACTCGGCAATAACTGTTCATTGCGTGGGGCATACGCACATTGACGTGGCTTGGTTATGGCAGTTGAAGCATACACGCGAAAAATGCGTGCGCTCGTTCTCAACGGTGCTTCGCTTGATGGAGCAGTATCCGGAATATTTATTTTTGCAAACACAGCCGCAGCTCTATGAATATATGAAAGAAGATTATCCGGAGGTTTATGAACAAATTCGCACGCGAGTCAAAGAAGGCCGCTGGGAAGCGGATGGCGCCATGTGGTTGGAGCCGGATTGCAATCTGACCTCGGGTGAGTCTTTGGTTAGACAGATCTTGTACGGTACTCGTTTTCTTCGCGAGGAATTTGACGTAGAATGTAGTTACTTGTGGTTGCCAGACGTATTCGGTTACAGCTGGGCGTTACCGCAAATTCTGCAAAAGTCGGGCATCAGCACGTTCATGACGACCAAAATCAGCTGGAACCAGTACAATCGGATGCCGCATGACACCTTTATGTGGCGGGGGATCGACGGTACGGAGATTTTGACCCATTTTATTACGACACCGGAACCTAATCATACGATCTACACATACAACGGCATGGTTACCCCTGAGACGGTGCAAGGTATCTGGGATAACTACAAGGATAAGTCACTCAATAAAGATCTCCTCCTTTGTTACGGCTATGGAGATGGTGGCGGTGGCGTAACCCGTGAGATGCTGGAGATGCGCAGACGGCTGGATGTGCTGCCTGGTTTGCCGAACGTGAAGACAAGCCGCGCTGACGATTACTTCGCTGGGCTTCAGGAGCGGGTTGCACAGAGTGAGGAATATGTCCACACGTGGGATGGCGAGCTGTATTTGGAATTCCACCGCGGGACGTACACAAGTCAAGCGCGTAACAAGCTTTTGAACCGAAAAGCAGAGCTAATGCTAAGAGAGAGCGAATTTACTTTCGTGCTCGAAGGGATTTTGAAAGAAAACTGGTCCTCCTATCCGACAGATGAGCTGTTAAAAATTTGGAAAACCGTTCTGCGTAACCAATTTCATGATATTTTGCCGGGTACATCAATTCGCGAGGTGTATACAGATAGCTGGCAGGAGTATGAAGAAGCGGATCACTCGCTTGTTCGTTTGTGGAAGCAATCTTTGGCAGAGCTTTCTCGCCAAGATGCCAATGCCAACAAATACACCATGTATAATTCAGCCTCTTGGCAACGTTCTGAGCCAGTATTTATCCCTGAACCTGGGCTGCAAGGGACTTGGCGAAGTGCAGACGGGGCAGAGCTTGCCGCACAGCGCAGCGGCGACGGTTGGGTTGTTATGACCAATAATGCACCTGCGATGGGGATGACGGAACTTCATTTTCAGGCTGGCGGTAATGGTGCTGCAGTATCGAGTTCATTCAGTTTTCAAGCGGATAGCCTGATAACTCCGTTCTATTGCTTGGAGTGGAATGAGTTCGGCCAGCTCACGCGTATCTACGATAAGGAGCATGACCGTGAAGTGCTCAAAGCCGCTGAATTCGGCAATGTACTGCAAGTTTTTGAGAACAAACCGCTGCGCGATGATGCTTGGGGAATCGACATTTACTACGGAGAAAAGAAACGCGAAGTGACTGAACTACTTTCAGTTAGCTTAACGGAAGATGGCGCTGCAAGAGCAGTTGTACGTTTTGAATGGACGTTCGGCAAATCGCAGATCGTGCAGGAGTTAATCGTGTACACGCATAGCCGCCGAATCGACTTCAAGACGCATGCGGATTGGCATGAGCGCGAGCAAATGTTAAAGGTTGCTTTCCCAGTAAGCATTCGTTCCACGGAAGCGACGTATGATATTCAGTACGGCAACGTGAAGCGTCCGACACACTGGAACACGAGCTGGGATTATGCGCGTTTTGAAACCGTAGGCCAACAATGGGCAGATCTATCTGAACATGGGTATGGTGTCTCCTTGCTGAATGATTGTAAGTATGGCTACGATATAAAAAATCATGTGATGCGCTTATCCCTCATCAACTCTCCAGTATTTCCTGATCCGAAGGCAGACCGTGGTGAACATCATTTCACCTATGCGCTGCTGCCGCATGCGGGTGATTGGAGACAGGGAGAAACTGTGCGCGAGGCGTGGAGCTTAAACAGTCCACTAAACGCGACCATTGGCGGGACTTCGCATGCAGGTTTGTCGCTCTTTACTCTTTCTTCACCACACGCTTTAATCGATGCTGTGAAAAAGGCAGAGGATGAGAACGCGGTAATCTTACGTATTCATGAATTCGCAGGGGCAAGAGGACCACTGGAGATCACAAGCAGTCTACCGATAAGCCGCTGGGCAGCATGCAATCTCATGGAAAATATCGAATCCGACATACAGGAAAGTAACCGCATAAGCTGTACGATGAATCCTTATGAAATTAAGACGTTTATGGTGTATTTCTAAAATATTGAATTTATAAGTTTATTTTGAATCCGATACGGAAAGAGTGAATTGGAATGCAAGGTGCTAGGAACCTAGTTAGCAGCATGCCGCACAAACTCGCGTCCAATCGAGTATGGCGCACGTATCATGGCGGCAAGATGATTGAAACATGGCAAGGTGAAGAGCAGCCGCAGGACAACGCCATGCCAGAAGAGTGGATTGCCTCTGTGATAAGGGCTCGCAATGTTGGCAGGGAGCATATAGTTGAAGGGTTAAGCTATGTATTGTCAGATGAGGCCGCAGGGGTGTCACTTCTTGAGCTGATCGAAGCTGATCCCGTTGGTTTTCTAGGTCAGCGTCATCATCAAGAATATGGCAGCGCGACCGGCGTGTTGGTTAAAGCCTTGGATGCGGCGGAACGGTTGACGATTCAGGTTCACCCTGACCGTGCGACGGCACAGGAGATTTTCCAGTCGCCATTCGGCAAGACAGAGGCGTGGTATATTCTTGGCGGCAGGGAAATTGATGGACAGCCTCCCTACATTCTTTATGGGTTTAAGCCAGGCATGACGCGTGAGATTTGGGAAAAGCTATTCTGGGATCAGGATATCGAGGGGATGATCCAAGCCTTGCACAAGATCGAAGTGCAGCCAGGTCAGGTATTTCTGGTCGAAGGTGGAATGCCGCATGCCATTGGCGCGGGTTGCTTCTTGATCGAAATTCAAGAGCCGACGGATTATACGATTCGAATTGAACGCGTCACGCCAGCAGGCCGCACAATCCCCGATGGGATGTGCCACCAAGGTGCGGGTTTTGATCGCATGTTCGACTGCTTCCATTATGAAACCTACAGCTTGGAAGAGATTACTTCAAGGTATCGCTTGCAGTCCCGACTGGTGGAGCAGACAGAGAACTTTGCGAAATACGAGCTCATCTCGTATGAAGATACGCCATATTTCGGACTAGAATCCATTGAAATCAAGCATTTATATGCTTTGCATCAGCATGGTGAGTTCTCTGTACTGGTTGTGGCAGAAGGAGCAGGCACACTAACATGGGAAAATGGCACTGTACCTGTTCGACGTGGAGATCAGATTTTCTTGCCAGCAGGGCTGCATGCCCTCCAGTGCAAGAGTGAGAATTTAGACCAACCACTTCATTTGTTGAGATGCTTGCCCCCTCTTACGTAAAGGCAAGGGGATAGAAAAAAGAGACCTAATGGGTCTCTTTTTTCATTTTTCTTCTGTCGTATCTTCAGGCGGAAATATCGCGCTAAGATCAATAGACACACATGGAAATAGGGGAGATGTAAGGGTATCATTATCCGTTAATGTTGCGGCCAAACGGTATTCGCCGTCAATACGGACAAATTGATCAACGGTTCGATAAGAGGGATCGAAAAGCCAATATTCTTTCACGCCAAATCTCTCGAACATGGCCTTCTTTACTGTTTTATCTTTACGTCCAGTGCTGCTGGACAAGACTTCAACGACCATATCAGGAGCCCCATACACGAATCCATCCCGAATAATTGAGAGATTTGCGTTCGATATGTAGATGATATCGGGCTGTGCAATATTGTCTTCATCAAAATGGACGTCCATTGGTGCTAGGATGATTTTTCCTTCAAGAAAACAAGTGGTTCGTAGGTTGAAATGCAGATTTCCAACGATTTCCTGATGCTCGAACTTGGGGGATGGCGAAAGGTCATAGCGTATGCCGTTAATGATTTCAAATCGCTCTGGAACGTCATAAAATGGCGTATGCTCTTTAATATTAGGTTTTGATGTCGACTTGGCGTTATTGCTCATAATGACATTCACCTCCTAAGTATGGGATTACTCTCTGATTATACCATAATAACGACTCGTTTCGTGATGGTTGCTTAGCGAAGGCGTCATTCCGCAAGCACCATAGAATCGATCACATTCTTCCCTGAAATAATCATAGACAGTGCAAAAAACGATGGCTAACATGGTATCATATAGAATAATTGACAGCGTGTTGTCTGACAGGGGGCTCCGATGTATAAAATTCTGGTCGTGGATGATGAGCCGACAGTGAGTACGGGAATTAAGAGCTATTTAATGAGATCAGAGCTGGGCATTGATCATGTTGAAACCGCTTCAAACGGGTTTGAGGCATTGGACTGCTTACGCATGGACACTTACGATCTCGTTTTGACAGATATTCAGATGGGGATGATGAATGGCATCGAATTAATGGAGGCGATCCTGCTGGAGCAGCCGCATCTGCCTGTAATCGTCATTTCAGCCCATGAGAAATTTGATTTTGCCAAGAGAGCGCTCCGCTTAGGGGCGAAGGATTATTTAATCAAGCCTGTTGAGCTGGATGAGTTAATAAGGGTTGTTGAGAAGGCGCTGCATGAGAAGAAGGAAATGGGCCGACTGACGCTGCAGCGTCCAGATGCAGACAGCCACAAAGACGGTCATTTGCTCAAAAAGCGCCATGAAGCTCTAATCGAGCTCGTAACGGAAACGGATTTGCAAGATAAAGATTACGAAGATTTGCTCCGTGAAATCGGCAGTTCCTTGAAGGAGCAAGGCCATTGGTATGGCATCGCTGCTGTGCATTTGAATTTGAGCAAGGGCGGATTCAGCAATCAGGACATTACGCTAATGGACCGCAAGCTGTTGAAATATGCATCTGTAAATATTTTGGAAGAAAGCCTATCGGATTGGTGCGGCGTAGCCTTTTATGGCTTTGGCAATCAGCTGGTCTGTGTCATTCAATTGGAAGCTTCCGATTCAGGGGATGCGAGATTGCCGATGAATTCCCAGCTGAATCTGATCGGTCAAACGATTATTTTTAATCTTAAGCAGTATTTGAATGTGGATGTTACCGTCGGTATGAGTACGCTGAGCCTCGATTTGTCGATGCTTCCGAAGCTGATGGAGGAGGCGAATGCAGCGATTGAGTGGCGCAAGCTGCATCCTGATAATAACGTGCTGTATTATGAAGATATGTCAGCTTTAGGCAATATGCGAATGATCGAGTGGGCAGAGAAGGTTGAAGAGCTGGTGCTTCACTTGAAAACAGTGGATGAGGCAGGAATTGTCAAGGAGCTTCAGTCTGCAGTCAAAATACTGTCCAATCTGATCCATTCAGAAGGCTTGTTTCATAGCTGTTTTGGCTTAATGGTGTATCGCTTGTATGGCTTGCTTTTTGATAATGGCTCAGAATCCAACAGTTTGTTTCGCCAATATGATCCGGATGTGTATTTCAAAGGGATGGAGCTCAGCAGGAAAGTGGCTTGTTTGCAGGAGTATGTGCATGCGCTTTCCGATGTCATACGGGCCAGTATTAGCGAGAGGGATCAGACCGTCGTATCCCGCATTTCGGCTTACATTTTCAACAATTATGGCAATCATGAGCTGAAGATTCAGGATATCGCTGGCGAAGTGCATTTTAGTGCAGCCTATGTCAGTTATTTATTTAAAAGAGAAACGAATAAGAACGTATGGGATTTCGTCTCCGAGGTTCGGATCGAAGAGGCGAAGCGTTTGCTTGCTGTAACCGATTTGAAGCGATATGAAATCTCGTATCAAGTGGGGTATCAATCGCCGGAGCATTTCAGCCGTATGTTCAAACGGTTCATCGGGATCTCACCGGCCGATTATCGCAAAGAGATCAGGGGGAATTAAACTGAGGCTTCAATATAAGGTGATTGTAGCATTTTGCTTATTCATCATCGGCCCGTTTCTCATTGTCGGATGGATCTCCTTCTCACGAACCTCGGCTACGATTAAGGATGAGGTTGGGAAGACGATGCTCCAACTGGTGATGCAGAATCACGCTACGATGGAGAACACGCTGTCTTCGGTCAGAGATAAGACGGTCACGTTTCTGGACAATCATTTTTTTAGCAATCCAAAGCAGTTTGCTTTCTGGACGCATATTGAAAGTATTAATGCATTAAGCGAAGCAGACACGATTCTGGATCGTTGGTCTTCCGATGGCACCGAATATGCAATCTATATGGGGAGTAGAGGAAACCAACCTTTTCCAGTAAATGCCCTGTATAAAAAGCAGGGGCTCATTTATCTGGATAGCAGCAGCACTTACCCGGAGTGGGCTTTACAGACACAAGCAGAGAAAGGGGCTGGGAGTCTTCGACTAGCCAAGTCGAGTTCAGGACAGCCGACAGTAACGTTTACACGCAGTATTTTAAATCCTGAAAAGTATGATGAATTGATCGGCTTTCTTGCTGTTTCCAAAGTCGAGGTTTTATTGACCAAAAATCTCGTTTCGGTACAACTGCCCGATCATGCTGGGGTCTTCTTATTTGATGATCGAGATGAAATGCTGTTGAAGGCTGGTTCGGCAGACATGGCATTGTCGGAATTGCCAGAGGCTCTTCGCAATAAATCGAATGGCTTTTATTATTCGGAATCCAATGATCAAAAACATCTTTATGCCGTTTCCTATGAATTTAACTTCAATACAAGATTAATCTATAAGATTCCATTGGATTCCATTATGGGAAAACAGACGAGCTTTCAACAGTTAATCATGGTGATGCTGGCCATTTATTTAGTTCTCGTGTTGCTGTTCGTCTTGTATTTGCTGCGAAATATCATTAAACCGTTGGCTCGATTAGTTACCTTCACACGTGTATATGAGCTGGGAAGACCTTTTGATTTTGGAGATCGGCGCTCAAGCACGGATGAATTCGGTCTACTATATACGGCATTTATTCGGATGACAGGCAGACTCAATGAATCGATTGAAGAGAACTATGGGATGAAAATCAAACAAAAGGAACAGGAGTTGAACACGCTCCATTCTCAAATCACCCCGCATTTGCTGTATAATACGCTAGATTCCATCTATTGGTATGCCCTCGAAAGCGGTAATCACGACGTCGGCGGTATGGTTAAAGATTTATCGAAGCTGCTGCGCATCGGCCTAAGCAAAGGAAAGAGCATGATTCCGATCAGCGAAGAGTTGGAGCATGTGCGTGCCTATATCCGACTTCAAATGAAGCGTTATCCAGGGAACTTCGAAGTGTTCTGGGATATGGATGAAGATCTCGAAGTGTACAAAATGCCTAAAGTCATCATCCAACCTCTTGTCGAGAACGCGATATTCCATGGTATTCAGAGTATGGATGGCGAAGGCCATCTGTGGGTTCGATTGAAACGCGTAGAGGATGAGATTCATATCCTTGTTGAGGACAATGGATTTATTCCGGTGAATCTCGATAAATTACGAATGATTGTCAGTGGGGAAATAGACGACAAAGGCTATGGTATTCGCAATGTTCATCAACGCATTCAGCTGCATTATGGTGATTCGTATGGGTTAAGCTACCGTCTGAGGGACGGCGGCGGTCTTATTGCTACAATTACGATTCCGATTCATCCGAGTGAATAAGTTTGACAATGATCCGGCCCTGGGCCGGATTTTTTGTTTTGTTTTAAACGCTGCAATGGTGATTTTTTTCATTAAAGTACTTGCTGAGTATTCATCACGTTCTTATGCGGATACATCATCGAATTGGAGGATTCCACGTACTATACTTAATTTAACAGAGAAAGGAGTGGACGCAGTGAGAGAGACAGCCGCACCTGCACGAGAGGCAGGGCAGACGCGAAATCAAGCAAAAGGAGTTAAGATTTGGCGTAACTTCTGGCAATTCAGAACGCTGACTTTGATGTTAGTGCCTGCAGCCCTCGTGCTATTGCTTAATAATTATTTACCAATGTTCGGGCTATTCATTGCCTTTAAGAAAATCAACTATGTCGATGGTATTTGGGGGAGTCCATGGATTGGATTCGATAACTTCACATTTCTATTCACTAATGGATCTTTGTGGCGAATTGTACGAAATACAGTTGGCTACAGCATAACATTTATGATTGTGAATTTATTCTTATCCGTGGCTATTGCCTTAGCACTCAATGAACTCCGGAGCCGAATAGCGGTTAAGAGTTATCAAACGTTCCTGATTATGCCTCATTTTTTGTCCATGATCGTCATTAGTTATCTCGTATACGCGTTCCTGCATCCCACACAAGGCTTCATGAATGTCACGGTTCTGAAATGGTTAGGTAAAGAACCTGTGTCTTGGTACATGGTGAAGGAATATTGGCCATTCATACTCACTGTGGTTAGTGCTTGGAAGGGTGTCGGTATCGGTGCCGTGATCTATATCGCAGCCATCGCTGGTATTGATACGGAGTATTATGAGGCAGCTGTCATTGATGGTGCTTCAAAATGGAAACAGATGATGCACATCACCTTACCATCTATTATGCCAATTATCATTATCATTACAATTCTGAATATGGGACATGTGTTCAATTCGGATTTTGGACTATTTTATCAAGTGCCGTTGGATTCTGGTGTCTTATATCCAGCCACCGATACAGTAGATACGTATGTGTACCGTGTTTTGACGCAACTGAATGATATCGGTATGTCTTCAGCGGCAGCGATGGCACAGTCGGTTCTAGGCTTCATTATGGTCTTTGTGACGAATGGAGCAGTCCGTAAAATAAATAAGGATCAAGCTTTATTCTAATTGATTGGATGGGAAGTGAACTTCATGATTTCCAAATCGTATCGAAGGGAAAATCGCATTTCCCCACTGGCTGAGACGATCATTAATTTCGTATTCATCTTACTAGCGTTATCCTGCATACTACCTGTCATTCTCGTCATTATTGTATCTGTCACGCATAATGATTCTTTGATTAATGAGGGATACAGCTTTTTCCCTTCGAAGTGGTCGTTGATTGCGTATGACACCGTATTTAAAGATTTTGCGACGATGGCAAATGCTTATAAAGTTTCCATCGGGATTACCGTCGTAGGTACCCTATTAAGTGTCTTACTGATGGCTTTATATGCGTATCCCTTGTCTCGCAAAGATTATCCATATCGTAACATGTTCACTTTCTTTCTTTTCTTCACGATGTTATTTAACGGCGGAATCGTGAGTCGTTACATGATATACACCCAGACGCTTCATCTGAAAGACTCTTATATGGCCTTGATCCTACCGCTTTTAATCGTTCCGTTCAATGTGATTATTATGCGTACATTCTTCCAGTCTACCATCCATCCAGCTTTGATTGACTCTGCCAGAATAGATGGAGCGGGTGAACTGCGTATCTTCTTACGCATTGTACTTCCCTTATCGCTGCCAGTGCTTGCGACGATGGCGTTATTCTCAACGATTAATTATTGGAACGATTGGTTCAATGCTTTGCTCTTCATCAATAAGGAGCATATGTATCCCATACAGTTCCTGATGTTGCGCGTGCTGAAAGATGTTCAGTACATCCGCGAGAATCTGACGATAGCTTCTCAGAATCCAGAGTTGCTTAAGAATTTGCCCAATGAGTCTCTGCAGATGGCCTTAGCTTTTATTGCTATGGGACCCATATTGATTGTCTACCCGTTCTTTCAAAAATATTTCGTCAAAGGCTTAACTGTCGGTGCCGTCAAAGGCTGAGATCAGATTCACCGGTTGCGATTTGCTTCTCGCTTTCGTCAGCCGATTCATATACCATAATTTACAGGAGGGTCTACAAATGAAACGTAAAAAGTCAGTGATGCTAGCCCCAATGGCGCTAGCGCTAGGATTAACCGCCGTACTGCCAGCATGTTCCAGTGATAACAAAGCAAGTACATCCGCAAGTCCAGCAGCGACTGCCGCCAGCTCCGCAGCTCCAGCTAGTCCAAAAGCAACATTGGAGCCTTACGAAGTATCCCTACTCTATCAAGCAAAACCGATGAAGGACGATGCGCTCGTTCAGGAAGAACTGAATAAATATTTGAAAGAAAAAATTAACACGACGGTTTCCCTACAGCCGATTGCATCTGCTGATTACAAGAAGAAGACTGAGCTGATGATGAATACTGGGGAAAAAATGGATCTCGTATTCACAGCGTCATGGTTAGATTTCTCTGCTAACGTAACCAAAGGAGCTTTCCTTGAGCTGGATACGCTGCTCGATAAATTTGCGCCAGAAACGAAAAAAATGCTTCACCCACTTTATCTAGAAGCACCACGGTATAAAGGAAAGTTGTATGCGGTTCCAACGGATAAAGAAATTACACAGGGGAAAGCTTGGACATTCCGTAAGGACATCATTGATAAGTATCAAATTCCGATCGATAAGATCAATAAGGTAGAAGACTTAGAGCCGTATTTCGAAAAAATTAAAAAAGATAATCCGGACATGATCAATAACTATGTCGCTGGTGGAACTGCTTACGGTGCGAGCTTCATGATGTATGAATCCAAATCCAATTATCGTCCGATCGGGCCAACTCCTGGTAAAATGCCGACGTTCTTCTTGGATTACAAGTCAACAGATATGAAGGTCAAAACTGTATTGGATCAAGATATTGTTGATTTGAATAAAGCCGATGCAGAAACATACCGTAAATTTTATGAGAAAGGGTACACCAATGCGGATGCCGCTACGGTAACGACCAATATTGGGGAGATCCGCAAGCAAGGTAAAATTTGGGTGCAATCCACAGTATGGAAACCTGGTTCAGATATTGAGTTGAAGATTGCCGACAACGGCGCGTATGACTGGGTTTCCCGCGTTATCGAAGAGCCAATCGTAACCACGGATTTGGCAACAGGTTCCATGCTTTCCATTTCGAGAACGTCCAAAAATCCAGAAAGAGCGATGATGGTCCTTAATTACCTTCATACAGATCCATACGTAATCAACCTTCTTGTTAATGGTATTGAAGGCAAACACTACAAAAAAGTAGGACCAAACCGCATCGAGCCAATCAAAGATTCTGGCTATGACAGCCAAGTGTTCTGGGTACTAGGAAATCAATTCCTGAACTACATGAAGCCAGGCCAACCGGATGATTTGTATGACAGCTGGAAGAAGTTCAACAATGACGCGAAACGCTTCCCATTGATCGGATTTGTGTTTGATGACACCAATGTTAAGAATGAAATTGCGCAACTGACGACAATTGTCAATGAGTATAAAGTTACAAGCACGGGTGCTGTTCCGAATCCTTCCAAATTGATCGATGAGCGCAATGCGAAGCTGAAAGCTGCAGGTATTGAGAAAGTTAGTGGCGAGCTTCAGAAGCAAATCGATGCCTGGTGGAAAGAGAACAAAAAATAGGAAGAGCTCGAGGTGATTACCGTTGAAACCCCAGAACCTCATTTACACCTTCGTTAGCTATGCTTCCCATTATGATACCCCTTGGGGACGTGGTGTAGCTGTCGATGGTGTGGAGCGGACAGCAAGATTAGCCCATGCGCATGGCATACCCGTGACATGGATCGTCAACCGTGGCTCTATCCCTATACTGGGTGAGCAAATTCGGCAATGGCATGAGGCATATGGTGATGATATCATTCTGCAAAGCCCCTTCTTTATGGAAGACTGCGGGATGTCGAAGGACGCATTTAAGGCTAGGCTGGAGAGCGATTGGCAGCTTGTACAGGAAGCTTTTCCTTGGGCGACAACGAAGATCGCAGCCAGGGGCAAAATTTACAATGAAGTCATTGAAGTGTTAGAGGAACTGGATTTTCAAGGCATGTGGGGATATTGCTGGGAGCAAGTGTGGTGGGACGGAATTACACATAAAGGGATTCCTTGGGGATCCTGGTATGTGGATAGCCATCGGTACAAGGTGCCACATCCTGGAAAAGGCAAAGTTGTCGCTTGTGAGTGGACAGCACGGGATTTGCACCTGTCTTATCACACAGGCAGCCCAGTTATCTACTCAACCGATCCCAATGATGTGCTGCGCGCTGGTTTGTGTTCAGGTGAAGAGATTACGTATTGGCAAATGCTGTTTGATGAATATTTGGATAATACCGACCATAACGATCAGGTGTTTTTCCTTCAGCAGCAAGAGGCACATGAGATGGAGTTCAGCGATCGCTTTCAAGTATTTCCAGCTTCACACGTTGAGGCCTGCGCAGGGATGTTGGACCGGTTCTTTGCCTACGTGGCGGGGTGCGGCGTAACGTTGACAACTCTGCCGAAGGCGCTGGCCATGTACCATGAACAAAATCAAATCACTGCGCCTTCCTATATGCTAACCAAGGATAAGCCGATTCGACCTGAAGTGAACGACTACACCATGACATTAGGTGGGGTGGCTTCCGGGCCATGGCCGGATACGTTCCTCTACTACGACAGCCAATGTCAGATGATTTTCGTCAAAGGGGAGTGCAAACCGCGGCTTGCCCGCAATTATGTCGGCCAGTGGAATATGCAGGATGAATTCGAGGAAAAGATTCCCCCGTTATTCATCACAACGTACGAGAAAACGAGCGATCGCATCGAGCTTGTCTACGATATTGGCAACTGGAAGCCGATACCGTTCGGGCTGGTGTACTGGGACGATCTGAGTGATTATGTGATCGAGAGTTGTTCTGAGAATGTGGAGACGAAGATAATTAAAGATGAGTTGGTTTTCCTTCGCTTTAATTTGACGGGCGAGAAGAGAACGATTCGGTTAGTTTTAGGTAAAAAGAAGTGAATTGAGGGAGCCTCGCGGGTGCGAGGTTCTTTTTTTCGCCGGGAGTGACGGTAGTCCGATATATCCGAACTAAATCAGGGCTTTCGTTGGGAAAAGCAGGAATAGTTCGATTCTACGGAACTAAATGCCCGCTTTTCGCGGGTGGGGGTCATTTGGGGCGATTTAGTTCGGCTAATTCGGACTAATTGAGAATTGTTGGTGCTGACAGTGGTATTAGTTCGGGAATGTCGGACTAGTGGTTGCGGGGGAGTGACTTGTGTGCAGACGCGGCATTGAGGAAGGAGATAGTCGATGAAACCGACTATCTCTGTGGTTGGAGAGGTCAAGATGCTGGAGATAGTCGATGAAACCGACTATCTCTGTGGTTGGAGAGGCCAAGATGCTGGAGATAGTCGATGAAACCGACTTTCTCTACGATTGGAGAGGCCAAGGTGCCATAGATAGTCGACGAAATCGACTAACTCGACGGCAAGGGATCCCACCAAGCTGCATCCAATCAGGCGCCAATCACCGATTTCAGAAGGAATAAGCATACTAAACTTGCTTATCCTCCGGATTGCACACACATGCTCCCCATGCCCACATCAAACAGAATTGATCACAAGAAGTCGAGATTACATCATCGCTCGCGATAAGAAGGGTAAGTATAATAAAAACTGTAAGCGGTTCCAACAAACTTTTTGCATGGGAGGAATGTTAATGTCAAGCACCACTCGGATGAAAGGAAGGGCAAGGAGATTTTGGTGCATCTGTTTAGGGTTGATTCTCGCCTTGAACACCTTGCTGATTGCGCCTAACACAAGCTCTGCTGCTGTTACGCCGCTGCCAGGGCCTGGAAATCCACTCCTCTACGACGACTTCAATGGGGGAGGCCTCTTCAAGTCGAACTGGACCAACTGGTTTAACCAAGCGGGAGGCACCGGCACATTTTCAAAGACGACTGTCGATTCACGCCAAGTGGGATTGTTCACGCAAACACCGACATCGAGCTCGTCCTGGGCTAAATTTCAGCCTATGAATGAGACCGTTGATTTGACGGGGTATCGCTATTTGAACGTCACGATGAAAAATCCGGGCTACGCTAACTCACTAATCCGAATTGTCGTCGGGGACGGAACGACCAATTATAATCTTACTGCTGGCTGGGTTGCGATTCCCACAACGTGGACGACGAGTCAATTTGATTTGAATGCCTTGACCCCGGCTCTGAACAAAAAAACAGCGAAGTTTGAAATTTGGCTGCGTCAATCTGGCGGTACATATGGCGAAACGCTGATTGACGATATCTTCGCATCTACCGACAACAGTGGCACGGCACCCACATTATCTGGCAGTATGACCGCCAACTCCGCAAACGGCTATAATCAGAATACCTCCTTTACTTTCAAAGCGACCTACACCGATGTGGATAATGAGAAGCCATTTGCCATGCAGCTTGTCGTCGACGATACCCTCTACGATATGAGGGAAGAAGATAATGCGGACACCACCTACACCAATGGCAAAAACTATTACTACATCACGAAGCTGCCTGTGGGCTCGCATACGTATTATTTTAGAACGACAGACTTGACTTCGAATCAAGTATCAACGACGCTCCAGAACGAGCCTGTCGTGACAAGCACGACGCAGGTTATCGATGTAAACGTCAGTCAAGCAGGCTATAACGCCGGTGCTTTTAAAAATGCCAAAGTGACAGCTCAGCTTCCCCTGACGGACACCTCCTATGTGGTAAAGAATGGCGCAACTGTTGTTGCTACAGGGAATATGACGTACGATGGTTACTTTTGGAATAAGCACGTGTATTCGATTGATTTCTCATCGGTCACAGCTAGTGGTACGAATTATACGGTTGTCAGCAACAGCATTTCATCTTTCACTTTCGCCATTCAACCGAACATCTGGTCCAATTATAAGGATGAAATGACGGCGTTTTATCGCATCCTGCGGGCAAGTGTGGCGACTTCAGATGCGTATCCTGCCGGATACAGCTCAGTGGCGCCTTCGGCAAATATTTACCATGCGGCCGGCCATTTGGACGATGCGCAATCCGCCGATGGCTTGACGCACTATGACTTAACGGGCAGCTGGTACGATGCCGGAGATTATGGGAAATACGGAGGCAACCAGTGGGTAGGCAGCGAAATTGCATTAGCCTATATCAGACATGCCGACGCAGCCAGCTCTAAGTTCGATAATGACAGCAACGGCGTCCCTGATCTGGTAGATGAGGCAGTTTGGGGCAGTGAGTACTTAGTCAAATTTGCCAATCAACTCGGCGGTGAAATGTATGATCTCAAGAACAACGCCAGCTTCGTTCATCCGGCTAAATCAACGGATAACATTAACGGCACAGCCGATGATCGCAAGCTTTCCGGCCTAGGCGTAGGCGGGTCCGCCAAAGCAGCGGGGACGCTTGCGGCTACAGCAAGGGCGATTCGCACTGCGATTGCTAAAGGGGACATTGCCCCTGCAAAAGTGTCCGCACTCACGACCTTCGCTAACAATTGCGAAGCGGCTGCCGTTACATTTTACAATTATGTCGTCGCTAATCCGAACGGGCCTGTTGGTTCCTACTCCACTCGTGGCGGCATTCCGAACTCCAAGCTTTTAGCAGATGTAGAGCTGTATCTGTTGACGAACAACACGGCCTACAAGGATGCGGCCACAGCGAATATTAATACACTCGTCTTTACCGATTTGGCTTCAACGAACTATTGGGATATGAGACCCATGTCTCTGGCAGAATTTTATCCTGTCGCGGATACCGCAACAAAAGCACATATTCAACAGTTATTGAAGCAACAGGTCGACTACTTCCTATCCTCAACGGATGACACGCCTTACAGCGTGCTGAATCAATTTAAGAATTTTGGCGTGAACGAACCGCATGCTTCTTACCTTGGCGACATGATGCGGTACTATGAGCTGTTCCAAGATCCTGCGGCACTACGTGCGGTCGAGAAGGGGATGTACTGGATTTTTGGGGGAAATCCGTGGAACATGAGCTGGGTTTCTGGGATTGGTTCGGACTACGTCACCTACCCGCATACCCGTTTTGATGAGGGAGCGAATTCCAAGCTCGGTTCTGGCGTCGTGTTCCCAGGCGCAATGGTCAGCGGGCCGAATATGAAGGATACAAAGGATATCACAAGCGTAAGCCCTTGGTATGAAGACCGTTCGCTGTATCAAGATGATACAAACCAATGGCGTTATAACGAGTTCAGCATCAGTATTCAAGCTGGGCTACTATACACGATCATGGGGTTAAGCGCGAACGCATCCGCAAGCTCAACTGGCGGTACGACACCGACGACACTCCCAATCACATCACCAACAATTGGCGATTATGTGCGGGGGAACGTAACGGTATTTAGCGGTTCTACAACAGGTTTGAGCAATCTAGAATACTCTTCCACAGGCACTTCGGGTACATTCTTGCCAATGTCTGTCTCGGGCGCTGTCTATGCGGCGACGGTTGACGAAAGTGCATCAGCTGCTTATGCCAATAAGCGAGTGGACATTCGAGGAACGGATGCTGCAGGTAGACAAAGCTACAGTTCGACGCACTATACGGTAGCAGCGCCTCTTCCAGATCCTTCAACACCGCTGATGTATGATGACTTTGGTGGCGGCGGCATTTGGGGATCTGTGGGAGGTACGGGTGAATGGGTAAACTGGTATACGCAAAATGGCGGCACAGCCGCATTCGTGAAGACAACGTTGGATGGTTTAACAGTTGGTAAATTCTCGCAAACGCAAACCGCCGTGAACTCGTATGCGAAATTCCAACCTTGGCACGATTTCGTTGATTTATCTGGGTATCGCTATTTGAATTTTAAAGTGAAGAACCCGAGCTATGCCAACCTGAAGATGAAAATCGAACTCAATGACGGCACACGCACCTATAACCTCACGGGTGGCTGGATCGCGGTTCCGACCACGTGGACGGATTTAGCCTATAACCTAGATGCCCTAACACCGGCAGTTAATAAAAAGAAAGCAACAATTTCCATCTGGTTGAACCAAACGACAGTTGGCTATGGCGAAATGTTCATCGATGAAATTAAAGCGACGAATGTGGCCAGCGGAACAGCGCCTACACTTAGTGCCATCAGCGTCGATCATGCAAGCGGCGATGCGGCAACTGATTTTACTTTCAATACAACGTATACAGATGCTCAAAACGAAAAGCCGTTCTCCATGGAGCTCATCTTGGACGGCATTGTTCGTCAAATGGAAGCTGTTGATCCGGCAGATGTCACCTACAGTGACGGCAAGGCTTACAAATATACAACCAAATTGCCAGTAGGTAACCATTCTTATTATTTCCATACGACAGATAACACTTCCAATGCAGTCAGCAGCGGGCTCCAATCGGGTCCTACGGTGACACAGCAATTGTTTTTCAGCGATTTCAACAATGGCCTTGCCAGTGGTTGGACGCCTACAAGCGGTACTTGGTCAGTACAATCTTCGCAGTACAGCGGGCAAGCGGGCGGTGCAAGCAGTTTTTCGATTGCAGGCGAGTCTACTTGGACTGACTACACACTGGAAGCGAAAGTCAACGTAACGAGCAACGCGAGTGGCAATAAGGATGCGGGGTTAGTGGTTCGATATACCGATACGAATAATTACTACCTGCTCTATTTAAAAAATAATGATCACGCTAGCAGTCGGAAAATGGAACTGATCAAAATGGTCGCCGGCGTCAAAACGACACTTGCCTACACGAGTCCAAGTATAGCTGCCGACACGTTCTACACATACAAAATCGTACTAAATGGCAGCGCGATCTCAGTGTACAAAGACGGCGCACTGCAATTCAGTGTGACAGATACCGCTTTCGCCAGCGGAAAAATCGGCGCACGAACGTACGCGAATACGAAAGCTAATTTCGATGATGTATCGGTAACGAGATAACAAACATAAAAAGCTTCCAGTCATTTGACTGGAAGCTTTTTATATTTGCTGCAGCGGGACTACTGCATCGTACAGTTAAACTTATTCAAAAGTTCACCGAACTTTTGTTGATCTTCCAAAGTCCAATCTTGAAGATGATTAGCAAGATAAGCTAGGCGAGCCTGCTTGTTCAAAGCTAATTCCGCTATACCGAGTTCAGTGAGCTGCATGGCGTAAGCGCGGCGATCCTGGGGATCGGGAATCCGATACACATAGCCCTTTTGCTCCAAAGCGGCAGTCTGCCGGCTGATTGTGGACATGTCCAGATGGAATTCTTCGGCCAAAGCTTTCACGCCAGCGGAGCCGTGTGAGGAGATTTGATGAAGCAAAAGATAAGCAGCACGGTCCAGGTTGCCAACTTTCTTATTCGTTGTTGCTGAGATAAAACGGCGTATAAAGAGGGCTAGTTCGCCTTCAATGGTTTCAACAGGATTTTTCGTCATTCGTGTACCTCATCTATGGGCGTGATCATTCATTCCAAACTTTATCGTAACATACTGCGCATGATTTGAATATCATCGTACATAGCTGTTGTCGAAAAACGCGTAAGGATTGACTTCACCTCACATAGTTGTATAATGCAAGTATGTAGGTTCATCATACTTCTTTTATGAGGCAGAAGCAATTGTAGACGGGAGAGGGCACATGATGAAGGCATCGGAGATTATGGTTCGTCAAGTTTATAAAGTAAAAGAAGAGGACAGTGTCCGTGCTGTCATCGAGAAGTTTCTTTTGCATCGTATCAGCGGGCTTCCCGTGGTTAACGATCGGAACGAAGTCGTCGCCTACATTAGTGACGGAGATATTATGCGTTATATTGGCAAGCATGACGATCATATATTTGGTTCATATCTCTACACAGCCGTAATCAAAGGGGATAATGAGGAGTTTCAAGATCGCGTTCGCAACATACTTCCTTTAAATGTGATGAAAATCGCGCAAAAGAAAGTCATTGCCGTTGATGCTGATGAGGATATAGAGCAGATCGCGGCGATATTGGGCAAAAAGCGCATTAAAAAACTGCCTGTCCTAAGAAGAGGCGTGCTGGTCGGCATCATTAGCAGGGGAGATGTGATTCGACATGCCTTCCATTCTATTTTGTGAAAACTGATTGAAACGAAAGGAGCTCTCTGTATGTTGGAACGGCTCAGACATCGATTATTTTTATTTCCATTATTTATTGTCATCAAAATTTATGTAGCGTGGATGATTTTATTTGAAACAGGACCGTCCGCCAGAATTCTACTGACTGAAATCCCAGCCATCTTGATTACTTATTGTGTGATTGAGTACGTTGTGAAAAAGCATAAACTCGTCTGGTACCTTGTTGTTGATTTGATTATTACGATTTTGTTTTTTGCACTCGTTATTTATTATAAACATTTTGGCGTTATCGCTACGTATCACGTTCTTACGCAAGCTAAGCAGGTCGGAGCGGTCAAGAAAAGTATTTTCTCAGTGATTGAGCCTCAATACTTACTTTTCTATTTGGATATCGTTGTGGTGAGCTTTTTTGCGTTCTTTAAGCCGAAGACGAGAGAGTGGAAGCCGCTAAGTATGAAAATCCTTGCTAGTGTCGCTTGCTTCTCTCTCTTACTTTGCGCACTAAGTGTCATTCCTAACCGCAGTTCCTTTAATGAGAATGTAAAAGCGAGTAAGATGGGCATTTTAAACTATGAAATGTATAATCTGCTGTCTCAAAAGAAAGAAGAGATCATCAGTCCTGATCAAATTACGCAGCCGACCATTGATGCATTGAAGAACAAAATGGCGGTCGCAGCACCCGTTCAATACGGGGCAGCAAAGGGTAAAAATTTGATTATCATCCAAATGGAATCCTTTCAAAATTTTCTGATCGATTTGCACATCGACGGAACCGAAGTGACGCCGAATTTGAATAAGTTAATCAAATCGAACTATTATTTCCCGAAATTTTATCAGCAAATTGGTCAAGGGAATACGTCGGATGCCGAGTTTATCGTGAACACGTCCTATTATGTTCCGCCAGACGGCGCGGCTACGCAAGTCTATGGGAAGAAGGATCTGCCAAGCCTGCCCAAGCTTCTTGCGAAGCAAGGCTACACGACGATGAATTTCCATACGAACGAGGTTGGGTTCTGGAACCGGGACGATTTGTATCAAGCGATCGGATATGATAAGTACTACGATAAACAATTCTTTAAAGACGAGGATGCCTTTTTCTACGGCTCGTCCGATGAGGTGTTGTACAGAAAGACAGCGGAAGAATTAGCGACGTATCAGAACCAGGGAACACCGTTTTACGCGCACGTGATCTCGATGAGCTCTCATAACCCTTTTACGATACCTGAGGAAAAATATAAAATGACACTGCCTGAGCGATATGAAGGCACCTTTGTCGGTGATTATATTCGCGCAGAAAATTATGCTGACTATGCGCTTGGGTTGTTTATTGATGATTTGAAGAAGCGAGGCATTTGGGAGAATAGTCTAGTTGTTCTCTATGGCGATCACCGCGGCCTTCCCTTATTTTCTTTGAAAACGGAAGACAAAGCACTTATGAACGAGATATTAGGTCATGAATACGGCGAAAAAGAACTCATTAATATTCCTCTTATTATCGCTGCCGAAGGCGTGACCACCTCAGAAGTTCATAGACAGCTCGGCGGTCAAGTCGATATTTTACCTACAGTCGCGAACCTGTTAGGTGTGCCGTTAACAGACCATATCCACTTTGGTCAGGATTTGCTAAACCAAACATTTTATAACCTGCTGCCGCAGCGTTATTATTTGCCTACAGGCTCATTTGTGAATAATGAAGAGCTCTTCATGTCTGGTAAAGGATTTGAGGATGGCAGTTATTTTACACTTGCCGGCAATGCCAATGATCATCAATCTGCGACAGAAGATGAATTTAATCATTCCTTGAAGCTGCTGCAGTTATCAGATAGCTACGTTAGTCAGCTGCCGGATCGTGTGGAGCCGGAATAAAAGATGTAAGTAAAGTCTTGCGATTATATCGCAAGGCTTTTCTTGTTCGACCATAACACTGCCGCCGTATAGTTTGCCTAGTACTTGCTGGATGAATTGTTGACAGCGTCTTGGTTTCTCTTTAATGGAATCAAGCGGGAAACGGTAAATTTGCCAGCCGTCCAGCATCAATTGGTTTTGTCTTTCTCGTTCGTAATCAAAGCTACGACGAGTCACATTTTTGGCATGCGAGTTGAAATCATCGACTTCCCAATTGATCAGATAGGGTGGTCTAATGTAGGCGAAATCCAAGTAGAAGACACCGTCTCGATAATTCATAACTTCGTACTCCGCATGCAAAAAGTCTAAGCTGCCGACCGCAGGCAACCAGATGTCTTGGGCAAACAGTTTCTCATTGTGAGCATGACCTTCGTTTAACCTGCGAAGCGCTTCACCTTCCCGATTTTTCCTCTGATTGGCTAACCATATCTCATATTGATCCATTGTATTCCCTCCTAAGTTGAGACAAAAAAAGCACACCGCCCTCCCAGTTTGGTAAGGAGCGGTGTGCTTCACGCGCAACAATATATAAGGTTAACTATAGCTGAAGGATTGCGTATTGTCACGAGATTTGAAAGTTAGTTTTCTTGGAACCTAGCAATAGCTGCAAATAACGAGTTAAGATCAATATCAAGGCAAGTCATGATGTCCGAAGAAAGTCTGTCCCCAGTCCCGTAAGTAGCATGCAGCTGCAGCTTCTGTCCTTCAAGCATAAATTGGTCAATGGTGTGTATCACCGGATCGACAATCCAATATTCCTTAACACCGAATCGTTCGTATAATGATTTTTTGCGGATTTTATCATGGCTCCCCGTACTTGGGGAGAGAATTTCAACCAAAAGATCGGGTACGCCTACAATTTTGCGGTTGACGATGATATGTGCGTTTTCATTTGAGATAAAAATGAGATCGGGCTGAACAGTGTTTTGTTCGCTCAAATGTACATCCATTGGTGCCACGAGAATGATGCCGTTCTGGCTGCAAGTTGTCCGTAATGCATAATTAAGTTCGGTTACCAACACTTGGTGATCAACTGCAGGAGATGGCTTACAATCGTAACGAACGCCGTCAATAATTTCATGACGGTCATTGTGATCGTAGACTTCTTGATGTTCTTTTACCAAATGGGATGGTTTGGATCGGTTTTTATCTGTCACGGACATCACCTCCATTTACTACTACTTGTATCCAGTATAGCATACGAAAACGCTCGTGAGTAACGTACCGAATGGACTTTAGAACATACAATCCCCTAATCATTCACTAATCCAGGAGCTAAGAATTAGGAAGTTGCGACCGTACATCGGTTGAAGCGAAGAGAACTGACCGATTCTTAGATGAGTTTCAATTGTATTTAAAAAGCTTGTACGGCATGAAAATAGCGGATGTCAAGATGGCGGTTGTTTAAAACGCGCGGAAGTGTTAGTTACCGATAATATAAGCAAAAGTGCAAATAGGCATCCTTTTTTATCCCTATAAGGTCTTGTTTGGAAATGCGTGCAAAAAAGCACTTATTTCTGCCAGTACTCCTCTTTTTGGCACCTTTTTGGGTTTAAAGGTTGCGCTTTCGCAATAATTTCTCATATTTAGCTCATTTTCCCCGAAAATAAGTGTACTTTCGCATTTTTGCCCAGCCATGAGCAGGCAACAAACAAAAGGAGCTAAGCGCAAACATGCCACTTAGCTCCATTTCTCATCCAAGCTCACAAACCATCTTATAGCTGCCCGGCTCCGCGCGGAAGCCGATGATATCGCGGTTGATATGCAGCATTGGGCCATTCATGGAATCATTGTGAGTTTTCAAGTAGGGTACACCGCATGCGAGTGCGGTTTGGACACCGAGCATCTTCAAAGCGAGTGCAATCCGGCGGCCTCGGTATTCGGGAAGTACACCGGTGTATTCATGATACATCGCTTTGGTCTGCTCATTTTGCTGCAAGGTGACAACACCGATGTAGCGGTCGCCATCTTTGGCGATGTGGATCCATTCGGGGCGTACACCGTTTTGCGCGATGGTCCACTTTTTCCATTCCTCGAACCAAGGAAAGTCGCCGGAGTAGCCCGGGATATCTGGATGCGTGATCTTATACAGCTCGTGTAACTTCCGCTCACTTGCCTCCCCAGGCTCATCCGCGAGTGTGATGAACTGGATGCCCGCGCGTTCTGACTCTTGAATCGCATCAACAAGTGAACCGCCATCAAAAGAGGCCAAGTCAAGAACGGATTCGAACAAGTGGCGATCTTTGACGTGGTTGCGACGCTCAGCAAATTCAAGTGACCGCTCGTCGGTCTCTTTCATGTGTCCAATGAGCCGAGTGGCTTTAACTTCAAGAGCCCATTTACGAAGCACCTCATACAAGGCATTTCCTACACCGTTCCCACGTATTTTCGGGTCAACAACAAGGTTATAGATCAGTGCGCCAGGCTCCGTCCATGGAGCACGCCAGGCAATGGCATAGGCCACCACTTGTCCGTTCTCGTCTTCTGCCACCCATTTGGGACGATCCCATCCCATTAGTTGTCCTTCTTCATTATAATGCAGCTTGCCGGGTGGAATTTTGTCCTCATCTTCATTTAGCTGTTCCGCTGTTGTAGGCTCCGACCAGATCAGATTGAGAAGAGGTGCTACAGCGATGAAATCGTCGGGTTGCTGTAATTTTCGAATGAACCAATTTGGCACGTGATGACCCCCATTAAGGTTTAGAATCTTTTGATGTCATTATCACATGCCAAGAGAGGGGTTTCATGGTAAAGTCTGGATATAATTAAACATTCTACCCCCAACCTCAGATCACTCGATAAAAATCGTATAAGCACTCATCCCTTTGAATTTGTAGGGCGTGAACCCCACATGCTTCTTAAACAGTTGACAGAAGTAAGAGAAATTACCTAAACCGACAGCCTCTCCGATATCTTGAACCGACATATCCGTCGTGCGTAGAAGCCAGCAGGCTTGCCTGATCCTTCTGGCGGTTAAATACTCCGTAATTGTGCTGCCAATGGATTGATGAAATGTAGCGGATACATGGTTTGGCGACAGGTGAACCGCCGAAGCAAGCTCGTCCAGTTTGAACGGCTCCATGTAATGCGACTCGATCCAAGCAAGCATTCGCTCAGCTGTTGATGAGCCTTTCAGAGTAAGCATAGGAATGGAATCCGATTGGGACTTAGCGGCCTTGTCCGAATCCGTGCGAAGCTGGTGCAAGAAGGCGGTGAGGAAGAGCACCTGCTCTTCCAGCAGTCGTTCCGGCCCACGGTCCTTGGCCGCAACAAGCCTAGACGTGTAGCTCCGCAGTAAAACTTCAAGCTCCGCCAAGTTTTCGCTTCGGAATGCCTGCGGCATGAAGGGGTCCTTCCATAGCTTCCTAAGAAACTCGCGGAGTGCTGGGAATATGGCATAAGCGGACTCCAGCAAGGCTGGCTCCAGTACAAATAGCGATCGAACGTAGCGATCCTGAGGCAAATTATGGATACGTATTCGATGCAGCTGAAAAGGTCTGAAACAGAAAATCGTGCCAGGCTGCAGCTCGACAATTTGTTGTTCTATTACGACAATCCCTGTGCCTTCATGGACGACAAGCAGCTCCATGCCTTGATGGGCATGAAACACTTCCTCGAAGGTGTGGGTTCTATCTTTGAAAAACGATAGTTGCACAGGATGCACATTTAAGTTTAAGTAGTTCATCAGCTTCATAGGTGATCTCCTCGCCGTAATCTAACAACATTTTATCATAAGAGGGCTAAACTTTTTTAGCCTTTTTTTTGATACGATGGAGACAAGTGAAAGCGCAACTAGGAGGAGACAAGTAACATGTTGAAGCAACGTTTAATTGAGCAATGGGAGCACTATCGCGGATCCTTAGGAGGTGTCTGGGAGGTGTGGCGTTCAGATAAGCTGCAAAATCATTATAATGTGCCATGGGAATCGGTTACGCTTCCACATACATACAACGGGTATGATGTGATGGACCCGGATACCAAATATTATCAAGGACAAGGCTGGTATCGAACCAAGCTGGAGGTGAATAACCCGTATCCGAAGGGCAGAACGCTGCTGCATTTTGAAGGCGCGGGGCAGCGGACGGACGTGTATGTGTACACGGAGAAGGTGGATTCCCACCTTGGCGGATATGATGAATTTACGGTTGATATTACGGAAGCAATCGAAAAAGCCAAAGGTATTGAGCGATATGCGGGCATTACTCCCGTCGCGATTGCTTGTGATAACAGCCGAGAGCTAGAGACGATTCCTTCGGATGCGAGTGATTTTAATCTATATGGCGGTGTCTATCGCTATCTAAATCTCGTGTATGTGCCGCAGATTTCTTTGGCTCAAGTACATGTGGAAACGCAAGTGGAAGTTGTCTCTGCACATACAGCAGGAAGCGGGAATGTAAAGGTACGTGCGAAATTATACAATCCGGATCAGCTCGCAGAGAATATCAAACTCACCATCGAGCTGAAGCAGCAAGACGGAACGATCGTTGATCGTAAGGAGATTTCGGTGCCTGCCTGGCAGGGTGAGAAAGAGATCGCGGCTTTCGATGTGTCGACTCCACACCTATGGTCAGTTTCTGATCCTTACTTATATTACTGCTCCGTTTCCCTCCTCTGCGAAGATGGCGAAACGACAAGCCAAGAACGGTTCGGCTTCCGCACGTTTGAATTTCTCAAACAAGGTCCGTTCAAGCTGAACGGCGAGCGCCTTTTGCTGCGTGGCACGCATCGCCATGAGGATCACGCTGCAGTCGGGGCGGCGATGACCGAGGACATGCTCAGAGAAGAGATGCAGCTAATCAAGGCGATGGGGGCTAATTTTATCCGCCTCGGTCATTATCAGCAATCTCGCATTGTGCTCAATCTCTGCGATGAATTAGGGATTCTCGTCTGGGAGGAAATTCCATGGTGCCGCGGTGGACTGGGTGGTCCAGAATACCGTGAGCAATGCATTGATATGCTTACGGCAATGATTGAACAGCATTATAATCATCCATCTGTAATTTTATGGGGACTCGGCAATGAGAACGATTGGGAGTGCGATTTCGATCATTTTGATCAGCAGGAAATTCGTACCTTTATGAAGCGATTGCATGATCTCTCACATGAGCTTGATCCTAGCCGATTAACCGCGATTCGCCGATGTGAATTTTGCAAGGATATTATTGATGTGTATTCGCCTTCCATTTGGGCAGGCTGGTACCGGGGTGTTTATACCGACTATGAGTCAAGCTGTCAGACCGCATTTGAAAATGTGGATTCGTTCTTCCATATGGAGTGGGGCGCGGATAATTTACCAACTCGGCATGTAGAGAAGCCGTACACGGGCTTTGCCTTTATGAAAAAAGCCGATGGTGTCACGGACGAGCGTGACGGGGATTATTTGTTAACTGGCGGCGAGCCGCGTGTATCCCGTGATGGCGATTGGTCAGAAACGTACTTCTGTGAAATGATCGATTGGTACTTGAAATCCCAGGAGAAGATGGATTGGCTGACAGGTGCAGCCCAGTGGTCGTTCAAAGATTTTGCCACACCGGTACGCCCGGATTCACCAATTCCGTATCTGAACATGAAGGGAATCGTCGAACGTGATCTGACGCCGAAGGAAGCCTTTTATGTGTTCCAATCGTACTGGTCAGAGAAGCCAATGGTTCGCATCTACGGTCATACGATGCCGATTCGTTGGGGCGCTGAGGGCGAACGCAAGCTAATCAAAGTGTATTCCAACGCTGAGCAAGTTGAACTCTTCCTGAATGGAGAGAGCTTGGGTGTGAAGCAGCGCGATTCACAGGATTTCCCTTGTGCGGGACTTCGTTGGGAGACGGAGCTTCAAGCAGGAGAGTACCACTTGCGTGCAGAAGCAATCTGCAACGGCGAGGTTGTGAGCGACGAGCTGCAATTCACGTATCAGTCCGAGGCTTGGGGAGAGCCGACAGAGATTCAATTAACGTCGGAAACTTTAGCGGATGGACGGGTTTACGTGGAAGTGCGCGCGTACGACGCGAATGGTGTCTTTTGCCCAGATGCAGCAAGCTTTGTGCGATTTGGATTAGCTGGAGATGGGAAGCTGCTCGATAATCTCGGCACGATCCGTGGGTCTAGACAAGTGCAGCTGGCCGGGGGACGTGCAGGCATCTATGTGGATACCTGTGGTGGATTGCCCGCTGGGATTACGGTAACTGATTTCGTGAGCGCAGGGGGTCCAGCCTCCTCATTGGCTTCCAAGTCTAATGGCGCTGGAACAGATCAGCGAAAATACACCTCCGTGATCAGTGCAGCATGCGAAGGAATGTCTACGGTAACAGCTATTATCGAAGTTTTGAAGTGAAAACCACTTAGAGGAGGAAATAAGATGAGTGAACTTATGGAAGTATCACAGTGGCAGGGCGCTAAGAAGCTAGAGGACATTTTGCCTGACCTATGGAAAGAGCTGCAAGTGAAGGTTGACCGAATGATCGAGCAGATCGGGGAGAAATCCCCTCATGTTGCCAAAGATGACGGCATCTATGATGATTTGCGGGTCGATTGGTGGACGTCAGGCTTTTGGCCAGGCATTCTTTGGATCATGCATGACATGACGGGCAAGGAACACTACAAGGACGCCGCATGGGAGTGGGACGGCAAGTTCGAAGAAAAAAGCATCCAGGATAATAATTTTCATCATGATGTCGGTTTCCAGTATTTGCCGACAGCGGTCATTAAACATAAGCTGACAGGTGATTCAGATGGGCTGCGTCGGGGATTGCAAGCGGCTAATTTCCTGGCAGGTCGATTCAATATCGCCGGCAATTTCCTGCGCGCATGGAACCAAGATAAGCTAGGTTGGGCCATCGTGGATTCAACGATGAATCTGTCTATTTTATTTTGGGCAGCTGAAGTGACAGGCGATCCGCGCTTTGAACATATCGGCAGAGCGCATGCTAACACAGTTGTAGAGAAGTTCATCCGTGAAGACGGCTCGGTGAACCATATTTTGAGCTTCGATCCGAAGACAGGCGAGCTTATTGAATCACTAGGCGGTCAAGGCGCCGGACCGCACTCGGCTTGGAGTCGAGGGGCATCTTGGGCGCTGCATGGTTTGGCCAATGTATACCGTTTCACTGGGGATACACGGTATTTGAAAGCGGCACAGCGTGTAGCCAACTACTTCTTGGCAAGTCTGCCAGAAGACTATGTGGCGCATTGGGACTTCCGCGCGGAAGAGTCGCTAGATAACGAGCCTAGAGACACCTCGGCCGCTGCCTGCGCAGCTTCTGGTTTAATTGAACTTGCGGCTGCCCTGCCTGGTAAAGAAGGCGCCTTGTATCGCCGTGCCGCAGAACGGATGCTGTTGTCACTGACACAGCATTATGGGACATGGGATCAGCCGGAGCACCAAGCTATCCTGCGCCAGGGTACAGGGCACAAACCGGCTGGACAGAACGTGAACGTATCGCTCATTTACGGCGATTACTACTATGTTGAAGCACTTGCGAAGCTTATCGACTGGAAGCAACGAATCTTTTAAGCATCTGATGACGAAGCAACACCACTTTTCTTTCAATAGGGAAAGCGGTGTTTCTTTTTGCTTTTCGTGTATAATTAATTGAAATCAATTTAATTTGAACACGGGGGAACTAGCAGTGACAATGAAAAATTTACGATTTAGCACGCGGAGTGTCATGGTGAATTGGCTTATTTCCTACATTTCTGTGCTGCTCGTTCCTATACTGATCAGCGGTATTATTTATACCGCAACCTGGCATGTGATTGAATCCGAAGTCAATCGCGCCAATGAATCGATGCTCAAACAGATTGAGCAAGCCATTGACAGCAACTTGGCTGGTATCGAACGCTTAAGTGTCGAGATGGCTTTAAGCAAACGTCTTGCAGGCTTCATTACGGTATCAAAACCGTTGAAGGATGAGCAATATTATGATGTCGTTGAAATCGTAGACGATTTGCGCAAATATAAAGTGGCTAACGATTATATCGATCAAATTTATGTCTATTACAAAAATAGTGATACCGTGGTCTCCACACGCGATCATATGAACAGTCGTCAATTATATGAGCGTGTTCGGGCGCGCGAAGACATGAGCTATGAGGAATGGCAGGCTACTTTTGATAAAAGATATATCCAAGAGTACGCGCCAGTGACGATTCGCGAAGATGGACAAGCGGTCAAAGCCGTGATGTATGCCAAATCGATTATTCTCGATACCCCAGAGCAGCCAGGTGCTATTATCCTATTTACGATTAAAGATACAAAATTGCTTGAGGATATTATGTCACCTAATCACTCTTCAATAGCGGTACTCGATCGGCAAAATCGTGTGATTGCTTCAACGGGATTGGAGAAAAATCCTGATTTTCTGTCTGTCGATAAATTAACAAGCGAGAATGGCTTCTTTTATGATCAAATGAAAGACAAAGAGTATGCGGTTTCGTATACAACTTCGAATAGAGCGGGTTGGAAGTACATTTCGATGATGCCTGCGGAGCTTTTTGATGAAAAAATGAAATACGCCAAAAACTTGATCTCGATTAGTATCGCGCTCAGTCTCCTTATTGGCGGGGTTGTCACGTTTCTGATGCTCAAACGCAATTACGATCCGATCAGCAAGCTGATTCGAAGTTTATCCACGCGATCTAGCATTTCCTTCAAGGAAGGCTCCAATGAATACGGCTATCTGCAAGCTGCGCTGAATGATACCTTTACGGAGAAAGAGAAGATCGGTCAACGTCTGGAGCAGCATCGAGACACGATTCGGTCTCATTTCCTTCAAGGCTTATTAAAAGGCTCGCTTGAACGTAATGTGCCTATTCATGAATCGCTGGCCGTTCATAATATGGAGCTGGCGACGTCTCACTTTGCTGTTTTGCTGTTCCATGTTGATCATTATGGCAAATTGGAGTCCTCCGAGTTTGCTTACGCCGAGAAAATCAAGCATGTCCAGTTTATTATCATGAATGTAGCGGAAGAAGTTGTTGGCATTAAGCATCAAGCATTTTCTACCGAATTGGACAATTTACAAGCATGTATTATTAATTTTAAAAAGAACCCTGAACCTGATGAGGTTGAACATATCGCGGAACAGGTAAAAGCGTTCATGTTGGAGCATTTTCATGTGCATTTGACGATTGCGATTAGCCGGATTCATCAAGAGCTGGCGGGCATCCCCGTGGCTTATCAGGAATCACTCGCAGCGCTTGAATACCGCATGGTGATGGGGAGCGGCGAAATTATTGGGTACAATGACTTACCCGATGCGGGTGAGGAACGTGAATCTAGCTATTATTATCCGTTGCATGTGGAACAGCAGTTAATTAATTTTGTGAAAACGGGCGATTATGACCAGTCGAAAGCGATGATTGATGAGATTATAGAAATCAACGTATCGGGTGTATCTCTTTCTGTTCCGCTTGCGAAATGTCTCATGTTCGATCTCATCTCCACCATGCTCAAAACCATCGACGAAATCGGAGCAGGCAATAAGCGGGAATTTATGAATCAGGTCAATCCTATTGACCGCTTAACGGCGTGTACAACGATCAAAGAGATGAGAGTGCAAATCGGTGATGTGTTGAGGCAAGTTTGCCAATCCATTCAGGAAGATCGTAAGCAGGATCATAACCAGCTCAGTCAACAAATCGTTGCCTATGTGAAAGAGAATTTCAGTTCCGCCGATTTGAATATTACGATGATGGGGGATGTGTTTAACTTAACCCCTTCGTATTTATCCAAGCAATTTAAAGCTCAGACTGGCGAAGCGCTGCTTGAACATATCAATAAGACGCGGATCGACGAGGCGAAAAAGCTTTTAGCTGCAGAATCGTCCTCGATCGTGGACATTGCAAGACGAGTGGGCTACGAGGATATCAATACATTCAATCGTATTTTCAAAAAATATGAAGGAATTACACCTGGGAAATACAAAGACTTTGTGTAGCCTAGCGGGGGAAGCTGCCACCTTATGGGTGGCTTTTTCTCATTTTGCACGTCAGTTTCAATTTTAATGATGTGAAAATACAGGTTTTGAAGATGGTTTTCTGTTTTTGATGATACCCAAATAGCGCTGATCTTCGCATAATAACGTTATCGGTGCACCGCACAAGATATTGCGAGCTGCATGAGCAATCAGGAATAAGCATTTACGAGGGGGATATCCATGAAGAAGCAGATGAAGACAATTGGCACGACACTCTCCATTATTTTAGCAACAACAAGCTTACTAGCCGCATGTTCGAAAGAGGAAGCAAGCAGTACACCTAAAGCAGCATCATCATCAACCGCTCCAGTTACTGAGGCAGTAAAGTATCCAATTGCAACTACGGGATCGATTACTTCTTGGGAAGAAATTAATCCAAATATCACATCCCTTGTTCCTAACTTAGGAGAATCAGCTTTTGGTAAACAGCTAGAAAAGGATACAGGTGTCAAGGTTAAATATACACATCCTGCCGACGGTCAGAAGAAGGAGCAATTCAATCTCTTAGTCGCTTCCAACAATTTAACCGATGTGATCGAATATGATTGGAGCAAAGAATATCCAGGCGGACCAGAGAAGGCGATTGCGGATAAAATGATCATTCCTTTGAACGATCTGATTGATAAGTTCGCACCGAACCTGAAGAAGCTCTTACAAACGGATAAAGAGTTGGATAAAATGCTGAAGACGGACAGCGGCAAATACTACGTATTCCCGATGATTCGTCCAGATAACGGTCTCGTATTCCGTGGTCCTATTCTTCGGAAAGACTGGTTGGATGAACTTAGCTTGCCAGTACCAACCACGATTGATGAATGGTATACCGTGTTGAAAGCGTTTAAAGAAAAGAAAGGCGCTACCGCTCCTTTCACTGCGCAATACAACACAGGCGACCAGATCAATATTCAAGATGCCTTCATTGGTGCTTTCAAAACAGCGAATCGCTACTACATTGACGATCAAGGAAAAGTGAAATATGGTCCGATTGATCCACAGTTCAAGGAAGTTCTGACTCTTTTCCGCAAATGGTATGCAGAGGGTCTTATTGATAAAGATTTTGCCCTGAATACGGACTCCAAATCGCTGGATAACAGAATGCTTAGCAATTCATCAGGTGCGACTGTAGGTCTGCTTAGTGTTATCGGCCGCTGGATGGATACTGCGAAGAAGAAAGAGCCGAGCTACCACCTTGTTGCAGCACCTTACCCAACCTTGAAGAAGGGGGAACGTGCTTTCATTGGTCAGCGTGATTTTAAATATAATCCGTTAGCAAGTAAAGCCGTTACAACAGCTGCGAAAGATCCGGAACTTGCGGTGAAGTGGTTGGATTACGCCTACAGTGAGAAAGGGGCAACGCTCTTTAACTTCGGTATCGAAGGCGAAAGCTTCAATCTCGTGAATGGTGTGCCAACTTGGTCTGACAAAATTACGAAGGATCCTAAATTGAACTTGCAGCAAATGGTATCGCAATATACGAAGCCGAACGGGCCGTTCTTGGGTGATTCCAGAAAGAATTTCAACACGTATAAAGAGCAAAACGATGCTATGCAAATTTGGGCAGAGACGGATGCTGTGAAGCACGTTATGCCGACTTTCATTACACCAACGGTAGAGGAAAGTAAGGAAATTGCTAAACTTAACACCGCGATCAGCTCCTATAAAGAAGAAATGTTTATTAAGTTTGTCATGGGCAAGGAGCCAATTGATAAATTCGACGAGTATGTGAAGCGTATTCAAGAAATGGGCAGCGACAAAGTGCTCAAAATTTATCAAGATGCTTTCGATCGTTACAATAAACGCTAAGCATTTGACAGAGAACGTGTCGGCCACTGGCTGGCACGTTCATCTTTAAGAAGACTGTTGAAGGGTGGACTATGAAATGGAAGCTATCAAACATGAATCGACACCTGTTTTCTTAGCCAATAAACGGAAGAAAGCGGGCACTAAGCTCGGTCTGATCCTCGATATACGTAAGAATAAATACCTGTATGTGATGTTATTACCTGTCTTGCTGTATTATGTTGTGTTTCATTATGCACCTATGTACGGGGCCATTATCGCGTTTAAAGACTTCTCACCAAGGCTTGGTATATTGGGAAGCGACTGGGTAGGTTTTGACAATTTTCAAACGTTTTTTTCAGGCCCTTATTTTTGGCGAACGATTAAAAATACGCTGCTCATCAGTTTAAACGAGCTTATTTTTGGCTTCCCAGCACCGATTATTTTAGCGTTATTGCTCAATGAAGTGAAAAATGCGCTGTTCAAGCGCAGCGTTCAAACACTGACCTATATGCCTCACTTTATTTCACTCGTTGTTATTTGTGGGATTTTGAAAGATTTTACGTCCAGCGAAGGCGTTATCAATGACTTGATCGCATGGATGGGGGGAGAACGCACGACGTTTTTGCTTGAAGCGGATATGTTTCGTCCGATCTATGTCTCTTCCGGCGTCTGGCAGCATATCGGTTGGGGCACGATTATTTACTTGGCGGCGTTAACGGGCATTGATCAAGAGCAGTATGAGGCAGCGCGCATCGATGGCGCAGGTCGATGGAAACAGGCGATTCATGTTACGATTCCAGGGATTATGCCGACAATTATTATTTTGCTTATCCTTGAAATGGGGAAAATGATGAACGTAGGCTTTGAAAAAATTATTTTACTGTACAATCCAGGCACGTATGAAACAGCGGATGTCATATCCTCTTATGTATACAGGGTAGGGTTGCAAGAATTCAATTACAGCTTCAGCTCGGCAGTTGGTTTATTTAATTCCGTGATCAATTTCACGCTGCTGATTTGTTCCAATTGGATAAGTCGGAAATTAAATAATACGAGTCTATGGTAGACAGGGAGGAGGATGGACATGGAGATCAAAATGAAAGCTAATTTAAAAACGAACAGACCTTCGTTGGGTGAACGAAGTTTTGATTGGAGTAATGCGCTGTTTTTGACCATTCTCATGATCGTGACTATTTATCCAATTATTTATGTTGCGCTAGCTTCGATTAGTGATCCCGGTCAGCTCATGGCGTACAGTGGCATGCTTTGGAAGCCGCTTGGCTTCTCACTGGAAGCTTATAAGAGTGTATTTGAGAATCCGATGATTTTAAAAGGCTACGGAAATACGTTTTTTGTTGTTATCGTAGGACTTGTGTTCAACATTTTATTAACAGCTTTAGGAGCCTACGCCCTTTCACGCAAAAGCTTGCAATATCGCAAGCAAATCATGCTGTTTATCGTGTTTACGATGTTTTTCAGCGGCGGACTTATCCCATTTTATTTGACGGTAAAAGGGGTAGGGCTGAACAACTCGCTATGGGCGATTATTATCCCGCATGCGATTAATACATTCAATTTGATCCTGATGAAAACGGCTTTTGAAGCCATCCCCGATGCACTAGAGGAATCCGCAAAGATTGACGGTGCGAACGATTTTGTTATTTTGTTCCGCATTATTTTACCGCTATCAATGCCAGTCATTGCTGTTATGCTGCTCTATTACGGTGTAAGCCATTGGAACTCATGGTTCCATGCGATGATCTTTTTGCAGGACCGCAGCTTGTACCCGCTTCAGCTGATATTACGAGAAATTTTGCTGAAAGGTGAGGCTAGCTCAATGACAGGAGGGGCATCAGCTGACGACGTAGCTATGCTGTCTGCAACTTTGAAATATGCAACGATTATTGTGGCTACCGTTCCGATTCTTCTCGTGTATCCGTTCCTGCAGAAATATTTCGTTAAAGGCGCATTAATTGGAGCCATTAAGGGATAAGGAGTGGTGTTGGTAATGAGGGATGAGATCAGCTTAGATGTGGATTGGAAAAGCTTTCTGGCACCGAATGATATGGAATGGGTTGTGAAGCCTGTTAGCTGGGATGAGGGTGCCTTTATCGGGAACGGGCTCATCGGTGCGATGATTTACGGTGAAGAGCATGCTAAGAAGCGGCATGTGCTGCGCTTGGTAACGGGGCGGACCGATGTTACGGCGACTCGGACGGATCGTCCGGGTTTTCCGCCTCGTGTGCCAATTGGTGAGTTGGACTTGGAGCTGGAAGGGATGATCTATCATCCGACAAAGCTGCGTTTGGATTTGTGGAACGCGGAAGTAAGCGGTGTGCTGACAACGACGAAGGGCGAAGTGAAGCTTCGTGCTTTTGTGCATAGTGAAGTGCCCGTTATGTGTGTGGAGCTTGAAACGTTGATCGGAGAGACTGGGGCAGGTTTGCAGTGGTATCCGCATGCGGAAGTCGATCCTGTATTAGTGAATGCCGACGGTATCAACTTGAACCAGTTTATTCCTGAGGTAAAGCATGTGAGAACGATTCGGGATGGGGTTGCTGTTTCGGTTCAAACGTATTCCACCGACGAAGGGTGCGTCGCTGCTTATAAAGAAGTGCATTTGTCTGAAACGCGAAGAGTTTGCTATTTGTCTGTGGTTAATGGCTGTGACGAGCAGGCACAGGAGGAGGCTGTTAACGCGGTTGTGAAGGCTGCTGCTACACCGTTTGACGACTGGATAGCCTCTCATCGTGCATGGTGGCATCGTTATTATCAGACTAGCTTCATTTCTATCCCGGATGGACAGATGGAGAGCTTTTATTGGATTCAAATGTACAAATTGGCCTCAGCAACAAGGGCGGATAAGCCGTTAATTGATAATCAAGGTCCATGGCTTGCGCCGACACCTTGGGCAGGGGTTTGGTTTAATATGAACGTACAAATGAGCTACTCGCCGGTATATACGTCAGGGCGGTTGGACATCGGAGAATCACTTGTACGGGCGATTGAAGGGAATGTAGAGCGCTTGATTCGGAATGTGCCTGAGCCTTATCAGCACGATTCCGCAGGACTCGGACGCAGCTGCAGCTTTGATCTCGATAGCTTGGTAGACGATGAAGTCGGGAATTTGACTTGGGTGTGCCATAATCTATGGAGGCAATACCGATACAGCATGGATGAACGATTGCTGAAGGATACGCTGTATCCGGTTCTGCGCAAAAGCGTCCATTACTATCTGCACCTGCTGGAAGAAGGAGAAGATGGTGATCTTCATCTACCGCCTACGATTTCTCCAGAGTATGGCTCTTTTATGAAAACCAAAGTAAGGGACTGCCATTACGATTTGGCACTTTTGCGTTGGGGCTGCGAGACACTGCTTCATATCTGCGAACGACTAAAAGTGGATGATGTGCTCCAAGAAAACTGGCGTAACGTCTTGATGCGATTAACACCGCTGCCTGTCGACGAAACCGGCTTCATGGTAGGCCAGGATACTCCGTTAGCCTATGGACATCGACATTTTAGCCATTTGCTTGCGATATTCCCGCTTCACTTGATCGGGTGTGATTGTGAAGAAGATCGTGAACTCATTGCGAAGTCACTGCACCATTGGATTCAAAAGGAAGGCGATCTTCGTGGCTTCAGTCTGACGGGCGCCGCCTCTATTGCGGCAACGTTAGGCAGGGGAAGCGAAGCGCTTCGTTATCTAAAAGCGTTATTGCACATTCTGAAGCCGAACACGATGTACAAAGAGGCTGGTCCCGTGATCGAGACCCCGCTCGCTGGAGCGGAAGCGATTCACGATATGCTGCTCCAGAGCTGGGGCGGGACACTGCGCGTATTCCCAGCGGTACCCGATGAATGGCGCGAAGCAGCCTTTCATGATCTGCGCGCAGAAGGCGCGTTTTTGATCAGCGCTGTGCGGCGGGAAGGTCGAACCTCATGGATTCGAGTGAAGAGCTTGGCAGGGGAGCCCTGTCAGATAAAGACAGGCTGGCAGGGACTTGTTCGTTGGAAAATCAGTGGAAGTGATACCCCGTACAGTATGATATTGAATGAAGGCGAAGGTGTGCTTCAACTTCATTTAGCTAAGGGGGAAGAAGTTATTTTGTACCAAAGTGAAGAAATGCCAGACCTCAGTATTCGACCAGTCTCTGCGGCGGATCGACCTATTCGTCCTTTTGGCGGGTTAAAGCCTTGGCGGCTATATGGCTTTCCGGTCATTTCTGAAAATTAGCAGCTGTTTGTGAGGTGCATGAGATCGCAATGCGAAGCTTATTCGAAAGACTTCAACCAGCTCCCTTGAACCGCCATCTCAGTTCCATCTGAAGGATTCATTTATCTGGAAGACATCCGGTGGCTACGAGTTAATCGCGAAGGATATGGACGGCAATATCTGTGATGAAAAGCATGCGGGCATCCACGCCTACTCCGCGAATGGCTTGGTTTGGGAGCTATCGGAGAAGCCGACTGATCTATTGCGGCCACAGCTGATGGGACAGGCGGATTTGCACAGGCGCGGAAAACCTGGAATATGGTAATTCCGTTGGCTGATGAGTTAAAAAGAGGGTTTCCTTAAGCTATTTGTGGCTGGGGAGGCCTTTTTTTGCAAAGAAGGAGGGCATGAAGTATAACCTGCGAATGAATTACAATTAATTCTAGGCTGCCTCATTCTTTATTAAACTCACGAGATAGCGTTGAGGTAAAAGAAAACCTCTCGTATCTGTTCCTCGCGAATATAACCCTCTATCAACATCAACAGTCGTCTGCATTCCAGATTACTATCATTTCATTTTTTGTTGGCGTGGTGACAATACCATTAAAGATTGCATCAATCGTATCAATGGTATTGTCCGAGGCATAGTGCACACAGTGTTCTCGCTATTGTGTATTTATCCAAATTTATAATTCTGATTGCTAATAAAGTGTAAGGTCCATTAAATCTCCTATGTATTTTTTGTAATTTAGTCATGGTATAGGACATACGTTCTCATTTTTTCGGATTTGCAAAGATTTGAAAATATTTAATAGTGGCTGAGGAATGTAACATCCCAATAATGGTAATACATAATAAAAACATATTTGAGGGCGGGTTTCCTGTGAACAGTACTACTAAAATCCTAAGAATGGCTTTAAAAGATAAAGTTGGAGTATACGGTGTGATAATGCTATTAACAGGTTGGGTACTGGCTTTTTTATCAATAGTGAGCAATAACACTTGGTTTTTTCAATTTTGTTTATTTTTTATTATGGCGAGTTGCATTCCAATTGTTTATATATCTCTTATTAATACTAAGACTATCTATGGTTTTATTGGGGAGGTATCAACGGCTAATGAGTTAAAAAAATTAAGCAGCCAATATAAAATCATGAATGGTAAAATCGTTATTACACGAAAAGGTGAAAAAATAATTAAAAGTCAGTTCGACCATATAGTTATTGGGACCAATGGAGTCTTTCACATTGAAACTAAGCATTACAAAGGTAATATTTTGTTTACAGATGATGATCTTTTTTTTAGGGATGAAGGAAGGCATGCAACGAATCCGAACATCCAAGTGAAACGTCATGAAGATACATTGAAAACACTAATTAATTCAAATGTTGATATAGTTGGGATTATTAATTTTAGTAATAAAGATGTATATATAAATGGGAACAATAGACAATACCTTGCGATTCAAACTAATGAATTAGTAAACTTAATTACAGAATACAAGCCGAAAAGATATTTATCAGGTGAGGAAGTAATTCAAATCTACGAAAAACTTGAAAAGGACAGTTCCACTCAATGGTTATTTAGACTCACATCTGTTCTGCTCTCGCCTTCGTTTCGGGGTATAATGATTACTGCACCGTTATTAATCACATTGTTGATTGGGACGTCATTCATCCTAAAAGACAATTCTTTACACCCTACAGTTTTTAGTTCTATAAATGTAAAGAAAAATGCATTGAACGCAGCTTTAAGTCAATTGGAGGAGATAGATACTAATGATCCTAAAAAGCTTTATACTCAAATAAACTCATTCTACAATTCGTGGAAGGATTACGGATTATTGCCCGCGAATATAAGAAACCAAATCTTTTTCTTAAATCCAAGTGTTTCTCAATTAGGAGTAATGCTATCGGATGGTAGTGAATGGCATGTTCAACAACTTTCAAAAGATGTAAAAGATAAAATTAATGAACTAATATTCACCATGAAGAAATTAGAAAGCCTATAGTCGACATAAATAAATTTCTAGATAAAAAGCCAGTTGAGGACATCCAACTAGGCTTTTTTTTTGCGATTTCCTTTTTGTTTCACTCCTAACATTAAATTTCAATAAAGTCGGAGGAATTATCTTCCTATTATCGAAGATGATAGCAACGAATAATTCGATGCACGATTAATGTTTGTGATTGAAATGGAATTTATTTTTTTAATTTTGAATAAACTTAACAAGAACAACTTTAGAACTTAATTTGTTGTATATAACATACAAAATGAGACTTGTAAGATACTAATAGGGGGATTTTATGCAGCAACAATCATCTGACCAGGCATTATCAGTTTCAGCACTAGCCAGTTATTTTCATACGATGTGCGACAGGCAGATTTTTTTACAGAGTTTACCTAGTAAAAAACAAAAGGAAATGGGGATACAAGTTGAAAGTAATGAATTAACCTCAATGCTAGGGGACAACTGGGAGAAAAAAGTGATCGGGCAACTTAGGCTAACAGGATTTACAGTTATTGATGTTAAGGGCGAACTGGACTCTGAGCGTGATATACGAGCTCAACTAAATAAACTATCGTCATATTTAGATTCAATGAGATCTGGTCGAGTTTATATCTATTCATCAAAATCTGAAGTTCCTGAATCTTTTTATGAAGATTATAACATTAAGATTTCTAAGATAAAGACTATTGAGGTTGATCTAATAGAAATAAAAAAAGAACCGAATTCAGGGAAGTATCTACTTAAAATAATTGATATGAAATCTAGTAGTCAAATTAAAGCAAGCCATAAAATTCAAGTGGCATTGTACAGTTTGATTTTAAAAAAGATAGTAGAGGACTCAGAGTTAAAGGAATTTTATTGTATGGACGAGTCGTTAGAAGCTACTGGAGGGGTCTGGACAAAAGGTGATTTAGTTGGATACCAAGATTTTAAGCTAAAAGATTCGATTGATATCATTACCTCCTTTTTGTCAGATGACATTTCAAGCATAATCTCAAGTTCTGATTATAAAAAATTACATTATCATGTTGATTTGAAGTGTGAAAATTGTAAATTCTTCAATTTTTGTAGAGATGATGCAATTGAAAATGATCATGTGTCTCTTCTACGGGAAATTGGGCCGCGCGTTTCAAAGCAACTTTCAGAAATCCAATCAGAAGTATTTGGAGTGAGCACACCGACAATTCCTACATTGTCTCTAATGATTGATTATCATCGAGATATATTGGAGAAGCTACCTTCAATAAATAAGCGTTTAAGTAGCTTCGAACTAGCTATAAGTAGCAGACAGGAAAATGAACATTGGCAAAAAATCAATCAAGAGATTTTCGATTTTCCGAAGCAATGTGACGTTTATGTGTGTATAACTATGCAAAAAGATCCACTCAATAATATATATTATGGAATGTGTTTATTTTCTGAACGTGATCCAGAGACTCAAGAAGTAAAACCTGCTAGAGTGTTCACACTGTTACCTAATAAAGATGATCAACATGAAATGAACAGTATTTTCGTTAGTCTAATTCATGGTAGACTTTCTAAATATTCTGTCCAAAATAAAGCTTATCACTTCTGTTTCTATCAACAATATGAACAAATTAACTTCACAAATTTAGTATGTGAAGTAGTTCAAAAATCTTCAGATAGAGATCTACAACAAGAGGCTCAACAATTGCTGTTTCTCTTTTACTCTCACAATTACATAAACGCAGGTGCTCCTACAACTAGAGGTTCTTTGCAACCTTTTGTGCATTTTCCATTTACCATAATAAAGTCTTTTTTTGAGAAAAACTGTGTTTTGCCGATCAATTTTACTTATAACTTAGATGCTTTATATAAGTTTTTTATTTATGAAGGTAAAGCGATAACTGATGGCTATTCCCAGCTAGGGGAAAATATAAAGCTAGAATACTTTTATTCTTACATTGAAGAAGTTGTAAGAAGCAGTAAAGAAGAGAAAGCGAAAGTAATAAGAAAACACCTTTTTGCTAGGTTGGAACAATTGCGAAGTATTATATATATTATTGAGCATTATTGGAATGGTAGCAGAGATATGATACTAAACGCTCAAGCTATCAAGTTCCCTCAAATAACTAAGTATTCTAGTGAACACAGTACTAAATTGGCATTCATAATCAAATATGAAGATTTTAAGCAGCATTATGAACTTGTTCATTCACGTCAGCAATCATTAAATGAACAATTCGATAAAGGTAGTCTCCTTCACATTAATTTTATTAAATTATATGATGATGGAGTTGTTCGATTTAAATTAATTAATCAAATTAACGAAAAACCACACAATAACATTATGCATTTAATTTTTCGAAATGATAATCAAAGCTGGGTCAAACTGAATGAAATAAAAGATATTGATATTAAAGGTGGTCTTCAGTTAGTAGATTGGGATGAAGAGAAAAGCGAAATTTTAGTAAAACCTTATAAATTTCAAATACCAATTGAGTTCCTAGACGTTGGAATTGACGCCTTTTTAGCTCCAATACACAGCAGTTTTATTTCGGATAGAATTTTAGACTCAATTTTCAATTTTGATAAATTTAAAGAGAATGCTTATGCGATTTTAGATGATCCAAAGGGTTTTCAAATAGAATATTGCAATGAGATAACACAGCAAGAGGAAGAGGAATTAATAAATAAAACTCGATTGACTTTAAGCCAAATGGAAGCATACAAGCATTTTATTAAAAATAAAATGACACTTCTGTGGGGACCTCCAGGCACAGGGAAGACAACTTTTATCTCAAATGCGGTGCTTTTTCATATTAAGCAGTACTACAAACAAACTCCGACAGGAAAATTCAGGATATTAATTACTGCTCAAACACATTCAGCAATTGAAACATGTATCAAGAAGATAATAAAGGTATTAAATGAAAACGAGTTTTTCAATGAACTTAGAGACAATGAGAGTTTTTTTGGAATTTGTAAGATTAAAGGAATAGTATCTAATGATAGATCAGCATTTAGTTCATTTTTGAATTTCAGTGAGCCTACCAAAGGGAATTATAACGATTTTTTAGAACAATTTAATGTAACAATAACCGGTAGTACATTTTTTCAACTTCAAACTTTCGTAGAGAAGGAAGTTAACTATGATGTAATAATAATCGATGAAGCATCACAGGTAAAAATAGCAGAGTCCCTCATAGCAATAAATAAGCTCAAAAATGATGGTCGATTACTACTTGTTGGAGACCATTTTCAACTTCCACCAGTATTTAAAGTAGATTTTAATGAGAGTGAAAAGTATTATACTCACTCAATATTTGGATATTTGATACAAAAAGCTGGGATGCCGTACTGTCAATTGACGGATAATTTCAGAATGAACGATGTTATAAGTGGCTATTCGGCCTCTAAACTTTATGGGAAGGAGTATAGGGCCTCTAAAGATGAGATTGGAAGACAAATCTTGGGATTAAATCAAAACAAAATTAATGATGACTTGATTGCAGACATTATGCAACCAAGTGCTCCATTTTCATTATGTTCCTTAGAAGAAATTGATACAGGACGCGCAAATTTGTATGAAGCTAAAATCATCGTTAGTTGTGCACAAGCACTTGCAATCTCTTATGCTGGATACAATGTGGAGAATAGAACCTACGCCTCAGATGTTTGGAAAGACCCTGTAGAAGGTAAGGAAAGACTGTTCATTGTTTGTCCTCATAAGGATCAAATCAAGCTAATCAAAGATGAGTTTAGAATTAATGGTATACCCATTCCTCTTATTGGTACTGTTGAAAAGGCACAAGGTCAAGAAGCGGAAGTTGTTATGGTAAGTTACGGGGTTTCAGATGAAGAATTGATCGAACAGGAATCTTCTTTTCTTTATTCTCTCAACCGCTTAAATGTAGCCGTGACAAGGGCGATGAAAAAGGCGATAGTCTTTATCCCAAAGAAACTCTTTTATCCATCGTACTCAATACTCCTAGATGAAAAGAATGCAGAAGATTTAAATTATTTTTTAGGTATGCGCTCTTATGTAAATCAGTCAACTAATTATAAGTACGAAATAGCCGATCTCAATAAGCAAGTAAGCATTACTGTATCCCACCGTATGATGCAGCTTGAAGATAATGTTAAGCCTGGAACTACTATACTACAGTTACAAGAAATCAATCAGCATAAAGATATCGGGCTTCAAACAGCAAAGGTAAGAGAGTATGAGTTCTGGTGGGAAAGTCTTATTAACGGAAAAATTGATGATAAATATAGGTTGATCAAAGAAGAAGTAACCACTACCGAAATGCATTCATATGAAAAATGGCACTGGTGGAAGTTGTTCATTTAGGAACAAGACTACGATAGTGAAAAATGAATTAGTATCTTTCTAAAGAAATGTAATGTTTACGTTATTGTGATAATAGAATCTTAATCTACAGAGAACTCTATATTTCAGGAGGAATTAGTATATGAAAAGAGCAGTTATTAGATTTTCCGGAAAAGTGAATGAGCGCTCAGTTAATGAGCTTGTAGACAGTTTGCTATCTCTAGAGAGTGAGGGTGTTGAGGAGGTAGATTTGTTTATAAATTCAAACGGCGGTAGTACTGACTCTTCATTTGTTGCTTTTGCAGAAATCGAAAATCATTGCAACAGAATGAACATTACGACTTACAACTTATCTAGTTGTGGGTCAGCTGCATTTTTATTGCTTCTGGGTTCTAAGAATAGAAAATCATTAAAACCTGCAACGTTTATGTTTCATGAAGTTTCAACTACGTTTAATCAGCCATTGCTAGAATACGAAATACTGGCAGCCTATAACTTAGCGAAAGATCAGAATGAAAGAAATATCGACATTATTTCAGAAAATACTTCTATAGATGATGTTGAAGCTAAATATTATCGGGAATTTAGATTTGATGAGAGCGATGCCTTGGAATATGAAGTTATCAATGAAATTGTGAATGATTTACCTTTCGGACATGATATTTCTATAATAATTCATGGCAACCAAGACAATACAGTAAATTATAAGAGGCATGATATGAAATTAAACACTGATTAATGATCTCTTCAGCTTGATGATCCAAGTTTCAGTGAATTCATAGTGAAGCAATAAATTTTATTAATAGGTATTTCTTTGTTTAAGTTTAACTAGTGACTTAAAAATCCTTATGTTAGGAGAAATAATTTGGAACATGAAGTAATTTATGCAGAAAAGGAACTAGATAGCAACGCAGTATATTTAATTGGAAGATCAGGAATTGAAGGAACGTGGACAACCATCTGGAAAGCTAAGTGTTACCCGGATAATAATTTCACTGTTGATGCTATCCAGCATGTTATTGGAACTGCTGATGACAAAGAGTTGAGAGAATTCATTCTAGAAGAAAGGATAAGATTTATTAATGGACAAATTCTTACAACTACTCTTTCAATTTAATTAGTTTTACCCATCAATTATTCTTTAAATCGTATTCTAATTCTAACAATGTATGTGTTGTTGAAAAATTAAAGATTGATATCATTTTTGGATTTATTACCAAACCAGAAGTAATGACTCGGTTTTCTTTTCTACTGATCTAATTCAACTTGCTCGAGTTTTTCGCTATCTTGAGTAACTTGGATATCAGGATCGTAAAAGAATATCAAATCGCATTTTCTCCTAAAAGAATGATTACAGTTCCAAGTAATATTTCTCATGGTATTAAACTCCTGGCTACATTTTTTTCAAAGTAACTAAGAGTAACTTAAAAGTTTGTTAACATTCAGTCTTTTTGCCTTCAACAAACGAAAAATCTAAACTTCCTCTTTTAGCCGCGTTGCTTCCTCGCCAGTAGGTTCTTCTTTGGCACTTCTGAAGAACGCTATATTTATTGAAGTCATATATCTTTTTTTATTGGAATACTTATTTTCAGGCTAATGTGATTGTCGGTTTTTGTTCAGTTCATGTTCATATAGGGATAACAGGGGTGAAATGCAAAAAGGCAACCTTGTTTATGGCATATACTTGTAAATCTGAAATGCGTGCAAAAAGGCAACTACTTCTGCCGAATTTGACTCTTTTGGCCCATATTTGGTCTAAAAGGTTGCACTTTTGCATTAATTCATCCATTTTTAGCTCTTATCACAGAAAAAGAGTGCCTATTTGCATTTTTGCCGATTATTGCTTGTACTTGACGTAAAGCATCCAAAAAAGAGCTTCTACAATGCAGATTATCTGCTTGTAGAAGCTCTTTCTTTTCCTTACAAAGGATAACAAATGATCGTGTTAAACTTCGTTTTCACATCGGCTAAATTCTCATACACGTGGGGCTGATCGGCGGAGAAATGGATGGCGTCTCCTGCTTTCAACTCATACGTTTCATCTTGAATGCGGAGTCGAAGAGCACCGCTAATCATTAAAATATATTCCTCGACACCTTCATAATGGGCTTCCGAGGCATGGGTACAGCCGGCATCAATTTCAACGGTGTAGATCTCAAATTGCTTTTTCTGCTCAAAGGGAACGATCGGAAATGCCCGATATTTCCCATCTTCTTCTAAGAAAGGTTCAATTTCTTCGAGTCGGATGTGAGTCACCTTCGGGACATTATCCTCAATGAGCGAAGTAAACGAGATATGAAGTCCATTTACAATTTTCCATAAAATAGAAATGGTTGGGTTCGAATCCCCACGCTCAATCTGCCCGAGCATCGCTTTGCTGACGCCTGTTAATTCTGCAACCTGATCCAGACTGAGCGATCTTGCTTTGCGTATATTTTGAAGGTTTTTCCCGATCTTTTTGTGAATTTGCTCCTGATCCATCGATTTCTCCTCTTCCTGCAATACCTCAAGTATAAACCCAATGTAGCATAGCTGCATAATATTTTCAATTAGCTATGTACAATATCATGTCCATATGTATAATATATTGTATATGCAAGATAACGCACAAACGGTTAATATAGTAAACTTTCTTCTTTTCAAAAAAAGGGGGCATACACCATGAGAGAGACGATGATCGGGCTTGTCAAAGAGGTTCGTGGACCTGGTGCAGTTTTACGTGAAGTACCAATACCACGTTGTGGACCTGATGAAGTGCTGGTAAAAATAAAAGCAACCTCAATTTGCGGGACGGACGTCCACATTTATAAATGGGATGACTGGGCGGAAAGCGCAGTCGTTACACCGAATGTATTCGGTCATGAATTCGCCGGCGTGGTTGAAGCCATTGGCAGCCAAGTGACCAATGTCAAAGTCGGAGATCATGTTTCAGCAGAAGGCCATATCGTATGCGGGGTATGTAAAGCTTGCCGAACCGGCAATGCGCATGTCTGTCCGAATACGGTAAGCTTTGGGATTACAGCGCCGGGCTGTTTTACGGAGTTTGCGGTCGTGAAAGCAGCGAACGTCATTCACAATCGGCCGGATATGCCATTCGAGCTCGCTTGCTTACAAGATCCGCTAGGTAATGCGGTGCAAACTGTTTTGGCAGGAGAAATCGTTGGAAAATCGGTCGTCGTCATTGGTACGGGGCCTATAGGATTGATGGCTGTTGCTGTTGCCAAAGCAAGCGGGGCTGGCGTCGTGATGGCTGTTGATATTAATCCTTATCGCCTTTCATTGGCGAAAAAAATGGGTGCAGACTATATCATCAATAGCCGAGAGGAATCCATGGTAGATGCTATTCGAGCTTATACCGGCGGTGAAGGCGCCGAAGTCGTTTTGGAAATGTCAGGTTATCCCGATGCGATTCGCGGGGGCTTTGAGGCAGCGGCTTCTGCGGCACGTGTTTCTCTGCTGGGCATTCCTACGCAAGAAGTACCCCTTGATTTATCACGCCATATTATTTTCAAAGGCTTACGAATTGAAGGGATAACGGGGCGGCGGATGTATCAGACCTGGTATCAGTTAAAAGGCTTACTAGATCAACAACGGATTGATTTGAAACCGTTGATTACGCACACTTTTTCCCTGCATGAATACGAAAAAGCCTTTGATTTAATGATATCCGGGCAATGCGGGAAAATTGTGTTTTTGCATGATACAGAAATTAAATTACCTTCCATTAAGGAGTGTGCGATACATGGCTAGTTGGAACACCTTGGAGAACGAACTGGAGCAATTGCAAAAGGAGGGGCGCTATCGTCCACTCACGGTATGGGAAAGCGGTTCTGGTGCATGGATGACAGTGAAGGGGCGCTCGGTGCTGCAAATGTCCTCTAACAATTATTTGGGACTTACCGATCATCCTGGGATGAAGGAAGCAGCAGTTCGGGCGATTGAAAAATATGGCGTTGGCAGTGGTTCCGTACGTACAATTACTGGGACGCTTGACATTCATCATCAGCTTGAACTGGAGCTCGCTAAATTTAAGGGGACGGAAGCGGCGCTGGTGTTTCAATCAGGCTTTACCGCCAACCAAGGTGTTCTGGCTTCGCTGCTTGGACCTGAGGACGTTGTCATCAGCGACGAGTTAAATCACGCCAGTATTATCGATGGCATTCGGTTAACGAAAGCGCAGCGGAAGGTTTTTGCTCATAAAGACATGGATCAATTAGAGGCAGCATTAAAAGAGAGTGCCGGATATCAGAAGCGGATCGTTGTGACGGATGGCGTTTTTAGCATGGATGGCGATATTGCTCCGCTTCCAACGATCGTAGAGCTCGCTGAGAAGTATGATGCCTTTGTCTATGTAGATGATGCCCATGCAAGCGGCGTGCTTGGCAAGAATGGGAAAGGCTCGACGGATCATTTTGGCTTGCACGGACGCGTACACATCCAGATCGGCACGCTTTCCAAAGCGGTAGGGGCTGTTGGGGGATACGTGGCTTGTGACCAAGTTGTCAAAGATTATTTGATCCACAAGGCGCGTCCATTCTTGTTTAGCACCTCCCAAACTCCAGCGGTAGCGGCTACTTGCCTCTCGGCGATCCAAGTGTTGCAACAGAGCGGCGATCTCATCGCCAAGCTATGGGAGAACGCGGCGTATTTCCGCTCGAAGGTGCAAGCGCTAGGCTTCGACACCGGTGCCAGCGAGACGCCTATCATTCCTGTCATCGTGGGGAACCCAGCAAAGACCATGCAATTTTCTGACATGCTGCTGCAAGAAGGTGTTTATGCACAAGGGATCGTCTATCCAACGGTGGCGATGGACAAAGGTCGCGTGCGATTTATTGTCACAGCTCAGCATACACGGGAGGATTTGGATTTTGCGCTAAACGCGTTGCAGAAGGCAGGCAGACAGCTCGATCTCATCACGCAATAATTATTCAGTTGAACGCAAAATCACCATCACCCATGCGCGTCATGCAGGGAGATGGTGATTTTTAATATGCTAATCTTACTTTTTATTTGTAAAATTAACCCCATGCTTATTCGCAAGGGCATAGAATCCATACACAGCCGTTACAGCGATGAAATAAGAGACAAAGGTCCAACCAATATTCCATCCGTGCCCGTATTCAACTTTTCCAACCAAGTAGGCAATATACTCGAGAGCAGTCAATATGACACAACTTACAAGAATTATGATCAGCGGTTTCTTTTTTTTGAAATCAATCCAGTAGACCGCTAAACAGCCTGCTAACGGATACAATCCAATGTCAAAAGGCAGCGCGGAAATCGTTTCATCATCTTCAATCTTCGGTGTAAAATCCCAAAATTCTACGTGATACCCAATTGCGTTAATCAATGAGGAAATGATGGCGGAGACAGGGAAGATGAGAATAGCGATGGTAGGTGCTTTTTTGATCCATTTAAGTGCAAATAACCACGGAACAATAAAACCGATAAGGATATTGATAAAAATACGTCCCACTCCTCTTGATAGTCGTACTACCAAGTATGACCCGTCCCACTTGACTTATATACACACCAGAATGGTCAAACAGAATCCTGAATAACGGTAATTGTCTTTTCCCCGCCTACATACAGGCGATTCGTTCGCGGATTTAGCAGTAACGATCCTGATCCTTTGCCAACCTTTAACTGAGTTAGCGGTTTCAAGCTGCTGCCATTGTAGACCTTTAACGGTGCTGTACCCGACTCAGGCGATTCCGAGATGAATAAATGGTTCGTGTTCGGATTTATCAGGACATCAGCAAAAGTAGGGACGGTTAACGAACCAACAAGTTTATTCGTAAGGCTATTAATGACATACAGTCTGCCCTTCACTGATATTTGTGCGCTTGAGACATAGACCCGATTCGTCATGGGATTAATCGTGATGTCTCTTTGCCGTCTCCCGAGCTGAATCTTGCGGACTTTCCTCGTTCGAAGATCAACAACCGAACAGTAACGACTGAGGTTATTCGCGACATAAAGGCGACTTGTTTTTCGATCTAATACGGGTTGTATGACGGGATTTCTACCGACTTTTACGGTAGCAAGGATCGTATTCGTACTCCCTTTGATAATGGATAATGTATCCGTGGTCGTATTCGTGACGTAGATGCGATTGGTCAATTCATTAACGACTAGTTGAGCAGGGCGTCCGGTAAATGCGATGCGAGTTTTCACTTTATTCGTAGCTCCGTTCAGGACGACGAGATCCGCGTTCCGCGAACTTAAGGAGATGGTGGTCACATAAATCAGATTCGTACGTGTGTTAACGGAAATATGATCGCAGCGTTCACCCACTTTGATCGTAGAGATAACTCGGTTTGTAGCCCCGTTAACGACGGACACGGTACCATCAAAGAAGTTCGCCACATAAATTCGGTTCGTCCGCGTATTGACGGCCATATGGTAAGGCATTTTGCCAATCGGAATGATCTTGATGATTGTATTAGTTGTCGTGTCCAGAACTCCAAGGCTGTTGTCATCTTGAATAAAATATACCCGATTTGTAATCGGATTAATGGCAAAATAAACAGCTGGACTGCTGACAGGAATAGATGCAATCTGGCGCGGCAAAGAGCGTGTGATTCGCAGTTTTGAAACGTTCACAGCTTTACGGATAAGCATGCTGGATCCCCTTCCCCAAGACATGTGTTTCCTAAATCATATTCATGTGCATGGTTGTGGGGAACCTTTTTGCTGTGCGTTAGCCACTTAAGGTGAATACTGCTTACGAAATCGCAGAGGCGACATACCAATTGCAGCCTTAAAACAATTCGAAAAGTAAGGCCCATTCAGAAAACCAACATGCTCGGCGATACGCGCGATGGACCATTCAGTCTTAATGAGCAGCAGCTTCGCTTGCTCAATTCGGTATTCATGCAGATAGGCCATCGGTGTGCAATGATAGCTTTCTTTCATACACCTCACGATATAATTAGGGTGAAAATGAAACTCCTCTGCGAGTGTGCTATTCGTCACATCGGATTGATAATGCTGGCGCAAGTAGGCTTCGATCTTGTCGGCCAGTATCGAGGCTGGGGACGCATCACTGCGGCTCTGACCAGCATCGAGCAAGTGCAGCAACTCCATGAACAGCTGCTGCTCACTCCAATAAATCTCGGATCGATGATGAGCCGAATCCGCCAACAGCTTGCGGAGATGCCGTTCAGCTAGCGCGAACTCGGGTGGTGAGCTGTATTGCGGGATCCGGATGCGATACGGGTTCGCCCATGCATGTCTGGCTTGTGGGTGGATCGTACTTTCCTCATGATTCAACGAATGCCGCCATACGCCTTGAAAGTCGAAATGAATCCAATAGAATACCGTTTCTGTATTGCAGGCTTTTACAGGAAAATGGTAGCGGTCTGGCAGCAATAAGAGAGCTTGTCCTTCCGCAACCTCCCACTCCTTATCGTCCTCCCCGATAAATAACGTCCCTTTGACAACCCACAGAAGATCGAAAATACCAAGGTTTCTACGACCTGGATGCGTTTCTCCTATACTGTAAGTGGATAAACCGATCGTGATGTAATAGGGCAGAGGCGGAAGCTCCATCCAAATATGGCCATGTTCACTCATTGTCAGACTCCTCTGCAAGTAGTGTTAAATTTTATATAAAATAAGTTTGATTTATATCTATTTCTTGTTTATTTATAAGGATAAACTTGAAAAGAGTGATAATCAAATATTATATAAATTATTTTGTCTAAAGGAGAAATTACATATGGTGAATTCGACGGGGACGCAGAATACCATGAACAGGGTTCGCATTCATGACTCATTTTGGAATCGGTTTACAGAGCTCGTTCGAGGGACGGTTATTCCCTATCAATGGGATGCGCTGAATGACGCGATTCCAGATGCGGAGCCCAGCTATGCTATCCGCAATTTTCGTATCGCAGCCGGGTTGCAGGAGGGGGAGTTTGGCGGTCTTGTGTTTCAGGATAGCGACCTAGCGAAGTGGCTCGAAGCCGTGGGTTATTCGCTTGGGAATACCCCTGACCCTATATTGGAACAAACTGCGGATGAGGTCATTGATTTGATCGTCTTGGCGCAGCATGAGAACGGTTATTTGAATACGTATTTTACGATAAAAGAGCCCGGTCAAGCATGGACGAATTTATATGAAGCGCATGAATTGTACTGTGCTGGACATATGATGGAGGCGGCTGTTGCTTACTATGAAGCGACCGGCAAGCGGAAATTACTTGATGTGATGTGCAAATTCGCGGACTATATCGAAACCATTTTCGGACGTGAGCCTGGTCAATTGCGAGGATATGATGGACATCAAGAAATCGAGTTGGCACTCGTCAAACTGTCTCAAGCAACAGGGGAAGAACGGTATTTGAAGCTGGCGCAATTTTTTATTGATGAGCGTGGAACGGAGCCGAACTTTCTGATCGAAGAATGTAAACAAAGAGACGGATTCAGTTATTGGACGCAAAAGAAACAGCCGATTCCGACGGTTGCACAAATAGCCTACAATCAGGCGCATAAGCCGGTTCGCGAGCAAGATGTCGCTATCGGGCACTCCGTACGTGCTGTCTACATGTATACAGCGATGGCTGATCTTGCCAGAGCGACGGGGGATCAAGCTTTGCTTGCTGCCTGCCGCCGGCTTTGGGATAACACGACCAAGAAGCAGATGTACATCACTGGCGGTATCGGTTCAACGCATCATGGTGAAGCATTCACGTTTGATTACGATATGCCAAACGATACGGTATACGCGGAGACCTGTGCTTCCATCGGTCTGATCTTTTTCGCCAAACGCATGCTGCAGTTGGAAGCAAAGAGTGACTATGCTGATGTGATGGAGCGGGCGCTGTATAACAACGTCATCGGCAGTATGTCACAGGACGGCAAGCATTATTTTTACGTAAATCCGCTGGAAGTGTGGCCGAAGGCATCCGAATTAAATCCAGGTCGCCGTCATGCCAAAGCGGTGCGGCAAAAATGGTTTGGCTGCTCCTGCTGCCCTCCAAATGTAGCGCGTTTGCTTAGCTCGTTGAATAGTTACATCTATACCGCTTCTCCAGAGGTAAACACGGTCTATACGCATCTATTCATTGGCAGCGAGGCGCGTTTTGAGCTTGCTGTGGGTGAAGTCGCTTTTACCCAACAATCCAAGCTGCCTTGGGAAGGGTATGTCCGTCTAGAGCTGACAGCCGCTCCAAAAGATCCGTTTACACTTGCGCTGCGCATCCCATCTTGGTGTCACGGTGGAGCAGTTCTGAAAATCAATGGCGTTGGTACAACATTTGAAGCAGTGAATGGCTATGCGTCGGTTGAGAGAGCATGGGCGCAGGGTGACATCGTGGAGTGGGAGCTGGCGTTGGAGGCACAACTGACCGCCGCTCATCCTCAGATGCGGGCGAACGCAGGCAAGGTGGCCATTGAACGTGGGCCGCTCGTGTATTGTTTGGAAGAAGTAGACAATGGCACACCATTGGCGTCCGTGTCCATTGCAGCCGGGCTAAACGCTAGTTACGAGTCGGGGCTGCTAGGCGGTACCGTCGTTGTAGAAGCGGAAGGCTTGGCTGATGAATCGGCATCTTGGTCGGAAGATACGCCGTATCGACCGCTTACTCAGCAGAAGGCAGCCGAGCGAGTGAAGCTCAAAGCTGTACCGTATTACCTATGGGGCAACCGCGGTGAAGGCGAGATGACGGTTTGGATTCGAAGCGCGGGCGCTTAACAATCCGCTGCATGTGTCAGTGGGCTGTGCATCCGTCGATGCGCTAATCGTTCGTCTGCATGAATTTACGGGCTCACGCCATAACATTGCGATCACCAGCGATAAATCATAGAAAGGCAGTTCTGAAGTAGAGGGTTCTACTTTAGGACTGCCTATTATTTATTCCAGCCCGTGCTCAGGCTTTTCTGCGAGCCAATCTTCTAATGTAGCCACACGGGAAGGGAATTTGTGACTTCTGGCTAAGAAGCCAACGCCATGCTGCAGCATTGGATCTTGATCTGTCGGCTGATAGCGAAGATCAACACTCCAGCGAACCGTATTGGACATGTTCGGCGTAGACATATGGAGGCAGCGATCGTTGAACAAAATGGCGCTTCCTGCGGGGACAGGCAGGGCAACGGTTTCCGTTTTGCCAAGTTGACTATCTTTGAGCGCGGTATAGCCTGTTCCTGTGTGGGTTTCACGATGCCATTTGAGCACTCGTTTGCGATGGGTCTGTGGCTTAATATGGAGGCATCCATTCACTTCATTCGCATCAACTAGCGGGATCCATACGGTAATGACTGGATTCGCGTTCGCATCCGGCCAATATGATTTATCTTGATGCCAAGGAACGGCGCCAGCTGCTACTTTCGGTACCTTTGGGCGTACGTTGTATACCGGATTCGCGAATAGCTCTCCGCCAATTAACGATTCAACCGCGTCCAAAATTTTGGGGTTGCTCATCAGTGTAAAATAGCCTGGGATGCGGTCGCGCCAGCTTCGGCCGTATTTCAAAAATTTTTCGGCGGATAAATCCTGAAACAGTTCAGCCAATCGATTGGGGAATGGCCGATGCTCAAGCTTATCCGTGATAAGTCCATCTGCGAACAGTTCATCCGCAATCATGGATACCTTCTGCGTCATCGCTTCACGTGCAGAAGCTAGATCCTCCTCCGACAATAAATGAGGGATGATAAGATAGCCTTGCTCCTCGTAAAACTGCGATTGTTCGGTAGTTAAACTTCCGCTTCCATTTTTCTCGATCAACCTATTCACCCTCCGATATGTGTTGTAATATAGAAAATAATAACATTTCGTAGAAACCTTGTATTTACTTCCCCGTTCGACCATTGATCAATTCTTCCGGTCATTCATTTCAATATTTTACAACCGATTGCGAGGGGCGCTATGTCTTTCATTACTTCCGTAAATCCCTATGTCAGAGTGGGCCATTATTATCAATTTCCCGTTGAACGCAACAAAGCGGAGGTCGGCAGAATCGGGTATTGCTATGCTTTTCATCTCGTTGCCAGCGGTAAAGGGTCTGTTTCCATCCGTGGGAAAACCTATCCTATCAAGAAAGGCGATCTGATATTTTTCCCGCCTGAAGTAGGGCACTCCTTTTACGCTCATCCCGATCATCCATTAGCCACCTACAATCTGTATTGTGATATTTGGAATTTTAAAATAAGAAGTGCACAGCATCTCGTATGGGACGAGTCTGATTTTAATCGTGACTTGCTGACGCATATTGTCCCGTGTCCCGAGCTGGACAGGCTGCCCGTCGTGACGCCGATCCAGCATGATGCTTCACTGAACCAATTATTCATCCATGTTGTGTCTCAATTGAGGCAAAGCGACCCCTACGCAGAATTAATCGTAAACAATCTCCTTAAAGCATTCATTTTAGCAATTGTGCAAATCGCTTCAACGTCTTCCTTCGTAGATTACCGAATCGCTCCGATCATTGAGCGAATGGACAGGGAAGCGAACGCAAGTCGCGGTTATGAGGAATGGATGAGTCAGTGCGCGCTTCGCAAAACGCAATTTCATGAATTATTCAAACAAGCAACGGGACTCTCGCCCAAAGCGTACTGGACGAAAGCGATTATGAGGCAGGTGGAAACGGCTCTGTGGGAAAGCAACCGGACGATAACGGCTATTGCGGAGGATTTCGGGTATTCGTCTGTGCATCATTTTTCCAAACAATTCACGCAATTTCATGGTGTTTCGCCAACCGAGTTTCGGAAGAGGAAGAGCTAGTTGTCATAGAAGGAATCCCGGCAAAGTAAGGTGTAATAGAACAGGAAGGGGCGACGATGCTATGGAAATGAAGGAGAATACGCACTGGAGAATCGGTGAAAACGCAGGAATTATCTGGGACATTCAGCTCGGCGACCTTGCCCATCAGGATCATGTGGAGATGAGCGGGAAAGAGGTTTCCCTCATCGTGACGTATGGGATCGATACAACTGGGGGTGTAATTTTAAAACGAAAAGTCGTGTGGCCAGGGCTGCGCACGATTCCGAATGATACACATGCGAGTTTAATAGAGACTTTTGGTCAGGAGCTATTGCCGTGTATGCGTGTTGGGGGTCAACCTGTTCAAGAAAAAATGTACAGAATCACGTTCGACGGGATCCTGCAATTGGCAGCTGTATCTGATCAGGGGATTTTGGTAACTAGAACGGTTTTTCCGGCGAGAGATAAGCCGTATGCGCTTGAACGTGTACACATACAAAACGTGACGGAGGACGCCGTCCAGCTTGAGATAGAGCCCGTAGCAAGCTTACATTATCGCAGAGGAACCAAGGGGATTTATGCGGTGGAAGCGGGACATGATGCGCCAGCCTCTGTTGTGCTGCAGGCAGGTGAGACGTTTGAATACATGAGTTGGATTGGCGCTTCGACCTTACATGCACCTTGCGAAAAAGTGGACGTGGTTTATGAGGAAGGGCTGCGGTGGCAGTTTTTGCAGGAGCTGAGTGTGTCATTGCAGCTTGAAACACCTGAGCCAGTATTGAACCGGATGTTTGAGCTTGCCAAAATTCGCGCGGCGGAGAGTATTTTTCGCACCAAGAGCGGTTTGATGCACTGCCCTGGAGGCGGATCCTACTACGCGGCAGTTTGGACGAACGATCAGGCGGAGTATGCGGGGCCGTTATTTCCTTTTCTAGGCGAGCAAGATGCGATGGAGGCATCCTTGAATGCCTATCGTTTATACATGCCGTTCATGGGGCCGGACTTCCATCCGATCCCATCTTCCATCATTGCGGAAGGGTTGGATATTTGGGAAGGAGCAGGAGATCGCGGCGATGCAGCGATGTATGCCTATGGGGCGGCACGGTTCGCGCTGGCGAGCGGCAGTCAACCTATTGCAGAGGAGTTGTGGCCTGCCATCGCATGGTGTTTGGCCTATTGCAGGCGTAAGCTGACCAAAGATGGCGTTATCGCTTCCGACTCCGATGAGCTGGAGAATCGCTTTCCTAGCGGAGACGCGAATCTATTCACTTCATCGCTGGCGTATGACGCGCTGCTCTCCTCGGCACGGCTTGCACGAGAATTAGCAAAAACGGATATCGCTGCACGTTTAGAGGAAGAAGCTGTGGTGTTGCGGCAAGCGATTGAATCCCATTTTGGCTCAACGGTTGAGGGGTATGAGACTTATCAGTATTATGAGGGGAACGATATCCTGCGTGCATGGATCTGTGTGCCGCTGACGATGAATATTTGGGATCGGAAGGAACAGACCATCGCGGCCTTGTTATCTTCCCGTTTGTGGGTAAATGGCGGGCTTGTGACGCAAGCAGGTGAAACCACGTACTGGGATCGATCCACCTTGTATGCCCTGCGAGGTATTCTCTATTCTGGCGAAACTGAGCAGGGGATCACGCGACTCCTCGAGTATTCCCGAAACAGGCTGCTTGGCGACCATGTGCCTTATGCAGTTGAAGCTTTTCCGGAAGGAAATCAACGGCATCTCTCAGCGGAGAGTGCGCTATATGCGAGAGTCATTGTGGAAGGGTTATTTGGTATTATTCCTACGGGGCTAGACTCTTTTACCTGTTGTCCGAGGTTACCTGCGGGCTGGGAGAAGATGGCGCTTCGCTCAATTCGTGCCTTCAACTCGTGCTTCGATCTCGTCGTTTCACGTTGTGACGATGGGGTTGTGATCGAATGTAGGACGTCTGATCGGACCCAGACATATACGTGGGATGAGGAAGGCGCTATCGCTATTAAGTTAGCGTCTTACAAATAAAATCTTGTAAAATTGAAGCAAATATTTTAATTTCGTGTGGAAATAGGTTATGATAGGAGATGAAATCATAACAGAAAGTGGGATCCATAGTGGGACGTAAGTGGAATAACATAAAAGAGAAAAAAGCTTCAAATGATGCAAGCACGAGTCGAATTTATGCAAAGTTCGGTCTAGAAATTTATGTAGCAGCACGCAAAGGTGAACCAGATCCTGAAGCGAACCGTGCATTGAAAGTCGTGCTTGAACGGGCTAAAACGTATAATGTGCCAAAAGCGATCATTGATCGTGCGATTAATAAAGCCAAAGGCAGCTCAGACGAAGTGTATGAAGAACTTCGTTATGAAGGCTTTGGACCTAACGGTTCCATGGTGATCGTAGACACACTGACGAATAACGTGAATCGTACCGCGTCAAGCGTGCGTGCAGCTTTTAGTAAAAATGGCGGCAATATGGGCGTAACCGGTTCCGTTGCTTACATGTTCGATGCTACAGCAGCTATTGGTATTGAAAACAAGAGCATCGATGAAATTATGGAAATTCTTTTGGAAGCGGACGTAGACGTACGTGACCTTATCGAAGAAGATGAACTGGTTATGGTCTACGCAGAGCCAGATCAATTCCAAGCCGTTCAAGATGCGTTCAAGAATGCAGGGATCACCGAGTTTACTGTTGCGGAACTGACGATGATTGCACAGAACAACATCTCCCTATCAAGTGAGGCTCAAGTTCAATTTGATAAGATGATGGATGCGTTGGAAGATTTAGAGGATGTTCAACAGGTTTATCATAACGTGGAATAGGGATTTAAGTGGAAAAAGCGGTACGAGATTTAGTCTCGTACCGCTTTTTCGTATGGCATGAGAGTGGGAATTGTTGGTAGCGGGCAACTCGCAGTTAACGAGTTTCAAGAGTAGAAGAAAACACATAAAGTTTCTGATAGGATCGATAGGAAAAATGACCCAACTTGTATTGAATGAAACGCTTGCGCCTCTAGCATTTAGGGGCGCACTTTTTATATTTTATGGTAATTGCTCGAAAATTATATGATAGATTTGCTTTGAAATCGCAAAAAAACAGCCCAAATTCCCCCCATTTACGTCTTTTTGATGTGCATGTAGACTAATTGTACTAGAGTCAATTAAATGCAAATAGAGAATAAACGTAAGTGAGGAGAGAGATTATGCGCATAAGTAAATTCAACCAAATGGCAGTGAAAGCTTTAGCTGGTTTATTAGTTGTATCTTCATTTCTTCCCTACCAGGCATTTGCTAATAGTCCTTCTCAGCAAACAGAGAGAATATTAAAAAATCTATCAACTGAACAAAGGAAAGCGCTAACTGACATACACGTAGGACGTCCTGTCATTTCGCCAGAAATAAATCTGAAGAGCGCTACGTTGACGAACGTTATCATTGAATTTAAGCAAGCTCCTGCTAAGGTTGAAGTGATTAAACAAGCAGCAGAGGGGATTCATATTTCAACTGCAGCGGCGCAGGAGAATGCGGAAGAGAGTCATGACATATTCAAAAAGTTTGTACAAAACATGCCAAGTAAATCGTCACCTACTCCTGGGATTAATCCGCTAGTTTTTGGTGAAAGCAATATACAAATTACTAGAGAATATCGCATGGCGTTAAATGGTGTGGCAATGACGCTTCCGGGAACAGATATTGAAAAGTTATTGCAATCAGGCGTCGTAAATCGAATTTGGAAAGACAATGTCGTAAAGCTTGATCCAGCGGAAGTACCTTTAACTGCTGCCCAAATTGAAGCGCAGATCCAGCAGCAACAAACCGATGAGAATCGGATTCCTCTAGAGGGCATTGACGAACTCCACAGCACAGGAATCAAAGGGACTGGTATTAAAGTTGGCGTACTTGATACGGGGATCGACTATAATCATCCTGACTTAAAGGATGTGTATAAAGGGTATAAGTCTCAACCGAATGTTGATCCGAAGTCAATCGATATCGCATCCGTTAAAGGCTGGGACTTTATTGATAACGATGCTGATCCTATGGAAACGACATATAAGGATTGGGAAGATGCGGGTATGCCTGAAGGAGCTACTTACTTCACTTCACATGGAACCCACGTATCAGGAACCATCGCAGGCCAAGGTGCGAACAACGTTGCTTCCCCCGCGTTAGGTGTGGCGCCTGAAGTCGATCTCTATGCTTATCGCGTACTTGGCCCGTATGGCAGCGGAGCTGAGAGCGGGATTATTGCAGCCATTGATAAATCGATTGCTGATGGGATGCAAGTCATTAATTTATCCTTAGGAGCTACATACAATGACCCTTTAGCACCTGAATCTACGGCTATTAACAACGCAACGCTTTCGGGCGTAGTTTGTTTGGTAGCTGCTGGGAACTCAGGACCAAATGAGAGAACGGTAACGGTACCAGGAGTGGCTGCGCTCGGGATTACGGTTGGAGCAAGCAATTTCTCAATGTCTATTCCAACGGTTTCTGCGAGTGTGTATACAACTGTGTATACACAACTTCCAGAAATGAAATTGTTAGCCAAAAATATGACAGATAATCTGGAAGATTTAAATGGACTGACATTCCCTATTGAATTCGCAGGATTAGGTATGAGTAGTGATTTTACTGGTAAGGACTTCACGGGGAAGGTTGCACTCATTCAACGAGGCGAAAATGGCTTGGATGAGAAAGTCGTGAATGCTAGAGCAGCCGGAGCAAAAGCGGTTCTACTATTCAATAATGTGGATGGAGAAATTCCACACTATACAGGACAAGGTCCTAAATTCGTCCCGGCATTCCGATTGACCAAAGCAGAGGGCGAGTACTTACTTGCGGTGAACAGTAAACCAACCATTACGTTTGGTGCTGTTAGCAGTATAGCAACTGAAGGCAATAAATTAGCTGACTTCAGTGGAAGAGGACCAGTCAATACGAATTACGATATTAAACCGGACGTAGTCGGGCCAGGTGTAGCCGTTTACTCCAGCTATCCAGAGTATATTAATAGTCCAGAAGATGGGATCGATTATTCGTCAGCCTATGCTCGTATTTCTGGAACATCCATGGCAACGCCACATATGGCTGGTATTGCCGCATTGATTTTGCAACAAAATCCGAGTTATACCCCTTTTGATGTGAAGGCTGCACTAATGAATACCGCGGATGCCCTCAATGGCACTTATTCCGTTTATGAAGTAGGTGCAGGATTAGTTGATGTGGTAGAAGCCGTTTATGCGACGACATCCATTAAAGTAATCGACAAAACCTTAAACGTAAACAATGAAGGTGAATTAGTTGAAATCGAAGATCCAACCGGCTCTATATTTTTTGGGAATCATGCAAAAGTAGCAAATGAAGATGTCATAGAGAATCGTCAGCTAGTCATTCAAAATAGAGGCGATGAGGATAAACAGTATACGTTCTCAGTTGAGTATCTGCCTGCTAAGCCTGGTGTACCGAATGCAATTGCAAATGGTGTTACGGTAACTACTCCAAACACTGTGAGTGTTGTAGCCAAACAAACCGCCGATCTGACAGCTAGCATTCTAGTGCCTGACAATGCCGCATTAGGCAGGTATGAAGGTTACATTACCATTGTTAATGCGGACCCAACACAATCGGATGAGAAATATCGTATTCCTTTCGCAGTTCGCGTTGTTGAGCCGGGCATTGAGTATATGCAATTAAGCAACCAGGCAATAATGACGGAAATTCCTGAAATTATGCATCCTTTTCTTGAAGAGCCGCTTAAATTATTGTTTTTCAAATTAAATAGTGCTATTCAAGCCATCGATTTGCTGATTACGGATAAAGATGGACATGTAATGGGAAGTGCTAATGGTCGCACGGTTAACGCGACAGATGCTCCGTTAGACCAAGAAATATATCTCTATCCCGTTGGTGGATGGGTGTATCCTTTCATTGGAGATCCTTCTAACAAGAAGATTAGCCCTGAAGTCGTCATCTTACCAGAGGGCGCCTACAAAATCAGGATGATTGCAACGGAAGCGAATGGTCACACCTTTACGAAAGAACAAAATTTTGTTGTGGACAATACATTACCTGAACTCCAATTCTTAGACTATGCGCCGGGAGTTTACGAGATAAGCGATGATATGTATACACTCGAAGAGATTAATGGTAAAAATCATCGCGCGCTCTGGGTACATGCCAACGTACATGACGAAGCTCTCGACTTGCTAAAGTCGTCAAACGTCACACAATCTGCTAATCGATTGTACTATTATGAAAATCAAAATGTTTTTCCAGATGGAGAATTTCCAATTCAAGCTAACGGGAATGTGAAATTTGGTGTAACCCCGGAGGATATAAAAGAGCATCCTTTAACGATGAATGTATTTCCAGTTGATAAAGCTACAAACGGTCGTTTGATTAGAGATTTCCATCACTATGGATTTATAAAAGCGGGCTCCGCCTATGTCGTTCCGGAGTATAACAAGAACAAAGTTTATCTGGGTGATGAGATTACGATGACCCTAAACTTAAACAATGTTGAAAAGCTTATATCAGGACATTATGGTGTGGATTATTACAAGCATTTTGAATTTGTGGACGTGAAGGTAAATCCAACCTTCAAGGCCATTGCGGACCGTGAAGGACTGACGGTGAATGTGAATCACGAGATAAGTGAACACGAGTGGAACTCAAACCAAAAGACAGTGGATGTAGGAGCGACAATTTCGGGAGATAATTTCCACGGGTTTGATGGTGACGGTGCCTTCCTAGATGTCACGTTTAAATTAGTGGATGATAAGTGGTTTGGGGTTATCAGAGACAAAATGAATGTTGAAAAAAATATCGAAGAGTTTTCCTACAAGAAATACGGCGATTCCGAAGAAACTGCTGAAATGGTAGTGCCGGTATTTAACCAAATCAATGGATATGATATTATTCCGAAGCATTCAAACATTGAGACCATTTTAAAGGCAGAGGCATTTTTGGACGAATTTGGTGGCTTAGATTGGACCAGTGATTATTCGAATTTAGCTTCAAAAGTATACGCAAAGGATGCAAATGGAAAAATCTTTGAGGGTACCATCGAACCTAATGGCGCTATTTTCTTTTTTGATGTCCCGCTCAGCGAACAGGCTTATGAAATTATTATAGAAGTTGCTGGGCATCTCAAAAGTAAATTCTCTGTACATTTAAGTAAAATGGACAGTGGCGAGTTGATGGGGATCAATGCAAGACTGAATGACATACAACCACGAAACTATGCTGGTGATGTGAATGGCGACGGTATCATTAACCAATTAGATATGAGTCAAGTGACGGAACATTATGGACAGAGCGGAACGGAGACTACCTTCCTAATTGAGGATCTCAATCAAGATGGCACGGTAGATGCGAAAGATATGGATTTCGTTGTACGTAATCAAGGGAAATATAGTTTTGATTACGGCGTTGAATCTCAACCAAGTAACCCTGGATCAGGAATTAGCGTACCATCTGCGCCAGCAACAGATCCTTCTACTAAAATTGTGGATCCTAAGGACCTTTTTGGTACAAAAGGAATAGCTACGGTTACAGTACCTGCCGACACGAATGAAGTTAAATTGCCTTCGAACGCGGCGGAACTGTTGGCTCAGAATAAGCTAGTAGTGAAGTCGGACAACATTACGTTCGAGATTCCTTCCGAATTATTGAAACAACTTACGGGTTCCTTGACTGCTGCAGAGCTGAGGGATAGCTCCATTTCCTTCAAGTTTGAAGCCTTAACCGATGAGAAATCCAAACAAATCGTTGAGCAGCAAAATACAGATGTGAAACTGGCTGGGCAAGTCTACGATTTCACATTATCGGTTACGAGTAAAGATGGTAAAACGATTACGACACTATCGAAATTCGATGCGCCAATTACGATGACATTTAAAGTAGATGCGACTGCGAACACACAAAACGTAGCGGTATACTACATTGCTGATGATGGCACGCTTGCATACATCGGCGGAGAGTTCAAAAATGGTGAGATTGTTGCAACGATCCATCACTTCAGTAAGTATGCTGTTTTGGAAGTAGCCAAATCATTTAGTGACTTGCCTAGCACACATTGGGCATCTGCTGTAATTAAAGATTTAGTCGCTAAACAAATTATTAACGGCACGAGTGATACAACATTCAATCCAGAAGGCAACGTAACTCGCGCTGAGTTTACGAAGCTTCTTGTACAAGCGTTGAAGCTAACAGCAAGTGGCGAAATTTCATTCACGGATGTTGATTCCAAAGATTGGTACGCGAAGTATATTGCTATCGCTGTAAAAGCGGGCATTGTAAGTGGAAAGAGCGAAACAATCTTCGCTCCGAATGCGCCAATTACACGTGAAGAAATGGTTGCGATGATGATGCGTGCTTACGCGATTATGAACACGGCTCCACAATCGGGCAGTGAAGTTGCCCAATTCTCTGATGCAACTGAAGTTTCCTCTTGGGCATTAGAATATGTAATTGCTGCTTCCAAGCTTCAATTCATTCAAGGCCGTGCAGAAGGCAAATTCGTTCCAAAAGGGACGTCAACTCGCGCTGAGGCCGCACAAGTGATTTACAACATGCTGAAGAAGTAAATGTTACTTGATGCCAAATGCGCCGCAGATGACAAAATAAAAAGACACCCGTAGGGGTGTCTTTTTTCAAACTAATAATCCCTTGTAATCATGCCGTTGGCAATCTCCAAGGCTTTATCTAGTTGATTCGTTTGCGTGTAATAGGTAAACAATTCTTTCTCCGAACTCTGGATGAGATAGGTATTGCCTGACTCCCGAAACTTAGGTAATGCGATCTCGCTTAAATAGTGATAATACTCAATTTGCTTTTTCTGAATGGAAAGGGTATGGAGATGAAGAAGGAGTAGGTAGAAGGTTTCCTTTAACTTTTTGGCTAGGGCTAGTCCATCTTGCGTGATTTTTAGTAACTCATGATTGGGTAGTAGATCTCCATATAAACAACTTCGAATATATCCCTCCAAAGAAAGCAGGTATGCGCCTGTTTTCTTTTCTTTTAAGTGCATAGATTGCTGATAGTACTTACTCGCTAACTCGTAGTTTTCTCTACGCATATACTCATAAGCCAAATTATGTAGAACTCTTGCTTTACGAATCGGTGCATGGCAGATATCACAGCTTAGCAATAGTTTCTCAAACCGTCGAATCGTTTCTTTAAAGTCGCGGTTTTTATCATCTTTGACTTGAACCAGCATTAGCATTTCGGCGTCGATGATTCTCAAGAAGCTATTGATACCTTTGAAAAAAACGAGCGATTTCTCAGCGTAAAAGTAAGCCATAACGGGCGACTGAATGGCGTGGTAGGCTGAAGCCAAGTGATAGTAACATTCTGGATTATTGTAATCTTCATGTACAATGGCAGTCAACGTATCAATGGCTTTCAAGTATTCCTGTTTAGCCAAATAATACATTCCCAGCACATGCTTGAATAAATTGTTTTCATAAGGAGCGAGTTCGTGAAGCTCCTTTTGAAAATGCTTGATAATTTTATAAGCGTTGTCAACTTGGTTGTGCATCAGATAATATCGAGCCTTTAACAAATTGTAAAGCGGTTGGTAATCTGAGATCTGTAGAAGGGGCTCCTTCTGAAGTTCTTCATTCAGCGCATCCATTTCCTCGAATAACTGTTCAATAATCACATCATGCCAATGATGGAGTCGTGTTCGTATATTTTCAAGGCGAATGGCCTCTTTTGAAATATCGATTTGAAGTCGTTGGGATAGAAACGTAATAATTTCAGGAGAATACTCCGTGGATCCTCGTTCTATTTTGCTAATATGTGTATCAGAGCAAATACCTCTCCCGAGCTGTTCTTGGGTTAATTGGGATTTTTCTCGATAGAATTTAATAATTTTGCCTTCATACATACTAAATTCCTCCCAAATTCGTAGAAAGTGATGACGCTCTCATTGTACAACAAAACATGTGTAGTCGCACTTTCTGCCCATCCCTCTACATAAACCACCAATACACCGGAATAAACAAAATCGACGTAATAATTCCGGCAGCTCCCATGGCAAAGCCGCTCATACTGCCTTCTTCCTCCGAGTCCTTGATGAGGCGTGCCGTGCCTATCCCGTGCGCTGCGGTCCCAACTGCAATGCCGATGGACAAGGCATCCCTGAATCCGAGCGACGTCAGCAGCTTCCTGCCGACCATGCTGCCGAACAAGCCAGTCAGCACCGTTAGGACGGCTGTCAGTTCCGGCAAGCCGCCGAGATGGCGCGAGATTTCTAAAGCGATCGGCGAGCTGACCGATTTCGGCAGCATGCTGAGCAGAATCTCGCGGCTCCCGCCGAGGAGGCCAACCAAGGCAGCGGCGCTGACAATGCCGGTCAGCGATCCCAACGTAACGGCGATCAGGATGCCGGTTATATGCTTTTTGATCAACGCCGCGTTCTTGTACAGCGGCACGCCGAGAGCCACGGTTGCTGGCCCCAGCAGCACGGTAATCATGTCAGCGCCGACCTTGTAGGCGGCGTAAGGGATGTGAAAGCTGAGCAGGATGCAGATGATGAAGCCTGAACAGACAAAAAGCGGATGCAACCAACGCCACCGCTGATGAATTAGTTGAGCAGCCGTGTAAGCCACAACGCTGAGCGCGATGCCGAACAGCGGGTTCATTAGCCAAGCCGAAGTGCTCATTTCATTTCACCTCCAGCTGTCTTTTGCCCATTTGCAGCAGTAATATTAGTATGAATCCGATGTCCTTTATCCTCACGCCGCTGCAATTTGGAAGTGATAAATCCAGTGACAATCAGAACGGCCACCGAACTTCCCATAACGCCAACCCCAATGGAAAGCCAATTTCCTCCGATCAGAGGGAAGAACGCCATCGTCCCCACGACAAAAGGCAGGAAAAACAACATCATATGCCCTGTAAACCAATTGGCCGTCGTTTCCACCCATTCCAGCTTAATCAGCTTCGTAAACAATGCAATAGTAAAAAGAATGAGTCCAATCACATTACCGGGGAGCGGGATGTGAAAACTGGTTTGGAGCCAGATGCCGAGGCCATTAAAAGCTAGCAAAATCGCAAGTCCTAACATGTTGTCTCCTTCATAGAGGCACAAAAGGCCCTAAATATTTTATTGCGTCACTTAATATATCTAGTTATGTCATATATATTGACATTTAACGAAGTGCTCATTACTATTATGACTTATAACCAATCGATCACCTGGAGGGGATGCAATCGATGATGGATCACATGACGGATCGAGCGAACAAATATATCCCTTTGCAGCCTGAAATGGCGTGGCACACAGCCGATTATCAGGAGCATATGGCTTATGGCAATGCTCACAGCATTCCTGCGTTATATTATCAATTCAAGTCCAAGGGCTTGGATTCACCAGATTTTATCGCCATACCTGATGGTCATGTGGACATCCTGTTTTGCTGCGACGATGCACAACCTGACATTCAGGTGTATGGGTCCGTTTTATCCAAGTTTAACATCACTTTGAAAAAGAATACAGTGTACTTCGGAGTCCGCTTTCTATCTCTTCATTTGTCGGGTAAATCCAAGATTGATATGAAAGATTTGATCAGTCAATCGTGCGCCCTAGCTGACTTTATCGCCATCAACGAGAAAGAAGTAGAGTCTATCTTTACGGCGGCTAAGCTATTTGAACGAATACAGTTATTCAATAGCGTTCTCGGTGATCTGCTGGCGATACAGCCGGAATCACGCTTAGTTCGCTATGCTTTACAACAGATGATAATGGCGAAAGGAAACCTCAGCATAAAGGATTTGGCCACGCAAACCGCCTATTCGGAACGCTATCTCCGTAAGCAATTTGAGCACTTCGTTGGCTTATCCCCCAAGGTGTTTAGTCAGATTACGCGGTTCCAGCATGCGCTGCAGGGGTTGCTTAAGTTCTCAGATCCCTCATCACTATGGGAAAGTATTTCAATGAATGAGTACTATTATGATCAGCCTCATTTTATCAATGAATTTAAAAAGTTTACGCAAGAGACGCCCCAAGCTTGGGTGAAACGAGCCTATAAGGTTCGATAAAGAAAGTAATGGGGCCACATCGAGTGGTCCTTTTTCTATTTGGTGTCATAATTCCTAACATAAGAACCGATTTTTCCAATAATTTCGAAAACCCTTCTAGTATACTTACCACATCGAGATGAATACCACTCCACACCAGAAGGGGACTACACGTATGAAAATGGCATTTTCTTTTAAAAAGAGCTTGATCGTCGGAACGATGCTGACTATGGCCTACACGTCATTTCTCCCATTTGGCTCGCATCAGGCTTATGCACATGGCGGCAGCTTTGAAGATGAGTACATCCAATTGCGACAATCGCTGGAGGATTTCGGTGCTGCTGTGTATTGGGATGAAACGTCGAAAACAATTCAAGTTGTAAAGGCTGGAAAAGTGGCTCAGCTCCAAATGAATAGTAAGGAAGTGAAAGTAAACGGGCAGCTAGTCACGCTAGCTGGGCCTGTTGTGATGAAGGATGGGATTACGTATGTGTATCACGATTTCATTAATGCGATTTTCCAATCTGACGTTATTTCAACAGTGCAAATTTCAAAAGAAACGAACCCCTTGAATCCACTGACGGCCAAGGAAATTGAAAGTGCGGTCAGCATTATGAAAGGATCAGAACAGTATAAAGATAGCTTGCTATTCACCGAAATAGCATTGAAGCCGCCGTCTAAGGCTGACGTGTGGAACTATGTACTTGGTTCAGATAAAAGCAAGCATATACCTCGAGTTGCTCAATTCGTTGCGTTAGATGGCAAACACGTGATTGAGGGCGAGGTCAATCTCGCTGAACGGAAGCTTTCCAAGTGGGAGCGCAAAGAAGGCGCGCAGGGGATGGTCACCTTGGACGATATGATCACCGTTCAGAGTGTCATCGAAGCCGACGCAACTTATGCCAAGGCCATTGCGAAGCGGGGCATTTCTGATATTAAGAAGGTTGTAACAACGCCTTTAACGGTAGGTTATTTTGGTGGGGAAGATGATTTGGTGGAAGATGCGCGTCTCTTAAAGGTTGTGTCCTATTTGGATACGGGAGATGGCAACTTCTGGGCGCATCCGATTGAAGATCTTGTTGCTGTTGTCGATTTGGAGAAGAAGCAAATTATTAAGCTGGAGGATAGCGGCGTTATTCCAGTGCCAATGCAAGCTAATCCATATGATGGGCGTAATTTTGCCGATAAATTAGCGCAGAAGCCGCTTGAGACCCTAGAGCCTGCTGGGAAAAGTGTTGAGATGACTGGGAACATGATCTCTTGGGGGAATTGGGACTTTCATTTGCGTTTGGATAGCCGGGTAGGTCCGATTCTATCGACGATGACGTATAACGATCAAGGTGTAAAACGTAAAGTGATGTACGAAGGCTCCCTTGGCGGGATGGTCGCTCCGTATGGAGATCCGGATATTGGCTGGTATTTCAAAACGTATTTCGATTCCGGGGAATATGGGATGGGCACATTGACGTCTTCCTTGGTAGCAGGGAAAGATGTACCTGATAATGCGATGCTGCTAGATGCAGTAATTGCAGATACCCAAGGTAACCCGCGTACGATTCCGAATGCGATGGCCATTTTTGAACAATACGCAGGTCCCGAGTACCGTCATGATACGATGTCTGCACAAGGCACGGATAGCAAGGAGCGCCGTGAGTTGGTCGTTCGCTGGATTTCTACCGTAGGGAATTATGATTATCTTTTCGACTGGGTGCTGCAACCGAATGGTACGATTAAGATTGATGTTGGGGCTTCTGGGATCGAGGCGGTAAAAGGCGTCCTTACGACCAATATGCATGATGCAACTGCTGCTAAGGATACTCGCTATGGCACATTGCTAGATCACAATATTGTCGGCACAACACATCAACACATTTATAATTTCAGACTAGATATGGACGTGGATGGCGAACAGAACTCCTTGACGGAGATTGATCCCAAAGTCGCAGAAAACACGGATGGTGGACCGCGCAAAAGCGTAATGATCACAGAGCACAATACCGTGAAATCCGAGCAAGAGGCTGCTCAAAAATTTGATCCATCCACTATTCGCATTCTTAGCAATCCGAACAAAGAGAATAAGGTGGGAAATCCGGTCTCTTATCAAATTATTCCATTCGCTGGCGGTACACATCCCATTGCCAAAGGCGCACTCTTTAGTGAAGATGATTGGTTGTTTAAACGTGCAAGCTTTATGGATAAACAAATTTGGGTGACAGCTTATAACCCGGAAGAAAGGTATCCTGAAGGTAAATATCCAAATCGGACGGCAAATGATACGGGTTTAGGTCAATTTACATCGGATAATGCTTCCATCGAAAATACAGATGACGTTGTATGGATTACGACGGGGGCGACGCATGTCGCGAGGGCGGAGGAATGGCCGATCATGCCAACGGAGTGGGTTCACGCGATGTTGAAGCCGTGGAACTTCTTCGATCAAACACCGACAATGAATTTACCATAAGGGGTTAAAATGAAGGGGCCTTGCGGCAAGCAAGGCCTCTTGAGGTTTGGACTGTGCGTACGCTCTAAATGCCAACCATCGGAATGCTCTCTCTATATATAATGTTTCAGTTTCCCTGCCAATTGCCATTCCGATATTCAGACGGCGTTGTCCCTGTTGATTTTTTGAACATGCGGGCAAAATGAAACGAATTTTTAAAGCCGCAGAGCAAGGCAATTTCCCCGATGGCTAAGCCTGTGTGCGCGAGGTATTCACTGGCCTTTAGAATGCGGTAATTCCAAACGAATTTGATAGGTGTCACACCCTCATGCTTGCGGAATAAACGAACCAGATGCTCGGGCGAAAGTCCAACTTCATCTGCGATAATTTCGAGCGAAAGGTGCTCTTGGTATTGACGCTCAATCCATTTCTTCGCTTGCCCTATGGAAGGATGCATGGGCTGAGAAGGATTCAGCGCAGATTCCGCAATGAATAGCTGCAGGGCGGCCATGCCGAGTGAACAAAGCGGTGCTGAGTTGGCTTCATAGCGTGTCCGTAAGGACATCAGCATGTCCGTGATCCGATTCATCTCTTCTGAAATGGCTTGGATTGGCGGCAACTGCTCCAATAGATCAAGCTGATCGTCCGAAAGTCCGTCAACATGGACAGCTATCCAGCGGTGCCAGGTTTCTTGCTCTTTAGCAAAGGTAAAATGCTCGAGGTGTCCAGGCTTCAGGAGGATGACCTGTCCAGGTTGAATATGGAAGGGGATGTCATCGACGAGAACTGTCATCCCGCCGGTGTGCAACAAGACGAGTTGGAGATCAGGTTGGATACGCGGCCCGAAACGACTGCCAGGCGGGTAAAGGACGGTTCCTCCAACGGCTGATCGTATCGAGGAAAGAGAAAGAGGCAAGGACAATGATTCCGCCATGGGAAGCTCCTCTCGCTATCATTTAAGTAAATATCAATTACAGATATATTGTTGTCGGTAACAGCCATGTTCGAAAGAGGCCTCAGTCTGTATGCTAAGTATATCGTTCAAGCTTGTATTTTGAAAGGAGAATTTAGGGTATGGACAATCAAATCAAGGATCGTTTAACGCCGCTAGGGGCGGAAGAGTTAGCTTTTTTTCATGAGCATGGTTATTATTTATTTAAAAAGGGATGCAGTGCTGATCTCGTTGATGCCTTTAATGGACATATTCATGGCATCCGATCTGCGGAGGAAGTGCCGGATTGGGCGCGCCCGACAAAAGGCGGTCAGCCTGTCACGGATAAGGATCGTTTCTCGGTAAGGCTCTTTAATCCGCATAAGCATGATGGCTTTTCGCAGCAGTTAATGAAGCTGCCGGTTGTCAGGGGGGCGCTTGCTCAAATGATGGGCGATGAAGCATTCTGTGTGCAAAGCATGTACTTTTACAAGGAGCCGGGCTCGCCTGGCCAAGCACCGCATCAGGATTATTACTACATCAAGGATGATCCGAAGTCCATGATTGCGGCGTGGATCGCCTTGGAGGAACTCGTCGATGAAGAAAATGGCTGTTTGTGGGTCATTCCAGGGACACATAAGTTGGGGTTGCTGCCGCATGGGAAAGTTAAAAATCTCGAGGAACATGAAAGCTGGACAGATGAAACCGAAGGCGTAGATCTCAAAAATGAGATTCCGGTTGTTATGGAAAAAGGAGATATTTTATTTTTCCACGAGCTGCTTATTCATTCTTCCTACAAAAATCGCAGTAAAGACCGCTGGCGCCGCTCGTACGTCTGTCATTATATACGCAACGATTCCACCGTTTTGTTTCGTGAAGATTTGCGCGTGAAATATCCACTCTACTAATTGAAAAATCCGCAGCTTGGACAGGAGGGTTAGCTCTTGTGCATGCTGCGGATTTTTTCAGTTCTTCGTTCTATGATTTGCGATAAACAATAATCCGAACGAGATTAAAATAATGGCTGCAGCCCAATACCAGGCCAGCGTTTGATTACCGGACTCGACTGCGATATAAATCGCAGTAGGCAAGGTCTGGGTTTTATGCGGAATGTTGCCCGCAATCATAAGCGTCGCGCCGAACTCGCCCAGACCTCTGGCGAAACCTAAAATATAGGCCGCCAGGATAGAGCGCCATGCCAAAGGCAAGGAGATATGCCAGAGCACCTGCCACTCGCTGGCTCCGATCGATCGTGCAGCATCCTCTAGGTCTTTGCTAACCATGGCAAAGCCGGTTTTCATCGTTTGGTACACGAGGGGGAAAGCGACCACAATCGAAGCGATTACAGCGGCTCCCCACGTGAAAATAATCGATTGATGGAACAGATAGTCCATCAGGTGCCCGATCCAACTCCTTTTGCCCAGAAGGATGAGGAGGATAAAGCCGACCACGGTTGGAGGCAGCACCAAGGGTAAGAGGAATGTCGTCTCAACGAGTATCTTTCCGTGGAAGCTCCGGCGGGCCATAGTCCAAGCTGCTAAGCCGCCGAAGATGAGAACAAACACACTGGATACAATAGCAACCTTTAGCGATAGGAGGATAGGGTGTAGGAATTCAGTCCAGTTGATCTGTGTCATACTTATTTAGGAATCGAGAAACCGAATTTAACGAATACATTTTGTGCTTCTTTACTTTGCAGGTAGGTGTAAAAGTCATTCGTTTCTTTGCTATGTTTGGTTGCTTTTACAATACCTGCAGGGTATTCGATCGGTGTGTAAGTTTTAGGGTCGACGCTGAAAGCGACTTTGACACTCTTGGATGTGAGTGCGTCCGTTTTGTACACGAAGCCAGCTTCAGCATTCCCGGACTCTACGTAAGTAAGTACTTGGCGCACATCTTTGCCTTGCACGATTTTCGCTTGAAGGGAGTCCCAAAGCTTCACATTCGTTAACGCTTCTTTGGCGTAGCTGCCCGCTGGAACGGTTGCAGGTTCCCCGAGAGCTAAGTGTTTAATGCTGTCACTGGCTAGATCTTCAGCTTTCGTTACAGCGACTTTGCCATCTGCCGGTACGACAGCTACTAATTCATTGATAAGCAAGGTTTTTTGCTGTGTTGTATCGATCAATTGCTTGTCGACCAGGGTTTTCATATTTTTAGTGGCTGCTGAGAAAAATAAGTCCGCTGGAGCACCCTGTTCGATTTGCTGCTGCAAAGCTCCTGATGCGCCAAAGTTAAAGTTAAGTTTAATTTGTTTGTTTTTGGATTCGTAGTTGGTTTGAATTTCTTTCAAAGCATCGGTTAAACTGGCTGCGGCAGAAATCGTTAATTGCGTCGGAGACGCGCTTCCAGCTGGTTGTGCCTTCTCGCTTGAGCATCCTGTGATTAGCATCGTTGCTAGTGCGAAACCAGACAAAACAGCACTAAACTTTTTTACCTGTAACATAAATTCCCCTCCGATAATCGCATTTCTATCTATTTGGATATAAATAGTTATATCTAATTATATTTGATTATATATAAGCATAATGAAATCGTCTAGATCAGGATTGAAATACACCTTGTATCGGCTTATGATAGGGAAGAATGGTTTCGAAAGATACCTAATGGAGGTTCCTATGACAGCTGACGTTTCCTATACAACGGAAGAAATATCTAAACTTTTGAAAATCTCCAAATTAACCGTTTATGATCTGATCAAAAAAGGTGATCTAGCCGCTTATCGTGTCGGTAAGCAAATGCGTGTAGATGCATCGGATCTTGAAGCCTATAAAATGCGGGCAAAAGGTGGAAAAGCTCCTGTCGTTCAACAGGAAATATCTGAGCCTTATGCACAGCAATCTGTATATGCTGGTGCTGGACAGTCCAAACAGTCGCTTGTCATAACGGGACAAGATGTGAGCTTGGACATTTTAGCTAAACATATCGAAAAACAGATTGCACCTCTCAGACCGCTCCGCGCCTATGTCGGAAGTCTGGATAGTCTGATTTCCATGTACAAGGGCGAATCTGATATTGTGAGTACGCATCTGCTGGATGGTGATTCGGGTGAGTATAATTTGCCGTATATCCGGAGATTGCTAATCGGTTCTTCCTACGTAGTAGTGAATCTGGTGTCCCGCTCGGCTGGGCTGTATGTTCAGCAAGGCAACCCGAAGCAGCTCTACGGTTGGGCTGATCTTAATCGGACGGATCTTCGCATGGTGAATCGTGAGAAAGGTTCAGGCGCACGTGTACTGCTAGATGAGCAGCTGCGTCTTCACGGCATTGCGCCTCAATTGCTGCAGGGTTATGAGCAGGAAGAATCGAATCACATGGGCGTTGCGGGGAAGGTTGCCATAGGCGAAGCGGATTTTGGAGTAGGCATCGAAAAAGCAGCATCCATGGTCGGCGGCGTTGATTTCATCCCGCTCATTCAAGAGCGTTACGATCTTGTGATGCTTAAAAAGCCAGAAAACCTGGCTTGGATTGAACGGGTCAAGCGGATTTTGCAATCGGAAGCTTTTCAGAAGGAATTGCGTCCTATTCAGGGGTATGACTTATCACTGACAGGGCGCGTGATATACGAGACGTAAAAAATGGAGATGCCTACAAATCGTAGGCATCTCCATTTTTTTATATAGCAGCAGGGGTTAAGGCGTTATTCGACTGTGGCGGGATAAATTGTTCACTGCGACTGCAGTCGATATACATGGGATACACACCTGTACCTTCCTGAATAGGAGAGGCGATCCTATTGATAGCGACAGATACCGTTTCAACAATGGGTTCTTGCGGGATGGAAACTGATTGTCTGAGGCGTTTACTCTTCTCGAACACATCGATGACGAGATAGTACATGATACATAGTACGATAAAACCCAATCCACAGATTTGTAAGTTTTGCATGCTAGTACGCCTCCTATGAATCATTTTTCACCACATTAAAAAGTATACGTTTTCGGTTCCAGAAAACGTCTTGATAATTGGCGATAAAAACTACCATTAAAACGCGGTCGCTCATCTTTGAAATACTTCGATAGAAGTTATTTTCATAGATTAACGTATTTAATATGCGATGTCGCTCGAAAGGCGGTGTCGTTTTCTGACATATTGTCAAAAGACTCCTAAAAGTGTTTGTTCATCTTGACATTACCAGTGAGAAACATTATCATTCGTTGTAGTGAGACTAAATGAAAATGATTATCAATGATAATACAAGTGTGAACGGCATCATGAGGGGGCTAGTCAAGATGAATCATAGTGAGAACGGAATTGGCGTCGGGACGCTGCAGGTCATTGCCGATTATCAATTAGAGCGCTGGCTGCATGCCCTCACGCATGAAGATCAAGGGACGATTTCTGAGGATCTGACTTGGCAGCAGCTTACCCAATTCGCGGCCTACCATGCCATCGACGCATGGTACACATTGCCGGTAGCTGCGCGGACGCATCGTGTTTTGAAGGATGAATTCGAAAAAAAGTGGACCAATAAAGTTCAGAAGTTTGGAACGGGTACGTTTTATAGCGAGGTTAAGCAAAGTGTCATCGATCAGTTGTATCACATTCTGACGCACAAGAGTCGGATCGAATGGCCGCTTCTATTATTTGAAAGCATGGATGTGTGGATTGAAGAGCTTGATATGGGATTATCGATGATCGTTCAAGCGATGGAATCCTCACAGCAATCCGTGGTGATCCATAAATTTGTCATGGAAGACAGTGCGGCATCGCTTGCTCTGTTTACACATATGTCGGTTGTTTTTTGCAACAAAGCTTTCGGAGGGATACCTGTGCAGCTGCAAGTCATTAATCTGATGAGCGGTAAACGGCATCACATCGAGATTACAAAATATGCGATGGAACAGTCGCTTGATTATCTTAGACTTGTGAAGGATTTGTATTTGGAAAGTCGCACATGTACTTGCTGCAGAGAGGAGGGGCTTCATGGAAATAAATTCGACATGGTCATCCACCAATGATTTGCTGTCACTACGGTTTACAACGTTAACGGCTTCTCCTGATGGCGTATTATATGCGGGGACTGAAGGGCATGGCGTTGTTCAGTTCTCGCCTTTGCGATCTTGGGAAAGCGCATCACAGGGACTGCCTGCATATGTTCATGTGTTTCGATTAGATTGGGTAGAAGCCCAATTATTCGCTTCCACAAGCCACGGGCTGTATCACTTAGAAGATGAGGTGTGGCAGCAAACGAGCATCACAGATCCTTGCTACCGCGCGCTAAGTTGGGGCGATCGCTTTGTTTTGACGGAGAATGGCTTGCTCTGCGGGCATGAAGCGGAATGGCTGCCGCTGGCCTATCGAGGAAAGAAAACCTATGATTTGCTGGTTACGCCTCATTTTATTTTTCTAGGTTATGAGGATGGCGTTGCTTTTTACGATTTATTTACAGGGGACTGGTGCAGTATGCCGCTATCACAAGCTGTGACAAGCTTAGCGGTATTCAAAACGATGCTAGTCGGGACGACGGAGTGCGGAGGCTTGGTTGTAGGCAATAAAAGAGGCGGCTTTCACCAGCACCGGTTTGAGGGGATGTTTTTAACCCGGTTGGTTGCTCATCGCGGAGAGGTTTATGTGTGCGCGAATACGGGGCTGTATAAACTGATCGAGATCAGAGGCAACATCATCCTGCATGCGCTGAATGCACAAGCCGAGGTGACCGATCTGCTGATTTGGCGAGATATGATGGTCATATCGACGCGCGGTTCAGGTGTAAAATATAAACATGCAGATAAGACAGGTTTTCAAACGGTCTTGTAAAAAAAAGAGAAGCTCCTCGCGATTCGATCGCGGGGAGCTTGTTTTATCGGGGGAAAACTTTGTGCGGTTCACAGCTAGCAAAAATGCAAAAGAGCATCCTTTTCAGTTAAAATCTCTTCATCGGGTTTAATAAATGCAAAAAGGCATCCTTTCGGGGGCGAAAAGTCTATAACGAGCTGAAAACTTTAGAAATAGATGCCTTTTTGCATCAATTTCAGTTGAAATCGAGTATTTGCTAGAGAAAAGTTGCCTTTTTGCATTTCTCATTAGATGGAGGGACATCTAGTTGAAGTTTACAGCCTGGAGGAAGTCCACTCCCAATGCCTAAGCGTGCCATATCCGTGGCATCGCTAACGGTTCCTTCCCAAGCTCCGCCCAAATATAGGACAGCAGCAGCTTGGCTTTCAAGTCTTTAAAATCCGCATCATCCCACAGATTTCGAATCTCACCGGGATCTTCCTGAAGATCAAAGAGCTCGCCATACGTTTGATTATAGTAGACGGTTAGCTTATAGCGATCGTCCACATATGTCTTTTGATGGATGGTCGTTTTCTCGTGACGGAACTCACAAATGGCGTGCTCGCGTAAGCGTTCCTCACGACCCGTCCATACGCTGCTCTGGTCGATGCCCGTCATGAAGCTAGGGATTGGCAGACCCGCCATGGAGAGGAAAGTAGGCGCGAGATCAACGAGTGACTGAATCGCATTGGACGTTTTGCCTGCAGGAACTTGACTTGGGTATCGAACGATAAAAGGAAGCTTAATTAAATCTTCATATAGGAAGCCGCCTTTATGTTGAAGACCATGCTGCCCGAAGAAATGGCCGTGATCTGTCGTGAACACCACAATCGTATTCTCCGCAAGTCCTAGCGCCTCAAGCCGATCCAAGATACGTCCAATGTGTGCGTCCATACAGCTGATCATGCCGTAATAGGTTGCTACGAGTTGTTTGCGCTCACTTTCCGGCAGACGGGAGTGGGAGTGATACCCGTGAATGCCATAGCCGCTCTCGCGCAAATAAGAGAAATCAGGATTCTCTTCCTGCGTCAAGCCAAAGTGTGGGGGATTCTTCTCGTGCTCGCCAGGCGTGACGGTTGGGATGGTTAACTTCTCTGGATCATACATCTTATCCCAAGGGGACGGGACTAAATAATCCGGATGCGGATCGAAAAAGCTCGACCACAAGAAGAAGCTTTCCTCCGACTGCTGGTACTGCTCCAGAAGCGCATTGGTTCTCTCTGCGATCCAGGTATTATAGTGGAACTCTTCAGGAATCGCCCAATGGTGAAGCTGTTTAGGGTCCATCGTTCCGGTCGGAGCCAAGAAATAATCGCGCCAATTCGTGAGCCCTTTCTCTTCCATCCATAGTGCATAATGTTGTCCCACATGCGCTTCGTTCGTATGGTTGCGAGCTAATTCAACATGATCAAAGCCATAGAAGGGTTGGTCAAATGTTTTCCAGTAATCCAGATCTTGCAGAAGTGGATAAGCTTCAAGCGAGGGGTATTCCTCCGTCCCTTTGAGCGGTTGAAAATGGGCTTTACCAATCAACGCTGTGCGATAGTTGGCTTTTTGAAAATCCTCGCCAACGGTATGGCGATCTTCCAACAGCTTCGTACCGAGCGTCCATGCGCCATGTTGACTCGGATATTGCCCTGTAATTATGGAAGCCCTAGTCGGAGTACAAGTCGGATTGGGGCAATACGCTCGTGTAAATGTCGTGCCTTCCTGAACAAGCCGATCCAAATTAGGCGTGGATAATTCGGGATTGAATGCACCAATCGTGTTCCAATGCTGTTGATCACTTGTGATGAGAAGAATATTCGGTTTCTTCATTGCTCAGTTCCGCCTTTCTCTTGCCTTTATACCTACTAGGATTAGTATAAAAATACGAGACAAATAACAAAATGATAGAATGTTAGAAGTTGTCATTATGTTGGCTTTCTTTTATTCTTAAGATAATAGAATAGGCGAAGAGGAGGGCATGAAATGCAGGAATATGAAATGGAATTTGCAAATGTCTGGTTTGCAATCCCTTCCCTTTTTCAAACCGCGAGCGGGTGTTGGATTGTCCGAGGAGGGCAGAACATTGCGAAGCGAACATATCATATTGGTCCAAAAGTGATTGAGCAGACGAGCTTTCATTGGGTGATACAGGGCAAGGTGAGAGTGACTACACTAGAACATACCGTCGAATTAAGCGAGGGAGATTTATTTTGTTTATTTCCCGGACGTCCTTATGTGTATGAAACGATGCAAACAGAAGAGGGCATGCCGCCATTGAAAATGATCTGGCTTGCAATGGAAGGGAACCAACTGCCGCTATTAACGGCGGAGTTTGGTCTTACGCCAACGAAGTACTGGCTACATCACATCGTGAGTAACGAAGTTGGAGAAGCACTGCGAAGCGTGATTGGCATCATGTCGGGAGCGAAGAAAAATATGTTTCTCGAACAACGGTCATTGAGTGATCTTTTTTATAAAATGAACCTGCAAGCGAACCGATCGTCCGCCAAAGCGAAGGAGAAACAAGATTGGCTCGTTCAGGTAAAGGATTTCTTTGATCTCCACTATACTGAGCATATTCGCGTGGAGGATGCAGCGCACCATTTTGGCTATCATAGATCCCATTTATATACGGCATTTCTAAAATCCTACGGCGTTTCACCGCAACGGTACTTAGCTGGCAAGCGCTTAGAGAAAGGGGCGGAACTGCTCAAAACCACGTCTTTATCCGTCACGGAAATTGCCTGTTCCTTAGGTTACTCTGAGCTTTACGCATTCACGCGCGCATTTACCTCCTACATGGGCATGTCCCCCAGAGCCTATCGAGGTTAAAAAGGAAACTATGAATAGCTCGCAGGTGAAACGCCGGTAATCCGTTTAAATGCTTTATAAAAGTTAGAGTAATCCTCAAATCCCGTCATTTTACACACCTCGGTTGGGGGGACGGACAGCTTAAGCAGCTCGATGGCTTTCGCGATCCTTTTTTGAATAATATATTGCTTGAAGCTGTAGCCAGTAACTTTTTTAAAAAGATGAGAAAAGTAATACCGATTGATGTAGAACGTATCCTCAATATGTTGTAATGTCAGCTCACGATACAAGTTGTTATGGATATAGGTGACAATTTGCTCGATCTTTGCATTATACTCGCCTTCCAGCTGGTGGGTATGGAGATGTGTGGCAATAATATCGTTGAGATGAATAAGCAGCCGGATAAACGTCAACTCAATTAGCACTTTTTTGGCTGGTTGGTTACTGTGATGATGTTCTTCGATATCTGTGAAATAAACGCCTAGTTGCTCGACCAGCTTGCTTGGGATGCGGTTGAAGCTTCCGGGCTTTTTGCGTTCAAAATATTGCAAAATCGGATAGTTCTCATGGTGATAGTGTTGACAAAATTCAGGCGTAAAAAAAATGAGAATACGCTCGTAGCTGGAGTCTGACGTGAAATAGGGCCGATGCATTTCCTTGTTGTTAATGATCAATAAATCGCCAGGACTTAATGAATAGGTTTGATCCTCGACTTGATAATTGACATTGCCGGAGATCAAATAATAGATTTCATGGCAATCCAATGTATACGAGCTATGCTGTTCATCATGCGGACTCTCTGTAAAAGAATGCAGATAGCTGAAAGCGCCGTTATTGAGGTAAATGGATACAAGCTGCTGGTTCATAGCGTCCCTCTTTGATTAGAATTTGATCACTCTACTATATCATAAAAATCAAGATGAAATAGCAAGTTATGCAATGTTTCAGCCAAGGTCTACTATAGGTTACGGCTATGGAGTCTCGATATACTTAGGTTGTTGAGCCGTGAAATAGCCTGATAAACTACTGGAGGGGTCTGATATGAAAACGATTTTACAGGAGAATAAAGCGTTTATTTTGGGAACATGGGATCGAATTGGGGAAAAGATTGCCAAAACCTCTTCACGCATTCAAGATGGCTTTCCGCACACAACCCACAATGGCGTCTATGATGATTGGCATGATTCGCTTTCGTGGTGGACCAATTCGTTCTGGGCCGGCATTCTGTGGCAGCTATATAAAGAAGATAAGAGCAACGAAACCTACAAGGTTTATGCGCAAAGTATCGAGAAAAAATTAGATGAAGTCCTTCACGGGTATGATGAATTACATCACGATGTTGGCTTCATGTGGTTGTTAACCTCGGTATTGAATCATGAGCTTACTGGAGATTCAGGAGCGAGACAAAGAGCTATGCTGGCAGCGAATGTATTGTCTGCGAGGTATAATTATGCGGGTGGCTTTATCCGCGCTTGGAATGGCAGAGGCACAGAAGGCGTGGCCATTATCGATTGCATGATGAATATCCCGTTGCTTTTCTGGGCGAGTGAACAAAGCGCGGATGACCGCTTCAAGCATATCGGCATCCAGCATGCCAATAAATCGCTAAAGGATTTCATTCGCGAAGATGGCTCTGTGAATCATATTGTGACGTTCAATCCGGAGACAGGTGAAGTTGTAGACATCCCCGGAGGTCAGGGATATGCAAGCGGCTCCTCTTGGTCGCGAGGGCAGGGCTGGGCCATTTATGGCTTCGCTCAAACTTATACGTGGACGGGCAAAATGGAGTATCTGCATGCCGCCAAACGGATCGCCCATTATGTGTTATCGTGCTTGCCGCTGTCAGGCTATGTGCCATTGTGCGATTACAGACAGCCGGCAGAATCCCCATTGCTGGATAGCTCGGCAGGAGCCATTACCGCTTGCGGCTTAATTGAAATCGCCAAAGCTGTGCCGGATGGGGAGAAGGAGCTGTATCTCCAATCAGCGCTTAGTATACTTAAAGCGTTGGATGAAAAATGCGCCATCTGGGACGGATCGGATGAATGCATTTTGACGAATGCGACTGCGGCATTTCATCCTATGAACAATCCACGTACCGCTGTTGAAAATGGTGCTTTAATCTACGGCGACTACTATTTCGTCGAGGCGATTGCGAAGTTAAAACAATTACTATAAGTGTAAATTGCGACTCCCACAGGGTAGATAACCCTTGTGGGATTTTCTTTTGACCGTTGACCATTGTCCTTCTGAATGCCATAATCGATTAAAAAACGATGCAGGGAGTCAGCCAACCATGAGTATACGTTCCATCATAGACGCTTATCGGCATATGAAGATCAAAAATAAGTTGTCGATATTGATAACGATGATCATCGCGGTTTCGTTGACATTCACGATTATGATCCAACAATACGTGTTCTCGATCTATGATGGGCAAATTTATGAGAAATCCTCACGCGTACTTAATTTATCGTCCACGGCGATTGAAACGGAGCTCAAGCGACTCCAGCAGCTTTCTTATCGGATATTGTCCGAAGAGCAGGTTCAGGAGTGGTTGACGTTACTCAAAAAAAATCCGTCGGATTATGACCGCTTGATCATAAGTCATTACTTGATTGATCGCTTGATCAGCTACTCAGGTGAGGAACCTTATGTGTATTCCATTCAAATCATGGATGCCAAAGGGAACGAACATGAAGGCGGTAACATTCTGAGAATGGACACAGCCAGAAAAGATCATATCTTGAGTGTCGCGGCTGAAGGGGACGGGGAAAACCGTTGGCTTTATCCGGACAGCAGTGATTCGGCGCTCGTCGCGACGCGGGAAATTCGCTCCTTTCACAAAACGAATTTTGATTTGGACTATTTAGGGACACTAGTGATTCGGATAAATATTGAAAAGCTTGTTCGCGATATCGCTCCAGAAGAGGGCGATGTGATAATTGTCTCCGATGGACATGTGATATACCCGAGTGAGCCCTCCATCGATTCAAGTCGCATTGCGAAGCCGATGAAAGCTGCCAAAGGATATGAAATTCAAAATATTGACGATGAAAGATATTTTATTGCGCAGATTCAATCGTTGAACACAGGCTGGACCTATTTGAATATTACGCCGTTTAATCAAATCTTCGATCGCATTGTTGTCATTAAGGAAATGGTCGTTTTCGTCTTTATTGCTATCTTCGTGGTCGTTATTCTGTTAGGCATCCGTTTCTCCTACGGCTTAACCCGCCCGATTGACGAGTTGATGGTGCGGATGAAGCTGGCAGAGAAAGGGAATTTCGAAGAAGCCAATTTATTTCCGCCAGGCGGCCAAGTGGCCATGAATGAAATTGGGCTCTTGCAGCGAAGCTTCCGATTCATGATCGAACGGATCAATACGCTCATTCAAGAGAATTATGCCAATCGACTATTGATAAAAGAAACGGAATTTAAAGCGCTTCAATCGCAGATTAATCCGCATTTTCTGTACAACACATTAGAGTCCATTAACTGGATGGCAAAGGTGAATCGGCAATCCAAAATTTCCGAGATGGTGGAAGCACTCGCGTATTTGCTGCGCCACTCCGTTGATTTGAAAGAACCGATTATTACACTAGGTGAGGAAATCGATATCGTTCGCAGCTATGTGACGATTCAGAAAATACGCTTCGAAGAGCGCTTGGTATTCAAGCTGGATGTGCCTAAAGAATTAATGGAACGGGCGATTCCTAAGCTGACGCTCCAGCCTTTGATGGAGAATGCGATTCATTATGCGTTGGAGTCAACCATCGAGCCTTGTGAAATCTCGATCCGTGGCTGGAGCAGCGAAGAGGGAATTTACCTTGCGGTTGAGGATACGGGTCCAGGGATGCCAAGCGGCATCTTTGAACGATTGCGCAGCGGGGAAGTCACGACGAAAGGTAAGGGCATCGGTCTTCTGAATATCGATGATCGCATTAAACTGGCCTTTGGCGAAGCGTATGGACTTCAGGTAGATGAGTCTAAGCAAGACGGGGCTTCCATCATTCTATATTTACCTAAAGGGACGGAGGAATAAAGCATGCACAAGGTGTTGTTAGTGGATGACGAAAGAATTATTCTAGATGGCATTTCTCGCATGGTCGATTGGCCATCTTTACAAACTGAGCTGATTGGGACTGCGCGTAACGGAATCGAGGCATTTGAAAGTATACAAAAACAGGCTCCCGACATTATCATCAGCGATATTCGAATGCCAGGGATGGATGGACTAGAGCTGGTGGCGCGTGTGCATGAGGCCTATCCCCTTATCCGATTCGTGCTGTTATCAGGCTTTGGTGAATTTGATTACGCAAGCAGAGCGATGCAGTATGGTGTGAAGCATTATTTGCTCAAGCCAACGAACGAAGGCAAAATCGGCGAAGCGCTGAAGGAGATCGTAGCGGAGCTAGAGCAGGAAACGAGTAAGGAGTCGTTCGTTCGGAATATGAAGGCGGAGCTTGAGAAAGTGATGCCGCATGTGAAGGAGCAGTTCCTCAAGGAGTTCGTTACGAATAAAACGTACGGTAATTGGGATTGGGACTATTTTCGCAGCTTATTTAAGCTCGACTTTGATTATCAAATCCGTCTTCTCCTGTTCCAGTTGGAGGAAGGCTTTGAGTTTGAGCATTTGTTTGCCATTAAGAATATTGCCCAGGAAATTCTGAATAGTCCCCTATTGAGTACGACGATTGGGAATCATGTCTTAATTTTGTTGGAAGAATCCGTGGATATTGATCTGCTCCATGAGCGGATTTATCATATTCGAGACACATTTCAAATGTATTACAAAATGGACGCAACGATCGCGCTCAGTGAGCCGGGCCACATTACGAAGGCAAGACAGCTGTATAAGCAGTGTCTACATCTCTTGAATTACCGTTTTTACTTGGGAGAGGGCAGTCTAATTACCCGAAAAGACACGGCCGTTTCTTCCCAAGAGGCTGCGCCGAAGGAATTGGGCTGGGATGAAGAAAGACTGAATATGTCAGTGAAATCCGGTCATCGGGAGGAAGCAGAAGCAGCTTTGAACGACTTTATCGGTGGATTAAAAGAAGCGCAGCTGGACATCGATGTGACGAAATCCTACGTTATTCAGCAGTTCGTTTCGCTTGTTCGCCAGTGTGCGCCGGAAGAAATGAATACTTACTTCACACAAATCCCAGTTATCGTGGAAATGAACACTCTGCAATCGATCCAGTGCTTCTTGGAAAATGTCGTCATTACGATGACGGAGCGATTCTATGGGCTTAACAAAGTGAAACATAGTGCGATTGTTCAAAAAGTAATTGATGTAATTGACGCGCAGCTTGGGAATTCAGATCTCAGCTTGAATTGGGTGGCGCACGATATGCTGTATATGAATGCTGACTATTTGGGGAAATTGTTCAAGAAGGAAACAGGTGAGAAATTTTCCAACTATGTCATGAAAGCGAGAATCACAAGAGCCACAGAAATGATCGCCGAAGATGCGGATATCAAAATTTTCGAACTGGCCGAACGACTGGGCTTCGGAGACAATCCGCAATATTTTAGCCAAGTGTTCAAAAAATACCGAGGTTCCACACCATCGGAATATATGAAATCAACAGAGAATTAAAATCGATAGACTCCGCGGATAGATCCGTGGAGTTTTTTTGTCGGCTAATTAAACAAAATGAACGGTTTTTTGCCTACTTCGTTGGAAGTATCTTATTTTATAATACGAGTAGAGAAGAGATGAGGCTGTAATCCTCTCATTCCCGAGTTCAACAATATAGGGGCTGGTTAACAATGAACAAGTGGCGGAATAACGATCATCTAGTCGGGTATGTTTTTGCTTCTCCGTTTATATTAGGCTTTCTCATCTTCACGTTGTACCCGATCATTTCGTCGCTATATTATTCCTTCACAGATTACAACTTGTTTGAAGCGCCGAATGTAATTGGATTTGATAATTATGAGAAGATGTTTACGGCAGATGATAAATATTGGAAGTCACTCAGTGTGACCTTTACGTATGTATTTGCCAGCGTACCGTTCAGACTTATTTTCGCCTTAGCGGTTGCCATGCTGTTAAATAAAGCTGTTCGAGGGATCGGAGTGTATCGTTCATCCTTCTATCTTCCTTCGTTGATCGGCGGCAGTGTGGCCGTTTCCATTATGTGGACACAGTTATTCGGGGACAAAGGGTTGCTGAATTCCTTCCTATCGATCTTCGGAATTCATTCCGATATCTCTTGGATTGGTAATCCAGCCACAGCGTTATGGACATTGATTGCCTTGTCCGTTTGGCAGTTTGGATCGTCCATGCTGATCTTCCTTGCAGGTTTGAAGAACATCCCTTATTCCTACTATGAAGCGGCGAGTGTGGATGGTGCCAGCAAGGTCAGACAATTTTTCAATATTACGCTGCCGCTGCTTAGTCCAATCATCTTGTTTAACCTGATCATGCAGACGATATCCGCATTCATGACGTTTACACCTGCGTATATTATTTCCCGAGGAGAGGGCGGACCGCTCGACAATACACTGCTGTATTCGTTGTACTTGTATCGGAGAGCTTTCCAGTTTTACGAAATGGGTTACGCGTCTGCTATGGCCTGGGTCATGCTTTTGTTAATCGGACTCATTGCGCTAGTTCTATTCCAAACCTCCAAGTACTGGGTGTATTACGAAACGAAGGGAGATCGGTAACATGGTCAATGCCACTGTGAGAAAAACCTTAAAGCCTTACACGTATCATGTGATTGTGAGCTTATTAGCGATCGCCATGATTTATCCGATTCTTTGGCTGATTGCGAGCTCACTGAAACCGAATGATGAAATATTTACAACGACCTACAGCTTAATCCCCAGTAAATTTTCTTGGGAGAATTATGTGACAGGCTGGAAGGGCTTTGCTGGCAACACATTTGCTACTTTCTATATAAATTCGTTTTACATTGTCATATTATCAACGATTGGTGCGGTCGTGAGTTCAGCTTTAGTTGCTTATGCTTTCGCACGCATCCCGTTTGCTGGCAAAAACATCTGGTTCACCTGTATGATGATCACGATGATGCTTCCCCATGACGTCACGATCATTCCGCAGTATGTCATGTTCTCGAAGCTGGGTTGGCTGTCTTCCTTTAAGCCGATCATCGTGCCGCAATTTTTTGCGATTCCTTTCTTTATCTTTCTAATTATGCAGTTTATACGCACAATTCCAATCGAGCTGGATGAAGCAGCGAAAATGGATGGTTGCAGCAAATACAGTATCTTTTTCCGCATTTTAGTACCGCTGATCGTACCATCCCTTATTACAGCGACCATTTTTTCCTTCTATTGGCGCTGGGAGGATTTCATCAATCCGCTCCTTTATTTAAATAAACCGTCGCTGTATCCAGTGTCATTGGCGCTGAAGCTTTTCTTGGATGGCGATTCGCTCAACAACTGGGGCGGGATGTTCGCAATGGCATCGCTGTCACTCATTCCGATTATCATTGTGTTCTTTATTTTTCAGCGTTACATCGTGGAGGGAATTTCTACGAGCGGATTGAAAGGATAGAGTATGAGAGGGGACATAATGGACATGCCAAAGTTAGTCTTTGAGGAAAATGAAATCAAATCAGCTATCGACCGTGTGGTTGACCGCACGTTTCGGATGGACTTCGCATGGGATTGGCCTGGCGGCGTTGCATTTTATGGGGTTTGCGAAGCGTATGCAGCGACTGGAAATGAATCGTATCTGACGAGATTGAAGGCTTGGGTGGATGAAAATATGGAGGATGGCCTGCCGAAGCTATCGGTCAATGCCGTGTCCATCGGACATTCACTTCTCACTCTGTATGAAGTAACGAAGGATGAGAAATATCTAGACACCGTTAAAGAAATGGCTGAGTTCTTAGCAACCAAAGCAGAGAGTTTTGGCGACGATATTCTTCAGCACACGGTGAATTCCGAAACGTATAACTTTCCAGAGCAAGCTTGGGTAGATACGATGTTCATGGCAGGTTATTACCTGCTGCGCGTTGGGAAATTGCTAAACAATGATGACTACTTTGCGCTTGGCTTGAAGCAGTATCACGGACATGAAAATGTCCTGCAAAACGCGAAGACCAATCTGTACTATCATGGTTGGGATAACATTTCTCAGACGAACATGTCATCCATCTTCTGGGCGCGTGGCAACTCATGGGCATCTCTGACGATGGCGCGTGCACTTCATCTCGTTCCTGTCACGCATCCTTCGTTCATGATCATTGACGGTTCGCTGCGCGATCAACTAAGCGCTCTTGTTCGATTGCAGGATGAATCCGGTTTGTGGCACACCATTCTGAATGATCCATCGGCTCCATTGGAGACTTCCGGATCTGCAGGTATCGCTACAGCTTTGCTAACGCGGGGACGTCTGTACAATAAATACACGCAGAAGTCGATCGACGGTATCCTGGCTCGCATAACTGAGGATGGCACAGTAACGGGTGTTTCCGCGGGAACCGCAGTCATGGAAAACGCCGACGGTTATAAAGGCGTTCCTGACAAACGTATCCAAGGATGGGGACAAGGGTTAACGTTGACGTTCTTAGCCGAGGTGCTGAATTCGAAGAAGAATAGCTTTGGTAATGGGTGCTAACATGCCCGGCCCAATCTAGCCTTGCTCAACCCCCAACCCCAACGACCGGAGTCGGATCCCGATAATGGTTAGATGGAAATTCTACAGTTAATTTCTCGTAAAATCGTTAAAAATCAGCTTTAAATGGAAAAACTCCAGCTAATATTCACATTCTCGCGGTAATCGCAGTGAATGCTCGAAAATAGCTGGAGTTTTTCCTGTTATTACCTATAAATGATGGAAATGAAAGAAAATAGATGGATATTTTCCATCTATTTCGTCCGCCCGTATTGTCGCCCCGTGTCCACCATACGCCGATAAAGTTTGCGATTAGACATATTCTTCAACGGGTAAAACTGAGGTCGCGTATTCACTTCGAGAATCCACGGTCTGCCCTTAGAGTCAATGGCAACGTCAAGGCCGAGTTCTCGAAACCCTTTAACATTCTGATCAAAATTGTGTCCTACGCTAACGCCAAGCCGTTTCAATTCTGCTTCTCTTTCCTGAATGGTTGAGCTGGAATAGCCAGCACCGAGCAAGGTTGGCTTGAAATATCCAACCGTCCCGCCTTGGTTATAGTTGGTTGCAACTTTACCCGGTCTCCCAATTTTGGTAAACAGTGCCGTACTGATCCATTCACCTTGATTCGTTTTCTGCACCATGACGCGAATGTCGAAGGGTCTTCCTTTCGTTTTCGCGAGTTGTATCCCTTTCTGAAGTAAATAGGAACGTTTCCCGGCATGTTTGGACAGTTTGGCGTGCAGCTTATTCCTTGTTGGACAAAAATCCTTTTTACGATTCAATTGGGTTTGGTAGCCTGTAGGTTTCCTTTTAATCCGAATAATATTGAATCCACCTGAACCATCCGTAGGTTTAAAAAAGACCGTTTTATAATTATCTAGCATGCTATTCAAATTCTTTTTCGTAAAAAGTACGGTTCGAGGCACATACTGGCGTAAATCAGCTTGCTGCAGCAGCCACTTGGTTTTACGCCATTTGTTTTTAATTGATTTGCTTTTATATGTGGGCATAGGGTGTACACCTCTTTTTAGTCAGCGTATGTGCGCTGAAGCCTGCTTGTCAGTGCGTTTACCTAGCACCCACATATATGGGTTCACTACTAGTTGTTAAATTGAATCACCTTATGCTCGTATCGGCCCAGCGTCAATGGACCCTCAGGGTAGCGTGCTCCTGTTAGCGGATCAACGCCATTGCGTGGTAGCGTCACGCTGCCGCCTGCTCCGTCCATGTTCACCACAACCCACACCTCGCAGCCATCGCCACGTCTAGGAGCGACAATCGTCCCTGCGGTCACATCCGTGCGCACGGTAACGCCTGCATCATCCGCATAACGCGTGATGAGGTTGTTCAACAACTGCTCGCCTTCTTCGCCAGTCGGCATGGAGCCAAGCATCACGATCTTGCCTTTGCCATACGCGCGCTCCGTAATGAAAGCATGTCCCACCGCTAAGCCTGTTTCAATGGTGCCAACAGCCGTCGCATCCTTCGTCTCGAAGACGGAGCTCCAAAGCGAGAGCGGCGCTGCAACGCCAAAGGCAGTTCCGATTGTGGAGCTGCTGTCCATTGGAAACGTGTAGACTGTTTCCACACCAGCAAGCTGCTCCAATTCGCCTAGCGCAGCATTCGTATGCATCGTGTGCTCCTCCGTGCGTCCACCAGAGAGAGGGCCAACAACCCACACACCGCCATCAGCTACGAACGCTTCAGCACGCTTCATAAAGTCAGAAGAGATGTAAGGGAGGAAAGGTGTGAAGAGCAGCTTGTAGCCGGTTAATTCAGCACCTTCCGGTACAAGATCACGGTGAATCCCCAGATTCAGGATCCGTTCATAGAAGCTGGTCACCAGACCGCGATGATTCAGCTTTTGATGCGGTTCCGTTTTCAGGAACGCTTTGGAGCGATCCGAATAGGTCATGGCCACTTCGGCTTGCGTCGGGCGAGTCGCTAGTATTGTGGCTTCAATCTCTTGTCTAGCTTGCTCGACTTCCAGCACATTCGGGAAGCCAATCGTAGGCTTGCCCCACGTGCTAATGACCGAGCCATGCGGCTGTTCGCAGCCTGCGCGCTGCTGTCTCCACAGCCAATAGCAGAAGGCTTCTGCCCCAAGCGCATAAGCGGCAACCGCTTCGGCTTTGAGATAGCCGTTCGGATGCGGCTTCGCATAGCTCGCAAGGGAGGCCGCATGGGAGGGACTCGTCTCCATAATCCAATAATCCCGTCCGCGCTTAAAGTTCCGCCACAGGTCATTATTTAATAAGTAGTTCGCTGGATGATCATACGTCGCATACGTATCGAAGGAAGCAAAATCCAACTCTCGGAATAAACGCTCATTATCCACACTGAAAGCAACGCTGCTGTTGTGCGTGATCGGCGCATCAGAGAATTGTCGGATGATCGCCGCTTGTTCATCGGAAAACTGAGCAATTTTCTCCATTGAGAATAGTTGATACATCGTGCTGAGCGAGGAATTATGTAAAAATGGCACAGGGCCAGGCTGCGGTACTTGCTCAAAGCTGTGGTAGTATTCGCTCCAAATTTGTGTGCCCCACGCCTCGTTTAACTTTTCGACGGTCTCGTAACGGGCTTCAAGCCATTCATGCCATTGCGTCCGACAGGTGCCACACATGCACTCGGACACATGCGCCTTAAATTCATTGTCGATCTGCCAACCGATCAAGCCTGGCAAGCGGCCAATGGCCTTCGCGATGTGTTCGGTAATGATCGCCGCCTTCTCGCGGAAATAAGGATGATTCGTACAAGCGTGCTGCCGTGAGCCATGACCCATGACTTGCAGCTGCTCGTTCACATACATCCGTTCAGGATGCCCGTGCGTGAACCAAATGGGGGGGGTGGGCGTTGGCGTACACATCACCGTGTCAATTCCATTTTCATGGAGCAACTGCACCATTTTCACAAAGAAACTAAGATCGATATTGCCCTCGGTAGGCTCCATATTGGACCAAGCGAATTCACCAATTCGCATAACATTCATACCTGCTTTTTTCATAAGCTCAATGTCTTGCTCTATGACCGATTGATCCCAAAGCTCCGGATACCAGGCCGCACCGTGATATAACTTGTTTCCCATTTCATCAACCATCCTCATCTTCTAAAAGTTAGTTTCTACTATAAGTGCTATTATCCGCAGGGGCAATAACACATTTTTGCTGGAAATATTAGGGTGTTTCAACTGTTTTGACGGGTTTGCACTTTCTTGATACAAGGTGAAAATTAGCGGTTGGAAGGGCTTACAAGAATGTCTGATTGGCGGTAAATTCATCGGCGTGCATAATAAGGCTACAAACGCTCACAAGGCGATCATGACATGGAGGTGAAAAGGATGAAGCAGGCTGCTGCTCCTAACAGCAGAGAGATTGTTCAGATGTCCGAGTCAAAAGGACATCGCAGGTCGCAAGTATGGGCAAGGTTACGTAAAGATAAATGGATCTACCTACTTTTGACGCCAGGCTTACTGTATTTCCTTATTTTTAAATATGTGCCCATGTGGGGCGTGCTGCTTGCCTTTAAGAATTATCAGCCTTTTCTAGGCTTTTGGAAGAGTGAATGGGTAGGGTTAGAACACTTCCGAGTATTTTTTCAAAATCCCGAATTTTTCATGCTCCTCCGCAACACATTATTGCTTTCCTTATATAATCTGGTGTTTTACTTTCCGGCACCGATTATACTTGCACTCTTACTAAATGAGATCAAAGTAAATTTGTATAAAAGAACGATTCAGACTTTGATTTATGTGCCGCACTTCATCTCCTTAGTCATTGTGGCCAGCTTAACCTATGTCTTCCTAACTACGGAAGGCGGACTCGTTAACGAGCTCTTACAGAAGTATTTCGGTTATAAAATCAACTTCTTGGCGACGCCAGAATGGTTCCGGCCGATGATCATCATGCAAACGATGTGGAAGGAATGCGGATTCGGAACGATCATCTTCTTGGCTGCACTAGCTGGCGTAGATGTTGAGCAATACGAAGCAGCCATTATGGATGGGGCCAATCGCTGGAGACAGCTGTGGCACATAACGCTGCCATCGATTCGCAGCACCATCGTTATCTTGCTTATCCTGCGGATGGGGGACATTCTGGATAATGGCTTCGAACAGATTTTCCTTATGCTGAATCCTTTAAACAGGGATGTCGCTGAAGTATTTGATACCTATGTATATATGATGGGGATTACACAAGGCGCGTTTAGTTATAGTACGGCTGTTGGCTTGTTCAAAGCAGTCATTGGCGTCATCTTAGTACTTGGCGCGAACTGGACGGCTAAACGGTTCGGACAATCTGGCATTTACTAATACGAATTTTATAGGTAAAGGAGGAGAGAGGTTTTGGCAAAGCAATATAAGAGCGTTTCCGGAACCATCTTCGATGTAAGCAACTATATCGTGCTGGGTGTCATTGGAATTGTTGCCATTCTGCCATTTCTATACGTTATTGCAGGATCATTTGCATCGGACGCAGAGTTGACGCAGCGTGCGGTATTCCTCATACCGGAAACATTTACATTGACGGCTTATAAGTTTATTTTTTCGACGGATACGATTGTGAAAAGCATTGGTGTATCGCTCTATGTCATGGTCTTCGGTACCTTCGTTAATCTATTCTTCACGGTGACGATGGCTTATGCGTTATCGAAGCGGAATTTAATGGGACGAAACACCGTGTTAAATCTAATTATTTTCTCGATGCTATTTGGCGGAGGATTAATTCCTACCTATCTCGTTATTCGCGAGCTTCATATGCTGGATACGTTCTGGGCATTGATGATTCCAGGTGCGATTAGTGCTTTTAACTTGATTATTGTTAAAAACTTTTTCCAAGAGCTCCCACCAGAGCTGGAGGAAGCAGCAAAAATCGACGGCTGTACAGAGCTCGGTCTTCTATGGCGAATCGTACTGCCCTTATCGATGCCTGTTCTGGCAACCTTCACGTTATTCTATGCGGTTGGCCATTGGAACAACTTCTTCTCTGCTTTGCTGTACATCAACGATCCGGCCAAATGGCCGCTGCAAGTGATGCTCAGACAGATTGTCTTACTTTCACAGGCTGCAGCTGGAGATCTCAATTCTATGGATCCGAATTTCGTCAAACCGCCCGAGCAATCCATCAAGATGGCTGTTATCGTCGTGGGCACCATTCCTATTTTGTTTGTCTATCCGTTCCTGCAGAAGCATTTTGCTAAAGGGGTCTTGATTGGTTCGGTCAAGGGGTAACGGATTCAGATAGAGGCAAGTCCATATTCTAAAGGAGGCATGTTTAGATGAAGAAAAATGCGAAAAAATGGGTAACTGTAGCAACTGTAGGAACAGCAGTAATGACGACAATTGCTGGTTGTAGTAGTGACAAAGGCGGTACAGCAACACCTGCTGCATCAGCTTCCGCGACACAAGCGGCTGCACAGACGAAGGCTCCTGAGAACTTAGCTCCGCTTGATTTAAGTATCATGCTTCCGATCTTCAAAACGAATTTTCCGAAGGACGATGGCCCTGTTACGACTGAAATTGAGAAGAAAACGAATACGAATATTCACCTAGAGTGGGTGCCAAACGCATCTTATACGGATAAGTTCAATATTACGTTGGCTTCAGGGAAGCTGCCGCATATCATTTATGTTGGCGATGTGAAAAATCCAAGCTTCGTAAACGCTGCTAAATCGGGTGCGTTCTGGGAAATCGGCAAGTATTTGAAAGATTATCCGAATCTCAGCAAAGCAAACCAAGTTATTATGAACAACTCATCCGTTGATGGGAAAAACTACGGTATTTACCGTGGACGTGCGCTTGGTCGTAATGGTATCAACTATCGCAAGGATTGGTTGGAAGCGGTTGGTATGCAACCTCCGAAAACCATTGATGATTTCTACAATATGTTGAAAGCGTTTAAAGAAAAAGATCCTGACAAAAACGGCAAAGATGACACATACGGCATGGTATTGGTCAAATGGACAGGTCAATGGGCAAGCAGCTTTGATATTATGAAGCTTTGGTTCGGATCACCGAACAAATGGGGCATCGTGGATGGCAAGCTTGTACCTGAGCATCAAACCGCAGAGTATCTGGAAGCGCTTAAGTTTATGAAGAAGCTATATGATGAGAAACTGATCAATCAGGATTTCGCCGTGTTTGATTCAGCGAAGTGGAATGATCCAATTGCGAACAATCAAGCAGGGGTCATCGTTGACGTAACCGATAATGCTGCACGTATGGATGATAAAATTCATGCTGCACTTGCCAAGGATGGCAAAGATAATCCGAACATTCATTATGTCGATAATATGATTGGTGTGACAGGTAAGAACGGTTTGAAAGCATCGCCGACTTCCGGCTTTGCAGGTATTCTAGCCGTTTCGAAATCCACTGTGAAAACAGAGGATGAGCTTAAACGCGTGCTGAAGTTCTTGGATCAAATGAATGAGCCGGATCTTCAAACATTAGCTGGTTACGGTATCGAAGGCAAGCATTATACAAAAGATGGCGACGCACTTGTAGTGAGCAAAGATACAGCGCTACTTGAATCTGAAGTAGAAGGCTTGAACCAGATGCTGCCATTTATTCCGGAAGATCGCGGTTTGAAAGTGAAGCAAACACCGCTTCGTTTGCAAACGACGAAGATCCAAAAAGAAGCAGAAGCGAACATCGTGGCTAACCCAGTCGAGCCATTCATCTCCACGGTTTACTCGCAAAAAGGTCAACAACTGGATAACATCATCAACGATGCGCGTATTAAATTCATCGTCGGTCAAAGTGACGAAGCAGCTCTGAAAGCAGCGTTCGAAACTTGGAAGAAATCAGGCGGGGATGATCTTGTGAAGGAAATGAACGATTTGTATGCAGCTACAAAGAAATAAGCAAGTTGAGTAATGTAAAGGGCAAAGGGACTGCTGAGCAGTCTTCTTTGCTTCTTTGCGCTCTAGACGAAGAAAATCGAGTCATTATTGTGAAGTTATCAATCTATTAGATATTTATACCTAAATCTATTAGATATTTATACCTAGTTATTGCAAATATGAAACAATTTTGGTACATTAGTCTCGCAATGTGTAGTATATATACAACTATTCCTTAGGAGGGCCTTCGTTGTCCAAAATCAAAGTACCAACTCTACTATTAGCTGTAAATTTTATCAACTAGAGGTGTAAAACTTGTATACATTAGCACTCGAATCTGTTCAAGAAGCACATTATAAGCAAATTGGCTCCAAGGCGAGGCATTTGGCTGAAATGTTGCAACGAAATATCCAAGTACCTGGCGGCTTTGTGATTACTTCGAACGCCGTAGCATTATTTTTGCAACAACATGCGGATTTGCTTCATGCAGATCAATCGCAAATTCATGCGAGAATTGTAGATGCAGAGCTGCCGGAAGCCATTCAACAAGAAGTGCTGCAAGCCTATGAAAACCTGTGCGCAAGACGGAATCAGAAGGATATTGCGGTTGCGGTACGATCATCATCTGTGCAAGAAGATCTAGAGAGCGCTTCATTTGCCGGTCAATACGAGACTTTGTTAAATATTAAAGGAAACGTGGCACTTATACAAAGTATTAAACAAGTCTGGGCTTCGATGTTTACGTCTAGTGTCGAGCAATATTTGGAGCATAATCATCTCGCTTTAGATCAGAGCGGAATGGCTATCTTGGTGCAAGAAATGGTTTTTGCTGATGTGTCAGGCGTTATTTTTAGCGAAAATCCAGTGAGTCAAAACCCGGATGAGCTCATTATGAATGCAAGCTATGGCCTAGGAGAGGCTATCGTCTCGGGACTCGTTACACCGGATACATTTTATGTGAATAAAAATACATTAGCTCTTCAGAAAGAGCTTGGATGTAAAGAAATGAGAATTGTCGCTGGACCTCAGGGCACTGTTGAAGAAGAGACAACAATGGAGGCTCAAGATACGTTCTGCTTATCAGATGAACATATCGTAGAGCTTGCGCGCGAGACGAAAAAAATAGAGTCATTCTATGGGAACGCTCTAGATATTGAATTCGCTGTCGTGAAAAATGACATCTATATCTTGCAAGTCAGGCCGATAACGGCATAAAAATTTAGGAGGATGAAGTATGGTTAATACATCAACATTTCGCGAAAAAGTTATATTAAGTGAGGAACAAAAGCAGCAAGGATTCTGGGTGCTCGATGATGTTCATTTCGTAGGCGCATTAAGTCCATTGTTCGCTTCTTTTGAAGCGCCTGCGGTTACGGAAGGCACTCTCAAAGCGTTTGAAACTTTAAAATTACCGATTCGTCAATTTAACGTTCGTATAGATCAAGGCCGTTATTATCAAGAAATTGTACCGCATCCCGAAAGTATCGAGAAGAGGTTAGCTGAGCATAAAGAAACGGTTCAACCTTTGTTGCCCATCCTGAAAAAAAGACTGTTTGACTATGTGGATAATGAGCTCATGCCTTTTTATCAAAAGTTGGAAGTGTACCGTAATGAGAGCTTATCATTAATTGAAGCGAAAAATCGTGTGTTGGAGCTATACGGTTTTTACATCAGAGCTTGGGAGTTGCATTTTGAGATAGTTTTACCGAGAATGTCAATCAGTATGGCTTTAGAAGAATTGTATCAGGCGTTGACACAAAGCAACGAGACGAGTGTTGTGTATGAAATGTTGACTGGAGTGATGAACAAAACGCTAGAATCCGACCAAAAGTTGTGGAAGCTAGCGGATCTGGCCAAAAGCTCAGCTTATTTACAGCGAATTTTATTACATACGTCGCCGGATGACATGCAATCCGAGCTTGAATCAACAGAGGAAGGACGAGCGTATTTAACGCAATTGCTAGATTACCTTAATGAATTTGGATATAGATCGGGAAATTCACATGAATTTATGGATGAAACATTAATTGAGAATCCCGCAAAAACGCTGGAGGTAATCGCGACCTACATGCAGAAAGATTACAATTTCGATCATGAATTTAATCAGCTTGTACAGCAGCGTGAAGCAAAAACAGCTCAAATCTTGACTTCCATGCCGGATGGAGAGCTGAAACAAATATTCACACAAATACATGCATGGGCTTTAGAGAGCTGGGGCCTTGATGAGGATCATCATTTTTATATCGATGCAATGTTACCTGCGAAATCTCGTCTATTCTTGTTGAATGTAGGGGGCTTACTTGTTGAGCACCAGGTCATCACGCAACCAGAAGATGTGTTTTACTTGTATTTGGATGAATTGCTAAATATTTTGGACAATCCCTCTTCACAAGCTGCTCTAGTACAAGAACGTAAAGCGGAATATGAGCGCAATCAATTGCGACAAGCACCACCTTTTTTCGGAACACCGACCGAAATGACAGAGCCAGATCCCATTGTGGATCGGATATTTGGTTTAAAAAGACCTGATGTTAACCAAGAAGAGCAAAGCTTCAAAGGGTATGCCGCTTCTAAGGGCACATATACAGGTGTCGTCAAAGTGGTAAAAGGGAAAGAAGATTTCGCTAAATTACAAAGCGGCGATGTTTTGGTTTGTCGTACGACAACGCCTCCGTGGACAGTCCTGTTTTCAGTTGCAGGTGCGATCGTTACTGATGCAGGGGGTATCTTATCTCATGCGGCGACGGTAGCTAGAGAGTATCAATTGCCATCAGTAGTTGGATCTAAAGTGGCAACTTCATTACTTAAAGATGGCGATATCGTCACGGTGGACGGTACGAATGGTGTTGTGTATTTTGGAAAAAAATAAAACGAAATTATTGCTTTTCGTTATATTAATAGGGACTTTCTTAGTCCCTGTTAATTCTACGATGATTGCTGTAAGTTTGCCGAGTATAGCTGAAGCGCTTCACCGGAGTATACTTTCAGTATCTTGGATGATATCCATTTATTTAATGATTATGGTGGTCTTGCAACCGATTGCTGGGAAACTAGGAGACATGTACGGCAACCGAAACGTTTTTTTAATAGGGATGGGTTTGTTTTTATTTTCATCAATCGGCTGTGTGTTTGCAGAGCAATTATCGTGGTTGATTGTTTTTCGTGGCGTGCAAGCGATAGGCGGGGCTCTTGCTTCTCCGAATGCGAGTGCGATGATACGTCACGTCACACCGAAGGAGCAAATGGCCAAAACATTTGGACTGTTCGGTTTTATCATGGGTATAGGCGCAGCGATCGGACCTTTAATCGGTTCGATGTTAATTGGAATATGGGGATGGTCTTCAATCTTCTGGTTTAATGTGCCGTTTGCGATCATTTCGTTAGTCGGTGGTTTTTTCTTATTGCCGAGTATCCAGGGTGAGCAGAAGAGCAAATTGGACATCGTCGGATCAGCGCTATTAGCTATCAGTTTGGCCGTTTTAGTTCTTATCGTTATACATGTCGAGTATTTGAATGTGTGGACGATTGGAATATTTATCGTCTCAAGTGTACTATTTGCGAGACAGGAAATGAGAATTACTTTCCCGCTTATTCAATTTAATTTATTCCGAGTTCGTGCATTCAGTGGGGCGAACGTTTCCATTTTTTTGAACAATGCAGTCATGTATTGTACGATTCTGGTGATGCCTATCTTTTTGCAAAAAGAGACGGGGCTTAGTTTGAAAAGCGTCGGCGTCCTTTTATTTGTTTTTTCGATTAGCATGTCGTTATTTTCGGGGCTTGGGGGCGTATTATCTAATCGTTTGGGCACACAAAAAACGATTATGATATCTTTTGTTTGTTTGGCAGTGTCCAGTTTGACGTATCTGCTCATGTTCAACACACATTCGGTGTGGCTGATTTCGCTTCTCTTTGTGCTTGGAGGCGCTGGAGCTGGCTTCGGTACAGCTTCGATGCAACCGGCCTCATTGAACTCTGTTCCCAAACAAATGTCAGGTGTGGCGTCTGGGGTTTATATGACATTTCGTTATATGGGCGGTTTACTAGCTTCGATATTCGCAGCACTGTTCATTGATTACCACTTGTTATTTTATACGTTATGTGGACTATCACTCGTAGGAGTCGCTGTTGCTGGGCTAATGTTCGCAAGCGTAGAAACGAAACGTGTTCCGATGAAATAAACAGATGTGCTTTGCCTCCCAATCCTCCGTTCACGTTCATATTTTCATGTAAAAGCAGGCGCAATATGCTCCTGTTTTTTTATGTTCAAAAAACCGATGAGAAAGACGACCAAAAAGTCGGAAAAGTAATGTAAATCCACTGGAAATTAACTTCCTTTTCCCTGCTATTCGGTATACGCTCAAAGTTGAAGTCGTCGCTCCAAACTAAACTTTTGAACGGTTGGTGAGAGCATGTTACGAGCCATAACAGAGAAACTAGCAAAAGGATTACAGAAGACCCTTGGTGGACAAGGACGCTTCTACAAAAAGAGTCTAATTACCATATTTATTGTTTCGGGTATTCCAGGGCTATTAATGGGCGTGCTCGTGTATTGGATGGCAGGCGGGCGGGTTGAGAGCGAGCTGCTTCAGCTGCATTATCGGCAAATTGAACAGCGATCGCAAAATATTGATGATCAATTAGGCAATTTGGAGTTGCTGCTCTCCCATTGGGCATTTGATAATAAATTTGACTATAGCTTAAATGGATATGATTTTGTTAGGAATTTTGAACGAACGCAGGATATTACGAGAACGCTCGTCGCGATGCAGGGCTCAAATGCGATGGTGAAAAATGCAGAGCTTTATGTGGGTGGATCAAGCTCTGTTTTGTTCAATCCTGAATATATGAAATTTGATGGACGTACATCCGCTGCGGCCTCAAGATACGATCCGCTCATCCACGGTCAACATTCGACCTACTGGACGCAGTGGTCTTTCGATGCGAATCGTCCTGAGAACAAGGATTTGACACTTGTGCATCAAATTCCCGGCGGTAGCCTGAATCCTTTTGGCGTGTTAGTGTTTCGCTTTGATAGTCAAAAGGTGGCAAATATGCTCAATACATTGACGCCGTATGAAGGCGGGGAGACGTTCCTAATCCAGAACGCGGGCGAACTCTTTGTCTCAGCAAACGGGAATACGTCATCCTCTCCTTTTGTAAGCGCATTACGTGACAAGATTGCCACACTGAAAGGCCAAAAAGGTTCCTTTTTTATCGATTGGAATGACACTACATATACGGTTTCTTACGGCAGCTTAGCGAGAATCTCTGAGGATTGGACATACGTGTCGGCATCACCGATTTCAAATATTACGTCGCCAGTTGTTTTTATTTCTAAGCTGATTATTACGGTAAGTCTTGCTGTGCTGCTGCTTGCGGCTATACTTGCCTGGTTGGCATCTCGACGCATTTATTTGCCAGTCAAGCGACTGGTTTCGATATTAGGGGGAAGCCCTTCTGTCAATCCACAGTGTGAATTCACAATGCTGGAGTCGCAATGGATGCAAATGCATAATGAGAGCTTGGCGCTGAATTCGAAGTTGACGGAACAGCTGCCACACTTGAAGGACAGCTTACTGCATCAATTGCTGCAGGGATATTTGAATGCGTATTCAGAGGATGATTTGCGCATACGAATGGAGCGTTTTAAGTGGGATGTGAAGAATAAGCAATTCGTTGTCCTATACGTCCAGTTAATCGGGATGTCAAGTGTGGAAGGGAACTTCCGGCTAGGGGAAGAAGGGCTTGTTACCTTTGCGGCCGTGAATATGATTGAGGAGCTGGCTTCCCAATATTTTGATCAGAGTCATACGCTCAACTTTCATGATTTAACAGCGGGTATTCTGCTCATTTTACCTGAAGATGGATCCTATGCGGATGCCTGCCAAGCCTTTAGTGACGAGTTAAAGCAGTCGATTAATCGTATTCTGAAAATGCGTATGACGATGGCGATCAGCCGTCCAGTGCCTTTGATTTCAGAAATTCCTATGGCCTTCGAACGGGCCAAGCAAGCGGTTAGCTATCGTTATTTTGAAAATGTGAATCAGATTATTGATATGGAGCATGACAATTTTGCAGGAGATGAAGACATGGAATTGCAATATCCGTTTGCACAGGAACGGGAGCTTATTCAAGCTTTACGGACAGGAAAAGAAGGGGAAGCAAGCGAACTGCTAGTGTCTTTCCTAGAGGTTTTATCCTGCAAAGGCGCCAAGGAAATTGAGGTTCAACAGGGAATGCTGCATTTACTTGGCAATGTTCAGCACGCCATCATGGTGTCTGGCATTAACCCGAACCGCTTGTTCAAAGGCGCGAATTTGTATGAACAGCTTTCTCAAATTCGGGAATCGACAAGAATTCTTGCATGGTTTCAGGAAAAAGTGCTGAAGCCTTTTATGAAAGAGATGTCAGGACGTTCTGACGCACAAGTGAAACGGATTATTGAACAAGCGATGATTTATTTGCAAAACAATTATAGACAGGATATTTCACTTGATAATTGTGCAGAGCATACGGGGACGAATCCGTTTTTCTTAAGCAGATCTTTTAAGCAAGTCACCGGCAAAAACTTTATTGATTATCTGACGGAGCTGCGCTTGGACAAAGCGAAAGAGCTGCTGCGGGAATCGGAAATGAAGATTAACGATGTCGCCGATCAAGTGGGATATCAGCATACGTATTTCAATCGCATATTCAAAAAGCTGGAAGGCATGACGCCAACGCGCTATCGTGAGCTAAGTCGGACTTCCTAAACAATAATGTACTAGTTCGCCAAAAAAGTGCAAATTGCCCGATCATGTCTTCGCAATAATGTGCGATTGTTTGCAAGCGCTTCTCTTTCTACAATAGGGCTACATGTGAAAAGGAGATGATCGCTTGGCTTCGGATATGGCAATTAAGCTGCGTTGGTTAAACAAAGAGGCAACTAAGCCTGTAGGGATAACTTGGGGAATACCTTGGCGCGAGGGCGAACTCGGACGTGAGGAATCTTTGCGTCTGGCTACGGCTGACGGAGAGGAAGCTGTACCGGTGCAAAGCTGGCCGACGGCTTTCTGGCCTGATGGCAGTGTGAAATGGTCAGCTCATGCGGCGACGGTACCATCTGGCACATCAGAAGGATTTGCGATTCGAAAAGGAGAAAGTGCTGCTTCCGACTCTCGTATTCTCGTAACGGAAACAGAAGATACTATCACGCTGGATACAGGTGTCATGATTTGTACGTTAGGCAAGAAGGGGAAGCGATGGCTTCGCAGTATTGTTCGCGACGGTCAGGAGATATGCCGCGGCGGCGTGCTGGTTTGCCTGAAGGAAGGGCAAAGCGAGGCATCTGGCGTTCGCATTAGCCGTGAGGAGGCGTTCGAAAGCCGAGTTTTGCGGGCTGTTGTTGAACAGAGTGGCCCGATCCGGGCAGTCGTTAAGCTGGATGGCAGGCTTCGCTCGACAACAGGTACTAGAGCTTGGTTGCCTTTTACACTGCGTCTATATGTGTATGCGGGGCAGGAAACGATTAAACTTGTGCATACCTTCCACTATGATGGCAATCCCCATGAGGATTTCATCAAAGGTTTAGGCATCCGCTTTGCAGTACCTATGAGAGGGGCGCAATACAATCGGCATATTCGGTTTGCAGGTGATCGCGGTTATTTCAGTGAGTCGCCGAAAACCTTACATACCCGTCGAACAAAAGGGAAATATCGCGAGTTATTTGAGCGTCAAACGAATGGTGAATTGACAAATTTTGATCCTGCTGAGGACGCCTATTTCCTCGGGTTGCTGGATGATTCAGCCACGTGGGATAGCTTTAAGCTAGTGCAAGATTCCTCTGAGCATTATCGGATTTGGAAGCGGACGAAGGCGGGCTGCAGCTGGGTGAAGGTGACGGATGGCGCGCGGGCTGGCGGACTTGGCTATGTAGGCGGAGAAGGCGGTGGTTTGGCGGTTGGGCTGCGTCACTTTTGGGAGAAGCATCCTTCCAGCTTTGAAGTGCACGGGACAGCATCGTCAGAGGCTGACTTTACAATTTGGTTCTGGTCACCTGACGGGACCCCGATGGACCTGCGACATTATGATACAGAAACCCATGTGGAATCTTCGTATGAAGGGGCGGAAGAGCTTCGCGCGACGCCTTATGGGATCGCGAATACGAGCGAGTTGATGCTCTGGTGTACGGGTAAAACGCCAGCTCCTGAGGAGCTGCAGCACATGCAGGAGGAAACGCAGCATCCGTCGCTGCTCATTTGTGAGCCTGCGTATTATCACGTGTCAGGCGCGTTCGGCTATTGGAGCTTGCCGGATCGCAGCCATAAAGTGAAAGAGCAGCTGGAAGATCGGCTGGACGGCATTATCGCCTTTTATCAAGCGGAGGTCGAGCAGCGCAAGTGGTACGGCTTTTGGGATTTCGGCGATTACATGCATAGCTATGACCCTGTAAGACATGTGTGGAACTATGATTTAGGCGGCTGTGCTTGGCAAAATACAGAGCTTGCGCCCAATATGTGGCTGTGGGTGATGTTCCTCCGCACAGGTCGAGCTGATATTTTCCGCATGGCGGAAGCGATGACTCGGCACACAAGCGAAGTGGATCTGTACCATTTTGGCGAATATGCGGGACTTGGTTCGAGGCACAATGTTGTGCATTGGGGCTGCGGCTGCAAAGAGGCGCGAATCGGAATGGCAGGCCTTCATCGGTACTTCTATTATTTGACTGCCGATGAACGTATCGGGGATATCATGGATGAAGTGCGTGATTCGGATTTCACGACAGTGAACTTAGATCCGATGCGCGCGTATTTTCCGAAGGATGAGCATCCGACACATATCCGAGTTGGACCGGATTGGGCAGCTTTTAGCTCGAACTGGATGACCCGGTGGGAGCGCTATGAGGATACAACGTATCGGGACAAAATCCTGGTGGGCATTAACTGTATTAAGGATGCCAACTATGGGCTGATCTCAGGACCAACGTATGGTTATGATCCCAAAACAGGCGTGCTATCGCCGCTGGGTGACGATAATTGGGGCAGACATTTGGCCATTTGTATGGGTGGACCTCAGGTTTGGTTCGAGCTTGCTGGCATGCTGAAGGACCCCGAGTGGGAAGACATGATGGCGGAGCTAGGTGTGTATTATAACCAAACACAGGAACAGAAAGATAAGCTGACGCAAGGTCAGATTTCTACGAAAAATTTCGAGCATCCTGTGCTAAGTGCAGCAATCACAGCGTATGGCGCATTTTATAAGCGTGATGACGAGACTGCTGAGAAGTGTTGGTCTATTTTGCTCGGAAACGCGTTTGCAAAAGTTGATCTTCAGCAGGAGGCTTCCATCGTTACGCATGTGGATACGTTGCAAGAGATCGATTGGATGAACACGAATGAGGCTGCTCAATGGTCATTGAATACGATCATCGCACTTGAATTAATCGCGGATTGGCTACCTCAATCGAAAGATAAATAGGAGGTTATGACTGTGGAACAAACGAGCAAGAAGCCTTATCTGATAGGTACAGTAGATATACGTTCTGCCGGTCCGCGCTGTAAAATGCTGCTAGGCGACCTGAACGGTGACGGTCGGATGGAGATGCTGCTAGTGCATCCTGACAATCGTCAGGACGTTCGCTATATTCCGCATCAGGTGCAGTGCCTGACGGCGTATGATTTGGAGGGCAATCTGCTGTGGCAGACAGGACAGCCAGATGAGGGAGCAGGGAGTGCGGGGTCGGACTATCCCGCACAAATTGCTGACATCGACGGCGATGGTCAGTTAGAAGTATTATGTGTGATGGATGGGCAATTTCTCATCCTGAACGGAAAGAATGGCGAAGTGAAAGCCACACATAAGCTGCCGCACGAGCATGCCCATGATTGTATCATCGTGGCGAATTTGACAGGCGGGGACTATGCCAGTGATATTATCCTGAAAGACCGCTATCACACCATGTGGGCATTTGATCGTCATTTTAACCTATTATGGACGCATGAAGGAAACCCTGGTCACTTCCCATGGGTCTATGATTTGGATGGGGATGGCAAGGACGAAGTCATGGCTGGCTACGATTTGCTGGACCATGATGGTCAGAAGCTGTGGAGCTGTCAGGATCTCGAGGATCATGCCGACTGCATTTGGGTTGGCGATGTGAATGGCGATGGACAGCCAGAGCTGGTAATTGGCGGAAGTGTGACGGTGATGTATGACCGTTTCGGCAAAGAGCTGTGGCGTTATGAGGGTTCAATTGAATCGCAGCATATCGCTTTGGGCAGATTCCGTAGCGATAAGCCCGGTTTACAAATAGCAGGCTTGGATCGTCTCGTGCGGGAGGATGACGGGAAGGGCTTGAAAGGGAAAGACGCTTTATTTCTAATAGACAGCGAGGGTCAAGAGATTTGGAAAGAAGATCGGAAGACGGATGGCTGGCTGACGATTATTGAGCCGCTTCGTGGCTGGGAAGTGGATGGCGCCGATCTCATCTTGGCCTATCGAAGAGGCGGTGGCGTCAATCCAACTTTGTATGATGGCGAGATGAACGCTGTTGTTGAATTTCCCCTAAACGGATACGCTGTGCATGCCGATGTATGTGGAAGCGGGACAGAGCAAGTCATTATCTTTAACGATGACATCGCTGCCATCTATGCGAGCGGGCCGCTTGCACTGCGTGAAGGGCTATCCGGTACACAACTGCCGCAGCCTAAACGCTTGTCCAGCTCAACCTTATATCCAGGCGGAGAAATTCCGTTGTAAAACAGAAAGGAATTCTACGATGACACAGGTAATGAAGTTCGATTTTGGAGTAGGGGAACCAGAGTCAGGTTACACCAAGATTACTCCGCAAGTCGAGTATGAGAAATCGGTTGGATATGGCTTCAGCAATGTGAAAAATGTGCATGCCAAGGATCGAGATGAGCCTGGCGCGTTGCGCAGAGATTTTTGTATACCACTGGATACTTCCTTTCTGGTGGATGTACCGGACGGGACGTATCGCGTGACCATCCTCCTTGGCGATGAGATCGCGGAAACTGAGACGACGATTACCACAGGTGAAGGAAGACTGTTGCTGCATAAGCAGCGTACATCTGCGGGGCATTTTGTTCGTACAAGCTTTTCCATCTGGGTTAGTGACGCACAGCTTAAACTGAATTTCACAGGGAGAGCACCGCGTATTAATGCGATGGAAATCGAGCCTGTGCCTACGGCTTGTACGCTGTTTTTAGCAGGGGATTCAACGGTCACCGACCAACCAACGAGTGGGTATCCGTATGCGGGATGGGGACAAATGCTCCCTCTATTCGTCAAAGCAGATGCAGCGGTAGCCAATTATGCATTGTCCGGCCGCAGTTCGCTCAGCTTCATCCGCGAAGGTGTGTTGGATTTGATTTGGGGCCGCATCAAGCCCCATGATTACTTGCTCATCCAATTCGGTCATAATGACCAGAAGCCCGATGAAGCGAGATTTACTGAGCCGTTTTCCAGCTACAAGGAAACGTTGAAAATCTATATTGATGGCGCCCGGGAGCGAGGCGCATATCCGATTCTGTTCACGTCCGTGCAGCGACGATTCTTCGAAGAGGATGGGACACTGCGTGATACGCACGGCGATTATTTGATTGCGATGCGTGAGCTGGCGGCGGCTGAAGAAGTGCCGCTGATCGATCTGGCCGCAAGCAGCAAGGCCTTGTTTGAAGCGCTAGGACCAGAGGGAACCAAACGTCTGTTTATGTGGTTGGCGCCAGGGGAATTCATGAATTTCCCTGATGGTGTCGAAGACAACACCCATTTCCAGCAGCAAGGCGGGATCGAAATCGCGAAGCTGGTTCATGCGGGGTTGAAGAATTTGAAGCTGCAGCCGCTCAGCTTGTATTTGCGGTAGTGAAAAGGAGCTAAGCGCTGTTGCGCTTAGCTCCTTTTTATGTCGTGCTCCTGCTGGTGCAACCCACTAGGCACTTCACTTGCACCGCGCCAGCACCCTGCTCCCGCCGCCAAAAATGCAAAAGTACACTTATTTTCGAGAGGATTGGCTGAAAATAGCGAAATGAGTGCGAAAAGGCATCTTTGAGGACCGTTTCGGCCCCCAAATGAGAAATGTCGGTAGAAATAGTTGCACTTTCGCATTTATTTCCAACTGAGCACTACATGCAGTGAAAAAGGATGCTTTTTTGCATTTTTAGCGTGCTGAGATTATTGAATCGTAATCTTCGTGATTACAGCACCTGTGCCTTGCAGGGTAATGGCGTGATTTTGCACCAAATTCGAGATGTTGCCTGTAATGGTGACGGAAGAAGAGACGTTATACGTGGTGGTCACGTTACTGCCATTGGTGCCAGTTTGGTTGATGGTGATGGTGGCAATTTTGCCTTGATTCGTAAAGGTTACGCTGTTAAATGTCCCCGAAACACTAAAATTTTGATTGTTGCCGTTTGTGAGCTGGGTGACTTCCGTATAAATGGCAGAATTGTTATAAGAGCGAATTTTCACAACGTCTCCTGGCTGCAGCGCGGATCCGCTCACTTGCACACCGCTGCGGTAGACGAATGCTTTGTCGTTCAAGGCTATGGCTTGTGCTTGATTGCCGTTCACAATAACGAGCAGCGAATTCGTAGCCGAGATGATTGTGCCAGTGAGTTGGGCAATGGTAGGCTGAGTAACAGCTGTGCCATCCGCACGCTGAAGAACTTCGGCATGGAGCACAACGCCGTTATAGTAATGCACCTTAATGACTTGCCCTGGCAGCAGGACGCCGCTCGTTGTTTGAGCGCCATCCAAGTAGATGGATGTGTTGGCGTTAAGCTGTAGGCTGTAGGATTGGCCGCCACTCGTCAGCGTAAGCAGGTTATTACTGATTGGTCCAGTAATCGTTCCCGTCATTTCACCTGTTGAGGTCACTTGTGTCACACTCTTGGTCACTTCAATGACAGCGATTGAGTTATTGTAGTTGTAAGTTGTCAGGACATCCCCGACCTGCAGCGCAGAAAGATTCGTAAACGCACCGTTCTTGTACACGATCGCGTTACTGCCCAGCGGAAGTCCTTGGAGCTGCGTACTCGTCGTTAACAGCAAAACATTATCGCTAATCGGGTAAGCCATCGTACCTGTCACAACAGAGGCGTAATTCGTTGGTGTTCCGCCTGTGCCAACAGATTGTGTCACTTCGACATAGCTGACGCCGTAGTTGTAGGATCGCGTGGTCACGATATCGCCAATTTGGATGCCTGCGGCCGTAGTAGGTGAACCGTTTCGGAAGTAAAGTACATTGGAATTGATGGGAAGTGAAATCGTTTGTCCATTGCTTAAAAGGGTGAGGGTACTACCTGTGATCGCTGCAGCGACCATGCCGGTTTTCACACCAACAGCCTGAGTTGGCGTTGTCGGGTTGCCACCGCTTGGCTGGGAGACCTCGATGTAAATGACGTTGCTATCGTAGGAACGAAGCTTCAGTACGTCACCGATTTGCAAAGCTGCTGGGCTTACTTTGGCGCCGTTTCGATATATAAACACATTGGCATCAAGCAGCAGATTAAGCGTTTGTCCGTTGCTGCGAACGGTAAGCAGATTGCCGCTGACTGGCGCTAAAACAGTTGCAGAAATTAACCCGTTAACGCTGTCTGGCAATTGATTGCCTGCGCGGTCTAACAGAGCGGCGATTTGAGCGCGAGTTACGAGTTGTTTCGGACGGAATGTATTATCTTCAAACCCATTCACAAGCCCTTTATCAACGGCGACCTTGACATATCCGACCGATCCGGCAGGTACGCTGGAGGCGTCGGAAAAAGGAAGCCTTGCATTCATGTTGGCTTCTGCTTCGTTCTGAAGCTTCAAAGCTTTGATGAGCAGCGTTGTTGCCCATAGCCGATCTGCCGGCTGATTCGGATTGACATTCGTATCGGATTCGGCGAATAGATCATTTTCAAGCGCAACAGCTACGTAGCCGACGGCCCATGAAGGCACACTCGCAGCATCGTGGAAATTCAGCTTAGTCGCTTTCTCTTCATCGGATTCTGCTTGATCACGCAGCCCCATTAAGCGTACGGCTGCTGTAATCGCTTCGATGCGAGTGACCGTTTCTTGCGGTTTAAAAGTACCATCTGGATACCCGTCGAAAATGCGCCGAGAAACTAAACTCATGATGTAGCTTAAAGCCCAATCGAATTCTTTGCCCTTAATATCTTTGAAGTCAAATTTAATGGGTGCTTGCGGGCGTTTGTTGGAGCTCCAACGTGAGTTGTTGTTGCGATCGTCATCTTTGTGGTCGCGACCGTTCTGAGCGAAAGCGGTTGTTCCTGTGGTCAACAGAAGTGAGAGGGCGAGCGTGGGGACAAGCAGTTTTTTCATACGCGAATGCTTCATCTTTTTCTTCTCTCCTTAATAAAATATATGAGTAGAAAATTGCATGCTGCGGTGTGATCTTGAGGTAGATAATCGTACTACATTAATTCGGAGGCAGATGGAGTTTTCTGGGTGTTGATTGTTAAAAAAAGGAAAATACACAATTGCGTTTGGCTAAAAGTAGTTATAGGCGAGAAGCTTGGCCGTTTCCACGTATGAATACGTTGAATTTGGTTGCGTTTGCAAGATATCGCGGCTACATAGAAGAGGATTTTCAAAGATTGTGCCGTAAACTTCGGTCTTATTTTCAAAAAAAAGTAATATATTTTTCTTAAAACATACATCAACGAGAAGGAAAATAAACCTTAATGAAGTAAGTAATAGAAATGAAATATTTCAATCTCATTGATCTCGTCTACTGGTCATTCACCCGTCCAAATTCCTAGCATAGTATGTAGGAAGGTGGTGATGAAAAGTGACAAATACAATTGAGGGCTGGATAATTTACACGTTTTGGGGCATTTTCGGCTTCATGTTGATTGATTTTCTGATTGCATTCTTCAAATCCTTTTGGGAAGGCTCGTTTGGTCCCACACTCGTGCTAGGTTATTTGAAAGATGTCCTATACTATGTGCTGCCACTGACGGTTCTATTATCTATGATTGCATTTGATCCTACAGGATGGATTGTGGTGATTTTTTACTTCATTTGCGGTCTCGCTGTAATGATCAAGTATGTGCTGGATATCATTAAAAGATTCCAATAATCTTGCCTGAGGCCCTGCTTCATGCAGGGTCTAGAACTTAGTTTTTTTCATAGGGATATTCAAACTTTATCATATGAAGGAAGTGTAGCCATGAGGAGATATCAATGGATTAGATGGCGAAAGTTAATCCTCTGGCTGACAGCCATCGCCTTGATTTTAGGGGTGCTATGGGTAGGTGGGCCAACCTATTGGAGTGTCGCGTTTAGTATAATCGGCTTACTGTTGAACCTGGTTATGGCTATGGCCTTTATGATTATTCAGTTCGTAGCACTCTTCTGGTTCTTAGCGAGAGGACGAACGTACTGGATTTTGCCTGGGGAGACGGGCTCTACGTGGGATGATTATCGCGGTAATCCTGAGATTGTGGAAAACGCCAAACGAATTGTTACCCTGTTAAAGGGTGTCAAAGAGTTTAAGGAGATGGGCGGCGAAGCGATTCGCGGATTGCTGCTGTGTGGGCCGCCAGGTACAGGGAAATCATACTTAGCACAGGTTATTGCCAATGAAGCACAAGTGCCATTTGCTTACGCATCAGCGCCAAGTTTTCAGAACATGTTCTTCGGTGTAGGTAACTTAAAAGTAATGGGAATTTATAAGAAAGCACGAAAGCTGGCCCGCGTTTATGGCGCTTGTATCATCTTTATTGATGAGATTGATGCGATCGGGATGAGCCGACAAGGCGGCGGTGCTGGTGGCGGGATGATGGGTATGATGGGAATGGGCGGCGGTTCCGGCTTGCTGAATGAGCTGCTTCTGCAAATGGACCCACCGAACATCGACACGTCCAAGATTGTCAAGATGCTGCGCTCGCTCGGTCTACGCCGTAAAAAAGCAGAACGACCGCCAGTTTTAACTGTAGCAGCCACTAACTTGCCGGATGTACTCGATTCTGCCTTGCTTCGTCCAGGCCGCTTCGATCGGCAGCTGTGGGTGGATGTTCCTGACTATGACGGTCGGGTGGATATTTTCCAATACTATCTGAAAAAGGTAAAAGTGGACGAAACGCTGACCCCGGAAAAAGCGGGTCTCGATTCCATTGGATATAGCCCAGCGCAAATCAAGCACATTGTGAATGAGTCCGTCGTGATCGCGCATCAGCGTGGTGCTCCGGCGGCCACTTATGAGGACTTCCGAGCAGCGATGGAAACGTATGAGTGGGGACTTAAACAACCGCTTCGCTCGATGCGCGATGATGAGAAGCGGAATGTGGCTTATCATGAAGCAGGTCATGCGGTGGCGCAGTTCTTGCTTAAGCCTCATGAACGTGTTTGGAAAGTGACGATTGTAAGGCGTGGTGGCGCGCTTGGACTTTCGGCAACGAAGGAGACGCATGAGCGTTATAATCGAAGCGACTCGGAGATGCTGGCAGAGATTCAGGTATGTTTAGCAGCTCGCGCCGTAGAGGATGAATTCCTCCATAAGAAATTAAATGGTGTTACGTCCGATTTGCAGCATGCCACCCAAATTGCCGGTGCGTATATAGGGATGCTCGGGATGGGCGACGAATTGTTCAGTTTCCTAGCGGTTGGATCTCGTGTTGAGGGACTTAAAGCATTGCGTCCGCAAATTAATGAACTTTTGAAACAGCAGATGCTTGAAGTGAAGAAGCTTGTGCTGGATTACACAGAATTCGTTCATAAAATTGCGGAAGAGCTGCTGAAACGTGAAGATTTGACAGGTGATGAAATTGAAGAGATCTTTACGGAGCTGTATGGGGACTCGCGGCCTAGGGCGATTGAGGTAAAGCCGATCCCGCTCAAAAAAACTTCACTTGAAAAACCATTAACTGTCATTGATGATACGGATGAGGATCTCAACGCGTGAGGAAATAGAAGATTCCCATCGAATGAATTGCCTCCTTTTTGGCTATCGTGCTCAGAAGGGGGCAATTTGTATGTAAAGATCGAAAACAGACGAGTTATACATAAAATCAAAGGAGAATTCGATCATGGAATTTGATGCTATTGTGGTTGGAGCAGGTCTCGCAGGTTTAGTTGCAACTACAGAAATTGCGGATGCAGGCAAAAGGGTGCTTCTCCTGGATCAAGAACCAGAAGCTTCTTTTGGTGGACAAGCTTGGTGGTCATTCGGCGGTTTATTTCTCGTTAACTCACCGGAGCAGCGCCGTCTAGGTATACAGGATTCGCAAGAGCTAGCTTGGCAGGATTGGCAGGGGGCGGCAGGCTTTGATCGTGAAGACGATGAGGACTACTGGGGCCGCAAGTGGGCGGAGGCCTATGTCGAGTTCGCCGCTGGTGAAAAGCGCGAGTGGCTGCATGCGATGGGGGTACGCTTTTTTCCGGTTGTCGGCTGGGCCGAGCGTGGCGGCTATCTGGCAGAGGGGCATGGCAACTCGGTCCCTCGCTTCCACATCGTGTGGGGAACGGGGCCGGGCATCGTTGCCCCTTTTGAACAACGCATTCGCTCGTATATGAAAGAGGGCTGGGTCGTTTATAAGCCTCGTCACCGTGTGAACGAGCTGCTTCAAAACGACGGTGCCATCACCGGCGTTCGCGGTTCGGTGCTTGTGCCAAGCACGGCGGCACGCGGGGAGGCGAGCTCACGCGAGGCGATCGGCGAGTTTGAATACCATGCGCAAGCGGTAATCGTTAGCAGTGGCGGTATTGGCGCGAATCACGACTTAGTTCGCCAATACTGGCCGAGCCGGCTCGGCGAAGCGCCCAAGCGCATGCTTTCCGGCGTGCCGGCGCATGTTGATGGCCGCATGCTCGCGATTACCGAGCAATCCGGAGGCCGGATTGTGAACCGCGACCGGATGTGGCACTACACGGAAGGGATTAAGAATTGGAATCCCGTGTGGCAGAATCATGGCATTCGTATTTTACCAGGGCCATCCTCGCTTTGGTTGGATGCCCGTGGTCAGCGTTTTCCAGCGCCTAACTTCCCAGGCTTTGATACCTTAGGCACGTTAGAGGCGATCCAAAAGACTGGCTACGACTATTCCTGGTTTATTTTGACTCAGAAAATCATTGAAAAAGAATTCGCCCTGTCAGGCTCCGAACAGAATCCCGATTTGACGGGGAAAAGTATACGTAAAGTGTTGGCTAGAGCACGACCAGGCGCGATGGCTCCTGTGCAAGCTTTTATGGACAAGGGGGAGGACTTCGTCGTTGCTTCAACATTGGCTGAGCTTATTGTTGGCATGAATGCATTGACAGAGGAAAAATTGCTTGATTATGACCATATTGAGCGGCAAATCAAGGCAAGAGATCGGGAAATTGCGCACAAATTTACCAAAGATCTGCAAATCACCGCGATCCGAGGCGCTCGTAACTATATTGGTGACAAATTAATTCGTGTTGCGAAGCCGCATCGTATATTGGACCCTGCGAATGGACCGCTGATCGCAGTGCGATTGAATATCGTGAGCCGCAAAACGTTAGGCGGGCTGCAAACGGACTTATCTGGCCGCGTGCTGAATCAAGCGGGTGAAGTTATTCCCGGTTTGTATGCGGCCGGGGAGGCCAGCGGATTCGGCGGCGGCGGAGTGCATGGGTATCGCGCGCTGGAGGGCACTTTTCTTGGAGGCTGCTTGTTTACTGGGCGTGTAGCGGGGCGGGCTGTTGCGAGGGAGTTGCAAAGGAGAGCGTAGATGAGCGTTGTGCCATTAGTTCGATTTTGCCGAACTAAAACGCGGAATCCACGGAAGAAAGGGTGAATAGTTCGGTTTTGCCGAACTAATTGCCCTTTTTTCTTGGCTGGAGGGGGATATAGTCGATTTAGTTCGGTATTTTAGGACTAAATGAACAAAAATGCCACGGAGCTTGTAATTAGTTCGGAAATTTCGAACTACTGGGTGTTGGCGTCCCATTGGATGCCGTTGCAGAAAATTTTTTGCAAAAATGATAGATATGGCATATCCTTTGGCATCAACCTAGTAGAGGGAACATGAAAGGATGACACGTCATTGGAAGATCTTGTACAACGCGCACGCTCTGGTGATCGTGAGGCATTTGGTGAATTAGTTCGTTACCACCGAAGTAAAGCGCTCGGATGGGCAAGTACGATCACGCAAGACAAAGGCATGGCCGAAGATATCGTGCAAGAAGCACTCATAAGAGCATTTTTACACATTGGTACCTTAATGAATGCGGAGCGCTTTGTTCCTTGGCTGCAGCGTATCGTACGTAATCAGGCTTATATGAAAATGCGACGTGGCGGGCCTTATGGTAAGGAACGACCATTTTCACACTTTAGCCCAAAATCTGGAGACGTTGTAGATATCGATTGGACTGACATCGATCAAATCTTATTACACCTATCTCGCTCAGCAACGGAAGAAGCACAGTTTCGCGATGATCCAGCGGTTTCATTAGTAAGAGCGGATATGCTGCAGTGTCTGCGTGACTTGCTATCATGCCTCGGTAAGCGTGAAAGAGCGATGTTTGAAGCTCATTTTTTTGACGAATTGACGCCAGTCGAGATCGCATCCATGTTTCAAACGACGACTGCCAACGTTTACAACACCTTATCCAGATCCAAATCTAAGGTGTATAGGGAGCGGATCCGTATTTCCCTTAATACTTATGTGCAGAAACGAGCAACATTGGGACTCCCAAAACGTGTCATCCTTTCCTCTCCCCCAATCTAACATTGTCATGAAGGTGGTTACCAGAATATGATCTCTGAACAACTTATTAATCGTGATTGGACGAAGACATTGACTTCTGCTGCTAGTGCCGTATATGGAGCGGTCAGTTACACCGATAAAAAAAATCTCTCACTTGTAGACGTTATGGGGCTCACGGGTCATGCCTTCCGACTGAATATCGATCCGGTCGAAGTTAACGTAGCAGGTCCGACCTCTTTTCCTGGCGGTTATATTCTTCGCAGGAACTTATGCAACTTAGGCTATACCAGCAATATGGGAGAAGCTTCTAGACCTGTATCTCCTGAAAAGTTGGAGCAAACGATAGCCCTCATCCAGCGCTCTGTCGACAAAGGTTATCCGGCTATTGCATTTGATCTATTTATTCCTGAATTCGGCTTGATTTACGGTTACGACGACGAGCAGCAACTGTTTCATGCCAAAGATGTCTCCCAGGAAGGCACCATTTCATATGCAGATTTCGGTAGACCCAAAATTCCAGTATTATTTTTAGTCACCATTGAAGATAGCCTTTCACACTCGAAGTACGAGATGTTACGCATGGCATTGGATATGATTGTGGATCACGCTCGCGGGCGGGAATGGACATTTAATTTCAAAGATCGTTACGCGCAGGGGCTAAAAGGGTATGATGCATGGATCCAAGTCATGGAGAATCGGAACGCAGATGAGTTCGGTCATGCTTACAACATTGCAGTCGCAGCAGATGCGAGAGATTTTGCATGCCAGTTCCTTCGGGAAATGACCACCAAATGGGACGGCAGCAATGTCGTAGAACGAACTGTACGAAGCAAAGCAGCTGAGGCCGCGGCTCATTATGCAACTGTGGCAGAAGCTTTACGCGGTTTGCGTGAAATGTTCCCTTTTCCGGAAGGGGGTAAGCCAAAGGATCCCATACAAGCAGATCGAGCAATTGAACTACTAAAAAGTGCAAGAGAAGCGGAGACGAAGGGTGTACAGGTGTTGGAGAAGCTTTTGGACTTTATGAAGGCGTATCATTCGGATATTTGGGTGAAGCCGACGGCTGATTGAGGAGAATTTAAGCACAAATAAGTCTATTGGATGGAGAAAATGGAACAGATGGATAGGTCAATGTTGAGCCAGTGAGGTAAGGACTTACTTGAACATTTCGAAAAGTAGAAAAAGAAAAAATCTGAAAAATGGTCATACCCCTGTCAAGTAGACAGCTGAAAAAAGCTATGCTGCTAGCGCGCACCGATACTTAATCGGTGCGTGCTTTTTAGATTCAAAGGATCGCACTCTTCTGAACACTGCTATTTTTTAATTATTTTAGCAATGCCGACATCGACTAAATCTACATTCACATCAATCTCTTCTAAAGATTCGGGCTTTAATGGTAAAATCCCATCTTCCTTCAAGCGATGCCATTCCTTAGGGTTGGATCGGTAGAGCAAATTGGAAAGACCAAGAAGATCAGTGCCTGATTTAAGTCCGATCAGATACGTTTTCTGTATCTGCCTTCTTATTTCTTTCGTTGCGAGATCTATCAGTTCTTTCTCTGTAGCAGGCTTTTCCTGTTCCGTTATCGAACCTTGCGCTTTGACTTTAATTTGAAACGTTAGTTTTCCGTCTGACAGCTTGGGTTCGATGGAAGCTTTAATTTTTGACATGATCATCATCGCTATCGGCTCTTGATCAACTTGGAGCATTAAAGGGGTACGTACCGTTTTCTTCTCCATCCAACGCAGGCCTTTAATCTCATCAAGTTTAAAGCACTCCGTCAATTTTTTATTTTGAATGGCGCATATGCCATCTTGTTGAAGCTGTGGTGACGACTTCTTATTCTCTATCCAGCTAGCTTCATTGACGCTTAGTACTGGAAGGAGCAAGATCTGTCCGTCTTCCTCCCATTTCCATACAAATTTGTACAGGTACAGAGGAGCAACCATCGAGCTTTGAGAATATCGGTCAAGCGGGTTATTTAATTGTGAATAAAGGGTAGACATGTTTTGAGTAGGGGATACGTTAAACATATCCTCGATAGAACCCCGGGTTGCCATCGTCCAAATGGTGTACCGAAACTCGAAATATCTGTCCATTTGGTCTAAAATACTATGAATGACATCCTGTCGCAGCGCTGCTTCTGTAAACACCAAAGTTTTCACGTGACTCCAGGATAGTCTTTGCTGCGCCGTTTTGTATAGATCAAAGATGGCTGCATCCACTGTCTTTCCTTCACCCTTGCCAATGGAAACAAGCTCTTTGTTAGCTGCTGCCCCAGCTTCTTTCTTGGCAATATTAGTAAAACTAATCATTTTGGTGTAAAATACGACATTGCCCTTCACATAATCAATTCCGATCGAATTGACATAAGCGAGATGTTCAATTTCTTTTGCTCCCCAACATCCAGTAAGCATTAGAGAGATTAGTCCAAAAACCAGTGATTGCCGTATCATCTTCACGGTTGCTCATCTCCGTTATTTCGGGTAAAGTCTGGTACTCCCTCCTTCTTCCCCCAAGGCATGCGGAATACAATTTTGTATAGGTCTCGGAAACTGATCGGAACAATCGGACTTAAATATTTAACGCCAAAGGATTGCAGATTGACCATATAAATGGTGATAGCTAAGATACATATCAATAATCCAAACAATCCCAATAGACCGCAAATCAGCAATATGACTAATCGCAGCAGACTAATTAGGCCAACCATGTTTTGATTCACCATGGTAAACGACGCTAATACCGAGATGGCTACGACCACAAGAATGCCTGGTGCCGTCATTCCCGCACTAATCGCCGCTTGTCCGACGATCAATCCGCCCACAACGGATATCGTCTGTCCGATCGTGGATGGCAAGCGCATGCCCGCTTCACGAAATAATTCAAAGAGTAAAACCATGACAACGGCTTCGAGCGTCGTCGGCAACGGAACACCTTGTCTTGACATTACAATTGTTCCTAGCAAAGTGAAAGGAAGCTGATCCTGATGATAGGTAAGCAGTGCGATCCAAAATCCAGGAAGAAATACAGAAAGAAAGATACCGAATAGTCTTAAAGTTCGTGTGAACATGACAAACAAATTAATTGTATAGGCATCTTCCGAAGTATTAAACAAAAAGGTCAGGTTAATAGGTCCAATGAGCACTGTTGGAGAACCTTCAACCACAATGACAAACCTGCCATGCATGAGTGAGTTCACCGCAAAATCGGGTCTGCCCGTATACGCAAACTTCGAGAATAACGAATTACCGACTAACAGCTCCTCCAGTTGTGTAGTGCTAATCAGACCTTTTACCTTCACATTGGCCAGCTTGGCTTGAATCTCCTCTACTATGACTGGATTAATGCTATTTTTCAGATATAGTAGCATTGTTTTCGTCTGCGTCTGAGTACCGAGTGTATACGCTTCAACTGCCAGCGCGTTCGTCTTTAATCTTTTTCTAATTAATGCGACATTAGTCTTCGTTTCTTCAATAAAACCATCTCGAGGACCTTTAACCGAAATCTCCGCATTCGTTTCCTCGGTTTTCCTCTGAGGCGCATTGGCCAGATTCCAAGCATACAAGGAGGCTGTGTCATAAAAATAAACTAATAATTCACCATTAAATACGTTACTCATGATAAAATCCGTATCTAAATCTTGCGGTATGAAGGTAAGATGAAATGGTAGGTGCTGCCTGAGTTCAGCGTCATCGGAAATGACATGGTTTTTATACATTTCAATCAGGTGGGGAATAAAAAACTCATTAATCCGATTAACATCGCACAACCCCTCACAATATATCAGGAGTAAAGAGGATGAAGTTCCATTCTTTTGTGGAACAGTCAGCTTATTCGTGTGTACATCGCTACAGTCTTTGAACAGTTGCCGAAAGGTTTGTAATGTTTCATCATTCATAGAATCCAACTGATCTAACGTATTGTTCATGATTTTAATCTTCTCCATATGTTTCCGAAATGAATTAACCCTATGACAATTAGGAAATAGCCCGACATCACCCAAAATATAAGTGGTAATAAAATTTCAGTTAACAGATTGATAAACTTAGGATCGCTAAAGGGCAAACTAATCGTTATTAACTGGATAGCGCATATGAGGAAAAGAAATAACAATTTTTTCTCTTGTTTCTCTATGTTTAGAATATCGATAATCAAAAAAAGTGATAAAGAAATTCTCAGGAATGCCCCGCTAAACCATTGATAAATACTTAAAAAGTCCATGTGTTCGATAAAATGGCCAATCGTCACGAGTCTCCATTCTTCATAAGCGGGGAACCTCAAATGTGAAGCTTGCTCAGGACCGAATTCGACGATAGAGCCAATTAGAGGACCAATTGTAAGCCCTAATAGGATCAAGGCTAGAAATACAAGCGGCATGAACGAAATGCGAGTACGAATGTGATGCTGCATAAATAATAGCAATGATAATTCGATTAGACCTGCTCCAACATAAATAACACCATGCCAGACTGGCATCATGCCATGCTCCAAAAATGGCTTAAGTAAGGAATAATCCTTGTTTGGATGATTGGCAATGCTTACATAAAATCCCAAAATAACGACTAAGGGTAAAAAGATTACGGCTGTATTGGCTATAGATTCGATCCCTTTATAAGCATTGTAAACACAGACAAGCAACAAAGCAGTTGCTAAAACTAATTTTGGCGTGCTAGTTGCGAATGATAGATGGATCCAAGTAACGGTATCTTTTAACGTAATCGTCGATAAAGTAAGGAGGTACAAACATGCAATTCCTGCCATTAGGTAGGATACTGTTGCACCGTAAGTAAGCTTTAGCCAATGAAAAAAACGTATCTCTCGATTTTTAGAAATAGCCGAATAAAGCAGAACAACCCAAATCATACAAAAAACGCCTGCAAGCAAAACGGAAATCCAGCTGTCGCGTTGTGCTTTATCTAACACCAACGGAATGATAATGACATGGTTCAGCAGTCCTACAGAAAGCATAAACATCATGCATGTTTGCAAAAACGTTATGGAACCATTTTTCATTTAAACCTCCGATGTTTAGCAAATTGTTCCTGTAGTATGTCGAACTTTCATTGCGTTTATACAATTTCCCTGAAATGCCTGTTATTGGATAGTCGAAAAAACCACTCCATTGGACGGAGTGGTTTTGTCTTTTTTATAAATTCATCGCACTTACCTTCAAATCTGTCAAATCAACCTTGCCTCCAGCCGGATCCGTGATCTGCACGGTCACTTGCTCGCCAGCACGTAGATCAAAGAAGTTGTCGCTGAAGCGAATGTTGCCCTGAGGGACGTCCAGCTTCACCATCCGCGCATGTGCGCCGTTTGCGGTAATGTGCACAGCTTGCGCATCAGCATCGACTTTCACGCTAAGCGTAGTCGCAGGGAACTGAAGATCCTTCTGATCGCGCAGATAATGAAGATTATCTGGCGCAGCCCAGTCCGTCGTGTGTACACGGACAACAACTTGCTCCGGCGATGCGCCATTCAAGATAGCAGCTTCAGGCAAACTACCTAACTGGATCGCCGTATTTGCCGGCACAGCTGCATCGAACGCATTCGTGAACAGTTGCTCACCAGAGAAGTTATACACGGTAACGTGTACTTGTCCTTTCAATTCAACCAACGTATCATTCACAGCCCAAACATTCAAATCCTGCCCAGGCTCGTGATCGATTGAGAGCAGAAGCGGGTGATAAAACTTTTTCGCATAATAGTAGGATGCTTTCGGCAGCAGCTCGTAATCGATGAGCGACCAGCTTGTACCTGGCCAGCTATCGTTCAATTGCCAAATGAGAGAACCACTCGTACGATGCTTGTTACGACGGTAATGCTCAATGCCATACTTCAAGCCTTCGGCCTGTGTCAGCATGGAAAAATTCATATATTCCTCAATGTTTGTCGGAATACCGGTATATCCTTCCATGAGCAGGATACCTTTTTGGTGATTCGTATCTTTATTGCGATAAGCCATTTCAACACTGTTCCAGTAGAATTGGCCATTTGGAATGTTTTTCTCAAGCGTGTAGCGATTAGCTGACGCATGCATGCCGAATTCACTGCTGAAAAGTGTGAAGTCTTTTTTGTAGTTTTTGAACGTGACGCCTTGAATGCTGTAATCGAGCAGAGGCACATCGCCAAATTGACGCGGATATACCGAACCATGCCACACCTGCCAGTTATGGCGGTCACCGACATCGGGATCGTTAGCATCATTGCCGCCAAATGGGGAAGAAGGCCAGTAAGCACGACTGTCATCGAGCAGCTCAAGCGCATCTGGAATTAGTTCATGGTATATGATTTCCCCGTAGAATGGACAGTTGATGTCGCCGCCAGCGGATTTCATATCATACAGCCAGTCAATTTCGTTATTCCCGCACCAGAGTGCAAGAGAAGTATAATTGCGCAAGCGTTTGATGTTATAGATTACTTCGCTCTTCACATTTTCCATAAAGTCACGGTTAAAATCAGGGAACAACGCGTTCGCGAAGGCAAAATCCTGCCAAACCAGTACGCCACGCTTGTCGCACTCCTCATAGAAGACATCCTTCTCGTAGATGCCGCCTGCCCATACTCGAAGCATGTTCTGATTGGATGTAACCGAAAGATCGATTAGATCGCGGTAGCGTTGATCCGGAATGCTGCCAATGAAGTGATCCGCAGGGATCCAGTTCGTACCTTTTGCGAATAGCTTGACACCGTTCAGGATAAAGGCAAAAGCATTTTGACCCTCCGCATCCTTAACTTGCAGTTCAATGGTTCTGATACCAAATGGCTTGCGATAAGCATCCACTTGCTCGCCGTCCGCATATAGAATGACTTCCAGCTCGTATAGGTAAGGCTTGCCGAGGTCGTGTGTCCACCAAAGCTGTGGATCAGCGACTTTCAACGTGAACGTTTCCGATGCCGCCACATGGCCACTCGCAGAAGCAACAACTCGACCATCCGCATCCACCAATCGGATGTCACACGTCTTCTGGGCACCTTTGCGCAATGTCGCAACGTCAACATCGACTTGAACTTCCGCCTGAGCATCGCTGATTGAGCGTGTTCTTACAAAAACGCTGTCAAGCTTCGCGCGGCGGTAACGCTCAATAAATACTTTGCCCCAGATCCCCACGGTAACCATGCGAGGACCCCAGTCCCAGCCAAAATTCATCGCAGCTTTGCGCAGCCAAGGGCGTTCTTTCGTATAAGAGGACCATTGCATCAATTCCTTATCCTTATTGTGCAAATGCAAAGGATCGAATTTCACTGCGATAGAGTTTTTACCGTCTACAATGACGCGGGTGACATCGAACGTATGCGCCATGAGCATATTGCTTGTGGTCCCGATTTCCTTGCCGTTCACGTAGATCGTGGCAAACGTATCAAGACCTTCGAAAGTCAGCTCATGTTTTTCTTTTTCATCGTTTGGATTGCCTAACGAATAGTTGAAGGAGTGGCGGTACCACCATTCTTTTTGCTCAATCCAGCGACTTTTTGCGTCATTATGACCGAAATACGGATTCTCAATCAATTCTCGCTCAATGAGTGCGGAATGGACATCCCCGGGTACTTTTGCTGTAATCCAGAAACGATCGTCCAACCATGCTGCCGCGACATCGAGTGGTCTAGCTTGACCGACTTCGAACTGCTGTAATCGCCATAATCCTGATAATTCCATTAGTAAATTCTCCTCTTACCCATGATATTTTTAAAATTTTGGAGGTGGAGCAGTGGGATGAAGAACGGCTTCCTCCCGGAATTCACTCGGTGTTTTGCCAGTGAATTTCTTGAATACTTGACTGAAATATTTGATGTCCTCAAATCCGACTGAGCTTGCCACATCGGCAATTTTGGCAGGGGATACGGTTAAAATTTCCATGGCACGATTAATTTTTTGCCGTGTCACATAGTCACCAAACGTAATGCCGGCTTCCTTTTTAAAAACCTCGCTCAAATGATTCGGATGCAGATGCACATATTTCGCAACCTGCTGCAAGCCAACATCTTTCCCCAAATTCTCGTGGATGTAGGCCATAGCTTTCTGTGTATGCGTGGCTTGACCTTCGCCAAGTCGATGGTGGTACAGCTCCATGATGGTCAAAAGGTATTGAAACAAAGCGTCCTTCAGCACGAGATCCCGCTTAACGACAAAGGCGATACTTTGATCATCGAGTGCCCCTTGACGACTTGTTGCGGTCAAAACACGCTCCAACCAACGATGTGCGGATAGGGCAGCGGAACGGACTAGCGATTCGAGAGATTCTATTGTCATATTCGGATCGCTCAGCTCAGATTGCAAATAGCGTTGAACCCAGTTCTTCAACGCGACAGAGTCATCATCCAAAAGTATGGAGGACAGCTCTAGCTCTTCCTCATGGGTGCAAACGGTTTTGCCGCCTTTGCGCCTAACAATGTCCGAATAAATAAGGATCGATTCATCGAGATGATGCTTGTAGCTAAAGGCATAATCAGCCGTGACATACGATTTGTATAAATCCGACTGCTGATGAACGACCTCGCCGATGGATATACTCACCTTGCATTTGAGCAGACGCTCGATCTTTTGCTTCGCGGAATCAGGATGATCGAAGAAGTCGGAAGCGCTAGTTTTCGGAAGCGCCACAATGATTCGCTGTCTGTAGATCAAGGTTTCACATTGCAAGATGTCGTGCAGCATGTTGTCTACAGCGAAAAGCAGCAGGTGGCCTTCGGACGATGTTTCTCCCCAGCCTTCAGCCGTCACAACGTAGGTTTGAAATTTTGGTTGATCATGCTCATAAGAAAGAAATAAGAGGGGGAGATAGTGTGGCAGCATGTCTTCATCGACAGCTGTTGTTTCCCCTTCAATAATCCAGCGTTCAAACAAGCGATTGCGAACTTCTTTGTTTTTAAAAAGATCCTGGTTGAGATGCTTCCATTTATCCTCAATGCGCTGTTTGACGTGGAGGACGGTTTTCATAATCTCTTCAGGCCGACTTGATTTCAAAAGGTAGTCGCTGACACCTTGTCGAATCGCTTGCTGTGTGTACATAAAATCATCGTACCCAGAGAGGATAATCGTCTCGATATCCGGGATGATTTCTTTCGCCTTTTGAGCTAATTCCAGACCATTCATATGCTTCATGCGAATATCCGTCAATAATATGTTCGGACGTTCCTCAGGCATGCGACGAAGTGCTTCTTCAGCCGATACGGCAGGTTTCAGCAGTTCAAGTCCGATTTCTTTCCAATTAATGACTTTGGCTAAGCCCGTCCGGATGATGACTTCGTCATCAACGATCAAGATTTTCATGACTATCCTCCAACACTGGGATCGAAAATGACACACAGGTTCCTTCATTCAATCGGCTCTCGATCTTAATTCCCGAATCAAGCCCGTAATGCAATTGCAATCGTTCGTGCACATTGCGCAGTCCGTAACTGGCATCGTTTCCTATCGTTCCCTCAGCAGGGTATAAGCTTGCGAATACCTCGTTCAACCGCTCTTCGGTCATCCCAATGCCATCATCAATCACTTTGAATTGCATCAGATTGCCCTTTTGCTCGATATAAATAGAGATTGTGCCAGGCTGTTCTTTCATTTGAATGCCATGAATCATCGCATTTTCAACGATAGGCTGCAGCAGCAATTTCAGCATGAACGCATCACTTAAACGCGCATCAACCACATAATCAACTGTAAACTCATCAGGGAATCGAATGGATTGCACTTGCACGTAATTGCGAATATGGGCAAGCTCCTGCGAAACCTTACAATACTCTTTGCCCTTATTTAAGCTGAATCGCAAGAAGTCACTCAACGCACCGACCATCTCAGCGATTCGATCTTCTTCTTTGAGCAGGGCAATCCAATGAATCGAAGACAGCGTGTTATAGAGGAAATGCGGATTGATTTGTGCCTGCAGAGCGCGCATGTCGGCTTCTTTTTTACGCGTTTCGTTGTGGATGAGCTGTTTTTTTAATTCCTCGATATGCGTGCTTAACAGATTGTAGCTACCGGCAAGCCGTCCAATTTCATCGGATGTGTAGATCGGATAATGTGGCAAGGGCTCATCGGGATTGATTTTCGTAAGCAAGCGAGTTAGTGAGCCGAGAGGTGTGGTGACTTTGCGAATCACGAAGATCGTAAGCAATACATTGGTCAAGACAGATAGGGCAACAGCAATGGCTGTTAATTGCAAAATATACCGATTCTGAGCGCTGTACAGCTTCGATGGAATAATGCCAACGATGGTCCAGTTGATCATGGGCTCCCGATAAAATAAAATGCTCTGTTGGGCGCTCCCGATTCCTGATGACCACACCCCGGAAGCATGACCTTGAATCCTAGCATGGATGCCAGGGAACAAGCTATCTGCCTCTTGGGACAGCCATCCTTTTGTTGTGGAAGACATGATTTCATTGCGATCATTCAGTAATGCGACTTGACCATAGCCATCAGCAAGGTTAGGTGTGGACCAAATGCGGGATAAGGCTTTCTCATCGATACTGATGGACAGCCAACCGAGCGTCTGGTACGTATTCATAGCGCGTAAGGGGCGTACAAAGGAAAAAACTTGACGTTTCCCTAAATAATTCTCGATATTGTATAAACCTGTCCACAGCTTTTCTGTAACTTGCCTAACATTTACCTCTTGATCCAAACTTGAGCTGTAGATCGTGGAAGTAGATAACTTTGCCGTATTGTTGCTGGGATATATCGTAATATTGGAAATATAATCCTTGGTGTATACCAGATTGGTCATCAACCCAAGGATTTGGGCTTGTGCATCCAGGTTCTCATCGGTTCTCTTCAAATACGATTGAATATCACGTTGACCGATGAGAAAGATGGACATACTTTCAACGTCCTTCAGAATAAACTCAAATTTGGCATCCATTTGCGCGAGCGAATTCATGCCGGTTTGCTGCGCCTTATCTTGGGTAATATCCGACGAAGTCGTGAAAGCGAAGATTCCCAGAAACAAGAGGGGGATTAATGTTGTTACTAGCATAATGAAGGATAGCTTACGCTGTAAGGAATAACCAAACCACTTGCGCAACACATGTCATCTCCTTACTCGTTGTCTGGATGTTGGTCGTCCTTAGCCTTTGACAGCTCCTGCGGTCATGCCTTTCATCACTTGCTCTTGGAAGGCCAAGTATACAGCGATTGTTGGAATAACAGCGATCGTCATCGCGGCGAGCGTTAAGCCGTAATCCGTTTGGTAGCCATCTGCGAAGTTGGCGATACTCAAAGGCAATGTTTTCAAGGCACTTTTGCTAATAAAAACAAGGGCGAAGGAGAAGTCATTCCAGAAATGTAAGAAGCTTAAAATAACAACCGTCGATAGTGCTGGCAAGGAGATCGGCAGCATGATGCGCCAAAATACACCCCAAAGTCGAGTTCCATCGATATAAGCTGCTTCTTCGATTTCTTTCGGTACAGAAGACAAATACGCCGTAAGAACGAAGATAGCTGTCGGTAATGCGAAGGCTGTATAAGGCAAAATGAGGGCCCAATACGTATTCAGGAGTCCGATTTGTTTCATAAGAATAAATAAAGGTACCAGTGTACTATGAATAGGAATCAGCATCCCGATTACGAAAAACGCAAGAATAATAGCTTTGAAACGAAACTTGATTCTTGCCAGCACATAAGCCGCTAGGGAGCTTAAAAACAGCGTAAGTACAAGGGAGACAAGCGATACAACGACGGAGTTAAAAAAAGCCGTACCCATTTTGGACGCCTGCCAAGAGGTGACATAATTGGAAAATTTCCAAGCCTGAGGCAATCCGAACGGATGGTTAAAGAACTCGCTATTCGTTTTAAATGAGGAAATAACGAGCCAAAATAGCGGATATAGCGTAAGAACCGCATAGAGGGTTAGGAACGTCCAGAGTGCGCCTTGTTTCACTGCACGAAACGAGAACTTTTGAGTTGTAGCTGTTGAATTTGCTTGAATGGGAACAGATGACATTGTCAGCTTCCTCCTTTCACTATACTTTGGATTTACGACTTGTTGCCCATTGGCTAATTCCAATGAAAATAAGGCTGACTAAGACGATTGTTGTCGAAATGGCACTACCGAATCCATATCGGTACGAGGAGAATGTAGAATTATACATATACGTAGCGAGCAGCTCAGTCGCGTGAGCAGGTCCGCCTTTGGTCATGACATACACGAGATCGAAAGACTTCAAGCTTCCTGAGATACATAAAATAATGGCAATTTGCACGGTGCTCCACATCATAGGCAGAGTGACTGAGAATAACTTACGTGCGCCTTCTGCGCCATCGATCTGCGTTGCATCGTGAATTTCACCAGGAATATTTTGAAAAGCGGAGATGAAAATAATGAGATATAGACCGACAAAGCTCCAAATGAGCGGAGGAGCCAGCGAGAAAATCGCAATTTTAGGATCAGACAGCCATTGCAGCTTCCAGGATGCTAAACCTAGCTTTTCTAAGAGAAGGTTTAGAATACCGATTTGCGGATGATAAATGTATTGCCAAATCATACCGATTACAACCGATGACATCACCATCGGAACGAACACAGCAGAACGAATGAAACGTTGCAACGCATTGCTTTTATGCAGCAGAATCGCAAGAATGAGTGCGACAGGGAGTTGACCAAACACAGCAACAACTAGAAAAATAAGGTTATTCTTTAAGGATGTCCAAAAAATAGGATCATGAATAATTTCTACATAGTTTTTTAAACCGATAAATTTCGCTGTGCCAATTCCTTTCCAGTCGAAGAAGCTGTAGTAGCCTGACCAGATAACCGGTACAAACACAAATAAGGCATAAACTAAAATCGCAGGCGCAAGGCTCATAATGACGAACCTGCGGACGTAAGCTGCATTCATCAATCTCACTTCCTTCATGTATGAAATTAGCCAGCCCTGCCACAAACGTGGAGGGCTGGATGTTCGATTACGTATTATTTACCTAATGAAGCAGCTTGTGAATCTTGAATTTTCTTAGCAATCGCTTCGGCGTTTCCACCCATAAGTAGCTCTTGTAGTCCGTTATTGATGACTTCAACTGCAGCAGAGCTTAATTTCGCATCATAAACTGGAGTAATTTTCGTCGTTTTCATCAGGTCGTTCAGTTCAACGAACAAAGGATTTGCTTTCGACGGATCAAGCTCGATTTTGTAGCTAACTAATGTGGAGCTGTTCAATGTTGCTTGCTGTCCATCTGGACCAGAGAGTGCGTAGAATAATTTCTGAGCGGCTTCTTTTCTTGCGCCAGTTAACTTTTTACTCACACCTAGACCTGTTCCAACAACACCAGACGTTGCTTGCGCTTCACCTTTTCCACCTGCAACCGTTGGCATTAAAGCGATATGCGTGTTGGCAAGCAAATCTTTAGGGGCGTTCTGAACGACGTCAGCCATTGCCCAACCGCCATCGATGAACATAGCTGCTTTACCTTGATAGTACAGCTGTCTCATTTGATTTTGATCGATACTGTTGAAGCCATCTTGGAATGCTTTTGCATTGCTTAGCTCTTGCAGCTTTTTCAATGCTTGAACAAATTCTGGATCTGTAAACTTCACGCCATCTTGCTTAGCAGCTTTAAGGAACCACTCGGAACCTGTCATACGATCAGCAAGTCCGCTGAAAATCGTCGATTGCACAGCCCAGTTCGCTTTGTTACCAAGCGCGATAGGGATGATTTTGTTGTCGTTGAACGTTTTTACAGCAGCCATAAGCTCATCCCATGTTTTTGGAACAGCAACGTGGTACTGATCAAGCAACGCTTTGTTGTAGTAAATAAAAGAAGTTGGGGACAAGTTCATCGGAACGGAGTAGATTTTGTTATCTACGGTATAGCCGTCAAGCGCGCCTGGAATGAAATTGTTTTTCCATTCTGGCTTGCTGTCCAAGAACTCATTGATCGGTTGAAGCAGGTTACCGCTAACGAATTCCTTCGTCATCGCATCAGGCCACATAACGAATAAGTCAGGCATTTCATTCGCTGCTGCCACTGTTTTTAGACGAGTTTTCAAACCGTCTGTTGGTAGACCTTCAATTTCCAACTCGATATCTTTATTCTGAGTTTGGAAATCATCTAGAATTTTACGCATAGCAACGGCCTTCGCATCTTGACCGGACCAGTTGTGCCAAATGGTAAGCTTTACTTTCCCGCCAGCAGCACCTTTATCCGTCGATGCAGCTTCCTCACTGCCGTTTCCGCACGCGGATACTAGCACTGTTGTTGCGAGTAAAGCTGTAGTAATTAGAGTAAGTTTTTTCATGTTCGACCTCCTGATTGATTGACTCTACTTCATTCTATGGATTTTATAAGGATTCGTAAGGTGAACAGGATAAGGACTAGGGTAGAAAATGATCGGATACCATCCATTTTTCATTAGCATATCCATTTGGAGGGTAGAATAAGGCAAGGTGGAAGCTTATGGTTTGAAAGACTGGGCCATTGAGGCCATAGAAGATTTGGCGGCCAAAGGCATCGTGAATGGCACGGAAGAACGACAGTTTAGTCCTGGTGCAGCTGTGACTCGAGCAGATTACCTTGTGCTATTAATGAGAGCGTTAGGTTTGAAGGGGAGTAGGGGGGAACCATTCAACGACGTTGAATTTGGTGATTACTATGCGGAGTCTGTAGGTGTGGCAAGAGCTTTGGGCATTGTGCAAGGAGACGAAGCGAATCAGTTCCATCCTAAGGCTTCGATTACGAGACAGGAATAAGTTTCCGGTACTCGGGAGAACAAATTCATATTGGCGATAAAAACTACCTTTAAAACGCGGTCGCTCATCCTCGAAGTACTTCGATAGAAGTTTTTCTCATTGTTGATTAGACCATCGTGCACAGCATGTCGTTCGCTATATTGCAATATTTGTAAGCAACATGCATCAGCTACATGTGTTAAAATGGGAAAATCGGCTTGAAATCAACAGGTATGAGGTGAATCCTTTTTTGCAGCAATTATCATCCTATAGAAGAAAAACATGGGGCTCCACGATTCTAAACATCCTTCGTTGGGTTGTGAGTCGCGATAAGCTCATTGTGTACACGTTTTTAGCTATTTTAGTGAAGTCACAGCTTTTACTGGCTGCCCTGCATGCGCCGGGTAATACGGGGATTAATATTGGCAAAATGTATTTTACCGTTCCGCCAGTCCTCTCTCACTTGATGTTCATTTTGTTTGTCGTTGTTATTGGACTTTTCTTTAAAAAGCGAGGCCGTCGCTATTATTTATTCTGTATTCAGGTGTTGTTTAGTTTACTATTGTTATGCGATTTAGTGTATTACAGAGCGTATGCTGCATTTCTATCGCTGAGATTCATTGCGCATCCGAACGGATTCAATCCGCTCGATTATAATCTATGGACGTTCATACGCCCATTTGATCTGTGGCTAATTATTGATCTGCTGGTACTGGCTGCGATTGGGCTTTATCAAATGAACAACAGTTCAATCCTGTCACGCAGATTCGAACGCAAAAGACAGCCAGTATTGGCAATGGTATTGATGCTGGTAGCTGCAGGCACTGTGTATGTAGAGCATTATCGCATCGATGTAAAAGATACGACTAATGGTGAAATGATGTTCTTCAATCTCAGTTGGGCGCCTTTTCAATCAATGTCAGATATGTCACCCATTGGTTATCATTTGTATGATGGTCTGCGACTATTCGGAGATGCGAAATCGATTTCGCTTAACGAGCAATCGCGCACAGAGGTGCAGGACTGGTTTAGCAAGAATGCCGAAAGTCTTCCGGATAACAGCTACAAAGGGATGTTTCAAGGGAAGAATCTAATCGTCATTCAGGTGGAATCATTGGAGAATTTCGTGATTGGTCAAAAGGTAAACGGACAAGAGATTACGCCGAACATCAATCGATTGTTGGGAAATAGCTTATATTTCCCGAATTTTTATGAGCAGGTCAACAATGGGACGAGTTCAGATAGCGATCTGCTGACGACGACATCGGTATTTCCAGTTCGGCATGGCGCGAATTTTTTTCGCTATCCGACCAATACGTACAATTCGTTGCCGAAGTTGATGGAAGGGATCGGTTATCAAACGATTTCCACACATTCCGAACCCGCGGGGAGCTGGAACTGGGTCGAGGCGCATCACAATATTGGATACCAAACGAGCTGGGATCTAACGAAGTACAAGGTGGATGATATCGTAGGACTTGGCTTGTCAGACGAGACTTACCTGAGGCAGCTTGGTGAAAAAATGACAACTGTCCAGTCTCCATTTATGCTGCATGTGATTACATTATCCAGTCATGGACCTTTCGATTTGCCTGAGAAAACAAAGGAGCTTACGCTAGAGCCAACCTTTGATAAGTCGATCATGGGCGCCTATTTCCAATCGATCCATTACACGGACAAACAAATTGGCGCGTTTTTAGATAAGCTAGATCAATCCGGCTTGTTGGATCAGACCGTTGTTGCGATTTATGGTGACCACACCGGCGTGCATAAGTACTATCAAGATCAAGTCGACGCCATGCCGGCCATGGAAAATGAAGCGTGGCGAACGCACTCGCTGCAGCTCCCGTTCATCATTTACAATAAAGGTATGCAAGGCGAGCAGATTCCCACCATCGGGGGACAGATTGACACATTACCTACGCTGGCTTATCTGATGGGTGTAGACAAAACGAAATTCAAGTCAACAGCAATGGGCAAAATTCTCGTGAACACGAATAAAAACTTCACGATTCTCAACGACGGCACGCTGATTGGCGAGCCGCGGGATGCGGAGCGGGGACAAATCCAGCGCGCGTTCCAAATCGCGGATTGGGTGCATGAGAGTGACTATTTTAAAGAATAATGAAAAGAGCTAAGCGGATGCTTAGCTCTTTTGTCATTCTATATTTCCCGCAAAACCTTACTTCACTTCAGATAATAGGAATTTGTCGTTCACATTTTTCGTCGTATACGTAACGCCGTCTTTCGTCGTGAACTTCACGAGCTCAGGCGTGTTAGCTTTATCAAAAGTAATTTCTTCTTTTTTAGTCGTCAGGATGTTGGACGTGAAATACGATTTCGTGTTCGTAAGGAACGCCTCGCCTGCTTTTTTATCTGTTACATAATGATTTGTTAACGTATCTAGCAACGAAGCATCAATGTAGCTGGATAAGAACTTCTTAGCTGCTTCTTTGTCTTTTGCAGCAACGGGGTTCACGATGAAAGCACCATCTGCTGATTTTGCTTCAGCGAAGAGGTAATCTACTTTTTCGCGAGCAATTCTAGCTGCAATGTAGCCTTTCATGTTTGTTGCGTCCTGCGATACAGCGGCGGTAGCTTGAGGAGCTGTTGATGCTGTAGCAGCTGGAGTTGGCGAAGTTGTTGAATCCTTGGAAGAACATGCCGCACCTGTTACCGCCATCGTTAATATAAGAAGCCCTGCAGCTGTTTTTTTCAATGTCATTGGGGTACACCTCATTCATTTATTGTACTGGCTTATATTGTTAAATAATCCGAATTCTATGCTAATAGGATAGCCAGCAAGATAAAAATATAAACGATCAGGTAGGGAATTGCAAACGGTAGAAAGCACCAAAGTGAACGAGAAACGTGATTTCCCTTATTAAAAGTGATGGAAACGCTTGTAATTGTGACGGTTAAAGTAGGGGCTAGGGCAGAAAATTTTCAAATACTGGATTTCTTAGCTGAAAAACGAAGGTTTTTATCCATATTTTATAAAATAAATGAGAAATGATCATCAAATGGGGCAATTTTATGACCAAATTGCGAATTTATGTAGAGCTAGTCGACAAACCCGACTAACTCGCTCTAACCAAGATCTGCAGCAACGCCTGCCAATCACCCCATGCAAAAAAACTGGATACTCCCACACACGTCCATGTGTAGAAGTTCCAGTCATTTGCCCTTAATATACGCCTTACAAATAAGGCGTCTGAGATAAATCTAAGATTTCGGCTTGCAGCCCACTGCGTAAATCGGTTTTTGGCTCATAGCCGAGCAATCGCTGTGCCTTGCTGATGTCCGCCCACGTATGACGAGGCTCTCCGGAGGCTTTGCCAAGAAATTGCCTGTCAATTTTACGCTCGAAAAGCTCCTCAAGAATGGCAATACAATCAAGGACAGAAGCGCGCTCTTTGCCGCCGATGTTAATGGTTTCGCCAATGATATTCGCAGCATGAGCCGTTGCCGCAATAGCTTCAACGCAGTCGCCAACGAAGGTAAAGTCGCGAGTTTGGAGTCCATCACCATTGATCGGTATTGGCTTATTGCTCCGAATATGCTGGATGAATCGATGAAACGCCATGTCAGGACGCTGTCTAGGACCGTACACAGTGAAGAAACGCAGCACAACGATCGGTAACTCATCCTTCGTCATATAAACCTTACAGAGCTGCTCTCCAGTCAGTTTAGTGACCCCATAAGGCGAGAGAGGCTCTGTTGTAGCGGTTTCATTCACTTGATTCGTTTTTTCGCCATATACGGAAGATGTGGATGCATAGACGATTTTGTTGACGGGGTAGATCCGGCATGCTTCCAGCAGCTTTTGGGTTGCTTCGATGTTATTGGTGACGTAGCTTTTAAAATCATCCCCCCAGCTAGAACGCACACCAGGCATCCCAGCCAAGTGATAAACGATATCTACACCCGGAAGAATCTCCGCCCATGGAGCATGCAAGAGATCCTGGTTAATGAAGGTGAATCGCGAATGAGGAAGCAAAAAACGAAGATTATATTCTCTAACAGGAACCGGCGTCGGAGATTTCTGAACAAACGCATCCAATCCGATGACTTCGTTTCGTGGGTCCTGGAGAAGTTTTTCACAAAGGTGCGATCCGATAAATCCGGCTGCGCCTGTGACGAGTATTTTCATCTATTTAACCTCCCAATCTTGGGGCAGATTATCTATTTCCGATACCAAAATAGGAATAGCCTAGCTTGGTCATTTCTTTCCCATTAAGCACATTTCTTCCATCAAAAATATAGTAATTTGCTAAATATTGTTTTAGCTGCGCCCAATCTGCGCGAATATAATCTTTCCATTCCGAACATAGGATGACTGCGTCACACTGCTGCAAGGTGGTTTCAAGTGCATCGAATTGTTGAATCGTATCGGATTGAAGTGCGGCTGGAAGCTTGGCTATGGGATCGTGTACGCGGAGGTTCGCTTGTTTCTCTTGCAATTGCTTAATGATGGAGAGAGCAGGTGCTTCACGCAAATCATCGGTATTCGGTTTAAAGGAAATGCCGAGAATCGCGATCGTTTTATCGCTGAATCCACCTATTTTTTGCTCCCACATGTTCAAAAAGTAAGAAGACTGCGAGTTGTTGACGGCAACAACTTGCTCTAGAATGCTCAGAGCCACTTGTTGTTCTCTCGCTGTGTATAAAAGAGCCATGCTGTCTTTTGGGAAACAAGACCCGCCATAACCGATCCCTGCTTTTAAGAAATGAGGGCCAATCCGCTGATCCATACCCATCCCTTTGGTGACATCGGTAATATTGACCTCCAACGATTCGCAAAGCCTTGATAATTCATTCACATAGGAAATTTTAGTTGCTAAAAATGCATTCGAAGCATACTTAATCAGTTCCGCTGTGCGTGGTGTAGTTACAAACGTAGGAGTCTGAATGCTGCCATATAGTGATTGGATGACAGCTGCGGCTTGCTCATTTTCGCTTCCTATAATAATGCGGTCTGGATTCAGCGAGTCATACAAGGCGCTGCCTTCGCGAAGGAATTCGGGGTTAGAGACGACCTCGAAGGGGTGAGGATAAGTTTGTGATTCTTTGACCCACTCGACGACTTTACGATTGGTGTCTATAGGAACTGTGCTTTTCACAGTAATTATTTTATAGTCATTCATGAAAAAGCCGATACTTTTGGCCGCTCCTCGAACAGCCTGGAGATCAGCGCTTCCATCTTTATCAGAAGGAGTACCAACGCAGATGAAAATGATGTCATTATCTTGAATGCTTTTCTCTGGGGAGAAAGTAAAACTGATTTTGCCGGATTCAAGGTGCTTTTTTAACAAGAGATCTAGCCCTGGTTCATAAAAAGATAAATTGCCCTCTGATAATGCTTGTATTTTCATCTTATCGGTATCTAATCCTGTAACCTGCCATCCGAGCTCCGCAAATACCAAGCCAGTAGTAACGCCGACGTATCCCATTCCCATGATTAAAATGTTCATTTTCCTGCCCCTCCATCTTTTTGTACAAACATCGACTGTGGACTAATAATCGAGTTCGTCATTGGATAGTGGTTAGGATTAAGAATGGCGTACTCTAACAAAATGCTGTTCTCTAACGTACAACTTTCGAGTCTTACATTGGGGCCAATCGTCACGTATGGGCCGATCACACAATTAAGTAATTCCGCACTAGGGTCGATGCATACCGGGTGGATTAACGTGGTTCCTGGGTAGTCGGTGCGAGTCGTTAGCAAGCATTCTTCCTCCAGCAGCTTCAGCATCCATCTATTTGCTTCGAGCCAGCCTTCCATCGTCCCAACATCAGAAAAATTTTTGTCTGTCATTTGATACGTCACCGAATATTGGTGATGAATGAGCCATTGAATCGCATCTGTAATTTCATATTCGCCTCTGGCTGAAGGACGGATTGCATGTACAGCTTGGAAAATACTCGGTTTAAACGCATAACTCCCCAGAACCGCAAGATCCGACTTGGGCTCTGAAGGCTTCTCTTCTAGACCAATAATGCGATCTTCATGTATTTCGGCAATACCAAATGCCTTTGGGTTCGCCACTCTTCTCAGCAGAATGGCTGCATCATGGTTCTCCTGTGTAATTGCGTTACACAAGCCATGAAGCTCTTGGGTGATCAAATTATCTCCAAGAAGCAGCACGAAGGGCTCGTTAGCCATGAAAGACTCGGCGTGTTTCACAGCGTCTGAAATCCCCAGAGGACTATTTTGAAAAATATATGTGATGTTTACATTCCACCTCTCTCCAGCACCTACATCTTCCATAAACATGGCATGAAGATTGGGCCGTATGACAATGCCGATCTCGTTGATGCCTAATTCCACTAGCTTTTCAATACCGTAATGAATTAAGGGTTTATTCGCCACTGGAAGCAGACCTTTAGGTTTAATATTGGTAAAAGGTTGGAGTCTAGTACCTATGCCTGCACAGAGAATTAATCCTTTCATAAGCTTTTACCTCCTTGTCTATGTGAAGACATTATTAATTTATGATGAAATTTATGAAATGGAAGGGCTATTCACAGGGAAAATACGCTGATATGTATACGTTTTATGGAAATCCTCTATCGGGACAAACATAATCCGCCAATCTACTCTATCAATAGCCTAAGCATGAAGTAGTAAAAATCATAGTATACAGGGAGACAACTAAGTTTCTAATTTAAGGCGAGAGGAATGATTTGGTTGGAAAGTTTAGAACAACTAATTAGCTATTTGAAAGCACATCCCGAAGTAACTGAGCTCTCATTGGAGTATGTAAATGGTGACAAAGTTAAAATTGAGTTGGCCGAAATAGCTGATTTAAAGAAAGACATTAACTGGGCAGAAGTCGATGAAGTTGAGGTAGAATTAGCTGATGGTTCCAAGGTATCGTTTGGTGGAGACGAAGAGGACGAAGACGACGAAGATGGCGAAGAAGATGGCGAAGAAGATGGCGACGATGACGAAGATGAAGAAAACGACGAAGATGGCGAAGAAGAAGGCGACGATGACGAAGATGAAGAAGACGACGATGATGACGAAGTAACCGTGTCAGCAGTAAGTGATGAAGATGATGAAGACGATGAAGACGATGAAGATGAAGACGAAGACGAAGACGAAGATGAAGATGAAGATGATGAAGACGAAGACGAAGACGAAGATGAAGATGAAGATGAAGATGAAGATGAAGATGAAGACGATGATGACGATGAAGATGAAGATGAAGACGATGATGACGATGACGATGACGACAATGAAGGTGAAGAAGAAGCGACTGTCGTTTCTACAGAAGCTGAAGAAGAATCAGACGATGATGACGATGATGACGATGATGACGATGAAGACGAAGATGAAGACGAAGACGATGATGACGATGACGACAATGAAAGTGAAGAAGAAGCGACTGTCGTTTCTACAGATGCTGAAGAAGAATCAGACGATGATGACGAAGAAGATGAAGAAGACGACGATGACGACAACGATGGCGACAACGATGAAGAAGACGACGATGATAACGATGATGAGGAAGCTTAAGGTTTAGTTAGGCTTGATTCATTTTTAGGGAAAACCTCTTACTCTTGTTAGGGCTTCTGCTAGTTTCGCAGAGGCACCATACTTGCAGAAAGAGGTTTTTCCTGCAGATCAGGAGTTAGAGGTTAACCATCTTTGTTATTCTCCTTTCTACATGGAAAATAGGCTGCCCCCAAGTAGAAATAGCTACTTGTGGGACAGCCATTTAGTCTAATTAGCAAGCTCTATGCTTTTATCGTTGTTCCCAGACGGCAAGAATTTCCTGAGCAACGCGTTCCCATGCAAAATTTTGTTCAGCCAATCGGCGCCCATTAATTCCCATTTGACGTGAATGATTCACATCAGATAACAACGAATTTAGCTTCTGTGCATACTCTCTCGGGTCTTCTGGATTATTAATGAGGACGCCGTTATTATTCTTGACGATCTCCGGATTGCCACCTCTAGCTGTTGTGAGGAATGGCAAACCAGCAGCCATAGCTTCATAGTGAACACGCGCCAAAGGCTCCTGCCAAATCGACGTACAGACAAACACATCTCCAGCACAGAACCAGCGATGCACATCTTGCGCAGGCACATAGCCAGTCGTAATGACAGGGAGCGGCGAGCGTACGGCTAAAGCTCTAACGTAGGCCACATAGTCGCTTACTGAGTTATCACTGAACCAAGCACCGCCAACAACAACGAGTACAGCGTCGGAATGGTTGATTTCAGACATAGCGCGCACTAAGACATGGGGACCTTTATTGCGAGTTAACCGACCGACAAACAGAATGACTTTTTTGTTAGAAAGATTGTGTTCAGCCCTGATGCTGTCCCTAGCGTTTCTTGCATGTTCCGACTCCATCCAAGGCGCAAAGCGGTTCAAATCAACGCCGGAGTAAACCGGTTTTATTTTAGGAGCTGCTTGCGGATAGTAATCACAGATGGCAGTTCCAATATACTGGCTGATTGTAATAATACGTTCAGTTTGTTCAACAACGGCAGTTCCCTGTATATGATCAATCTTATAGGGATTAAACATATCGTTATGCATACTTAAAATAATGCGTGAAGAAGGCGCAACCTCCCGAACTGGAAGAACCAGCAGGGGCCGATTAAATATTTGAATAATATCAAAATGTTCGGAACTGCTTTTTAGGAAATGGATGACTCCCGCCATGTAGGCTTCAAGTAAACCGTCTGAATTAACACGTACATATCGGATACCATTTACTACTTCATCGTTTGGCAGCTCAGGGTCGGTTCTTCCAAGAATCGTAATTCTGTGATGTTTACTTAGCAGCGAGGACACACCGTCAATATAGGTTTGGATAGCTCCCCCTCTAATGTTGGGGACAGGCAGCTTTTCCGTACAAATCATCAGAATGTTCACAGGTTAACAGCTTCCTTTCTCAGGCAGTCCTTTTTCTGTTTGGATTTCGCCTTTTTTTCCACGGTGGCGGTAACTTCTTATTGGCTACTGGTTGAAGTCGTTTTTTCATAGCTGGCTTCACTACACGTTTAACAGGCTTCTTCAGTCCTAGTTTGCGTTTCATTTGTTTCTTCCGAGGACGGACTAATGGCTTCACTTTTTTCTTGGAGTGCCATTTTTTGTAACCCCAAATGACTTTATAACGGGATACACGCTTCCATTTTGTGAGTCTTTTTAATTTTCTGCGTCTTAGATAACGGGTTTTCTTGATGATTCTCGTTCTTCTCAATGCGCGACGCTTCCTTGGAACTCGCAGTTTAAATCTTCTCTGACCAGGAGCTGGGAATTGAATGAGTTCAGGTATTGGAGGCACGGTAATAGCACCTGGATCTCCTACAAGAACAGGCTCTAAAACTGGTGTAGAAGGTACAGTGATGACTTCCTCCTTGGCTGCAGGCAATTCAGCAAATACAGGCGCTGTTTCAAGAGGAACTTCAACAGTAGGCATAACCGGTATAACTGGTGTAAATGGCACTTCGGTGTAAATCGGCGTAGACAATTCTCCTGGAAGTACAACAGAAGGACGCCCGGCAACTGGTTTGACGTAGTCCGACGAGTAGTCTCCCGCTGGGTAATTGGCTTTATCCTTTTCAAGCTCGGTTAAGGCTTGCCATTTACTTGTTTCTGTTGTCATGACTCTTTGAAGGACAGCTGAAAGCTCAGTATCCATAAATACTATTGGATTAAACACGATTTCTTTGACATGCTTGTAAAATTCATTCGGGAAAGCCATATCGATCCACAATATTTCGAAAGTTTCTTGATCAAGCGGATTAGCTCGATGGTAAGCTTCAATCATGCCGCGAATCCAGGTCAAGTCCCATACACCCATATCATCCATGGTGCTTGTGATCAATTTACGTAGATCGCGGATAGGCAGATCATAGGAAACGCCGTCTAAGTCGATAACCCAAATTCCGCCGGGACCCATTTGGCCGTTCGACCAACCGAAGTCCTGATGGGCAAGTCCCCAGTGGGGTTCACCTTTGGCTACCATGGCGCTGTAGGGGGAATTTTGGAAGCGAGTATACATATCGTTGGCTTGGCGCTTGAATTCATCAATGACGGCAAGTAAGCTTGCGCTTGCTGCAGTATCCGAATAGGCGAGCGCGATGTCTTGAAACCAGCCGATTTTGGCCATAATTTTTTCATAATATTTGCCCCAGCCGTAGATGCGTGAGGATTTCTCCGAACCGCTTGGAGGGACATAGCCTTTGGAGTTTTTGTGAAACTCACCTAAGCCATAGCAGAGCTGTGAAGCGCCTTCTAAGTCGACTTTCGATACGGGCACCAGAGGCTCGATCCAGTCGGTAACAATCCATAGTTTACCGCCTGCTTCAACGTAGAAATTACCTTCTTTGGTCGGAATAAATGACGGAACCCGATGACCTAAACCAGACATGTAAGCTTGAGCGCCAACACTGAAAAGACTTCTTCTAGGCCGTCTGTGCAAACATTTAATACTGAGATTGCCCTTGCTTGTGCCGATCTTCCAAATTGCTCCGCCTTTATCGGGCTTAGAGGTAATCAAGATCATATCATTGACCTGCATGTCGTAGTGTCCCATGACTTCTCGCGCCAGATTTTCTAGCGCAGGAGGTACATACATGTTAGCTACAACTCCTGGATCCAAAACATCGTTAATCCAGGGAACGATTTGATAATTTTCCACCACCATCACTCCATCACGTATTTTAAAGTGAATTGTACGTTCTAAGCACTTACGACTGCTGGGAATAACTATTGTGATCCTAATTCTATGCATATGTCATTAGGTGAGAGCTTGATATGTACAAGAGTGGAACTTCATGAAAAACGATTAGACTTTTGCATACTTTTGACAGAAAGTCGGAATTGACATGCAACCAAATGGTTGTATATAATGAAAAACGAAACCAAAAGGTTTCGTAAAATTAGATAGGCGAGAAGAGGAGATTAGACATGTTATTCGATTCAATTAACTACTGGGCCGTGTTGGTTACTGGCGTTTTATCCTTGGTTTTAGGCTTTCTATGGATGGCCGTCATATGGGCAAAGCCTTATCAGAGGGACATGTACGGCAAAAGGGACGGCGTGCAGCTTAACGTAAGTAAAGCAGATAAGATTCAATCTTTTGTCATTTATATTCTCGTATCCTTCGTTACTTCTATTGCCTTTGCGATATGTTTAGAGCTTTGGAAGGCTGGCGGGCAAGCATTTGCATATGATGGAGAACGTCTATCCAATGCCTTCTGGTTTACGATGCTGCTCGCCGCAGGTTATACACTCCCATTCACAATTGGCAAAAAGGTATGGCAGTTCAAAAGCTGGCTTGTAGTGGCAGTTGATACCTCCTATGAGATCGTTCGTTTTACAATGCTGCTGCTTGTATTCTGGTTCTGGACATAAATCATCTGAAGATACGCTAACTTCTTCTAAGCTTATGATAAGCCTTCGAAACCTACTCCGAGGTATAGTAAATGTGTAGCAAGGAATACACTTCCAGGAGGGGTCAAGATGAGTAAATTAACTAGTAAGTTAACACAAGAAGATGTGGCATTTTATAAGAAGAATGGGTACTTTCTATACGATAAGCAGTTATTCTCCGCTGAGAAGCTGGCTGAGCTAACAGAGATTTTTGAGGATCAGCTGAAGCAAAAAGGAAGCAAGCTGTCTGACGAGCTAGACACACCGCATTTTCGTGAGGATCGCTTGCTGCAATTCCTACTCTCGGATGAAGTGTTGGATCTGGTTGAGCCAATAATCGGCCCTAATATCGGACTTTGGTCCTCACACTTTATTTGCAAGGATCCGTTTGTTGGCCGAGCAACGCCGTGGCATGAGGATTCTGCTTATTGGAAAGGCCGCGTCAGCAATTTCGATAACATCATTACCGTATGGCTCGCGATCGACAACAGCACGAAGGAAAATGGCTGTATGCAAGTCATTCCAGGCACGCACAGCAACGGATTTTCTGAATACGAGAGTGTAGACGGTGCGAAGAATCTTTTCAACACGCAAATCAAAAACATCGACACCTCTACTGCCGTTCATTTTGAACTGCAAAGAGGGCAATGCTCCCTGCATGATTCGCGCATTATTCATGGTGCGGATCCGAACAAAAGCGAGTTCCGTCGCTGCGGCTATACAATGCGTTATTTCTCAACGGATACCAAAGTTTTTGCAGAGAAAAATCCAAACTTCAAAGTATGGTTGGCTCGCGGCAAAGATTTAGCTGGAAATAAATATGCAAATGTAGAGTAGCAGGAATTCAGCTTCGTTCGTGGAAATCTTAGGATAAACGAAATAAGCGGAGAGAAGGAACGCGGATGAAAAAACAGCCAGTGAGACTAACGAATGAACAATTTATTCATCCTGCTTCCTCCTTTCAAATTTACTTCCAACATATTGATACGCATCATGCGCTGCATTGGCATGAGTTCTATGAGCTTTGCTTTGTGATTCGAGGCAGGGGCATGAATATTGTGAATGGCGCTCCGCATGAGCTGAGCAAGGGAAGCTTGTTTCTGTTGACTCCTGCGGATTTTCATGAAATCTATTCGTATCCTGATGAGCAAATGGACTTGTACAATCTAGTATTTGATGAAGAACTGCTTGATCAGGAAATGCGAGAGTTCATGTTTGGGCAAGTTGCGGAATATATGGTTGATCTGAAAGAGGCTCATTATGAGGTTATTGAGTCAGAGTTTCAATTAATACGTGATGAGGTTCAATCGAAGAGGCCAGGTCATCATCTTTTGATCAAAGGGGCATTCGAGCGAATCCTGCTGATCTTATTTCGTACCTATCATGAAGATCAGCCTCAGCCGGAGTCGCATGAAGCGGCAGCACATCCCCTATCTTTGCAGAGAGCGCTCGTGTATATTCATCATCATTTCCGTGAGACGCTGCGGTTGGAGGATGCGGCCAAGCAGGCTGGGCTGGCGCCTAATTATTTTAGTCTTGTTTTCCATAAAATGACGGGCATATCGTTCCAAATCTATTTGCAAGGATTGCGTCTTCAATTTGCCAAGTCACTCCTGCAGGCTTCGGATATTCCAATTACTGAAATCTGCTTCGCTTCGGGCTTCAATACCTTAACCCATTTCGAGAGAGCGTTCAAACAGAAATTCGGCAGCTCTCCGAGAACGTTCCGTTCCTAGTTGAGGTGTGGGATTATATTTAAATGTGTATAATAGAGTTATCTGATTTACAAAAAGGGGACGACTTCTCATGATTACTTGCCAATCTTGTTCCAAACGAACAGAGCTCCAGAAGCAGCGTTGTACGCACTGCGGGGCTACGTTATCCTATACGGTAGCAGAGAAATTTGATATGATGGCCGAATTGGTGGAACAAGCGCTGAAGCAGGAGCTTGAAGCGAGAAGAAGGTTGAAGCATTAGAGGTTCGGGACAGCTCCATTCGTTCGCATGCCAGCTCAAGTTAAGGTGATCACGTCATCTTAGCTTGAGCTTTTTCTTGTTCAGAGGGGAAAAAAATTTACCGTAGATTCCAGTTTAAAGTCAAGTTTTTGATACTCAGTCCAATTCAATCGCTGAACGAAAGTCGTATACTTAGTTTGTAGGCGCTTACAGCGCTTCCAAAATAAGATGACTGGGGTGATAGTGATGTACGCAGATCGAATGAACAACAGGAGTAGGTTGACCATCATGTCTTGGATTTTACCTTTGCTGCTGCTATGGGGAACCCTCTACATGCCGCCAGCGGCAGAAGCTGCTGTGACTGGCTATGTGACACGATCAGGCAATCAGCTGCAATTAGACGGCCAGCCCTTTCGATTCAGCTCAGCGAATATTTATTGGCTAGGCTTGGATGAAAATGTGCCAACGAATGGGACGATCGACTTTCCAACGAGTTTCCGTGTGGATAATGCGTTGGCTACAGCGAAAGAAATGGGAGCAACTGTTGTTCGATCGCATTTAGTGAACTCGTTTGGCTGCACGAAATGTATTATGCCGACGCTTGGCAATTATAATGAGGAAGCTTGGCAGAAGGTGGATTATGCCATTAAAGCCGCAGGTGATCAAGGCATTCGACTGATCCTGCCGGTCATCGATATGTATAATTACTACCATGGCGGCAAGAAAACATGGACCAAATGGTACGGATACCCGGATGACGGTGTTATCTATACGGGCTATGAATTTTTTAGCGATGCCAATATTATTACGGCGTTTAAGCAGCATTTAAATGTCATGTTAAATCGCGTAAATACGTATACTGGCGTAGCCTATAAGAATGACCCGACCATTCTTGCATGGGAGACGGGGAATGAGTTGGGCTGGTACGACAATCCGACACAATTGAAAAATTGGACGCAACAAATTGCTGACTATCTGAAGCAGCAGGATACGCATCACTTGGTAGCAGATGGTAATTATGGAATTGCAGATGCTCATTTAACCATTTCGAGTATTGATATGTATTCGGACCACTTCTATACGTGGGGAAATAAAGGTTTGTCCGTTTCGGTCCTGCAGACGCAAGCCAATAAAGTGAGAAATGCTGGCAAGGTGATGTTCGTCGGCGAGTATGATTGGAAGAGCGAGCAGTTTGGTACACTGGCAGCTTTCCATACGGCCATCGAGAACGATAGTGTCATCGCAGGCGACATGTACTGGGCGTTATTTGGCCATAACGATAACTATGGGTATGTCCAGCATCCGGATGGCTACACGGTCCACTATCCCGGTGATACGACTTTCATGCGCACACAAGCACAACAAATGCGGAATCATGCTTACAAAATGAGAGGCATTACCACGCCTCCTGCGCATGGGATTCCAGGTGCGCCGTTAATTACTTCCTCCACGACATCCGGTGGTAAATATGTGCTGAGCTGGCGCGGTTCCGTGCCTTCGGATAAATACACCGTGGAACGTTCAACAGCAGGTGCTAGCGGTCCTTGGACAGTTGCATGTAATCAATGTGTGACCGATAATCAAACACCTTGGACCGATTCAGGTTCAACGGCAGGTGCTGCAACTTGGTACAGAATCAAAGGTCACAATTTGTCTGGCACAGCGGGAGCCTATTCAACGGTGTACGCGATTTCTGGCACGCAGCTGCAAGCGCCCGGCAGCTTTACCCAATCTGCTCCTGCGAGCGGAGCAACGAGTGTGAATGTGACGCCGACGTTTACTTGGGGCGCAGCCGCTAACGCAGCTTCCTACTCAATTGTCGTTGCAGACAATACGTCATTTACAAGTCCTGTCATCAATGTGAGCGGACTGACCGGCACTAGCTACACGTCTTCCAGTGTGTTAGCGAACAATAAAACGTACTATTGGCGGGTAACAGCTGTTAACAGCACGGGCTCTACGAATGCAACCAATGGAGGCATTTCTTTCACGACGGTGGCACTTGCTGCACCGACCACAACGGTTGATAATTTCGATAGCTATGCTTCGGATGCTGCTCTTCAATCCGCCTATGTGAGAAATGCTAGCGGGAACACGTTCACCATGACGCGGGAAGCGACGACGAAGGATGCTGGTGCATATGGTGCCAAAATCGTTTACTCGATTTCGTCAGCCACTACGTATGCAGGTGCGGTTCATACGCTAGGGAATGCGAATTGGACCGGCAATACAAGCCTGAATCTATGGGTGAAGCCAGATGGTTCGAATCGCACGCTAACCATTCAATTTAAAGAAACGAATGGCGAGTTATGGGAAACGTACTACACGTTGGCAGGGACTACCGCAACAACACTGTCCATTCCATTCACAAGCTTCCAGCACCCAGGTTGGTATAGTGGCGGCAACGGCGTAGTCGACTTAGGTTCAATTGCTGAGAGTAACTTGTATATTAACAAAGGTTCAGGCGCAGATGGCAGCAGCACGATCTATGTGGATTCCATCAGTCTAGGCAATGGCACGACGCCTCCGCCGCCAACAACGGTTGTTATCGATAATTTTGAAGGCTATGGCGGTTCCAACCCGAGTGTGCTTGCGGCTTATGTGCGGAACACAGACGGAAATGCGATTACACCAACACTAGACGGGACGAATAAATCACAAGGTTCGTATGGTTTGAAGCTTGCTTATACGATGGGAACGCCTACTTTTGCTGGGGTTGTGCATGCGATCAGTCAGAACTGGTCAGGTAAAACTGGCATTCAGTTGTGGCTCAAGCCAGATGGATCGAACCGCACATTAACGGTTCAGTTCAAAGAGCCAAACGGCGAACCATGGGAAGCTACCTATACGCTTTCTAGCACAACAAGCGGAACGATTCAATTGCCGTTCACTGCCTTCCAACATCCTCCATGGTACTCAGGGGGGAATGGCACGAAGGATTTGGGCTCAATCTCCGAATTTAACCTCTATGTAAATCAAGGTTCAGGCGGAACAGGCAGCAGCACGATCTATGTGGACGATATCCAAGCTTATTAAGCCTCAGCGTGTGATCACAACCGAAGCCGTCATGCGGAAAATCCGTATGATGGCTTTTACCTATATGATAGAATGAATGGGACCAGAGTTAAATTCTGGAATGCTTCTAAGGGTGGGATGACCATGATCCGCATCATTATTGTTGAAGATGAGAAGCCGATTCGAATGGGCATGGTAAGTATGATCGAAAGTATGGAACTGAATGTCAGCGTTCTTGGATCGTTCGGTAATGGGTTAGAGGCGTTGCAGTTCCTGACCAAACAAGCTGTAGATGTTATCATTACAGATATTTCCATGCCAAAAATGGATGGCTTGGAGCTTTCCGAGCATGTCCGAGCGCATTATCCGGAAACGAATATCGTCATTTTGAGCGGATACAATCAGTTTGATTACGTACGAAATGCACTGCGGTCTGGTGTTAGTGATTATTTAGTCAAACCCGTTAATAAGAAAGAGCTTCATCAGGTTATCAAGAAACTGACGGATCAAACGTTACAGGAGAGATTACGGAGGGGACAAACGACCGATCTTTTGTTGAAAAGCTATCTAGCAGGCGATCTAAAAATGGATCAGCTGGAACTGCTTTGGGACACCTTCTCCACGTATAGCGGCCGGGCAATTCCTTGTGTATTTATTGTGTGTAAAACAAGGACTATCGCTGCTGTAACAAGTTTTCCAGATAGCATAGCATGCAAACTTACACCTCATCTTGAGCTGCTGATAATTTTTGGTGTTACGAATATGAAAAGAATTGAGCAAGTTTTAGGAGGAGGCGAAGCTGCGCTGCTTGGCGTCTCCTCCGTTGTTTCTTCTATCGAGGATTGGCCGAGGGGGTTCTCTGAAGCGATTTCCGCGCTTTGTATGCATTGGCATCGTGAGGGCAAGATGGGCTTGATCACCTATGAGGAGCCCAGTTACCATCGTTCAGAAATCGCAGTCATGGTATCTCTGATTGATGCCCTGTTACAGAATTCTGCCAAGTGGATGGACCAAGCTGAGCTTTCCAAATTAAAAAGTCAGTTATACCGGCGAGCGAAGCGAATCCAGATTCACTGGGCGGATTTGTGTCGTGTGCTTGGCTATCTCTTATATCAACTGCGCATGCGTATTTCCGATGCAACCAATCGGTCACAGGGCTCTGATGCGGATTCGAACGATTTTGAGCTACAGTTATGCGAGCATGCTGCCTTGCAAGACGTGTTAGATGATATTTTTAACAGAATGGAAAGGATGCTAGCTGACATGGAGATGGAGCCCGGCGCCTACGAACGCAAGGTTGTAGGTACGGTCAAAAAGATCATCGATCAAGCTTACAGTCGCGAGATTGAATTATCAAAGTTGGCTAATCAAGTGTATTTGACAGCTAATTATGTTAGCTTTCTTTTCCGCAAGGAAACAGGGATGACCATTACCGACTACATTATTGATCTTCGTGTATCGAAAGCCAAGGAACTTCTCCTTAACCAATTAGAACTGAAAACGTATGAGGTTGGGCAAGCGGTAGGCTATCCCGATGCAGCTTACTTCAATCGCCTATTTAAAAAGGTTGTCGGCACCACGCCTCGCATGTACAGAGAACAAACGCAAATAACAATATAGCCCAATAAAATGCCAAGCCAGTACATTTCATCCGCCATTCATCCCTCCTATAATTAAAAATGATACAAAATGTAGATTACGAGGGGGCGAACGTATGCGTTTGAAAAGCATGTGTGCAAAGCTTGTAGTTGCCATGCTTGTGGTGTCATTGCTCATGGGTGGGTTTGTAAGCACGCCAAAAATGAAAGCGGAACCAATTTCGGCACTGACTTCATTTATTACCCGATCCGGTGATCAATTGATGGATGGCTCCAACGAATTTCGTTTTATTGGCGCCAATGTGCCGACACTCACCATGGTGGAAGACGGCTATTGGCAGGTTCCCACACAATGGGAGCAGCGCGATGCATTTAAAGCTTTGCAGCAAATGGGAGCAACAGCAACGAGAACCTATGTCCTTTCGGTTAAAAAGGATACCGACTACCCAGGCATGATTCGCCATGTCATGGGGCCTAATCAGTTCAATGAGCAAGCGTTTGTTGCGCTGGACCGTGCGCTGGCCCTTGCGAATGAGTACGGAATTCGTCTCATTATCCCCTTCGTGGATCAATATGAATGGTGGGGCGGCATTGGCGAGTATGCTAAGTTCCATGGAAAGAGCAAAGATGCTTTCTGGACAGACACGGAAATCAAGAATGACTTCAAAGCAACGATTAACTATGTATTGAATCGTACCAACACCATCACAAATGTGAAATACAAGGACGATCCTGCCATTCTCGCTTGGGAAACAGGGAATGAACTAACACCTCCAACCTCCGCATGGACAACAGAAATGGGTACTTATATCAAAAGCATTGATTCTAAACATCTGCTTATTGATGGCAAATACGGTATTGATGCCAGCTCGCTGGAGGCAAGTTCACCGATTGATATCGTCAGCAATCATTATTATCCCAATCATTATGCGAGTTTTGCTTCTCAAGTGAACATTGATAAGAACACAGCAAGAGGAAAGAAGCCTTTTTATGTAGGGGAATTTGGCTTTATTCCAATGACGGAATTAACACCTTTTTTAAACAATGTTGTTGAAAACGGTACCAGCGGTGCTTTGATCTGGAGCCTGCGGTATCACAGTGAGGACGGCGGCTTTTTCCGCCATACGGAAGGCACGTACGGTGGCACCTTCTACGAAGCGTACAAATGGCCAGGCTTCCCAGCCGGTGAACAAGGCTTCCAGGAATCAACGGTGCTTAGTCTCCTTCGGGATAAAGCATACGCCATTCGCGGCATTTCAAAGCCGCCATTACCTGTGCCTGAAGCGCCTGTCATGCTGCCGATTAACACCGTTTCACGCATTGGCTGGCTGGGTTCAACAGGTGCAACGTCCTATACAGTCGAACGCTCCGTGTATGCGAACGGTCCTTGGAATACGGTCGGCGCTCAAGTCTATGACGCGTACAAAACAGATTTATTCGACGATATGACCTCGGTTACGGGGGCAACGTATTTCTATCGAACGAAGGCGAGAAATACGGTCGGCGAATCGACCTATTCTCCTGTGCTAGGTCCTGTCATCGCGAAGCATGCCATTCAGGATGAGCTTATTGATTACAGCAAAATGTATCAATTCTCAACGGATTTGAAATTCACGACAGATGACTTGGATCCTGCTTTATTTGGCGGAGATCATTATCGACTTAAATTGCAGCCGAATGCAGCCAATCAATTCGTAGCTTATGCGCTCCCTTCGACGGCGACGCAACCTACTGCGCTGCGAGCATTGTCCTTACAGGTGTCTGCATTCCGTAACACGGCTCAACCCGCAAATGAATTTAAGTTCTGGATTTCTGCGGATGGGACAAATTACACGGAGCTTCAGGTGGATAAATCGTCTGCAGGCGGCGGTGAGTGGCGTAAAGTTGTGTACCATACGAGTACATTGCCTACGGATGCGAAGTACTTTAAAGTAACCTTCCCTGAAGGGGATGGCGATGCGCAATTAGGCGATATTGAGATCGAATACAATCATACAAGCGGAGAAGAGCTGATCTATAAGGAAGCTATTTCAAGCGTTGCGATCACCAATGGTGTGCTGACAGATGAAATGAATAATATGTTGAAAATGGCAGACCACACGCCTAATCTGGGATTTGAATCCGGCGGAACTTATTTTGGTGGCGATTTGAAACGGTTAGTCAGAACGGCAAACAACGCGGAATCGTTTGTATACCACACAGCGGGGGATATGAATTATTTCATCATGACGAGCTTTGCAAGGCAAGAACCTAGTAAGTACCGGCTGCCGAACTTCACTTTTTTAACATCATCTGATGGTGAACATTATACGAATGTTAGTAATAGTGAGATAAGTGAGGTGCCTGGCGAGGGGTGGTGGAGCCGGATGGTTTACACAGCCTATACCTTACCAGCTGGAACAAAATATTTAAAAATAGTTTACCCGGTTATTCCGGCGAACTACGCTTCTGAATATTGGAGTCCGCAAGTAGGGCGCATTCAAATTGGCGTAGGCTCAGAAAAGCTAGAAAAGCCTATCAACGTAAAAAGCGATGTCATTGAAAACTTCGAGAGCTATACGGGCTCAGACAGCATGTTGAAAAGTGCTTATACCGTTAATCCGGGGGGATCACCGCTTGGTTTGAATTTGGATAATGTTCATAAATCCGAAGGGAATTATAGCCTGAAATTAACCTCCTCGCTGAGTGCAGGCTGGGGCGGGATGGAAAAGCAGATTACGAATACGAATTGGTCTGGCAGCAGCGGTATTTCCTTCTGGGTTCAGCCTGCCGAAGCGTACACAGGTATTTCGATTCAATTCAATGAAGGCAGTGCAACGAAAGGTGAAGTTTGGAAAAAGGATATCCGGGTATCAGGCATTGAACCACAGTTGATACAGTTGCCTTTTAACCAGTTCTATGTGCCTGATTGGTGGAAAAACTCACATCAAGGCGTGGGCAACAATGTGGTTGATCTTTCGTCCATTACAACATTTAGCATCAATATTGATGGAGCAAGCAATGTCACTCGTTCTATTTACCTGGATGATTTTCGATTGTACAAATCACCTGTTGTAGATAATTATGAAGGCTATGGTTCGGATAATACGAAGCTGAGAGCCCAATATAAGCGCAACAGTGATGGCGATCCGATGACAGTGACATTGGATGCCGAGAATAAACAATCGGGTGCATATGGGGCTAAGCTTGACTTTGAAATGACCGCAGCCAAAGGATATGCGGGTATAACCAAATCCATCGGCGGTGCGGATTGGTCAGCCAACAATGGTATCCAGCTATGGATGAAGTCAGGGCAAGCAGGACGCGGCGTTACGGTTCAATTGAAGGACGCAACAGGCGAGTATTGGGAAACCGATGTGTTTATCAATCATACGGATGGAACCCTTATGAACATCCCTTTTGGTGCTTTCCATTTGGCGGGATGGCAATCGGTGACTGTTGATGGGAAACTCGATCTAACGTCCATTTCAGAGTTTTCGATCTATGTGAATAGAGGGTCTATTGGAAATGGTGCGGGCACGCTGTATGTCGATGATATTCAAGCGGCAGCGCTTCGTGAAATCGACAATTTCGACTTCTATTCAAATGATGCCAGGGTGCGAGCCGATTATGTGAAAGCAGCAGACGGCGATGAGATAACCGCTTTTATGGAAAATAGCATCAAGCAGGCGGGGAATCATGCGCTTAAACTGAGCTATAGCTTGACCGCAGCGAAGGGCTATGCCGGCGTCAAACGGACGCTTGGCAAGCTAAATATCGCCAAAGGCGGCAATGCCATTTCCTTCTGGCTGAAGTCGGATAGCGTCGGACACGGACTTACATTCCAATTGACAGAAAGTGACGGCGATATTTGGGAAGCGCAGACAACGATGACTTCAACAGAGGCTGAAGTTATTCAGATTCCTTTCGGTGGATTCGCACGCAATCAAACTTGGTCGAAAGGTGATGGCAAGCTGAATCGAGCTGAAATAGCATCCTATGCGATTTTCGTAAACAAAGGGAATGGGCAGGCGGGGTCGAATACCATTTATTTGGATTCTATTGCCATTGATCAAGTGCCGACCATTGATAATTTTGACTATTATGGCGGTGGCGAACTTGTAGCTGGCGGCGCGTATTCAACGAATAAAGACGGTGGCTCGGTGACATTAACACCTATGGGGGATCAGAAAGAAGCGGGACCGTTCGGAGGCAAGTATGTTTATGAGCTGCCAACGGCGTCTAAAAATTTTGCTGGTGTGAATAAAAAGCTAGATGAGTTGGACTGGAGTGACTATGAAGGCATTCGCTTCTGGCTGAAAAAGGATGCATCGAACCGTAAATTGACGATTCAGTTCCTGGAGTCGGATGGTTCGGCATGGGAAACCTATATTGAGTTAAATAATAATAAATCAGGTGTCGTCAAGCTGCCATTCACTGGGTTTACGAAGGCGCCTTGGAGTTCAGCCGGTGATCGTATCATCGATTTGGATGCCATCAAAGAGTTTTCGATTTATGTGAATCAAGGCGCAAGTGGTACGCTCGGCCAAGGAACGCTGTATTTTGATACGATTAAGGTTTATAAAGCTGGGGAGGAGCCAGATCCGGTAGTTCCAGTAGATCCTGGCACTTCTTCAACTACTATAATTCCTGCACCAACCGTAGTTGAAAAAGACAAACAAATCGAACTCACGAATGACGCGTTTAAATTTAAAACCATTACGGATGGCGATGGGAAAACTGTGCAGCAAGCCACCATCCAAGAGGACGATTTGAAGAAGGCATTGGAGCTTCTGGTGAAGAAAGAACAAGGGACGCCGATTGTATTGAGCTACAACTCATCCGACGTTGATGAAATCGTCATTCCAAGCGGTGTGCTGTCGGCAGCGCTGCAATCGAACCCTGACCTATTCGCTAAAACACTCATCACACTGAACAACGATGTAGGTTCCTACTCAATTCCGCTCAGCATCCTTAGCAACCCTACGGTGCTTAAATCGATTGGCACATTCACCGAGGACGCTTCCTTGCATATTGCCATTACGCCTATATTAATAGAGCAAGAGGAACAGATTCGCAAAGCTGCTGAAAAGCAAAGAGTGACATTACTCGGTAATCCCGTATCTTTCCGCCTGCTTGTGACAAGTGGTGGTAAGCAAACGGAGATTGACAATTTTGGCTCGCAGTTCATCACGAGAAGTATCTTCGTGAATGGTGTCAACGATCTGTCCACAGCCACAGTTGTCGTAATTGATGAAAAAACAGGCGCAATGACGTTCGTCCCTGCGACATTCATGCAGCATGAAAATGGCGTAGAAGCGGTGCTAAGCCGGAACGGGAATAGTGTGTATGCGATCGTCTCCCATCGTGCCAGATTCGATGATGTTCCATTGACACATTGGGCTGCATCTTCGATTGAAGCATTAGCTTCCAAGCTGCTGCTGAATGGCATGACGGACACGACGTTCGCACCGGATCGCGCGGTTACACGAGCAGAATTCATCACGATGCTGGTCAAAGCGCTGGGGATCGTTCCGTCAAAAAGCTCGCAAGCGATCTTCGCTGATGTAGGCTCGCAAGATTGGTATGCATCTTCCATTCATGCTGCGCATGAGCTGGGCTTGGTAGACGGCTTCGAGGACCACAGCTTCCAGCCGAATGCGACCATTACGCGGGAGCAAATGGCGGTGATGCTCAGCCGAGCCTTAGCATTCACGAAGCTGTCTCAAACCGTGAAGCCAGCTGCTGCACTCACCTTCACAGACGCTGCTCGTGTCTCATCTTGGGCAGAGGCATCGATCCGTCTAGCGACAGCCGCAGGCTTGTTAAGCGGCAATCCCGACGGATCGTATCGCCCTCAAGCCCAGGCAACACGTGCTGAAGCTGCCGTTGTCTTTTATAACCTGCTGCATAAGCTGGGCAATGTAAAGTAAGTAATTGGGGGCTTCGGCCCCCAATATATGTCCGTATTTCCACCGAAAAGTGGAAATACAGTACAAGGAAAAACAAATGCGTGCCATTTTACTGGACTCTTAGGCGTTTTATAATGAAAATGTAAGCGCTACACAAACTAGTTCATTGGGGGAAATAGGATGAAGAAGACATTAGTAGCCACAACGTCGATTTGCTTGTTAGCAACGTTACTTGCAGCGTGCGGATCGGAATCAACAAAAACAACCGCTAGCCCATCACCAGAAGCGAAGGCAACAGCAGCAGCAACTGCTGCGGCAGCGACGGAAGCTCCAAAAGCAGCGAATCCGAACGATGATATTAAAGGCAAAATCGTGTTCGCAACGAATCGTACAGACTTGATTGATACGAAGTTGAAAGAATATAAAGAAGCGTTCAAGAAAAAATACCCGAACGCTGACGTGGAATTTGAAGCGCTGAAGGATTATGAAGCCGCTATCAAATTACGATTGGCAACGGCAGAAGTGCCGGACGTTGTTTTGATTCCGAACATTCCGAATACACAGCTCCCTGATTATTTTGCTCCGCTGGATGATCTCGGTCTGAACGATAAAATCCGCTTCAAGGACTACAAAACAGCGAACGGTGGCACGTATGGTCTCGTAACAGGCGGTTCCACAACTGGTATTGTGTATAACAAGAAGGCGTTTGCAGATGCAGGCATCACAGCGCTTCCGAAAACGTTGGATGAATTCTACGCAGCATCCGAGAAGCTGAAAGCAAAGGGAATTGTGCCACTTGCAACCAACTACAAGGACAAATGGCCGCTTTATACATGGCAGCACGTAGCCGTCGCGATGTCGGGTAATCCGAACTTCTGGAATGATCGCATCAAGCAAGAGAATGCTTTTGACCCTAATGGTGCATTCGCTAAATCCCTGGGCATCCTCAAAACGATGATTAGCAAAGGCTATGCGGAGAAAGACATTAACTCCACGAACTGGGAGCAATCGAAGAAAGATGTAGCGTCTGGGAAAATGGCGATGTATCTATTGCCGAACTGGGTGATTCCACAAGTTATTGAAAATGGTACAGTAAGCGCAAACGTTGGCTTCTTCCCAATGCCTTTCGATAACTCCGGTAAGTTAACTACGCTAATGACACCTGACTATTTCTATGCGGTAAGCAAGAACAGCAAAAACCTCAAAACGGCGAAAGCTTTTGTTAAATGGCTGATTGAGGATTCCGGGTATGATGATTTCGCTGGTTTCATTCCATCCTTGAAGGATAAGAAGTCCTCCGTTACACAATTGTCTGATTTCCTAGCTACAAAAGACCTGAACTTCGTTGAAATCGCAGCTGATAACAGTGACGCAATGGCGATTCAAAACAAAGCGCAAATCGATTTGAACGATATCGCTCAAGAAGTTGCAGTGACCGACGTTGCTAAAGTATTCGATAAATATAACAAGAAATGGGTAGAAGCGAAAAAAGCGCTCGGCAAATAATAACGTACCGTAAGAGGGCTGAATGAGACCTTGAGAGCATTCAGCCTCTCTTTTCAAATTAAAGAGCAATGAGGTATGGAGATGAGCTACCAACAACAAAAAATCACTTTGATCGTATCCTTCCTAATCGTCCCCCTTGTACTGCTGCTGACGTTCACCTACTATCCGGCTATGAGGCTTATTTATTTAAGCTTCACGTCATGGGATGGACTAACACCGGTTAAAACATGGGTTGGATTTCATAATTACCGAGAAATCATGGGAAATCTAGAAGTATTCTATATCTTCCTTCATAACGTTGCCTACTTTGTAGGCGGCATTTTGCAAAATGTGGTTGCCTTTTTCTTTGCTGTCCTGTTGAACAGTAAGCTCAAGGGGCGCAACGTGTTTCGAACAGTGCTATTCTTGCCTTACATTATGAATGGGGTCGCCGTAGCGTTCATGTTTGGTTATGTTTTTGATACGAATATGGGTTCATTGAATTATTTCTTAAGTCTGTTAGGAGTAGAGCCAGTTTCGTGGTTAGGTAAGCCCGGTCTCGTTAACATCTCATTAGCTTCAATTAGCGCGTGGAAGTTTATGGGTTTCAACATGGTCGTCTACTTGGGGGCACTGCAGTCGCTGCCGGAAGATCTCTATGAAGCAGCCAAAATCGATGGAGCACGAAGATTACAAGTGCTTCGCTACATTACATTACCTGGTATGAGGAAAATTATCGAGCTTAATCTGTTTCTGACGGTAATTGGGGCTTTAGAGGTATTTGATCTCCCCTTCGTTCTAACCAAGGGTGGCCCTTTGTCGGCAAGTAAAACGTATGTTCAGCAAACAGTGGAGACCGCGTTTCAATATAATAATTTCGGACTCGCGTCAGCGATGAGCGTTCTACTCATGATCGTTGTCATTGCCGTAGTATCCGCACAACGTAGAATTGTCGGAGGAAAGGAGGAGTAACACCATGAAACCAAGACCGATCACATCGACAGTGAAATATGCGCTTTTGTCCTTCGCCAGCTTGATCATCTTCTTTCCTTTGTACATTTTATGTGTAAATGCATTTAAGGGAAGTAAGGAATACGGCACATCCAGCGCGTTTTCACTGCCGAACTCCTTTCTTAATTTTGATAACTTCCAGCTTGTATTTGAGCGTGGGAATCTGGGGCAGGCTTTTCTCAACACAACAATTGTGATTGGTTTATCCTTGCTTGGTAACATCGTCATGGGAACCATGGTGGCCTATGTACTCGGGCGGTTTAAATTCCCAGGTCGCTTCCTCATTCTCGGTCTATACACGGGTGCAGCAATCATTCCAGTGATTACGACGCAGGTGGCGATTTTCTCGATTATCAAATGGTTGGGATTGTTCAACACCCATTTCGCTCCAGTGCTCTTGTACATTGGTGCCGATGTGGTCCAGATCTACATATTGCTCCAGTTTATTCGGAACATTCCTTATGAGCTTGATGAAAATGCGATGATTGAGGGGTTATCCTTGTATGGCATTTTCTATCGCATCATTATACCGCTGCTTACACCAGCCATCTCGACAGTCATTATTTTAAAAACGATTTCCATTTATAACGATATGTACACGCCATATTTGTATATGCCTTCGCAGAAGCTAGGTGTCGTTTCGACCACATTAATGAAATTTACGGGCACAAATAGTGCCGAATGGCAGTTGATCTGTGCAGCCATTCTTATTATTTTACTGCCAACCGTCGTGCTGTACTTGTTCCTACAGCGGTATATTTTCTCCGGAATTACGAATGGTTCGGTGAAATAACATGCTAGCAGGACACCTCTAGGCTAGAGTCGAAATAGTAACCCAAGGCCCTTGTTAGGAGCCATGGGTTTTCTTGGCTTTTTTAAAAAGAAAGGGCTTACATTCCTGTGAAAGAGCTGGGGGGAACTTCTTGTGCTAAGCGATATATGGCATTGGATTGTGAGGTTGTCACTAACTAAAAAGTTGATAACGGTTTTTGTTATTTTAATCACGGTGCCGATTGTAACGATTTCAATGATTTCCTATTCGAGTTATTCCAAGTCAATAGAAAAGAACACGGCCCTCTATGTGAACCAGATTTCGCAGAAAATTTTGGAGCGGGTAGATCAGTACGTTTCGGATATTAAGCGTGTGACGGGCAGTCAAATTTATATGCAGGATATTCAGGAGTCCCTAGCTAATCCGGCGAAAACGGTGGAAGAAAATAACCGTCTCCAGAACTTTGTTAAAGGTTTGAACAGTCTGAAGAATGATACGGAGTCTGTGTACATTTTCGATAATTATGGCAATATGTACGACAGTACGAAAAATGATACGATTCGGGAGAACATCCGGCAGCAGGCCGTGGATTTACGCCAACAAGTGCGCAATGCGCAAGGTTCCTCTATTGTGATCTCCACGCAGAAAATAAGGGTAGGTCAAACGGACAAATATTACTTTTCCATTGCCCGTGAGCTGAAAAACACGAATTCGTTGGAAGGCATCGGGATGATTATATTTGATTCTCGCATTCAGGTTATCGCTGACGCAGTGCGCGAGCTTGATGAGGTAACCAAAGGCCGAACGATGGTGATCGACGATCAGAATACAGTCATTTATGATAGCGAGCAGAGATGGATTTCGACGAATGTAGCGAATAATGAGCTCGTTCAGAAAGCGGTTGGCGCGCAGGGCAGCTTTAAGGTGACGCTGGAAGGCAAATCGTATTTAACCTCTTATACGACCTCAGAAGTGACGGGCTGGAAGCAAATCGTTCTCATCCCGGTGGATCATTTAACAGAGGAAACGAGGGTGACACGGGATTTCACGATGATTCTCGTTTTACTATCGATAACAGCAGCTTTAGTCACATCCGCCATTATTGCAATTGCTCTGACAAGGCCGTTAAGGACTCTAATGAGGACGATGAAGCAGGTCAATAAGGAGAATTTGAACGTCCAAATACCGGTGAAATACTCGGACGAGTTTGGTATATTGGCGAAGCATTTTAATAATATGATTAGAAGAATTAACGAGCTGGTGGAAGAAGTCTATCAGACGCAAAATCGCAAACGAGAGGCTGAGCTCAGGTCGCTGCAGCATCAAATTAACCCTCATTTCATCTATAACACGTTGGAAGTGATTCGTATGACGGCGGAGGTCAAACGCGATTATGAGATTTCGGAAATGACCTATAATTTGGGCGAGTTGCTGAGGTATGGCATTTTGCGGGGGACGGATCAGGTGACGATTCATAAGGAATTCGATCATTTGGAGAAATATGTAGCGCTGCAAAACTTTCGATTCTCTAAAGATATTCAGCTAGTATTGAACATCAATGAGGCGCATCTGAGCTACCCTGTTATTAAACTATTATTTCAACCGATTGTGGAAAATGCGATACTGCATGGTTTTGAAATGAGAGAAGAGAATTGCCTCATCACCATCACTTCTTATGAAGAAAAGCAGGCGATCTATTTTACGGTTCAGGATAATGGGTGCGGAATGGATGAGGCGCAGTTGAAAATTATTCGAAATGCATTGCTAGGCGTACAGCAAGAGAATCGATCCAACATCGGTATTGCTAATGTGAATGAGCGCATTATTTTGCAATATGGTGCCCCATTTGGCTTGCAAGTCAGCAGTGAAGTCGAGGTCGGCACAACCGTTACGATTGTACTACCTGTTCTGGAAGCTTGGAAGGAGAGTGCCTAAGTTGCAAATGAAAATGTTAATCGTCGACGATGAACAGCGCATTCGGCTTGGTCTTCAGGCCATGGTTGAAGGGATGGATTTGCCCATTGAGATTATAGGCTTGTGTGCGAACGGCATTCAAGCGATGGATAAAATGAGCGGATGGGAAGCGGACGATTGCAAGGTGCTTCTAACCGATATCAAAATGCCAATGATGGACGGCATGAAGCTTATAGAACGAACAAGAGCGGATTATCCGGATGCTCATATTATTCTACTAAGCGGATTTAATGAATTTGAGTATGCACGTCAAGCGATTCGGTTTGGGGTAGAAGAGTATTTGTCGAAGCCAGTGAACAAGAAGGAGCTGTTCCAAGTTTTAAAGCGAGTGGCGGAGAGTTTACCGTTGTCCGATTCCTCTGAGAAGGATGCTAGTGATCCCTTGCCTATCGAGCCTAAGGAGCATAAGAGACAGATCATTGCCGACGTCATTCGCATACTGGAAGCGGATCTTAATCAGGCCTTCGATTTGAATGAGCTGTCAGCGAAAGCAGGCTTGAATCCAAGTTATTTATGTAAGTTGTTTAAAAAGGAAACGAACAAAACCATCACGGACTATGTAACGGATTTGCGGATTGAGAAGGCGAAGCATATTTTGGAAGATCATCCCGATGTGAAAATGTATGAGGTGGGCTCATTAGTAGGCTATTCGGATCCCGTTTATTTTACCAAACTATTTAAAAAGTCAGTCGGCAAGACGCCGAAGGAATATCAGGCTGGTCAGTGTGCTTTTGGCAACCATAATACCTGTTTAGACTAAAGATTTTCTCAGCATGTTGCAGTAAAGTTAAGGTATGAAACAGATCTGAGGGGGTTATCGTATGAGCCAACAAGAGATTCAAATACCTGAAGCTAATGCTTTGCTGCAAGATGTGATTACAGATGAGCAAGCGCAATTTTTCTTGGACAATGGCTTTCTCGTCATTCGAAATGTAGTCATTGGGGAGGAGCTTCGCCTTCTGCAGGAGCAAACGATGAAAGACGTAGAAATTGGAATGGCTGGAAGCGAGGATGAAGATTATAAGTATCGTGTGAGGAAGAACGGCGAACGCAAATACTGGCGGACGGAGTATATTATCGACAAGCAAGAAGCGAATAAAGTTCTGCTTGCTCATCCGTTCATCCTGCGATCTGTCGAGAAGATTCAAGGGGTTAACTTCATTCCGACGTGGGATTCCTTAGTTGTCAAAATCCCGAACCAAGCAGCCAGCGTGCCTTGGCATCGTGACGCCTTAGTGCCTGAGGGCTGTACAGATCCGCGGCCGATCTTTAATGTTGATTTTTATTTGGATGAGGCGGATCTGAAGTCATGCTTATGGGTGATTCCTGGAAGCAACCATTGGGCTGCTGAGGATGCGGAGGAGCGCTGTGCGCGACCTGGCTTCGATGTCAGCGATGCTGTGCCTGTGCCGATGAATCCCGGCGATGTGATTTTCCACAACATCCAGCTGCTTCACGGGTCTCCTGAAGGAGATGGTAATGCGCTTCGCCGTACCGTGTATTACGAGTTCCGTCCAGGTGAGATCGAAGCCGAGTTTGGCCCGCATACGTTGGAGTATCTGGCATTGAAGCAGCATATGCTTGTGGATTGTATTGAAAAACGCAGCGAAGCCGCTTATATATCTGGTGAGACGCCTTATGCGTATCAGCCGCAGGGGGCATTTGCACTTGGCCGCAAGCAGGTGCCAAAGACGTATCGTTACTCGCATGGTGAGTATTGGCGGGGTTAGGAATAGATTAAATTCGCACAAAACTGGGTTAAACTTTGCCCAGTTTTTTTCTTGAACATACGTCCGAATGTATGGACATCGGAGTAGCCCACGCGATCCGCAATTTCACTGAAGGAGAGCGAGCTGTGGATGGCCAGCTCTTTTGCTTTGTTGATGCGGATCCACGTCAAATACTGCATCGGCGACATGCCAACGTGTTGGCGGAACAGGGCCAAGATGTAGTTCTTGCTGAGGCCGGAAACGTCCTCCAGCTCTTTAATTTGAATCTCCCGGCTGTAGTGCTCGGTGAGATAGTTTTTAATGAGGACAAGCTTCGGCATGGTGAGCGCATCGGTTTTGGTGCGGGTTGTGCCGGAGTCGAGCGCTTCGGCGGCTTCCGCCAGAATGCGCATGAGCAGGCTTTGGCAATGCATCTGGTGGACAAGTCCAGGCTGGCGATAATGGGAAACCAGCTGCGAAAGCATCGTTTCGACTGGATGATCCGCAAAGTTGCCAAGGATATGCTTATGTTTAAAGATCTCCTCATACGGAAAAGAAGATGTACCAAAGTGAAAGACCAACGAAATACACACATACGGGCTGTGGTCTGCCTTAATGATCGAGTGTCGCTCGTTGGGACGATGAAACAAGAGATCACCGCGGTGCGTCTCGTACGGATTATCGCCAACGGGGTAGTGGGCAAAACCATCCACCACATATTGCAGGATATACTGTGTCATTACCCGATCGCGGATAGCCCAGCCCTGTGGAGCGTGAAACATATGCGCTAACGTAATATATGGCGGGAAATAGTAGTCCGGCAGCATGCCAATCGTTTCCGCAGGCTGCATCGTGTCCAGGTTGGGCGACATGGGATCAGCACCTTTCTATAGCTCTATTGTAGCATGAAGGTGTGAAATGTGTGGAGTGCCTTTGGCAACTGGTGAGGCTTATTGAAGTGCAAAAAAACTTCAGCCCTCACAGGGCTGAAGCTCTATCAAAATCTATTCCGTCACCTTCTGCATCTTACCTGGATTGTTGATCTTATAAGGCACCGGATGCTTGCTCAGCTTCTTGGCAACGATTTTGCACTCGAACGTGACGGTGTCGCCAACGGCGAGATCAAGTTTTTTGAGCGTGGCGCTGTGGCTCGACCACGCGGTGCCGACTTCGATGGCTGGCTCCAGAATCGAAACGGCTTCATAGATGATGACTTCATCATCTGTGTCTGAGAAGTTGTTCGGCACGGTCGTAAACTCGGTAACCGTTGCCTTCATTTTCACTTTTTCTTCAGGAAGCTCCAGCTTAGGAGCTTTCTCTTTTTTCGTTTTCTCCTTCGCGGGAGCTTTCTCTTTAGCAGGTGCTTTCTCAGCGGAAGCGACTTTTGCTTCTTTGGCCGGCTTCTCTTCTGGTTCAGCAGTCTCAGCTTCGTCTACGTTAGCAGCATCTTCAGCCAAAGCAGCGCCACGCGGGCTATAGTTCGCGGCCTGCATTTCCTTCAAATAGGAAGGATGAATGCAGTGCAGCTGCTTCGTATCCAATTCTATTACAGCCGTCATAGGATCGACTAACCCAACAATATTGCAAGCAACATTGAGGTTGTTTCCCTTATAATAGAAGGCTTTCGCTTTTACCGCTTTTTCAGAAACTAAACCCCATTCCTTACATTGCTCGATCAGCTCGGACTCTTCATCAAAACGAGTAAACGCAGCTGGTTGAATAGCGAACGCATAGTCCATATATGATCAACCTTTCTATTCGTTTTCATCCTCTTCCAAATCTTCCTTGTCCACGAGACGGAAATCATCGGTTTTTTCGCCATCTTCCCAAATTTCCACGAAGAGTGCATCACAATTTTCAAAATCAGCCGGCTTGAACGCCAACGCTTTTTCCTCGTCGGGACCGACATACACATTCTCAAGTGTTTCCCCATCAAAAGAGAGGATGACATAAATTTTCATAGTTAAAGATGCCTCCATTAAGGTGATAAGCATTATTATACCATACCGAGTGAATTGTTCGCATGAAGAGCGATTGAACTTTCATATACATCTATATAGCCTGTATGACCGGATCAAATAAGGGTTCGTCAGGATCCGCTGACAGCGGGATGTGAAGGAGGGTTCAAAAGATGGCGCTTCTAATCATATGTGTTCTCGGGTGTGTGTCTGGTTTCATCATTTTTAGGAAAAATGTGGTACCACGCAGCACGGATCAAGCTCTGACTGATGTTAAGCTGTCGATTATTATTCCGGCTAGGAATGAAGCGGACAATCTCCCTAACCTGCTGCATACGTTAAAAATTCAAACCTTAAAGCCCTATGAAATTATTGTCGTTGATGATTTTTCAGATGACCATACGCGGGAAATCGCTGAAAGCTATGGGGTAACAGTAATTTCAAATCCGAAGCTGCCGGACGGGTGGACGGGCAAAAACTGGGCCGTCTGGAATGGCTATTCCCAAGCGACAGGGGACCTCATTGCATTATTGGATGCAGATATTCGCTTTGCGCCTCGAGCATTAGAATGTTTAGTAAACGCACGGAATAAATTAGGAGGGGTGCTATCTGTTGTACCCTACCATTATACGGAGAACTTGAGAGAGAGACTGGCGCTCATCTTCAACGTGCTCGGCGTATATGCGTTTACTTCTCCTTTTGAAAATAAGAATGACCAAAAAGGACTCTACGGGTCCTGTATTTTAACGACTAGGGCAGATTACGAATCGATTAAAGGCCATGAAGGCATCAAATCGGAAATGTTGGATGACCTGAATCTCGGTGCCACATATGCAAAAGCAGGCATCCCCGTGAACAATTTTATCGGCTATGGACTGGTCTCTTTTCGAATGTATCCGGAAGGTTGGAAGAGCCAAATCCAAGGCTTCGGCAAAGGCGCCGTCCTAGGAACGTCTAAGCTCAAAGCAGGTACACTCACGCTTACCGCGATGTGGGCCATCGGGTTGATCCTCTCGTCAGCTTTCCCATTCCTCCTATATACTTCATGGGGTGTTCCTCTGCTAGTTGGCTATCTCATCTACATGGCGCAGCTCTTTTATTTTGTAAAATACGTTGGTATTTTTGGCATAGTCACGCCTGTGTTGCACATTGTGTCAACGTTATTTTTCATCATGGTCATGCTGTACTCGATGTATCAGGTCGTATTTCTAGGACATGTAGCCTGGAAAGGGCGGCAAGTCAAAGTAGGAAGCAGGCGAGAGCAATGATCATCGTTTGGACAATTTGTGCATTTGTATCGGGTGCGCTTATGTTTAGTTACTGGCTTGGCCAGCTAGCTCGGAAAAACCTGAGAAGCGTCGGTGACGGCAACCCTGGTGCCCTCAATTTGTGGAAAGCAGCGGGGTATCGGCTGGGTATTGTCGGGGTTTTGCTCGATTTTTTGAAGGGATATCTGATCATTCGGTTGGCTGCGGAGGCAGGCGGGATGTCCGGGTATGGGATGATTTCGATTGCATTGGCCCCGATATTCGGGCATGCGTTTTCGCCTTTTTTGCGTGGAAAAGGGGGCAAAGCCATCGCCGTGACCTTCGGCGTCTGGAGCGGATTGACACAGTTTGAAGTGTCACTTGCGCTGGCAGTCATTCTAGCCGTTATGCTTGGTGGCATGAAGTTGATCAACAAATGGAAGCCGATCTCGTCGGAGGCAGATGGTCAGCAGGTCGTGATCGGCATGCTGCTTTTAGGCGTTTATCTGTATGCGAGGGATGTAGCTGCCATGCTGTTCTGGGTGTGGCTGGGGAACACGCTTTTGATTATGTGGAAGCATCGAAAAGAGTTGTCTGCGTTGCTGCGTAGAAGGGATAAGCGGCAGGGGGAGTCATAGCGCTGATGATACAAGAATGAGAAGTAAGTTTATTTTGCTAGGTATCATGGAGTTTGCTATTGTAAATATATGGTTTATTTTTGCGTGAAACACACGCCGCTAGTTCCTTTTCATAGGAGCTGGCGGCGTTTTGTTTTTTTTAGGAGGCGGTAGTGGGATGTCGAGCAGGAGTATGATAGCTTTTGGAAATAGCAAGTTAAAGGACGCGAGTGGTCAGAGGTTGGAGATGCTGCGAAGGGATTTGACAGGAACGAAGAAACTGTTGGAAGTGCTGCTTCCGGTAGTTGGGTCGTTTGAGGGTTTGGTGCTTGAATTTGAGATGTTAAGTTTGTCTGGTGTAAAGATATATGGAGATGTATTTCATCCTAAGCTGCGTATTGTGTTCGAGGAGGACAGCTTTGTCACGCATGCCGAGAAGATTACGAGAGACCGATTCTCCTTCGAAAGAGCGCGTGCGCGCTCAGTTGCCATACTCGGATACACGTACTTTCCATATAGCCGGGACGAGTTGGAGAAAAAGCCGAGTTTCTGCCAAAGAAACCTGTATGAATTGATCGGCCGCATTGGGACCGTGGAGGGTGCCGGTTTGTATCAGCTGCCAGTGTTGGAGCGGGAGGTTTTGAGGTGTGCTTTGTTACGGTATGAATCTTTTCAAGTGAGTGACGTGTGCAATTGGCTTCAGCTTGGAAGGGAAAGAACTGCTTCGTCCCATTGGCGGTAGTTTAGACAGAGGTTATAAGTTCATGATTACTGAAAAGGCCGTAGCTCTTTTGCATGGTAAAAAAGTGAGCTAAGCAGGTTGGTTAGTCGGTGAAACCGACTAACTCAGGTTCTTCAGTAGCGAAAGGAGGAGAGATAGTCGTCGAAACCGACTAACTCGGGTGTGCCAGTGGCGAAATGAGAGCAGATAGTCGTCGAAACCGACTAACTAGGGCGTACCTGCGGCAAAAGGAGAGCAGATAGTCGTCGAAACCGACTAACTCGGGTGCGCCAGTGGCAAAAGGAGAGCAGATAGTCGTTGAAACCGACTAACTCGGGTGCGCCAGTGGCAAAAGGAGAGTAGATAGTCGTCGAAACTGACTAACTGGGGCGCGCCGGCGGCAAAATGAGCGTAGATAGTCGGTGAAACCGACTAACTCGGGTGTTCAAGGGCAATCCCCCCATACATATGCATCACTTCCTTGGGAAAAACTAGGATACACACGAAAGGAGTGCCTGCCCAATGGAGGATCAACTTGCACGCAAAGAAGAACGCTTAAATACCGTCAGCCATGGGATCGGCGTGTGTTTAAGCGTTTATGGGCTCGTGCTGCTGGTGCAGAGGTCAGCGCTTTTTGATGATTGGTTATACACGGTGAGCAACGTTATTTTCGGGGCTTCATTTTGCCTGCTGTATGTGTCCTCGACACTGCTGCATGGCGTGCGTTCACCGAAGTGGGCAACGCGCTTCGAAAAACTAGACCACGCTGCGATATTCATCGCGATGGCAGGCTCTTATACGCCGTTTTTACTTATAACGATTCAAAGCCGACTTGCCATCGAGCTGCTCATCCTCATTTGGGCGCTAGCCTTCGGCGGTGTGCGATATGTGCATTTTATCATTGGGCGATTTATGCCATGGGGGCTGCTGTTTTATTTGGGCATGGGCGCATTCATGATGCTCTTCATCATGCCCTTGTATGTGCGGCTTCCCCACATGGCGTTTGCTTGGCTGGGGCTCGGATTGCTGAGCTATCTCGTGGGTGTCCCTTTTTTCCTCTGGCGAAAATTACACTATCATCATACAATCTGGCATCTGTTTGTGCTGGCTGGAAGTGCCTGCCACTTTATCTCCGTGTATAGCTATGTAATGCCCGCACTTTTATAAGCTAGGTCAGATCCGATTAATACGAGAGTCCTAATGCTCATCTCTAGCAAACGAATGTGGATAATAATACCTTAATTTTGTGCTAATACGAATTAAGATTGTTTATTTAATGTCTCGAGCTTCGTTCATATAATAAAGGCATGGATCACTCATTCCTTTCATGCCAAGGAGGCAGAGACAATGCAAAGCAACGCACCTTTATTATTGAATGATGAGCAAATGAGAACGTTTATTACGAATGGCTGCCTGATTCTTAAAACAGATTTTCCACGTGAATTCCATGAAAGTTTAGTAGAGCAGTTGAATACGGTGTATACCGAAGAGGGGAACCCGGGGAACAATCTTTTACCTCGCATTCGCGAGCTGCGCAAAGTATTCGACCATCCGGTTGTGACAGGTGCGCTCACGAGTGTGCTCGGACCTAACTATATGATGCATGCGCATCGACATGGTCATTTCAATGCCTCAAGCGTAGCTGGTGGTTGGCACAAAGATAGCTACTGGGGTTATGAAAGAATGCGCAATCATCATCCACAATGGGCCATGATTATGTATTTCCCGCAGGATACGCCTGTGGAATTAGGGCCGACGGGCATTCTACCAGGAACGCAAAACTATGATACACGTACCTTTGAAGGAAATGAGCCTGCAGGCGAGGTTCTGGCGAGTGGGAGAGCGGGAACTTTCGCGTTGATTCATTACGATATTTGGCATCGTTCTACGCCGAATGTGCTTGGGCAGCCTCGTTTTATGTTGAAGTTTGAATTCATGCGTACGGAAATGCCGGAATCACCAAGCTGGAACAATCAAGAGCGGGAATGGCGCAAACCTGAAGGCCTGCAGCTGCCGATTGGTGAACATGATCGGATGTGGGAAGAGACGTGGAATTGGCTGTTTGGACAAGTGGGGAGCATCGCAAATACTGCCAAAACCGTTGCATCGAATCCGGATCGGATCAAGGAGTTGGCAGCGGAGCTCCGCAGCAGTAACGAGCCGAATGCCATTAACGCGGCTTATGAGCTTGCCGCAAGCGGGCTAGCCGGCGTAGAGGCATTATTCGAAGCACTTCGTGGAGAAAACAAAAATGTATCGCGCACGGCTACGTATGGTTTGTCTGTAGCGGGAAGGGACGCAGTCAATGGCTTGCTTGCCACTATCACAAATGAAGAGGCAGAACCGAATGCGGAAATCATTGCGCGCGCAGTGTTCGCGTTAGGTGAACTACGAGGGCTTGCCAGCGAGGCGATACCTGCGCTTGTGAATCTGATGCAGCATCCGTCGGACACGGTTCGCTGCGCTGTCGTTGATGCTCTTGGTCTGACGGAAGCCGACCAGGACCAAGTCGTCGCCTGCTTGGCAGAGGCGCTGCAGGACAAAAGCGCACAAGTACGTTTTATGTCCAGCTTGTCCTTGTCCCGATTAGGGGCAAAGGCCGAGGCAGCGATTCCGCAATTGGAAATCGCGTTGGATGATGAGAACCGCTACGTACGTGCGCATGCAGCGGAATGCTTGCACTACATCGGAACGGAGCGTGCGAAGGATACGCTGATTAAGTTCCTGCTGAACGCGCGTTGGTGTCCAACGACGACAGCGAAAAATGCGTTTTATCCGTAAATGTATTCAAGAACGAAAGAGAAAACGATCAATCCCTATGATAATGGGGATTGATCGTTTTTTGATGAATGTGAGCCAGTTTAAGTGATAGGCTAGGAACGCAAGCTACTCGCAAATTTAATAGATGCTAACCTAATCTTTTGATAAGAACAGAAGCATTTGCATTTATTTGTGTGCCACCGGCTAATGTCTGAAGAGTGATAGCAGCAGCTGAACTATGATTTCGCAGAGTTATAAAATCGCCAGCCACTAAAGCGACTATTACCTGACCATTGTTTTGCTGAGTGCCTGCTCCTGAACCATAAACGGAACCCAAAACCAAGGAGTTATTTAAAAATAGTGCGAATTGATTGGGTTCTACACCTGAGATGGAATAGTTAACCTCATAGTTACCAGGAATGGGGTTGGTAATAAAGATCTGAGTTGATCCGGAAGCATGTGTAATACCTGATGAAATAATACCATTTGTATCAAAACTTACATCAGCCTCTAGTGCAACCACTTGAGCACCCAGATTATAAATGTACCCGAACTCGGATACCGCCGCAGCTCCTGTGGCTCCTGTTGGACCGGTAGCTCCAGTAGCTCCCGTAGCGCCGGTAGCTCCTGTTTCACCTGTTGCCCCAGTCGGCCCTGTAGCGCCAGTCGGTCCCGTTGCGCCGGTAGCTCCTGTTTCACCTGTAGCGCCAGTCGGCCCTGTAGAGCCAGTAGCTCCTGTTTCACCTGTAGCGCCAGTCGGCCCTGTAGAGCCAGTAGCTCCAGTAGCTCCAGTTGGACCCGTAGCCCCAGTCTGCCCCGTCGCGCCAGTAGCGCCTGTTTCACCAGTAGCGCCAGTTGAACCTGTCGCGCCTGTAGCTCCCGTGGCCCCGGTAGCGCCAGTCGGTCCTGTAGAGCCTGTAGCTCCTGTAGCGCCTGTAGCGCCAGTTGGACCCGTAGCCCCAGTAGCTCCTATTTCACCTGTAGCCCCAGTCGAACCCGTCGCGCCTGTAGCCCCAGTCGAACCCGTCGCGCCTGTAGCTCCAGTTGGACCCGAAGCGCCAGTCGGTCCAGTAGAGCCGGTAGCTCCTGTTGCACCTGTAGCCCCAGTCGGCCCTGTAGAGCCAGTAGCTCCAGTAGCTCCAGTTGGACCCGTAGCCCCAGTCTGCCCCGTCGCGCCAGTAGCGCCTGTTTCACCAGTAGCGCCAGTTGAACCTGTCGCGCCAGTAGCTCCCGTGGCCCCGGTAGCGCCAGTCGGTCCTGTAGAGCCGGTAGCTCCTGTTGCACCTGTAGCCCCAGTCGACCCTGTAGATCCAGTAGCCCCAGTCTGCCCCGTCGCGCCAGTAGCGCCAGTTGAACCTGTCGCGCCAGTAGCTCCCGTGGCTCCGGTAGCGCCAGTCGGTCCTGTAGAGCCGGTAGCGCCTGCTTCACCAGTAGCGCCAGTTGAACCTGTCGCGCCTGTAGTTCCCGTGGCCCCGGTAGCGCCAGTCGCTCCTGTAGAGCCGGTAGCTCCTGTTGCACCTGTAGCCCCAGTCGACCCTGTAGATCCAGTAGCTCCAGTTGGACCCGTGGCCCCAGTCTGCCCCGTCGCGCCAGTAGCGCCAGTTGAACCTGTCGCGCCAGTAGCTCCCGTGGCTCCGGTAGCGCCAGTCGGTCCTGTAGAGCCGGTAGCGCCTGCTTCACCAGTAGCGCCAGTTGAACCTGTCGCGCCAGTAGCTCCCGTGGCCCCGGTAGCGCCAGTCGGTCCTGTAGAGCCGGTAGCTCCTGTTGCACCGGTAGCCCCAGTCGAACCCGTCGTGCCGGTAGCCCCTGTTGGACCCGTATCCCCAGTTTCACCAGTGGCCCCAGTCGAACCAGTAGCGCCTGTTTCACCAGTAGCGCCAGTTGAACCTGTCGCGCCTGTAACTCCCGTAGAGCCGGTAGCTCCTGTTGGACCTGTAGCCCCAGTCGCACCCGTAAAACCGGTAGCCCCTGTTACACCAGTAGCCCCAGTAGCACCGGTTTCACCTGTGGCGCCTGCCGCGCCCGCGACGCCTGTCGCGCCTGTGGCGCCCGCGACGCCTGTCGCGCCCGTCGCGCCCGCCGCGCCCGCGACGCCTGTCGCACCCGTGGCGCCTGCCGCGCCCGTAGCGCCTGCGTTGCCCGTCGCGCCTGCGCTGCCCGTTGCGCCCGCGACGCCTGTCGCACCCGTGGCGCCCGCCGCGCCCGCGACGCCCGTGGCGCCCGTTGCGCCTGCCGCGCCCGCGACGCCTGTCGCGCCCGTTGCGCCTGCCGCGCCCGCGACGCCCGTCGCACCTGTCGCGCCCGCGACGCCCGTCGCACCCGCCGCGCCCGCGCTGCCAGTAGCGCCCGTTGCACCCGTTGCGCCCGCGACGCCCGTCGCACCTGTCGCGCCCGCGACGCCAGTAGCGCCTGTGGCGCCCGTCGCACCAGTGACGCCCGTCGCACCAGTGACGCCCGTCGCACCCGTGGCGCCCGCTGCGCCCGCGACGCCTGTCGCACCCGTGGCGCCCGCCGCGCCCGCGACGCCCGTGGCGCCCGCCGCGCCTGTAGCGCCTGCCGCGCCCGTGGCACCTGTCGCGCCTGCTGCACCCGCCGCGCCCGCGACGCCCGCTGCGCCCGTAGCGCCCGCGACGCCTGTAGCGCCCGTAGCACCCGTAGCACCCGTGGCGCCCACTGCGCCTGCCGCGCCCTCTACGCCTGTCGCGCCCCTACTGCCCATCGCACCAGTAGCACCGGTAGCACCTGTTGCCCCCGTCGCACCTGTGTAGCCCGTAGCCCCAGTGTCACCAGTCGCCCCTTTGGGTACGTTAATAATAATTTCAGGGGTAGGGCACTGTAGGTGAACTTTTTTCTTTTTAATGACTACTTTACCAGTGCATTTCTTTCTTTTCTTGAGAGGGCAAACGACCAATGATTTTCTTTTGCATTTATTGCATTTGTTATTTGGCCTACATTTTGAGCAACTCAAAATAGGCACCTCCACATTTTTATTCGTATAGCTTCATACTATGTGGGTTGTCTCATATCGGTATGGACAAATAGTAACAAATACGCAAGGTATTACTAGCTTATGGTCTTTTATTTTATGGTTAGTGTATTGGTTTGCATCCATTTTTTGACTGAGCGAGCTCCTCGCATAAAAAAAGCCCTCCAGCATCCCAATAGGGAAGGCCAGAGGACCAACTCACCGCGGTCGCAACTCGCGAAAGGCCGTCGGCTTGAACCCCGTTTGTTCCTTGAACATACGGGAGAAGTAGGACAATTCCATGCCGAACGAGTCGGCAATTTGGGAAACATTCAGCTCCGTGGTCAGGAGCAAATCTTTTGCCTTTTCCGATCGGAGATGGTTCATATATTGAATCGGGGAGTAGCCCGTAAACTGTTTGAACGCATTGATAAAATAATTCGGATGATAATGAGCGAGCTGTGCCAACGTTTCAATCGAAACTTGCTCCGCCATATGCTGCTCCATGTAACGCAGAACACCGTTCATTTTCTCATGTGTCGGCGTTGTTGCTAGATTCAGTTTCACGGATGAATTGCCATCAATAAATTCGGCGATAAGTTCATGAACGATGCCAGTAACTCGGAGTTCGGCCGAGAGGGCATCACTTTTGCGATATTCGATCAATTTTTCAAACGTTCGTTGCAGTGCTGCTGGATCTTTAACGACAATCGAAGGGTTCGTATGCAAAATCTGAAAAAGATCCAAATCCCCGATTTTCGCTGTGAAATGGGACCAATACTTGCCGAAGGTATGATCACTAATCGTGCCATAAGCTTGATCGCTGCCAGCAGGAAGCAGGTAGAGCTCGCCAGGCTTGGGATAGTAGGTTTGATCACCGATTTTTACAAAGCCTTCGCCTTCCATTATAAAATACAGCCGATTTACCGGACATGCCGGGTTCTCGTCATTCCAGGCTCGCGACACTTTCGTGTACATCGCAAACTCGACATCAATTTGCGCTCTTGCAATATATTTTTTCCAGAACGTACGCTGACTATCATTCATATCAGATTTCATCGCGTGAGATACCCTTTACAAATAACCGACATATGCCTTCCGTAAATTGCTGTTTGGTGTAGCCGAGCACTTCTTTATGGTATAAATACGGCTCTGGAAAAAGTGAAATCAGAATCGTATTGACCGTTAAGGTGACATCAAATTCTTTGATCTCGCCTTGCTGGATGGACTTTTGAATCAGCGGAGCTAGAATGTTGTGGAGCCTGACAAAGAAAGGCTTTTTGTGAATACTGTAGCTGCGTTTATCCGCATGCATGGAAGATATAACGGACAAGAGCGCGACATTTTCATCAACGAAATCGATAATATCATGAATGCAGGCGGAAAGCTGCTCCAGCCCTGTACCAGTGGCATTAGCCGTTGCGTATTTCTCCTCAAGCGACTCAATAAAGCAAGTGGTCGTGGACTTGATTAAATCGCTGCACACCTCGCCAATATGCGTATAACGACGATACAAGGTGCCTTGGCCGACACCGGATTCCTTGGCAATTTGATGCATCGTAACAGATTCGATCTCATTCGTTTCCAGTAACGTGCGAGCTGCATTGAGGATGCGTCGGCGATATTCTGAATCCCGTTCACCTCTGCGGCTGTTAGGGGGAGTAGCCTCCTTCGCAGGCTCACAAAAAATAAAATTATGATCATCTGGGTGTATCATCTATTCGTCCTCCTGGTAGAGAGATCATCACAAAAAATTTATTTGACTTTGCGGACAATTGTCCGTAATATGAACTAGCGGACAATTGTCCTGTATATATTGTAACATGATGAGAGAGTGATTGTCTAAGGAGGAGTTTGCAATGAGTCAAACAGTTGTATCCGGCGGAGCAGAGCCGGAATTTAAGTTTACGAGCATTCTGGTGCCGCTAATCGCCATTATTTCAGGTATCTTCATGGTTATCCTCGACACGACAGCAATGAATGTTGCATTGTCCAAGTTGGTGGTTGACTTCAAAACAGATCTACCAACGATTCAATGGGCGGTAACTGGCTATATGCTGGCATCTGCTGCGGTAATTCCATTAGCGGGATGGTTATCTGACAGGTTTGGAGCGAAGAATGTCTTTTTAACCTCCGTATTTCTCTTTACGATTGCATCCCTTTTATGCGCGACACCGAACAGTGCTGAGATGCTGATCGTTTTCCGTGTCCTGCAAGGATTAGGCGGGGGCTTTGTGATGCCAGTCGCGATGGCTTATGTATATAGACTTAGTCCGCCAAGCAAAATCGGGCAAGTCATGGGTATGCTAGGCGTACCTATTTTGTTAGCGCCAGCTATTGGACCGATTCTATCCGGTTGGTTAGTTGAATACCATTCTTGGCATTGGATTTTTCTAATTAATTTGCCTGTCGGTATTTTTAGTTTGATTTTTGGCATTTGGAAATTACCTGTTGTCGCTCGTAAAAAAGTAGCGGGCTTTGACCTGCCAGGCATGATTCTGGGTCCAATTGCTTTCGCTTCGCTCTCCTATGGGATTTCGCAGGGGGCATCGGGTTGGACTTCGGATAAAGCGCTTGGTGGCATTATTATTGGTGCTGTTGCGCTCATTGCATTTATCATCGTTGAATTGAAAGCGAAAATTCCTTTGCTGGAGCTTCGCGTTTTCAAATCATTTGATTTTTCATTTAGTATATTCATTCAATGGGTGATCCAATTCTGTATGTTCAGCGCGATCTTCCTACTTCCACAGTTCTTGCAGCAGGCGCGTGGTTTTGGCGCTTTCGAGTCAGGGTTAACCACGTTCCCACAAGCCATTGCTTCCGGACTTATGATGCCGATCGGCGGTTATTTATTTGATAAAATCGGCGTGCGTTGGCTCGTTGTCATCGGACTTTCGCTAGTGTCAGGTGCCATTTTCCAATATTCCCACATGGATCTGGCTACACAAAGAACAGATCTTATTTTGCCGCTTGCGATGGCAGGTGCGGGTATGGGCCTCATGATGATGCCTATTAACTCCCATTTGATTCAAAAAGCTCCGCAAGATCTGGTCAGTCGCGTAACTTCGCTGACGAGTGCGATGCAACAAGTCATCTCCTCTTTCGGCGTTGCGATTGTGGTAACGATTCTTACGTCTCGTGTGACGACGTTGGTAACCGAACAGAAACTGCCAATGGGTACACCGGCAGATATGCAAAAATCCATGATATCCGTTGCACCTGATGCCTTCGGATACACTTTCAAATGCATGATGGTTATCGCGATGTGCGGTATCGTTCTCGGGTTGTTCCTGCGACGCGGCAAGCAAGCAGTGAACACGGAATCGCGTGCCGATGTAGCGTTAGAAGGAATGCATTAAGTTAAAAAGCTGCTCCCAAGATTTCTACTTGGGGCAGCTTTTTTTAGTTTAAGGTAATTTCACCGATGCACGATACAGCTTGCTGTTCCATGATACGGTGCTTTTGAGCGACTCGGCAACAAGGCGTAGCGGGACATACATCCGGCTGTCTGGCATGATTTGCAGTGGGACAGGTACAGATACAGATTTTCCATTTACTGAAGCAGTGGAGCTGCCATCTTGCAATTTCAACGTAATGCCAGCATTCGTAATTGTGGCAGTTCTTGAGGCAGCATCCCAAGAAAACTTGGCATTCATCGCGGTAATGAACGGACGAATCGGCACAACCGTCGTTTCCTTATCGATGAAGCCGCTAAAGTCCGAAATGTATTGTCCATTAATATCAATTTGCACTTTAGGCTTGTCCAGCTTGCGAACGACGAGCGCATTGCTGAGCTTACGACCTGGGTAAGTCATCATAGTGCCGTTCGCATACAGCCCTGAGCTGGAACCGCCATCCATATTCATGGCTTCTTTCAACCCCAGCGCATTCGAAATCGCAGCCAGCTCTGACAACGTTGCACTTGGCACGGTGCCCATCACAAGACGGTCAGAACTGTCGATCCCAACGAAGCTTCTAGCAGCGGAAGAATTGGTAACTTTAGGGTCCGTAAAACCATCGCGTTTCACATTGATATCCGAGGCGCCGTTTGTAACCAGCTTCGGACCTACGCCGATTGCGGAGAGCCATGTTTTGGCATCCAGATTACTGCCGCCTTCACCTTTGGCAATAATCTCCTTTGTGATTCTGTCTCCCACATCCAGGTTGGTTAATACGTTCGTCTTATTGTTAGCACTATTACCCACAAAAAGCACATATCCGCCATCCGGAACTTGCACGGAATCTTGTGTGATACGCGTGACAAGCCCATCGCTGATTACTACTTTGGTGCCATTCGGAAACCCAATCCAGCGTCCAAAATCCGGCGTATACCAGACAATCTGGTCGGTGCTCGCTGCTCCGTAATATTTGTTAATTCCCCATGGGGTGATCGTATAAGTCCCGCTGCCTTCACTCGTACGAATGGTAATGTCGAGATTGACGAACTGAATGTCCGGCACCTTATCTTTGTTCAGAAATAACGTCTGATTTTCCCCGGAATGCATAGGCTCACCCGACTTTAGCAGCGTCCCGTTCGGATAGCGAATGTAAGGATCAGACTCGTAAGCATTGAAAAAAGTTCCGTTTATCGCAGCGACGCCGTTCTCTCGCTCGACGATTGATTGCATGGCATCATCATGCCCGATTCCGCCATCGGCCAATGCAGGAACGAGCTCCAGTGTTGGGTCGGTGAGGTCAACAGACACAACGTTTACTGTGAAGTTTTTGCCTGCAGCATAAACTAATTTGGTAGAAGCATTAACGGATGATGAGTATGCAGCAGATGCTGGCGTTGGTGTACTACCTGCGAAAATAGCTGCGCTAAGAAGAAGGGAAGTCGCTGGAATTATGAGTTTCCTATGAAACATAAGTAGGGTCTCCTTTAGTAATTGGATGTCGAAAAATGATGAAATATATACAGTCTAGTATATCATTCGGAGGATATGTGATGTTTAAGACGCATGTCTTTGGTCAACATAGCAAAAAGGGCAGCCCCCACGTAGAATCCTCTACATGGAGACTGCCCTAATATTTACCAAGACTTCCGCAGCGTAAACAAATCCTGCAGCTCATCATTCGAAAGCTCCGTAATCCAGCCTTCGGAGGAGGAAATGACGTTGTCACTGAGGCTCATCTTACTCTCGAGCATCTCGTCGATCTTTTCTTCGAGCGTGCCGAGCGAAATGAACTTATGGACCTGCACGTTCCGCGTTTGGCCCATCCGATAAGCGCGGTCCGTCGCCTGGTTCTCGACCGCCGGGTTCCACCAGCGGTCGAAGTGGAACACATGGTTCGCCGCGGTCAAGTTCAATCCAACGCCGCCGGCTTTCAGCGACAGCACGAAAATATTCGGTCCATCGCCATCGGCGGCTTGGAACCGTTCAATCATGCGGTCGCGCTCTTGCTTCGGCGTGCTCCCGTTGAGGTAGAACACCGGCTCTCCGCGCTGCTTTGAGAGCACATCCGCCAGCATGCGGCCCATGCCCACATACTGCGTGAAGATCAAACACGAATCGCCCTCGTCGCGGAGCTCATCGACCATCGCAACAAGCCGCTCCAGCTTCGCGGAGCGCATCACTAAGGCTTCGCGGCCATCCTCGCTTTGCAGCATGTTCTCAGCCAGCTCCGCTTCCTTCGAGAGCAGCATCGGATGATCACACAGCTGCTTTAACTGTGTGAGAGCGCCGAGGATCGCGCCTTTGCGCTCCATGCCCTCGAGCTTCTTCATGCGCTCCATGAGATCCTTCACGGTCTGCTCATACATCGCACCTTGCTCGGCCGTCAAGTTGATATAGACCTTCATTTCCAGCTTATCTGGCAAATCGAGCTGGATGGCGGGATCTTTCTTTTTGCGGCGCAGCATGAAAGGTTTAACTAACTGCTGAAGCTGCGCTGTCCGTTCCGTATCCTGATGCTTCTCGATCGGATTTGCGAAACGAACTTGGAAGCCGCGCTGGTTTCCGAGGTAGCCGGGATTAAGGAAGTCATAGATCGACCACAGCTCTGATAAACGATTCTCAATCGGCGTACCCGTAAGGGCTATGCGATGAACAGCGTTTAACGAGCGAATCGCGGCGGATTGCTTGTTTTGGGCGTTTTTTATATTTTGCGCTTCATCCAGACAGAGGGAGCTCCACATGTACGGCTGGAGTGTTTCCTGATCCATCAGTGCTGTCGTGTAAGAAGTGAGGACAATATCCATACCTTGTAAAGCATCATCCAACGCACCGCCGCTCAAGCGACCTTTCCCATAATGCAGCATGACATTAAGCTCGGGAGCGAAGCGTGCAAGCTCCTTCTGCCAGTTGCCAAGCACGGAAGTAGGGCAAATTAATAATGCAGGCTGCTCAGAAAAGGGCTTGTGATGAAGTAAATACGTTATGAATTGGACCGTTTTTCCTAGGCCCATATCATCGGCTAAGCAAGCGCCAAGCCCGAACTTCCGTAAGTAACTCAGCCAAGTAAAGCCTTGATGCTGGTAGCTGCGAAGCTCGGCACGCAATCCTTGCGGCACGGGGATGAGTTCAAGATCGGTAGGCTGGCCCAGCTTCCGAATCATAGCCATCAGATGCTCATTCAGCTCAACTTCTAGCTGCAAGCGAGCTTCTTCTTCCGGATCGATCTCTTCCTGAGATTCGCCATCCCAGGAAGATTTGACCTTATCTCTTTCTAGCTCACTTAATAAATGAAGCTGGAAAATATCCTGCAGAGACAAGCCCTCGGCCGGATCAATGCTATCCATCAATCTCCGGATTTGATCTAAGAAAGCGGGGTCCAAATAGATCCATTGCCCACGGAAGCGAATAAGCCGTTCATTGCGGCTGAGCAGGCTGTTGAACTCTGCTTCGCTTAATTCAGAATCTCCGATAGCAATCCGCCAATCGAACCCCACGAGGGAGTTCATCCCGAATAAAGACTCGCTTTTACCACCGCCGCCAGCGCCTCCGCCAGCTTCCGCACTGACCTTGGCGCTCAGTCGAGGCTTACGTTTGGCGGCTGCTTCCCACCAGGCAGGGAGCATGACGTTCCAGCCATCCTCCAGCAAGATGCGACTGTCCTTGGTCAAGAACGTCCACGCTGAATCATCGCTCATCGGATGAGCAAGCAGCTCACCATCATCCGCCATGCGAGGTAGTGCTTCCAACAACCGCGTTACCCAACCGGGCGCGCGCTCCATGACAAAAGGGCTCCATTCTGATGCCCATGCACCCGAAGCCGTACCATCTACATGCAGGCGAATCGGCGTAAGCAGGGTGCTGTCCTGTTTATCCTGCAGAACAAGCCGCAGACGCCAATCGTCTTCGAGTTCATCAGGTTCAAGCAGCTGCAAGGCAGGGCGGAATGGGGCAAGGTCTGGGCGCCATCCCATGGCAGAGAGCCATTCATTTTCGGTAAAAGCTGCGGGAGAATCGTCCGCTGTATTCGACTTCCGAGCAGCGCTAAACAAGGCAGGGTAGTCTCGGCGCAAATCTGCCATGGCAGCCTCATCGGCATAATGGGCTTCTACAACCGCAGCTGAGAACGCAGCGCGTAATCCCTTCAAACCCTCGCCAAAAGCTTCCAAACTCTCAAGCTGGCCCCAATCTATTTCTGACAGTTCATCTGAATGACGATCCCAAGTCCAAACTAACTGACCTTGGCGGAAATCCTCGTAGCTCGGAATATACTGCCCTTTCTGCGCGGCTGCATAGAGGATCGGTGCTGTTTGGAGCATTTGTTGTGCGGATTCAGTGCCCATTTCCCAACTTACAATATCCATGAAGTTCGGTTCCGCAAAAAAGGGAAGCACTTGCTCGGCAGGGAGAATCGTTACGCCCAGTTCCCCGGCTTGTTGCGTCTCCAGCAGCGTGCCGTAGAGGGAAGGGGCATGCCAAGTGAAAAGCAGCTTACGGAAGTGGTCGCCGGAAACTTCTCTTCCATCTTTGAAGCCCCATAGCAAGGCATCCCCGTTATCTGTTAGGGACATACATAAGGATATTTCATGTAATTTCGTAGTCATTCTAACAGCTTTCCTTTCTTCAATTCTTCCTGCAAGGCGCGCAATCGGCTAAATCGACTGACGAATTGGGTGAAGAATGCTTCCCAGCGTTCGGGCTGCTTCATTTTTTTATATACTTTCTCCAAGCGTTTCAGCAGACGAACTGCTGATTTGTAGTCGTGACGGTTTTTGAGTCGCGTATAGTGTTCCACAGCCTGATGATAATAGGGGAGCAGCAGTTCTGGCGAGTCCTTCTCGATCGGCTGAAGCACGTTTACGCGGTGTGTGAAAGGGTCGTAGCCTTGGGCAATTTGCATTTCAATCCACAGCTTCCATTCGCGCCGCTCATAATACATCCCTTCGATGATGCGATAGGAAGCAGGTAGTAGTTCTTCTAAGGACGCCCACATGTGGACATCCGCGTCAGGTACATGAGCAATAGCGGCTTTCCAATAGGCAGCGTATGCTTCTAGTTCATAATGTCTTTTTCGGGTATAAAAAGATGTTAATCTTCGCAGCCAATGCACAATTTCACGCCAATCCTGCACATGTTCCAGATAGGCAAGGAGTGGAATGAACAGCAGCGATGGGGCTTCCTTGAAGGAAGCGTGTGAGGCAATCGCTTCCCAAGCTTCGCTCGACTTCGTTTGTTGAAGATAAAGATAAGCTCGTCCCGCACATAGGGAAAGAGATAATTCTGCAGCATCCATCGCTTCGAAAGCAGCTACCTCAGAAGCGATTAGACTTGCTTCTCGCGCAACCCCGAAAGCCCAAAACGTCGTAAACACCCGATAATGGTGCAAATTTTTGGGCGACTCAATCGCCATTTGGACACGAAGATAAGTCATAGTCTGTGAGAAGCGTTCCACATTCTGCTTACTATTCAACGATCCAGCCTCATCCTTCAGCCAATCATCGAGTTCATCACTCAGATTGAACACAGTTGCGGCGGTGTAGAACGTAACGCCAGCTTGTGCGTTCTGCTCAATAATTTTGCGGAGGATGAATAATCTCTGATGAAAATCGAAATAAGCTTGATCCGAGTCACTGAACGGAATTGGCGTTCGCTTGAGATTGGCGAGTTGTGTGCGCAGCAATTCTACATAGTTCCCTTGATCGTAGGATGGTTTGAGGTGATACGTATAATGCTCCATAAATTTGTGCCAGCCATCAACCGTCATCCCAGGTAACTGTTCCATGGTTGACACGTTAGAGGCCCCCGCGGCAACACGTTTCAATGCCATCTTGGCATTCATGATTTGTGATGCGGGATAGCCTTGTCGATCTGCAAGCTCCATTAAGGCTGCTGCAACATGTTTACAGCTCGTCTTAACTGGGCAGCTGCATGTGCTGGCTTTTAACTGATTAAGGTCGATTGCGACCATACATTTCTCGCCAAACTCTTCGACAACGGCGTTCACCTTCTTAATTTCGGTTGAAATGTTAAGTGACGTCACCATCTGTTGTTTATAAAAATGAAAGCCTCGGCTTAATGTAACCTCGTTATAATTTTCGGCCACATATTCGAGTAGTTTCGGCCATTGGTTATCATTCAGAACAGGTGTAGAAGACATGAGTGGACTCCTTTGGTTACGTACGATAGGAACATATGTCTCTATTATAAAATGTCGAGATCAACTTGTAAATTTTACTGGGCAATTTATATTTAAGCGAAGTGATCATCACTTGACATTAGATACTGTAATATTTATAATTACAGTATAAACATAGTGAAGGTGGCGAGGCGTATGTTGAACGTAGCAATTAGTGATTGGGTTGTCGCAACAACAAGTGAAGATGAATTGGTTCATGGGTATGTGGAAGCGATCGCTTGGCAGCACGGTATCGCCTTCGTTCATGTCATCGCTTCTGATCAAGATGAAATTATCGGACATCAGATTGAAGTGAAACTCTCTACGGTGAAACCTTTATCCATCAGCGGCTTGGACACAGAAGCTAGCATTCGGAGTTTGATCGACATCGCGTTATCGGTCAGAGACGAGAAGTGGTTCTTGGAACTTTCCACGAAATTGCTCAGCTTACAGTCGAATGGCGCTAAATCAGCCCAAGATCAAGTGATCCCTAGTATTTATCATAACCGACTAGGCGTGGATCAACTGTAATAAAAAAAGCCAATCTACACGATATCTTGCTTAGCAAGCATATTCGGTAGATTGGCTTTTCGTTTTTAGGGATACACTACTGCTACTGCGGAGTAGCCGTATTCCCTTTCGGTTTTGCCGGAGAAACACCCTTGGCCACTTCCGCGGCGAATAAGGTTTGCATTTCGGCGACTTTCTTGGCATCTGCGGTCTCGATCTTATCAGCGAAATATTTTTCCACAAACAGCTCCCAGGTTGGCACAATCTTTTGGGTCGTAATGGTTTTCACTGCTGTCTTGATCAGCCTGCGCTCTTTGGCATTCGTGTACATATCCACGTATTGCTGCTTGCGCTCGAAGTCTAGATCAGTGAAGATCGCGCGGAATACCTCGGCGGTCATTCGAGCATCGTCAAGGGCTCTATGCGCAGAGCCTTCAGCCACGATATTGAGATCTGCAAGTGCGGCTTCTACGCTGACGTCATTGGTTACCTTTTTGTAGCGAGTGAACCCCTTCAGTAAATCGAAATAGCTCACAGCCATCCAATAAGCGTCATCCAGCTTGTGCATGCGCGTATCGAATACGATGCGTTTCAAGTCTTCACCGCCCCAAGTGAGCAACAGAAGCTCATCACTTGCGCTTAACCATGCTAAGAAATCGGTAATGACCTTGCGGAAGCCCTCGGCTTCGTCGATATCTTCTTGGGGAATGCCTGTTTTTTTCTTAATAAAAGCGTTGAGCTTGGAGAAATAGACTGGCTTAATCAAAGCTGAAAATTCATCTATTTGCTTTAGAGATGCGTCTAATCGCACAGCGCCGATCTCGATAACCTCCATCGGTAAATCACTGGCAAACTTTCGGCCGTTAAATTCGATGTCTAAAATAATGTAATCCATGTTGCAGGGCCCCCGTTTCATCGCTATCCTATCATATTAGCAGAAAATGCTTAGCTTGCCAGCTTTTGTTTCCGATAACCGGCAAGCAGCACGAGGCTAAATGCAAATCCAGAGAACGACATAACCGACACCCCAAAGTAGAGTTGCTGTCCGCCAAATGTTTGATAGAACCATCCTCCCAGATAGGAAGCGACAATTCCGGATATTCCGAAGAAAATAATTGCTAGCACGGTTTGTCCCGTTGCCCGCCATTCTTCAGGGACAATTTGATATAAATATTGAATCGCTGCTGAATAGAAAATAGGGAAAGTAAAGGTTTGAAGCAGCTGGATGGCGACAAGCATATGTGGGTCCGTCACCCAAGCGGTAATAAAGAATCGAAAGAAATAGAACAAGGCAGCGATTGAAATTAGCACTAATTCCTTGCCTTTGCGCAGCCACCAGAAGCTAAGTGCAAAGACTAGAATCTCACTACCCGCAGCCAAAAACCAAGCGATGCCGACGAGATGGTTGCTGCCGCCCATTTCACGAATGTATACCCCAAGGAACGTGTCATTGATCCGTTGCGGAACCGCACAAAGAAAGATCAGCACCATAAACCAAATGGTTTTACGATTTTCTAAGAAATTTCGAAGACTCCGTAGTGAAATCGGCTTTCCGGTCACAGGCGCATCAGGCAGCGCGAGACAAATGAGTAGAGAGACGATACCGAATCCTACGAAGAGGTACGCTAAGCTATGAATCCCGAAGTATTGTGCGGAATAGCCAACCACCAAGGACATCACCGCATACCCAACTGCACCAAAGGTACGAATAGAACCATAACTAGTACCTACAGCTTCCGCAGTTTGGAAATTAAGACTCTCAGTTAATGGATCTAGCGGCATTAAGAAAAAGTAGAGCAGCATCGTAAATAGGAGGAGAACGATAAAGCTTTTGGAGTCATATAGTAAAAATCCGATGATCGTCGAGAAGAACAGCAGGACGAGCATGACTTTTTTGATCGTTTTCGTTCGATCGCTAATCATCCCCCATAAGGGTTGAGAAAAAATAGCGATAAATCCTCCGGTTCCGATAATAAGACCGATTCGGGATGTGGACAACCCTTGTGCGTCTAAATAGACGGGCAGGAATGAAACGAATAGTGCGAGTAAAGCAAAATACATAAAGTTAAATGATCGTAACAAGTTGGATGAATTCATACTGACCTAACCTTCCGTGATGAACTAGCGCGATGCTGTCGTAAATGTACATTCTATCTCATGTTGTGTAAAAGATGCAAAAAAAATTATCGAGTTCACACCTCGGACGGATTCGTTCCTGTCACTTTTTTGAACTGACGGCTAAAGAAATATATGCTGCGATAGCCCAGCGCTTCCGCAACTTCACTTACATTCATACCGAGCTTCAGCAAATAAGTGGCGCGTTCAATTCTTTTTTGAATGAGATAGGACTCAATCGTTTGTCCCATAATTTCTTTGAATTTTAAGGAGAAATAGCGTGGGGACAGATGGGCTTCCTTCGCTAAATCCTGTATACGATGCTGACGGCCTGGATCCTGACGAATGTAGGCTGCGATATCCATCATCACCCGGTTCATCGAGCGTCTGGACGGGTCGCCAAGTGATTGGTGGACGGGTGCTTGACGTTCATATAGCAAGAGAATCAGTTTCAGCAGCGCGGCTGCTTCTTCCTCATGTCCATATGCTTCTGTTAGACGCACGTGAACGAATCGATCCAGGTAGCTTTCATGAAATTCTGCGGGATCAAAGTGAACGAAGGAGGGCAGTGACATGGGAACAGTAGAATCCCCTGCTTCGCTGAAATGAATGAAAGTAACGGTGAGCGGTCGCTCGGGATTATGCTTAGCACTCGACAGATCTCCTGGACGGAATAGGAAACAATCGCCTGAGCGCACAGGGTAAACCTTGCTATTTAAGGTGACCTCACCTTCGCCATCCCATACATACCAGAGATCGTAGTCTTGGAAGGGCTCGTTCTCGCGGCTCCATTTCCAATTCACTTCGCAATGTACCTTGCCATAATAGGGGTTGAGCAGCAGCTCTTGAGTTGCGAAAGCGGACATTTAGGTTCACTACTCCTTTATGTAAAATAGTGCAAATTATACTGCGTATTAATGCATTTATTTTAAGCTTTTTCGTTTCTATAATAAAGCTATAAATAGTCAAATTATTTAAACGGAGGGGTACCGTTATGGCAAAAACAGAACCAAGCTCTCAAACGCCAGAAGAAATATCAGCACAGCTTTATCGTTACGATCGTATCGCTGACAAAATAGCGGGATTTGCGAATTGGAACGAACAGCATCTTGCAAATTATGCGCAGGACGGTTACGCAGCGGTCGAGCATATATTAAATGAAGAAGAAATTCACACTGCCATTGAAGCGCTGAACGATCTTATTTTTAAAGATCATAAAGGGGCACAAATTCAATTCACGAAACCGAAGGGTGAGTTGAAATCCAATGAAGAGATCGAGAATGCGATACGTAAGCTAAACGATTTCGTTCAAGTAGATGAGCGACTGCGGGAGATTGCGGAGCATCCAGCGATTCTAGCTATGGTGCAAGATATTTTAGGAGAGACACCGCGGCTCGTTCAGAACATGGCCTTACTCAAGCCTCCGCATGGTGGAGGGGAGAAGCCGTGGCATCAAGATATGGCTTATGGGAACTTGGCGTATGAAAAAGCCGTTGTAGGAGTATGGATCGCGTTAGATGAAGCTGCGCTGGATAATGGTTGTATGCATGTTATCCCTGGTTCTCATGCTGATGGGGCGACGCCTCACTATGCGATACGAGATTGGCAGCTCTGTGATGCGCATGTACAAGTGGAAAGGGATGTTGCGGTTCCGTTAATGCCTGGCGGTATTCTATTGTTCCACGGGTTACTCAAGCACGGCACACCGTATAATTTATCGACGAAGAAACGTCGCGCGCTGCAGTTCCATTATGTCGGAGAATCTGCAGTTAAATTGACGCCGAAAGAGTATAAACGATTTTTTACCAATGAGATGAGCGGTGCTGAATGCTAGTCGAAAGTCCTCTTTCCGAAGTTCGGGAAGGGGACTTTTTTTGCACCATATCAAATTAAAATGAATACTTATATTATGGTCATTTTAGAAGATAAAGGGGCGAGTTGAAAGGGGGAAATGGGATGTCTTCGCTTATTTCAATAGTCATGCTTTCATGGAACGGATTGAAATTTACAAAAGAGTGTGTAGAAAGCATTTTACGCCATGCGGATGATAGTATTCAGATTCAGTTTGTGTTTGTAGATAATGGCTCAACGGATGGTACCCTGGAGTATTTACGGACAGTCCCTTCCTCTAAGCTCATATGCAATCAAGAAAATAAGGGGTTTGCTGCTGGGAATAACCAAGGAATCGTAGAAGCTGATGGGGATTACATTTGCTTGCTGAACAACGATACGGTCGTTACCGAGGGTTGGTTGGTTCGTTTGTTGGGCTGCCTTCAGAGGAACCCCAACATCGCAATTGTTGGTCCTCGTTCTAATAATGTCGCGTGGTCGCAGCTCGTCTACAATGTTCCATATAAGACATCTGCGGAGATGGAGGTTTTCGCCGCACATTGGTCGCTCCAGCATAAAGATACAGGCTTCTTCCCACATAAATTAATCGGGCATTGTATGCTTTTTCATAAAGATCTCATTGCCAAAATCGGCGGGTTGGACGAAAGGTTTTTTCCAGGTAATTATGAAGATGATGATTTCTGTTTGCGAGCCCGTGTCAGCGGTCAAATTCTGTGGGTAGCGAATGACGTTTATGTTCATCATTATGGAGGAAGTACGTTCCAAACGAACAAAACCAATTATTCAGCAAGCGCTTATTCGAATGCCGATCGGTTTTCTAAGAAATGGTCGTTAGGGATATCCGGGCTCGAGCTTGATCAGTTTGGATACAACCCCTCAGAGCTTGTAGAACGGGAAAAGCCATTTCGAATCGAACGACATTATATCCCTATTAAAAAATAGTTCTCATTGGATAATTTGTAGGAGGGAAAAGGAATGAGGATTGCTCTGATAAGTCCAGATTATCTTCCCGTTCCACCCGTAAAATACGGCGGTATCGAGCGAGTTGTTCATACGTTGGCCGAGGAGCTTGTGGATCGCGGGCATGAAGTTATTTTATATGCTCCGTTTGGAAGCCAAGTGCGAGGAAAGTTGATGCCTTATTTGCATGAGGGGCATGACATGTGGAAAATTCCTGGTTTTGTTAAGCTAACTTTACCCTCAGGGGTAGATATCATCCATGACCATACGCAGCTTTCCGTCGTGGGCCAGAAGAAACTCGCAGTGCCAACCGTCTGTACGATCCATAATCCATTGACCAATCCGGTGAAACATCCCGTCTATTTGAGCAAACGACATCGAGACTTGTTTGGCAGCCCTCAGGACCGCGTTGTGTATAACGGATTAAACCCCGATGAATTTCAATTCTCTGATCAAAAGGGTGACTATCTGCTATTCATTGGAGCGATTATTCCTTACAAAGGCGTACATCATGCGATTGAAGCGGCAGAGCGTGCCAACCAAAAGTTAATTATAGCCGGACCTGTCTACGATCATAATTATTTCCATAAAGACATTCTCCCTAAGACGTTGTCGAATCCATCTATTCAATATGTCGGCGAGGTTGGGGGGCAAGCACGACAAGATTTGTTGAAGCATGCTAGGTGCATGCTATTTCCAACGCTGGTCGAGGAGCCATTCGGACTCGTCATGACGGAGGCTATGGCATGTGGAACACCTGTGTTAGCACTGCCAAATGGATCTGTTCCTGAGGTGATGAGCGGGTTTCCTCAATTGATATGCCGATCTGTTGACGAGATGACGAATAAATTGATTAACCTGACGTTGCCCGATCCTTATGAGCTTCGCGAGTACGTGTTGGAGCATTTTACGACAAGCGGGATGACAGACAAATATTTGGACATTTATCAAGCGATTTTAGATGAAGAAAGTTAATATTTACGAAAAGCAGCGGCTGCGCCTCGTATTAGGCGCAGCCGCTGTCTGCTTATTCAGTGGAATTCGTGCTAGATATTTGGAGAACGGACTCCAGGTACTTTTTATTATGGTTTATACTCTTGTCTTGAGGTCTGTAGCTGCGGGCGATTTCATTGTGCTTGTAAGCATTGGCGTGCTGACCCAGATGGTCATAACAGACACAAAGCTGTAGATGTGGCAGCCAGGTTGAAAATTTAGGGTTTGAAAATCCCCAATTGTGTGTAGCCGGTGGTAATTCTGTAGCTAATTTGTACCAAAACACGGAAGCTTCGTATTGCTTGCGGGTCATAAAATAATAGCCTAGACGACAGCAGAACTCGGCGCGTGGACGATCATATTGAAAAGCACGGAATACAGACTGTAGTTCCATTTCAGCGTTGCCTAGTTGATTATGACAGTCCGCGAGCTTACTGCATGCGGAGATTTCATCCTCTACCCAGCCATTTCCGGTGGCTAGAAACTTGTTATAGTAAATAATTGCTTTAGCGTACTTTTGATGATCGACTAATTCATTCGCGAAGTAATATAAGTCCCTAGGCGTGAACGTCTCTCCGCGCATCAGTCTGTTTTGGAAAATTTTCAGATTCCTATCGCTTCTCGTATGGATTCTGCAATGCGTGACAGTAATGTCCGAATCAAAAATATTGCCATTAACCTCCAAATACTCGTGGATTGCTCCAATCCATTTAAACTGATTCTCCCGTTTTACTAGCCGATTACGCTTAAATCTGAATGTCGGCGTGCCGAATTCATCAAAAGCATAATTATAAAACATCGTGACGGAATCAACAGATGACGCTAGATCTTCTTTTAAAGCGATGAGCTTGTTGCAATCTTCTTCCTTTAAAATGTCATCCGCATCCAACCATAAAATATACTCCTTCGTGGCTTGGCGGAAAGCATAGTTACGTGCTGCCGAGAAGTCATCTATCCATTTAAAATCGTAGATGCGATCCGTGAAGGAACTTGCTATCGATTTCGTTTGATCGGTTGATCCAGTATCTACAATAATGATCTCGTCAACCGCATTGGCAACGGAAGCTAAGCAAGCCCGAAGCGTTTTCTCCTCATTTTTAACGATCATGCAAAGACTTATCGTAATCAACTTATTCACTCGCTCTCTATATAAGGATAAAAATCCAACATGGTATTCTAGACTATTCATATTTTCAATAAGAGGGCACGGCATGTGAATGAGGTTATAGGGAACCAAAATTCCTTTGGCGGAATATGGTGATCAAAAAGGAGTTGCGACATGGAACGGTTTTTCGAAAAAATAATTAAACCCATTCTCATTAAATATGAGCCATCTCACATTGTTGAAATTGGCGTCTACTTAGCAGGTCGCACAACCATTAAATTACTTGAGTACTGTAAAATGATGAACAGCAAGCTTACTGTCATTGATCCTGCACCAAGATTTAATACTTTTGCCTATCAAGCTGTTTTTTCAGAGGAACTGGTTATTCATAACAAACATAGTTTAGAGGTATTATCGGAAATCGAAACAGCTGATGTGGTTCTCGTAGACGGAGATCATAATTGGTACACGGTGTATCATGAATTAATGGCCATTGAGCAAATAGCAGCAAAAACAGGGAAGTTTCCAATTGTCATTTTGCATGATACAGAGTGGCCATATGGAAGACGTGATTCTTATTACTTTCCGGAAACGGTTCCGACCGAATATCAAAACCCGCATGCTCAAAAAGGGATAAAAGCTGGCTCCAGTGAGCTTGTAGAATCAGGAGGCATTAATGAAGATCAGTTCAATGCGATGCATGAATATGGGGAAGGTAACGGTGTGTTGACGGCAATTGAAGATTTCTTGAAAATAACGGCGTTTTCTCTTAGCTTCCATCGCGTTTATACGAATAATGGGTTAGGTATTCTTGTACCGAGTGATAGCAGGGCAGATACGGTGATGCAATATATTATGGATACTTCTGGTTTATAAAAGAAGCGGCTGATCCCACAGATCTCTATTGGGCGCAGCCGTATTTTTGCAATTAGAATCTAGTATTCTCTTAATCTTTTGTAATTCATAACAAAAATAGACGCGAGAAGTCAGGCTCCTGTCCCGAAATTCCGAACCTAATTTCATCAATTTTTACAGAATATGTTTTTTTAAACATATGCCCTCGCCATTCGTCCATGCAATGAAAGTTTGTACACATATAATGTACGAGGAAACTAGAGTAGTTTCATTTTATAGAAAGGGAGGTTGAAGTTATTAAAAAATTGATCTCGCTTGTGTGTTAATAGGTTTACAAAATAATAGGAGGTGTATGGATTGACTAAACTCGCCCAATTAATGGAAATGATTACCATGGTAGGGATAATGAATATCAAAAAAATTGAAATTGAGTACTTTAATGATGCCGAATTCAAATTGAAATTTGATAAAGGCGATGGCCCCATTGATAGAATGTCTGAGCTTGAGGATTTTTTAGACGACATAGAGTGGTATGAGGTCGAGAAAATTGAAATCGAAATGTACAATGGCGGAGAAATGGAACTTGAATTTCCGTATGTAGGTGGACCGACGGGCGCAACAGGAGCAACAGGAGCAACAGGAGCAACAGGTGCAACAGGAGCAACAGGAGCAACAGGAGCAACAGGAGCAACAGGTGCAACAGGAGCAACAGGTGTGACAGGTGCGACAGGAGCAAATGGTGCGGCAGGTGCAACGGGTGCAACAGGTGCAACGGGAGCGACAGGTGCAACAGGAGTGGCAGGTGCAACAGGTGTGACAGGAGCAACAGGTGCAACGGGAGCGACAGGTGCAACAGGAGTGGCAGGTGCAACAGGTGCGACAGGTGCGACAGGTGCAACAGGTGCGACAGGAGCAACTGGTCCAGCCGGTGGGCCAACAGGTGAAACTGGTGCGACAGGAGCAACAGGAGCAGCAGGTGCAACAGGAGAAACAGGTGCAACAGGAGCAACAGGTGCAACAGGTGCAACAGGACCACAAGGACCACAAGGACCACAAGGACCACAAGGTGTACAAGGGGTACAAGGAGTACAAGGGGTACAAGGAGTACAAGGAGTACAAGGAGCAACAGGAGCAACAGGAGCACAAGGAGCAGCCGGAGCAGCAGGTGCAACAGGAGCAACAGGAGCAACTGGTGCAACTGGTGTAGCTGGCGCAGCAGGTGAAACAGGAGCAGCAGGTGCGACAGGAGCAACAGGAGCAACAGGAGCAGCAGGAGCAGCAGGAGCAGCAGGAGCAGCAGGGGCAACAGGAGCAACAGGAGCAGCAGGTGCAACAGGAGCAACAGGAGCAGCAGGAGCAGCAGGAGCAGCAGGAGCAACAGGAGCAACAGGAGCAGCAGGAGCAGCAGGAGCAGCAGGAGCAACAGGAGCAACAGGAGCAACAGGAGTAGCAGGAGCAGCAGGAGCAGCAGGAGCAACAGGAGCAACAGGAGCAACAGGAGTAGCAGGAGCAGCAGGAGCAGCAGGAGCAACAGGAGCAACAGGAGTAGCAGGAGCAGCTGGAGCGACAGGAGCAACTGGGGCAACGGGTGAAACAGGAGCAGCAGGAGCAGCAGGAGCAACAGGAGCAACAGGAGCAACAGGAGTAGCAGGAGCAGCAGGAGCAACAGGAGCAACAGGAGCAACAGGAGTAGCAGGAGCAGCAGGAGCAACTGGAGCGACAGGAGTAGCAGGAGCAGCTGGAGCGACAGGAGCAACAGGTGAAACAGGAGCAGCAGGAGCAGCGGGAGCAACAGGAGCAACAGGTGTAGCAGGAGCAGCAGGAGCAACCGGGGCAACAGGAGCAACAGGAGTAGCAGGAGCAACTGGAGCTACAGGTATTCCAGGAACAGGTGCATTGGTTCCATTTGCATCTGGTGGGCCAATTATTATGACTACTATTGCTGGAGGATTAGTTGGAACAGCTGGTCTTGTAGGTTTTGGAAGCTCAGCTCCAAACGTTACCGTATTACCTGGTCCAGTGATCGATTTAACGGGTACGGTTTTAGGTCCTATTCTTGACTTTGCATTCTCTGTTGCAAGACCGTCAACGATCACAGATATTTCAGCATTCTTCAGTAATACTGTAGCATTAGCACTCGTAGGAACTACAGTTACCGTAACTGCACAACTTTATAGCGCAACTTCACTTAGTAACACATTTTCACCAGTGCCAGGCGCAAGCGTAACATTAGCACCTGCAATTACAGGTGTTGTAGCTTTAGGGGCTACTTCGGCTGGTCTTACAACTGGTTTATCGATTCCAGTTTTAGCACAAACACGTCTCATGATGGTGTATACTGCGACTGCTGCAGGTGTAACGCTTCTTAATACGGTTACTGGATATGCAAGTGCAGGTGTAACACTAGTCTAATATTTTGAATCCTATTGGCGTTGATAGGAATGGAATCTAGTAAATAGAACGGGAGCTGACCTTATACAGGTTAGCTCTTTTTTTAATTTTTTACAAAAAATGTTTTTTTCCAGCTTGTGCCCTCTCTCATTCGTCCATGCACTGAACGTTTGTACACATATACTATACGAGGGACTAGAGTAGTTTCATTATATGGAAGGGGGCTGTGGCTAGTAAAATAAAACTATTTTGTTTGGTAGTTGCTTTTCAAATTATAAGGAGGTGTAAGGCTTTTGAGTAAACTTGCTCAATTGATGGAATTAATTGCAATGGTAGGCATTATGAATATCTATAAAATTGAACTTGAATATTATAATGAAGCTGAATACAAATTGAAATACCAAGTAGGTGATGGTGAAGTTCAAAGAATGTCTGAACTTGAGGCTTTTCTAGCAACCATTAATTGGAATCAAGTCGCAGAGACTAAGATTGAAATGTACAACGGTGGTGAAATGAAACTCGAATATCCTGATTATATAGGTCCAATTGGTCCGACAGGAGCAACAGGAGAAACAGGAGCAACAGGAGAAACAGGAGCAACAGGAGCAACAGGTGAGACAGGAGCTACAGGAGCGACAGGAGTAGCAGGAGCGACAGGTGAAACAGGAGCGACAGGAGTAGCAGGAGCGACAGGTGAAACAGGAGCGACAGGTGAAACAGGGGCGACAGGTGAAACAGGAGCTACAGGAGCAACAGGAGCAACTGGAGTAGCAGGAGCAACAGGAGCAACAGGAGCGACAGGAGCGACAGGAGTAGCAGGAGCGACAGGTGAAACAGGAGCAACTGGTGAAACAGGAGCAACAGGAGCGACAGGTGAAACAGGGGCAACAGGAGCAACAGGTCCAGCAGGTGGGCCAACAGGTGAAACAGGAGCAACAGGAGCAACGGGTGTGGCAGGAGCAACAGGGGAGACTGGAGCAACAGGTGAAACAGGGGCAACAGGAGAAACAGGTGCGACAGGAGCTACAGGTGAACCAGGGGCAACTGGAGCGACAGGAGTAGCAGGAGCAACAGGAGAGACGGGTGCGACAGGAGCAACAGGTGAAACGGGAGCTACAGGTGCCACAGGAGCAACTGGTCCAGCCGGTGGACCAACAGGTGAAACAGGGGCGACCGGGGCAACTGGTGCAATAGGTGAAACAGGAGCGACCGGGGCTACTGGAGCGACAGGTGAAACAGGAGCGACAGGAGCAACTGGTGTCGCAGGTGAAGCAGGAGCAGTAGGAGCAACAGGTGAAACTGGTGCAACAGGAGCAACTGGAGTAGCAGGAGCAGTAGGAGCAACTGGTGAAACTGGAGCAACGGGAGCGACAGGAGCAGCAGGAGCAGTAGGAGCAACAGGCGAAACTGGTGCCACAGGAGCGACAGGTGTTGCAGGTGAAGCAGGAGCAACAGGTGAAACTGGTGCAACGGGAGCGACAGGAGTAGCAGGAGCAGTAGGAGCCACAGGCGAAACTGGTGCCACAGGAGCGACAGGTGTTGCAGGTGAAGCAGGAGCCGTAGGAGCGACAGGTGAAACAGGAGCTTCAGGAGTAGCTGGAGAAGCAGGCGTAGCCGGAGCAACTGGTCCGACAGGTGAAACAGGAGCGACTGGAGCGACAGGAGTAGCAGGAGCAGTAGGAGCCACAGGTGAAACAGGGGCAACTGGTGCGACAGGAGTAGCAGGAGCAGTAGGGGCAACAGGTGAAACAGGGGCAACAGGCGAAACAGGAGCAACTGGTGCGACAGGAGTAGCAGGAGCAGTTGGAGCGACAGGTGAAACAGGAGCAACTGGTGCGACAGGAGTAGCAGGAGCAGTAGGGGCAACAGGTGAAACAGGGGCAACTGGTGCGACAGGAGTAGCAGGAGCAGTAGGTGCAACCGGAGCGACAGGTGTAGCCGGAGTAGCAGGACCAACAGGTGCAACCGGAGCAACTGGTGAAACAGGAGCAGTAGGAGCAACTGGTGCAACAGGTGTAGCTGGAGTAGTAGGACCAACCGGAGCAACAGGTGAAACAGGAGCAGTAGGAGCAACTGGTGCAACAGGTGTAGCCGGAGTAGTAGGACCAACCGGAGCAACAGGTGAAACAGGAGCAGTAGGAGCAACTGGTGCAACAGGTGTAGCAGGAGCAGTAGGAGCAACCGGTGCAACAGGTGAAACAGGAGCAGTAGGAGCAACCGGAGCAACAGGTGAAACAGGAGCAGTAGGAGCAACTGGTGCAACAGGTGTAGCAGGAGCAGTAGGAGCAACCGGTGCAACAGGTGTAGCAGGAGCAGTAGGACCAACCGGAGCAACTGGGATACCAGGACAAGGCGCTTTGATTCCATTTGCATCGGGTACTCCGACTGTGTTGACTACTGTTCTAGGGGGCTTATTGAATACGTCTACGCTGGTCGGATTTGGTAATAATGCTGCTGGAGTATCTGTCGCTGGCGGAACCATTGATCTCACTGGGGCTGCAGGCCTGCTCCTTAATATGTCCTTCTCCGTCGCACAGAGCAGAACGCTCACTTCATTAACGGCGTACTATAGCACGACAGCGGCTGTGTCCCTCATAGGATCAACAGTCACAATATCAGCTCAGTTATACCAATCAACAACGCCTAATAATTTATTTACTCCGATTCCTGGAGCTACGGTGACGCTAGCTCCAGCTCTAACAGGGCTAATTTCACTAGGAACGATCAGTATTGGAACGACAACAGGTTTATCAATACCTGTGAACACGGGTACGCGACTTCTGCTGGTATTTTCTGCAAGTGTAACAGCCGGTCTTGATGTCGCAACCACAGTTGCAGGTTACGCGAGTGCTGGTGTTGATTTAGTTTAATAATTCCTGACATTATAGTTAAAATTAACTCTATTTTCTCAGTTTTCATTACCCTATGATTTTGAGGGGAATGACGTCTAGGAAATAGAGTTTTTTTTGCTGCTTTAATATGATTTTCAAACATATAGTCATGTGCATATTTTGGAATGGACAACCATCTATTGCCAAAAAGTACAGACAAACCCTTGGGATAACTCGTATGATGAAGCATCACAGGAGGTGTTGTAATTGAGTCTCTTAGTTGGAAAAAAGAAAAGTATGACAACGGTGAAAAAACGTTTGATTGTTAAAACTAGTGGGGCAAAGCTTCACAAAGTAAGTGGATGCGGATGTCACAAACGTAAGAAAAAAATCAGAAAACACTGCCACAAAATTATTATCGTAAAACGGAGATGCTGTAAAAAAGGTCCAAAAGGAGATCGCGGTCCTCGTGGTTTCAGAGGCTTCAGAGGGTTTACAGGAGCAGCAGGAGCGACTGGAGCAACAGGAGCAACAGGGTTAAATGGAGCTACTGGCGCCATGGGAGCCACAGGTGCAACTGGTGCTACAGGCGCAAAAGGTGCGACTGGAGCAACAGGAGCGACAGGGCCAAAAGGTAAAAAAGGCGACGATGGTGAAAGAGGGCCAAGAGGTCACAGAGGACCAGAAGGTCCAGAAGGACCAGCAGGTCAGATGGGTCCAATGGGGCCACAGGGTAATGCAGGAGCAGATGGTCAGATGGGACCAATCGGACCAACGGGTGCTGGTTTAATGGGGCCAATGGGTCCGACAGGCCAGATGGGTCCAATGGGCCCAATGGGGCCGACGGGTGCTGGGTTCATGGGGCCAATGGGTCCAACAGGTCAGATGGGTCCAATGGGACCAACCGGACCTGGCGCAGGGGCGACAGGAGCAACGGGAGCAGCAGGAGCAGCAGGAGCAACGGGAGCAACGGGAGCAGCAGGAGCAACGGGGGCAGCAGGAGCAGCCGGAATAGCAGGAGCTACAGGAGCAACTGGATCAGCTGGTGCAGCCGGTGCAGCAGGAGCCACAGGTGCAACTGGCGCAACGGGATCAGCCGGAACTGCAGGAGCAACCGGGGCAACTGGGGCGACAGGGATACCTGGAGCAGCAGCTATCGTTCCTTTTGCATCTGGCCTGCCAGTACCATTGGTATCAGCTTTATTTGGAACTGCTGGAACACAAGGGTTAATTGGATTTGGTGACAATGGCGTAGTAGTAACAGTTCTAGGCGGACCAATCAATATCGCTGGTGGACCAGGATTGTTACAGAACTTAGCATTATCAGTTCCAAGGGCTGGTACTTTAACTTCGATTTCAGCTTACTTTAGTACTACGGTAGCTTTATCTTTATTTGGTGCAATAACAATCACGGCTAGAATTTACACTTCTCCAACACCAAATAATGTTTTCAATCAGGTAGCAAGTGTAGCCTTAACACCAAATTTAACAGGAGTTTTATCAATAGGATCGATGAGCTCTGTAACAGCAGCATTGCCGAATATTCCTGTAACTGCTGGAACGCGCGTATTAATGGTCTTTACTGCAGATTCTCCTGGACTAGACCTTGCAACAGTAGTTGCTGGTTATGCTAGCGCTGGATTATCCATTAACTAATTAACCAACTGGCTCTTCTTTACTTATCATCGTATAAGTAGGAAGAGTCTTTGCTATGTTTTGCTATGTATAGTGTTATTAAATAATGAAAAAAGACGCATCCCGGAAGGCGCGCCAATTGAAATACACTTCAGTTTGATATTATTTAAATTGCACCTGCACGAATCGAACGAATCACTTGCAGCGCTTGCTCAAAGTAAGGTTCATTCTTGTAATATTGCATATATAAGTCCTCAAATCCGTCAGTGTTCGTTTTCTTTTGGTTTCTGATGATGTCATGAAACCAAGGAAGGATCTTGTTATATAGCACTAGGTGTTTATCGATGCGAATATCTTGCTCGGTTAGCCCTTCCCCTAAAAAATGACCTAAAATCGATTGATAGCTCCGGAAGACTACATTTCCGAAATTGTATCCGCTCGGATCATTGGGTGCGAATCGATACATGCTGCGGTTCATAATGCAAAAGCGCGAGTTTTTTTGCAAGATGGCATATTGGATATACATCTGGTTAAATGATGAGTCTATGAAACGATCGGGCGTATCGACCGTCAACAAATCTTCTCTGCGTAAAACGGTGCCAGTTATAAATGTTGACATGATGGACGTTGCTGCTAGAAAGGCAGGGAGTCCTTCTCTTACATAGACTTGGCCATCATTATTGTGCACATTCACATGTACGATGCCGCAGTCACCGTTCTGCCCAAGAACGTTAAGAAGCGGAAGCAGTGTTCCTTCGACTTGAAAATCATCGTCACCTTGAAGTTTAATAAATTTCCCTGTCCCCTTGAACATGACTTTAAAAATGTTTCGATCGGCTCCGATGTTCTCCTCATTGCGGAAATACTTCAAATTCCGGTATTGCTCACGATATTTTGCAACAACTTGCGGGGTCGCATCGGTAGAAGCGTTATCTGACACAATAACCTCGACCATTTCGTTATTTCCTACCTGTGTCAAGATGCAATAAAGGCAATGGTCCAAGTTTGCTGCACGGTTGAAGGTTGGAAGACAAATTGACATAAGCGGTTGAAATTGGCGAACAGACATGATGTTCTCTGCTTCTTCTTCATCTTTTACATCTACCCAGTTCCCGCTTCCCGGTTCATAAACTTGAACGATACGTGCTGGGTTTCCAGCCACAACACAGTAATCAGGAATATCCCGATCGACATGACTGTGCGGACGGACAACGCTTCCTTTTCCGATACGAAGATTGCCCATAATCACTGCACCTGAACCTATGTGTGCTCCTTCTCCAATATAGACACGGTTGGTGTCCATTGCGTTTTGTTGGGACATTGCCGGATTGCTTACATGACGATAAAAATGGCCGGTATCCGAGATGAATACGTTCGAATCTATTTCGACATGGGCATCCAGTTCAACTAGATTTACTGCTGAAATAATTAAACCTGGATTAGCCTTACAGCCGTCTCTAATGATGATTTTAGGAGATGTCTCCTCATCTTGCTTGAAGATATTGAATAAGTAATGAGCATGAATGAATACATTACTACCTATATATATGCCTTCCGGGCAATAGATTTGTCCGCCGTCTTGGATGGTGGAGTTGTCTCCAAAAAAGTGAAACCTTGCGATAAAATCCGGATGCAGATTCGGTATTGTCATGCCTTTCTCTCCTCCTATTACGAGATTTGATCTTTTGTTTGTCCACTAGTACTCACTATATTCATGTATTAACAAAGGGTTTCATGATCCGACTCTTATAGCTCTAAGAAATCAGGCCTATTTTATTCAAAAATCTGGATATATCTAGGAGGAATTGTTAAACCCTATCAGCTTTTGCCCCATACCAACCCAACCTGAAGCTCATAGGATAGTATTAGTTGAATTTAATTGAAACGGAGGCAATTTCCGTATGCAGCATTCCAGCAGTGAGCTTCGCCAACAAATTATTGCTTTGACGAAAAGCTACTATGAAGCGAATTGGCCTATCCAGGTGTTTGAGCCGGGAGTTACCCCTGTTCCAGTAAGCGGCAAATCGTTTGACGGCGAAGAAGTGAGCCACCTTATCGACGCATCGCTAGATTTCTGGCTGACGACCGGCCGTTATGCGAGTGAATTTGAGAAAAAATTCGCTTCTTTCATCGGAACGCGTTACGCACTACTCACGAATTCAGGTTCTAGCGCGAATCTTCTCGCTTTATCCGCCTTGACCTCTCCGCTGTTGAAGGATCGTCGTTTGCAGCCAGGTGACGAAGTCATTACCGTAGCCGCAGGCTTTCCGACAACGGTCAATCCGATCATTCAGAACGGACTTATTCCGGTTTTTCTTGACGTAAAACTGCCTACTTACAATATCGATACAACGTTATTAGAATCAGCAGTCAGCCCGCGTACGAAAGCAATTATGATTGCACATACGCTAGGCAATTTGTTTGATCTGGATGAAGTGAAGCGAGTGGCTGACAAATACGGATTGTGGTTAATTGAGGATTGCTGTGACGCGGTCGGTTCTGAGTATAAGGGGTGTAAAGCCGGGACTTTCGGGGATTTGGCAACCGTCAGCTTCTACCCAGCGCACCACATTACGATGGGTGAAGGTGGCGCTGTCCTTATGAATTCTCCTTTGCTCAAAAAAATAGTCGAGTCATTCCGTGATTGGGGACGGGATTGCTGGTGCGAGCCTGGCAAAGACAATACATGCAGCCGAAGGTTCGGTTGGCAGCTGGGTGATCTGCCGTTTGGTTACGATCATAAATACACATATAGCCATATCGGCTACAATCTGAAGGTTACGGATATGCAGGCAGCAGTAGGTGTGGCACAGCTGCAGAAGCTGCCAGATTTTATCGCAAAGCGAAAGGCCAACTTCACCATGTTGAAGGAAGCCTTACAACCGCTTGAAGAGGAGCTTCTGTTGCCAGAGGCAACGCCGCACAGTGTTCCGAGCTGGTTCGGTTTCCCAATCACTGTTCGAGACGAATCGCCTGTATCGCGCGAACAACTGACAGCTGCACTTGAGCGGAATCGCATTGGAACGAGGCTGCTGTTTGCAGGTAATTTGCTGCGTCAGCCTGCCTATAAGCATATTACACACCGAGTCGTCGGGGATCTGACGAATACGGATGTCATTATGAATCGGACATTCTGGATCGGTGTCCACCCAGGACTTACACGTGAGATGCTCGATTTCACCGTGCAAACGCTAAGTGATACCTTGAAGAAAAGGGGTTAGCACATGAAAGTCGTAATACTTGCCGGTGGATTCGGCACTCGCATCAGTGAAGAAACACATGTCAAGCCGAAGCCGATGATTGAGATCGGCGACAAGCCGATTTTATGGCATATTATGAAGACTTATTCGTCTTGCGGTTTTAACGATTTTATTATTTGTTTGGGTTACAAAGGATTTCTGATTAAAGAATATTTCGCTCACTATTATTTGCATGAAGCAGATATTACGTTCGATTTTGGCAATCAGAATGAAACGATTGTACACCAACATCATGCGCCTCCTTGGAAAGTCACATTGGTGGATACAGGTAAGGATACGATGACTGGCGGCCGTGTTAAACGGATCCGGAGCTATGTGGGGAATGAGACATTTCTGCTGACGTATGGGGATGGGTTATCGGATATTGATGTAGGGAAGCTCGTTGATTTTCACAAAGCGCATGGCAAGCTAGCTACGGTGACTGCGGTTCAGCCTTCTGGGCGTTTTGGCTCTCTCCGATTGACGAATCAAGATCAAGTGCTTGGTTTTCAGGAAAAACCAGCGGGAGATGGCGGTTGGATTAATGCCGGATTTTTCGTCATGGAGCCGGAGGTTTTCGATCAGATAGACGGCGATAGTACCGTATTGGAAAAGGAGCCATTGGAACAATTATCTCAAGAAGGACAATTAATGGCGTTTAAGCACGGAGGGTTCTGGCATCCCATGGATACCTTGCGAGATAAAAATTATTTGGAAGATTTGTGGAAAACGGAAAAAGCCCCTTGGCGAAAATAAACGATGGGAGAAGGGGAGGCGTATGGTCGATTTAGCATTTTGGCGCGGGAAAAGGGTGTTCATTACTGGACATTCAGGGTTCAAAGGAGCTTGGCTATGCATGTGGCTGCAATCGCTTGGCGCCGAAGTCATCGGGTATGCACTGCAACCTCCGACGGAGCCTAATTTATTTCAGTTGAGCGGACTTGAAAAGGATATGAGGTCCATCTTTGCAGACATTCGTGATCGCGAACGATTACGGCAAGCGGTCGCTGACGCGGACCCGACGATTATTTTTCATATGGCGGCACAGCCGCTTGTGAGGCATTCCTACAAGAACCCGGTTGACACCTACGAAGTGAATGTGATGGGAACTGCAAACCTGCTGGAAGCGGTTCGTTCTGCTGCAGCGGGTGGCAATAGCGCCATTCAGGCCGTAATCAATGTAACAACGGACAAATGCTACGAAAACCGCGAATGGCCATGGGGATACCGAGAGAATGATCGGCTTGGCGGATTCGATCCTTATTCCAACAGTAAGGCTTGCTCAGAGCTCGTCACATCGGCTTATCGCAGTTCTTTTTTTCATCCGGATAAGGGGATAAGCTTGGCTACCGCGCGAGCAGGCAATGTGATTGGCGGCGGAGATTGGGCGGAAGATCGCTTAATTCCAGATAGTATTCGTGCCTATCTCTCCAAGACGGTGATGAAAATTCGCAATCCCGCCGCAATCAGACCGTGGCAGCATGTCTTGGAGCCGCTAGGCGGATATTTACTTTTAGCTGAACACATGGTGAAGGATCCGGGGAAATATGCGGATGGTTGGAATTTCGGTCCTCGTGACACGGATGTAAAGAGTGTGGAGTGGGTCGTACAGCGGCTAGGCAGCAAATGGGGTAACCACGACTTTTATGAGTTGGAAGGATCCGAGCAGAGCAAGCATCCACATGAAGCAAATTTGCTTAAGCTGGATTGTTCCAAAGCGGGCATGGCCTTGAATTGGCATCCGAAATGGTCGCTCGATACGGCACTGGATCACATTGCGGAATGGGTAAATGCTTATCAGGAACAGTTGGATACCCGCGGCATCTGTTTGAAACAGATTAAGGCGTATATGGCTTAAAGGAGGTCGTTTGGGATGCGGATTTTGGTGACGGGAGCTACCGGCTTCGTTGGGTCATGTCTGGCACGGCGGATGGTCCAAGATGGATTTGACGTCCACCTCTTTACCCGATCGACCTCCGATAAATGGCGAATTCGCGATCTTCTTCCGCATGTCGCTGAGCATGAAGTGGATTTGCGAGATGCCAACCGAATTCAGGAGCGCATATCAGCCATTCGACCAGACATCATTTTTCATGCAGCCGTGTATGGCGGGTTTTCATTTCAAAATGAGGCTGGCTCCATCTATGCCATGAATTTTCAAGGAACGGCTCAACTACTTACAGCATGTGAACGAGAGGGGTTCGAAGCTTTTATTAACTTGAGCAGCTCATCGGAATATGGAATAAAGTCAGCTCCGATGCAAGAAACCGATCTGCTTGAACCCATCGGTGATTACGCCGTCTCGAAGGCGGCCTCGACGTTATATTGCCGTTCGCGGGCGGCACAACATCAGCTTCCGATTGTCACGCTGCGGTTATTTTCTCCTTATGGACCGTGGGATGATCCCAATCGGTATATTCCTTATGTTATTCAATCGCTTCTTAGCGGGCAGCGTCCACAGTTGACGGTTCCTAGCTCTGTACGGGATTACATCTACATCGATGATGTGGTTGAAGCGTGCGTTTGCGCTATGCGTCTAACCCCGCGCACGGGAGAGATCGTCAACGTCGGTTCTGGCGGTCAAGTATCGATCGGTGACGTCGCAGGGATGCTGACGGAAATGATAGGCATGGATATCGAGCCACTCTGGGGAAGCTTCGTTCCTAAGAAGCAGGAGCCAGCTGTTTGGCGCGCTCATATTGGTAAAGCGAAACAGTTATGGAACTGGGAACCACATACACCATTGAGAGAAGGGCTGCTTCGAACGGTGGTATGGCATAAGGAACATTTGCGAGGGTATGCCGGTAATTGAGAGGGGGAAACAACGATGAAATGTTCGGATTATGTGATTGATTTTATCCAAAAGCAAGGAGCTTCGCATGTCTTTGAAATGATCGGTGGCGCGATTGCGCATTTGCTCGATTCGATTCATATGCGCGATGATGTGCACTGCGTCTCCATGCATCATGAGCAGGCGGCGGCTTTTGCCGCTGAAGGCTATGCGCGGATCAATGGCAAGATTGGCGTATCTATGGCGACGAGCGGCCCTGGCGCTTTGAACATGCTGACAGGCATCGGCAGCTGCTACTTCGATTCGGTCCCTTGCTTGTTCATCACAGGTCAAGTCAACACGTATGAATATAAATTTGATAAACCGGTCAGGCAGATCGGATTTCAGGAAACGGACATCGTCAGTGTCGTCAAGCCGCTTGTTAAATATGCGGAATTGGTGACTTCGGCAGACAAGATGCGGTATTGCCTTGAGAAAGCCGTGTATATGGCGCAATCAGGCAGACCAGGACCTGTCTTGCTAGACATTCCGATGAATATTCAAAGAGCGGATATTGATCCTGAACAGCTGGCGAGTTTTTGGGACAGCGAGGAATTTCGCAACTTGCAGGCGAAGGTAGGAACAACTAGCGAGCTAACGAAGTTGGACGAGGTGATGGAGCTGATGGCGCAGTCCACACGTCCGCTTATTCTTGCAGGCGGCGGCGTACGCGCGGGTGGTGCTGCTGAGGAATTGCTCACCTTTGTTGAGAAAACGGGCATCCCCGTCGTCCACTCTTTAATGGGACTCGATGCGCTTCCTGCTGTACATCCAGCTAGTTTTGGCCTGATTGGCTCCTATGGCAATCGTTACAGCAACCTGGCTTTGGCCAATTGCGATTTCGTGTTGATTCTTGGCTCCCGACTCGATACCCGGCAAACAGGAACTCGCCCGGATACATTCGCACGTGGCGCACGCAAGGTGCATGTGGACATCGAGGAAGTGGAGTTGAATCATAAGGTCCATGCAGATATCGCGTTATCGTGCGGAGTGAAGCCATTTTTAATAGACATGAACAAACGTTTGGAAGGCTGGGTTAAGCAAGATATCTCAGATTGGGTACACATGTTGGAGTCGTATCAGGAAAAGTACCCTACACTAAGTCCTCCTATTGAAGAAGGAGGCATTGATCCTAATTTGTTCATGGAGAGCGTGTCTGCTTTAAGCAGTGAAGGAGATATTATTTGTCTCGATGTTGGACAGCACCAAATGTGGGCGAGCCAATCGTTCCGTTTGAAAAAGGGGCAAAGGTTGCTGAACGCAGGCGGGATGGGCGCAATGGGCTTTGGCCTTCCTGTTGCGATCGGCGCAGCGATGGCTGAACCGGACAAAAGGGTGGTCGTCATTGCGGGGGACGGCGGGTTTCAAGTGAATATTCAAGAACTGGAAACCGTAGCTCATTTGAAGCTGCCGATCAAAATCATTGTAATGAACAACAACGCCCTTGGCATGGTCCGACAGTTTCAAGACGTATATTTCAATGGGCGTAGACAATCTACGGTAACGGGGTATAGCTGTCCGAACTTTGTTCGTATAGCCGAGGCATACGGTATTCCTGCTTACGTAATTGATCAAGCTGCTGGCGCGGACGAGGTCATGGCACCTATTTTGGCACAGGAAGGTCCAGTGCTTATTGAGGTGAAGCTGCATCAAGGTACGGTGGTGAACCCCAAACTAGTCGTTAACCGTCCGATTGAGGATATGTCGCCATTACTGAATCGGGAAGAACTGAAACAGATGATGGTGATCGAGTTGTTGGAAGAGAGTGAGGATGGGTTGGAGTAAGGAATGCAAAAAGGCTACCTTAACAGGTAGCCTTTTCTTTGGCGATATGTGATTTTACTCCAACTCGAGCTCTTTTATCTTATTGTAAAGCGTTCCGCGGGAGATCCCAAGCAGCTTCGCCGCTGCACTTTTGTTGCCTGCTGTTTTAGCTAAAGCTTCTTCGATTAACCTGATTTCATCCGCTTCTGTCGCTTTTTCCTTCAGTTGAAAACTAGTTGACTCGGCATCCTGAATCAGACTTGGCTGTTGCACCTGTAGTGCTGGCGGCAAATGCTCTAACGTAATCGTTTCATCTTCATTTAAAATAACGCATCGCTCGATGACATTTTTCAATTCCTGTATGTTGCCAGGCCAAGGATAGTGGGTCAGCGCCAAGATAACCTCAGGCGACAGGCTAGGTGCTGGTTTCTGGAAGTGCATTGAAAATTGCTTCAGGTACATATGAACCATCGCTGGAATATCTTCGTTCCGTTCGCGCAAAGGCGGAATTCGAATTGAAACAACGTTCAGCGCATAGTAAAGGTCAGTTCGGAATTCGTGAGAAGCAACCTTGCTAGCCAAATCCTGCGTAGTCGCAATGATAATCCGCGTGCGCACATTGATAGCTTGATTGCCGCCTGAGCGGACAAGCGTTTGCTGCGTGATGTATCGATAGAGCTTGGCTTGCAGCTCCAGAGACATTTTCTCAATTTCGTTAATAAATAGTGTACCCTCTTTGGCTAATTCTAATTTACCAGGTTGACCACTTTCACTTCCGCTAAATGCCCCGCCTTGATACCCGAATAATTCGCTCTCCAAAATGCCTGCAGGCACAATGCCGCAATGCACCGTATAAAAAGGCTGCACCCTTCGCGAGCTGGATTGATGGATAATTTGCGCGAGCTGCTCCTTCCCGACGCCCGATTCTCCGATGAGTAAGACGGGGGTGTCGGTAGCTGCGACTTTTTTGGCCCATTGGATGACCTTGCCGATAGCGGGTCCTTTTCCTTTTATGAGTGCAAAAGGGTCCTCTTGGGTCGCTTCGTTAGGAAGCCCCACGGACTCGACAGTCGTTAATTGTTCGTTCAATCGCACCAGATGGGTAATATCTTGTTCGGTCGCGATACCGCCGATGATCGTGCCTGCAGCATCTTTGATCGGTGATGCATTGATGAGAACATGCGTGTCGGGTCTTGGGCGATGATACGTATTGCGAATGAGCCGGCCTTCATCTAACATTTTCAAAACCATCAAGGTTTCCACGTCAAAATGTTCACCAATACGCTTGCCTACAATATCTGCACGCGGCAGTCCGTAGAGCTCTTCCGCGACGGGGTTCCAGCAGATTACCGCACCTTCCCGATCGACGACAGTTACGGCATCAGTCACGGTGTCCGCGAGGGAGGTAAAGTAGGCGTACCACTTCTGTCCCTCATTCATCATGTAGGCGGCATACGCACCAAGCGTGACATAGCCTAGAATGTTGTCTTGTTTATTGGTACATAGAAAGGAGCGGCTATTTACTTTCATAAGTGCTTGCATGTGCTCTTTGTCTTGAAGTTCCCTCATTGTACAAATGGGGACGTTAAAATAGTCACTGTTCACAAGGTGTACAAGCGATGTCGTCGATGCGTCAAAAGCCTGCAACAATGCTGCTTCCTCAGGTGTAAATAAAGCTGCCGCATGTTCATGACGTACGAAAACGGCTGTTCCTTTTTGAATAATTGACATGAGCTCCGTTATTGTCGTCTCTATCGGAAGTGATAGCAGGCTTGTGTTCAATGGAAAGTGTTCAGGAATGAACATGTTAACCCTCTTTTATCGGTCTTATTTGGTTTTAATTTACCATGAAAAGGGAAGACGATTCAACACATGTTGTCTCTCAGCTGAATATCGTACAGATATGGAGGAGTTATAGAGGTTTTGTACAAATCCAAAATTTATTATGAACAAATAGTGTTCAAAATTAAAATTATAGTGTACAATTAATTTATAAATTAAACACAAGTGTACAATTTCTTCTTGGAGGCAACCACAGATGGAACTCATGATGCGAAATATGTTTCAATCCCTAGGTAAAAGTCGCGCTGCTAATCGCCTAGCTAAAAAATATGGTTTACGTTTTGGTGCTGCTCGTTTTGTTGCAGGAGAGACGATCGCGCAATCAATTGCAGCGGTTCGTGGTTTGAATCAGGATGGCCGCGTAGCGACGTTGGATCATCTTGGCGAGTTTGTTTTTAGCGTGGAAGAAGCGATGGAATCGGCCGCGATGTGTATCCAAACGCTAGATGCCATCGCGGAATCAGGTGTAAAGTCCAATCTTTCCCTGAAGATGACTTCACTGGGGCTTGATATCAGCAGAGAGCTTTGCGTGAGCAGCATGAAAAGGATTCTGGATCGAGCTCGTCAGCATGGAAATTTTGTCCGCATCGATATGGAGGATTATGCCCACTGTCAGGTTTCACTTGATATTTATCGTGAGCTTCGACAAGAATACGACAATGTAGGCATCGTGATTCAGGCGTATCTGTTCCGTACGTTGAAGGATATGGATGATTTGCATGAGCTAGGCGCGAATTTGCGATTGGTGAAGGGCGCTTATAAGGAGTCTCCAGAGGTTGCTTTCCCTGAGAAAAGTGCAGTCGATGAGAATTACAAAGTGATCATTCAAAAACATTTAATGAACGGACATTATACCGCGGTTGCGAGCCATGATGAGGCGATTATCAATTTTACGAAGCAATTTGTGAATGACAATAACATCGGGAAAGATCAGTTCGAGTTTCAAATGCTGTACGGCATCTGTGAAGACTTGCAAAAGCAGCTGGTGAAAGAAGGATACCGGGTCCGTATTTATGTGCCTTATGGCGTGGATTGGTTCGGTTATTTCATGAGAAGGTTAGCTGAGCGTCCTGCAAATGTCTGGTTTGTGCTTAAGAATATGTTCAAATAAATAAGCTTTTTATTCGGAGAGGAGCCATTATACATGACTACATTAACAACGAAGGTAACACCATACGCGAATGAACCGTTTACGAATTTTGCACTAGAAGACAATGTGAAGGCGATGCAAGAGGCGATTGCGAAGGTGAAGAGTGAGCTTGGTCGTGAGTACCCGCTTTACATCGGTTCCGAAAAAGTAGTAACAGATGCGAAAATTACTTCTATCAATCCAGGGAATGTGGATGAAGTGATCGGGTACGTGAGTAAAGCGGATCAGGCTTTGGCTGAAAAAGCAATGAACGTTGCCCTCGAAACTTTCGAGTCCTGGAAAAGGGTTCCCGCTAGAGAGCGCGCGGAATATTTGTTCAAGGCGGCTAAGCTTATGCGTGAGAGAAAGCATGAGTTCTCAGCGCTGATGATTCTTGAATCCGGCAAAAACTACGTTGAAGCCGATGTCGATACGGCGGAAGCGATTGATTTCATCGAGTTTTATGCGCGTGAGATGATCCGTTTGAGTGAAATTAATGAAACACAGCCATTGGTGAGAATTCCTGGTGAGAACAATCAGATTTCATACATTCCGCTAGGTGTTGGTGTAGTGATTCCACCGTGGAACTTCCCTCTTGCAATTTGTGTGGGAATGACGGTTTCCGCTGTTGTTTCGGGGAATACTGTATTACTGAAGCCAGCATCGACAACACCTGTGATTGCTCATAAATTCGTGGCATTAATGGAGGAAGTTGGCTTGCCAGCTGGTGTGATCAACTTCATTCCAGGCAGCGGCGCTGAAGTTGGCGACTACTTGACGACGCATCCGAAAACGCGTTTTATCTCCTTCACAGGTTCGAAAGAGATCGGCTTGCGCATCAACAGACTTGCTGCTGATGTGGCCCCAGGACAAATTTGGATCAAGCGTGTTATTGCTGAAATGGGTGGAAAAGACGGAATCGTCGTCGATGAGACGGCAGATCTGGACGCAGCAGCTGCAGCGATCGTGGCTTCTGCTTTTGGCTTCCAAGGTCAGAAGTGCTCCGCTGGCTCCCGCGCGATTATCGTAGAATCCGTCTACGACGAAGTGGTGGAGAAGGTCGTTGCTTACACGAACAAATTGCAAAGCGGTTTGCCGGAATTGAACTTCGCGGCAGGTCCGGTGATTGATAAAGCATCGTATGAGCGGATTTTGGACTATATCGAAGTTGGTAAAGGCGAAGGTACGCTGCTTGCTGGGGGCGGGAAAGCAGACGGTAATGGCTACTACATTCAGCCAACAGTGTTTGGTGATGTAAGCGGCAAAGCGCGCTTGATGCAGGAGGAGATCTTTGGACCTGTACTTGCGATTGCGAAAGCGAAGGATTGGCAAGAGGCAATTGCAATGTACAACGATACGGAGTTCGGTTTGACAGGTTCTTATTTCTCCACCGACGAAGATCGTATCGCAGAAGCGTTGGAAACCGTGCATTGCGGCAACTTGTACATCAACCGCAAATGTACAGGAGCACTAGTTGGCGTGCACCCGTTCGGCGGCTTCAACATGTCGGGTACCGACTCCAAAGCAGGTGGCTACGACTACTTGATGCTGTTGACACAAGCGAAGTTGACTTCGCGTAAGGTGTAAAGATTTTGAATGAAGGCCCCACCTCGGTAGAGGTGGGGTTTTTGGTGTGGTTCGTGTATCCACCATGTCTGCTAACCCCGACGATCTCCGCTCGACCACCATTCTGAGCTAACTACAAGTCACTTGAATAAGCTAATTAGTTGGTTTCCGTCACTGCTACGTCACCGCTTCGCTAGCGCTTTGCCAACATTCCGCCGCGCTCGCTGAGATACGGAACGTGGTTCCGCTATTGGTTCATATTGTCCTATTCTAGAGAAGTTGCGGAACGAGAGGACGCTAATTAGCGGGAAATGCGGTGTTTTGGCCTGTTATTGCGGAAATAGAGGAACTACGTTCCGCAACTTTCTACTTTTGCGGTTTTGAAGCCGAATAAGGGAACCACGTTCCGTATCATTATAAATTGAGTTGATAGCTGCGCAATCTCACATTACCGCTAGCTACTTTTAAAAGTTGTTGATCCGTCAATTGGTGCAGGAGTGTTCGTGTGTGCTTGGTGCTAATTCTTATCATTGAAGTTTCCGATGGCTGGATACCAGATGGATCGAAGCAATTCCGTCTCTGCATGTCCCAATCTTCGTTCTAATCGTTCTCGTCTTCGTTTGTTGGTTTCCCCCTCAATTTGTTGTGCCAAAAACGCATCGAATGCTTGCTCAAATTTCATCTTACGAAACCTCCTTATTCATGTTCAAAAACCAAACGCCGCTCTCACCACGATTTCGATAAGGAAGAACTCCTTAGAAATCACGATGATAGCGGCGTGTGCTTCACGACCTGTTTTATTTACATTAGTATATTTGAATGCAGCAGATCGTGCCACAATCAAAAATGTTCGTCATCCGTCTGCATCTGAAACTTGGCAAGAGAAACCGTTTGATTATCCGAAACGTGAACACCCTCAGACTCCAGCAAAAACCGCTGCAGCTGCGCACCCTCATCATCTTGGATCGCGATTTCTCCACGGATGTTGAGCACTCTGTGCCAGGGGAGGCGGTGTTTTTTGCTCATTGCGTGCAAGACGCGAACGACTTGCCGCGCCGCTCGTGGACTTCCAGCCTGCTTCGCAACCTGTCCATACGTCATCACTTTTCCTTCGGGAATGGACTTGATGACATGGAGAACCCTCTCCGTAAAAGGTGTCATTGTACCTGTAGGAACTTGATGCACACGGGTTGCGAAATCTCTAGCACGCTGCCTGTTGGGACAAGCTTCCCAGTTGCTTCGTCACGAGCAAAGCTAACGATGTTGTCGGAGTCTTTGTTGGCAACAAGCACAAAACGCCCATCCGGCGACATGCCGAAATTACGTGGGTGCTTCCCAAGTGTTGGCGCATGTTCCACCACGGAGAGTTTGCCTGTTTGCTCATCAATGGCATAAACCACAATGCTATCATGACCACGATTGGAACCATAAAGGTAGCGTCCGTCAGGTGAGACATGGATGTCAGCGCAAGCATTTTCGCCTTCGTAGGAGGAAGGTAGAGTTGGAATGGATTGGATTTCTGTCAGTTGACCTTTTTCTTCATCATAGCTGAAAGCAGTTACTGTGGATCCAAGCTCATTAATTACATAACCGTATTTGTAAGATGGGTGGAAGGTAAAATGGCGCGGTCCCGAACCTGGTGCAATAGCTACTTCCCCATGGGGAACCAGGCGATTAGTAGCAAGATCAAGTTTGTATAAAATAATCTTATCAAGGCCTAAATCACAGGCACCAATATAGCGATTGTTACGATCGACGAAAACAGAATGCGCACGCGGACGATCCTGAACCGGAAGTAGACTCGAACCGTGATGTTGTTGCAAATCCGCAGATGTCCCCACATGACCATTATCGAGAATTGGGGATAACCCAACCATACCACCATGATAGCTCGTAACCATAACAACTTGGTTCGTGTTGTCTAGCTGGATATGGCATGTCGTCGCAGGTAGTGTGTTCTCTTGATTCAGCAACGTCAATTCACCTGTTTCAGGTTGGATTGTGTAAGCAAATGCTGCTCCACATTTCTGTCCCTCGGAACCGACACCTTCTCCTAAAGCGTACAGTCTGGAATTTCCTGCATCAACAGCAAGGAAGGTTGGATTTGGTAGTCCAGATACATGATGAGTAAGCGCTAGGCTTCCCGTTTGTGCATCATATTGAGCGGTATACACCCCAGGATTTTTTGCATCAGCGTAAGATCCAATAAAAGCTAAAGTTTTCGTTTGTTGCTGCTTGTCCACGGATGTCACTCCTATTCATCTAATTTCACTATGAGCATTATCTCAAATCCACCTCGAAGGGGCAACTGTTGGGTAAATGGGAGGGGGAAATGATTTAACGAGGAAATTTCTGGATGCCACCCATAATCGTTTGCGATACAATATGTGTTGGAGGTGCTTGTTCATGAAAACAATGCTGTACAAGCTCACGTTGAAGAAGCGAATGTGGGTGTCGTTCGTACTATTGATCGCTTTCTCGATCGCGGCAACGGGTGGGCTTTCTTACAATATTTCAGCGCGTGTTATCGAGCGGAATACGTTTCAGCTGAGCCAAGATAACCTGAATACATCAGCACGCGTGCTGGATGAGAAAGCGAAGCAAATTCTCGTTACAGTGCTAAACATCATGATCTCACAACCTTTTGTTCAAATGTCGAAGGATTCGGCCGCAGGCAAGAAGGATGGCTACTATGGCCACATGACGGCGATGAACTCGGCGTTCACGCAAGCGAAGCTGGCGGAGCCGTCTATCGAGTCTATTTTTATTGCGACGCCGATCGGTGAATTTTATTCAGCCAGCTACTATAGAAACCAAGGTTACTCCTTCTATGATTCACCGATGTACGAGAAGGCTTCAACAAGCAAAGATCCCTTCTGGGTCGAAGGGCATGAGGATCTTCTTTTCCAAGGCAAAGACCGAGTCATTTCATTAGTCATGAAATCGATCAGTGATATTCCGAACATGTATTTCGTTGTAAATTTGAACGAGAAAGCGATCCGAGGGATCCTATCTGACAGACTCGCCGAGCAAGAAGAACAGAATTTATTCCTTGTTAACCGGAATGCTGAAAGCGTTTTAATGAACCAGCCTGCGCTGCCAAAGAGCTACAACAAAGCTTTCCTGGAGGAGCACATTGGATCGAGTTTAAGGGGCCATTTTGAGGTGGGCATTACGGCACATCATGATTTGATCAATTACGCAACGCTGCAATTCAATCCAGATTGGTTGTTGCTCAGCGTGCAATCTCGGGCTGACCTGCTCAAGGATTTAGGCTGGATTCAGTGGGCCACTGTACTCATTATGCTGGTGTGTATCATCATGGCGGTGCTGGTGTCGAATCTACTTTCAGCCATATTGCTGAAACCGCTCAATCATCTGCAGATGCTGATGAGCAAAGTTGGGCGCAATGATCTTTCTGTCCGTTTCAAAAGCCCTTATCAAGATGAGGTCAGCATGGTTGGGCACAAATTCAACAGTATGCTGATTGAAATTACGGAGCTCATTGACGAAGTGAAGGACGCCGAACAGGAGAAACGAAAATCTGAAGCCAAGGCGCTGCAGGCGCAGATTTCCCCTCATTTTTTATATAACACGTTAAACACGATTATTTGGAAAATGGAAACCGGCGAGCTGGATAACTCCAAATCGATGGTCATCGCCCTCTCCCAGCTCTTTCAATTAGGCCTCAATCACGGGGAAGAACTGACGACAGTGGAGAAAGAAATCCTGCATGTGAGACAGTATTTGACGATTCAGCAGCTGTGTTATGAGGAGCTTTTCGATTTTGAGATTGAGTTGACCGATGACGTGATACGAACGCTGCCAATTATGAAAATCATGCTGCAGCCGCTCGTCGAAAATAGTTTGCTTCACGGGTTTAAAGACATGGAATCTGGCGGCAAGATTCGAATCAGTCTGATACTGGCCGATCGAATACTCACCATTCTCGTTGAAGATAACGGAGCGGGTATGGATGCCGATCAGCTGCAAGCTAGTCTTCACAATACAAGCGCTGGGAAAAAAGGCTATGCCTTACGAAACGTCTATAACAGGCTGCAGCTGTATTATAGCGGCGAAGCGAAAATGGCTTTATATAGTAAGCCTTTTGAGTCCACACAGGTGATCATAACGATTCCAATATAGGGGGAAATCAACATGAAGGAAGCTGATATTACGCTTGTTGTGATTGATGATATTAAAAGTGTCGTCCGAGGTATTGCCGATTTGATCCAAATCGACACACACGGGGTGAAAGTGGTGGGGACGGCGAGCAATGGAGAGGAGGGCTTGCAAATGGTGCTGGAGCTGCGACCGGATATCGTATTGACAGATATTCGGATGCCTCGCATGGACGGACTCGAGATGACCAAAGCCATCATGCCCGTTCTGCCCAACTGCAAGGTGATTATGCTGAGCGGATATACGGATTTTGAATATGCCCAGCAGGCGCTGCGATTAGGCGCGTTCGATTTTATTGCCAAGCCGTTCCTAAAAACGGCGATTGAGGCCGTAGTTGAGAAAGCGAGAGAGCAAATTGAGCAGGATCGAATTCTATTTGCCAAACAAAGCGAAATGGAGCGCCAAATCAAAGAAAGCATGCCGCTGCTGCGTCAAGAATATTTGCATCTATTGCTGCGGTACAACGCCAATGAAGCCAGGCTTAAAGAGCGTTGGGACTATTTGAAGCTCGATCTGGATCGCGAGCGTCTCATCATTATGTGTATCGAGATTGATGGCTTTGCGAAGCAAATCGATACCCATGGGATTCACGATGTGGAGCTTGCTCGTTTTGCCGTCAAAAACATTCTCGAAGAAACACTCGCTTCCGTAACGAAATCGATCGTTTTCCGGGAGCAATTGAGTGGTTATATTTGTTTGCTGAATATCCCCCAGCAGCTCGATATCGTTGCGCTTGCCGAGCGTTGTCGGGAGCACATGCAGAATTATTCTCGGTATACGATTTCCATCGGCATAGGTCTGGAGGCTAAAACGATTCATGAGCTGCCGCTTTCGTATCAGCAGGCAACTGAGGCCTTGTCCTACAACTTTTATACGGGCGGGAATAGTGTTTTCTATTTTGAGGATATCGGACATCATGCGGCAACACGTCCAAGGCATGGCGCTGAACAAGAAAAGGAGCTTTTCAACTGTCTGCGGATGGGCAATAAGGAGAAGGCACTTCCTCATCTGCAAAGCATTGTGCAGGGATATTCAGGAGTTCAGCCGAGCGATGTCATGCATGTGTGCTATGAACTGGGCCTGTTAATGTTTCGTGTTTTTGCTGAGAAAATTACGGAGCCTACTGCGATGGGCGAGCTTACCGTCAAGTTGGATGGGTTGAAAAAAGGGGAACGCTTGACACTGCGTGAGCTCAATGAGCTTCTCTATGACTTGGTCTCGGCAGGGTGCGATTTGATCCAAAAGCAACGCGAGGCGGAAGCGGATTCGGTGATTGCCCAAGCGATTCAATATATGAAGGACCATTTGGACCAGAACGTAACGGTCAATGATTTGGCCAAGCATGTGTATTTAAGCGGCAGTTATTTTGCGAATTTATTTAAAAAAGTGACGGGCACAACCCTCATCCACTATATGACGGGATTGCGTATGGAGCGGGCGAAAGAGATGCTGCTGGATGAAAAGCAGGTACAGGAAGTGGCGATTCTACTCGGTTATGAGGATCGTTCCTATTTTACGGACGTGTTTAAAAAGCATACCGGAATGACACCGACGGAGTTTAAGCAAGGCTATAAACCATAATATTTTCCTAGTTGAAAGTGGTTTTACCCTCCTCACAGCTAGCGTGAATTCGCTTACACTTTAGAAGTAAACACATGGGAAAAGAAAAGGGAGGCCAACCATTTATGCGTAAGAAACCGTTTCACCTCGCAGTATCTGCAGCTCTGTTAGTGACCTTGTCCGCTTGCGGAAGCAGCACAACGAATACCACAGCTAGCCCTGCAGCTTCAGCCGCAGCAACAGCCGCAGCGGCAAGTACGACAGCGCCAGCAGCCAACGCCGGTCCCAAAACAAAGCTTACCTACTGGACGAACGACCGTGGCGCTTCGGATCATATTAAAGCGGAAATCGCGAAGTATAACGCAGAGAACAAGGATAATATCGAAGTGGAAGTTACGATTATGGCTGACAACTATGAGCAATCCTTGGATGTTGCCTTCGCGAGCAACCAAGCGCCAGATATTATTAAAACATCAGGAAGCAACTTCGCTCCGTTCATCAAAAAAGGCTACTTGGAACCATTAGATACTTATATGTCACCTGATTTTAAAAACCGTTTCAAAAATCTCATCATCGACGACGGGAATCGTGTGGATAATAAAATCTATTCGTTGCCGAATTACGGGATCACATGGCGCCTCATTTATAACGTTGATCTCTTCCAGAAGGCAGGCATAGCGGCACCGCCGAAGACGCTGAATGAAATGGTTGAAACGGCGAAAAAGCTAACCACAGCAGGCAAGGACATTGGCGCCTATGGCTTCGCCGGGAACTTCAAAAACAATGGAGGATTTAGCCGGACGGCCAATCCTACAGTAGCCTTGAGTACCGGGATGCTAGACGGTTTTAACTTCAAGACAGGCAAGTTCGACTTCTCCAGCCAGATCCCGATGCTTGAAGCACTGCGCAAAATGAAGCAAGACGGCAGTTTAATTCCAGGTTTTGAATTGCTCGATATTGATCCGCTCCGTGCCCAATTCGCAGAAGGTAAAATCGGCATGTACATCAACCATGCGAGTGAGCCAGGCGTATTCAAGAACCAATTCCCTGCGAAAATTAAGTGGAGCGCTGCACCGATCCCAACGGTCGATGGCACGGTCAATGGCGCATCACCGTTCTCCAATGCGACGGTTTGGCTGGCAATGAGCGCAAAATCGGCGAACAAAGCGAAAGCATGGAAATTCCTTGAGAACATGTACGGTCCTGAAGTGTTGAAAACGTATCAAGAAGATAGTGTAGGGATCTCCGCTGTTCCGGATGTTCTTGCTGTAGCTAAAAAACCAGGCTTCGCGAATATGGACTTATTTTTGCCTAATAGAAATGATGCGATGTTCCCAATTGTGCCAGCCGTAACCCCAGAAGGTAAAAACCTAGGCGATGAAGCCCTGAGATATATTCTTGAGGGCGGCGATGTGAATAAAATCACGACAGATCTGTCGACACGCTATAATGCTGCGTTGGATAAAGCTAGAAAAGAAGGAACGACGAAGAATCAACCGATGCCAGACTTTGATGCGAAAAACTTGCAAGGCAGCTTAGTTAAATAAGATCACGCTAGAGAAGAGGCTATCCGCCGAAGACGGAATGTTGATGGTGGGTAGCCTTTGTTTCTAATGCAGAAAGGAGCCTTGCAATGAACAAACGAAAGCATGCGCTTGCCCCTTATATTCTCACGTTTCCAAGCTTATTTCTGACCTTGGCGCTCAGTATTTACCCGTTAGGGTGGGCCATGCGCTATATGTTCTACAGCTACCCAGGTTACGGTGCCAAAAAATTCATCGGCTTTGATAATTTCAAACGATTATTCCATGACGACGTCTATTGGCAATCGGTGCTCAACACCTTGGTGTATGCTGGAGGCAAAATCGTTCTGACACTGCCAATCGCCTTGGCGCTTGCCGTCATCTTAAACCAGGCTATACGCGGACGCCATCTTTTGCGTGCCGTCTACTTTCTGCCAACGGTCATCAGTACGGCTGTTATGTCCGTCGTTTTCTACGTCATTTTCAATTCGTACAATGGCATTCTCAATCAATTTCTAGTGAAATACGGCATTATCCATTCGAATATTGATTGGCTGGGAACGAAGTTTGCCATGCTCACGATGATCATCATCGCCGTTTGGGGTGCCATCGGGAATTACATGCTGCTATTCCTCGCCGGATTGCAAAATATACCGCAGGATGTCTACGAAAGCGCCGCCATTGATGGGGCTAATGGATGGAAAAAATTTATTTACGTAACGGTTCCCATGCTTGGGCCCGTCTTGCAAATGATTGTGCTGCTCGCCATTACGGCTGCCTTAAAAGGCTATGAAAGCATTATGGTGTTAACGGAAGGCGGTCCAATCGGTAAAACAGAGGTTATGTATCTGTATGTGTATAAGCTTTTCTTTCCAATATCTTCAGCAGGTGGCGCAGTCACACAGCAAATTGGATACGGTAGTGCGGTTGGTTTCGTATCAGCGCTCATTGTTGGGGTCGTGACGCTGGGTTATTTCTACTTATCCAAACGCTTGAATCAGATTCATGAGTAGGAGGGGCTTATATGCAGACAGCTCCATCGCAATTAACCACGAATAAAACATCATCCACACCATCCTACGTCTCACTGTTTATTGCGAAGTTGGTAGGAAGGCTTGTCCTATGGGTGTTTCTGCTTTTGATCATAGTATTCACGTTGTTTCCCGTCATCATGGCCGTTCTGGGCTCCTTCAAAACGAATGCCGAAGTCACGACAGGGGCCACGTTCTGGCCATCGGTTTGGCAGTTTTCCAATTATGTAAAGGCATGGAAGGGTGCGAATTTCGCGCATTTTACGATGAATAGCTTGTTTGTTAGTATGGCAACGACCATCGGCAGCCTTCTCGTAGCTTCCCTTGCTGCTTATGCGGTAGATCGGCGAGAGTTTGCAGGTAAAAAAGTCTACGTAGGGCTGCTCGCCTCCACGATGTTCATCTCCATCGGCGCCGTCGTGCTGCGCCCGCAATTCGAATTGATGGTGCATTTGAACCTGCACAAATCCCTATGGGGCGTCGTGATCATCCTCATCAGCGGTCATGCGGCAACGTTCTTTACGTTGATTGGCTTTTTCAAAGGGATTCCACGCGATCTAGATGAAGCCGCCATGATTGACGGTTGTAATGTGTACAGCATTTACTGGCGAATTATTTTGCCGTTACTGGCGCCAGGGCTTGGCGTGGCGGGACTCTTTGTATTCCGCAATGCATGGAACGAATACATTTTGCCGTTGGTGTTCACGATGACGAAGCCAGCGCTTCAAACGTTGACCGTTGGTCTTGCCAGCTTGCGCTATGGCACCTCGGCTGCAGCGGAAACCCACATCATGTTGGCAGGCGCATGTATGTCCATTATGCCGATACTCGTCGTCTACATGCTGGCGAATAAATCATTTATCAGCGTCACAGCAGGCTCTGTTAAAGGATAGTTCCTGAGAAAAGGAGAACAGGATGCGATTTTATTTAACCAACACGGAGCTGCTTGAGGCAGTTAAGGTGTTTAAAACTCATTTTCCAGATCGGGTAAATCAGGTCTTGGAGATTGCGAATCACTGCAGTGAGGGGAGATTTAAGCTTCCCTATACGATGGCAGTAGACGAGTGGATCGATCATGGCAGCAGGCCAGATTGGTTGTTCAATCCAACGGATGACTTGGAATACACGTGGATATTGAACCGGCATTGGCATCTGCGTGATTTGGGGATTGCTTACCTCCTGACAGGAGAGGAACGGTTTGTTGCTGCGTATCAGAGACATATCGAGAGTTGGATTGAGCAAAATCCAGCGCCAACATCGCTCAGTTATGAGCAAATGGTATATTTTCAACGTCCGGGTCCATGGCGTTTGCTCGAAGTGGGGCTGCGTGTGCAATCGTGGATTTGGGGCTATATGCTAATGAGCCATAGTGCGTCAATCGATGCTGCTTTTGATAAAAAGTGGCGGGACTGCTTGGCTGAGCAGGCCACGTTCTTGTCGAGGTTTCTCGGTGAAACCTCGATCAATCATGCCACCATGCACATGCAGGGGCTGTTTATGGTGGGGACCTTTCTTGCGGAGCATGCTGATGCGCCTTATTGGCGCCAGCTTGCGCAAGAGAGACTAACCCTGTGCATGCACGATCAAATTCGTGCCGATGGGATCCAGAATGAGCTGACACCGCATTATCATACGGGCAGCTTAGATATGTTTGGAACACCGTATTTACTGGCGATGCAGACTGGCCGTCCTTTTCCTGACAGCTATCGGGCTAAGCTGACATCGATGGTTGCTTTTAGCTTGGCAACGATTCGGCCAGATGGCAAGTCGATTGCGCTTTCCGATTCAGATAGCTCCAGTCATGTGCGAGCAAAAGTCGGCTTCATTGGCGCAATCTGCGAAGATGAGGCGATTAGCAGGCAGGGTGTAGTTAGCGAGGAGCTTCTCTGGATGCTTGGCGGAGAGAAGTTCGAGTATTGGTTGGAGCGGATGGTGGCGGCGGAGATAGAAACTCCGTCGACCGTAACCTTCCCAGATTCAGGCTACTATGTGATGCGGGATGCGAAGCAGTACGTGTTTTTCGATGCGGCGACCATGGGCGGGGCGCATGGTCATGCGGATGCGCTTCATTTTGAGTGGATGTTTGGGAAGCGATTGATGTTTGGAGATGTGGGCCGATACACATACCAAGAGGGTGACTGGCGGCGCTATTTCAAGGGAACGTCGGCGCACAACACGATCACAATTGATGGTTTTGATCAGACACCGTACGTGTCAACCCAGCATTGGGGAGAGCCTGAAGCGGCAGTTAATCTGCATCGTTGGGAGAGCGGCGAGGCGTATGATTTCATCGATGCTTCGCATAACGGATATACGCGCTTAGCGAACCCCGTTACGCATCGGAGATGGCTGCTGATGGGGAAAAAGCACCCTTTCCTCCTCATCGTTGATTGGCTAGATAGCGTGGGGATGCATCACATTGAGCAGACGTTTCATTTGTCGAGTGAAGCTAGTGTGGATATTCGGCCTGGCCGGGCGTTGGCGGAAGGGCTCATAGAGGCGGCGTGTACTTTCGAGTATGAGCTTGGCAAGGCGCTGGGAATGCGAATGATCTGGGGCGGAATGGAGCAAGAAGCAAGTCAGCTTTCGCTCAAAGAAGGCTGGAGATCGGACGATTACGGCAGGAAGGAAGAGATACCTGTTTTATCGTATCGTCAATCTTTTACGAAACGAGCAGCTATTGCAACACTTTGCTTACCTTATTCAGATGAGAAAGATTGTGAGGTGTGGCAGGTGGATCTAATAAACGTTAGCGAGCAAGATAGAAGTGTGGAAGTTCAAGTAACAAAATCTGTAAATTGTCAGCTTCTGTTGCGAGTGAACGAGTTTGGTGTTTCGATTGATGAACTTGACTAACTCGGACTTTCCGCGTCAATAAATCGTATTTAGTTGACTTGAAGGCCACATCACTACCACCGATAAGGTGCGGGTGAATGGCTTTTTCTCGTTTTCGCCCAAAAATCTGAAAATAGCGCTCAAAGAGTTACAAAGTCGAAAAGCTGAGAATAGACTAGTGTAATACAAGGCCATACGGACAGGAGGCATGTTATGAGTGACAGAACTCTTTATCTATTCGATGGCATCAATAAGACGTCAGTGAAAATGATTGTCGAGCAGATTATGAAAATTAATCAATGGGATGATGACAAAGATAAGAAGGAAAAGGACTTTAAACGCGTGCCCATCGACCTGATCATTAATAGTAACGGCGGCAGCGTGTATGATGGCTTTGGTCTTATCAATGTGATCGAGAACAGCAAAACGCCCGTTCACACCTATGTGTACGGACTTGCGGCAAGTATGAGCTTATTGATTGCGGTTAGCGGTCATAAACGGTACGCTGGTCGATTGAGCACCTTTATGTATCACTCTGTGTCTACGCATATTGATGGACATTTGGAGCATCTGAAGAATCGTGTGGATGAAACGCAGCGATTGCAAAATATATATGATGAATGCATTTTGTCCAAAACGAGTTTGCAAGCCGCTGAGCTGGATCATGTGAAGGAGCATCAACGGAACTGGTATATGAGCCCAGAAGAAGCTTTAACCTACGGTATCATTGATAGCATCGTATAGGCAAGGCGGGAGAGAAGCCATAGGGATTCTCTTTTTCTTTGTTTTTTCTTTGTTTTTTCTCAGCATTTGGTGTTTAATTGAGAGAAAGAGAGAAGGAGCGGCAGGTGCTGCCCCGAAAGAAAAGGAGAACCCTACTGTGTACAAAATTGTGTTTTTTGATATTGATGGTACATTAATTAATGAAGACAAGCAGGTGCCGGAAAGCACGATTAAGGCCGTTCACCAATTGAAAAAGAGTGGCATCGAGCCTGTAATTGCAACTGGACGAGCTCCATATTTTATTAAGCCGCTAGCTGAGCTGCTAGGCATTGATTCTTACGTCTGTTTAAATGGCGGATATGCCGTCTACAAAGGCGAGCCGCTATACCACCGCGTAATCGCAAAGAGTGCGATTGAAGCATTAGTAGAGCTGGCTGCAACACATCAGCATTCGCTTGTATTCGAAGGCGAGCACGCGTATGCGACAGATGCTGAGGATCATCCTTTTGTGAACAGCTCCGTATCCTCGTTGAAGGTTGATTTGCCTAGCTATGATCCGCATTTCTGGAAATCCAACGATATTTATCAAATTTTCCTCCACTGTGAAGCGAAGGATGAGCATTTGTATGAGGGGCTGCACGCTGACTTTAAACTCATTCGTTGGCACGAACATGCCATGGATGTGCTGCCTGCTGGCGGGTCCAAGGCTCAAGGCATCGCAGCGATGCTGGAATTGGTAGGCTTGAAGCCGGAAGTAGCGGTTGCTTTCGGGGATGGTTTGAACGATATGGAGATGCTTTCCTATGTCGGCTTCGGAATTGCGATGGGCAATTCTCACAAAGATTTATTGCCTTATGCCGATCATGTGACAACACATGTGGATGAAGAAGGCGTACGCAACGGACTGGTCACGGCAGGTCTTCTATAATACAGAACGATACTAAACAGGGTGAATAGGATGAAAATTGCATTTTTTGATTCAGGTCTAGGTGGAATCACGGTTCTGAACGAAGCCATGACGAGAATGCCTCATGAGGATTATATTTATTTTGCAGATACAGCGCATGTGCCCTATGGTGTTAAATCGAAAGATGAGGTGCTCACCTTCGTCAAACAATCGGTTGACACCATTATTCAAGATGAAATTAAGGCGCTTGTCATCGCCTGTAATACAGCAACGAGTATCGCGATTGCAGAGCTGCGCAAAACCTACAAGCTGCCCATCATTGGGATGGAGCCAGCAGTGAAGCCAGCCTTGGAGATGAATCGGTCATCAGGCAAAAGAGTACTTGTCTTCGCAACGCCGCTCACGTTGAAGCAGTCCAAATACCGGGAGCTAGTATCCCGAATCGATGATATGGGCATGGTAGATTCGGTTCCCTTACCAGAACTAGTAGAGTTTTGCGAAAATCTCGTTCTGGATGGGCCGACTGTGATCGACTATTTTAAGGCGAAATTAGCTCCTTTTGATCTGAGCGCCTACGGAACCGTCGTGCTGGGCTGCACGCATTACCCTTTTTATCAAGGGATATTAAGCGAGATACTGCCTAGCCACATTCAAATTGTGGATGGAAGTAAAGGGACCGTGAATCGCTTAATGCAGGTGCTGCAGGACGGCGACCAGCTGCTTGAGAAGGGGAATGCGCATGTGAAATGGATGTGCTCCAGCTCGGATTCTGCCTACATAGCGAAAATGGAAAAGGCGTTAGCCTTCCTCCAAGCTAGCCAATAAAAAAAGCAGTCAATAACTAGATGAACTAGTTACTGACTGCTTTTTATGTTGTATTATAACCGAATTTCGAGCAATTCGTAGCTAATTACACCCATTGGCGCGTTTACACTGATCACATCGCCAACTGATTTATTCATAAGGGAAATCCCAAGCGGGCTTTCATACGAAATTTTATTTTCGTTGACATTCGCTTCTTGCGTACCAACAATTTTGTATTCGATTTTCTCAGCAAATTCGATATCATTCAACACGACCGTAGAACCAACCTGTACTTTGGATGTGCTGGTATTCGTTACGACCTTTGCCTTCTTAAGCATCCGTTCAATCGTGAGAATACGCGTTTCCATGAAAGATTGGTCATTCTTTGCAGAATGGTATTCGCTGTTTTCTTTCAGATCGCCGTAGGAGATCGCCAATTTGATACGTTCTGCTAATTCCTTACGTTTCACTGTTTTCAAATCTTCAAGCTCTTCCTCTAAAATGCGCAAACCCTCAGGGGTTAAAATAATCTCATCATTGGACAAAAGTAAAGCACCTCGTTTCATTTCGATACTAGCTATACTACTAAAGTCCGTGAGACAAGTAAAGCAATCGGACTAAGGAATGATTGAAATTCGATAAAAGTCTTTCGTTTCACGATCTTTACCTGATCTTACCAAATCCAAGAGAATTTGAATAATAATGATAGACAACACTTTACTCAACTACTATACTAACATATCGTGAGAGCATTTAATTTGTGTTACATTTTACATATATCGAAAAAATTTTACGTTCAATTGTAATGTTCAGCATACAACAAAAGGGAAAGTGTGAAAACACGATGCGTATTAATTCTAGAGTTATTTATATCACTTTTACTATTGTTATTCTGTTATTAGTGACAAACAATACGTCGTATTATTGGTATACGAAATCACTATTAACTCAAGCACTCTCAGATCGCATGACTTCGACGGCGAACCAAATTCGAACGTCCATCGAGCAGTCGGAAACAGGCGCATTCTTCGTGGAGGATATGATTGGGGAACAATTACGTTCCGCCGCGATCATTGCCAAGAGTGCTTTGAATCCTGATATTGACAAGGTATCGAATGAACAACTCGTTTCACTTGCCGAATTAGCGGGAGTTGACGGGATATCGCTTATGAAACGAAGTGGCGTCGGCGAGGATATCATGGTTGGCAAGTCGTCGGAGCCGAATGAGCTTTTAATAACAAGCACCATTTCATTTGGGTATTGGTTTACAGCCTTTGATCAACTGCTCAAATATCAGAAAGTCACAATCCCTGAGGGGCAAAAGCTCCGCAATTTCTGGACTGGAATTTACGAAGTACCTGCAAATGGCTCCAGTAATGTTAGTAAATTTGGTTATTACTACGATGGAACGACGAACTATTTGATCTGTGTGTTTGTCAATGCTGATAAGATCAAGAAATTTAAGGATATTGTTGGTGCGGATACGATAGTGAAAAAAATAGTCGCGGCCAATCCTGATATTATGGAGATTTCAGGGCTTAACGGGAATACCTTTGGCACACAGCCCAAGGAATTTAAGGGAGCGAATGGTGAAACCTTCGTCTCCATCTATGATCGTCCGCTGCTATTTGGCACCTATACCATCATCAATGAGAACGATTTGAGTCATTACAAACAGGCTATTGAGGAGAATACACCTGTAAGTGTGGTTGAAAGCTACACTGGACATCCGATTCTAAAGACATTCGTATCCGTCCCTGTTAAAGAAAAATTGACCGAAGTTCAACGAGAAGTTCCCTATGTGATTTCAATTGTTACGGACTATCAAGCTATTGAAAATACATTAAATGGCCAACTCCTTCGTGTCCTGATTATTCTCATTCTCTTTACAGTGTTTAGTTGCATTCTTGTGTTTTTGGTATTCGGATTTATTACGAAATCAAGGGAAACGGCCGTCCAGAGCACGCAAGAGATGTATATTCAAAATGTGGATCTCATGTTTGCCACAATTCGAAGCCAGCGCCATGATTTCTTAAATCATGTGCAAACGATGTATGCCCTTCTATCCAAAGGTGACAAAGAGGAGCAAACGCGATACATGGAGGAATTGATTGAGGAAATTAATGAACTCAATGATATTATTCGTATCGGACAGCCTGCCATTGCCGCCTTGATTCAATCGAAAATCACACTTGCTATGCGAACGAAAATTGCTTTTACATATGAATTCTCGGGGCTAGATGGTTTGTCGATGGGGGTTAAATCGGTGGATCTGGTGAAGATTATCGGGAATCTGCTTGATAATGCCTTTGATGAAGCGAATAAATTTCCGATTGAAGAACGTGATGTTTCCGTTAGGGGATGGCGGGATGGGAACGATGTCAAGATTTCTGTGAAGAATCGGGTCATTCCTGAGTTTGTACTCGTGGATGATAAGACATTGTTCAGCATAGGTTATAGCACCAAGGGTGATGGTGAGCATCAAGGGCTTGGTCTACCTGTAGTCAAAGAACGTGTGGAGTACTATCGTGGAACAATTGAAGTAAAAGTGGAAGAAGGATTCATTTGCTTCCTGTTGTCGATCCCTATGCAATAAAGACAAAAATCGCGATTTGGCCAGCCAAATCAGCGATTTTTTTAGTTTGCGCAGCTTATTAAGTAAACAGATAAGGCCATACATATTTCCAGAACGGCAATGCCAGACAGACAATTAATAGAATCCAACGAAACACCGTTTCACTCGCAGAACCAGTGTCGATAGCAATCCATTTGGGGAGCAGACGGATTTTGAGCGGGATTGGCCAGAACAGCTGGACGCCGCGATCATTCAACAGATCGATGATGGGATGTGAGGCGTAGGCTAGCATGAATACCCAGAAATACAAGGGATTCAAATGTGACGAGATCACAGCGAGTAACGCCATAAACAAGAGAGAGTGCGTTAATGTTCGATGTTTGATTTTCAACACATGCAAGAGAGCAGATAAAGGGAATAGTACTTTCGCCATGGTGGAACCAGGCTTATCGACATCGGCTAAAGTGCCTGCCAAGCAGCCGAGTAAGAGAGAACCTGCGGCTTCCCACGTGAAAAAGCTGATGTCGCTTTGAATGATCACGAGCTCAGCAGCAATCATTCCAGCAACACTATGTGTTTTTTGCAGCATATGTAACGCCTTCCTATCTATGAGTTCGATATAACTTTATACTATTCGATTTAATCATGGAAATTAAGGGTATCCCAAAATAAAATGAGAAAATGTCGTATCAGCCCATACTGATTGTCACCATACACCGTAAAACGAACGCTCAGGATACTCTACAATAGGACGTAATGATGTAAAAAAGCTGCATGCACATCAACACGAAGTCCCATGTATCTAGGAGGAGAAGTCCATGAGTATCTTTCAAATTTCCGCTATGTATTGTGAATATCAAGTGAATCCAGTCGGGTTGGACAGCCGCAAGCCGCGATTTACATGGCAGCTCGAAGCTGACGCGAATGGGACGTTGCAAGCCGCGTATCAAATTCAGGTGAGCTCGCTATCCGATGACTTCGAATCTGTGAACTTGATTTGGGATACAGCCCGTATCGCTTCAGATCAATCTGTACTTATTGCATACGAGGGACCTGAGCTGCTGCCGCGAACTCGTTATTTTTATCGTGTAAAAGTATGGAGTCAGTCTGGCCTTGAATCACCTTGGAGTGAAATCGCTTACTGGGAGATGGGACAGCTTGAGGCCTCGGATTGGCAAGCAGAATGGATCACGCCTGATCCTGCGAGCATTGACCCCGATGCGGAAGAAGCCTACTATCTTCGCAAAACATTCCATGTCAGCGGCCAAGTTCGCAAAGCAACGATTTATGCGACAAGTCATGGCGTCTACGAGTTAGAGCTCAACGGATCGCGTGTGGGTGATTGGGAGCTTACACCAGGCTGGACTAGCTATAAGCATCGTTTGCAGGTGCAGAGCTACGATGTGACGGATAGGCTGAATACAGGAAGTCAGCACGCAATTGGGGCTGCACTAGCGAATGGATGGTACAAAGGTAACCTTGCTTGGAAACATCAACGGAATGTTTTCGGAGACGTAAGAGCGCTGCTCCTGCAGATGCATATCGTCTACGAGGATGGATCGGAAGAGATTGTTATCAGTGATTCCACTTGGCGAGCTTCTCTCGGACCTGTCCGGATGTCAGAGCTGTATCATGGGGAAGTCTATGACGCTGGACTTGAGCTTGCGGGTTGGAGCCTTCCGGATTATGAAGAGCTGGCATGGCTACCTGTTACGGTGTTGAATAATGGCAAGGAAACGTTGGTCATGCAGGAAAATGAGCCATCTCGCGTGACAGAGCAGTTGAAGCCTATCGCTGTTATCGAGACACCGTCAGGCGAAACTGTGCTTGATTTTGGGCAAAATATGGTAGGGAAAGTGCAGCTGAATGTCAGTCTCCCCACAGGTACACGCATTGAATTGCTGCATGCGGAAGTGCTTGACGCACAAGGTAATTTCTACATTGGGAACCTACGATCGGCCAAGCAATCGGTTACTTATGTGTGCAAGGGTCAGGGCGAAGAGTCTTATGCGCCGCATTTTTCCTTCCAAGGCTTTCGCTATGTGAAAGTACTAGGTTGGCCGCAGGATATCGCCTTTGACGCGGCATGCTTCACAGGGCTGGTTATCCATACGGATATGGTGGCGAAAGGGACGTTTGAATGTTCCCATACTCTGCTGAATCAGCTGCAAAGCAATATCGTTTGGGGGCAGCGAGGAAATTTCCTCGATGTGCCGACGGATTGCCCGCAGCGTGACGAGAGACTTGGCTGGACCGGGGATGCGCAGGTGTTTATACGCACGGCTGCTTTTAATTATGATGTTGCCCTCTTTTTCAGCAAATGGCTGCGCGATCTGAAAGCGGACCAACGCGCAGATGGCGGTGTTCCATTCGTAATCCCGAATGTGTTGTATGAGAAAGATCATTCCTCGGCAGCATGGGGAGATGCGGCGGTTATTTGCCCATGGACACTCTATCAAGTTTATGGGGATAAGCGAGTGCTGGAAGAGCAGTACGACAGCATGAAAGGCTGGGTTAACCACATCCGTCAGCAAGGTGAGAATGAGTTCTTGTGGCAAACGGGCTTCCATTTCGGTGACTGGCTGGGCTTGGATGCGAAGGAAGGCAGTTATGTCGGGGCTACGCCAAAAGACTTAATTGCCACTTGCTTCTATGCGTATTCGACGGCTTTATTTGTTAAAACAGCGGAAGTGCTGGGACGCGAAGCGGATGTAGCTGAGTACTCAGCACTGTATGAGCGCATTGTTGAAGCTTTTACAGCTGAGTTTGTGACGCCAAGCGGCAGACTTGCTGGTCACACGCAGACAGCCCATGTGCTGCCGTTGATGTTTGGTCTTGTAACGGGAAGCACACGCGAGCGCTTAGCAGCGACACTGGTGGAGTATGTGAAAGAGCAAAAATATCACCTCACGACAGGCTTCGTCGGCACACCTTATCTATGCCACGTATTAACGGAGAACGGCTATCATGATGTGGCTGTCAAGCTTGTTCAGCAGGAAGATTATCCGTCCTGGCTGTACTCCATTCATCAAGGAGCTACGACGATTTGGGAGCATTGGGATGGCATCAAACCGGACGGTTCGTTCTGGAGCGATGATATGAATTCGTATAATCATTATGCTTATGGTTCGATTGGCGATTGGCTGTATCGGAAAGTGGCAGGCTTGGATTCTGATGATCGCCAGCCAGGTTACAAACGGGTGATCTTCCGACCGCGACCAGACTCAGGACTCACTTACGCCAAAGTGTCACTCACGACGAATTATGGAGAGGTGCGCAGCGAGTGGTCGATCGACGAGGATGGCGCCGTCAGCTACACGTTCCAGCTCCCGCCGAATACTAGCGGCGAAGCGATTTTACGTGGAACGAAACTATCAGAAGTGAGCTGTAATGGTCAAAAGCTAGAAGCCATATCAGGTGTTGACGCCGTTCGCGAGTCAGACAGCCAAGTTGTGATCGAGCTTGGTTCAGGACTCTATCAAATTCGAGTCACTAGTAGTACTTCCTACGCTTTGTCATTCTAGGTTTATCGAGTATAATAGACCTAATGAATGTTCTTAGAGGGAGAGTTACAAGATGGCGGTCATCAACGCAATGGAATCCGTGGTTACACATCTGTTTGAAGAGTTTCGGAGAAACTATACATTGAAATGCAATTGTACAACGTGCCAAGAAGATATTTTGGCCATCGTACTGAATCGAGTTCCGCCACGGTATACCTCCAGTGAGAAGGGGCAGCTATTTGTAAAAGGTGAATTTACAAATCAACAGTTGCGTTCCGACGTCATGCGAGAATTGATGGAAGCATCTAGCTTTGTGGAGTGTCATAAGCATCACCGCGAATAACGCATAGGGAAACCAGCAGCCTCGATGAGGTTGCTGGTTTTTTTGTATCTTGACGCAACTCCTTTTGCCTTGTTCTGCAAGCGTAACTCGATTTTATCGACTTACGGTACTCCTATTGCCTTTCTTGTCACGCGTAACTCGATTATTTCGACTTACGGTACTCCAATTGCCATTGTCTGCATGCGTAACTCGATTTTATCGACTTACGGTACTCCTATTACCTTTCTTGTCACGCGTAACTCGATTTTATCGACTTACGGTACTCCTATTACCTTTCTTGTCACGCGTAACTCGATTATTTCGACTTACGGTATTCCAATTGCCATTGTCTGCACGCGTAACTCGATTTTATTAGACAAAACCGACTATCTCTCCATCAATAGCACCCCTGCGTCTGGAGATAGTCGATATAACCGACTAACTCTCCATCAAAAGCGGCCCTGCGTCTCGAGATAGTCGACGAAACCGACTAACTCGCCATCATAAGTGGCCCTGCGGCAGGAGATAGTCGGAAAAACCGACTATCTCTCCATCAATAGCACCCCTGCTTCAGGAGATAGTCGACAAAACCGACTACCTCCCCATCAAACGCTTCCCCTGCGTAATTCCCTCCCTTTTTTCCTTGAATGCAAATAAAATTACATAATATAGAAAAAAAACCGGTAATAGATGCAAAAATAATTGCGCTGTTTTCTTACACGCTTCAAGCTAAAATAGAAAGAGAATTTCCAAATAAATGAAAATTAGGAGGGGTTCATATGAAATCAGAGCAATTTAATGGCATTTTTGATTCCGTGTTAACAGATGTTGTACAACAATCTTATGGAAATATATGCTTGCCCTCCGACGAGCAAATCCAACAATCGATGAAAAAAATGATGATGATGCTTGAAGAGAACCCGAATTGGTTGATGTACAATGAATGATCGCGATAATTTGAAAGCTATCTCCAACGACACACTTGTTGATGCGTATATAAATGCAAGCAGGATGAAGCTGAGCAAGGAGTTTCTCATGTTTTTACTTGTGGAAATTCAAGCGAGACAGATTAGTTTATTCCATGAAAACGGCTTCGATCAATCCAGTTAACCGCCACCACGCATGCGGTGAGTTTTAAAAATGGTATGAATCCTTTACAATGTAACGGACAGGGAACTCCTGACGGTGCACGGTAGGGGATTTTTTGTTTTCAGAAAAGGGAGGCTAGGATGAAGATACTTCAGAAATTGATACCTACGCATTGGTTTCGCAATCAACGCATTCGATATAAAATTATTCTCATTTATTTTCCACTCATTTTCGTGCCCTTGTTTGTATTAGGCTTTGTCTCGAACCAAGTGTATACGAACGCCATCGTTAAGAAAACGATCAAGAACGTGTCGGACAACTCCTCCTTAATTATAACTCGCATCACAGGGATGTTAACGAACGTCGAGAGCTGCGCGAATATGCTAACGATCAATCTCAATAAGGTCATCGTAGAGGATCCGCAGTCACTAAACGAAACGAACCTACAGATGTACACCCAGATCACGAATCAGCTCAGCTTTGCTTTGCTCGTTTTTCCTGATGTGCAGTCAGCGGCATTTATTGATACGAATAATCGGATTTATGGCTCGAATCTGCTTATGGAACGAAATCGCGATTCGATCACGAGCAGCCACATGTTGAAGCAGATTGATACATCAAGCGGGAATAACATTTGGTTCCCCATGCAGCGCAGAGATTATTTAACCAATGGCTCACAAGAAACGGTGATGACGCTGGGCAAGCGAATCGTGAACATTTACACCGGGCAGAAGCTAGGTTTGCTTGTACTCAATATAAAAGAAAGCTCCTTATCGGCGATTTATCAAAAAATCGGTTCAATCCAAGATGGCAGCTACTTCATCGTAGATGATGCAGGGGTTGTTACCTCTTCCCAGCACCCAGAGGACGTGCTCCAAGAAGTGGCGATTCCCGAAGTGAAGAACTGGATCACATCCAGCAAGCATGCTTCCGCACCGGCACCGACGTCCTTCGAATACGAGAAAACGCTCGTGGTTAGCTCAGATGTGCCTAGCTTCGGTTGGAAATTAATCTCCATGGCACCGCTGGCATCGTTAACAGCAGATACGCGCAAAATTACATTGCTTATTGTCCTAATAGGCATTGTCTGTTTGTTTTTTGCCTTGCTCGGAGCGGGCATGCTGTCCCAGTTGATTGCCAAGCCCATTATGGGGCTGACGAAATATATGAAAAAGGTCAAGGAAGGCAGCTTGGATATCGAATTTCAAGTTAATTCCGAAGACGAGATCGGGATGCTATCCTCGGGCTTTAACGCCATGATTCGGCGAATTCAAGAGCTGCTCTCTAACATTAATTGGGAGCAAAAGAAGAAGCGGGAATACGAGCTGGCACTCATTCAAGCGCAGATTAAGCCGCATTTTTTATATAACACACTGGATGTCATTTATACCTTGTCGGAAATGGGGCGAACTCGCGATGTCCAGCGGACAACGAAAGCATTGGCCGATTTCTATCGCGCAGCGCTCAGTAAAGGGCGCGAAACCATTACAATCGAAGAGGAAATTCGCAATGTCAAAGACTATTTATCGATCCAACGCATTCGATATTCCGATGTATTTACGTATGAATTTGATATTCATAACGATGTGCTGAGCGGTCTAATTCCGAAACTGACCATTCAGCCGCTTGTCGAAAACGCTATCTATCACGGCCTCAAAACCAAAGGAAGCCTCGGACTTCTTAAGGTAACAGGCGAAATAGTTGATGCGAAAATAAAAATCGTTGTCGCAGATGACGGTGTGGGAATGGATGCAACGCGGTTGGAAGCGATTGTGAAAAAGACGGAATCTCCACAGGAGGCCGTAGGCTATGGCTTCAAGAATGTGAATGACCGCATCCAGCTGTATTACGGAGACGAATATGGCTTACAAATGACAAGTGAACAGGGACAAGGCACGGAAGTTACACTTTGGCTGCCTTTTAGACGGAAAGAGGAGTAATACATGCAGAAAATTTTAATCGTCGATGATGAATCGATTTTTCGGGAATATTTGCGTACGGCGCTAGATTGGGAGGCTTATGGCTTTGAATTGTGTGCAGAAGCGAAAAATGGCATCGAAGCCCTGGAGCAGGTTGAATTGCATCGCCCGGATATAGCGCTTGTCGATATTACGATGCCTTTTATGGACGGCTTGACACTGACTGAGCAATTAAAAGAACGTTACCCCGCAACAAGTGTTGTACTTATCACAGGTCATAACGAGTTCGATTATGCGCGAAAAGCGCTCAAGCTTGGCGTAGAAGATTATATCCTGAAGCCGTTCTCGAAGGATGAGTTGGTCCTTACTCTGCTTAAGCTGCAAAAGGAACATGAGAAAGCGCGTGAAGAACGCTCTACCCTCAAGGAAAATCAGCAAATGATGAAGGAAAGTTACTTGAACTATTTGCTGAGCAGCGAATATCATCAGTCCCCTGAGGAAACGACCCTGAAATTGCAGCAACTTGGGGAGTCATTTATCTCCTCATTATTCGTCATTGCGTGCATTGAAATTGATCATATGGACGTCAAATGGAACCAAGTGAGCGAACGCTTACTGTGGAAATATGCCGTGACGAACATTCTGAACGAAGCGCTGGAGGAAACAGGGCATCACCTCATTTTCAATGGGCCGGAGGGGCGAATTATATGTCTAGTCGAGCACCAAGGGGGGAAGGAGCTGGAGGTTCCGGCGTTAGAGGGGTATGAGAAGCTCATTTTCCTCATCAAAAAATATTTGAAATTCACGATCACCATTGGTGTTGGTCGCAGTCAAGCGGGGTATTCAGGCATTCGCACTTCCTATCTAGAAGCGTTAGAAGCTTTGCAGAACAAGTTCGTCTTAGGAAACGATCGCGTGATCGCCTATGGTTCAAGTGCGCTGGATTCCGGCAAGCAGGCACTCTATCCGACAGAAGTCAACGAGGAACTGCTCGTGTTGCTGCGCATGCATAATGCGGAGAAGGTAGAAGATAAGCTGGAAGAAGTTTTCCAGTCCATTCGAGAGCAAAGACTTTCGTTGGAGTATACCTATGTCATTTCCATGGGTCTCATTTCTGTGTGTCTGTCCTATGTGACCGAGATGGGGCATCCGATTGAGGACTGCTTTGGCGAAGCCTTTTACCCTTATAGTGAGATTAAGCGGCTTGGTTCTATCGAGAGTACATCGGCGTGGATTAAAGAGCTATTTACGAAAGCCATGCAGTATACCCAAAAGCATAAGAAGACGCGTTCGTCCAAAATAGCTCAGTCAGCGAAAGAGTATATCGAGGGGCACTACGGGGATTCCGAGCTCCAACTTGATCAGATCGCGCAGCAGGTGTTTATTAATTCAAGCTATTTGCGGGCTGTGTTTAAAAAGGAAATCGGCATGACGGTCACGGATTATGTGACCCATGTTCGTATGCATAAAGCGAAGGAACTACTCGGTAAGGGTAACATTCGGTTAGCAGATATCGCGGAGCAAATTGGCGTGAATGATCCTAGTTATTTTAGCAAAAGCTTTAAGAAATTTTTCGGTTATTCCCCGAGTGAGTATGAGAATAATCGCATATAACGACTGCACGAGAATGTGCGGATTTTACAAGAAGCCCTCAGTTATTCCATTATCACTGGGGTTTTTTCCTTCTATACTGAGGATGTAAAGAGGAGAAACGCACAAGAATTTCTGGGAGGTCTTCACATGAAAAAGATGGCAGTAACTCTCGTAAGCTTACTCGCGGCAACTAGCCTAGCAGCTTGCGGTTCCACAGACACACCGAAAGAAACGAGCAGCGCGGCGCCAGCGGCAACAGCTGCAGCAACGACAGCGCCTGCAAAGACGGATGCAAAACCAGTTAAACTAAGAATTTACGCACAGTACGCAGATGAAGATACGAAAACACCTTATGACTACGCAGTAGCTGAATTGAAAAAGGAAATGCCAAACGTCGAGCTGGAATTGGATATTCAAGCCCAAGATGACGGTCAAAAATTGAAAACGTATGCGGCGACAGGGAATCTTCCAGATATTTTCCAAGCAGGACTGGATATCATTGATACTTTCAAAAAGTCTAATAACATCCTCATGTTGGATGAGTATGTCACGAAATTTGGCTTCAAGGACAAAATGCAGCCAAGTGCCATGAACACGCTAGTGACGGAAGATGGCCACACGTATGCGTTCCCTTATGCAGGTAATGAAGTAGCACTCTTGTACTATAACAAAGATTTGTTCCAACAAAATGGCGTGAAAGTGCCAACAACGTATGATGAAATGATGACAGCTGTTAAAGCTTTCAACGCAAAGGGGATTACTCCGCTTTCCATTTTTGCCAAAGAGAAATGGCCTTGCGTAGCGCTGTATGACATGTTCGTTACACGTGCAGAACCAGGCGGTATCAACAAGCTGGATAAAGGCACAGCGAAAGCAGAAGATGCGGCTTACAAAACAGCAGCTGATAAGATTATTGAGCTCGTTAAAGCAGGCATGCTGCCAAAAGGTGCAACGAACTTGAACTATGACCAAGCAGCAGCGCTCTACCACGAAGGTAAAGCAGCGATGTTTATCAACGGTCAATGGGAGATTGAAGCAGCAACGAAAGCGCTAGGCGACAAAGCAGGCTACATGTACTTGCCAGCAGCGGATGCAGCAGCTTACGAAAAAGGTAAAACAGCGTTCAGCGGCAGCGGTGGTCCTGGTGGATATGCCGTATCCGCTAACACGAAAGATAAAGAGCTGGCTGCAAAAGTAGCATCTTTCATCTCCTTGAAATATGCGGAGTACAAATTCACTAACCGCAGCAATCCGATCGTAGCAACGAAAGTTGATAAGCCTGTGGTGAAGCAGTTCCCTCCGATGATGGATCAGCTTTCCAAGGATATTCCAAAAATCACAAGCACAACTGCGTTCTCATGGGGCTTGTCCAATCCGAAGTTCAAAGCAGCACTTGAAGATGCTACACAAAACCTAATGACAGGTAACTACACATCTGATCAATTCGTGAAAGATCTGAATAAGGCAGCAGTTACAGCGAAATAAATGTGATTTTATGACATGGGAGACTCACCCTGGAAAGCTCCACCCCAGAGTGAGTCTTCTACTCTACAAGGGAAGTGATGACATGCGCAAATTCATGGGAAATAAGGTCGCGATTATGCTGTTCACGCTACCGGCACTCCTTTTGTATACAGTGATCGTGTTTTATCCGATTTTGCAAACCTTTTACCGCAGTACCTTCGAATGGGATGGCTTGAGTGAAGGTACGTTTATTTTTCTAGATAACTACATCCGGTTGTTTCAAGATAGCATTTTCTATACTTCCCTCTATAACGGTCTTGTGTTTGCAGGCATTCTAGCTTTTGTGCAAATTGGGATCGGAACTGTGCTCGCTTTCGCCGTAGCAGAGGGTTTTAAAGGAAGTAAGATTCTACGCATCTCCTACTTCATTCCAGTCGTGCTTTCAATCACCGTCGTCTGTCAGCTGTGGCTGGCGATGTATAACAGTGAGTATGGCTTAATCAACAAGGTGTTTGAAGCGCTTGGCATTTCGTATCGTCAGGATTGGCTGACGAATAGTAAAACCGCTATTTTCGCCATTGCATTCGTGAATGCGTGGCAGTACATGGGCTATCAATTCGCTTTGCTTCTAGCGGCTGTGAAGTCTGTTCCTGAACAGTATTTAGAAGCTGCACGAATCGACGGCGCTTCGAAATTCAAAGCACATATGAAAATTACTATCCCGATGCTAGCTGAGACTTATAAATTTTGCCTCGTCCTCGCGATCACAGGTGGTCTGAATGCCTTCGCTAACATGTTTATCATGACTGGCGGCGGGCCAGGTAACTCCACGTACACGTTAACTTATCTCATGTACCGTTCGGCTTTCCGTGTGGGTGAGTTTGGTTATGGCAGCGCAGCAGCAGCGTTCCTCGTGATTGAATGTTTGATCGTGACGTTAGCCATTAATAAGCTGATCGCAAGGGAACGTATTACATTTTAAAGGAGGATGACCATGAACGGCCTACTCAAATTACGCAAAAAAAATCCGCTCCTTGGCATCCTTTTATGGGTGTATGCGGGGTTGTCGGTATATCCCTTATTGTGGATGATTTTCTACTCACTGAAAAATAACAATGAAATTTTCGTTACGAATCCTTTCGGTATTCCTACGCATTTTCGCTTTGAAAATTATGTGGATGCTTGGTCCAAATTTAATGTCCCGCAGTACTTTAGCAACAGTTTGCTGGTGGCCGCATGTACGGTCGTTGGCACGATTGTCCTTTCTGTGACGTTTTCCTATGCGGTTGCACGGATGCAATGGCGCTTCAAAGAAGTGGCGCGCATCTATGTGGTCATCGGAATGTTTATCCCTGTTCAAGTGATCATGATACCGCTCGCGATTCTGGTTCGTGATTTTCATTTAGCTAACACGTACGGTGCACTCATTGTTCCTTATATTGCGTTTAATATTTCGTTCTCCAGCATGGTGTTCTACGGCTTCTTTCGTTCGATCCCTGTGGAGCTTGAAGAATCGGCCTGCATGGACGGCGCGAGTATTTACCGCACATTTTATACCATTATTTTACCAATTATTAAGCCGGCAATGGCGACCATGGTCATTTTCGTATTCTTGTCCTCTTGGAATGAATTCACGATGGCACTTATTCTTATTACCAAAGAATCATTGAAAACACTTCCGCTCGGATTGCTGTTCTTCCAAGGTCAGTTTACTACGAACTGGGGCGCAATGGGGGCAGCGATGACGATTGCCAGCTTGCCAACGGTGTTGGTGTATGTCCTCTTTAGTGAACAAGTGGAGAAGGCGATGACCGTCGGTTCAGCTGTGAAAGGTTAAATATGTCAGAGATTGTTGAAATGACCCCATTTTGGGGTCATTTTTTGCATGAAAAGTGCGCAATTAACCATATATCAATTCCCCTTATAAGTCTTATAAGATGATTCTAATTGACCTATGGTGCGCACTATGATAGTTTTCAATGGAGAAGTAAAAATAGTGCGAAAAATAGCAAAGCTTATCAATACATGCTGATGAGGTGGATTTTGTTGGAACTTCAAGTCTTAAACAGTCCTTTTAACCAAGAGCAAGTTGAATTACTCAATCGCGTCCTACCAACGTTAACAGATACTCAACGTATTTGGCTGAGTGGCTATCTAACAGCGCAACAAGGCTCGTCAACTTCTGCAACAGCTCCTGTTGCTTCCGTACCAACGGCTGTGGTTAGTCAACCTGCCATCTCTAAAGAAGTGACATTGCTCTTCGGATCACAAACAGGTAATTCCCATGGATTAGCTAAAAAGTTTGCTAAAAAACTGGAAGAGCAGTCGTTCCAAGTAACGCTCTCCTCCATGAGCGACTTTAAACCGAATAATCTGAAAAAGGTTCAAAACCTGCTTATTATCGTAAGTACACATGGAGAAGGCGATGCGCCTGATAATGCGATCTCATTCTACGAATTCCTTCATAGCAAAAGAGCGCCGCAATTAGAAGAGCTTCGTTATGCGGTTCTTTCGTTGGGCGATACGTCTTATGAATTCTTCTGCCAAACGGGTAAAGATTTTGATAAGCGTTTGCAAGAGCTTGGCGCGAAGTCATTAACGGATCGTGTGGATTGCGATGTTGATTTTGATGAGCCAGCTGCGGCTTGGGTTTCCAGTGTGCTGGGTGCTCTGAACGCTTCATCAGCTAGTGCTGTTGGTGGTAGTTCAGCTGCTGCTGCGGGTACTGTGGCTTCCGCTGAGTCTGAATACTCCAGAACGAATCCGTTCCAAGCGGAAGTGTTGGAGAACTTGAATTTGAATGGCCGTGGTTCTGATCGTGAAACTCGCCATGTGGAGATCTCTTTAGAGGGCTCCAATCTGCAATATGAGCCAGGTGATAGCCTTGGCGTTTATCCAGAAAATCATCCGCGTCTTGTGAATGAATTGATTCAAGCGATGGATTGGAACGCAAGCACGCCGGTTGCTGTAAACAAAAATGGCGAAGAGCGTCCTTTGCAAGAAGCACTTCTTCGTAATTATGAAATCACTACATTGACAAAACCTTTGTTAGAACAAGTTGCAAAGCTTGCTGCTAACGATAAATTACATGCTTTAGTTGCTGCAGGAAATGAATCCGAGCTGAAATCATACATTGCAGGTCGTGACTTACTTGATTTGGTGCAAGACTTCTCCTTACAAGGTGTGTCTGCAAAAGAATTCGTAGCAGTGCTTCGCAAATTGCCTGCTCGTCTATACTCGATCGCAAGCTCCTCCAAGGCTTCACCGGATGAGGTGCATATCACAGTGCGTGCCGTTCGCTATGAGGCTAATGGACGCAACCGTTATGGTGTTTGCTCCGTTCACCTGGCTGAGCGCGCACAAACGGGCGCAGCGCTGCCTGTGTACATTCAAAGTAATCCAAACTTTAAGCTGCCTGAGAATCCAGAAACACCAATTATCATGATTGGACCTGGTACTGGTGTAGCGCCATTCCGTTCTTTCCTCGCAGAAAGAGAAGAGACCGGTGCAGATGGCAAAACATGGTTATTCTATGGAGATCAGCACTTCGCTACAGACTTCTTGTATCAAGTAGAATGGCAGCGTTGGTTGAAAGATGGCGTACTTACGAAATTAGACGTAGCTTTCTCCCGTGATACGGATCAAAAAGTATACGTACAGAACCGCATGCTAGAGAAGAGCCGCGAGGTTTATCAATGGCTGCAAGAAGGCGCTGTTGTATATATTTGCGGTGATGAGAAGAGAATGGCCCACGATGTGAACGCTGCGTTGCTCACGATTCTGGAGCAAGAAGGCGGATTAAGCAACGAAGAAGCCGTACAATATTTGGCTAACATGCAACAGCAAAAACGTTATCAACGGGATGTTTATTAAACCGGGATCCCCGCGATCGCGAGAGGAGAAAGCTCAAGATGTCAGAAAATAACTTACTATCGAAGAATAGTGCACCCCATAGCGATGTTGAACAAATTAAAATTCGCAGTAACTATCTGCGCGGCAGTCTGGAAGAAACGCTAGAAAACCGCATCACAGGTTCCATCCCTGAGGACGACAACCGTTTGATGAAATTCCATGGCAGCTACATGCAGGATGACCGTGATTTGCGTAATGAGCGTGCAAAGCAAAAGCTTGAGCCTGCCTATCAGTTCATGCTGCGCGTACGTGCTGCAGGCGGGATCGTTACACCGGAACAGTGGTTGATGATGGATCGCGTTGCACAGAAGTATGCAAATGGTACAATTCGTCTCACAACGCGTCAATCGTTCCAATTGCATGGTGTTATCAAATGGAACATGAAGAAAACGATTCAAGAAGTGAACGCATCCATGCTGAGTACGCTTGCTGCTTGTGGTGACGTGAACCGTAACGTGATGTGTAACCCGAATCCATACCAATCCGAGGTTCATGGTGAAGTGTATGAGTGGGCGAACCGCATCTCCAATCACTTGGATCCGCGTACGAGAGCGTATCACGAAATTTGGCTTGACGGTGAGAAAGTCGTGGATAGCCGTGACGGCGAAGAGCAAGAGCCGATCTACGGACCTGTGTACTTGCCGCGGAAGTTCAAAATCGGTATCGCGATTCCACCATCCAACGATGTAGACGTCTACTCGCAGGATTTGGGTTATATCGCAGTTGTTGAAAATGGTAAGTTGGTTGGCTTTAACGTATCTGTTGGCGGCGGTATGGGGATGTCCCATGGAGATGTCAAAACATATCCGCAAGTTGGTCAAGTGATCGGATTCATCAAACCAGAACAAGCTGTTGATCTAGCTGAAAAAACGGTCATGATCCAACGCGATTATGGTGACCGTTCGGTTCGTAAACATGCTCGTTTCAAATACACCATCGATGATCGCGGAATCGAGTGGTTCGTGAATGAGCTTCAAACGCGTCTTGGCTGGAACCTTGAGCCAACACGTGCGTTCCATTTCGAGTCCAATGGGGACCGTTATGGTTGGGTAAAAGGAAGTAATGGCAAATGGCATTTCACGATGTTCATTCAAAACGGTCGCGTTATGGATGACGGGGACTACCGCTTGATGACGGGTCTTCGTGAAATCGCTAAGACGCACAATGGTGATTTCCGTCTTACGTCGAATCAGAACTTGATCATCGGTAACGTGAGTGCTCAGAAGAAGAAGAAAATCGAAGAACTGATCAAGGAGCACGGCATTACGGATGGTCTTCACTACTCCGCGCTTCGCAGAAACTCTATGGCGTGTGTTGCGTTCCCGACTTGCGGACTCGCAATGGCCGAATCGGAACGTTACCTGCCTTCCTTGATTACGAAAGTCGAGGCTATCCTTGAAAGTTCAGGTCTTCGCGAGCAGGAGATTACGATTCGTATGACAGGTTGCCCAAATGGTTGCGCACGTCCTATGCTGGCTGAGCTTGCTTTTATCGGTAAAGCAGCTGGCAAGTACAACATGTACCTTGGCGGCGGATTCGCTGGAAACCGCTTGAATAAGCTGTACAAAGAAAACATTGGTGAATCCGAAATTTTGGATTCCCTGCAATCGATCATTCCGCACTATGCGAGAGAGCGTCAAGGTGAAGAGCACTTCGGTGACTTCGTCATTCGCGCTGGCTATGTGAAAGAAGTGCGTTCGGGTCAAGATTTCCACGCATAATACGGAAAAAGCAGTTAAAGTAGATGGCTACTTTAACTGCTTTTTTGTCATTTCAGGGGTGTGACTCGAATAGATGGAAAAAGTCCATTTATTTCCTCCAATTCCCCCTCGAAAAGTAAAGTAACTGGAAAAACTCCAGCTATTCTCGGAGATTTTCAGCAAAAGCAGCAGAAACCCGAAAATTAACTGGAGTTTTTCCATCTAATCCTAATTTTTAACTGAAAATCAATAAAATAACTGTATGTTTTCCAGATAAAGGTGAGCTGGGGCGGGAGCAGGGCCTTAGGCAGGTTCTTGGGCGTTCCACATAGCCAGAGTCGGAGCCTCGGTTTGTTCTGAACTTGAACCTGAACCTGAACCTGAACCCAGCCGGTACCTCCTACTGCGCGCCCTTACTCACCCAGAACGTCACGTTGTCCCCCTCGATGCCGTTCGTGCCGGCCTTCGGTTCTTGTCTGGTGACGGTTCCTTTCGGCAGCGTGCTCGTCTCGATGAAAAAGTTATAGTGAAGTCCGGCAGCTAGAGCCAGCTGCTCGGCATCCGCTTGTGTTTGGCCAACCAGATTAGGTACGACAGTTTTCTCTGTGGCTTCCTTCGTGCTCGTTAGCTTGGCTTCGGCAGAAGCGGTTGGACTAACGGTTGCGATCGGTGTGCTCGATGGCGTAGGTGAGATGATGATGACGGTCTCGACGATCTTCGGCTCAGGCCAATAATACCATACACCGACGATGCCAATTACGAGTGCCGACACAGCGCCTAGCGCAGTCAGCTTCGCTGAGCGCGTCGAGCGGGTAAAGTTTTCATCAACAGCGGGCGCTCGGTTGAACACAGGTTGGGTCTCATAGGCTGGTTCAACCGTTCCTGCTTCCACCTGCGTTGCAATCTTCGTGTTTTTGTTACCCGGAACGGAAGGCGGTAAGCTCCGCAACCCGAATACGAGTGAGGATAGCGAGGATTGCCCATGACTAATAAATTTGATGAGGCGAATGAGGGCTAGCTTTTGCTCGGTGGTCGCGCTTGGAATCAAAGCTCGCTCCAGACTCGTGTGCATAACCTCGAACGTATCGGAAATCGTCTGGTTCCCTGTAAGCAGTTGAATCATTAATCGGCAAAGCCCAACGGCTATTTGTTCCTCGGATTCGTCTTTTTCCCAGTAGTTGATGACGGAGAGCTTATTCTGCTCGGTTAACCATAAATTATCAGGGCGAACGGAAAAGCCTGTAATATTTTCCTCCAAAGCATCAAGCAAGGAAACGCCTAAATCACTGATCATCGTCACGACGGCCTGGTATGACCATTGACGCTTGTTAATGTGATTGATCAATAGCGAACCTGGCTTCGCTTGCAAAATGATGGTGACGGCATCCTCTGCGATGGACGTATCCAACATATGATGGAAGCCGTCGTGAATAAATGCCGCTTTATCCTGAAGAGTGCTTATGTATTGGGCACCTAATTGGTTACCACGAAGCGTTTTGCGATACAACATCACTTTGCGAGATAGAAATACATCATCACCATAATGGAGAGTTCCATGAGGGAAAGAGACGATTTGTGTACTTGGCACGTATCGTGTACCTATTCGATCGGGCATGGAATACCATCCTCTCTGGCGTGTAGGAGATCATTACACTTTATTATATATGATTCGAACGCGGTTAGGAATTTTGGAGTAGGTTTGTTGCAGTTGAAGTCCCCCTGCAAGGTAGAATGCCTATAAGCTTAACTGTACATCTTTTTACTGCATTTTGGAATCATCTAAAGCAAATTGAGCGAAAAGTGGGCATAGCTGCTATTTTACGACTAGATTTCTGGGACTCTATCAACCTTAATAGGAATTTCCTATGATTCAAATGTCCTAAATGATATGATAGAGGAACCAAATATTTTTACATAAAACGCCAAAACAAGGGGGTATTGTGTTGAAAAAGGTCGCAATTTTGGGCGGTGGAGTGGCAGGTTTGAGTGCTGCTCATGAATTAATTGTAAGAGGCTATGAGGTGTCTGTTTACGAGTTTAAGCATATACCTGGTGGGAAAGCCCGAAGTATGCCTTTTGTGGGCAGCGGAACTGGCGGACGGAAGGATTTGCCGGGTGAGCATGGTTTTCGGCTATTTCCGCGATTCTATCGCCATGTCATTGATACTCTGAAACGGATTCCCTATGAGAATGGCACAGTGTATGATAATTTAACGGAAGTCACGCGACTCGACATTGCGACCTATACCGCACCGATTCTACCTTTGTTAGCCAAGATTGAATTCAGTTTGGATAATTTACAAGTGCTCCTGAAAGATTTATTTGATAATCGATTAGGGCTTACGATGGATGATATGGAGCAATATGGACGGAAGCTGTGGCAAGTGATGACGAGCTGCGAGGAACGGATACGCGAGGAATATAATGAAATCGATTGGTGGGAATTTATTGAGGCGGATCAGCAATCTGCTGCTTTTCAGAAGATTTTTGCGGGATTCACGAAAACATTAGTTGCCTGCCAGTCCAAAATCGCGAATACACAAACAGTAGGGCCTGTGGCTGTTCAGATGACACTAGATATTACTACGCCAGGTACAAGTTTTGTCAGATTATTGAATGGCCCGACGAATGACAAATGGATTTACCCTTGGTTGACCTTTCTTCAGGATCAAGGTGTAAACTATCATCTAGATACGAAAGTAGAGCGTATTCATTGTGCCAACGGGGAAATAACCAGTGCGACCATTTCTCGAAATGGCGAAACATTTGAGATAGAAGCAGATTACTATATAGCCGCTTTTCCAGTCGAGGTCATGGGCAAAATGATTACGGAACCTATGCTGGAAGCAGACCCTTCCCTGCATGGTGTTCAAAAGCTCGTAGACTCCGTTGCATGGATGAACGGTATTCAGTATTACTTGAAGGAGGATGTCCCGATTACACATGGCCATGTGATCTATTTAGACGCCCCTTGGTCACTTACTTCGGTTTCGCAGAAGCAATTTTGGCCGGACGTGAATTTGAGTGAATATGGCGATGGAACGGTGAAAGGCATCTTGTCCGTGGATATTTCGGATTGGAATTCACCTGGCATCCTATTTGGTAAAACAGCAACTCATTGTACCGCTGAAGAAATTAAAGCGGAGGTCTGGGCGCAAATGAAGCTTAGCCTTAACGTTGATGGAGCCGTTATACTTGAAGATTCTGTTCTCCATTCTTGGTTCTTGGATACGGATATTCAATTCGAAAATCCTGAGCATGCCTGCACGAATATGGAGCCGTTGCTCATTAACCGTGTTGGGACCTGGGATGACCGTCCGGAAGCGTATACGGGTATCCCGAATTTATACCTGGCTTCCGACTATGTTCGTACCAATACAAACTTAGCCACTATGGAAGGTGCGAATGAGGCGGCGCGTCGAGCTGTGAATGCCATTTTAGAACGTGATGGTTCTGAAGAGGAGCCTTGTAAGATTTGGGAGATGTATACGTTTGAACTGGGGCATATCGATATATTGAAATTGTATCATATGCATGATAGGAAACGGTTGGAGAAAGGGTTACCATGGGATGGTAAGCTGCTTTAATTTGAATGACTTGCAGCAAGAATTACTAGGAGGATACGATGTTAATTTTGCCAGACTATGAAATGATCAGACAAATCTATCAGGGTGAGCGAACGGTATTGTATCGGGCCATTGATAAGCAATCCGGCGAGAAAGTGATCATTAAGACACTGCGCTCCGATTTCCCGCTTGCAGTGGATATTGCTAGATTAAAGCGTGAATATGAAATTGGTAAAATGCTGGATATACCCGGCATCGTTAAGCCGCTTACTTTGCCCAAATATCAAAACAGCGTGGCTATGGTCATGGAGGATTTTGAAGGTGAAACACTTTCCACGTATTTTCCATTATTTCGCCAATCACTAGAAGCGTTTCTCCAAGCAGCGATCCAATTAGCCAAAATCGTAGGCGAGGTGCATCAACGCTACGTCATACATAAGGATATCAAGCCAAGCAATATTATTATGAATCGGAATAAGCAGATTATGAAGCTGGGAGATTTCAGCATCTCGTCGTTTACGAAAGAGCGCCAAGAGATGCTGGATCCTTCCTTATTAGAAGGAACGCTCAGTTACATGTCTCCCGAACAGACCGGTCGTATGAACCGGATTATTGATTATCGAACGGATTACTACTCCTTAGGAGTCACTTTCTATGAAATGATTACGGGGCAGCTGCCGTTTCAAACGGAAGATCCCTTGGAGCTGTTGCATTGCCATTTTGCCGTAACGCCGAAATCGCCGCAGAGCTTGCGAATGGGTATTCCGAAGCCGCTATCCGATCTAATTATGAAGCTGCTTTCTAAGGATGCCGAGGATCGTTACCAAAGTGCCTATGGGATCATTCAAGATCTGGAGCAAGTGAAGCTGCACATGAATTCTGGAGAAGAGATGCAGGATTTTGTTGTAGGCAGTTATGATATGACCGATATGTTTCAGATTCCGCAGGGCTTATTCGGACGTACGCAAGAAATTTATCGGCTATTGAACGTGTATAACTATGCGGTGCTTGGCTCTTTGGAAGCGGTGTGGGTCACAGGGGAATCGGGATTTGGAAAGTCTTTCCTTATTGCGGAAACGATGAAGACCATCATGAAGGACAACGGCTGGTTCCTATCAGGTCGATTCGAGCCGAATCAACAGCATGTTTCCTATAATGCCATCGCGAAAGCTTTGCGAGAGTTGGTTCGACAGCTTTTAACCGAGAGGGATCAGCAGTTGGAGGAGTATCGTACCCGTTTACTTCGGATGTTGGGATCGAACGGACAGGTATTGATTGATCTCGTGCCTGAGCTAAAATTATTGATTGGTGAACAGCCAGCAGCGAAGCCGCTTCCTCCGCAAGAAACACAAAACCGTCTCCATTTCTTGCTGCAGCAATTTTTACTGCTGTTCTGTGCTAAGAATCGGCCGATCGTGCTGTTTTTGGACGATTTACAATGGGCGGATGCGGCGTCCTTGCAGATGTTGGATCTGCTTTTAAATGACTCGCAATTGAAATATTTCTTGTTTATTGGTTCCTATCGCAGTGAATATGAGAGCAATTGGCTGTCTTCAATGCATATTCAATTTTTGGATAAGCTGCCTCCACGACTTGTGAAGGAACGAATCATGCTGAAGGCGCTTGAAATTCATGATGTTAAACAGCTGATCGCGGAATCATTGAAGTCAGAACAGGATGAAGTGACGGATCTGGCTGAACTCGTCGTTCAAAAAACGGGAGGCAATCCTTTTTTCGTCAAACAATTTCTAACAGCCCTGCACGAGCAAGAGCTACTCCTATTCAATTATGATCGCAATCGTTGGTTCTGGGACATGAACGAGATTCAGAAGCTTCGGATCACAGATAACTTAATGTTCCTTCTCGCGGAAAAGCTGGAGCGCATGCCTGCGAGATCACAACGTATTATGCGATTGGCAGCCTGTTTAGGCGCTTCCTTTGACTTGGAGGCACTCGGTATCGTTATGAAATCCTCATTCACTGAGGTGCTTCAGGAGTTAGAGACGACGATACAGAGCGGTTTGATTATCCCTGTCGGTATGGATTACAAATTTTTTCATGAACTAGACACGGAGTGGGCGGCAAGAGAGATTCGATTTATGTTTGTCCACGACTCGATTCAAGAAGCAATCTATGGCTCTGTTGAAGAGTTTAAGCGCGTTGAGATGCATGCCAGTATTGCGCAACTATTGCTAGCTGCGTTGTCTGAGGCAGAGATTGAACGGCGGCTATTCGAGATTGTTTTTCATTTGAATATGGGGTCCGATTTATCGACTGACCATCCAGCGCTGATTCAGCTTCTGGAGTTTAATAGGAGTGCGGCACGCAAGGCGAAGTCATCCAATGCTTACCGATCTGCGCTTCAATATTACAACAAAGGCTTACTCGCTCTGAAAGAAATCAAAGGAATGGAATTGGATGAATTAGCTTACACCATGCGGTTGGAAAAGGCGGAGACGCTTTATCTGAACGGCCAGGCGGAGGAAGCGGAGAATGCGTATGAGCAGCTGCTTCAAGAGGCGAAATCAGATGAACAAAAGCTGGAGCTTATTAACTTACAAGTGGTTCTGTACACCAATGTAGGAAAACAGCATCAGAGCGTCAAGCTAGGTTTGAAAGCATTGGCAGAGCATGGAATTCGTATGCCGGCAGAGCCGAACAGCGCGAATATTTTACTCGCCTATTTGGATGTGAAGCGAAGAATTGGGCGAAGGGATACGGACAAGCTCTACGAGCTGCCGATCATGGAGGATGCGTATCGTTCCCAGATCATGAATCTTATGATGAGTGTTGCGATATCGGCGTATTTTGTGAATCCAAACCTTTACGTATTGTTTATGCTTAACATGACGAAGCTCGCATTGAAATATGGGAATTCACCAGCAATGGCGTATGTGTATGGGTCTTATGGCCTCATTCTAGGCTCTGGTTTCGGGGATTACCAAAGCGGCTATCGCTATGGTCAACTAAGCAGCCGAATGAATGAGCGTTTTCAATCCCATCAATATCGCAGCAAAAGTTATTTCTCCTTCGGTGTGTTTGTCACCCCTTGGGTGAAGCCGCTTCCTGAAAGTCTCGAGCTAATTAAGGAGTCGTTCCGAACCGGAATTGAAGACGGAGATTTGGTTTTTGCGGGTTATGCACTAACTTATCAGGTGTTGGTTAAGGATTTTCAAGGGATTGCGCTTGAAGAAATGAACGATGATTTAGCGATGAATTATCGGATTCTTGAACAGACCAATCATCACGACACACTTCTCATGTTGGAAATGCTTCGCATGGTCATCATGAATGTGGAAGGGAAGACGTCGAATCCTGTGCTGATCGGTGATGATGAAGCGGAAGAGGAGCAATTTGTTCGGAAGCTAGAGGCTCACTCAAATCAAGTCATTATTCACGTGTATACCGTAAAGAAAATGATGCTGCACTATTTGTTTGGACAATTCGAAGAAGCCGTGAAATTTGGAAAAGCGGCAGAAGCGCGCCAAACTGCATCCTTTGGATTGTTTCACATCCCAGAGAATTATTTCTACTTTGTTTTGTCACTTACAGCTCATTTCCAAGCTGCCTCACCCAGCGAGCAGAAATGGTACGCGAAGCAAGTGAAAAAGATGCTGGGGAAAATGGCGAAGTGGGCTGCCAATTGTCCGGAGAATTACTTGCACCTAAGTTTGTTGATGCAAGCCGAGTGGGATCGGATAGCAGGTCATACACAGAAGGCAGAGCAGGGGTATGATCATGCGATTCGGCAAGCGCGGGAGCAGGGCTTCATCCACCACGAAGCGATCGCTACGGAAATAGCTGGGAAATATTATAAATCAGCTGGCCGCGACAAAATTGCTAAGGCTTATTTCATGGATGCTTATTATGGATACGTAAGCTGGGGCGCGAAAGCCAAGGCAGATGATCTCATCTTGCGGTACCCAGGCTATTTATCCAGCCTGCATGAGACGACAGATTGGGCGACGACCAAAATTAGTGACTACTCGTTACAAGCCATCGACTTCAAAACCATTATGAATACGTCCCGATCACTATCAAGTGAAGTGAATTTGGAGCAGCTGATCAAACGGCTGATGGAAATCGTTACGTATTCATCGGGTGCGGAGAGAAGTATTCTCGTGCTCAAGGACAAGGAAAGATTGTACGTGGAAGCAGAGATGATTGCTAGCGAAGGGAAGGATTCCTGTACAGTCAGCTCGGTTTTATTGGAATCAAGGGACAATCTTCCGCAAACGGTCATCCAGTATGTGGCGCGCATGAAGGAAGGCATCATGCTCGATGATGCAGAGAAATCGGGTTTCTTCACCCATGATCCTTATATTAGACAAGCTGAAGGAAAATCCATCTTTTGTGAGCCGATTCTACATCAAGGAAATTTAGTCGGTGTGTTTTATTTGGAAAATAATTTAATTCGTAACGCCTTTACATCGGATCGCTTAGATGTGATCAAGTTGTTATCGGCACAAGCCGCGATTTCTCTTGAAAATGCGAGGCTGTATAATGATCTTGAATCCAAGGTGAAGGAAAGAACAAACGAACTAATCTTGATGGAGACTTCGCGGCGAGACCTCTTGTCGAACATTTCCCACGATCTCGGGACGCCGCTTACGTCGATCCAAGGCTACGTAGAAGCGATACTGGATGGCGTGATTCAGGGGCCAGAGGAGCAAAAGAAATATTTATCCGTCGTTCACATGCGCATTGTCGGTATCCAGCGGTTGATCACGGATTTATATCAATTGAGCCGACTTGAAACAAAGCAATTCCATTTCCAGCTTGCACCAACTTCATGTGTGGCTATGGTACGTCAGCTTTTTGCCAAGTATGAATTAGATGCTTCAAATGCAGGAATTGCGTATACCCTCCACATGGGACAGATCGATGGATCCGACATGTTAACGGTAGATACGGATCGGATTGAACAGGTGTATGCCAATCTCATCTACAACGCCATTAAGTTTTCTACAAGCGGATGCTCCATTGATGTTCGAGTTGAAATCAGAGATGAACCTTATGAGCTCGTGATTCGCGTGTCCGATACAGGTGTCGGGATCAGCGAAGAGGATCTTCCGCATATTTTCGAACGATTCTATAAAGTGTCCAAATCACGCAGCAACTCCGGTGGAAGCGGTCTGGGGCTTGCGATAGCGAAGGAAATTGTGCAATATCATGGCGGTCAAATCTGGGCGGAAAGCCGTCTGGGACATGGCTGCAGCATTTCATTCTCGCTGCCCCTTCACCGCATATAAGCGCAGCAAACCGTACATCTTACTAATAGATGTGCGGTTTTTTCTGCTATCCAAATGTTGTGTCCATACGGAGGTGTTACCAATGCTATTGAATTGGAGTTGTGATATACTACTCTTTTGTAGATATTAGTCATCGAAGGAGTTTTCACACAAATGCAATCATTTATTCAGTATAATCCAACAAAATTATGGTTTGGTGAAGGTCAGATCAAGCAATTGCAGCAAGAGCTAGGTACTACCGGAAAACGCGTGTTACTTGTTTACGGTGGGGGAAGCATACAGAGAAATGGTGTTTACGATGCTGTCATGAAGCAGCTTCAAGATATGGAAGCAACGGTTGTTGAAATGCCTGGGGTAGAGCCTAATCCAAGACTGACTACCGTCAAGAGAGGCATTGAGCTGTGTCGCAAGGAATCAATTGATCTTATCCTCGCTGTTGGCGGCGGGAGCGTGATTGACTGTGCCAAAGCCATTTCCGTCGGTGTATTTTATGAAGGCGATGTTTGGGACATCATCACGAGAAAAGCTGAGCCACAGAAGGCGCTACCGTTGGGGACGGTATTAACACTCGCCGCGACGGGTTCGGAGATGAATAACATTTCGGTTATTACGAATTGGGAAAGCAATGAGAAGCGCGGCTGGAGCAGTCCATTGGCTTACCCGGCTTTTTCTATTTTGGACCCTGCCTATACAACTTCTGTACCTTTGGATCAGACGGTATACGGAATTGTGGATATGATGTCACATGTACTCGAACAATACTTCCATCGTACCGAGCATGCCCCGATGATGGATCGTTTCATGGAGGCCGTTCTGCTGACGGTTATCGATGCGGCTCCTAAGCTATTGTCGAATCTGCAAGATGTTGAGCATCGGGCGACGATTATGTATGCAGGTACGACTGCGTTTAACGGCTTGCTCTCTTGCGGGACAGACGGCGGAGATTGGGCGTCTCATCAAATTGAGCATGGCTTATCTGCTGTGTATGATATCCCTCACGGGGGCGGACTTGCCATCGTTTTCCCGAATTGGATGGCGCATTGTGCAGAGGAAGATCCGTCGCGGATGAAGAAGTTGGCTGTGGCCGTTTTCGGGATCGAGGAAGCGGGTAAAACCGATTACGAGGTTGCCTTGGAAGGGATTCAGGCGTTGCGTCAATTCTGGGATTCACTTGGTGCACCAAGTCGACTAGGATACTATGGCATTGATGATCAGCGAATCGAGTTGCTTGTCCATAAATCATTCATGAAGCCCAGCATCGGGCAATACAAAGTGATGACAAGGGACACGGTCAGAGATATTCTGACGAGGTCTTTGGCATGAAGTATTACGTCTACGTGCTAGCTGGCGCGTGCAGCTTCGGCTTACTTTCAACCTTCGTGAAGAAAGCCTATGAGTCTGGCTTTAATGTGGGCGAAGTGGTTGGTGGTCAGATCTTTTTTGGTCTAATTATGCTCTGGATCATGGCGTTAGTGACTGCGAAATCAGCTAGACATGGTTCAGCAGAGGCTAAAACCTTCCGAGTGTCCCCTCGCCAAGCGCTCCTGCTTATGTTAGTTGGAACAAGCTCAGGCTTGACCGGAATATTTTATTATGCGGCGTTGCAATATGTTTCAGCTTCCTTTGCTATCCTTTTATTATTTCAATTTACTTGGATTGGTATCGTTCTAGAGGCAATCATCGATCGCAAGCGTCCGAGCAAGGATAAACTTATCGCACTTATTTTCTTATTTATCGGAATTATTATGGCAAGTGGTTATTTACAAGGAAGTCTTGAATCGCCGTCGTGGCTAGGAATAAGCTTAGGCTTGCTGTCGGCGTTAACGTATGCCTTATTCATTGCGGTGAGCGGAAAAGTCGCCAAGCAAGTTGCACCTATTACACGAGGTGCTGTCATGCAAACAGGCTCGTTCATCATCGTTATGGCGATATTCCCGCCGGAATTCCTTTGGAATGGTGCTTTACATGAATCTTTATTGCCGTGGGCTTTACTGCTAGCCCTGTTTGGAGTCGTCATTCCTCCGTTGTTCTTTGCAATTGGTGTGCCGCGAATCGGTGGCGGCATGGCAACCATCATGAGTGCAGCTGAGTTGCCGACGGCTGTGATCATGTCCTTTATCGTTCTGCATGAGTCCGTGAGCGGGCTGCAGTGGTTGGGTGTGTTGGTGACGATGCTAGGCATTGTGTTGCCTGAGCTATTGAACAGAAGGCAGCGCGTTCAGCGGCTCCAGACGGATTGAAATAAATAAGGTGGTTCCCCTTACGTAGGGGAGTTGCCTTATTTTTTTGCGTGTTTGTTCAATATGAAAAAGTGGGAAATTCAGCGAAATGTTGTAAATGTTCATAGTTAGTATGAATTATTCAGTGGTAAAGCTAGGGGGAGAACGATTATGTTGAATGAAGAGGAGGTGATGGCTGGAAAGAAAAATGAAAGCGTTTCATATTTCCGGTCTTGCTTGAAGTATTGGATCCAAAACACAAATCATGAGAGGAAGGGATTCATTTTATGAGAAAATCAGTAACGCGCATGTTAAGTTTCTTGCTCGCAGCTGTGTGTGGATTTGGTGTGTTCAGCGGAAGTTTAGTTAATCATGTCGCACAAGCGGCTGCTGTCACGATTCAAAACGGCATTCAATTCAAGGATACAAGCGGCAATGTGATTCATGCTCATGGCGGCGGGGTTATTAAAGTGGGCAGCTACTATTATTGGTTTGGTGAAAATCGCAATGCGGATGGTACGTTCAAAGCGGTGTCCTGTTATCGGTCCACAGATCTGAAAACATGGGAATTCCGCAACGATGTGTTAACGCTCAATTCGGCGACAGAGCTGAACGTTTCTAATATTGAAAGACCGAAAGTGATTTATAACAGCTCAACAGGCCAGTTCGTGCTTTGGATGCATTGGGAAAATGGGGTTGATTACGGGCAAGCCCGCACAGCTGTAGCTTACTCAAGTACGGTTGATGGCAACTACACGTATCAGGGAAGCTTCCGTCCGTTAGGGTATGACTCGAGAGATATGACCGTTTACAATGACAATGGCACGGCTTATTTGATCAGTGCAACGCGTGTGAATGCTGATTTGAATATTTATAAACTCTCGGCGGATTTCCGTAGCGTGGATTCGTTGGTGACTACCTTGTGGGTAGGTCAATATCGGGAGGCACCGGCCATGTTCAAAAGGAATGGCGTGTACTTCCTAGTTACATCCGGAGCGACAGGTTGGGATCCGAACCAAGGTAAATATGCAACGGCGACAAGCATTACGGGAACGTGGAGTGGCCTAACAAATTTCGGGGATGGCACGACATTTGATTCCCAAAGCGCTTATGTGTTGCCAGTGGAGGGATCTAGCTCAACGAGTTATCTGTATATGGGGGATCGCTGGGCAGGCGCATGGAGCGGCAAAGTAATGGAATCACGCTACGTGTGGCTTCCGATGACATTCCCGTCGAATACATCGTTGTCCATGAGCTGGGGCAGTAATGTGAGCATTGATGCGAGCACAGGCAGCTTGTCTGCATCTTCGCCAGCCATCGATACGAATGCGTATTATTTACTTGAGAATCGGAATGGCGGTAAAGATTTGAATGTGGTAGGCCAAGGCGTCGCGAATGGCGATAATTTGGAGCAATACATTGACAGTGGTTGGGATAGTCAACAGTGGAAATTTGTGAGCGCAGGCAGCGGCTATTACAAAATTCAGAATAAGGCAAGCGGCAAGATTATCGGGGTTGAAAGTGGCGGTACTGCTGACGGTGCGATTATTGAGCAGTGGACCGATGGCGGCTGGACGAGTCAACATTGGCAAATTATCGACAACGGAGCGGGTAATTTCAAATTGAAAAATCGCGCAACGGGCAAGCTGATCGATATATCTGGTGCTTCCAAAGCAAATGGCGGAGCGGCGATCCAATGGACTGACAATGGCGGCAAAAATCAACACTGGCGTCTATTGAAGGTTCAATAAGCACGAAAAAAAGCTGCCCGGACATGGAGTCCATGTTCGGGCAGCTTTTCTACGCAATCGCTATACGATCGCGAGCTGCTTTAATTCGAGCTTCACTGTTGTTAAGTGAGTAAGCTCTGGGAGAGAGAAGTATTGCGCTAGTCGGCGAAGTCTCATATAAATCGTGCGCAGGATAACGGAATCTAATTCTGTAATCATTGCATGGTTGGCGATGTAATCGGACATGCTCATTTTTATCAAGAAAGGGCTGTTTCTTAAATCTGTCAATTTCCTTGGTTGGAGCGGGTCGCCCGTCATCGTCACATATTTGGTTTGCTTCACTGCAGCTTGGAAACGTTCAACACAGGTTTTGGAGATTGGGATGTACCTTTTGCCCCCCTTGGCATCAGACACGGTAAGTATTTGTTTTTTTTCATCTAAGGAATTACTTTTTAAATAGACAATTTCGTGCGGAGCGATACCTTCAACAAGTAAACGAATAATGATGGCATCTTGTGGATTGATACATTGTGTCTCGATTGATTGGATTTTCTCTAGAGTAAGAATACGAAATCAACATCCCTTCAAGTTTGAACTTTGTTTTCTGCAAAAATTACATTTGGTTTTCAGAAACAAGCAACTATACATGATATGAGATGGTCGGCGTAAATATACCTGAAAATTTGGTATGAGGTAACTATAGCTGATAGCGGAAGGTGGGACAATGAGGGAAAAGCCCTAAATAATGTTAGTCGAATTTCGACAAATTCGTCGGAGTATAAGATACATTTTGTCTCAATGAAAGGAACGATTGCTAGATTTGGCTGGTTACGTAGAATATTTTTGTGGGAGGTGGAAAAGGGAGTCCTGCTTTTCGGAGAATTGAAAGGAATCAAAGGCAGGAACTGCCTTTAATTCCTAATGGGATTACTGACATTACATGGCTGCAATGATGGTTTTGAGTTCTTTGGTAAATTCTTTAGAAGATAAAGATAAGTGGCGGCCTTTCAGACGTATGGCATGGAAGGACACTCCGAAATCTACACCAGTGACTTCTAGTGCAACAATCTTCCCCGTTTCTAAATAAGGATCGAATCGCATTCCTGTCTCGGTGTAGAAACCAATCGCGATGCTTTCAGCAATGATTCGTTTTGCTGACTCTGAATTCCCTAGTTTTAATAAGATGTTAGGCTCCCCATGTTTTTTGAAAATGTTGAGTAGATAATCAGAGGAAATCAAAAGAGGTTCTGGAAGAAGCTCTTGGATGGAGATGCTTGTTCGTTGCGCTAACGGGGATTTATTACCCACATAGGCCATTATTCGGCAATCCATCAAATGTTCCGTGATCAACTGTGTATGGGGGCTTTGATAATTTCTAGAGACAGCAATGAGCCCCATATCGACTTGTCCACTTAGCACTTCTTCGATAATCTTGGGATAATTCATTTCCATCATGATAAGTTCTACATCAGCGTGCTTTTGTTTGAAGTTGGCTAACGTCGAAGGCAATACCCCTAAACATAAACTGGGGACAGCGGCGATGGAGAGTGAGCCTGACAGTTGGTTGAATTGGAAACCGGCCGTTTCGCGAAGCTCCTCAACTTTGTTCATGATCTCTTTGGCTTTGCTGATAATCAATTTGCCGTCTTCCGTAGGAACGGCTCCAGTCCGTGAACGTGAAAAAAGCTTCACGCCAAGCTCTTCCTCTAAGCTGACAATCGCTTGAGAGATGTTCGGCTGGGAGACGTGAAGCTTTTCTGCTGCTAAGGAAATGGAACCCGTTTGATTAATTTCAATAATATACATGAGTTGTTCAATTCGCATAGTTCACCTTTTCTGAATGCCAGTTATGAAGTAACTATATCTGAATTGTGAAAGATGAACAATATGTGAGTAGTACTATTTTAAGAGACTCCGTATTCGACTTGGTTAAGACTGTCTTCACGCAATTGTTCGTTATGTACGAAGCGAGATAATAAAATGCTGATTTCATAGAGAGCAAATAAAGGGATGGCTACCATCAGATGTGAGATTAAATCAGGCGGAGAGATTAAGCTAGCTGTAATAATGAGAATCAAATAAGCGTATCTGCGAACTTTGTTAAGCAATTTAGGATTAAGCAGCTTTAGCTTCGTTAGAAACATAACGACAATTGGGAGTTCGAAGGCTAAGGACAGCGGAATGATAATATTGAGCATAAAGCTAAAATATTGCGCAACCCCGTAGGTTTGTGTTAACCCAAGGTTTTCGGTAACACCCAATGTAAATTTGATACACATCGGGAACACGACGAAGTAACCGAAAGCAAGGCCGATCAAGAAACATAAGAACGTATATGGGATGTACCGCAGTGTGGCGACTTGCTCTTCTTTGGTGAGTCCTTTTTTGACGAAAGCCCATATTTGATAAAGGATAAAGGGCAGTGTGAGTGTGAGTGAAACAGCGAATGCGATGAGCATATAGATGCGAATGCCATCCATAGGTGAGAAGACATGCCATGCAATGCCCGATGCTGTTGAGCTTTGTTTGAGGTAGAGTAAGATCTGCTGAGCGAAGATGAAGCCAATGATTAGGGTGAGGATGACGGCTATGAGAACGCGAATAATGCGCGTACGTAGTTCGGATAGATGATCGACAAGTGACATCATTTCTTTGATTTGCATAGTAGCCCTCCAGTCTAATTGGTAAATGGTGCTAGGAACCGGCAAGCATTCGTCGTAATTCTACCGTATGAAAGCCATCTGTTAACTTCGAGTGAATATCTATAATGGTTTGAATATCCTCGAATGAATATTTGCGAACGCCTCCCTTGCTTCTGTCTGGAAAAATAAGCTTGCGATCCTCGTAGTATCGAATTTGCCTTTCTGTTAACCCTGTCAATTCACTTACGATGCCAATTTGAATTACTTTCTTTTTTGTCATCATCAGCCTATCCCTCCAGTTTTATGTAAGGTAATTTAACTTGAACGTGACACTTATTAATGAAACTCTACCATAATTTTGGAAAAACGATCAAATAAACGTTAGTTATCTTAGTATAACTAAAATTTATGTCACGTTGTCTTACACGAAGTGATGACTGTACATTCCCTCGCTGTTAAGTTTAAGTAGCGGATAGCTAAACTTAAACACGAGGAGATGGAAGTATGGAGAAGACACCGATCCAAGAAGATCAAATTACACGTAGACAATTTTTGACAACAGTCGGCAAATTAGGAGGGTCAGCCGCAATATTCAGTGTGATGGGTACTTTAGGACTACTCTCCCCGGAAACGATGAAAGCCGCAGATTATACACCGCCATCAGGCAGGGATCTTACATCGACGAATCGTAATGGAAAGAAAGTGATTATCTTAGGTGGTGGGATTGCCGGATTAACGGCTGCCTACGAACTTGGAAATGCGGGCTATCAATGCACCATTTTAGAAGCGAGAGCACGTTCAGGCGGACGAGCATGGACTGTGCGCAGAGGGACGACGGTTACTGAGATTGGTGGCGTGAAGCAGGTGGCTCGCTTTGATAATGGCATGTATTTCAATGCAGGGCCGATGCGGATTCCGCAATTTCATGTGACACTGGACTATGCGCGCAAATTCGGAGTTGCCATTGAGCCTTTCAATAATGTGAACGAAAGCGGCTATTACTACAATGAAAACGTAGGTGAGTTGTCAGGAAAGAAAATTCCTAAACGGCAGGCGAAAGCTGATGTTCGCGGTTATGTATCAGAAATGCTGGCGAAGGCGGTGAATCAGAATGCGTTAGATCTACCTTTGACGACCGAAGAGAAGACGAAGCTTGTTGCCTTTTTGAAAAGTGAAGGAGATTTAAATGCAGATCTGTTCTATAAAGGCTCAAGTCGAGCCGGTTATGTGGAGGAGCCAGGCGGTAAATTTGACGCAGGTGTTAAGAAGGATCCTTTTAGCTTAAAAGCGATTATTAATTCTGGTTTTGGGCAATTTCTCAGCAGTGAGTATGGCTACGACCAGCAAATGATGATGTTCCACCCTGTAGGCGGGATGGACATGATCGCAAAGGCGTTCGAAAAGCGCGTAGGGGACAAAATTCAATTCAACTCGGAAGTTCATGAGATTAAGCAGTCTTCCGATGGTGTTAAGATTTTGTATAAGGATTTGCTTAGCGGAGCCAATAAAGAGATTTCAGGTGATTTCTGTATTTGTACCATCCCGCTTCCTGTTCTCAAGAACATCAAAGCAGACTTTTCACCGGAAATGTCAACGGCTATCGCGAAGATCAGCTATGCGGCTGCAGGCAAAATCGGACTTCAATTCAAGCGTCGCTTCTGGGAAGAAGATGAGATGATTTATGGTGGAAGCTCGTTAACGAACATGGATATTGCCAATATCTATTACCCGCCAAACGATTATTTTTCCAAAAAAGGAATTTTACTAGGTTATTACTCGTTCGGAGGAAACGCGGATAAACTTGGTAATATGTCACTTGCTGCCCGTGAGGAGTATGCGTTAAGCCAAGGGGCGAAGATTCATCCGCAATACCACAAGGAGTTCGAGACCTCATTCTCCGTGGATTGGAAGAAGGTTAAATATAATCAAGGTGGCTGGGCTTCCTATACAGCTGATGATCGTAAGAATTACTATCCAACCCTATGCAAACCGGATGGCCGGATTTATTTGGCAGGGGAGCACATCAGCTATATCACCGCTTGGCAAGCCGGAGCAATTGAATCCGCTCGGAAAGTTGTTACCGAAATCCATGAGCGCGTAATGAAAGAATAGAATAGAAGAGAAGGAGTGAATCAAGATGATGATAACAAAAAAGTTGAAGACGATCGTAGCAGCTACCGTTGGTTCATGTCTGATTTGTGTGAGTGCTTATGCGGCTGGGGCTGATAAATCAAGCAAATACAATGCTGAACCGATTAATGAAGTCGAATTTTATGGCAATCCTGCTTCTTCCATTGCTGCAGGTGTGTCAGTCCCATCGGGATCCTCCTATTTGTTCACAAGCGGGACAGTACCGCCGGTTATAAACAAAGAAGGCAAAACTGTCTATGAACGCTATGGGGATACGAAAACACAGGGTATTGGCATTCTAAAAGCAATTGAAACGCAATTAAAGGAGAAGGGTCTTACTCTTGCAGATGTCGCTTATCTCCGTGTTTATGTGACACCTGATGCAGCTAAAGAAGGCAAATTCGATTATCAAGGCTGGTTTGACGCCTATGCACAATTTTTTGGTACAGAAGCGAATCCTGTGAAGCCAGCACGTTCTACGGTTGGAATAGCAAGCCTTGTTAGCTCTGATTGGCTGATTGAAATTGAAGCAGTAGCAGTGTATCCGAAGCGCCATAACCAAGACTAATGAAACGGAGATGATGTACGTATGCTGCAAAATATTGGACTCCCAGGACTCATGTTAATTTTATTAGTTGTTTTAGTTTTGTTCGGACCGTCTAAGCTGCCTGAACTCGGTCGTGCTGTAGGTCGTACGCTGCATGAATTCAAAAATTCAGCCAGGGAGCTCGTCGGTGAGGGGAAAGAAGCACCAGAGCATCTGGAAGCCCCTGAAAAACGTCCCGAGAAGGTTAACGCATAAGATGACCTGATAAACAGATCTTGTCGATTTTCTCTCAGGAGAAAATGACAGGGTCTGTTTTTGTTTTTCATTTACTGACAATACTAGCAAGTATAAAGATTAGATGGATGAGTGGTGAACCATGAAAAACATTACGTTTAAGGCATTGGCGATTACCAATGAAATTGATCTGAATAAAATTGCGATTCACTGTGGTATTCCTAAAAAATACACATGGGAACAGCCGTTAATCCTCAGGCATAAAGTGCTCCAAAAAATTTATCAAAAGGAATTAGATGAGTTGCAGCAAGTGCTGGTCTTTTCCTTTGGCAGTGTTGTCTTCGTCAATCTGACACATCAAGATGAAATCACTGCTTTATTGAAGTTTATTCAATCGTTTGAGCCCGATATTGCACTCGAAAGAGCCGATAAATTCACAGATGATTATCGACTGCATATCGAAGAAAACGAGAGTATGACATTGACGGATGAGTATGTGGTCGTGGCGGAATATGAGTTCTTTTTACCTGAAATGATTGCAACCGTTCTTGCCAAATCAGTGGCGCTCGAGAGGAGTGAGGAGCAGCTCGGGAACATTCAGGATAACCTCGAAGTCATCATCGACAGGCTGGAAAAAGGGAAGCTTCGCGTTGGCAACAAAGAATTGGCGAGAACGACCGCCAAAATTGTTCGCCACGAGTATAATACGTTAGCTTATATCATGATTTTGGATAAGCCCGAGTTGACTTGGACGCATAGCTCAGCAAGTCAATTTTACGATGAGATGATCGGTTTCTTTGAATTAAACGATCGCTATACCATTTTGAAAAGTAAAACAGATATTCTCTATCATATCTTGGAAGGGTTCTCGACGATTAGTCATTCGATTCGAGGACTTTTCGTGGAATGGATTGTCGTGATTCTGATCGTCATCGAGGTCGTGTTAACGTTATTGCAAATTATCGGTTGGCTACCCTCCTCCCATTAAGTAGACGGCACCTAAACAAAACACAGAAGTCCCTAAACTTTGTACAATTATTTGGTGTGAAATTATGATACAGTGTGCTCACGCTCGCTCAAAGTGTCCAACTATTTCCAAATTCGGGAGGGATAGCTGTTGAAACTTAGCACAAGTGTTGATGTCACCAAAGAACCCTTTCATTTGAATCACGAGAAATCAAGTCGCAAGCAGAATTGGGAGATTTATCATGCCCATTCTTGTATGGAATTCCTTTACGTCTATGAGGGGATTGGCCGTGTTGAAGTAAATAAAAGATGGTACCCCATTGAGCCAGGCAGTCTTCTCATTTTCCAACCGTTTCAATTACATCGCATACAAATCCAAGGTCCCTTTGTTCGATCTGTTCTTATGTTTGATCCTTACAGATTGGATACAGGGATTCGTGCGTTTAGCGGGATTCGAACCTGGTTTAACACCCTTTGGAAGCAATCCTTAACGACGCATGTGATACCTAGGCAACAGCATCTAGCTAAGAGTATTGAGCATTTACATAGCAAGCTTAGCCGTGTCCCAATACATAAACAGCAAGAAGAATATGTTTTATGTCTATTATCTATCCTTCAGCAGCTCGAGCCGCTTGAGAGTAACATTTGCCAGCCTCAGAAGGAGAAGCTGAAGTTGAACAGTAATCATACGGCCGGGCAGATCACGGAATGGATCGAACGCCACTATAAAGATAAATTTGATTTGCAACGAATGTCGGAGGACTTACATCTCTCTACGTTTTATTTATCGCATGTTTTCAGGCAGTCAACGGGGCGTACGATAACGGAATTTATTATTTCCCGAAGATTAAAGGAAGCGTGTCTCTTGCTTGAAACGACATCGAAATCTGCTAGCTTTATCGCGCAGGAAGTCGGCTTTCAGAATGGTTCCTACTTTTCACGTGTGTTTAAGACTGTTCTAGGAACGACACCAAAGTCATATCGCATGCAGTTATAAAAGACAGCAATACAGTGCAAGTTCTGAACAATAGCGGAAAACATGCGCACGCGTTGATCTCTTATAATTCTATTTGTAAGCGCTATCTCATAGAGGCAGAGGAGGAGAATTAATGAGTGTGATTTTCAACAAAATAAAAGGTAAAGCTGGGTGGGTAACGCTATTCTCGGCGGTTATGCTGCTTGCAATTCCAGTAACGGCAGGTGCTGCGACATCTACACTAAGTCCTTCTGATGATGCCTATGTGCATGAAGGAAATCCTACCAGCAATTATGGTGCAGCCACTTCGTTGTATGTCAAAAATGATCCAGGCGCATCTCGATATACGTATCTCAAGTACAGTGTCTCTGGCCTTTCAGGCGTAACGAGTGCCAAGCTCCGTGTATATGGCAGTGCGTCGGCGTCGACGGTGTTATCGGCGTATCAAACAACAGATAGCTGGACGCAATCGGCCATTACGTGGAACACGAAACCAACGGTTGGCAGTTCGGCAGGAAGTGTAGCCATCAACACGACAACGACGTATAACGAGATTGATGTGACAGCTTATGTAACTGCCCAAGCAGCGGGAGATGGTGTTGTTTCGTTTGTGCTGCAAGAAAGTGTGGGGAAGTATACCACTCTGAATAGTAATGAGAATGCCTCGAATAAGCCGCAGCTTGTTGTCGTTAGCGGCGGTGGAACAGGAGGAGATACGCAGGCTCCGACAGCACCTAGTGGATTGAACGGCACAGCGGCATCAAGCAGTCAAATCAATTTAAGTTGGAGTGCCTCGACAGATAACGTAGGTGTAACGGGGTATGATCTGTATCGGAATGGCTCCTTCCTCAAGACGGTAACGGGTACTTCTACGAGCGATACAGGTTTGACGGCGTCTACCTCGTATAGCTACTATGTTAAAGCGAAAGACGCGGCTGGGAATGCTTCGAGTCAAAGCAGTACGATCAATGTTACGACCTCTGCGGGCACTCCGCCTACGGGCTGTACGAATGCATTAAACACAACGGCGGCTATTCAAAATGCGATGAAAACTGCTGCGGCCGGCTCAGTCATTCTGCTTGCTCCTGGCAATTATGTGGGTGATCGGTTGACGAGCGGCGATCCAGGCGGGCAGGGATTGTTTTACTCGGATCAAAGCGGAACGGCTTCCAATCCCATTGTGTTAAAAAGCTGTGATGCGGCTAACCCAGCCGTGCTCAAGGGTGTGAATGTGAACGATGGCTCCTACGGCATTCACTTGACGGGCAACTATTGGCAAATTCGTGATATCGAGATCACGAATGCGCAAAAAGGGATTATCATCGATAACGGTAATAATAATCTGCTGAACAATGTGGAAGTTCATTATGTTGGCGATGAGGGGGTCCATTTCCGTGACGGCAGTTCCTACAATACCTTGTCGTACTCGCTAATTTACGATACGGGCTTATATCAAGCAGGGTATGGGGAGGGCGCGTATGTGGGTTCCGATTCCAGCTCGCCGTATGAGCATGTTGTAACAGGGAATGTGATTAGTCATACGAATTTCGATGGGGGTATTACGGCAGAGCACATTGATGTGAAGGAAGGCGCGAGCGGCACGATTATTGAGTACTGCACATTTAATGGTACGGGGATTAGTGGGGCGAATAGCGCAGACAGCTTCATTGACGTAAAAGGCGTGAATACCATCGTCCGCTATAATCAAGGGTACCGGAATGGCAACTCGAATGTAGTCGATGCCTTCCAAGTTCGTACGCATGGTTCGGACTATGCGACTGGCGTGAATAATTCTTTTAACAATAATACTGTGAATTTGGATAATTCAACGGGCTATGTCGTTTACGCAACAAGTGCGGCAACAGGAACTACAGCTGTGAATGACGTCCGGACAGGTGGAGGAAATCTGTATAATTCAAATGTGAACGAATAAGGTAGAAGAGGGAGCCTGTGAGGGCTCCTTTTGCCTGTGTAACCAAGCAAAATATCGACATTCGGCCGCAATTATGGGATGATGTGAAGAGATGTATGGTAACTATTACGCAGGGAGTGAAAGGCATGTCTCGCAAGTGGGAAAGAATGGTAAGTAAAAATACGAAAAAGGCAAACCTAACCCGTACCAAGCAAGGGAAAGCGCCGATTTCAACGGATCCCGATCGTCCGGTCGTATTTAAGGGGAGAAGCATCCTGTTGGCTGCGTTTTTCGTCGTGGTTTCGATCTTCTTGTTGTTTACGTTAACAAAAACCGATGGGGACAAAATGTACTGGTATACAACACTTAGTTATTTGGTCGTTGGCTTTATGATTTATTTTGTGCGGAGACCGTACTTGCGCGTGTCGAAAACGAATCTTTCGAAGAGGGGTCTAGCCAGAGAATTAGTGCTAGGTGCGGAAAATATTAAAGAGATTGTTCACGCGCCAGGTCAAATCATCATTGAGCTAACTGGGAAATCTCCTCGTTGGGTGTATAACAAGACGTTGAACCGTTTTGATATCGAAGCGATGGCGAGCAAGCTGAAGAAATTTGCTGAAAACAATAAAGTTTCCTTTGTAGATAAAACGGTATAGAGAGATAGCCTTCGATTCCACTTGTGGTGGGATCGGAGGCTTTTTTAAAACAATCCCGAGCTCTTGATAGCTGCATAAAATTGATTGAACTCCTCAATCGTGAGCTGCTGTTGGGCATCCGAGAGAGCCGTGGCAGGATTCGGGTGGACTTCGACCATAATGCCGTCGGCTCCAGCGGCCAAGGCTGCCTTAGCACACGGTGCGAAAATATCCTTCCGTCCCGTGGAATGGGTAACATCGACTAGCACCGGTAAGTGGCTCTCTTGCTTCAAAATCGGAACAGCCGAGATGTCGAGTGTATTTCGTGTCGCCCGCTCATAGGTACGGATGCCGCGTTCGATTAACATCACTTGCGTGTTGCCGCGAGATAGGATGTATTCGGCTGCATGCAAGAATTCATCGATCGTTGCGGAAAGGCCGCGCTTTAAAAGGATGGGAATACGGACCTCGCCAGCCGCCTTCAGTAACTCAAAATTGTGCATGTTTCTCGCTCCAATTTGGATCACATCAATGTACTGACCCGCGATATCAATATGTGCGGGATCCACAATTTCACTGATCGTCTGGAGTCCGAATTCATCGGCGACTGTTTTTAGGATTTTCAAGCCTTCCAAGCCTAATCCTTGAAAATCATAAGGAGAAGTCCGAGGCTTGAAGGCGCCTCCGCGCAGCACGGTTACGCCAGCGTTTTTTAACGCGGCAGCAACCGTGCGTACTTGCTCGTAGCTCTCCACGGAGCAGGGACCTGCGATCATGATCGGTGTATCCCCGCCGATGGAGGCAGGGCCAAGCTGGATGATCGTATCTTCATGCTGCCGCTTACGACTAACAAGCAGCTGCTTCTTGTGAACCGTCTGCTGTAAAGTCAGCGAAGCTTGGAATATTTGTTTGAAAAGGTGACGAATGGTATCGTCATCGAATGGGCCTGTATTTCGTGCAACCAAGGCGTCTAGCATTTTCTTCTCGCGAAGCGGGTCGAATTTCGGCACGCCTTGCTTTTCCTTTTCCAGCCCGATCTCTTGGGTAATGCGTGCTCTTTCGGAGAGCAGCTCCCGCAGACTCTCATTTATTTCATCAATTCGTTCTCTTAAGTCATCTAACCTCGTGTTCTCCATCTATATTCACCCTTTGGCTTTAACGCATATCGGCTTTACAGCTTTGACATATATCGCTTTAACCAATTTATGTTGCAAAGTAGATAATGGACAGTAGCTTTCAGTAAAAAAGTGATATAAGGCGGGGAGTAGCGTAATTCGAAAAAATCGAGTTCGGTCTCCCATTCATTTGCATCCTACACCTTATACCCAATAAGAGGGTCAAAGCGCCTGATATACCGGGCATCAGATAAGGAAGCCAGCAGCTTGTTACGGCAGTAGATCAGCAAAGGGTTCTCGAGTTGTACCATTCGTCCCATCGATCGAGACATCCGCACGATTTGGTTGGTTCGTGCCATTCGCGCTTTCTCATAGGCTGCAAGTGCTGCTGGAATATCAGGATTTTGGAGGCATCTTGCTAGGACGATAGCATCTTCAATCGCTTGCGCACCGCCCTGTCCCAAGTTGGGCAGCATCGGATGTGCGGCGTCGCCGAGGAGCGTCATCCTACCTGAGTTCCACCTTGGTAATGGTGGACGATCAACGATGTCATGAGCTAGAATGGTTGATGCCTCCGTTGCTTCAATCGCAGACACGACCGGATTGTACCAACCGTGAAATTGCCGGAGCAGCTCCGATTTTCTCTCTTCTAGCGGAGGTAGTTTTCCTTGTGGCGCATTAATTGCGGCGAACCAGAAAACACGACCATTGCCGAGACTTGAGAGGCCAAAACGTTTTCCCGGTCCAAGCGCCTCGAAGCCCCCGCCATGATTTGCGTTGCGCGTCTCCTCGTAGGAACTTACACCTCTTAAAGCGATATAGCCCGAATAACGGACAGGGCTTTTACCGAAAAGTCGCTCGCGTACGGCAGAGTAAAACCCATCGGCACCGATAATAACATCCGCATCTTCCTGCGTACCATCTTTGAAAATAGCGATAACGTCTCGATCACTTTGTTTTCCGTCAATCCATTGTTTATTCGTCTGAACAGGTGTTGTCGCCGAGACTGCTTGTATAAGAATTGCTTGCAAGTCAGCTCTATGAATGACATAGCTTTGTGTACCGTATAGTGCCGCTTGTTTGGCGGCTGGAAGACTTGTAATGATTTTGCCATCCCAGTTTCGAATGTCAGCTTGAACAACAGGCGCCCCCACGCTCCGAACTGTTTCACCAATGCCAAGCAGATCTAGTGCTTTCATCGCATTGGCTGCGAGTACGATTCCAGCGCCAGCTTCCCTCAGTGAGTTTGCCTTTTCGTATACCGAGACTAGCCATCCCTGCTGCTGAAGCGCCAATGCCGTACATAATCCACCGATTCCCGCTCCAATGACGATCGCCTTCCGTTTCGTTACAGTGCCCATGTGTGTATTCAACTTCCCTTCGTTCGATCAACGCTATACTACTTAGTCTCATCATAAACAATGAGGGCACGGATGACCACCGAAAAAGTATAATCACCAGCCCTATTAGTTGTAGTCATTTTTCTACTAGTTTCGGAATAATAGTTTAGGAGGGAGAAGAAGGGGGAGTATACTAATGCTCACATTAAAAGCATGGACAGGCTTGTTTGGGCGGGGAGCAGCGGATACGGATATTTACCAGACGATCAAAGTGAGGGCGCCTCGTGATTATTTTAACCGAGCAGATGCTTTCTTGGAGGATATTGTCTATACGTCTCAAGAGGAGTTAACCGGAATCAACAAAACGTTCCTAGTCAAACTATTATTTGATAATTTTATGGATCATGTGCGTAAGGGCAAGGATCTATATACATACATTTTGCAGCTAAGAAGTAAATTTGGAGGCGTTGTTGCCCGTGCGAACACGAATGAGCGACCAAATGGCGGAACTGTACCCGGCTTTCAATGGGGACTTTCCTTTCAGGAGGGGCAATCGGATAATGCTGCTTATTTGACCCTCAACGTCAGGTTGCACCCAGCCGAAGTCAATCGGATGCGTGTTTTTTTCGACGATATGAATTGGAAGCATCATCAACCGCTTAATATGGAGATGAATGAGCTTTTATCCCTGCTATTTATTGAGTTCATTACTGAGCTTCGGAATGGGTTGACGGAGGAGACAAAAGAAGAGATTATAGCGGCTATTGTCCATAAATGGGAAGAACAATAGCCTGCTGTGTCTACGAGCTGTGCAGCGAGACGGGTTGGGTCGACGATCGAACGATGAGTTCAGAGGGCAGCATAATTCTGCGAGATTCATCGCTAGATTCACCTTCCATGCGTTCGATGAGGAGCTGCATCCCGAGCTGGCCGAATTGATATGCTGGCTGAGCGGCGACTGTGAGGAAAGGGTTGATCTCGCCAGCAGGACCGAAATCGTCGAAACAAACGACCGAAATGTCACCCGGAACCTGTAAGCCACGCTGACGCAACGATTGAATAACGCCGACGGCCAACATATTGTTGGCTGCAAAAATAGCCGTAGGCGGCTCATCAAGCTGAAAAAGTCCGTCAAGCGCGGAGTCATCGTGGAAATCACGATACCCGAGATGGACAACAAGCTGCTCATCGAGAGCAAGGCCGTTGAGGCGATGTGCCTCGTTATAACCCGTATACCGAAGGCGGGCCGTGGACACGTCCTGTGTACCATTCACTAACGCAATGCGGTGATGACCAAGCGCGATTAAATGCTCAACGAGATTGCGGGCACCTTGCTTGCTATCTCCAAGGACAACATCCGCATTGATCCCCGGGATTTCACGGTCCAAGACGACGAAAGGAATTTGGTGCTTCTGCAGCTGTTGCAAATTGTCGTGGGAATGATCCCCGGCCGGGGCGAACAATACGCCATCCACGCGCGTGGAGAGAATCATATCGACGTAGTCCTTTTCTTTCGCATAATCCTCATCACTATTGGCAAAAAGCAGGCGATAGCCCGCCTTTTTCGCTGCATCCTCAGCGCCTCGGGCTAATGTTGTATAGAACGGATTCATAATATCCGTAATGAGCAAGGAAATGAGATTTGTCTTCTGGGAGACTAAACTGCGTGCAAGTGCATTTGGAATGTAGTGGAGCTCTTCCATCACTTTCCTTACCCGCTTACGCGTCTCTTCGCTGATGCGGCCCGTGTTATTGATCACGCGGGAAACCGTCATAGCGGACACACCGGCCTTTTCGGCGATGTCATAGATCGTTATCACGTGTTAATCTCCTTTATTAGGCGGTTTATTAACATATTGTATAGAAATAAATCATTGACAGCAAGAGATAAAATTGTTAATTTTGAGTTATCGGTAACACACATTGAAGTAGGAGATGTTAATGATGTTAAAAGGGATACCTTCAATCCTCTCGCCAGAGCTTCTGAAAGTTCTGATGGAGATGGGGCACGGGGATGAAATCATCTTGGCTGATGGGAATTTTCCTGCAGCAAGTCATGCAAACCGACTATTACGTTGTGATGGTCATGGCGTGCCGGAATTGTTGAAAGCGGTATTATCGTTGTATCCACTGGATACTTACAGTGATCAGCCTGTTGCACTTATGGCCGTCGTACCTGGTGATACGGTTGCTACTCCGATCTGGGGCGAATACGAGGAGATCATCAGTGAGCACGCAACACCAGCGATTGAGTATGTGGAACGGTTCGCTTTTTATGAGCGGGCGAAGAAAGCTTATGCCATCGTGGCGACGAGTGAAAAGGCGCTTTATGCCAATATTATTTTAAGAAAAGGTGTAGTTGTTGAGTAAAATGAATTACCGATAACTCTATTTTAAGCATACAAGTAAGAGGATAGATGAGCTTTTTACATAACGAGGAGGATGAATGTAGATGACAAACAGCGATTTCAGATGGAAGCAAGAGTTCCCGAAAATTGGTATCCGTCCAACGATTGATGGTAGAAGAAAAGGGATTCGTGAATCACTTGAAGAGCAAACGATGAACATGGCGAAGGGCGTTGCTGCTTTGCTGAGCGAAACGTTGAAATACCCGAATGGACAGCCAGTTGAATGCGTTATCGCGGACACATGTATCGGTGGCGTAGCAGAAGCTGCTGCTTGTGCAGATAAATTCACGAAATCAGGTGTTGGCGTCTCCATCACAGTGACTCCTTGTTGGTGTTATGGCACGGAAACGATGGATATGGATCCTTCAACACCGAAAGCCGTCTGGGGCTTTAATGGAACTGAGCGTCCAGGCGCTGTGTATTTGGCTGCTGTTTTATCCGGTCATGCACAAAAAGGCATCCCAGCCTTCGGTATTTACGGCAAAGACGTGCAAGATTCGGGAACGACAACGATTCCACAGGATGTTCATGAGAAGCTGATTCGTTTTGCTAAGGCAGGACTTGCAGCGGCGTATATGAAAGGGAAATCTTACCTCTCTATCGGTTCCGTTTCAATGGGAATTGCAGGTTCGATTGTGAACGAGGAGCTATTCCAAAACTACTTGGGCATGCGCAATGAGTATGTCGATATGTCCGAATTAGTGCGTCGGATTAATGAAGAAATTTTTGATCCAGAAGAATATCAGTTGGCGTTGAACTGGGTAAAAGAAAACTGCACAGAAGGTCCCGACAAGAATCCAGCCGCGATTCAAACGAGTCGTGAGAAAAAAGATCAGGATTGGGAAACCGTTGTCAAAATGACCATGATCGTTCGTGACCTGATGGTCGGCAATCCGCGATTAGCTGATATTGAGTTTGGCGAAGAGGCGTTAGGCCACAATGCAATCCTATCTGGTTTCCAAGGCCAACGTCATTGGACGGATCATTTCCCAAATGGCGACTTCATGGAAGCTATTCTGAATACTTCTTTTGACTGGAACGGTAAGCGCGCTCCTTATCTTGTTGCTACTGAGAACGATAGCTTGAATGGCGTAGTTATGTTGTTCGGTAACCTGTTGACGAATACAGCTCAAATTTTCGCTGATGTGAGAACGTACTGGAGCCCAGACTCGGTGAAACGCGTAACAGGCCACACCCTGACAGGTGCAGCTAAAGACGGTATCCTCCATTTGATTAACTCAGGACCGGCCGCTTTGGATGGAACAGGTCAGCAGTCTCGTGATGGTAAGCCGGTTATGAAGCCTTTCTGGGAAATTACAGATCGAGAAGTGACAGATTGCTTAGCAGCGACGTCTTGGCGTCCAGCATCTGTTGAATATTTCCGCGGAGGCGGCTATTCCACAGACTTCCTAACAAAAGGCGGAATGCCAGTCACGATGTCACGGATTAATTTGGTCAAAGGCTTAGGACCAGTTCTGCAAATAGCAGAAGGCTACTCCGTCGACCTGCCTGAAAATGTGCATCAGACCTTAGACGATCGTACGGATTCAACTTGGCCGACAACTTGGTTTGCGCCTATTTTGACTGGAGAAGGTTCGTTTACGGATGTGTACTCTGTAATGGATAACTGGGGATCCAACCACGGCTCGATTTCCTACGGACATATTGGGGCAGATTTGATCACGCTTGCGGCGATTTTGCGTATTCCAGTTTCCATGCATAACGTGGCAAAAGAGGATGTTTTCCGTCCGCGTGTTTGGAGCAATTTCGGTACATCAGATCCTGAGGGTGCAGACTTCAGAGCGTGCAGCAGCTTCGGTCCTCTATATAAGTAAGCAGTTGCGGAGGTGAACCCGCGTGGGTGACAACCAATTAAACATGCTGGCCGTCGATTTCGGTGCTAGTAGTGGAAGAACGATTCTTGGGCGTTGGAACGGCTCTACGCTGACGACCCAAGAAATTCATCGCTTTTCAAATGATCCGGTTGAGCTGAATGGCAGCTTGTATTGGGACTTTCTAAGGCTCTTCCATGAACTGAAAGAAGGCGTTCTGGCTTACAAGCAGTTCGCCTCCGACTCACCTGCTTCGCTTGCCGTGGATACGTGGGGTGTGGATTACGGTTTTGTAACGGGAAAAGGGAAGCTGCTTGGCAATCCTTATCACTATCGGGAAGCTCGGAATGAGCGGGCCATGACGGAGTTATTGCTTAAAATGCCAGAGCAGGAACTATACGCGCATACTGGTATCCAGCCCTTATCTTTTAATACGATTTTTCAGCTGTACGCCGAGAGCTTGGAAGATGGCTTGAATGTGCCTGAGGACGTGCGCTTACTGTTGATGCCGGACTTATTTCGCTATTATTTATCGGGTACGCGTTCAACGGAATATACGATTGCAAGCACGACGGGGCTGCTGAACCCTACAACTCGAGCATGGGACACTTCGCTTATTCAAAAATTGGGCATACCCGCTACACTGTTCACGGACATCGTCATGCCGGGCACGATAGGCGGATTGCTGCGCAAAGAAATCGCGAATGAGCTGCAGGTCGGGGCTTTCCCGATTGTTGCGACGTCTTCACATGATACAGCTTCTGCTGTGGTGTCGATCCCATCTTTAGCTGGTGATTATGCCTTCATTTCCTGCGGAACGTGGTCACTCATGGGGGTTGAACTCGAGCAACCGATTATGAACGCGGACAGCTTGCGTTTTGGGTTTACGAATGAAGGCGGGGCGGAGCAGAAGATTCGGATGCTTAAAAACATTATGGGTCTCTGGCTCCTGCAAGCCTGCAAGCGTCAATGGGAGCTGGAGGGAGAGCCTCTCAGCTTCGCTAGAATGCAAGAGATGGCCCGTAATGAGCCAGGTTTGGGAAGCTATATTGATTCCCAGGATCCTGTTTTCCTAGCACCGGGAAATATGCCAGAGCGAATCCGGCACTACTGCGTGCAGACCGGGCAAGCGGTGCCGCAAACGAAGGCGGAGCTAATCCGCTGCGTTGTCGACAGTTTAGCCATGAAATTCAAGCAAACGCTGGATGAAATCGAGGGGCTTACTGGGCGTAAGTTAACGACGGTTCACATGGTAGGCGGGGGCATTCAGAATCAATTGCTATGCCAGCTGACCGCCAATGCAACAGGAAGATCTGTCATCGCAGGTCCTATTGAAGCGACCGCGATCGGGAACATCATGATGCAGGCGAAAGCGCATGGCGAGGTGGGGTCACTCGAAGAGATACGCGAAGTCGTGATGAACAGCTTTCCGCCAGAATGCTATGAGCCGGAAGCCGCAGAGCAGTGGGCTGAGGCTTTTCACACCTACATGACAGTTATAGAGAAGAAATCAGAAAGGAGCTGAGGACAGCATGTCTGAGCAGCAAACCAGAGAAGAATTAACGAAATATGCGCGCAAAAGTGTAGCGAAGGGCCTCGTTGTAGGACCTGGAGGAAATATAAGCGCAAGATTCGAAGATACAATGTATCTGTCTCCGAGCGGCTTCGCTTTGGAAGACATCGAGCCTGAGCAATGGGTGCCCGTAGATATTCCATCGGGCAATATTTTGGATAAAACATATCGCCCATCCTCTGAGGTATTAATGCACTTGTTCTGCTACCGGGTGAATCCCGCAATGAAGGCAATCGTGCATACACACCCTGCGTATTGCATCGCATTGACGCTCGTTGACAATGAGCTGCCGATGCTGTTCCCAGACCAAGCCGCGTTGGTTGGCGACGTTGCTTTCGTTCCGTATGTCGTACCGACGACAGATAAATTAGCCAATCTCGTGGCTGAAAAAGCGGATCGCTACAGCTCGATTTTGCTCAACAATCACGGGCTTGTCACCACAGGCAAAAACTTGCGCGAAGCCTACTACCGCACGGAAGTCATGGAAGAGAGCGCGAAAATTTATTTGATCGCGAAAGCGGTCGGAACGCCACGCAGATTGACCGAGGAAGAGTACAAAGAAATTCAAGGCTTGGAAAGCGAAGCGTATCGCGTGAATTTATTGCAGCAGATGAAATAGAAGCTGCTTCATTTGGAGCACCCATTCTCAAGTGTTTACTTGAGGATGGGTGTTTGTTTTTGAACAAGATTAACTATCCAAGCTAGACTCCTCAATCCAATTGATCCGTTTCGTAACCAGTCCAGTTAACGTCGCATCTGCTGCCGAATATTCTTTCTGCAGCTGTGCAACGACAGTACGAATTTTGTTCAACGCGGAAAGCGTTTGACTTTGAGAGTTCTCGATTCGACCTTGTACAATCCAGTCGGCAATGAGTCCATCAAACCAATAGTCGGCCATTTTTAAAGTGTCGCTGATATCGATCTCAATGTGAAAACTCCGATTTAAGTCCTTTAGTTCGTCGCGAAAATTCAAAATTTGGTGATTCGCCCGATGAATGAACTGTTTGGCATCGTCAACATGACTATGCTTTGCATGCGTGCTGATCATGCCGCCGCCGCCCCATAAGTCCCATTTCCCCCAATTTTCTGCTTTCTCCAAGCTATTGGAGGCATCTGTTAAGGAGGCTAGTACACGCTTGCCAGCGTTCAATGCTTCTTGCAGCTCCTTGACCAGCAGCTTCTGATCATCGATTTCATCGTCCATCTTTTCTAACTCGCTTGAAAGTGAAGGGGAGTTTAAAAGTGCGGCTTCCTTTGTTGCCATGAGCTTTTTATAATCGTCGTCTGCACGTTGATAGTTGGCGAGATCATCACCTACTTGGATCAATGCTTGCTTCGTGACTTGCAGTTCCTGCTTAGCAGCTTCTAGTTGCAGCGCAGCCGTTAGGGCTTGTTGGCGCTCCAACTCCAGTTGCTCGGACTTACTGCGGAGAATCGTATGAAAAAGATTCGTAAGAGACAATCGCGTCAATCGCTCGACATCTGCCTGTTCGGATTCAAGTTGTAATTCGAGCTTAGGAATGAGGCGTTCCTGCTCGAACACTCTGTCCTGTAGATCTTTTCTTTTGCGTTCTGCTTTGTGGAGCTGAAACATCCGCTCTTTAGCTTCTCTCAACTGAAGGTTCAAGTTATCTGTCATCGAAATCCCTCGTTTCCCAATATTTGTTAGAGTGAATACTTTTTCAATACGATAATTTTGGGTGGAGGTTTCGGAAGTTTTTCCAGATACAAAATATGACTTCCCTATGGTATAATGCTTACTTTGTTAGTCTAGAGAGAAATAGGAGAAATCATATGCTTACAAAAACACTATCACCACTTGTTCAAACCTTGGATTTAAAGCCTCACCCTGAGGGCGGATGGTACAAGGAGCTCTGGAAAGCTTCCTTCGAAATTCCGAAAGAAGTCCTACATGAAGCGTACTCTGGTTCGCGATATGCAGCAACTTCGATCTATTTCTTACTTCATCCAGATGAATTCTCAGAATGGCACACCGTGTTGTCTGATGAATTATGGTTGTGGCATTCTGGCAGTCCTATCTTGCTTACATTAGGAGGAACGAGTGAGCAACCAAAAGCTACACAGGATATTATTCTTGGGCCTGATGTGCTAAAAGGTCAGCATCCGCAAGCTCTTGTCCCAGCTCATGTATGGCAAATGGCGCGTCCTTTAGGGGATGAACCCGTTCTGGTTTCCTGTGTAGTTGCACCGGGCTTCCATTATGATGATTTTAAATTAATTAAAAGATAATGAGCATGAAATTTGCTTTGCTAAAAGTTAAGTGATTTGGTATCTTGATGATAAAGATAAGTATTTCAATACGCGTGAAGCACACGCCGTTAGCTCCTTTTGGAGCTGGCGGCGTTTTTATTTTATAAGGAGGTAATCGCAATGTTCGAAAAGGAGTTTGAACTATTTTTGGAAGAACAAATTAGGAGTGCAAGCGGTCAGAGGCTGGAAATGCTGCAAAGGGACCTGGCAGGAACGAAGAAACTTTTGGAAGGAGTGCTGCTGCCTGTTTTGGGGACTTTAGAGGGTTTGGTGCTAGAGTATGAAATGATGAGCTTATCGGGTATGAAAATTTACGGTGATGTATTTCACCCCATGTTACGGATCGTGTTTGAGGAGGATAGCTTTGTCACTCATGCTGAGTTGATCACGAGGGACCGTTTCTCCTTCGAGAGGGCGCGTGCACGTTCAGTTGCGATACTAGGTTACACTTATTTTCCGTATAGCCGAGATGAGTTGGAGAAAAAGCCAAGTTTCTGCCAAAGGAATTTGTATGAATTAATTGGTCGAGTCGGCAGTATATCGAGTGCGGGGATACATCAGCTTCCTGTGTATGAGCGGGAGATATTGAGGTGCGCATTGCTATGGAATAAACCTTTTGAATTAAGTGACGTGTGTAATTGGATTCAACTTAAAAGAGAGGCATGTGGAAAAATTGTACGTAAGCTGGAAAGAAATGAGCTGCTTAAACCTGTAGGCGGTAGTTTAACTAGATGCTATAAATTCATGATTACTGATAAGGCTATTTCGCTTTTGCATGGTAAAAAGTGAGGATAGTAGTTTGAAACCGACTAACTCGAGCACATTAGTGGCAAAAGGAGCATAGATAGTCGACGAAACCGGTTAACTCAGGTGAACCAGCTTGAAAAGTAGCATAGATAGTCGGCGAAACCGACTAACTCGGGTGAACTAGCGGGAAAAGGAGCATAGATAGTCGTCGAAACCGACTAACTCGGGTGAACCAGCGGTAAAAGTAGCATAGATAGTCGATGAAACCGACTAACTCGGGTGAACCAGTGGCAAAAGGAGCATAGATAGTCGTCTAAACCGACTTACACTTCCCGCCCGCCGCCGCATTAGCTCCGTAACTCGAAAAAATCGAGTTACGCGTCCCACCCTCATCCACACATCCCACACAATAAACGTAATAAAACACATATTCACACTGATTGTTGTACAATAAAATGGAGTTAGGGCAAGTAAATGAACGAGGTGGCAGGATGGTCAATATTTTAGTTGTCGATGACGAGCCGATGATTTGCAAGGGTGTTGCGACGATTTTGAAGCAGTCGAAATTGGACATTAACGAGGTCTTCATCGCGTATAACGGGTTTGAGGCGCTTGATTTTATACATTTAGAGAAAATAGATCTAGTTTTCACGGACATTCAGATGGAGAAAATGAATGGCATCGAGTTGATCGAGAACATTTTCCTCGAGGACCCGTCGATACCGATTGTGATTTTGTCGGCGCATGGCGAGTTTGAGTATGCGCAGAAGGCGATCCGTTTTGGAGCGAAGGAGTACTTGGTAAAACCGATTACGCCGCCGCATCTTATTTCAGTAGTGACCAAGCTGCTGAAGGAAAAAGAAGAGAAAGGCCAACGCTTCGCAAATTGGGAAGGTTCTCGCACACTGCCGGGGCACATGTCACATGAAACAAATTATTATTTGAATGAATTGGTCACAGGGACAATCCATGAGTCCGAGGTGCCTTCCATCATAGAGAAGCTGGATCATCGCATGAATGGCACGTATTTTAGCATGCTGACCATCAAATTGGCACTTGATCGTGGCGGGATTCATGATCAGGAAATTTCGACGTTAAAAGATCGCAGTTTGTTGAAATACGCAGCTTTAAACATCATGGAGGAAACCGCGAGTCAGTGGAGCCATCTTGTTTTTAATAATCACAATTCTACTTTCACCTTGCTGCTACAAATCACGGAGGAGGAGAGCAGGGGCTCGATGCGGGTGAATCAGCTGTTGATGGTGGCGCAAATGATTCATACGAATCTTCAGAAATATTTGAATGTGAAAAGTCAGATCGGCATCAGTCGCATACGTGAAGGCATTACGCAGTGGCCGGTGATGTATAAGGAAGCCCTTGAAAGTTTAACCTGCTGTGAAACGAATAAGGGTCATTATATGTTCTACATTGAAGATAAGGACAGCCTCGCAACCAATCCGTCCCTTACCGTTAACGGGGTAGATGAGGCCAATAACCGCATCGTGTATGATACGAAAGTGTATATTGAGGGACATTTTTGCAACAAAGGGTTGAAGCTGCAGGATATTGCGGATGCGGTGCATTTGAGTCCGAATTATTTAAGTTTTTTGTTTAAAAAGGTGATGGGAACGAACATCTGGGACTACGTCACGAAGCTTCGAATGGAGGAAGGGAAGCGTCTAATTCTGACGACCGATAAGCGACGCTATGAGATTTCGGAAGAAATCGGATATGAATCTCCGGAGCATTTTAGCAAAATATTCAAAAAGCATTTCGGAATTAACATCTCCGAAGTGAAGCAATCAGGTACGTAACATACGACATACTAAGCGTAATACGACACATCGCCCTTGGAATCATCCCCACTTATAATCAAAATTGTAGCAACCACAAGTGAAGCGATTCGAAAGGGGAACCAAACATGAAAGCGAAGAAAGCGTCTACAATGAGTGCGATTGCCTTAACCGTATTAATAGCGGGCTGTAGTTCAAACGGTACAACGAGCACGTCCAGTCCTGCCCCAGCGGCCAAAGAGTCCACACCAGCTGCTGCAACGGCAACACCTGCCGCTAAGAAAGTAACGATTACGGCTCAAAGCTTTAAAGCGGATCAAAAAGAAAAGAATGATCAATTGGATCAACGTATTACTCGTTTTAAAACGAAATTTCCAACAGTTGATTTTAAAAAGGATGACTGGCAGTACAACCCGCTTGAGATCGGGATCAAAATGGCTTCAAACAGTGCGCCAACCGAATATACAACGTATGCTACGGAAGGCAAAGTGCTTGTTGATAAGAAATGGGTTGCCGATATTACCGATTCCATGAGTTCCTGGGCGCATGCTAAGGATATGAATGATCTGCTCTCCAAGCCATTTGTTGTGAACGGCAAAACCTACGGTGTCCCAATTGATGGTTACGTCATGACGATTACATTGAATAAAAAGTTGTTCAAAGATAAAGGTGTAGAGCTTCCTCCGATGGATTGGACATGGGAAGATCTGCTAGCCGCAGCTCGTAAAATCAATGATCCAGCGAAAGGGATCGTAGGCTTCATTCCGATGGGGAAAGGGCCAGAAGCAGGCTGGAACTGGACGAATTTCTTATATGCAGCCGGTGGCGATGTTCAAAAGCTGGAAAACGGCAAAGTAGTCGGCGTATTCAATTCAGAAGCTGGCTTGCAAGCGCTTGAATTTTACAAAAAGCTGAAGGATGAGAACTTGATCCCGCAAAACTGGGCGCTTGGCTATGGCGATGCGTTGAATGCCTTTGCTCAAGGACGCGGTGCGATGGTCATGTGCGGAAGCGGCAATGCAGCGGATACAGCGATCAACGAAGGCGGCATCAGTAAGGAAGATCTCGTCGTATATCCAATGCCTTCCTTTACTAAAGGCGGTAAACATACAGGCGTACTTGGCGGAAACTATCGTGTTATCAATCCGAAGAGCGATAAAGATCAACAAGAAATGGCGTTCAAATGGATTACAGATGAGTACTTCACTGACGATTTCTTGAACTCCACGAAGAAAGAAATCGAAGATCGTAAAGGCAAAAACCGCGTGTACATCCCGCAACCGATCAACTACTGGAAAGATTCCTCTGATTTCGGTAAAAAGTATACGGATCTCTTAGCGAAGTATGATAACGTGTTCAAATATGACCCGCAATTGCTAGCTCTATGGGATGGTAAGCCAGAAGCTCAGTACGAAGCTCAAAAATACTATACAGAAATGGCCAATGTCATTCAAAAAGTGTTTACGACGAAAGATGTGGATTTGAAAAAAGCGCTGTCCGAAGCCGCGACCAAGGTGCAAACGGAAACGTTTGACAAAGTGAAGGTCGAATAGGCAAGCCTAATCCCCGGATCTAAACCGCTCATGGTTTAGATCCGATTTTCTCACAAGGAGTGTTTAGGATGGATGCAGAGCTGAATGCACAACCTGTTGTCGCAAGCAGGGTATCGAAGAAACGAATGAACTGGTATTTGTGGGGAACGCTGTTTATTTTACCGGAAGTCGTGTTATTTATTATCTTTCTGTGGGTGCCGATTTTCAAAGGCATTTTCTATAGCTTCTATAATGTTGATTTTGTAGATGGCAATCATTTCACTGGCTTAGCAAATTATGTGAGTATTCTGAAGGATGATCTGCTTTGGATTTCAATTAAGAATACATTGATCTATATGGCGTTAGGTGTCATTCTTGGCTTCTGGATCCCGCCATTGGTGGCAATAGCCGTGTCAGAGCTTCGGTGGTTTCAAGGTGCAGCCCGCATTATCAGCTATTTGCCAAGTGCGGTACCAGCTATCGTTTTGTATGGCATGTGGATGTGGTTTTTTGATGCAGTAGGACCGATTAACAGTTTTTTGCAGAAGTTAGGGATGGAGCAAGTTTCTTTTTTTAGTCCAAAATTAGCAATGGCTTCCATTGTTATTTTAGAGACTTGGCAAAGCTTTGGAGCGGCTACGTTAATCTATATTGCAGCGATTGTAGGGATACCCAAGGATTTATACGAAGCCGCCGAAATCGATGGTGCCAGTGTGTGGCAGCGTGTTCGCTATATCATTTTGCCAAGTATCAAAACCCTGATGCTCCTATTGCTTGTACTCCAACTGATCACAACTTCTCAGGGGTTCCAAGCGCAGCTGTCGATGACAGACGGTGGTCCAAACAATGCTACGCTGACGTATTTGCTTTGGCTCAACCATACCGCGTTCCGCGATTTGGATTTTGGGAAAGCAAGCGCCATGGGCAGCTTGATGTTCTTCGTACTCATAGGGATGACCTTCCTATACAACGTCATGCAGCGTAAGGGGGAGAAAGCATGAAGCAAGGCGAACGCGGGTTAATCTCCCAGCATGATTTTAAAAAAGGTTCCGTCAAATTCGGTTACACCCTTATGGTGCTGCTCGTGCTGGCGATTGCAGTAACGACGATTTATCCGTTTCTGAATACGTTTTTTGGCTCACTGAAAACACGGGAAGAGTTTTTTACCTTTCCTCCAACCTTTTTCCCGAAGCATTGGATTTGGAAAAATTATGACGATGCTTTCAATAGCTTCGACCTTCCTTTATTGACTTTTTTGAAAAATACATTGGTGATTTACGTCGGAAATGTGGTCTGTTCACTTTTGTTTATCGGGCTTGCCGCCTATGCGTTATCCCATTTGAAAGTCCCGTTCAAGCGTTGGCTGACGCTTTTCTTTTTCTCGACGCTGTTGATTCCACCGGCAACGTACATCGTACCTAACTTTTTGAATTTGAAAAGCTTAGGAATGATCAACACATACTGGGCGTTCTGGCTGCCCGCGGCTGCAAATGCTTATTTTATGCTGCTACTTAAAAATTTCTTTGATGGCATTCACAAGGAAGTACTGGAAGCTGCGCGAATCGACGGGGCGAGTGAATTTGCGTCTTTTCTGCGCATTGCTGTTCCGCTTTCGACACCGATCATCGGCACTTTGCTCATGCTGTCGTTCTCGACAACGTGGAATGATTTTTACTGGCCGAACATCGTGATGAGGGATAAAAGCATGTACCCACTGGCCACAGGTATTTATCGCTACGTGGTGTATTCGAACTCAGTTATCCCATGGAGTGTACGCTTTGCGGTGTTGACCATGGCCATGCTGCCTCCAGTGCTTTTCTTCTTGATTTTCCAAAAGTTCATGATTCGTGGATTATCGGTGTCCAGCGTAAAAGGTTAGGTGGAAACGCCCGTCAGAATGCGAATTCTGAAGGCGTTTTCTTGCTGTTATAAAGGAGATTCCTGCAGGCATAGCGAACCTACTGGTAGCTATTGCGCAAAGGCGCTGTCCATGACGGCTATGGCGAAAGCTTTGGAAAGGATGATAAGCAGATATGCGCAAAATGCTGCAAAATATGAAGTTGATGAAAAAGCTGATTCTCCTTCTGATCGTTTTCGTTGTGATTCCAACGCTCGTCTTGGATTTGGTCGTTGCCAAGAAGCTGGAATCCATTACAGAGGAACAAGTAGGGACGGCGCTGCTCCAGTTAGTTCGCGGAAGCCATCTGACACTCGATCGGGAAAGCAGCGATTTTGAGGAAAAAACAGAAAAAATTATGATTTCGCAGGAAATCCAACAGTTGGTCAGCGTCCCGTCATCCTCGGAATATGAACGCTTTGAGATTTTCAAAACGTTAGATAAATATTTGAACAATTACTCCACTAATGCCGTAAGGTATTCTCTCTTTTTCTCAGATAAAGATAAACTGTACTCCTTCGTGCCCAATTCAGACCTGTTGAATAATGGCGTGTTTTATTCGACGGATATGACCGATCTTTCGTGGTATAAAGCGGTCAGCAATGCGAAGGGAAAAGGCATTATTCGCGTCATCGATAAATTCGGCTACAACCCGAATAACATGCAAACTGTCGCTTATTTGAGGCAATTAAACAGCATTTATAATGGCGAGACCGTCATCGGCTACTTGGTTGTATCGGGGATTGAGAACCCGCTGCAGTTGGATTTTGTGCCTTTTGATAAGTATAAAGATGCACAGATCCTGCTCCTTGATCCCGATAATACCGTTCTAGCAACGAATACGGAAGCCTTCGATATTGGCGCAAAGATAGGAGTACCTGAGGGGAAAGAAGAAGGGGTTTATAAACAAATCGAAAACGGAAATGAAATTATGTCCGTCATTCATACGAGTGAATATACGGGGACCAAGCTGCTTATGCGCGTTCCGGTTCAGTCGATTATTATCGATCATATTAGCGTTCAGCGCCTCGTGGATTGGATTATGGTGATCTATTTCTTGATTCTGATCTTGGCGAGCATGTATTTTATTCAGTCGATCTTGAAGCCGATCTCTCGATTAGCGCGTATTACGAATTCATATCACCCAGGCAAACCTTTAGCCATTACCATGCATGCCGAGAGTAAAAATGAGATTGTGCTGCTTAGCAACCATTTCATCCGCATGACCAATCGATTGAATCAGACGATTTATGATCAATTTGAGCTAGAGTTAAAGCACAAGGAAGTTGAATTGTCGATATTGCATACACAAATTAATCCGCATTTACTATATAACACGTTGGAGTCCGTCTATTGGCATACTTTAATGGAAGGGGCAGCGGAATCAGCGGAAATGATTAAGGATTTGTCGCTCATTATGCGAATTGGCCTTAGTAAAGGGAAGCTGCTGATTCCCGTCATGGAAGAAATCAATCATGCCGAAGCGTATGTGCGGCTCCAATTGTTCCGCTATGAGTACGCGTTTAAAGCACATTGGGACATTGAAGAAGAAGCTAAGCGCTTCCTTATGCCGAAGGTGCTCCTGCAGCCGATTATTGAGAATGCCATTCTACATGGTATCAAAAACATGAGCCATGACGGGGAATTATGGATCAAGGTGAAGCACAACGATGGAAAAGTTATCATCAGCGTGGAGGACAACGGTTATCGCCCGGCGGATATAGCGATGCTGAATGCGATTTTGCAGGGGAAAGAGAGCAACAAAGGGTTTGGGATCATAAACGTACAGAAGCGGATTCAGCTGCATTTTGGCGAAGGATATGGCTTGCAGTACGCCTTGCGGGAGGAGCAGGGGGTGCGGGCTTGGATTGAGATCCCCGCGGTGCTGGATGAGACGGATTGGAAGTAGGGGGTGGCGGCTAGGGAGCAGGGATTGAGACCCCACAACCTTGCCCCCCTAGCGGGGGCGCTGCCATTTCTTTCGGTAAACAAGCGGCGTATCGCCGGTGCGGTCCTTGAACAGATTGATGAAGTGGCTGACGTTGTCAATGCCAATTGCGGCAGCGATTTCGGAGATAGGCATATCGGAATACTTCAGGCGTTCCTTCGCATGGGTCATGCGGATGCCAATCAAGTATTCATGCGGCGAGAAGCCTGTGTATTGCTTAAAACGTTTGGCCATATGATACTTGCTGACGGCGTGATCACGCGCAAGCTGATCTAGGGAAATAGCTTCCGTGAATCTGGACTCCAACGTTTGGCAAATAGGATCGATGTAATCAGGCTTGTCCGACGGGGACGAGCCTATTTCTTGTGCGGAAAGGACGACCTCCGTTAGCAGCTCGACAAGCAGCTTTGATGTGAGCAGTTCGGTTGCAGCGCTTCTTTGTTGCTGGATGTGCAAGGCTTGACGAAGAATGGATGACGCGGAGGAATCGGTCGTTAGCTGGATGACGGGCTCGTGAGACGCTGCATACTGCTCATAGTAAGCCGCAGTAGCACTGCCGTGTAAATGGACCCAGTGCAGCTCGAGCGGCTCCTGAGGAGCGGTTGCATAGTGATGGTAGCTATCACAATGGATAAAAAATACTTGATGGGCACCTAACGGATAGCTCCGATTTTGATATATCAACTGCCCACTCCCTGCTAGAACGTAGACAATCAAATAGGAATCAAGTCCTTCACGCTCTGTGAAATAGCCAGGGAGGGTATGGAAATGACCAATTTCCTGGACGTAAAACAGATTCGTCTTGGCAAACGCAGATGGGCTCGAAATGAACCGGATAGAGGCCTCCGTCCATGCGGTTGTATAATTTTCTTTCATTTTAGAGGCGCCTCCAATGCGAGAACAAGATTCTATTATTTTTAACCAAGATACTTGGATGATATCTCAATTGTAAGCCATTACAATAGGTTTATAAAGCTATTATTTTATGAATAGGAGATGCATCTATGTCTATATATCCAGCCATTAAAGCAAGCCTTAAGCCGCGAATCGGGTTGTACTCGGTTGGTCTTCGGGCTTACTGGGAGCAGTTCCCCGGTTTAAAAGAGCGGTTAGAAGAGTACGGACGTTTTATCGAAAAACGCATGTCATCTTGGGCAGATGTGTTTTACTATGGACTTGTCGATACGGAAGGAGAGGGACGTAAGGCAGGGGAGTGGTTGAGCGAACGCAATGTTGATCTCGTATTTTGCCATGCTGCCACCTATTCAACGAGTTCGACGGTGCTGCCGGTTCATCAGATTTGTAAAGCCCCTGTTGTGTTTCTTAACTTGCAGCCAACAGCGAGATTGAATTATGAGCAATCGACGACGGGGGAATGGTTAGCGCATTGCGGCGCTTGTCCTGTGCCGGAGTTTGCCAATGTGTTCAACCGAGCGGGTATTCCCTTCCGCGTTGTGAACGGCATGCTGGGTCTGGATTATACACCCGCCATCTCCTTAACGGATGAAGTGACGCATGAGCGCCGTGAAGCGCTTCGTGCGTGGAAGGAAATCGAGGAGTGGGTTCGCGCAGCGGGTGTGCCAAGAACGCTACAGCGCAGCCGTTTCGGCTTCTTGGGCAATACATACAGCGGGATGCTTGATATGTATAGCGATTTTACGATGATTTCCTCTCAGACAGGTCTTCATGTTGAAGTGTTGGAAATGTGTGATCTGGACCGCATGCTGCGCGAAGTAACGCCGCAGGATGTGAAGCAGAAGCTGGATGAGCTGCACGACATGTTCCAAATCAGCGGCGACTCACCTTCGGATCCGATTGCGAAGAAGCCGACTGAGGAGCAACTGGAGTGGTGCTGCCGCGTAGCTGCTGCTCAGGAAAAGCTTGTGCGAGCTTATGATTTAGATGCCTTATCGTACTACTACCACGGCGCGCCAGGCGGCGAGTATGAGAAGCTGCAAGGCGGCTTCATTGTGGGCCACTCGCTGCTCACAGCGCGAGGTATTCCTTGCTCTGGCGAAGGAGACCTGAAGACGGCTGTCGCGATGAAAATCAGCGATATACTCGGTGTCGGCGGCTCCTTCTCGGAAATCGTCGTCGTGGATTACATCGACGAGACGATTTTGCTGGGCCATGACGGACCGTTCCACATCGCGATTTCCGAAGGAAAGCCGATATTGCGCGGCATGGGGCTGTATCACGGCAAGCAGGGCACAGGCGTGTCCGTCGAAGCGAAGGTGAAAACCGGAGCGATCACGACCTTGAACGTGACGCAGACCGGCGACGGCAGGCTGAAGCTCATCTCCAGCGAAGGCGAGTCCACGAATGGGCCGATCATGAAAATCGGTAACACACAGACGCCGGTGAAGTTCCGTGACCACCCAGACGCGTACATGTCGCGCTGGTTCGCCGAGGCGCCTACGCATCACTGTGCGATGTCGATTGGGCATAATGCGTCTCAGTTCCAGAAAGTCGCGGAGCTGATGAAGTTGAATCATGTGATTTTATAGTTAGGATATACTAAAAAAGCAACCGTCCATATAGGATAGTTGCTTTTTTAACATGCTATTTAGTTTTGAGGCATGGATGACGACTCTTCAGCCGTATTAAAGTTTTCGGTCACATCGATGTAATGATCGATGGAATCAAGCACCTGACTAAGCGGTGATTGTGCAAAAATAATACGATCCGCATGAATCGCGTTATAAGTGTCATCGGATTTGCTTATTTTGAAACCTCTATAATTCTCGTAAATAGTTTTCATAGTAATCGCTCCCTCGCTAGGATGTATATAATAAAATACCACCTTATGGATAAGTTTGGTAGAGGTGTAAAATAAGAGATTCTGTCAAATTATGAGTGATGAAGTAATTTTCTCATTAATTTGTATGGGATGAAGAGATAGGTGGAAAGTGAGTCGTAATTTTTGCTATTCTGTGTTTATTTATGTTACAGTTAAATAGAGGTGATGACAAGTGTTAAAATTAAGTATTTTGGATCAATCGCAAATTGGAGAAGGTCGTAATGCGGCGCAAACGTTGGCTGAGACGACCGAGCTTGCTCAAGAAGCAGATCGCATAGGTTACAGCCGCTTTTGGGTGTCGGAGCATCATGCTTCACAAGCCTTGGCGCATTCGAGTCCTGAGGTGTTGATCGCACATTTGGCTGCCAAAACAGAGCGTATTCGACTTGGCTCTGGGGGCATCATGATGCCTCATTATAGTGCATACAAAGTTGCAGAAAACTTCCGCTTGCTGGAGGCGCTGCATCCAGGACGTATAGACGTAGGCTTGGGCCGAGCACCAGGCGGCATGCCCATATCCACGCGAGCGTTACAAGAGGGAAAATACACAAGCGTTGACTCCTACCCGCAGCAAATCGCTGATTTGACGGGGTATTTATATGATTCTTTGCCGGCTAACCATCGGTTTGCCGCGTTGCATGCGTCGCCGATTATTCCGACGGCACCGGAGATTTGGCTGCTTGGATCGTCCTATGACAGTGCGCGACTTGCTGCGGAGCAAGGGACTGCATTTGGCTTCGCGCAGTTTTTTGGAAACGCGGATTGCGAGCAGGCGCTGCGCATTTACCGCGAGCATTTCACGCCGTCCAAATTGAATGAGAAGCCGCATTCGCTTGCTGCGGTGTTAGTCATCTGCGCGGACACGGAAGAAGAAGCGAATCAACTGGCGTTGAGCACGGACTTATTCTTCTTGTCATTAAGCAAGGGGATGCTGCTGCCTTCGTTCCCATCGGTGCGTACAGCGCAGAATTATCCGTATACCGAGAATGACTATGCGATGATTCGGAGCCGCCGCCATCAACGAATTGTCGGCACGCCGAATCAAGTGAAGGAACAGATCTTGAAGCTGAATGAGGCGTATCACGCCGATGAAATCATGGTGGTTTCGCCGATTCATAACATCGAGGCGCGTTTGCACTCGTATCGTTTGCTGGCGAAAGCGTTTGAGTTGTAGAATGCATTTGCGTTTTTTGGTAACTGCCATTACACTTAAACAAAAAACGGTGGAGTGGTCGTATGAGCAAGAATCGCGTATGGAACAAGGGTAAACGGAATGGTGGAGGCGGGCCTGCACCTGGCACAGGGTACAAAGAAAAGCTTGCCGCAGAGCAGGGATTGAAGCCGGAGGTTGTTGATCTCTCGAATCCGATTAATCAGGTGAAGCGCATGAGCCGTGAGAACTGGGTGGAACGCCCGACTCGAATCGTTCGTGGGCAGCAGTCGAATCAATAAGTATGTTCAAAAGCCTACTTGGTCTCCTTCATGGGGGATATGTAGGCTTTTTTTACGACTTTTTTCGCCCTCAGCCCCATATAAATGGAAAATGTGCAGTGGGCAGGAAGTTTCGACAAAGGAGGCCATTCATCATGAGATCCGTATGGAAGCTAGAAATCGAGGAAGCGAAGGTGATGATTGCTGCGGGTATTCAAGCTGCGTTGGAAGCGAAAGCGGCAGAAACAATCTGCATAGTCGACGAAGGCGGATACCTATTAGCGTTAGAGCGCATGAATGGCGCGCGCAATACGAGTCCGGAGCTGGCAATGGCGAAGGCTTTTACAGCGAGTGGACATCGACGTTCGACGCATCTGTTTAATCAGCCTGGCGGGCCGGCGACAGTCCATGGCGAAGCCTTTGGAATTCACGCGATGATGCCGGGGAAGTTTGCGATTTTCGTAGGCGGATTTCCGATTGTGGTAAATGGTCAAGTCATTGGCGGAGTAGGTGTCAGCGGTGGGGCTGGCGACGAAGATATTGCTGTTGGCGTGGCGGCACTGAAGGCGCTGCAGCAGCATCTCGGGGAGCACTACGAGGTTCTTACTGATGCGGATATTAAAAGGTGAAAAAACCCCCGACACCTCTCCATAGAGAGAAGTCGGGGTTCTTCTTTAAAGTAAGCCTCTAACGTAGGCAAACGTTTCTTCAATCGTATGATTTTCCAAACGCTCCAGGGAAATATCGACGCCTGGCTTATGCGCGTGAAGCTTCGCTAAGAAAGAGGCTGTCTCGAATATGCCTTGACCGGACGGAATTTCATTCTTTTGACCATTGTTCACGACATAATCTTTCAGATGCGTCAGCACAATGCGGCTGCCAAAAGTTGCAAAGGCATGATCCAAGAAAGCTTCTTGGTCACGCGGCTCAACCACAGTTGGCGGAATCAAATTTACCGGATCAAAAACGACACCCAGCGTGCTGGAAGGCACTTCTGAAAGAATTCGCGCCATTTTCTCTGTACTGGACAACGTATGCGTGAAAACAGGCTCTAAACCGATATGAACGCCCCAACGCTCGGCTTCTTCGGCTAATTCCTCAACCGTTTGCCTCAGGATGGACCAACCTTTGGCCTCATACCCGTTAGGGTCCTCCGCAAGATAAGTCGTCAGATCACCAGTCTCAGTAGCCACGATGGACGTACCGAAATCACGAGCATAACGCAAATGCTCTTTGAATCGATCGATTTCATAACGACGCTGCGTCGGATCAGGATGAACCGGGTTGATGTAACAACCGAGGACACCAATTCGAATGCCTGCGCGCTGAAATTGCTCGCCAATATGATTGGCAAGTGCCGGGCTTAATTTCCCTAGACTTAAATCATAATCGCTAATTGCTTTACTGAGCGCTAACTGAACGAAATCAATGCCGCGACCGCTTAGCTTCGCAGTCAGTTCCTTCAAGGGCAGGTGACCGACGGTATGAGCGAGTGTCCCGATTCCCATCTATCTAGCCATCCATCCGCCGTCCACGCAAAGCACGTGACCGTTCATGTAATCGGAAGCATTAGAGGACAAGAAGACAACAGGGCCTTTCAAATCCTCAGGTGAACCCCAACGACCTGCTGGGATACGCTCTGTGATCGAAGCTGTGCGTTTCTCATCTTTAAGAATAGGCGCCGTGTTATTTGTCGTCATATAGCCTGGAGCAATGGCGTTGATTTGGATGCCTTTTCCAGCCCACTCGTTCGCTAATGCTTTCGTCACACCTGCAATGGCGTGCTTACTAGCTGTGTAGCCAGGAACGTTAATTCCGCCTTGGTACGTTAGCATGGAAGCAATGTTTACGATTTTACCGCTGCCGCGTTCAATCATATGACGACCAACCAACTGGCAAAGGAAGAAAGCAGAGTTCAAGTTCAAGTCAATCACATCGTGCCAATCTTGACGTGCGTGATCAACGGCTGGTGTACGGCGAATAATGCCCGCATTGTTAACCAGAATATCGATGCCGCCGTAAATACCAATCGCTCTAGCAACGACATCCTCAAGAATATCTTCGTTGCTAAGGTCTGCTGCGATAAGCTCAGCTTTTCCACCTAAAGCGCGGATCGCTTCTACGGTTTGTACGCTTTCAGAGGAAGATACCGCGATCACGTTCGCGCCAGCTTCTGCAAGTCCGATTGCCATGGCTTGACCAAGGCCGCCTGAAGCACCTGTAACGAATGCTGTTTTTCCGGATAGATTAAAAAGTGTCATGACGTACTCCTTTTCAAAAAAGAAATTATATTTGCAACTTTTACTTACGGTGTTTCAATTTGAACGCCAGTTTCGCGGAACTGCGAAGCCGTTTCTTCGGACAAGCCGCTGTCGGTTAAAATCATGGCCACCTCGGACAGGGTTGCGAAGGTTCGCAACGCACATTGCCCGAATTTGAAATGATCGATAACCCCATACACGGTGGCGCTTGAACCGATCAAAGCGCGCTTATATTCAACAAGATCATTCGTATAAATCGTAAAGCCATGCTGCAAATGCACGCCAGTGGCGGAAATAAACGATTTCTGAATGTTCAAGTCTTGGACATACTTAACGGCTTCCGGGCCAGCAAGCATGTTGCGCAACCGATAGCCGCCAGGCACGACAAGCCGAATTTCATCTTTTTGGACAAGCTCGGAGATGATGTAGAGATCGTTAGTTACAACCGTAAGCGGCTGATTATCCAGCCGCCTAGCGATTTCAAGCGTCGTAGAGCCGCCATCCAGTGCGATAATATCGCGGGGCTGGATGTATCGGAGTGCGAGGGACGCAATCTCCGATTTTTTGTCTGTATGCTTGATATTCGGTTCTTTCGCAGAGAGAATGCCTAGTTGATCACTTTGAGCTAGCATCGCACCGCCATGGATGCGGATGAGCAGCCCTTTTTCCTCCAGCTTGGCTAAATCCTCGCGAATAGTTTTTCCGGTTACTTCAAGTCGTTCGCTCAGCTCATTGACGGTTACTTCTTTCTGAGCAAGAAGAACTTCCATTATAGTTTCATATCTACGTAAAGGATTCATCGGGTTTCATCCGTTCTATATAGGGGATTACCGATTATTTTAGATCTTGCATTGCTACAGCGTCCATGTCGTTGAACATTTGGTTTTCGCCAGCCATACCCCAAATGAAGGTGTAGTTGTTCGTGCCAACACCGCTGTGAATGGACCAGCTTGGTGAAATGACCGCTTGCTCATTGCGCATAACAATGTGACGCGTTTGTTGCGGCTCACCCATCATGTGGAAGACAACAGCATCTTCTGGCATGTCAAAATAGAAATAAACTTCAGCACGACGGTTGTGCGTATGTGTTGGCATTGTGTTCCACATGTTGCCTGGCTTCAATAGTGTCATCCCCATAACGAGTTGACAACTTTGAACACCATCCAAGTGGATGTATTTATAGATCGTACGCTCATTGGACGTGTTGATGCTGCCTAGGTGTGCAGGCGTTGCTTCGCTAATCGCAACTTTAACGGTTGGATACGTTTTGTGAGCTGGTGTGGAGTTGAAATAGAATTTAGCTGGGTTAGCAGCATCATCACTTGCGAAAGTGATTTCTTTGGAACCTAAACCGATGTAGATACAATCTTTGGAATCCATTGTGTAGGCTGTACCATCAACTGTGATTGTCCCTCTTGCGCCTACGTTGATGATGCCGATTTCACGACGCTCTAGGAAGTAGTCTGCTGCCATCTCTTTGCGATCAGCTTCTAATTGAAGCGTTTCTGTCGTTGGCAGTACGCCACCGATAATGAAACGGTCAACGTGTGAGTAAACTAATGTCACTTGATTTTCAGAGAATAAGGACTGTACTTGAAACTCAGCTTGCAAGCGTTCAGTGTCAAATTGTTTAACTTCGTTCGGGTGTGAGGCATAACGGATTTCCATCGTGTAATCTCTCCTTAGAGTTGGTTTATTTGTGTTGATATACGTTCATATAGGTTTAATTTACTTCATATCATCCATTTAGGCAAGGAGATCTTCGAAGCTTTTTTAGGAAATTTGGCAAGTTGTGAATAAAGTGAGTGGATTATGTACAAAACAAACAAACGAGTGCGGTTTTTGAATAAAGATGTGAAATGAGGAGGTGTATGCGCATGGATAAAAGTCACTATTTTGATCATGTATGTAATGATACAATCCCTACCCAACCGGAAGAGGAAGATACAACACCGACAGATATGCTAAGTGATGCTGTTGCAGAAATCATGGATAATTTGAGCCATCCATTTTCAGAAGATGATTATACGGATCGAGACTAAAAGATTTGCATGGCTAGTCTTACATAACACCTAATCCCGTCCACTAGGATGGGATTTTCTTTTTTAGATCATGGGAGTACAATATCCATTAAGATTGGATGGGAAGGAGCACCCGATGCCTCAAGCGACACGTCTGTTTCCTGAAATGATGATGGATTCCCCCTGCTATCCGCAGGTGGTTGCTTATTATTTTAAACAATGGCAAGGCTTTCATATGCCCTTTCACCGCCATGATGCTGCAGAGATTATGTATACGATACAAGGTTTTTGTGAGGTTGAGATCCAGCTGTCTCCTGCCCGAACCGAAAAGGTGAGATTGAAAAAAGGAGAGTTCATCCTGCTCAATGCGAATATCGCCCATCGACTCATTGTGGAGGAAGATGAGCCCTGCCGCATGCTTAATGTGGAATTCCGCTTTACTGCACATAAGGGGGCAATGCCCTCCATTCAGCAATTAGCCGCGGATGAGAAGCAATTATCATCCCTGTTGGACGTCCAGACGGGTTATTTAGTACTGCGTGATCCAGACGAAGTCTATCATGTGATGAAGAGCTTGGTGTTAGAGCTAGATAAGCCGGCTGATAAAAGTGAGACGATGATTCAATTGTTGATTGCCCAGCTGCTGATCCGAATTGCTCGTTTGCGTCGTGAAAGCGGTAGCAGCAGTTTGGTGCAAAGCGAATGGTATGTGAAACAGAGCATGGACTACATGCATCAAAATTATGATCGTGAGATCCAAGTCAAGGATATAGCTGGAGCTGTGAATTTACATCCTGGCTATTTACAGCGGATATTCAAAACGGTGACAGGGCAAACCATGATGGCCTATTTAACTGGCATAAGGATGGAGAAGGCGCAAATGTTGCTGCTCGAAACAGACATTCCGATTGCAGATATTTCGGATTATATCGGGGTTGGCAGCAGGCAGTATTTTCACATGTTATTTAAAGCTCATACGGATCTAACACCAACGGATTATCGAAAATCGATGAACACACACAAGCATATGTATCCAGAGGAAGTTAGGATTTTTGACAATTAACCAGGAATGTGGTTAGAAATTTGATAACGTTTTCTCTCATCACCTTGATACAATGTGAAGCATAGACGAAGTGATAGAGAGGGCGATAAATATGGCATTTAAGGTAGCCTTTATTGGTGCAGGAAGTATCGGATTCACACGTGGACTTCTACGAGATTTACTAGCTGTTCCTGAATTTCATAACATTCAAGTGGCTTTTACAGACATAAATCCGCACAATTTAGAAATGGTGACAGAGCTCTGCCAACGGGATATTCATGAGAATGGGTTATCGATTCAGATTCAAGCGACGACGAATCGCAGGGAAGCGCTAGCAGGTGCGAAATACGTACTTTGTACAATACGTGTTGGTGGTCTCGAAGCTTTTGCAACAGATGTGGACATTCCATTGAAATACGGCGTGGATCAATGCGTAGGCGATACCTTGTGCGCAGGCGGCATCATGTACGGACAGCGTGGCATCTCCGAAATGCTGCGCATTTGTCAGGATATTCGCGAGGTTGCTGCACCTGATGTCACGCTGTTGAATTATGCGAACCCTATGGCGATGTTGACTTGGGCTTGCAATAAGTACGGCGGCGTTCGCACGGTTGGTCTCTGTCACGGGGTTCAGCATGGCCATCATCAAATCGCAAATGTGTACGGATTGGATAAGAAAGACGTGGACATTATTTGCGCAGGCATTAATCATCAAACGTGGTATATCCAAGCTTCTCATCAGGGGAAGGATTTGACCGCAGGGCTGCTAGACGCATTTGAAAATCATGCTGAGTATGCACGAACGGAAAAGGTTCGTATTGATATGCTGCGCCGCTTTGGCTACTATAGCACGGAGTCGAATGGACATTTGAGCGAATATGTTCCGTGGTATCGGAAGCGGGCAAGTGAAATTCAGGATTGGATTGATATGGGATCCTGGATTAATGGTGAAACAGGTGGCTACCTGCGTGTATGCACGGAGGGACGTCGCTGGTTTGAAACGGATTTCCCGAACTGGATGAAGGATCCGGCTTTCGTGTATGCGAGCGAGAAACGCAGTGATGAGCATGGCTCCTACATCATTGAAAGCCTGGAAACAGGGCGCGTTTATCGTGGGCATTTTAACATGGTCAATAAAGGGGTTATATCGAATTTACCGGATGATGCTATTATCGAAGCGCCAGGCTATGTCGATCGCAACGGCATTTCGATGCCGAGAGTTGGTGATCTGCCAATTGGCCCAGCCGCGGTGTGTAATGTCAGTATTTCGGTTCAACGCTTAGCGGTAGAAGCGGCTGTACATGGGGATGACAAGCTGCTGCGTCAAGCATTTATGATGGATCCTCTCGTTGGTGCTGTCTGCAATCCGAAGGAAATTTGGCAAATGGTTGATGAAATGTTGGTTGCCCAAGAGGCTTGGCTGCCGCAATATAGTGCGGCGATTACTGAGGCCAAACAGCGTCTTGCTGCTGGAGACCTCATTCCGACGCGTAATTATGAAGGGGCTGCCCGCCTAAAAGTGAAAACGGTCGAAGATATGCAGCGGGATCGTGAATCCGCGAATAAGAATGCTGGGGAAGCTGACAAAGGCAAAGATCGCGCCTCAACTACCGTTTAAGGTTCATTTCATTTCAAGTATGTTCATTTGGGTGCTTTTCAGATATAATTACGGGGTAAGTGAAGGGCCGCTTGCGGTCCTTCTTTTTAATTCTCATGGAAGCGTTTGAATGACGAAAGGGGAAAGTCAGATGTCTAATATTGGCGTATGGGAAGGCGCGGAGCCAGGCGTGAAGCGCTGCATTTTGAAAGCTGAGGTAGGGTTGATGATGATGGAGGTTCACTTTGAACCAGGTGCCGTTGGTTATCAGCACAGCCATGTGCATGAACAAATGTCTTACTGCTTGAAGGGGAAAATCGAATTTACAATCGATGGCGTCGTTACAGTAATTGAACAAGGCCAAACGGTTTACATACCAAGTGGAGCTAAACATGGGGTAACTGCTCTGGAAGCATCCGCACTATTAGATGTATTTACGCCAATTCGTGAAGACTTGGTGAAAAGATAGCCAGTTGCTCATGCAACTGGTTTTCCTTTTCCCGAAATGAATGCGATTACATAAGCAAAGTGAGGGGGATTGATTGTGCGGAAAAGGGGCCGAAAAGCTTGGACTTGGTTTTACCGAAGTTTATTTTTACGCGATCGACCTCTAACAGTAAAACTGCTCGTGTATTCAGCCATGCTGGTTGTGATTCCGCTGTGTGTAGTTGGATTTATCTCTTATCAGAAATCGTCCGAGGTGCTGAGAGAAGAAGCAAATTTAAGCAATGAACAAATTATTGAACAGGTAAAGCTCCATATCGAATATTACATTCGCGATTTTGAAATTGACTCGATTCGGATGCAGAACCATCCAGCGATGGGGCAGTTTCTGAGAATGACGAGTGAGCAAGAAGTGAACGAATCCCGTATCCGCGAACCGTTGATGCAGTTATTTCACGATACCGCGTATTCACGCTCGGATATTTCCCGCATTATGCTTGTCATGGAGAATAAGGCTGTTTTAGATACAAGCTTTAACAAAAACGTAACACCAGCCATCGAATTAATGCAAGAGCCTTGGTTTTCCAATGTTCCTTCTAATAGTGATATTCGACTCATCATCCGTCCGCCTTCGCCTCGTTACGAGCTCGAATACGTACCTGTACTCTCCATTGTGAAAAGGTTAGTTAGTCCGAATACGTTGGAGCCTGTAGCAACCTTAATCATGGAAGTGAATTTCAAACGCATTCAAGAAATTGCTGATCGGGTTACGATTGGTCGTACTGGCTACCTCTCCATTATCGATTCAACAGGGCACTATATGTTTTCCCCAGCCTACGAGGAGATTGGGCAACTAGCTGAGCTTGAACAATTACCGATCATTCTCACACAAGAAAGCGGTTCATATCAGGCGGCGACAGGAGATAAACCGTTCTTTACGTGGAGCAAATCTTCATATCTAAATTGGCGATTGGTTACGATGATTCCTGAATCCGAATTAACCCATGGCACACAATATATCAGGCAAACCATTTGGTGGACGGTTGTCGTAACGCTTCTCATTGCTTATTTAATTGGTATTGGATTTGCGACAAGTATTGTTCGACCGATCAGATCACTTCAATATTTCATGAAGAAGGTAAAAGAAGGGGACTTCGGGTCTCGTGTAGATATTGAATCCAAGGATGAAATCGGGCAATTAACGAATGATTTTAATAAAATGGTCGAAAAGCTGCAAGTCCTCATGGATGAAATTTACTATTCGGAGCTCCGTGAGAAAGATCTACAGCTTCGACAGAAAGAAACTGAGCTGAAAGTATTGCAATCACAAGTGAATCCTCATTTTTTGATGAATGCGTTAGAGACGGTGAGAGGTATGGCGTTGGAGCGGGATATGACGGATATTTCCGTGTTGGTTGCTTCACTCGCTCGACTTTTACGCTACAATTTGAATCATGCTGGGGCTACCATTTCAGTGCAACAAGAAATTCATATTTGTGATATGTACTTACGCATCCAGCGGTATCGGTTTCCGGATAAACTCACCTACTCATTTCAAACACCAGCATGGGCGGAGACTCAGTTGATTGCCAAGTTTGCTCTCCAGCCTTTAGTTGAGAATTGTGTCATTCATGGCATGGAAACAAGTGATAAACCTGTACATATTGAGATTTCTACCAACCGTTATGATGATCATCATTTTGTTATAGAAATAAAAGATAGTGGAACAGGAATACCCGTAGATAGACTTAGATCGTTACAGCTCGATTTACGCCAAAAGGATATGGTTACTGCGGTGTCACAGATCGGCATTGTGAATGTACATCGACGCATTTCTTATTTATTTGGGGATGAGGCTGGCCTTGAACTGGAAAGCAGCGTCGGCGTTGGAACTACAGTTAGGATTAAGCTGCCGCTGAAGCTACAAGGAAGGGGAGGAGACAGTGATGTATAAAATCATTCTTGTCGATGATGAGAAATGGGTCCGCGTCGTGCTTCGCAAAGCCGTTGAACAAACGAAGCTACCCGTGGCTATTATGCAGGAATGCGGAAATGGTTTAGAAGCGTTAGATGCGCTTCAACAGCATCAAGCTGATCTAGTCATCTCGGATATCAAGATGCCGATTATGGATGGAATTGGTTTGGCGGAGCAATTGGCACTCAAGTCGGTTAACTTGATTCTGGTTAGCGGGTATGATGATTTTCAATTTGCCCAGAAAGCGATCCGGTATGGGGTAAAGGATTTTTTACTGAAGCCTGTGGAAACGGAAGCGATGGAAGATTGTTTGCGGCGATGGATTCAAGCAAAAGAGACACAGGAAGAAGCAATTCGAGCTGATGCTCCTATCATAGAAGCCGATGAACTATCTGCTATAGCACGAGTCCAGCAATTCGTCATTGCCAATGTTCACAAAGAGATTTCGTTGACCGATGCGGCGACACTGGTTCATCTCAATCCCAGTTATTTAAGTCAGCTGTTTAAGCAGCAAACCGGAGGCAAGTTCGTTGATTTTGTGATTGAGATGCGAATGGAAGAGGCAAAGAGGCTGCTTATGAAAACGTCTTTGCGTGTCTCTGAAATTGCGGAAAGACTGGGGTATACGGATATTTCTTACTTCAGTACCACGTTTAAGAAGCTAACCTCGTTTTCACCCTTAGAATATCGTAAAAGTGGCGGAACGCTAAAAGAAAAAGGACACATCTGAGGGAGAATTTCACCTCTCATGTGTCCTTTTCTGGTTACTTCTTCGCTTTCTCGATTGCTTCAAGTGTTTCTTTATATTCACTGCGATATTTCTCAATAACAGGCTTTACAGCATCCTGCCATGGCTTCAGGTCGGAAACATCCGTAATCGTAACACCCGCTGCTTTCACTTTGGCTTCAGAATCCTTCTCGAACTTCTCCCATTCTGCTTTTTGCGTTTTTACTGATTCCTGCGCAGCTTTCTTAATTAAATCTTTATCTTCTTTAGAAAGCTTATCCCACGCTACTTTGGAGATAAGTAAAACCTCTGGTACACGTTGATGCTGGTCTAGAATGAGATTTTTCGCTTGTTGAAAATGATTTGAAGAGAAATAGCTTGGGTAATTGTTCTCTGCGGCATCGATAATGCCTGTCTGCAGGGCGTTGAAGACATCGCCATATGGCATTGGTGTTGCATTTGCACCAAGAGCAGCCATTAGATCGATATTCACTTTATTTTGAATAACTCGGATTTTGAGACCTTTAAGATCAGCTAATGTTTTGATCGGCTTCTTGGAGTAGAAGTGACGTGCTCCGGAGCTGTAATAGGCGAGTCCCTTCATGCGAGAGCTTTCCAAGCTGTCCAGGAGCTTCGTGCCTTGCTCGCTCTCTAAGAATTTCCATTGATGAGCGTCATTGTCGAAAATATACGGCAAGCTGAACACTTCATATTGCTTGTTGAAGCCGCCAAGTGCTCCGGTGCTGACACGCGTGAATTCAATGGCTCCGAGCTGAACTTGCTCGATAACGGCTTTCTCTTCACCTAGCTGAGAAGCGGGGAATACATCGATTTTGATACGTCCATCCGATGCTTGGTTGACGAGCTCTGCGAATTTCTTGTCGCCAATCGTGGTTGGGTAATCAGCAGGATGTGTTTCAGCTAAACGGAAATTCAATTTAGGTCCATCGCTTTTTTTTGTTTCTGAAGTTGAACTGGTTGTCGTTGTGCTGCCGCAAGCAGTGAGTATAAGACTGGTACCGATCACAGTGCTAAGGATGGACAGATATTTTCTTTTTTTATTCATTACGGTTATCACCCTTTATCGAAAGTTTGGTTATTCCAATATCATTACTTCATAAGATTAGGCAGCCACATGACGAGGCCTGGTATATAGGTCAGAATCATGAGAACGATACACATGACGTAGAAGAATGGCATCATCGCCTTTGTGCCTTCAGAAATCGAAATGTTGCCTATCGCGGATCCTACAAAAAGTACGGTACCAACAGGCGGGGTTAGAAGTCCAATGCCTAAGTTTAACATCATAATGATGCCGAAGTGAACAGGATCCATGCCAAGAGCTGTCACAACGGGGAGCAAAATAGGTGTCATGATTAAGATAAGCGGCGCCATATCCATCGGAGCGCCAAGTACTAATAGAAGGATATTGATAATTAACAAGATGATAATTGGATTATCTGTTACACCAAGCAGCAAATCGGTTAACATGCCAGGAACCTTGAGGAAGGCAAGTACCCAGCTAAAGGTTGCAGAGGCTGCAATTAAGAATAGCACCATGGATACCGTTCGAAAGGTACGCTTAAGTATGATCCACATACGGCTTATAGGGATATCCCTATACACGAGAAACGTTAAGATGAACGCATATAAACAAGCTAGTGCACCGCTTTCCGTGGCTGTAAACCACCCTGTGAATATCCCGCCTAAAATGATAACAGCAGTCAGCAACGACAGAAGACCGTCACGGACGATTTTTGGAATATCGCGTAAAGGAACCGTTTCACTCTTGGTATAGCCGCGTTTGATCGCGATGATGTAGCTTGTCACCATAAGAGATACACAAAGTATCAGACCAGGGACAATGCCTGCCAGGAAAAGCGATGCGATGGAGATGCCGCCGCCTGCTGCTAGGGAATAAAGGACAAGATTGTGACTTGGAGGAACGACAACCCCTTGAATGGCTGCCGAAACGGTAACACCTACGGCATAGTCCGTGTCATACCCTTTCTTTTTCATCATAGGGATCATGACAGAACCAATAGAAGAAACATCGGCGATTGCGGAGCCCGAGATGTTGCCGAAAAACATACATGCGACACAGTTGACCATGGCAAGTCCTCCGCGTATGCCTCCAACGAGAACCTGTGCAAGATTGATGAGCCGAAGGGCCATCTGTCCTTCACTCATGATCTGACCAGCGAGAATGAAGAAAGGGATCGTTAACAAGGAGTAGGAGTTCATACCTTGAATCATGGTTTGACCTACAGTGGCAAGTGGAACCTTCAAGTAAACTAGGGTAAGCAGTGATGAGCCTGCCAACGCTAAGGAGATCGGGAATCGAAGGACGATCAGACCAACGAAGGTGACACATAAGATGATGATGGCAATGGTCGAGTCCATTAGTGAGTGCCTCCTTCCTGCATGTTGACATGCCGTTTCGTTTCAAAGCCAAATAATTGCAAAAGGGCATAAGCGCAAGTCATGACGCCAGTGATTGGCATAATGACATACAGGGTGCTGTTGGGCAATCCTGTTGCTGGCAGTTCGGATTCATGCATTAAGACCGTGAAATCCCATCCATATAGCAGGAGATAGATACCAAATGCGAGAATAGTAAGTTCAATTGCCTTATCCAAGACTTTGTTGATTGGGGCAGGAAGCTTATGTGTGAAGGAATCAATCCCAAGATGAAGCTTCTCGCGAAAACCAATTGCGATTCCCATGAATGAGAACCAAACGAGTAATAGCATGGTGACTTCTTCGGACCAGAAGAAAACGAAATTGAATAGCTTGCGAGTCATGACCTGAGCGGTAACGATGACGATCATACTTAGTAATCCGATAAGAGAAGCCGACTCGATGAATGAATCAATGCCAAGTGCCAATTTTCGTAACAATCGCATAGTGAAATGGACCTCCTTTCTCTTTTTGTAAGTGCTTTCAATTTGCGATGTCTTAAGTATAGCGACCCATTAGTTAAGCAGGTACGCCATAGTTTTTAGTTTTTTTTGTAGTTTTTTTAGAATTGTTAATTTTGGGAGGAGAAGATGAATTAGATGAATGAGAAAACGAGAGTTCGATTGATTGGTGATGAGACGGATGCGCCATGGCATCCATTAGCGCCTGCGAGGCAGGAGCTGGAGTCGATTCTTGGGGCTGAATTTCAGCTCGAAGCAACCGAGGATTATCAAGCCTTTGTAACGTTGGAGCAGGAAAAGTTCTCACTTTGCTTGTCCTATACGGACTGCTGGAACCGAGATCTAACGGCAGTCCAAACCGCGGGTTTGTTAAGGTTCGTTGCGGGGGGAGGCAATCTGTTAGTTATCCATAATGGCATATCCATTCAGTGCAGCTATGAGCTAAGACAGATGATGGGGGCTAAATTTACAAGCCATCCTCCCTATCAATCACTTCACTATGTGCGGACGTCACCCGAGCATCCACTTTTGGAAGGTGTTAACAACTTTCAATTGGATGAAGAGCCATATATGTTTGAATTCGACCCGTTTACACCTAGAAATGTGTTCTTAGCCTACGAGTTTGAAGGCGTGCAGTATCCCGCTGCTTGGGAACAATCTTATGGATTGGGAAGGGTTGTTTATTTACAGCCAGGCCATCATGCGCCATCTTTTCAATCTGAGGCTTATAGAAGACTTGTCTTGAATAGTGTGCGTTGGTTGACGAAGTAACCTCTAAAGATTAGCATTGACGGTATTCTAGTGACAAAGTAAAGTGAAATTAGCAAACTTATCATTTGGAAAAAAGGAAGGATAGAACCTTATGCAAAATAGCGGGAAATTTGCTTGGACATGGACGATTCGCGAGGAAGTTTTGGAAGAGTATGTTGAGATGCATTTAGCGCCTTGGCCAGAAATTATGGAAGAACATAGCAAAGCGGGCATACGGGATTACTCCATTTTTCAAAATGGTGCGCAATTCTTCTATGTGTTCTTGTGCGATGATATTGATGCTGCTTTCGCGTATCTGGCTGAGAGCGAAGCTTGTAATCGCTGGAATGCCATTACATCTAAAATGGTTGTAGGTTCGTTCGATTTCCGTGAAGCAGTACCAATTACGCCAATGCGCGAAGTGTTTTATCTCAAATAATTTGCAAAATGGCCAAAGGGTGACTAGAGCGAATCTAGCATCCTTTTTTATTTCTTGGCCAATTTCCAAAGCTGGAATATCGTGGTTCCAAGGGAATACAAACCTACTTGAAGTACTACTAGGATTGGGATAGTATGAGGTACTGAGGACTATTTTGTGAGAGGAAAGTGAGAAATGAATAACCTTAATCTATCACTATTATTGAAGGCTTCACGATTTCGGGTTATTCCAGTCATGATCATTCCCGTCCTATTAGGTGGATTGGGAGCCATTGTTTGGAACGATACATTTCATCCAATGCTATTTGTGCTGACTTTTATTGGGTCTATTGCAGCACATCTATTCTCAAATATGATTAATGACTTATGGGATTTCCGTAATGGCATTGATACAGCGGCCAAGGAGACGGCTTCTACGATATCAACGAATTCAGGATTTCTAGCCAATGGCATCATTGCAGAAAAAACGTTTAGCTTTTTAACATGGTCATTATTTGCAGTTGCCCTTATTTGTGGCGTTATTCTAAGTGTAAGCAGTGGTTGGCTCGTACTTGTGTTCGGAGGCTTGGGTGGTTTAATTGCGTATTTCTATGTCGCGCCGCCTATTAAATTTGGCTACCGCGGAAAAGGATATAGCGAGATTGCGATTTTACTGTCTTTTGGTGTGTTACCTACGCTAGGCAGCTACTATGTGCAAACAATGCATGTGGATTACCGTCCGTTATTGCTTTCTTTACCGATCGGGTTATTGACGACGTTGATTTTGTTTAATCATCATTTCCTTCATTGGCAAGCGGATCAAAGCGCTGGTAAGCGAACACTGGTTGTCGTTTGGGGCGAAAAGCGAGCGTTGGTCTTCTCCAAATTTTTATTTGTATTATCGTACGTATCTTTGATTATCTGCGTGATCAGTGGCGTGTTCCCTTATTATGCGCTACTTGCGTTAGTAACAGCCGTTCCATTTTATCGGGTCTATCGTAGTCTGAAGTCAGAGAATCCGTCCCCGGCGTATCTGCCTTTAATGGGTGCCTCTTTAAAAGCAACAATTAGATCCGGCTTGATAATGATGTTGGCCTTGGTTGTACAAGCTATCCTGCAATCCTAAAATTCACAGACAAAGCGAGGTCATATACGATGAGCAAGCAATTTACAATTGGTGATTTTCACACGATCCTGTCCGAAGGCGAAGTTTGGAAAATAGGTGGCTTCCCGATGCCAGACGGTTCTTTCTGGGAGTTCAGAGAACCGAATGCGACAATTATTGTTCGCAATGGCATTCTCTATGCACGAGCTACGCTAAGCCGCAAAAATGATTATGTTCAATTTTTAGATAACGCCAAGCATATGTATTATTCCGCCAAAGAAGTTGAGGTGCCGGAAGAAGGCGAAATTTCATTCGAGTTGCAAATCCGTGCACGTACACAGAACACCGCGGCCAATGATTTGTATGATGGTTTCGTATCGTTGAATTTGCTTGATTTTACAACAGGAGCAGCACTCGATTTCTTCGCGGGTAATGATAAATATGCGAGTGTTTACGCTGTGCTTCCATTCCCGGGTGTTCAGGTGCCTGAGACGGACAAAACGCGCTTCTTCTGTATTTTCAAAGAGGAAACGAATTTCCAGCCGCGCGAATTTAATACGTACAAAATTACGTACCACCGCGGAAATGATGAAGTCATTTTCTATGTGAATGGTGAGGAAGTTCGCCGTGAGAAAAATGTGCCGATCAAATTCAATCGTTTCACGGTTGCACTAGGCATGATGACGGAGAAAGACTTGACGCCGCAAGGAAGTGCTTCCCTGCATGGACAGACGATTATTGCCGAATGGTCGCCTGTAACGGTTTCAGTAACGGAATAAATGTATAATTCAAAGTGCCCAGACTTCCTTGTTGAAGTCGGGCTCTTTTTGCACGCTCCTGCCTATAGGTGAATACACTGGAGTACTCAGCAATTAGGCTTCTTGGGAGGTACAGCAATGCGGAAATATACAGTCAAGCAGGACCCTCGCGATTTTCGTGATTTCTCATACAGGAGTGTCAATTATATTCGGGAATCCCAATTGCCGAAGCAAGTTGATTTACGCAGTAAGCTTTCTCCTGTTGTTAACCAAGGGTCATTAGGTTCATGTACCTCGAATGCGATTGTAAGCGGGTTGCGCGAGTATTGGCTGCGATCGGAAGACGATAATACAACGCGGTTATCGCGTCTTTTCCACTATTGGCATGAACGCGAGCTGGAGAATACGGTAAACCAGGATGCTGGTGCTACCATACGCGATGGGTTTAAGGTGCTGCAGAAGACAGGTGTCTGTCCAGAACAAGTGTGGCCCTATAAGGTTGCAAATTTTCGCACGACACCGAATCATGAGGCGGAAGCTCTTGCCAGATATTATCGGATAGAGGGCTATCATCGGATTCATGATCTGGCGGGCATTAAGGCAGCGCTAGCTGATGGATTTCCTGTTACATTTGGCATATGGATCTATGATTCATTTGAAAGTAAGGTAGCATCGAAAACAGGGAAAATTCCTTATCCCAATCGGAAAAAGGAAGCTCTACTGGGCGGGCATGCATTGCTTGCTGTCGGTTACAAGGACGGAAAGGAAAAGGGACAGGGTGTCATAATTGCCCGGAATTCATGGGGAACAGCATGGGGGGACGCAGGCTACTGCTACATTCCCTACTCCTTGTTCAAAAATAGGTCGCTAACCTTTGATTACTGGACTGGCAAATAAAAATCCATCTTAAAAGGAGGCATTTCCCGATGATCAGTGTGGAAGATGCGAACAAAATCATTGCATTTCTATCCGCTGCCTATTTCGCAACCTCAGATCCCGAGGCAAGGAAGGAATTCAATCGACTGGCTAATGAAGTGCGGAAGGCATCAGGACAGCCATTAGAATAATGAGATGAACACATCCATAGGAATTTTAATGAAACGAGGGGCGGCTCTCATGCCAAAGGAAAAGCTGGCAATCCTTATTCTCATACTTTTTGTTTTGTTATTGTTGTTTATAAGTTTGTTTTTATAAAAATAGGTGAAAAACAGCCGCCAGCGATCCCGCGCAGCGGCTGTTTTGTATTTTAGAAACCTTTGTATTGTGGCTCTTCATTTTCTAATTGCTGTACGCGTGAGGCGACTTGGTCAACAATCTGCTGCGCAGATTGAGCGGCTGACTCGTATAATTGCTTGGCCTCTTGATTCTGTGTGCTAAGGGCAAAGGTTTCAAGACTGGCCTGGGCGCTTTTTAAGGATGCTAGGGTCGTTTTAACTTGTGCTGCTACTGTCAATGTGTAAACACTCCTCTCAAATTTCAACGCACAATTGCGGTTGTTAATATGCCCGTGTTCCGATGAATCATGTTAACAAATACATCCAATTAAGAGCAATAATAGTTAGGGTTCAAATGGCACATAATGTAGGTATTGCAAGCTGGAGATGGCAGGAGGGGGAATGAAGTGCCAGACTGGATACTTATTGCGATTCGAGCACTAGGTACCTTGATGTTTCTCTTTGTATTAACGCGGATTTTAGGTAAAAAACAAATATCTCAACTCACTTTTTTTGAATATGTGATCGGAATTACGCTAGGGGATCTGGCTGGGAATATATCGACCGATGTTGAGGCGAATTACGTTCATGGTGTCATTGCGATTCTGGTCTGGGTTCTCGTGCCATTGGTGTTGGAAATATTCACGCTAAAGAGCAAGACACTTCGCGGTTGGTTTGAAGGGAACGGCAGAGTACTCATTCAGGATGGCAAGATCCTCGAGGGGAATTTGCGAAAAGAACGCTACACAGGCGATGAATTGCTTGAACAGCTGCGTACAAAAGGCGTATTTCGGGTGGCTGATGTAGAGTTCGCCATGCTTGAATCAAGCGGTGACCTGAGTATTTTGCTGAAAAGTGAGAACTTACCTTTAACGCCTAAGCATTTGGGCATGAAGTTGCCCAATGAAAAGCCAACCCAAGCTGTCATGATGGATGGCGTCATTCAGAATGAGCCCTTAGCTGCTGCTGGCAAAAGCAGAGGGTGGCTGCAAGCGGAGCTGGACAAGCTGGGTGTTGCTAAGGAAAATGTGTTTCTTGGTCAGGTAGATACCAACGGGGAATTAATGGTTGATCTTTATAATGACATGTTGCAAGTGCCTATAAATGCCGAACGTCCAATGGTGCTTGCGTGTTTAAAGAAATGTGAAGCAGACCTAGAACTGTACTCACTCACGACACAAAATGCCGAAGCCAAGCAAATGTATGAGAACTGTTCCATTCAGTTAACGCAAATTATCCAGCAGGTACATACGATTCTCAGAGCTTAGGTTTTGAGGGAATAGGAGTCTGTTATGCCTAACAACAAGAAGAAAAACTTAACCATGACACAGCAGGAATACCAAAAATTAGCCAAACAGCAAGAGCCGAAAAGACCTGTTCTTAAAAATTGCCTCAGAGCCTTTGTAGCAGGTGGGACGATATGCCTAATCGGTGAATGCTTTATGCATTTGTTCATTAACTGCTTTGGATTTACGGAGAAAACAGCGGGGAATCCGACGGTTGCCGTGATGATTATCATTTCGGTTATTTTGACCAGCTTTGGGATTTACGACAAAATCGCGCAGTGGGCAGGAGGCGGAACCTCAGTCCCCGTAACAGGCTTTGCGAATTCATTATGTTCTGCAGCGATTGAGCACCGTGCGGAAGGGCTTGTGTTAGGCGTAGGCGGTAACATGTTTAAATTAGCGGGTTCTGTCATCGTTTTCGGAACAGTGGCGGCCTTTTTTGTAGGGATTGCACATTTGATCTTGACGGGGGGCTGACGAGATGCTGAAGGGACACCAGAGCTGGCTGTTTGAGAATCGACCCGTGATTCTGTCGACGGGTACTGTAGTGGGACCGGATGAAGGAAAAGGACCGCTCAATGAGGATTTTGATGTCGTTCATGGTGATTTGACACTTGGTCAGAAAACGTGGGAAAAAGCAGAAAAAGCGCTGCTCGAAGAAGCAGCGCATCGCGCGCTGGCGAAAGCCGGGTTGAACGACGGCCAGATCCAGTTCTATGTTGGTGGCGATCTGATGAATCAGATCATCTCCAACACATTCGCTGCGCGTACGCTCAATATCCCGTACCTTGGGATATTCGGCGCGTGTTCGACCTCGATGGAAGGCCTCGCGCTAGCCGCTCAGCTAGTCGATTCCGGTGCTGCCAACTATGTCATGGCCGGCACCTGCAGCCATAACTGTACGGCGGAGAAGCAATTCCGTTATCCAACGGAATATGGCTCGCAGAAGCCGCCGACGGCGCAGTACACGGTCACCGGCGCAGGGGTCGCCGTGCTAGGGAAGACCGGTGACGGTCCTGTCGTCACCGCCGCGACGATCGGCCGGATCGTGGATATGGGGATCACCGATCCGTTTAATATGGGCGCGGCGATGGCGCCAGCCGCCGTCGATACGATCCAAACGCATTGCCGCGAGTTGAATCGCGACCCGTCCTATTACGATCTCATCGTGACGGGAGATCTTGCCGCGGTGGGGATCAGCATTGCGCGTGAGCTGTTCCACAAGCATCAGTTCCCGATCGAGCAAACAACCTATGATGATTGCGGTTTAATGATCTTTGATCGTGAAACGCAAACCGTTCAGGCAGGAGGCAGCGGCTGCGGCTGCTCAGCAACGGTGACCTACGGCCACTTGCTGAAGCGTATGGCCAAAGGGGAATTGAAGCGAATCCTCGTCGTAGCTACGGGAGCCTTGCTTTCACCGCTTTCTTTCCAGCAAGGCGAAAGTATTCCTTGTATCGCACATGCGGTTTCCATAGAGTCTGGAGGGTTGTACGTATGAGCTTTTTTTGGGCTTTTGTTGTTGGAGGGGCCATTTGTGTCCTTGGACAGCTCATGATGGACGTTGGCAAATTAACGCCAGCCCACACGATGAGCACGCTTGTAGTTCTTGGTGCGATTGCCGATGGATGCAATTTATATGAACCGTTGATTGCTTTTGCTGGCGCGGGTGCAACAGTGCCCATCACGAGCTTCGGAAACGCCCTTGTACACGGCGCGTTGGAGGAGCTCCATAAGGAGGGCTACATCGGGATCATTACTGGTATTTTTAAAGTAACCAGTGCAGGTGTTTCGGCCGCGATTATATTCTCGTTTTTAGCGGCTTTGTTTGTGAAACCGAAGGGCTGAGAATGCAGAATGATGTGGGTAAAGACGCCGAAGTGGCGTCTTTTTTGTTTTGATGTATTCGTCTTTGGAGAGGATAACATTCATTCTTAACCTGCAGTCCTCCCTAAGTCGAAAAAATCGACTTACAGTGGGGAAAAGGAGTCTGCAGTCCTCCATAAGTCGAAAAAATCGACTTACAGTGGGGAGAAGGAGTCTGCAGTTCTCCGTAAGTCGAAAAAATCGACTAACAGTGGGGAAAAGGAGTCTGCAGTCCTCCGTAAGTCGAAAAAATCGACTTACAGTGGGGAAAAGGAGTCTGCAGTCCTCCCTAAGTCGAAAAAATCGACTTACAGTGGAGAAAGGAGCATGCAGTCCTCTGGAAGTCGAAAAAATCGACTTACAGTGGAGAAAGGAGCATGCAGTCCTCTGGAAGTCGACGAACCCGACTAACTCGGCCCCAGTCGGCCCTCCAGGTCTGGAGTTAGTCGACGAACCCGACTAACTCGGCCCCAGTCGGCCCTCCGGGTCTGGAGTTAGTCGACGAACCCGACTAACTCGGCCCCAGTCGGCCCTCCAGGTCTGGAGTTAGTCGACGAACCCGACTAACTCGGCCCCAGTCGGCCCTCCAGGTCTGGAGTTAGTCGACGAACCCGACTAACTCGGCCCCAGTCGGCCCTCCAGGTCTGG